>FQWG01000030.1 GCA_900129595.1 Flavobacterium frigidimaris | reverse complement strand
CAACATAAACAACTGACAATCAGTTTTTTTTATAAGATTATTTTATAAAATAAACGCCATACGAATTTTTCTAATTTAATTTTTAAACAGGCTCTTAGATTCTAAAAATTCCGCCTACAGCAATAATTCTCTGGAAAAAGAAAAAGTCTTGTGAAGCTTTATCTTCACTGCTTTGGGTAGTTCTAATATCCTGCATGTTGATGTAACCGCCTTTTAGCTCACCTTGTAAGTAAAAATACTTGAAGAAAGTAAAGTTGATCCCTGCTTTTGCAGATAAACCATATCCGGAAACATGAAAATCATCATGACGTTCTTTTCCTAAAAGAGTCGTATTGGTCTTAGGAAATAAAAGTCCTGCACCCAAACCCTCAGTTAAATTAATTTGAACCTTATCAGTATTAGTGATACCAAACAATTTAGAAATATCGTCATGTCTGGAAACCTCCGTATTAATATAGTTTAGACCGTCAGTATGTTCATACATTAAAAAAGCAGGAGGATTTCCCTGAACACTACCTTTATCAATACCACCTTCCTGAGCACCATATAGAGACATATCTACAGGTCTGTTAATGTAATCTCCGTTGTAAAAAGACCCAGCCTGATCTGCAGGTAAGTTTATGTTTCCTGTAACATTTGCGATCTGATTCTGAGTCATCACATACTTCATGTGGTCCCAACCAACCGAAACACTGTAGTGATCGCTAAAGAAATACCCCATTCTAAAGTTAGTTTGTGGGATCGTCATGTTAGCAGGATTCACGTAATCAAGATGCCATCCTTTTGGCTTATCATGAGCCTTCATATCATTAACTGTAAAGTTGTAATCTTTACCTCTAAAATTGACATCAGATTTAGTATAGCTATCTCTGTTACCTCCCCAGGAAACAAAGAATTTTCCTTTATTGTGAGCGGTGTATCTTTCTACTGCGATTTCTTCCTGAGCAAAAGTGTTTAAAGAAACACACATCAGAAAGAAAAATAAAATTTTTGTTTTCAATGAACTAGTATTAAAAAATTAAAATGAATTAACTGTTTTTCTGATAGCAACTAATTTGGTCATTAAACCTTCAAAATAGTCTAAATGAAGCATGTTAGCACCATCACTTTTTGCATTAGCAGGGTCAAAATGAGTTTCGATAAAAATACCGTCAACCCCAACAGCAATACCCGCTTTGGCAACAGTTTCAATCATATCAGGTCTTCCGCCTGTAACACCTGCAGTCTGGTTAGGTTGTTGTAACGAGTGTGTTACATCAAGAACTGTAGTTGCGTATTGTTGCATTGTAGGGATTCCTCTGAAATCAACAATCATGTCCTGGTAGCCAAACATAGTACCACGATCCGTAACCATTACGTTTTCGTTATGGCAATCTAGTACTTTTTGAACCGCATGTTTCATGCTTTCAGGGCTCATAAATTGTCCTTTTTTCAAATTCACTACTTTTCCGGTATTTGCCGCTGCCACAACAAGGTCAGTCTGGCGAACAAGGAATGCAGGAATTTGTAAAACGTCAACGTATTGCGCCGCCATATCAGCATCTTCATTAGTATGAATGTCTGTTACAGTTGGAACGTGGAAAGTTTCAGAAACTTTTCTTAAAATTTTTAATGCTTTTTCGTCACCAATTCCGGAGAAACTATCAATTCGGGAACGGTTTGCTTTTTTAAATGATCCTTTAAACACATAAGGAATCTGAAGTTTGTCGGTAATACCAACTAATTTTTCAGCAATTCTTAGAGCCATTTCTTCGCCTTCTATAGCGCAAGGTCCCGCCAATAAAAAGAAGTTTCCGCTTTCAGTATGCTTAATTTGTGGAATATGTTGTATGTTCATAATATGATTTTTTGACAGTGCAAAGGTAGTTATGATTTATGAATACGAGATGAAGATTTATGATTATTTTAAGAATCCCGATAGTTATCGGGACTGCCCTCTGCTTTAATATTTTCACTTATAAAAAAAAGCAATATTAAAACATTACAATAAACTCCTAAATGATAATTATCATAATTTGATGAAAAGCAATGAGTGTCTGAATTGCTTATTACAAATAAATTATTCCGTTACTTTTCTACAGCTAGAGAATTGTTGTTTTTTCCGGATCTAAAATAATAGACACCAAATAAAATCTGAACGGTAAAAAATAAAATATTGATAAAAGTATTAATATAAATAACCATTTGAATCTGTGATAAGAAACTTTCCGGATTGTGTAAATTCATTTCAACGAATTGATAGATATTCAATTTTGCAGCCAAAGTAGCGGGAATTGTCAATGATAGATGAATTAAAAATTTCTTTACATCCAGTTTTATATTGTTTACCGAAAGTTTGTAATAATAAAAGCTAACAACGCCAAGAATTACAAACTTAATCAGGTTTGCCATAATCCTTACCGGGATAATAGTAGTGTTCCAGCCAGGAATTATTGAAGATAAGGTATCTGAATTGTAGCCGAAGATATAATAAGGGAATACGATTATAGTTAAAATGGAGAAAATCGTAAAAGCTGTTTTAGTGTTAATCATAATCTATCCCCAAAAAAAATCTTAAATTATACCTTAAGGTTAAATTCTGTTTCTAAAATAGTATTTAATTGATTGTCTTCAAAAGGAATAATTTCTGTAACCCCATTTGTTACTGATTTTACGGCATTTTTAAGTAATATTTTTTTACCTAGCGGATTTTGTAAAACAACAATTAATTTTTGAGTAAAAGAAGAATCCGGGTGTGAGTAATTATAATGATTTGCAGGTTTAAAATCGATCCACCTTTGAGCAGTTAAATCAAACGAATATAAGTTAGACCATTCTTTTTCGATAAGTATTTGCAGTAAATATTCATCTTCTTCCGTTTTAACCAAAGTAAAGGTATCAAAACCCTGCTGAATTTCAGTTCCAATTTCACTCAGTTTCAAAGGCTCTCTAATGCTGTTGCCTCCAAATCCCAAATCAATCAGATATTCTTCATTTTCTATTGTAGCAATTATAGCCAGATGTGTTTTAGCATTCTGGCCAGGATTAACAAGTGGACGCACTGCAATATAATAATGCGGAATGCCAATTTCCTGAAGCATTAACGAAAATATTCCATTAATTTGATAGCAATATCCACCACGATTTTTATCCACAATTTGGGTTACAATATCATCACCAATAAGTGATATCATTTTTCCGGCCTGAACATCAATATTTTCAAAAGGCACACTAAATATCTGGCTTTGCATCAATTTTTTTATACCGTCTAAGTTCAATTTAATTTCTTCCGTAAAATTGATTCTCTTTAGATATTGCTGTAAATCGAAACATGAAGCTTCAATTTTATGTTTTTTTGATTGTTTCATTTATTAAATTTTATGCATTTCTGTGCGAAATTTAAGAGTACGAAGCAAGTGGCTAAAATGCTATTTGTAAAGCTACAAATTCGCAGAGTTTGAATTCAATTTTTTTCTTCTTTTGAAGGAACTTTATGATCAATAGGATATTTTTAGCCTATAAAAAAAATGATTTATTTGCATTAAATATTACTCTTTCTTCAGACTCAATCCCATCGGAACCATCAAAATACCTTTCTCGTAAATGTTCAAATAGAGTTTTAATGGCTTTTTCTGGCCTTCCCATTTAAGTTCGTAAACATTCAGGAAACCGGCTCCCATATCGCTTCTTTTGGTTGGGAAAGGACAACAGGTTTCTAAACGGGTATATGTAATTTTTTCTCCGTTTGGTCCCGCTAAAGCATTCAAAAAACGAGTTTCGTTTAAGGCTTCGTTTCTAGTATTCTGATAAAAGATATTCACGGGATAATCAGGATCAAATCCGTATTTTTTGTCGCTGCTAAAAAGAGTAATTAAAAATGTATTGTCTTTCTTTAAAACTAAATCAGGTGCATTGTTATCTACGTTTTTCAAAGTAGATCTTGTACTTACACAAGAAGTTGCAGTAACTAATAAAATGATAAAAAGAGCTATTTTCTTCATGGTTTTAAATATTGGTCATACAAATGTAATACGTTTTTTGTCACAGAGTATAATGATTAAAAGATTTAAAAAAATCAGTATAAATCAGTTCTATTCGTATTATCTGTGGGCTAATTCATTTTTTTTTGTGAATTCAGTTTTAAGATACCCACTACAATCAGATATTGTGCCACAAGATAAGTTAACATAATAAAAAACGAACTTCTTTCGATTGGTGCATGAAATTTATTGAATGCCAGGATACTATCTGAAGCTACAAACACGGCAGCACCCAGAAAAATGTATAATGCTGCAGGTTTTTTCCAAATCAAATAACCATTAAAAGCAAACAAAAGCATGGTAGAAATTACGGCCGCATATATAATTACAGGTATTTTTAACTCACCTAAATTAGGCATCAAAACAGTAACCATCCCGATCAGGTAGAAAGCAATTAGAAGACTTCCAATTCCAAACAAAATTTTGTTGATCTGAATTTCTCCCATAATTTGTTTGTTAAACAGTACACAATAAGAAATGTGTGCAATCAAAAAAGCAACCAGTCCCAGTATAAAATAGATCTCGGCAATATCAGCAAAAAGCAAGACGACATCTCCAATCCAGGAAAAGAGCAAAGCCGTTAAAAGGATATTTTTGGAAGGGAATTTTCGATAAAAATAAACTCCAAATCCTAATAAAGGGATCAGGGCAGGTTTTAGAAAAAGGTCTAGATTTTCATGTCCTGTTAGCAAAAAAATGAGGTACAGGATGCTAAAGGCAATATAGATTTTAAAAAAAGTGGTATTTCTCATAAGCAGTTTATGAATTTATAATTTGGTTTTGGTTGGTTTTAAAATCGATTGTTACAAAGTAAATCGAAATTAAAAACGAGATACTCAAATAACTCAAAATAATATAATTACTACCGGAAAAAACATGATTTAAGCCAAACCAATCCCCATAATAGGCAATGATTACAATTGCAATTATGAAGCGCAGGCCTTCCCAAAAAATCGCGAATCTGCTTTTGTCCATTAATTCCGTATAACTATAAATCGTCACCAGAATAAATAAACCATAGATAAAGATATTTGGCAGACCTATTTTGGCAATATTATCAAATAAGTAAGTCACAAACAACAATGTAACTAAAACCTGTACAATAGACCAGTAAACTAATTTTTTTGAATTCAGTGTTCCATATTTCTCAAAATCAAAAACGTTGTCAATTTTATTTACAGGATATTTTTCGTCAAAATTTTCAGGACGCCAGCCTGTTGGTTTGAACCAAATAGTGAATTTGTCCTTCCAGTTGTCAGTTCTCCAGGCATCTTTAATTAATAAGGTCAAATGCTGAAAATTAATTCGGATAGGATTCCAGGTACTTGCCGGTCTGGTAATACCAAAAACAGGAGGAACATCCTCTAATTCTGCTTGAAAAGTGCCAAATAGCTTGTCCCAGAAAATAAAAATCTGCGAATGATTTTTATCTAAATATTCCGGATTGATCGCATGATGCACACGATGGTGTGACGGAGTAACCAAAATATATTCAAGGAAACCCATTTTTTTGATGTGTTTGGTATGGTACCAAAACTGTAAAAATAAATGTAATGGCAGTGTAATTGCAATTACGGTAGCAGGAACGCCCAGCAATGCAGCAGGAATCAATAAAAACGTAAATAAATTGGCTAAACTTGCAATAGGCTGACGCAAGGCACAGGCCAGATTAAATTCTTCGCTGCTATGATGAATCGCATGTTTATTCCAAAATAGATTAATCTGATGTGCCCATCGATGGCTCCAATATCCATAAAAATCAATGACAAAAAAAGCAATGCAATAGGAGAGAACGTTAGCTTCTAAATGATAAAGGGCAATTTTAGAAACCATCCATTCATAAGAAATAAAAGTGAGGCTTAATCCCAAAACATCTTTTACAGAATTGGTTATTCCGGAACTTATACTCGATACGCTGTCGATCAAAGGAGCCGTGTCGTCCTTTTTGTAAATGCCGTATATTTTTTCGATTATAATTAATACTAAAAAAATAGGCGTAGCGATAATCAATATTTTTCCATATTCCTCCATAAAAAAACATTCTATTTTATTCAAATATAGAATAAAATAGAATGTTTTTTAAATAATTTTCAATTATACAGTTTAGAAATAAATCCTGGTGAATCATGATTTTTTAAAGCAGCTAAAAAAGTGCCTGTTAATATTGCGAAGAATACTTTAGAGCATAGTTCTTTTTATCCTTTTGATTTTTATTTTCAAACCGTATATATTCTTTCATTCTTTTAAAAAAAACGTATTTAATGGCTAAAACAATCTCATTTTTAGCGTTTACAACACCGTATTTATTGTTTTTCTTTACGATAAATTCTGAAGTAGAATAAATGTCTTCGATAGCGTCAAATTCACATGAAACTACGATTTCATTTTTGCTGCTGATAACACCAAACTTATTTTTATTTTTGAAAACCTGAAAATTACTTTTAGAAAACGAGGCAAAGACTTGTCCTTTTTTTACAAATTCATCAACCGGAATTTCGATTTCGGAGTAGGTATCATCAGCAAGTGTGATGAGGTATTTTTCACCATTTTTAGTAGCGAAAATTTTATTTTGAAAAATAGTATAAAACTCATAATCCTCGCTAATAATTCTATTTCCTTTTTCAGAATATAAACCATTTTTATTTTCTGAATTGGTTACGATATAATAATTCGAAAAAGTTTGGACATCTTGATAGCGAAGCGGAATTATTTCTTTCTCTGAAAAAGGATCTATAATGCCTTCAAGGTTTCCTTTTTTTGCAGAAAACTGATTTTGAAACAGATCATCCTTTTCATAATTTACCGGATAAATGGCATCATAAACAAATGGTTTTAAGACAGAATCTTTTTTAGTAATCAGGCCATACTTCAGTTTGTCGATTGCGATATAAGCTGATTCGCCTGTCATGATATCATCATATTTGCATTCGATTTCATATTCTCCTTTAGAATTGATTACACCTTTTTTATTGGTAATCGTATTCAGAATAAGGTAAGAATCAGCGTCGATGACTTTTTTAAATCGATGATTTTTAACGGACTCTAAAATGGTTTTGCCTTTATTATCGATTATAATAGTAGCATTGTTCTGAAGTGTTACAATCGTTCTGTTCGCTGTAAAATAATCAATATCTTTTGCGTTGTAATTTGTTAATTGCTTTCCTGAGAAATCAAATAGGTCAACAATGTTATTGCTTTGCGCATAAATAATGTCACCATGGTCCATTATAAAATCGTACTTTAAAGGCAGAATTATTTTGTTTAAAGTATCTATAACGCCATTTTTTGTGTTTTTAGAAACCCTGATAAGGCCTTTGTCAAGATAAAAAATATCGTCGTATTCTAATGGAATTCTGATATTTCCTTTGATATCAATATAACCGCGCTTGAATTTTTTATTGATTGTAGTTCCAACTTCATAGAAATTTTTAAGTTCCTCCTTATTGTAAATATATTCGTAAGTTGGTTTGATAACTACATTTGCAAGAGTGTCGATCAAACCCATTTTTCCTTTAAAAGTCCTGAATACGGCATAATTGTTTTCGAAAGCATATACATATTCATAACCAGATGTTTTGTTTTTTACCAATTGCTCACGCAGATTATCAAATTTTTTCTGGCTTAGGGCAATCAAAGGGAATAAAAACACAAGAAATTTAAAGGATTTCATGACTTTAATTTTGGTAAATTATTAGGTTAAAAAACAGATGAGTTGGGCTAAAATAAAAAAGCATTCTAATTTATTCAAATATAGAATAAAATAGAATGCTTCTTTCGTAGATTATTTTGCAATTAAACAATTTCGGCGCTTAGTCCAGCTTCCAAAAGTTGTGTACATTGAGGTTTTAACTTATCCATTGGCCCCGTTTTTACGGTGCATTTTCCGTTGTAATGTACAATTAAGGAACATTGTTCTGCCTGTTCAGGCGTGTGACTGCAAACACGCATTAAAGTGTCAATTACGTGATCGAAAGTGTTTACATCGTCGTTATAAACTATGATTTCGTTGTTGAAACTTGTCGCTTCCTTTTCACGGACTCTTTCTCTTACTTTTTCTTTAGTACTCATGTTTTTAGGTTTTTGTACTGTTGTAATTACTAATTTATTTTGCAGGAGATTTACAATTGAGCAGCTTTTAAAAAGCTAAATCAGGGTAAATCAGTTTAATCTTTGAGGTTCTTAAATTCAGATAATTAACTATCTAATTTACGTATTTTAATGAAACCCAGTTGTTTCTTTCAAACTTTTTAACATATGTTAATCCTTTTTCTGCGCAGGAAGCATCAATAAACGGAATGTCTTCTTCATAAAAACCGCTAAACAATATGATACCGTCTTTATTTAAAGAATCAACATAATGCTGCATATCATTTAATAAAATGTTACGGTTGATGTTAGCAATAATCAAATCGTATTTTTTACCGGCTAATAAAGCGGCATCGCCTTCGTAAACGGTAATGTGTTTGCAATTATTGCGTTCTGCATTTTCGATCGAATTCAAATAACACCAGTTGTCAATGTCGATAGCATCAATGGGTTCAGCGCCTTTCATTTCGGCAAGGATAGCTAAGATCGCAGTTCCGCAACCCATATCTAAAGTTTTCAGGCCTTTAACATCCATTTCAAGCAAATGCTGAATCATCATGTGAGTCGTTTCGTGATGACCGGTACCAAAACTCATTTTTGGCTCAATTACGATATCAAATTCGGCATCAGTTTTTTCATGAAATGGAGCACGAACATGACATTTTCCGTCTACATCAATTGCCTCAAAATTCTTTTCCCATTCTTCATTCCAGTTTACCTGATCGATTTCTTCAATCGTGTATTCGATTTTAAATTCTTCTGATTCTAAAATATAAATGTCATCCAGGATATTCTCATCCCATAAATCCTTTTTTACAAAAGCAGAAATTCCGTTTTCTGTTTCTGTAAAAGTCTCAAACGCTTTTTCTCCTAATTCAGCAATTAAAATTTCTGAACCCGGTTCTTTTGGTTCAACTGTAAAATGGTATCCTAAATATATATTTGACATAAAAAAAATTTTTGCAAAGGTAAGAATCCAAAGTAGAAGTTGTTCATAAATAAATCATATTCTAATAATTATTAGTGTTAATTTTGATTGAAATTTGTAAGTATTTTGGGGTTATGAAGAATATCGTTTTTATTTTGCTCTTTGTGGTACTTAACGGGGCAACTTGTGAGAAGGAACATGAAGTAGTCAGATCGTTTTGTTATTGGAAAACCGGTATGTATTTCCAGAAAGAAGAGGATTCCTTACTAAAGGAGTTGAAAGTGCAGCACATGTACATCCGCTTTTTTGACGTCGACTGGAATCCCTATGCCAAAGAGCCTTTGCCGGTAGCAACAATTAACGAAGTTAGATTGGGTGAAAGTAATCCTGAAATCACTCCGAGTATTTTTATTACCAATGAAGTGGTCTTGCAGTCTGATAAAAAACAATTGGACAGTCTTGCGGTGAGAATTGCGCAACGCGTTCAGAAAGTTGGTGTGAAAATGAATGAAATCAAAGCAGAAAAGAATGCCGAGGCCATTGTATATCCCAAAGATTATTACAAAAATGAAAATTATAAACGCCTGAATTATGATTCTGTAAAATCGATTGAACTGGCCAAACTAAAAGTTGATTTTAAAGAAGTGCTGATCGATTGCGATTGGACAGAAAAATCCAAGGACAATTATTTTTATTTATTGCAACAAATCAAAAAAGGATTTCCAACAGCACAAGTTTCGGCTACAATCAGGCTTTGGCAGTATAAATATGCATCAAAAGCAGGAATTCCCCCGGTTGATAAAGGATTGTTGATGTGTTATAATTTGACAAAACCAGAAGATTTTACTACTAAAAATTCAATAGGAACCAGCGAAGAACTGGCACAATACATCACACATGACAAGTACAAACTAAAGTTAGACATTGCACTGCCTTTATACAGCTGGGCGGTTGTTTTTAGAGGCAATCAGTTCAAAGGAATTTTATCAGATTATGATCAGGTACGGACAGACACCATTAAATTCAGGAAATTATCTGATAGTAAATATGTTTTGCAGGACGATATTTTGGTAGGGCAGACGTATTTGCGAAATGGAGATGAAATCAGGATCGAGAAGATTTCAAACGAAGAACTTGATAAAATGATTTCGATTGTAAAAAGTAAAATAAAGATTGACAGTCAAACGAGAGTGACCTTTTTCTCTTTTGATAAAAAATACATCAACGATTATGGAACCCAGAATATATCCGGCTATTATGCGCGTTTTTAGTAGTTTACTTTTAGTTTTAAGCTTTCAGGTTTCCTTCGCCTGTGGCTGGAGTGTTTCGCCTGAAACCAGCAGACTGGCTTTGTTTAAAGCACAGCGGGAAGGTTTTTTTAAACTGACACCGTTTTATTATTCAGCAGATTATTACTATGCGACAAATACTTTTTCAACTGTCGATCAGGAATTGAATTGTTTAGAGTGGAAGAAAAAATTAGGGAATCTGATAGACACAAAAGATGTTCATACGATTTTGTATGAAACAGATGGAGAACAATTTGAAACTGCTTATGAAACCAAGTCATTGAAAAAAGTATTTGATAAAAATACTTTTATAGAAGCTTTATTATTGCCAAAAAATAAAGTGTTCTTAAATTATATGCTGTTTGCCAAAAAGCTGGAATACAATAGCAATACGGATGTGAGATGGGAATCCTGGAACCAAATTGGTTACAACAGCAAAGATCATAAACTGGCTGATGTCAATGATTTCGAAAAGAAAATAAAAATGGCAAAAGATGCTTTTCTGAAACAGCGTTATGCTTTTTTGATATTGAGATACAGTTTTTATGCCCAGGATAAAAATGAAGTAATCCGTTTGTACGATACTTATCTTTCCTCAAATAAAAAGACCATTTTAGAGCCGTGGGCTTTGTATTATAAAGCTTTGTGCACTGATAATCTTCCTTTACAAAATTATTTACTGAGTAAAGTTTTTGCTTCTTGTGAAGAAAAAACCTTTGCCGTCTTGCAGCATTATAACTGGAAATTAACTCAGGAAACTTTGGCTCTGGCACAAAATGACGAAGAAAGAAGTGTAATTCTTTCTATCGAAAGTCTTCGTAATCCTGCGCCGGATTTAAAAACAATTGAAGAAGTATACAGACTAAGTCCCAATAGTATCAATTTGAGTTTTTTGATAGGAAGAGAAGTCAACAAACTCGAAGACTGGATTTTTACACCGCAATATACCAATGACGGAAGTCCTTCAGTTACATTTGCCGGTACAGATTGGTACGGAGATTATGCCAAAGCCAGAGAAGAAAACCTCAATAAAGACATTTTGCACTTAAGAGCATTAGAATATTTTTTGATTTCGATCAGGGAACAGACTGCAGGTGAGCAAAAAGACTATATTACGGCAGCAATCGCACAGCTTTGTTTTATGGATGATGATATTGTCTTAGGGAAAAAATATACGGATATGATTTCTGACAAAGCCAACGCATCGATACAAATGCAGAAAAATATTCAGCTGGCTTTAGTATCATTAAAGCAAGATAACCTGAAAAGAGAAGAGGTTCAAAACCAACTTTTTAAATATTTTGATTCTGTCGAAAATTTGGTCGAAACGGATAATGGATTGTTTAAAAACCTATACAGTTTATATCGAATTGCCAGTGGAGAATTTTCGAAACAAGGTGATCGTGCTGTAGCAGGCTTATTAATGATGAAATCAGATATTAAAAGCGAAGGAGTGTACTCTTCTTATGACAGCAGGTATTTTTACAGTTATATAGGCTATTTTGACAGAACGGCAACCACAGAAGATATGGATCGTTTGATGGCTTTACAACAGAAAAAAGATAAAACACCTTTTGAGAAATATATTTGTTCCGGAACAATAGCGCCAGATATCAATTATTACAAAGACCTTAAAGGAACAATTGCTTTTAGAAACAATAATTTAGAATTGGCTTATGAAACCTTTGCAAGTATGCCTAAAGATTTTTGGGAGAAGACTTATGCATTTAAAGATTATCTGAATGAAAATCCGTTTACGCCAAAAATCCTTCAAACGGATAAAGAACGAAAATTTGATTACCGTTTTAATAAAACAGAATTTATTGCCAAATTGATTCAGCTGAAAAAACAAAACACAGCTTCGTCCAATTTGCAATTGGCACACGCTTATTTTAATGTTTCGTATTTAGGAAATTCCTGGATGATGTCAGCTTACGACTGGACATCTGGAGAGTCCTATATTGATTATGTATATGGAGACAACTCAGAGAAGGAGAAAACGTATCAAAAAGGAAATTATTACGGATTGGCCATGGCGAAATTATATTATGAAAAAGCGCTGAAATTGTCTAAAAACAATAACGAAAAAGCAATGGCCAGTTTAATGATTTTTGAATGTAGTTATTACGGTCATTATGCCAATATGGTTTCAGCTGAAGAAGAGGCAAAAAATCCGTTTAAAGCAGGCAAGGAGTTGGTTAATTTTTATTCGATTTACAAAACAACGGCAACATTCAAAAAGTACAATTGTCCTTTATTGCATTCATTTATCAACTAATATTTTTTACCATATAAGGGTATAAGAAAATTTAAGTCTGGCTTTGAGTAAAGACAAAGAAGCATAAAAAAAGCGTTCGCACAGCGAACGCTTTTTTTATAGTAAAAATCTAAAAATCTAAAAATCTAAAAATCTAAAAATCTAAAAATCTAAAAATCTAAAAATCTAAAAATCTAAAAATCTAAAAATCTAAAAATCTAAAAATCTAAATAGCAGTTACAATAGCTAAGAAATCATCTGCTTTTAAAGCAGCACCTCCAATTAAACCACCGTCTACGTCTGGTTTAGAGAAGATTTCTTTAGCGTTGTCCGGTTTAACAGAACCACCGTATAAAATAGAAACTTCGTCAGCGATATCAGCTCCAAAAGCTTTGCGAACAGTTTCTCTGATGAATTCGTGCATTTCCTGTGCTTGTTCCGGAGAAGCAGTTTCTCCAGTTCCAATAGCCCAAACCGGTTCGTAAGCTAAAACAACTTTTGCCCATGATTCTTTTGCAATATGGAATAATCCGTCACGCAATTGGTTTTCAACAATGTTGAAATGATTTCCTGATTGACGGTCTTTTAATTCTTCCCCAAAACAGAAAATTACAGTCATCTCATGTTTTAAAGCAGTATTTACTTTGTCAGCGATTAAAGCATCCGTTTCGTGAAAAATTGCTCTACGCTCAGAGTGACCAAGAATTACTGTGTTTACGCCAATACTTGTCAGCATATCTGCAGAGATTTCTCCTGTAAAAGCACCGCCTTCAGCCTGGTGAACGTTTTGGGCAGAAACACCAATAGTTGTGTTTTTTAATTTAGAAACCGCTGCCTGTAAATTTACAAATGTTGGGGCAACAATAACTTGTGCAGTAGTTTGTGCTGGTATTTTAGCAATTAATTCGCTTAATAATTCTTCTGTTTGTTCTGCGTTTTTATGCATTTTCCAGTTTCCTGCAACAATTTTTTTTCTCATTTTGGTAGTTTTTATTTTATTCTTTTTTTTGTTTTTATTTTTTGCATTATCACAACATTGGCATTTAATTTTGAAGTTGCCATTGTTGTTAAATTTTTATTTCAGGCTTTTCAGCGTTTCATTGATTTTCTCAAAATCCTTTTCGATTGCACGGTACAATACGATTTTTCCGGTTTTATCAATGATAATATATCTTGGAATCCAATCTAAATCAATTGCTTTTCCAAAGACACCTTTCATACCGTCGTTCATCATAAAGTGATCCCCTTTTAAGTCATGTTTTTCAATTCCGGCTTTCCATTTATCAGCCGTTTTATCCGCTGAAAGAAACAGGTATGAAACATCTGGGTTGTTTGCCTGAAGTTCTTTTAATTGTGGCATAGCTTTTACACAATCACCACACCAGGAAGCCCAAACTTCAATAAGTAGTGTTTTACCTTTATACTTCTTTAAAATATTTTTAAAAGTAACCTGACTATCATCAGTCGCTAATAATTTTTCAGATAAAGCCTCTTTTGAAAAACTTGTTTTCTGAGCTTGTGAACATGAAAAGGTAATAAATGCAATTGCAACCAGGACTATTTGTTTCATAGGTAGATAAAATTTATTTTTAATTGGAATTTAATATCGTCTTTATCTAAATAAAAAGTATGATTTATAATCATGACGATTTCTTATAAAAAAAGAGTTCCAACAAAGTTAAACAAACAAATCGAATGAGAAATGGAGATTAACAAAATTTGAAGAGTCGTTTATTTTATAACAAAACAGGATTTACAGGTTAAAAAAAGCCAAATGAAATCGTAATAGTAAGCTGTAAAAATGAGTTTTTTTAGAAATAGACTTTTAAATTAAGAAAGAAACAGACATTTTTTTTATTTACAAAAAGATTTTAGGAGCAAAAAAACGTCAGATTTGCATAAAAAAAGCCCTTCAGTAATTTTTTAAATTAGGATTTACTAAAAGGCTTTTTGAATGTTATTTTTAAGCTTTTTACTTCAATATATAGTTACCGTTTGCCCATTTTTTGCAGGGAACAATCCATTCGTCAGAAGCTTTGAATAAAAAGCCATGTTTTAGATTGGTGTTGAGTTCAATTTCTTTGAAATGATTTATTTTTAGTTTCGAAGTTTCTTTTCGTCTGATTGCCGAAATACCATAGATATCTGATTTTTCATAGATAGTGAGGATGTTACCACAATAATTAATCTCAGGAATTTCTTCAATATCCGTATTTTGATAACATCCTATAAAAACAAAATTTACATTAGGATTCGCAAGATAGGTACTAACATATTGTGCAATATAGCCGCCTTTCGAGGTTCCAATCACTGTTATTTTATCAGGTGAAACGCCTTCTTTAATAAGGTTTTTGATTTGCTTGACAATCTTTTTGGCATAGGTTGTTACAATAGTATTTTTGCTTCTTATTTCGCTATAAACGATGAAGTGATCTTTTCTAAATGAATTTAAAATTTCCTTGTATTCTGCTTTTCCATATTCCGGATGTGCAGCGTTCAGATCATTTTCTTCTACAAATTTGTTGTGCAGAAAAAAGATATAGCGTTGGTCTTTTACCGTATTTTTTGATTGGCTATTACCCAAAATGCAAAAAAGCATAATGAATAAAAAATTAATTAGATTAAATGTTTTCTTCATTATGCTTTCGCTTTTATGTTGTTTGAAAATTATAATTTCAAATCATCAGTATCGTTGTAATGTACTTTCTGAATAATTGTTCCGTTTTGCACCACTACAATACTCGGATTGGCTCTTTCTACAGTTTTCAAGGCTGTTGCATCACAGAAATAGAAATCGACATCTAAACCGTACTGTTTTTTTGCTTTCGCAATTTCGTGAGCTCCCGAAGCAGTCATTGCGATTACTTTGTATCCCTTTGCTTTAGCAGCTTTACTTAATCCTTCTAATTTTTTCATTCCGTCAGGATGAGATAAAGTCAGGTCATAAGTGACGAAAATCAATAATTTTGGTTCTTTCAATAATTCCTCTTTATAATCAGAATCCTCTTTTACCATAGTAAAATCGTGAATTGGCGGTACATAACCTTCAGTAATCACTTTGTCTTTTCGGTCGACAAAAGTTGCGCCTTCAGGGATATTTGCAAGATCTTTTTCTGTAAATTCCTTGTCTACACCATTTACTTTATAGATAAAAGTCATTTCTACTATAGATTTTGGAGCGCCTTCCGGAATTTCCATTCCTTTTTCGATATTTGTTCCCACTTTATAAGGACGGAAATCTTTAATAGGATTATGGTTTAAAACCCATACTGCCATAAAAACACACAAAACAATACTTGCAAGAGTAATGATATTGGTAACATTACGATTTGAAAATAAAGGTTTTACCAGTTTCTTATTGATGAATAAGATCAGAATAAAGAAAAGTAAAATGATATCTTTTGTGAATGATTCCCAGGGAGTTAAGTGTAAAGCATCTCCAAAACATCCACAGTCTTTTACTACATCAAAATAAGCAGAGTAGAAGGTAAGGAATGTGAAGAATATAATCAGTAGTAATAAAAACCAAATTGTCAGTTTTGATTTGTAACCTACCAGTAACATAACGCCCAAAACAACTTCAAGAATCACTAAAAAGATCGCCAATCCTAAAGCCAATGGCTCTAAAAAGGGCATGTTGAAAACCGGCTCACTAAAATATTCAGCCAATTTATAAGAGAATCCAACCGGATCATTTAGCTTAATTAATCCTGAAATAATAAATAATACACCGACAAATAATCGGGAAAATTGAGTAATGAAGTTTTTCATGGTATAGAGTTAATTTAAAGTCCAATCTTTTTGAATTCCAAATTCCAGGTAAAAAATTTGGCATTTGGAATTTATATTTTGGAATTTGATTTTATTTTATGGGTTCAAGGATTAGAGCGAAAACGGAATAATTAATCATATCCTGATAATTTGCATCAATTCCTTCAGAAACTAAAGTTTTGCCTTTATTGTCTTCAATTTGTTTTACACGCAGTAATTTTTGTAAAATCAGATCCGTTAGCGAACTCACGCGCATATCGCGCCACGCTTCACCATAATCATGGTTTTTAGCCAGCATTAGTTCTTTTGTCAACTTCACTTTAGCATCGTATAATTCAGTTGCTTTTTCTACATCTAAATCCGGCTGGTCAACAACACCCAATTCTAACTGTATCAAAGCCATGATCGAATAATTGATGATTGCTATGAATTCTCCTTTTTCATCTTCATCCACTTTGCGAACTTCATTTTCCTGCAAACTCCTGATTCGTTGTGCTTTTATAAAAATTTGATCCGTTAGTGAAGGCAATCTTAAAATTCGCCATGCACTGCCGTAATCTTTCATTTTATTGATAAATAAAGTGCGGCAAACCGTAATTACATTATCATATTCAAGGGGAGTATTCTTCATTTATTGCTGTATATTTGCTAAAATTTCTTCAAAAATAGGGATAATATTAAAGAGTTTCAAGTTTCAGGTTTTCTTTGTTTCAAGTTTTTTCTAAACAAAGTGTTAACGGTGGTAACTTGAAACTAAAAAAGAATGTTTCAAGTTTCAGGTTTAAAGTGGCAAGTTCGAGAACTTACGCAATCTAAATCAACTTGAAACTTGAAACAAATAAAACTTGAAACAAAATGTTTATTAACTGCAAAGGCCAACTTATTGATTTATCGATTCCCAAAGTGATGGGGATTCTGAATGTTACGCCAAACTCTTTTTTTGACGGAGGAAAATATAGTAATGAAGATGAAATTATCTCGCGAGTAGATAAAATGTTGTCTGAAGGGGCCGCATTTATTGATATTGGTGCCTATTCAAGCAAACCAAGTGCTGAATTTGTTTCCGAGCAAGAAGAAATTGAACGCATTGTTCCCGCAATCGAATTGATTTTAAAGCATTTTCCTGAAACATTATTATCAATCGATACTTTTAGGGCTGCCGTTGCAAAAGCAAGTATAGAAAGTGGTGCTGCGATTATAAACGATATTGCGGCAGGAGAATTAGATGATAAAATGTTTGATGTGATTGCACATTATAATGTCCCGTATATTATGATGCACATGCGCGGAAATCCGCAAACGATGCAAAGTCTTACGCAATACGATGATATCGTAAAAGAAATGCTTTTCTATTTTTCTGAAAAAGTAAATAAAGCAAGAAGCTTAGGAATCAATGATTTGATTCTGGATCCAGGTTTCGGATTCGCAAAAACAACCGACCAGAATTACGAAGTTTTGCAAAAAACGGAACTTTTTAATCTTTTAGAATTACCTGTTTTAGCTGGTGTTTCGAGGAAATCAATGATTTATAAAACATTAAATAATACACCACAGGAAGCGCTAAACGGAACAACGGTCCTGAATACGATTGCATTGACAAAAGGGGCTAAAATCTTGCGTGTTCATGATGTGAAAGAAGCAATAGAATGTGTTACTTTGTTTGGTAAAATAAATCTGTAATGTTTTTAATTGAAGTAGGAGAATGAAGAAAAGATACTATTTAGCAGGGCTTCTGTTTTTTTTGATGAATGTAAGTTTTGGGCAAATTCCTTCATCGCCGCCGCCATCTAAAAAAGCAAATAAATCAGCTAAGATATATGGCGATTATTCTCAAAACAAAAACAAGAAAGAAACTTCTACAACTAATGAAACTGACATTCAGGAAGTTTCTGAGGATAATTCAAGCAGTGGCATAACAAAAAATAATATTCCTGAATTTAAAATATCTATTGATGAAACAACGAATGTAAATTCTGTTTATTATTTTAAAAAAGTTGAATCATTATTAAGTACATTAGATACTCTTGTATCTGCAGAACAAATAATAATGTATACAAAGTATAAAATACATTCAAATTCAATAAATCCAACTAAACTGGATAGCTTGGCAAATAAAGCGTACAGTTTGAATGAAAGCAAAAACTATGATGAAGCAATTATCACCTGTAAACAAATTCTTGATCAAAGTCCTAATAATATAAGTGGACACAAAGAGATTGCTTATGCTTACAAGCATTTAGGAAATGCGGATTTATCTAATCTTCATTTTCTAATGATGGTAAAAATTATAAATTCAGTTTTTAAATATGGAAATGGAACCCGCCAAGTGCCTTATGTCTTAAATAATTTTTTTGAAGGATTATCTATTTATGAAGCTAAATTTGGTTGTTTTCCAAGAAAAGTTAGATTGATCCTGACGAAAGAAAAAATACTTTTAGGAGGATATGACTGTTATCATATAATGCGTTTCTCAAATTTGACACATTGGTTACCTTTATTAAAAAAAGACGATTATAAAATTGAAGAATAATATCTTGAAAAAATAAATATGAAATACTACACTTTAATTATTGCCTTGCTTCTTTTTTCTTGTGAAAAAAAAGAAGATGTTTTACTTCCAAAATCAAACGTAACAATTGTGAAAGATGTTCAGGATCATTCGCCAATTTACATCTTCTTTAAAACAGAAGGAAAAGACACTATTGCAGATGTAAACCGAAAAAACAGTATTATCTCTACCAATTGGCTTTTCAATATTGATAGACGTTTGCCGTTGAAATTAGTAATTCCGGAAGTAATAAAGTTACAGGAAAAAAAGCGTGCTGATAGCGCTCATAAAAATGAAAATGCTGAAAATTATTATTCTTACGCAGATTCTGTAGGAAAGAATCTGTCCTTTTTACCTTTCACGAAAGTGTATTACAAAACAGCGAAACCAAAATCAGAAGGAATGGTTGTGTTTTTTAAAAAAAACGAGACTGTTGAGGTTAATAATCAAGTCCTTAAAAAAGAAGAATTATTAAATTATATCGCAAGTCTTGATTTTGCTGTTCAACCAAAAATGCAAATCTGTTTTGATAAAAACATGAGTTTTGATGCTTATATTCAGAATAAAATTTTAGTGCAAAAACTAGAATCATTTGCAATGGTTAACGAAGAATTCATTTTTTAAACAATTTTACGATTAACCAATTAACCAAATAAACGATTAAACTTTATTGGTGATGATAAGGTTCATTTCTTAAAATCGTAAATCCACGGTACAATTGTTCGATAAAAAACAGACGTACCATTTGGTGTGAAAAAGTCATTAGTGAAAGTGAAATTTTTCCTTGTGCTTTGCTGTAAACCGTATCGGAGAATCCGTAAGGACCGCCAATTACAAAAACCAAAGTTTTGATTCCGGAGTTCATTTTCTTTTGTAATTCTTCAGAGAAACCAACGCTGGAGAAGTTTTTTCCGTTTTCATCCAATAAAATCAACTGATCCGTTGGCGAAAGTTTGGACAGAATCAATTCGCCTTCTTTTTCTTTTTGCTGACTTTCGGATAAATTCTTTACGTTTTTGATATCGGGAATAATCTCCAGATCAAATTTGATGTAAAACGACAAACGTTTGGTATAATCATCAATCAAAGTTTGAAGTGATTTGTTATCTGTTTTGCCTATGGCGATAAGTTTGATATTCATTTTTTGTTGTTATTTTTTGCCACGACACGAGAGTAGCTAATTCACGAAGTAAGTAATGAATTTTTCCGAATTAAAAAATCAAATTAGCACAAATTCTTGCGAACTATACTTTCATTTTACAAGAGTTTGTCTAACCAGGTTTCTCTTTTATTTACTAATCCCAGTTTTTTATGATACCTAAGGCCTGAAGTTTCACTATTAGCATTTTGTTCCGCTAACTCAGCATAAAAAAATGCTCTCTCAGTCTTGCCATTATGTTTGTTTATAATTGATAAAATAGAATTTACTATATACTTTTCAAGTGGAAACAGGAGTTTAGGCTGTCTCTCTATTAAAATATCTTCTACTTCTCCAAATTTTGAAGTGTCATTTGTCTTAATAATTAATTCCGAATAGTCTAAATACGCTTGAGTTTTTACATTAGGATAAACAGTTTCAAAATCAAGTGCCTTTTTATAATAATCAATAGCTATTGTATTTTCTTCACGCTCTTTGTAAATGTTTCCGAGTGTGTGAAGTGCAGAGCCTTTATTAAAGTTATCATCCGGATACTCAGTCAACATCTTATTCAGCAACATGTCAGCAACTTTTAAAAGTTTTTTATCTTTAGTGTCAACTAATTCTATAGCTTGAATTTTAAGGTATTGTGCTCGACCATCTTTTCTTGCACGTCCAAGCTTGACAAAGAATTCTTCTTCGTCAATTTTTGTCCAAGTTTTTCTTCTGTACCAGTCTGCCATTATTGTAGTTTTCTATCTGATAAATCTGCGTAAATCCGTTTAATCCGTAAAGTCAGTGGGCTGCTTTTTATTCTCAAAAACAGTTTCAAAATGCTCTACAACAGGAAACGGTTCATAATAATGATGTAAAATTTTCTTCCATTCTAAATACGCTTCAGAATTCCTGAAACCTTCAGTGTGATCTTCAAGCGTATTCCAGTCTACCAATAAAAGATACTTGTTTTCAGCTTCAAGACATTTCTCTAAACGATGTCCTAAATAACCATCAATCGATGAAATGTATCGACTTGCTTTTGCAAAATCAGCTTCAAATTGAGTTGCCAAATCAGGTTTTATGTAAAGAAAAGCAGCTTCTAGAATCATATGATTTTTTATTTTTTTCACGCAGATCAGGCAGATTTAAGCAGATTTAATTTTGATATTTACAATAAAAAAATCTGCGTTTATCAGCTTTAATCTGTTTAAAATCTGCGTGAAACCCGCAACTGGATTATAAATTTAGTTCTTAGAAAATTTTGCTTCAAAAGTTTTAAATCTTCCGTCTAAATCTTTCACTAATTGTTTTTTTACAGCTGCATCCTGAATAAAACTATAATCGATGCTGTTGTAAACATATTGTTTTATTGTGGCATATGAAACATCAGGATATCTTTTAGCCAATAAAACATATTGTTCCGTCATATTGGTTCTTAAAATTCCTGCATCATCGGTACTGATAACGATTGGCACATTAAATTCTTTATAAAGTGTAAACGGATGTCTGTTTTCTTTTACTTTCAAAATGAATTCATTACTCGTTAAATTAATTTCAATTGGAATATTATTTTTTGCCATATAACGCAATAAATCATACGAATTTGCTTCGTAGGCAATGTCCACTCCATGACCAATTCTATTGGCTCCTGCAACATGAATCGCATCATTGATGTGCCATGTCAAATCTTCGGGCTGAACCAGGCCTAAAGTTAATTCTCCCGCATGAAGCGTATATTTTACATCAGGAAATTTCGAATGGCAATATTTGAACATTAACATGTGCAGCCAATAATCTTTCATAGAATTTTCGCCATGTTCCGGAGAAACGATGTTTACACCTGCAACCAATTTGCTGTCATTTGCAGAGATAAAGGCAATTGTCATGTTTTTGAATAAATCAACAGGATCCATAAAACGAAGTACAAAATTTTGATAACGCATGGTAAAACGATCGTCATCAATTTTTAAGTCTTTATGCAATTTTGCTATAAAATTATTGTTGAAATCGGCAGCGTATTTTTTAGCATCTTTCTTTTGGATCGATTTATACAATTCGTCTAAAAGTTTTAGTACTGCTTTTTCGTCTTTTTGAGAAGCTGCCTGACGTAATTTTGAATTGAAATCTGTCAAGTCAGCAACGTTCATATCACACGGAATTGTCGATAATTGTGTTTCTATATAACTTACGTTTTCAGCAAGGGCACGTTTTTTCAATTCCAGCATTCCTTCTGCAAAATGCCCCTGAATAGTAGGTTCAAATTTTTGAAAAGAATCAAAAAATAAGTCATCAGAAGGTACAGAACCATTATAATCTTTAGCAGACCAGGTTTGCATGACTTGTTGCTCGTAAAAAGCCAGTTTTCCTTCGTTTTTAAGTGAAGAGAAAGTTTTCCAATTGCCATTTACAGGTTTCGTTTTAGATACGTTCATCGATTCTAAATTCAAATAGAAATCTTCAGCAATAGCTCTTTCCAAAAGAGGTTCTGCATAAACTGATCCCGAAAAATGATGGTGTAAATCTCCGCCTTTTGGCATTTGTTGAAAGAAAGCTGTTAAGAGAGCTTCGTTATTTCTGATTTTTTCTAAATAATTTTCAGCCGTTTGAGAAAAGCTGATTTGTGCTATGAAAAAACAGAAAAGTGTAATTATCCTCGTCATACTCTAAGTTTAAATTACATGCAAATATAATGGATTTTGAGGAGATTTTAAAATTTTGTTTTTAAGAGGCAAAGGTTCAGAGGAACAAAGAGACAAAGTTTAAGAGCAATGGGTATTATAAAAATACAAAAGACACACAAGAGTGTGTCTTAGTATTGAAAATTTAAAATTTTGTTTTTAAGGGACAAAGGTTCAGAGGAGCAAAGGGACAAAGTTTAAGAGCAATGAGTATTATAAAAATACAAAAGACACACAAGAGTGTGCCTTAGTATTAAAAATATTAAGTAGTAAGAGAAACCTTTGAACCTTTAAGAAAAAAGTACATCATGAATTTCTTCAACCTTATCAAAAACACTTTTTGCAAAAGGGCAAAGCGGGATTATTTTTAGGTTGTTTGTTCTTGCATATTCTACGGCGGCCATAACCAATTTTTTTCCAACGCCTTTTCCATTAAAATCTTCATTGACTTCAGTATGGTCGATGATGAATTTAGAATCTCCAGCCCAGGTATAAGTCATTTTTCCGGCTTGTTTTTCATCTTCTATAGCTTCAAAATAGCCTCTTCTTGTATCGTTTATTTGTTTGATTTCCATGATAAGTTTATATTAATGTGGTTTTGATTTCTATTGAATGTGTTAGTATTTTATGTATTGGGCAGCTGTTGGCAATGGTTTCTAACCGATGTCTTTGTGTTTGATCTACTTCGCCAATAATTTCGATTTTTCTCGTAAAGAGAGAAACATTTTTATCGGTATCCCTTTCAAAATCAACTTTGATGTTGATCTCAGAAACGTCCCATTGTTTGCGGTTGATGTACATTCTAAGTGTAATCAGAGTGCAGGATGCCAACGATGAAGCCAAAAGTTCTGATGGGCTAAACCCTAAGTTTTTGCCGCCCATTTCCTGAGGTTCGTCGGCGATTACAATATTGCCGCTGGCTGATGTTATTTCCGTTCGATACAAGCGGGTATCTATTTGTGCTGATATTGTTTCCATAATATTATTTAATTCTTGGTTCAGGTAAAGGAACAAATTCAGTTTCGCCTGGAACTTTTGGGAATGTTTGTTCCGTCCAGTCTTTTTTAGCTTTTTCGATCAGGTTTTTATCCGAGGAAACAAAATTCCAAAAGATAAAGTGTTCTTCCGGAAACGGCGTTCCTCCAAAAATATAAACAGTAGTGTTCGCGGCAATTTCAAATTCACATAAAGTACTGTCCGTAGTAATTAAAATTTGTTTCGGATCGTAAACATGTTCACCACTTTTGATACTTCCTTCGAGAATATACAAACCGCTTTCTCCGAATAAATCTTTGCCAATGTTTACTTTTTTAGCTTCTGTACTTTTAATTTCAATAAAGTATAGCGGACTATAAACAGGAACTGGTGATTTTTTGCCAAATGCTTCTCCGGCAATTAGTTTATATGAAACACCGTCTTCTTCCCAACTTGGGATATCGTCAGCTTCTACATGGGCAAAGTTAGGATCCATTTGTTCTAGTTCCTTTGGTAATGCCACCCAGATTTGCAAACCGTGAAGCATTTTATCAGAATGTCTCAAATATTCAGGTGTTCTTTCAGAATGCACAATGCCTTTTCCGGCTGTCATCCAGTTTACAGCGCCTGGTTTGATTTCTAATTCAGTTCCTAAACTGTCGCGGTGCATGATACTTCCTTCAAACAAAAAAGTAAGGGTAGAAAGACCAATATGCGGATGAGGAGGAACATCCATATTTTCGTGATCACTTAAATGTGCAGGTCCCATATGGTCGATAAAGACAAATGGGCCAACAGCCCTTTTTTCCCGGAAAGGCAATAATCTGCCTACCATAAAATTGCCAATATTGGCAGCGCGTTCTTCGATAATTAAACTGATATTTGACATGGTATTCGTTTTAGTTGAAGCAAAATTACAGATGTAGTTAGAATCTGTAACTTAATTTAGATTAAGAAATTTGTTTCCGGTATTATCTATAAAAGTAAGGAAAAGGAACGAGTATGCTTTTATGCTGTCGATTTTATTTAACACATAGAAACATAGATTCAAAATTATATAATGAAGATGGTTTTAAAAAATCTGGATTTTTATACATAGTAAGTTGCGTAATACTACTTGAATTAATGCACGTGAAGCGCCTTTTTAGATAACTAAAAGCTATGTTTCTATGCGTTTAAATTTTTAATCAGTAAGTTCAAATTCCAGTGTTTGACTTTCAGTCCCGTTTATAATAATCGATAATTGATGTATTCCGGTATGAAAAACGCGGGTTGTAATGATTTTGAACGACTGATTTCTTTCAACTTTAATCAGTTGATTGGGTAGATAGCTTTTTTCGCTGATTTTGAATACTTTTTTAGCCAAATATCCTTTTGATTTTTTATAATGAACAGCATATTCTAAACGAACGGTTTTGGTGTTCTCATTTTTATTATTTAAATGAAAATGAAACTGCAGATAATCGCCAATTTTAACTATTGGGGTTTTTATTTCGAAAGCAGAAAGTTCGATATTGGTACTTTCTAAGCCATAATGACTTAAAATTTCCGGATGGCCTTGTTTTAATAATGTACGAGCACCATGTTTGATGATTGCATCTGTTTCTTTACTCGAGCCCTTCCATTTATTAGCAATTTCTAATACAATTTGCGGATTGTCTTTGGCGATATCATTCAGGTTATTGGCAACGCTTCGGCGCACATACTCTGAAGGATCATTCTTCAGGTTTTCTAGAATCGGCAGGATAGAAGCAGGGTCTTTTTTCAGGAACGGAATTGCCATTGCCCAGGGTAATCTTGGTCGGCTTCCTTCGCTGGACAATCTCCGAACGTGATGGTTTTCGTGCAACGACCATCGTGTCATTTCCTCAATCATTTTTTCTTTATACTTTAAAATAAAAGGGCGAACCGCAAATTCGCAACTGATAAATTGTGTGATCGAAACAAAGGCTTTCACCGAAGTTTTGAAATCATCTAAACCATACATTTCGATATAATCAGCAAAAAAGATAAAAGCCAGATTGCCATCTGTAAATTTGTTCTTCTTCAGGCTTTCGATGATTTTGTCAATTAATAAAACGGCTTGAGGGAAATTTTCAGGCATAAACTGATGCAGAACCAGGGTAGTGTGCTTCATGCGGTCTTTCCATTCTTTCTGGGTAAAATCACCTTCGTAAATGGCTTCAATAAATTTTTGTTTATCAAAAGCCGGATGCACTTCGGCGACAGCCTGACCAAATTTCTCGTAAAAAGTAACCGAATAAATATCTTTAATTAATCCCATGATTTTGTTTGAATGAACCTCAAAGATATTTAATGTTATTTGATTTTTTGAACCATTAAGAGATTAAGTTTGATTAAGAATTTACGCTTTATTGCTCCTAATTACTTCATAGTTTTTAATTTTTAAAATAAGGCTAAACTTTCAAATCCACAAAATAAGTCCTACTTTAGCATCTCATAAAACTTAATAAAAATGATTAGCGAAGTACAATTTCAAACCGAATTACAACTATTGATTAGCAACGCAATCCGAGAAGATGTGGGTACAGGCGATTACAGTTCATTGGCATGTATTCCTGAAACGGCACACGGACAAGCGAAATTATTGGTAAAAGATCAGGGAATTATTGCGGGTGTTGCACTTGCAAAAATGATTTTTGAATATGTAGATCCTAAATTAAAAATCAAGACGTATATAGAAGACGGAACGCATGTAGAATATGGTGATGTTGTTTTTGAAGTTTCAGGAAGTTCTCAGTCTATTTTGAAATCAGAGAGAGTAGTGCTTAACACTATGCAGCGTATGTCTGCCATTGCGACCAAGACAGATCAATACGTTCAGCTTCTGGAAGGAACGGGCGCTAAAATTTTGGATACCCGTAAAACAACTCCAAATTTCAGGGCTGCTGAAAAGTGGGCGGTAAAAATTGGGGGTGGAGAAAATCATCGTTTTGCATTGTACGATATGGTGATGCTAAAAGACAATCATATTGATTTTGCCGGTGGGATTACTTTGGCAATCAAAAAAACGAAAGAATACCTGAAAGCAAACAATTTGGATTTGAAGATTATCGTAGAAGCCAGAAATCTGGATGAAATCCGTGAAATTCTGTTAAGTGACGGAGTTCACAGAATCCTGATTGATAACTTTAATTATGAAGATACTAAAACGGCGGTGAATCTCATTGGTAAAAAATGCCAGACGGAATCTTCAGGAAACATTAACGAAAAAACGATTCGTGAATATGGCTTGTGTGGTGTAAATTATATTTCATCAGGCGCTTTGACCCATTCAGTTTACAATATGGATTTGAGTTTGAAAGCGTTTTAAGTTATGAGTTTTGAGTTATAAGTTTTGAGTTTGTAATCTAAAATCTGAAGTCTAAAATCTAAAATCAACATATGTCTCAAGAGATAGAAAATCGGATTGAAAAAATTCCTGTAGTACGTACTCTTGTCCGATTTTTGAAGAGAATAAAACTACCATGGCTGGAAGGTTTTTCGTTATATGATTTACTCGAAATGTATACTATTGGTATTATCGACGGAGCATTTTCGTATCATGCAAGTGCGGTTTCGTTTAGTTTTTTCATGGCCTTGTTTCCCTTTGCCTTGTTTATTCTGAACTTAATTCCTTTTATTCCGATAGAAAATTTTCAGGCAGATTTTTTGTTGTTCGTACAGCAAAGTGTTCCTCCAAATACCTATGATGCTATTAATAAAATCATCAGCGATATCTTAAATAATAGTCACTCGGGATTGTTGTCTTCCGGTTTTTTGCTTTCTATTTTTTTGATGGCAAATGGTATTAACGGGATCTTAAGCGGTTTTGAATCTTCTAAACATGTTTTTGATAAACGTGGTTTTTTTAATCAATACTTAGTGGCGTTGGCCATTTCGCTCGTTATGACCATTATATTGTTCGTAACAGTGGCGACAATTGTAGTTTTTGAGGTGTTTATTCAAAAGACAATTATTCAGGATGTGTTGAGTGATCGTATTCCGTTGATTATTTTGGGACGATATTTGTTTGTTGTTTTAATGATTCTGATAACATCTTCAATATTATTGCGTTATGGTACAAAACAATATAATAAAGTGCCTTTTATTAGCATTGGATCTGTTTTTACAACCATCTTAATTGTTATATCTTCGTTCTTTTTTGGGATTTGGGTTATAAAATTCTCAAAATACAACGAACTTTACGGTTCAATTGGTACTTTATTAATTCTAATGTTTTATATTTGGATAAACTGTATGATTCTGCTTTTGGGATTCGAACTCAATGCAACTATCAGAAAACTAAAACAAAAAAACAAATAATATTATGAAAAATTGGATGTTAACTATTGGGGTTTTCTTTCTGACATTAGGTACAATTCACAGCCAAAGTGTTATTGGGAAATGGAAAACAATTGACGATGAAACCGGCGAGGCAAAATCTATTGTAGAGATTTACGAAAAGTCAGGAAAAGTATATGGTAAGGTCGTTGAGATACTTCGTGCCGATCATAAAAAAGATGTTTGTGTAAAATGTGAGGGCGCAGATAAAAACAAACCAATTTTGGGTTTAAATATTATCAACGGTCTTAAAAAAGACGGTGATGAATATAGCGGCGGAACTATTTTTGATCCTACAAACGGTAAAAAATACAAATGTTATATAACACTTGAATCTGCTGATAAACTAAAACTTCGTGGTTACGTTGGAATCTCTATCATGGGAAGAACTCAATACTGGACGAGGGTAAAAAATTAATTTCATAAAATAAAATGCGAAAATTAGCATCGATAGTTTTATTCTTAACCATACTATCTCATAGTTTTGGACAATCTAAGAATTCGCCATTACAAATAAGTCATCTTACGGGTGACTTTTATGTTTATAAAACGTTTCATGATTATAAAGGAACGCTGATTTCTGCAAACGCATTGTATCTCGTTACTAGCAAGGGAGTTGTGCTTTTTGATGCGCCTTGGGATGAAAAGCAATTTCAGCCGTTATTGGATAGTATAAAAGCAAAACATCACAAAGAAGTTGTAATGCATTTTGCAACGCATTCACACGAAGACAGGGCAGGTGGTTTAGGATTTTACAGAGAAAAAGGAATTAAAACCTATACTATAAAATTAACCGATGAAATCCTTAAAAAGGAAAATAAAAAAAGAGCTCAATTTGTGATTCCAAATGATACTACGTTTACTGTTGGACAGCATACTTTTGAGGTTTATTATCCCGGAAAAGGTCATGCACAAGATAATATTGTAGTTTGGTTCGCTAAAGAAAAAGTGCTTTACGGAGGTTGTTTTATAAAAAGTGCTGACGCAAAAGATTTAGGATATTTAGGAGATGCCGATGTAAAAGACTGGGAGAAGTCTATTAAGAAAGTACAGGCAAAATTCAAAAATCCTAAATATATTATTACAGGCCATGATGACTGGAAAGATCTTGGATCTTTAAATCATACATTGAAATTGGTTCAGAAGTATAATACTGCGAAGACTTCAGGTCAAAAATAATCTCTTAATTCTATAAAATATTTACATGTTTTTTGTCGAAGTTGTCCTGCCGCTTTCCTTAGCTAAAACCTTTACTTATCGTATTTCTGAAGCCGAATTTCATTTTATAAAAAAAGGAATGCGCGTGGCGGTGCCTTTTGGTAAAAGTAAAATATATACAGCTTTGGTCATTGATATTCATCAAAACAAACCAAGTTTATATGATGCCAAAGAAATTCACGAGATACTGGACGAAAAACCTATTGCGACCGAAACCCAGATTAAACATTGGCTTTGGGTAGCAACTTATTATATGTGCGGTATTGGTGATGTGTATCGTGGCGCTTTTCCAAGTGGATTATTACTGGAAAGTGAAACTATTATTTCGTACAAAACAGATACTGTTGTAGATCAAAACGAACTTTCAGACGAAGAGTTTTTGGTTTATGAAGCTTTGCAGCAACAAAGCTCACTAAAAGTACAGGAAATTATTTTGATATTAAATAAGAAAAATATTTTTCCGATTCTTCAAAAAATGATTACGAAAGACATTATTGTTTTAGAAGAGGAGATGAAAGAAAGTTATAAGCCGAAACTGGTTCGGTATGTAAAATTACATGCGAAATACGAATCAGATAATGGCTTAGGAGAATTACTGGAAGTTTTGAAAAGTGCTAATAAACAAAAGGAAATTGTTTTGGCTTATTTTCAGCTTATGGCTTCTGAGAAGAAACCAATCACAGTAAAAAAATTGGTTGAGATTTCGAATTCAGCTTCGGCTACGGTAAAAGCTTTGATTGATAAAGAAATTTTCGAAGAATATCTTTTACAGCAAGACCGTGTTTCGTTTTCGGGACAGGCAACTGAAAAACAATTATTATTAAGTGAACCGCAGGAAGCTGCTTTTACAGCGATCAGGAATAGTTTTGCAGAGAAAGAAGTTTGTTTGTTACATGGTGTTACATCAAGCGGAAAAACAGAGATTTACATCAAATTAATAGAGGAATATTTAGCTACCGGAAAACAAGTTTTGTATTTGTTGCCGGAGATTGCACTTACCACGCAGCTGGTTTCGCGTTTACGACTTCATTTTGGAGATAAAGTAGCGGTTTTTCATTCTAAATACAGCAATAATGAAAGAGTTGAGGTTTGGAAGCAAACACTCGAAAATTCACCCAAAGCACAGATTGTAATAGGAGCGAGGTCAGCCTTGTTCTTGCCTTTTAATGATTTAGGTTTGCTTATTGTCGATGAAGAACACGAACAGACTTTTAAACAAACAGATCCTGCGCCAAGATATCACGCCAGAGATGCCGCAATTGTACTGGCTAATTTTCATAATGCAAAAGTGCTTCTGGGATCTGCAACACCAAGTATTGAAACCTATTTTAATACCCAGACTGATAAGTATGGTCTGGTGACACTGGCAGAACGTTATAATAATGTTCGAATGCCTGAGATTGTTTTGGTTGATTTGAAAGACAAACATTTCAGAAAAAGAATGACAGGCCATTTTAGTGATCTTTTAATCGAAGAAATTGCTGAGGCTTTGTCTTTGGGTGAGCAGGTTATTTTATTTCAAAACAGACGGGGATATTCGCCGATAATTGAATGTATGACCTGTGGTCATGTACCGCATTGCCAGCAATGTGATGTAAGTCTTACTTTTCATAAGCATAAAAACCAATTACGCTGCCATTATTGTGGTTATTCTATCGCCAAACCATCGCACTGCCATAGTTGTTCAAGTATTGATCTGACTACAAAAGGATTCGGAACGGAACAAATCGAGCAGGAATTAATAGCGCTTTTTCCTAAAGCCAAAACAGGCCGAATGGATCAGGATACCACGCGTGGGAAATTTGGTTTTGAGAAGATCATAGATTCTTTTAAAAATCGTGAAATTGATATTCTGGTAGGAACACAAATGCTTGCCAAAGGTTTAGATTTTGATAATGTGAGCTTAGTCGGGATTATGAATGCCGATAATATGTTGCATTATCCTGATTTCAGGGCTTTTGAGCGTAGTTTTCAGATGATGACGCAAGTGGCAGGAAGAGCCGGAAGATCTGAAAAACAAGGAAAAGTGGTAATTCAGACCTACAATCCAAATCACAATACAATTCAGCAGGTTACCAGCCATAATTATATAGGTATGTATAAGGAGCAATTATACGATCGCATGATTTATAAGTATCCGCCTTATTTCAGGATTATAAAGCTTACTTTGAAGCACAGGGAATTCGATAAGTTAAAAGAAGGTTCAATGTGGCTGTACCAGGTTTTAAGTCAAAATCTGGGGATTCCGGTTTTAGGTCCCGAAGAACCTGCCATTAGCAGAATCAGAAATGAGTACATCAGAACCATCTTAATTAAGATCCCGCAGAATATGCCATTGGGTGCAACAAAAAAAACTATTCAGAAAATGATGAATAGTTTTGAGGCTGTTGCGCAGTACAGAGCTATAAAAGTTGTTGTGAATGTCGACTTTTATTAAATTATGACGACGTTGACAATGCTTTTACTAAATCTTCTTTTTTATTTCGGCTGAGCGGAATTTTGGTAATACCAATTTCGGCAAATTTGCTGTTAAAGCGTTCTACCTTATCGATGTTGATAATATAAGATTTGTGCACACGGATAAATTTGTCTTTAGATAAATCATTTTCAAAAGATTTCATTGTCGAAAGCACCAGATTACTGTCATCTTCAGTAACAACCCTTACATAATCTCCAAAAGCTTCAATCCATTTGATTTTTGCGGTAAAGATTTTAAGTTTCTTAAGGTTGCTCTTGATGAATATATGTTCACCTTCTTCTTCTTTGACATCTTTTTTGAGCAAATGCATATCAATTGCCCTTTTTACAGAAGCATTAAAGCGATCTACAGCAATAGGCTTCTGAAGGTAATCAGTTGCATCATAGTCAAAAGCTTTTAAAGCATATTCAGCTTTAGAAGTAATAAAAATAATTTGCGGCTTAGATTTTAAGCCGTCTAAGAAGTCAAAACCATTAATGACGGGCATTTCGATATCAAGAAATATTAAGTCGATATTATTTAGAGAAATACAGCTTTTTGCTTCGATTGCATTAGAAAAATCCCCGATTAAGTGCAAACCTGGGTGATTATTAACTAATTTTGCAATAATTGTCCTCTGTATAGAACTATCATCTACAACAACACAGTTTAGTTTCATAACATTAAAATTTAGAATAAATTCAGGATAGCAGTAGTAAATGTATTATTTTTTTGTAAAAAAAACTAAAATCGGCATGCATTTTTTACATTACAACGAATAAAAGTAAAAAAGTGTTGTATATATAAATTAAATGGTTACTTTTGCACCCAATTTTAACAAATAAATATTGTATTTATGAATCATTATGAAACTGTTTTCATTTTAAATCCCGTTTTATCTGAGGTTCAGGTGAAGGAAACAGTAACGAAATTTGAAGAATTTCTTACTAGTAGAGGAGCTGAAATGGTGTCAAAAGAGGATTGGGGTCTGAAAAAAATGGCTTACGAAATCCAAAACAAAAAAAGTGGTTTTTATCACTTATTCGAATTCAAAGTAGCTGGAGAAGTTCTAATTGCTTTTGAAACTGAATTTAGACGTGACGAAAGAGTTATGCGTTTCTTAACTGTAAGTTTAGACAAACATGCTATTTCATGGGCTGAAAGAAGAAGAGCCAAATTAAAATCTACTAAAGCTTAATTATTATGTCTACAATAGAGCAATCTGCAAAAGGAAAAAAAGACGGAGATATCAGATATTTAACGCCTTTAAACATTGAAACTAACAAAACTAAAAAGTACTGTCGTTTCAAAAAATCAGGAATCAAATATATCGATTATAAAGATGCTGATTTCTTATTGAAATTCGTTAATGAGCAAGGAAAAATTCTTCCTCGTCGTTTAACCGGAACTTCATTAAAATACCAAAGAAAAGTTTCTGTAGCTGTAAAAAGAGCGCGTCACTTAGCTTTAATGCCATACGTGGCCGATTTATTAAAATAATATTAAAAGAATAGTTGTTGGTTTCCGGTAAGATGGAACCTAACTTCTCAAATAAAGGACAACAACATGGAACTTATTTTAAAACAAGACGTACAGAATCTAGGATTTAAAGATGATGTAGTTACTGTAAAAGCGGGTTACGGACGTAACTTTTTAATCCCTCAGGGTTTTGCTTCTTTAGCAACTCCTTCAGCTAAAAAAGTATTGGCTGAAAACCTAAAACAAAGAGCTCACAAAGAGGCTAAAGTTGTTGCTGACGCAAAAGCATTAGCTGAAACTTTAAAAGCGATTGAAATTAAACTTTTCGCAAAAGCAGGTGGAGAAAAATTATTCGGTTCAATCACGAATATTGATATCGCTGACGCTTTAGCTAAAGGTGGACAAGTAATCGATAGAAAATTCATCACTAGCGGTATCGTTAAACGTACTGGTAAATACACTGCAAATGTGCGTTTACACAGAGATGTAATCGTTGAATTACCATACGAAATTGTTGCTGAAAAGTAATAGTTTTATATACTATATAAAAATCCCGATGCGAATCGGGATTTTTTTGTTTAAAAGAAGTAATAATTAATCAGACTTAAAGTTATTTGCGCAAAGCATCTTGCTTAAAGCTTATAGCGTAAGGCATAAAGCCTAAAAATAAAATGAAATACGCAAGATTAACAAAAGAGCAATTTGATGAATTGCATGCAGAATTCGCTAATTTTTTAGCTACACAGACGATTGATAAAGCAGAGTGGGATTCTCTTAAAATTAATAAGCCTGAAGTGGCAGAACAGGAACTGGATGTTTTCTCAGATTTGATTTGGGAAGGTGTTTTGTCCAGAGCAGAATTTTTAGAACATTTTTCTAAAAATCATATCTTCTTATTCAAGTGTTTTGAAAAAGATGTACAATCGATAGTTTTAAAATCGCTTGTTTCTGAAATTGACTTTTTAACTAAAGAAGGCCTGCAATGGTTAAGTGATAATATGTTCACCGAAAATATAGAAATGAAAGTCGGTAAAAAAGTATTTACAGAGGATAGAAATGCCTCTATTTTTGAATTGATTCAGCAAGGTGCATTTTTAAGTGATGGACAATTATTCACTCAAATTAATACTATTATTGAGTCATAATTTAGTTTTGATTTCTTCAAAAAAGGTAAATAATTTATTTGTTAAATTATTTACCTTTTTTTGTTTTTTTAAGTTTTGTTTAAGCTTTTTTATTTTTTAGACCCCGTATTTCTACTCCTTTTTTTAGAATAACGCAATAAAAATTATTTTTTAATTTTAAATGTAAGTTTTGCTTTTCAAATTAACCTTTTGTGTTTTGTTTTAATCGATTACTATTCTGTTTGTGTAGTTCTAGTACTACATAATAGAGATTTAACATAAAAAAACTTTTTTTTTGAAACAATTTATTTTAACCATTTTTTGCTTAAAAGTGTAGGTTTTTCTGATGTTTTAACGGTTTTTATAATTTTAAGTTTCCTTTAAAACTAAAATAATAAGAATTTTACAGTTGTTTTATATTTTACTTTTTTCTAATTTTAAAATACCAAAGTTAAACAAAGTACTTTTTTTAACTTTTAAAAACGCTTGTCAACAAAAACAATTTGATTGCATTTTTTTATTAAAACGAATTATAGTTTTTGTATTTACTGAAATTTCAAATTAAAGATTTAAATCGTAACTTAATTATATTGCTTATGGAATTGACTTCTACTCTCCTTATCAAGTTTGCATTAATTATTCCTGTTATTTTAGTTTTGTTTTTTATCTGTTTGAGAATAATTAAGTTTATTTCGAAATCAGTTTTTCATGTAAGTGCAAACTTTTCACAACAATTTTTTAGTTACATCAGTTTTTTATTTTTGAAGCCCAAACGGAGTCTTTATTAATAAAGAGCATTTTTTGCGTTCAAATTTATTTAAACTCAAAATGGTCTCTTGTTAAAAATAATGTATTCAATTTTTAGAATTCAATTCTAAAGGAACAAAGTTTACAGATCGCCTAATCAACGTTCTATAAATATTGAATCATACTATATATTAAGAATTTCCCCAGTTCTACTCAACTTAAATTTTCTTTTATGAAAATTAATTCTACAACAAATCACTCCTCCTGGAAGATTGATTCAGATCAATATTTCCTGAATTTTTTCGGACATTTTTTATTCTCTAGGAATAAAAACTGCTCTTTGGTATACTTCGGTATACGCAATACGACATGATTTTTTTATTAAATGCAGTTTACATTCTTAGTATACTACGGATTTAAATTTCATTTTAATTAGTTGATTTTTAACGTTTTTTAAAATTGCCTAAGCATACGTGCTTATCGCAACAGGTATTTTATTGTCCATTTTCTAATCTTCCAAATTATGAAAAAAAATTTTACTTTTTATGATCTCATCGTTAAGAAGAGATTGTTGGCTTTATTGGTTTTATTGCTGTTTTGCAATATAAATTATGCGCAGACTTTTTGTAGACCAATCTCACATACAGTCAATAGTGGAGGTGGTATTTGTATAGGATTGAACGTAGATTCTCCTGCCAAAGCATATGATCAGGATTTAACTTCTTACACAACAATGGTAATGGGTATTAGCGTTGGTTGTTTTGCAGAAGAAACTTTAAATTTTGATCAGATTGCGAAAGCGGGAGATCAGATAGTTCTTTATTTGGGTGATGGTAACCCATTATTAAGTGCAGGATTATTGTCAAATTCAACTGTTCAGGCGAAGCTTTCTGGTGCAGATGCTGGTGATCCTGTTGCTCTTAATGGATTAATAAATGTTCAACTTTTAGGAGGTACTAATATTCAAGTTTTTAAATTTACGCTGACTAAAGATGCAAATCAGATAAAGATTAGAACCAGCGGAGTTGTTTCTTTATTAAATAGTTTAAGAATATACGATGTGCGCTTGCAATTCGCAAGCCCTGTTATTACGGGAGGAAATACACAAACAGTGTGTACAGGGCAATCTATTGCGCTTGCAGCTACTGCGGCAACAGGTACAACTGTATCTTGGTATGATTCACCAACCTCTACTGCTGCACTTTCTACTACTGGTAATTATACTACGCCAGCCTTAACAGCTACAACAACTTATTATGTAAGTACTTCACGAAGCCCTGGTTGCGAAAGTGATGCGCGAATACCTGTAACTATAAATGTTCTCAATCCTATAAAACCAGCCGTAAGTACTGTAGGAACTTCAATCTGTTCTGCAGGAGCAACACAGGCAACTACATTATCAGTGATAAATCCGGTATTAGAAACAACTTATTCCTGGTATAACGTGCCGACTGATGGAATAGCATTAAATACGGGAAAGGGAGATACTTACTCGCCAACTGTGCCTGTAGGTATTTCTACTTTTTATGTAGAAGCGTCCATTGGAGCCTGTAAGTCTGCCCGTACACAAGTAACTGTTACTTCGACTCCGGTTCCGGGGCTTGCTACGATATTAACGCCTAGTGTAACTATACTTTCCGGGCAAAATGCCACTTTAAATGCTTCTACAACTGAACCAGGTGTTGGTTTAGATTGGTATGAAACTACTACAGGTGGAACAAAATTATTAGCCAATTCTACTACTTTTACAACTCCTATTTTAACAGCAAGTAAAACCTATTATGTTGAATCTGTTAATACTGTAGGGGGATGTGTAAGCGCAACAAGAGAACCTGTTACGGTAACCGTTTTACCAGTAGCATTAGGAGGATGTCTGGAAGCCAATAGCCAACAAACTGCACAAAACGGAATTTGTTTGTTATGTTCTACAACATCTCCTAATAATTCAGTAGACGGAAACAGTAATACAGCAGCAAGATTAACTCTTACGGCTGGTTTGTTAAACGGTTGGATTCAGCAAACCCTTCAATTCAATAATCCGGGAAAAGCAGGTGATATTGTAGATGTTGATTTAGAATTACCGGTTGGTATTGCTGATCTTTCTTTATTAGGTGGTGTGAGTTTAGCCACTTATAATGGTGCCACTTATAATGGAGACAGAACCTTTATCAATAATGCGTTGGTTACTTTAAGAGTACTGGGAGGAAACAAATTCAGAGCAAGTATTGTTGCCGGTGCAAATTTTGATCGTGTCGAGATTAGATTAGGTAGTTTGGTTGCTGCAGTAACCAGTTTAGATATTTATCAGGCAACGTATAGATATAAAGCACCTGCAATTACAGGGAACACTACAATTTGCGGTGGACAAACTACAACCTTGACAGCTAATTTAGCTTTGGGCGAAACAATCAAATGGTATGATGCTTTATCTGGTGGAAATTTATTAAGTAGTACAGCTTCTTTGACAACTTTACCGCTAACTGCTAATACAACTTATTATGTAGAAGTTACTCGCAATGGTTGTGTAAATAGCGAAAGAAATCCTGTTGGGGTTACAGTAAATAACCCTGTTGCTCCAACGGTAGTTTTTGGAGGTCCGTCAAATTTATGTAGTGGAGAATCGACAACAATAACAGTAGATACGCCAGTTGCAGGTACGACTTATAGATGGTACAATGCAAATTCTGGCGGCAATTTATTGTTTACCGGAACTAGTTTTACAACACCAGCTTTGACAGCTTCTACAGATTATTATGTTGAAGCTGTAATTGGAAATTGTTCAAGTACCCGTTCTCAGGCTTCAGTGAATGTTAACCCGTTACCTCCGGTTCCAACTGTGGCTGTAACAACAGTAATTGTTCCTTCTGGTCAAGTAGTAACTTTGCAAGTTACGAATCCGGTCGTAGATGTAGCGTATGAATGGTATGACGCTGCAACAGACGGAACAAGATTATTTATTGGTACTAGTTTTACACCATCTCCAGCATTAACAGCTAGTAAAACATATTATATTTCTGCTAGAAATAATTTTAATTGCGTAAGTAGTACTAGAACAGCAATTAATGTTGTAGTAACACCTCCAGCTCCAATTACTAATTGTTTACAAGCTAATGGACAAGCGATTTCAACAAGTGGAATTTTGTGTGTAGGTTGTGGAGCTGCATTGAATACGGAAGGACTATCTGTAGATGGAAATTATAGTACAGCAACAAGGCTTCTAAATCCTGTGGGAGTAGATGGCTATGTACAACAAAGACTTACTTTTGCAAATCTTGGATTTGCAGGAGATATAATTGAAGTTGAGTTGGGATTACCAACGGGAGTTTTGGATATTGGTCTTCTTTCTTATATAAGTTTACAAAGCTTTAATGTTGGAGTAGATAATCCAGATACAGTTTCTATTAATAACCTTTTGAATATACAGCTTTTAGGAGGAAATCGTTTTAGAGCTAGTTTTGTAGCCGGAGGTGATTTCTCAGGAGTTCAGGTACGTTTGGGAGGAGTTCTATCTTTATTAAGTGAATTAGATATTTATGGCGCTTCATTTAAATTTAAAGAAGCAGCAATTACAGGTAATACAGTTCCAATTTGTTCTGGGGAATCAGCAACGTTAACAGCTACAGTTACTGGTGGAGATACAATTAATTGGTATGATGTAGCAAGTGGTGGAACTGCTTTAGATTCAAACACAGCAACTTATAATACAGGCTCGCTTACAACAACAACAACCTATTATATAGAAGCTGTAAGAGGAATATGTGTTAATAGTGTTCGTCAGCCAGTTACAGTTACGGTATTACCAATTCCAACAGCAGCAGATATTACAATTGCAAGCCCTTTGACAGCTTCTTGTAATGGAAGTGTAGTATTGGCTCCTACATCTGCTTTGGCAGGAGCAACATTTAAATATTATTTAGATCAAAATAAAACACAAGCTGCGGCGGGAACTATAGATCCTTCAACGGGAGCTTTAACCATTAGCGGGCTTACTTCTGCTAATCCTACTTATACTTATTATATATCTGTACTTAACGGAGGAGCTTGTGAAAATATAGACGGAACATTAAAAGAAGTTATTGTAAATTATCCTGCAGGTTCAAATTTAACGGTTGCAAGTCCATTTGCAGGTTGTGCTAAAGTAAACCTAAAAGATGCTATTACAAATTTTGATACAACAGGAAATACAACTTATACTTTCTTTGATTCAGCCAATAATCCAATTACAGATGCTGTTGCTGCTAATATCACCGCCACTGGTAATTATTTTATTCAGGCTCAGACAACTGGCGTGGCTTGTCCATCTGTAAAGTTACTAGTAGAAGTTAATGTAAATCCTCTACCGACATTAACGGATGTAACCAGTTCAATTGCGGTTACAAAAGGTTCTTCGGTTAGCTTAACTGCAACATCAAACGGAACAATTGCATGGTATGATCAACAAGGAAATTTAGTGTCTTCAAGTAATTTGGGGCCTCTTAATACTGTTGGTATCTTTACTTATACTGTAATAGCAACTTTAGGAAACTGTACTACAAGTCAGATAGTAACAATAAGTGTTATAGATCCTGCTTCTTGTGATGCATTACAAGAAAGAGTATATGCTGATTCTCAATTAAAAGGAACAGTTATTAGCGGAACGGTAACAAACGAGCTTTTGGCAGTAGATAAAGATCCTGCAACATATTCAACAATAACAACTGGTTTTGGGCTTTTAGGTATTGGTACTACTTGGCAAAATCTACAATGGCCAACTACTATTCCTAAAGGAACTCCCGTAACTGTTAAACTAGGTTTACAAAATATTTTGCTTGCAGTAGGGGAAAGTATTTCCGTAATAGGTACTAAGCGTAACGGGGGGGGAACCCCAATTGATATTGGAACTTTACAATCGGTATCAAGTTCACTAGTGAAATTATTGCCAGGCCAAAACTCATTCGAATATACATTTGTTCCATCTAATACAGCTGGAGTTCAGGATTATGATGGTATCAGAGTTCAGTTAGGATCTATTGTAAGTCTGGCACAAAATGTTAATGTTTATGATGCTTACTATAAAAAAGAAGTGACGCAAATAGCATGTGGACAAGGTGATATCGAAGATGTTTTCTCTGGCGTAAAAGACTTAGGAATTGGGGTGTTAACCGCTACGGTGGGCGTTTCTGATCCATGGAATGTAGCTGATAAAGATGTGGCTACCTATGCTACCATGTTTAATGGAGTAGGAGTACTTGCTGGTGCTGAATTAACCGCAACTTTTCGAACACCATCTATGGTGGGAGATAGTTTACGCATTACGATTTCAAAACCAGGAACTCTTTTAAATGTTGGCGTGCTTGCAGGATTCCGAATTCAGCTTTATTCAGGAAATATTGCTGTTGGTGCACCAATACAAGGCAATGATAATACAGGTTTGTTGACTCTAAAACTGCTTTCCGGAGATACTATGGCTATGACAATTGTTGCGCCTCAGACACAGCCCTATGATAAAGTAGTGATTACTTTAGCTGCTGCTGTTAATGTTTTAGATCAGCTTAGAGTGCACACTATTGACCGTGTAACCAATACTAAAGTAGAAGGATCAGATGATAATAATAAGATAACCGTCTGTCCGGGTGCGACGATTACGCTCACAGTCCCTACAAAATCTTGTGCAGGTTATGCCTGGTACGATACGCCAATAGGAGGGAATCCTGTAGCAAGCGGTCAAAGTTTTACACTTCCGGCTACGTTAGCGGCAGGTACTTATAAGTATTATATTCAGCCTATTCGTTACGGTTGTGCAGCTCTGGAAAGAGGTGAAGTTACGGTAGTAGTTAGAGCAACTACTCCTGCAGATGCAATAGCAAACGTAACAATAAACGGAACTAATGGTACTATTGTTTGTACTGAAGATGGTACAGTAACCCTGGCTGCAGTTTTAAAACCGACACCAGCACTGACTACTCCGGTGTATCAATGGTTTAAGTTTGATGGTACAGGTCAGGTCGCTCTTACAGAAACAACATCGACATTAGCATTAACAGGATTAACTCCGGGAACTTATACCTATTATGTAGGAGTTAGTTCAGTTGAATATTGTGAAACGGCAGTAGCAGATAGAAAACAAGTGACATTTACTATTTTGCCAAGTTCTCTTGCAACAGATATTAATGTAAATAATGCTTCTGTTTGTCTCGGAACTAGTGCTGTATTGACACCAACTAGTACGTTGGCAGCCCCAATTTTCTTTTGGTATTTGGATGCTAATAAGACTCAGCCAATTCTTAATGGAACAACTAGTGGTGTAACTTATGCAATTAACGGAACGACAGGAGCCTTAACAGTAACAGGTTTAACAGCTGCAATGAGTCCTGTGTCTTATTACGTAGCAGTTGCAAGTATTAGTACTTGTCCAAATAAAAACGGAGAGCTTCAGGTTGCTACTGTAATAGTTAATGATCCTCCAACTCCAACTTTAGTAACTGCCGGAACACAAAACTTCTGTTTGGTTGATGCGCCAACTTTTGCAAGTGTTCAATTTAACGAAACAAATATTGTTTGGTATACAGCTTCGATAGGAGGAACAGCAATTCCGTCAACTACAGTGTTGACAAGCGGAACTTATTTTGCTGCATTAAAAGATGCCACAACAACTTGTGAGAGTTCACAAAGATTGTCAGTAACTATTAGTGTAACAGATCCTGCTACACCAACTTTGGTAACTGCCGGAACTCAAAACTTCTGTTTGGTTGATGCGCCAACTTTTGCAAGTGTTCAGTTTAACGAAACAAATATTGTTTGGTACACAGCTTCAATAGGAGGAACAGCAATTCCGTCAACTACAGTGTTGACAAGCGGAACTTATTTTGCAGCAATAAAAGATGCTACAACAACTTGTGAGAGTTCAGTAAGATTATCAGTAACCATTAGTGTAACGGATCCTGCTACGCCAACCTTGGTAACTGCGGGAAATCAAAACTTCTGTTTGGTTGATGCACCAACTTTTGGAAGTGTTCAGTTTAACGAAGCAAATATCGTTTGGTATACAGCTTTAACAGGCGGAACATCGATTCCATCTACTACAGCACTAACAAGCGGAACTTACTTTGCAGCAATAAAAGATGCTACAACAACTTGTGAGAGTTCAGTAAGATTATCAGTAACCATTAGTGTAACGGATCCTGCTACGCCAACATTGGTAACAGCCGGAACTCAAAACTTCTGTTTGGTAAATGCACCAACTTTTGCAAGTGTTCAGTTTAACGAAACAAATATTGTTTGGTA
>FQWG01000035.1 GCA_900129595.1 Flavobacterium frigidimaris | reverse complement strand
GAAGGATTGAGGCTAATGCTCTTATTTTACAAGGGCTTAGACAATAAAAAAAAAGGGACAAATCAGAAAAATTCTGATTTGTCCCAAGAGGTGACTTAGAAGGAGCGAATATGAACCTTTTACTTGAAGATTTAAAAATTTTAGCCGACTCATTTGAGGATATTTTGTGATATAATGTTTTAAAAAATAACTAATTAAACTTTTCGATAATGATATATCCCCTTACATAAATTTAGTGACTTCTACTTTCAAGATGTCTAAAAAATAATATATATATAAGTTAATTTTAGACTAAAATTATTGTCTTAATTAATACGAAAGATGATTCACAGAAGCTCTTTTTTTTTGGAAGAAATACTTTATTTTTTTTTAGACTCTGTACTAGGTGACTCTTTTTTGAGAAATTTTGAATACCTAAAACAAAGAGATCAGATTGAGAATTTCCACAGTTTAGTGCTCTATACATATAAAAAAAAATACTTAGAGTTTTGTGGCAGATTCGTGGCAGAGGAAGTCATTAATTTTATGCTAGAATTGAGGTCCTATTAAAAATTCCACACGTATTTAGCAGACTTTTTACTAGGATATTTTACTGCTATATCATGCAGTACCCAAACGATATCATACCAGCTAGAAACGTTCTGGCTCTTTGAAGTGGGAGTTAAGAAAATCTAGAGCATCCTCACCGTCGCTAAAAAAATAGAATTTTGTTTGGGTGGGAAAGTTTATCAAGTACTTCTTTTAGTATCTCCTGATCGTCTTGATCATCTTCAATAATGATTATTATGCCTTTTCTGTTCATTTCAATTGAATCTAAGATTATTTTCATGATGAAAATACATTTTTTTTGTAATAAAAACTGCTAAAAGGTTGATATTATAAAATACCTACCAAAGTTTAGGCTCACAACTTTATTAAACTGCTACAGTAAGACTTTCTTTTAGTATAGTTACATAAAGTTTATTGGTTTTCAGATATTGGTATTCACCGTCAATCTGCACATCAATGAATATTTTCTTTGGTACAACAATATTCATTGTATCACATTTTATCATTGTAGCTTTCTTAAAGCTCTCTGTAGTTCCTTTAAGAATGCTGAAAGCAAGATGTAGTTTTCCAAAAAAATTGATTTTTGGAACTATAAAAATATCCAATTTTCCATCGGTAAGACTGGCCCTCGGAGTAAGGCTCATACCGTAGCCCATTTTATTGGAATTGGCAATAAAAAGCAGCATTGGGTTTATCCACATATTCTCACCGTTAATATTCAAAAGAGTTTCTGCCGTGCGGTATTCAAAAGCAGCAACAATAGATGCCCATACATAAGACATCAGCTTTCTTCTTCTGGACTTTTCATATTTTTTAATAATCATACCATCCATAGCGATACCCATATTGCTGAAAAAATAATAATGATTGACCTTTCCTGCATCAATTCGTATGGTCCTGCCTTTGGAAATAATTTCCATAGCCTTATTAATCTGTTTGGGAATCTTCAGGTGCGAGGCCAGTCCGTTACCTGAACCTACCGGGATAATTCCCAGCATGATTTTAGATTTCACCAGACACGAAGCAACCTCATTGACTGTGCCGTCTCCTCCGCAGGCCACAATACAGTAAGGGTCATTTTGCATAGCGGCGGTGGTCAGAGCCATGGCATGTCCCTTATACTGAGTGTATTCCACTACTACATGTTGGTTGGGAAAAAAATTTCTAATCATTTGAACATTTATGTTATGGGTACCGCCGCCCGAAATTGGATTGACGATAAAATGAATATAGAGTGAAGCCATGATTTTAATGTAATAATTTATTGGTAAATAGATAATCCGCGGTCTGGTACCAGGCAATAGTTTCTTCCAGCATATTTTGGTCAATATCTACCGGTGAAAGGCTGTTGTCTTTCTTATCCCATAAATACGCCGACTGCTTTTTCTGGTCTGAGAGTATTACCACCTTATTTTTCTTCATTAAGGTGAGTTTTCTATAAGTACCCACAAGGGCGCGCTGTTCATAATTGGAATTTAAAATATCATTCCCAAAAAAAATGGAGTTATAATTCCAATGCATAAGAGAAAATAAGGTGGGAAAAAAATCAATCTGTGAGCACTGTTTTAGCACTTTGCGATTTTGATCTTCAGGCATGTTGACAATAAATGCCGGAATATGATAGTTGGCTATGTCAATTTCATCCTTACCCGCGCTACTTGCACAATGGTCAGCAATCACTACAAAAATTGTATTTTTGAACCATGGTTTTTCCTTGGCCTTACGGAAAAATTCGCGTAGTGCATAATCGGTGTATTTCACCGCCCCGTTTCTCCCAGTTCCAGAAGGTATATCAATGGTATTATCAGGATAGGTATATGGTCTGTGATTGGAAGTGGTCATCACAAAATTAAAAAAAAGCTCTTTTTTACTGTAATGCAAATCAGCCGTTTTTAGCATCTTGCTATAAATATCACCATCACATATGCCCCATGCATTTTCAAAAGTCACTTCTTTGTCTTCAATGTTGTTGCGGACTGTTTTAATTTTATCACTTAGCACACTTCCTCGGCCACGGTCATAAATGGTAAAGCCATTCCCTCCAAAAAAGGCATTCATATTATCAAAGTATCCGTCCCCTCCATAAAAGAAATTCGTAGCGTATTTCTTTTTTCTGAATACTGATCCAATAGTAAAAAGATCACTGTTTTCCGGTCGCTTGACAATGCTCTGGCCCGGTGTTGGAGGGATACAAAGTGTAACAGCCTCCATTCCCCTTACCGTTCGCGTTCCGGTAGCATACATATCACTAAAAAAAATACTTTCCTGAGCCAGACTGTCCAAAAAAGGTGTAATATTTTCCTTATTGCCGAATTCTTTCATAAATCCTGCGCTGAAACTCTCTACTAATATAAAAACAACATTCTTTCGCTGTTCTTCCTGCCCGCAGCTGTCAATTATTTTACGGCTGACAGAGCGCATGGTTTTCCCACCACTATTTCCACTTCCCTGAAGTTTGCTTCTTACCAGGGCAAATGCCTTATCGTCATCAATAGAACTGTAAAATTGCTTATATTCCATCTGGTTATTGCGAAAGGCAGCAACAAAAGAATAAATTCCTGATTTGGAAATCTCAGAATTATACCGGTTGGCAGACCATTCAGCCATGTCATTGCGCACAAAGCAGGTAAATATCACTGATATTGAAAGTAATAATGAAAACAAAACAAAACGAGATAACGGTGAAGCAGATACTGAAAGCGTATTTGTAAGGGCACCCCTTTTGAGGAAAATAAAGATAAAAAGTCCCGTGATCAAAAGCATGCTGCCAATTAATATGGGCAACGGATATGATTCCTGGATATTGGCCAATACCTCATGGGTATAAATCAGGTAATCCACCGCTATGAAATTAAATTTAGATTTAAACTCGCCCCAGAATATAATCTCTGCAAAAAAGGTAAGCACCAGAATGAATATGGAAAGTGCAGTAAAGAAAAGTATAATTACCGTGTCGGCTAAACTCCCCACCCATCTCGAAGGCATAATCATGTAATAGAATGATGCAGGCAGAATAATAAAGCTTACCGTTCCAAGATCGTAGAATAGTCCGGTAAGGAGTGTTTGGATCAGGTCAGGCAAAACCAAGGATACGTCCTGATATTCAAGTAAAAGAAAAGCAATACGAAGCAGCAGAGAACTGAATATAAACCAAACTGTAAAATGAAGCAGCAGGTCAAATCTGCCAGCGGATTTGAAATTTGTAAACATAGGTACTGAAATTTTGGAACAAACTTCAGTATGAATTTAGAAGATATTTAGAAGATTAGAAATCCAAGCAGAAAAAATGTTGTTTTTCTTCGAATCTGTAGGAGAAATTCCATCCATTAAGAGTAGCAATCCTGCTGACGATAGAAAGACCCAGTCCGCTTCCCTGGGAGCTGGTGCTCGCTTTAGTAAAACGATTAAAAATACGAAGCTGGTCAAGTGGTCCCGATTCACCTGAATTGCTGAAGCACAATGAATCTTCTTTGAGTAGTATACTTATTTCCCCTGCCTCAATATTATGCCTAATAGCATTGTTAAAGAGATTGTTGATTACAATTTCAAGTAAGACAGCATTAGCTGAAACATACAGGACTGCCTGAGGAGTATACCGTATCTCCAGGTTTTTGGCTTGTGCCTGTTCTGTAAAAAAAGGCAGGTGGCGCTCAACAATAGCGTTCACTGTCATACCTTGGGTAATATCAAACTGCTTGCTCTCAAGCCTTGAAAGCAGCAAAAGGTTCTTATTAATTTTGCCGAGCCTGGAAGCGGCTACATTTACATTTTCCAGAATTTCAAACTGACCCTGGGTAATATCATCACGTTGTTGAAGTGTCTGAAGCATTCCCTTAAAAATAGCCAGAGGTGTCTGGAGTTCGTGTGAAGCATTTTCAATAAATTCACTTTGACTTGCATAGATACTTGTATTTTTTTCCATCAGCCTGGATATTGCCGTATTTAACCTTTCGAATTCTTCTATATCAACATTGGGCAGTTCAGGCTGGCTTACTTTATCAATTTCGAAACGCTCCATTTGCTGCAGTGTTGTGTAAAAGGGCTTCCATAAACGGATTGAGAGAAATCTGGTGATGATAAATAAACCCGTCAGCAGCAAAAAGCCAATAATAGCAAAGAGACGGACTATTCCTATTATCAAAGCTTCATCTTTAATTAGATTAATCTTGGCAGAAAAAATATAATTTTTACCAAGAATATTTACTGGAGAATGCAAAACCCTGTAGCGTTCGTAAGTTTCACTCAGGCAGTTGTAATAACTGTGGTAAAAAAAAATATCATTGGCAAGCTGTTCATCGTTATCCCTAATCTTAAGATCACGGTTAAACTCATTCCAGGCAGCAATTTTATCTGGTTTGAGCGCAGGGAGAGAAAGACTTACAAATTCTTTTTTGAGAATTAAAAGTTCCCGGTCTGCATTATTGAGATAAAGCAAAGTCCCGAAGAAGTAAAAAGCGATGCCCGCAATAATTAGCATTGTAATTGAAAATACCATATAGTATTTAAGGGTCTTGACCAGCAGCTTTTTACTCATTTTTCATCGTCCATTTATAACCCATCCCATACATGGTCTTGATGTAATCATCATAACCTGCGTCAACAAGCTTTTTCTTAAGATTTTTTATATGAGCATATACGAAATGATGGTTATCAAGCATATCTGCCATGTCGCCTGAAATATGCTCAGCGATCGTACTCTTGGACAGTACCTTATTTTCATTGGCAACCAGATACAGCAGCAAATCTATTTCCGTTTTAGTAATGTCTATAAAGATGTTTCCTACTTTAACTGTTCTGGCAAGCATGTCTATAGCGATTTCATTGTAAAGGACAATGTTATTTCCATTAAACTGCTTTCTGCGCACCAGTGCTTTGATACGCACCATTAATTCTGCCAGTTCAAAAGGTTTAGTAAGATAGTCATCGGCTCCGCTGTTAAATCCTTCGATCTTATTTTCAAGTGTGATACCATTAGCGGTGATAATAATCACGCCCTCATTTCTATTCTGTTCTCTGAGTGCCAAAAGAAGCTCTAATCCGCTGCCATCAGGAAGTCCCAGATCAAGCACAATACAATCGTACTGATAGTCTGCAATTTTTTCAAGTGCAGATGCTACTTTGTCTACGCATTGGCACAGAATTCCATTGCCAGAGAGATAATCTTTGATGCTTTCGGACAAAAATTGCTCATCCTCAACTAATAAAATTTTCATACTATCACTAAGCTGCTTTAAAAAATCCTACATTACAGCTGATCAACGCAAAGATAAGATATACTTGCAAATATTATTTGTATTTATCTATGTAAAAAAATACCAAATCCTGAAATTTAGTAAGTCGCGACATAAAATAATCGTATATATGGTATTTTAAGATATCAAAGTAACAAACTGTAAAGCACTATTGAAAAAGATAACTTTACGTCTTTTGTATATTGCACTATACTATAATCTTATGCATGAAATATAAATTTTCCATAATTTTATTGGAAGGTTAAAAATAATTATTTACTTTTATTGCGTGAAAATACTAAGCTTTATACTAACTTTCTATCTGCTAAGCCTCTCAGGTATTACCTGCGCTGATACCGAGGCGTATAGTGCTGTTATAAAATCTACTGAGATATCACAATCCAATCATAATGATAGTAATTCACACAAAGGAGAAAGAGACTTATGCTCTCCTTTTTGTAGTTGTGCCTGCTGTGGAATTCAGGTAGTTAACAACTTAAATACCATTTCATTTGATTTCCCCGCTAACATTCAGGAAATTTCTCCTAAGGTATCACAATACCAATCTATCTTAATATCAAGCTTCACTGGAAGCATTTGGCAGCCCCCTCAGATTAATTCATAATATTATTGCGACCCAGGCAACTTCACATTTGTGATGTATTGTCGTATCATAATAGTATCAATTAATTATGTCAAAATGATAAAATCAAAAAAGAAGGCTGTACAGCCTAAAAAACCCTATGCGGTTTTGCGAACAATTATCACTGTTCTGATTTGTCTTTTACTGCTTTTGGGAGTCGGTGCAAGAATTTACCACTTCTTCACTGTACACCGTCCTTAAAAGACCAGGCAAGTTCATCAGTATACTGCACTTAGATCGCAGTGCTCACCCCATTTCCATTTTTTTAGCAATGCCCATTATATGGCATGCTATTAATAATGCAGATAAAACAGGGAGAGAACATCAAAAACCGCTTTTATACATTTAATTTACAACAAGATAATGTTAGATAAAATAATTCATTTTAGTATCAATAATAAGTTTATTATTGGACTATTCACTCTGGTACTTATAGCTGTAGGGAGCTATTCGCTTTACACGCTCCCGATCGACGCATTACCGGATATAACCAACAATCAGGTACAGATTATCACCAGCTCCCCTACACTTGCCACTCAGGAGGTGGAACAATTCATCACTTATCCAATTGAACAGTCTGTAAAATCAATCCCCAGAATGGTTGAACTTCGTTCAATCAGTCGCTTCGGACTGAGTGTCGTGACAGTGGTATTTGAGGAAAACGTTGATATATACTGGGCACGCGCCCAAATTGCAGAAAGAATAAAAGAAGCAGAAAACACAATACCAAAAGGTGTAGGAGTTCCCGAAATGGCTCCCCTTAGTACTGGATTGGGAGAAATTTACCAATACGTGGTATTCCCTAAAAAAGGGTATGAAAACAAATTCAATGCTACTGAATTAAAGACAATTCAGGATTGGATTATCAAGCCCCAGCTTATCGGAACAAAAGGAGTTGCCGAAGTCAACACGCTGGGAGGCGTGCTTAAACAATACGAGATTGCTGTTCAGCCTGACAAGCTCAAAAGCATGAATACCACGATAACGGAAATTTTCGATGCGCTGGAAAACAACAATGAAAATACTGGAGGTGCATATATCGATAAAAAGCCTTATGCCTACTTTATCAGAGGTATCGGTATGGTTAATAATATCGATGACATTAATAAGATCGTAGTGAAAAACCAAAATGGAATTCCTATCCTTATTCGTGATGTAGCCAAGGTTCAGATTGGCGCGGGAATTCGTTACGGAGCTGTTACCAAAGATGGTAAGGGCGAAGAGGTTTCAGGGATGGTGATGATGCTGAAAGGTGAAAACAGCGGTGAGATTGTAAAGATCGTTAAAGAAAGAATGGAGCAGATTAAAAAATCACTCCCTGAAGGCGTAGAAATTGAACCTTTTATGGATAGGACTGTACTGGTAAACAAAGCCATATCAACTGTCGAAAAAAATCTTATAGAAGGTGCCCTTATTGTAATATTCATCCTGGTACTGTTGCTGGGCAACTGGAGGGCCGGACTTGTCGTAGCTTCTGTTATTCCCCTGGCATTGTTGTTTGCAATCACAATGATGAAATTATTTGGTGTAAGCGGTAACCTGATGAGCCTTGGAGCTATAGATTTTGGTCTTATTGTAGATGGTGCCGTTATCATCGTTGAAGCTATTATACATCGACTCCAGGTTAGCAATAAAGGCAAGCTCAATACAGCAGAAATGAACGAAGAAGTATATCAGGCGTCTTCTAAAATCAGAAGCAGTGCCGCCTTTGGGGAAATCATCATTCTTATTGTTTATCTGCCAATTCTTGCCCTTGTCGGCATTGAAGGAAAAATGTTTGGACCTATGGCACAAACGGTTTCTTTTGCGATTCTGGGTGCTTTCATACTCTCACTGACTTATGTTCCAATGATGTCTGCCCTGGCTCTTAAAAAAGAAACCGGGCATAAGAAAAACATTAGTGACAAAATAATCGATTCCATTTACCGCTTCTACAGCCCTTTATTGGAAAAAGCGCTAAAAGTAAGGGCCGCCGTAATAGGCGTAGCGTTGGCTATGTTTGTTGTTGCCCTGCTTGTTTTTAATTCACTGGGAGGTGAATTTATCCCGCAGCTCGATGAGGGAGATATTGCTACACACCTTATTATCGCATCAGGAAGTTCGCTTACACAGGAAATAGAAGCCACCACAAAGGCAGAAAAAATACTGAGAGCTAAATTTCCTGAAATCAAAATGATCGTTACCAAGATTGGTAGCGCTGAAATTCCGACAGATCCGATGCCGATTGAAGCGGGTGATATGATCATTACACTAAAAGATAAAAGTGAATGGACTTCGGCTGAAACCAAAGAGGAATTGATGGAAAAAATGGAAGAGGCCCTTGAGGAGATTCCAGGAGCTTCAACTGAATTTTCACAGCCAATCCAAATGCGTTTCAATGAGCTTATGACTGGAGTACGAAGCGATGTTGCTATTAAAATATTTGGCGAAGATATCGACATGCTCGTTAGCAAAGGTGAAGAAGTTGTGCAGCTTATAAAAGGCGTGAAAGGCGTTGCAGATGCTAAAGCAGAACGCGTTGCGGGTCTGCCACAAATTACAATCCGCTATAACAAAGATAAATTAGCCCTTTATGGCTTGAAAATTGGCGACCTGAATAAAGTAGTCCGTATGGGATTTGCCGGTGAAGTCGCAGGTGTTGTCTACGAAGGGGAAAAACGCTTTGACATGGTTGTGAGACTGGACAACGAAAGCAGAAAGGATATTGACAACTTAAGAACACTTTTCATTACACTGCCATCGGGAAGCCAGATTCCACTGGAGCAGATTGCCGATGTAAATTATGAAGATGGTCCAATGCAGATCTCACGTGAGAACGGCAAAAGAAGAATTGTTGTCGGTTTTAATGTCCGAGGCGGCGATGTGGAAAGCATTGTAAAGGAAATCCAGGCCAAACTTGACGCTAAATTAAAATTACCTGACGGCTATTACACCACCTATGGAGGGTCTTTTGAGAACCTTATCGATGCCAGCAAGCGTCTTTCCATAGCAGTTCCTATTGCGCTTGGACTGATTTTGATTTTACTTTATTTTACTTTCAATTCTATCAAACAGTCACTGCTGATCTTTACAGCCATACCATTATCGGCAATTGGCGGAATTTTTGCCCTGTGGATTCGTGATATGCCCTTTAGTATATCTGCCGGAGTTGGGTTTATTGCGTTATTCGGTGTAGCGGTACTTAATGGTATTGTGCTTATCGGATATTTTAACCAATTAAAAGCGGAAGGCATGCAGGATGTATATGACCGAATTAGGGAAGGAACCAAAGTCAGACTGCGTCCTGTGGTCATGACAGCTGCTGTAGCGTCACTGGGATTTCTTCCAATGGCTATAAGTACCAACGCAGGTGCAGAAGTTCAGAAGCCCCTCGCAACGGTTGTTATTGGAGGACTTATCACAGCAACATTGCTGACTCTAATCGTGCTGCCGATCCTTTATTTGTATTTTGAAAAAGGTATAGGCAAGATTAAAAGTCCCGGAAAAGCGGTTCTTACTGTTTTGGTTTTGACTGTGTGCTCTGTAACAGCAAATGCCCAGGGACCTGTGCAGTCCATGAATTTAGGAACAGCCCTTGACCTTGGTTTGAAAAATAATAAAAGCATACAGGCATCCCAGCTCGATACACAGGCACAGTCACAATTGCAGCGCTCGGCGTGGGATCTTCCCAAAACCGAATTCCTTGGTACTTTCGGGAAAATCAACTCGCAGGCTAATGACAAAAATATTAGTGTAACACAGGGCATCAGCCCATTTCAAATCGGTGCTCGCAAAAAACTGCTGACCGAATACAGCAACGCAAGCCAGACAAGATTAGGTATTACTAAACAGGAAATAAAATACAGTATTCGCCAATCCTGGAACACAATGCTGTATTTTCAAAAGCAAAACCGCATTCTTGAAAAACAGAATGTGATTCTCCAGAAGTTTGTAAAGTCAGCAGCTCTTAAATTCCAGACAGGGGAAACCAACTCTCTGGAAAAATCTATTGCCCTTGCCAAACAGCAGGAACTGGAACAGCGTATTAAGGAAAACAGCACACAGCTGCAGATTGAAGTCTCCAACCTGAAAACCCTTATGAATCTTGACAGCGATTTTATGGCCTCCGATACCACTTTTGTGCAAATACCGTTTGCTGTTGCCGCTGACACTGCTCTTGTGAAACAAAATCCAGCTCTTCAGCTTTCTGAGAATCAGGTAAAAATTGCCCAGGCCAATTATAAAGTTCAAAAGTCTGTGCTGCTTCCTGATTTTTCAGCAGGATACTTTATACAATCGATCAGCGGAAGCCAGGATCTTTACAGCGCGGCCATAGAAGATAACTCGCTGCAGTTCCAAGGCTTCTCAGTGGGAGTTTCACTTCCTGTATTTGCCGGAAGCGGCACTGCCAAATCAAAAGCAGCAAAAACGTTTATAGAGGTGGAAAAAAAGAACTCAGAGTACCTCTATGCTCAGGTAAAAACTCAATTTGAACAATTGACCAAACAGCTCCAGACCTATCAGTCATTGATTGACTTTTACCAGAACACTGCAATTGCGAATGCTAATTCCATAATTCGAAATGCAACAAAGGGATATCAAAACGGCGATATTTCGTATGTCGAATATGTTCAAAGTATTGAAACAGCTTCCACGATACAATTAAACTATAATGATGCTATCAGCAAATACAATCAGACAGTAATTGCAATTCAGTATTTAATAAATCAATAATTTAAGTTATAATGAAAAAATCAAATATAATATATGCAGTAGGTGCTGCTGTAGTAATTGCAATAATCCTTTATTTTACACTTCGCAAGACAGATGCTGAAGTTCCAAAAGAAGAAGCGAAAACCGAAGAAAAGCAGGCTGCAGGAATCAAAGAAGTAGAACTAAATGAAGCTCAGTTCACGGGATCACAAATAGAGCTTGGAGGCTTTTCACAGAAAAACCTAAGTGATGTTATCAACGCTAATGGTTATACAAAACTTCCTCCGCAGAACCAGGCAGATGTATCTGTCTTTACAACCGGAATCGTCAAAAGTATTTCTGTCATAGAGGGGCAGCACGTAAATAAAGGACAGGTTATTGCTACTATTGAAAGTCCTGAATTCGCCAAAATACAAGAAGCGTACCTTACCTCTAAAAGTAATTTAGAGTATCTTAAACTGGAATTTGAAAGACAAAAAACACTAAGCGCTGAGGAAGTTAACTCTAAGAAAGTATTCCAGCAGACCAAATCCAATTATGAAATTGAAAAGGCCAGATTCAGCTCTCTTCAAAGACAGTTATCAACGTTAAACATTAACCCAAATGGAGCTGCAACCTCAACTGTGGCTGTAAAGGCACCTATTTCAGGATTTATAACTGAAATTAATATCAAATTGGGAAGCAACGTTGAAGCGGGAAAACCACTTCTTGGTATTGTAGATAATTCAAAACTGCACGTTGATCTGCTGGTTTATGAAAAAGATCTTCGTAAGGTAAAACCGGGCCAGGATGTACGTTTTATTCTGACCAATCAAGATAACACTGAAATTAAAGGGAAAATTTTCAGTGTGGGAAAATCATTTGAAAATGAAACCAAATCGGTTGCCGTGCATGCGGATATCATCAATGACAAGCAGCAGTTAATTCCCGGAATGTACATCAATGCCCTTATCGACATCGGTATAAAATCTGTCAGCGCCCTTCCTTTGGAAGCTATAGTTAAAGCGGACGGCCGCGAATTTATATTTGTTCTTGAAGAGGGACATAAGGAAGAAGAATCCCACGATGACAAGCAGGGGCACGCTCATGACGATGGAGACAAACACGAAGAGAATGAAGGCAAAACCTACCATTTCCAGCGTATTGAAGTAAAAACAGGTACCTCACAACTGGGATTCATACAAGTAACGCTGCTTCAGAAAATCGATGCTGGCTCCAAAATTGTGACCAAAGGCGCGTATTATATCCAAAGTCATTTATTAAAAAGTGAAGGCGGCGGAGGTCATGACCACTAATAAGATCATAATTATGAAAACTAAAATTTTATTTATTATTTTGATATTAAGCGCTTTAACAGCTTTTTCCTGCAGGAATAATGACCAAAAAATTTCTGCTCACGATGACCAAAAACATGAGCATAAGGATTCAGACCTGCACACACTGGCCTATGAATGCCCAATGAATTGTGAAAAGGGAAAAGTATATAAAGCAAAAGGGAAATGTCCGGTATGCCAAATGAAACTCATCAAAGTAAACGAGGAAAACCATCAGGGGCATAAGCATGATCCTAAAAACCATCAAGGGCATGAACATTAGGTTCCAGTAACCTAAAATTGTTGAAACGGCGCTGGAATAAATCTAAAATACCAGGTACGGCATATAATGTGCCTGGTTTTAAGGATTAAAAAAATTAGTGGTTGGCAATTAATTCGTAATTTACATAGACATGGATATTAATACAGAACTGGTTATACTTCTAAAACTGCTGGTTTCCTTAATTTTAGGATTCTTCATAGGCTTGGATAGGGAAAGGCACGGGCATGATGCCGGGGTAAGGACATACGCAGCTGTATCTATAGGTGCAACACTCTTTACTTCTATTACAGTTCATCTCGCAGCAGACCCAGGTGCCGCCTCAAGGGTAATAGCCAATATTATAACAGGAGTAGGTTTTCTTGGTGCCGGCATTATTTACCGAAACAATCACGGGGAATCTTCACATGGCCTTACAACTGCTGCTACAATCTGGTGCACATCGGCTGTGGGAGTAGCCGTCGGTCTGAACATGTATATAATTGCCGTGGCAAGTGCTGGTGCATTATATTTTTTACTTTCCCTCCATCACCAAAAATGGTATATCAGGTGGAAAAAAAAGATAAAATATGACCATTCAAGTCATAAGGATCTATAAATTATTTGGGATTAGTGATCTGGCTTTCCTAATAATCAATTTTATAAAAACCATAAAAGCTACTACTATGCTAGTTAAAAACAACAAAAGTTCCATAGTGTTTTTCATTAAATCGATTTGGGTTGATCTCGCCGCTATCATAACCTATGCTTTGGTAATCGGTACCCTTGACCATAATACCATACTGCGTGAAATTGCAATACCTCTTCCCATAACCAGCATAATGGGAACAATAGTAGGATTACTGCTTGCTTTTCGTACCGCGCAGTCCTATGACCGCTGGTGGGAAGCTAGAAAAGTATGGGGAGAAATTGTCAATGATTCCAGAACATTAATAAGGCAGATAAAACAGTTCCTGCCAGAGTCTGAACCTGAATTAAAAGAATTGCCCAGAGACAGGTTATCTGGTGTTTTGCTCTATCGGAAAGCCTGAGAAAGATTCCCTTTTCCAAGCGGGTCGGATCTTATCTTGAGCAGCACCATATAAAAGCAAATAATGTTCCCGCTGAGCTTTTGAACAGACATGCGGATCAGCTGGCACTTGTTACAAAAAAATTCGGGCTAAATGACAATAAACAGGTACAGATCGATACTACTATTGCCCGGCTCAACGACGCTATGGGAAAATGCGAAAGAATTAAAAACACCATATTTCCAAAATCCTACAGCTTACTGATCCACTTTCTGATTTATCTTCTTACCTCTATCCTTCCCTTTGGACTTGAAGACAGTTTTCCAGCAATTGAAATTGTTTTGACCATTATTATATCCTCAACGTTTATAGCAGTGGAAAAAACAGCCATCATCATGCAGGACCCTTTTGAGAACAGTCCCACCGATATACCCATGACGGCACTCTGCGCTGTTATAGAAAACAACATAAAGGAAATTTGCAGCGATACAGTCATACCGGCGATTCAAACAGACTCTTACTATTACATTAACTAGTTTATACAATAACCTTGCGGTATTTTCCAATACCGCCCTAAAAAACTACATTATGAGTGAAAACACCCAAAATACGGATTCTCCAAATAGAACTCCTGTTGGAGATCCAAAAGAAAACGAAAAAGTAACAGCTGTCCACAAGGAAGAGCAGCACTCGGATAGCGACGGGCACGACCACGGAGCCGAAGATACTGATTCAGGATGGAAAAGCCACTGGCAGCTTTTGCTGGCCATAGTTATACTTGTGATAATGCTTGTACTTGAATTCGGTTTTAAGTTTGTACCTCCTTTTCCAGCTGACCTAATAATATTTACTGCAGCATATCTCCTTGCCGGATATAATGTCTTATACATGGCTTACAGAAAGGCCATAAGATTTGACTTCTTTAATGAATTTTTCCTAATGAGCGTTGCTACAATTGGCGCCTTTGCCATTGGTTCCTACAGTGAAGGTGTTGCCGTGATGGCATTTTATTCAATAGGGGAATGGTTTCAGGACGCAGCTGTTAACCGCGCGAAAAGAAGCATTAAGGCACTTTTAGACATTAGACCCGATCAGGTTGCTGTTCAGAGGGACGGCGGCTTTGTAGTTGTAGACCCGAAAGAAGTAAAACCCGGTGAAATCATCCAAATAAAGCCTGGAGAGAAAGTAGCCCTAGATGGTGAACTTATTTCTGATAAAGCATCCTTCAATACAGCAGCCCTGACAGGAGAAAGCAAGCCCGATACAAAAAACAAGGGAGAACAGATTTATGCCGGAATGATTAACCTAAATACGGTTGCCGAAATAAAAGTAACTTCGCTTTTTCAGGACAGCAAGCTCAGTAAAATTCTTGAGATGGTTCAGGATGCCACCTCTCGTAAATCCCAGACACAGCTCTTTATAAGCAGATTTGCAAAAATATACACACCTATCGTTTTTGCCCTTGCCGTTGCAGTCTGCTTCGTTCCCTACCTCTTTGTAGACCCTTACGAGTTTAATGTATGGTTCTACAGGGCACTAGTATTTCTTGTGATCAGCTGCCCTTGTGCACTTGTGGTATCAATCCCTTTGGGTTATTTTGGCGGAATAGGACTTGCCTCCCGAAATGGTATTTTGTTTAAAGGTTCCAATTTCCTTGATGTAATGACTGAAATCAATGTAGTGGTAATGGATAAAACCGGAACGCTGACCGAAGGCATCTTTAAAGTTCAGGAAATCAATTCAAAAGATATAGAAAAGGATGAACTCCTTAAATATGCTGCGGCTATTGAAAGCCAGTCCACCCATCCTATTGGGCTTGCCGTGGTAGAACATGCAGGTAAGGACAGTATCAAAAGCATAGCAATTTCCAATGTTGAGGAAATTTCCGGCCATGGTCTTAAAGGAACTATAGATGGTAAAGAGGTACTTGCCGGAAATACCAAGCTGATGAAAAAATTCAACATCGAATATCCAGCTGAGGTTGATACTATTGTATATACTATTTTAGTGATTGCTATTGACAAACAATATAAGGGACACATTACAATTGCTGATAAAATAAAGGAAGATGCCTCCAGAGCCATCAAAGATCTTCATGCTTTAAATATACAAACCGTAATGCTTTCCGGAGACAAACAGACCGTTGTGGATGAAGTTTCCAAAAGTCTGGGAATTGACAATGCTTACGGGGATTTACTCCCGGAAGGAAAGGTGGAAAAAGTAACGGCATTGAAAAACGACGGTAAGAAAATTGCCTTTGTGGGTGATGGTGTCAATGATGCTCCTGTTGTAGCCCTGGCAGATGCAGGTATCGCTATGGGAGGACTTGGCAGCGACGCTACAATTGAAACAGCGGATATCGTGATACAAAATGATCAGCCTTCTAAAATTGTTACAGCCATAAAAATCGGAAAACTGACAAAGAAAATCGTATGGCAGAATATAATCCTTGCAATGGTCGTAAAGGTAATAGTTTTGGCATTAGGAGCCGGAGGTGTTGCTACACTTTGGGAAGCGGTAATCGCTGATGTAGGGGTATCGCTCTTAGCTATCTTAAACGCTGTAAGGATCCAGAGATTAAAAATGTAACAATAGCACCGGCATTACAAAACCAATATTTACAAAGCTGGAAGCTGGAGAGTTATCATTTATATCTATAGAACTACCATCTATATTTTAAAAACAGGTAGCAATCGTCATTCGATTGCTACCTGTTTTTTTTTGTATTTCCAGATACAGCTGATTGAAGAATCCCAGATTTAATTGACGCAAGAATTTACGCCGGCTGCGGAATCTTTTTCCAGTTGATATATCTAAAGCTTTTCTCTACCCGCTTTAATTGGCATAAGATTGCTTATTCCATTTCAGTTAATAAGAGGATCATATACAAATGATGAAATACTCTCAAGGCAGTTTCTCCCCTAGTTGAGGATTAAATTTGTTAGTTAAGCCGCTGGGTTTAGCTAAAGATCAACTGGAAAAGATCCTGTGCTGCACTTACTATCAGAGGGACAGCTGAAATGCTTTATCAGCCAGCATGTCTTATCACATCAAGCTTTTGTATTTTGCGTGATGCCTTTTAGATCTAACCCAAGATTATTTTTGAATCAGTCCTGCAATTATGTTAATGCTAAGAGCTAAAATAATGGTATTAAAGAAAAAAGAAAGCAGTCCATGGAGCAAAGCTATTCTTCGTATATGCCGGGCTGTAATATTAACATCTGATACCTGAAAGGTGGTTCCAAGCACAAAGGAAAAATAACAAAAATCCAGATAGTCAGGAGTATTTTCGTCAGGAAAATCAAGTCCTCCGTATACCTGTCTGCCTTCTTTCTGCTCCCCAACGGCATAGTAAAGATGAGCATATTTGAAAGTAAAAGTGGTATGTACAAGCCACCATGCAAATATGGCTGAGAAGATTGTCAATAAAATATGGGTAGTGAGTTCTGCGCCTTCCATTTTTTCTGAAGTTTTGTAAAATAAAATTATGGCAATCATGCTGATCAGAGAGGCCAGTAAGATTAAAATCATAATGAGTGATCGTCCCGAATCCTGCTTTTCAGCTATTTTGTGAAGTTCTTTGGGATGACATCCAAAAATGGTCATCCAGGATAAAAAAAGAAACATACCTGAGAACGCCAGCCAGGAAGCCATCCAGTGAATAGAGGCCTTCTCCAAATCCCCCAGAATAAAAAAAATGCCAATTCCAGTGCCTATTGAAATATACAGCCTTAGATGGCTGTCAATTTTGGTAATCCAGTTCTTTGTTAATTTCAAAATTTACTATTTTATAATTTATAATTTACGTTAAAATACTCTGTGATCGTTTTTTAAAGCCAAATTTCTACCACTTCATCAGGTTAAATTTATTGACTTAAAAAACAGTACCATTCCATACGGTTATTAGCTGAATTGATCCTGTTTTTATGACTATAATTCTTTAACAGAAGTAAAAGTTGCAGATTAATAATTTGTAACCCTAATTTTGTATATGGTCATGATCAGATTCAGATTTGGGCTTTCAGATTTCGTCAGCCATAAAGCCAATTCCCCTGATGGTTCGCAGTCTTTTGTCATCGGCATTGATACGGAGTTTTTTTCGTACGTTACTCATAAAAACATCAATGATACTTGCGTCATATTCGTAATCTATCCCCCAGACTTCCCGTATAATATCCACTCGTGAACAGACCTCTCCCTTATGCCGTACAAGGTAAGCCAGCAGAAGAAATTCTTTGCGGGTCAGCACTACTTCCCTGTCGGCTTTAAATACTTTGTAACTGCTCATATTTATAATAATATCCGAGAGTCTATATTCACGTTCTGACTTTTTATGTCCTTTTTTTTCGTACACCATGATCCTTGAAAGGAGTTCGGCTCGACCAAATGGCTTTTTTATGTAATCGTTAGCTCCGCACTCCAACCCTATAATGGTATCTTCCAGATAATCTTTTACTGTGAGAAAAATTATTGGTGTATGGATATCAGACACTCTTATTGCCTGGCATACTTCCATACCTGATGCTGATGGAAGTATCCAGCTTACCAGTATAAGATCATAGTTTCGTGTTGTTGCCCGCAGGACTCCCTCCTGTCCATCTTCGGCAGTATGGACAAAATGTCCCTCATCCTCCAGCCCAAGGCGCAAGAAATCTACATTTTTAGGCTGGTCATCAATTATAAGAATATTCATTATCAACTAGGTAATTAACGGTTAGAGATTTGCTTACAATCCTAAATAATAAGATTTATTTTGAAAGGCAGTTTAAATGCATATGCAATTAGTCTGCAGATCTAAAACTAAGCCCAGCCTTTTTAATTAGAAATTCATTTTAATTACTGATATAAGATTGTACAGACGCAAAGCAGAAACAAAATTTCCCCTGCCTTAGGTCAATATATAATTGCAGCATTTAAAAAATACTGAAATTTGACAAATGCCTCCTGAGGCACCTGCAAAAAAAAAATGAAAAGGAATTTGTGGCTATGCTTGAGCGTAACCTATCTGTGGAGGCTGCCATATACAACTAAGGTAATGGGAAGGAAAGGATCCGTACAGGTTGGAAGTACCTGCCTTAAATTGAAAAGTAAAATAGAAAGAAAGTTGACTTACCTCTGTAAGAGCAACAGCTCCTTTACAGCTTGCACACTGGCAAAACGAGCAGCAAACAGCTTTGTGATTATGACTATCGCTGCTTTTTTGAAGAGAAATGCTATACTTCTCAACAGTAGGGGGAAGCTCCACATCTCCACATGGAATTAACAGCAATGTCAGTAGACGTATTGCCAGTAAAATTACAAAAATGGATCTTTGATAGCTCATCATTGTAAAGCTACAAAAAAACAGACACATTGAAAAGTAAATAGTACTTAATACGAATTTTTCGAGAGAGCATCGTGATTAAAAAGGTGTTTTTTATTGATAATAAAACCTCCAAAACAAAAAAACGCCCCCTTATCAATAGACCAAGGGGGCGTTAAAAACATCTTTGGGGATTATTTGTTTTTTTTGTGGTGTTCACCTTCTGGATGGTGTTCTTTCTCTTTGTGATGCTCTTGCTCATCATGGTGCTCAGGATGATTTTTTCCTGCTTCACCTTCGTGGTGTTCTGGATGTGTGTGATGCTCCTTATGCTTGTCGTGTTCAGGGTGGTCATGTCCCTCTTTTTCCTTTGTGCTCATAATAAATAATTTTTAATTAATAAACTTAATACCTTGTTCAAGCGATCTTAATTAGCGCTTAACGATATGTTTATACTAAATTACTGCAATCAAAGTGGTGAATTCTTAGGATTTACTTAAGATTACATGAATAACAAAATATTAAGAATTTATACCTAATTAATTTTCAACCTTTGGCTGTTGTACAAGATTTCAAATTGTAGAAAAAATTCTACCTGGCGAAAAATTAATATCTTTATTTAAGAGTCTCAAAATGAAGTATTCTCAGGATCTAATTGAATCGCTTTACATCTAAAATATATTTCAATAATTTATATATGAGAAGAATTATCAGTTCATTGCTTTTGCTAATATCTTTTACAGTCTCTTCGCAAGGATTCAACGAAAGAGACAGTACCTTTACAGATACGGTTAAAAATATACAATTCAATTATAAACAGCTTATTATTCCTGGTATACTGTTAGGATATGGATTTTGGGGAATTGAAAGCGGACAGATTAAGAGTTTTAATTTTCAGATTCGTAATGAAATTACAGAAAACATAGACAAAAAAGTAACCATTGACGATTTTTCCCGATACGTTCCCGCTGTTTCAGTTTATGCCCTTAATGCATTTGGTGTGAAAGGAAAAAATAATATAAGGGACCGCTCTGTCATTTTAGCCACCTCTACTATTTTTACTTTAGGAAGTGTGATGGCATTAAAATCCATAACCAATATTGAGCGTCCGGATGGAACCACTAAAAATTCTTTCCCTTCCGGTCACGCTGCTATAGCTTTTGCAGGAGCGGAGTTCCTCTATCAGGAATATAAAGATCAATCTGTATGGTATGGTGTGGCGGGCTATGCAATTGCTGCAGGGACAGGATTATTTAGAATGTACAACAACAGGCACTGGCTTACCGATGTAGCAGCTGGAGCAGGAATTGGGATTTTAAGTACCAAAGCAGCATATTGGCTGAATCCATATGTGACCAGAAAAATATTTGGTGAAAAAGAACGCAAATCTACCTCCTTTCTGATGCCCTCATATGACGGAAGGCAATTTAGAATCGCATTTGTAAAATCATTTTAAAATAAGTAATTAAAAGTTTGCCAGCTGCAAATTAAAATGTTGGATACAGCACTTTCTTCGAAAGGAAATTTCTTTTGTTACTACTGTAGAAGTCGACACTTGATTAACTCCAATAAGCTTTCTGCTTTGATACCAATTTTGAAAACTTTATAGAAAGCAGATAATCTAAATTCGGGGGTTTAATATACTTTTGGGGTATGGCAATTGTTCGGCTTTCAGGACCTGAAAGCGGGTTTTATCATATGGAATATAGGGTATGAAGAAATAAGCGACTACCAAGCATTTTTATGAAATTGAGAACGAGCACTAAATTTTGAAAATAATATCAGAAGAATTTAAAGCATGGATACTATTTTACCCAGATATAACATAGATCTCAAAAATGATTTCGTATTCCTTGATGAAAATGACTTGCATGCATTCATGCTTTCGGATGTAAATGCACATAGCCACAATTATTATATCCTGAGTTTTTTGTATGAGGGTTCTGTCACCCATCTTTCTGATTTCGACCATGAATTAGTTGCATCTCCCGCAGTTTTAATGCTGGATATTGATCATGTACATACGCATCCAGAAATGAGTGGGTGCAAAATTATATCGGTGGCATTTTCGACAAATTTCATTTCAGATCAACAGCAGAAGTTTTTACAAAAGGTAAGTCATGTATTTTCGCGGCCCTTTATAAATATTTCTTCAAATGAAATTAATGAACTGGATGAAATTATTAAAATCATGGCAAGGGAAAGTATAAAAGATAAAATGGATTATGAATTACTAAGAGCCTTACTGAACGTCTTAATTGTTAAATGTTTCAAATTATCAGAGATTTATCCAGTATCTGTTCGAAATGAAAACGCGATATATAAGAATTTTAGAATGCTTTTAAAAGAAAATTATCAAAAGCAGCATCAAGTAAAATTCTACGCCGATAGCCTCAATATAAGTACACGCATACTAACTCAGTATATTAAATGCTCTACTTTTAAAACTCCAAAACAGCTTATCGATGAACATTTATTATTAGAGGCAAAAAGGCTGCTCTATTGGTCCAATATTTCGAGTAAGGAAGTTGCATGGCAACTGGGATTTGAAACTGACAGCTATTTTAACCGATTCTTTAAGAAACATACAGGCAAAACTACTAAGGAATTTCATAAAAAACAGCTTTAGGCTAAAATAGAAAAACTACTGATAAATTGAATTATCAGTAGTTTTTTGATAGTATTATTTTTTTAGTAAAAAACTCATGTCATTGTAACGGTCATAGACCATACCCTGAGCAATTTCATCAGCAAAATCTTTACCGTGAATCAGCTCGACGGCCTGCAGAGCTGTATCTATTCCTGAAGTAATTCCTGCACCGGTCAAAACTTGCCATCTGCTACAAATCGCGCCTCCTGCTTCACCTTTATTTTCGGATGTGATCTCAACTCATCTAATGACCAATGGTGTGTAGTTGCCGAATGCCCGTCAAGCAATCCTGTATTTGCAAGTATAAGGCCTCCAGTACAGACCAACATGGTGATTTGGGTCTTTTCATTTTGCTTTATAATCCAGTCCATCATATTTTTGTCTTTAGATACAGATTTGACTATCTCCGGAGAAGTTCCTGGAATAATAAGGATATCAGATTGTGATGCATCATAAATGGTATACATTGCGATCAAATTTACCGTTCCTCCATCCATAACTATTTTCTTTTTATCCGTAGCTGATACCGTATAAATATTATACTTTCCATTCATATTATTGGCCTTGATAAAAACATCGATTGGACCGCCGGTATCTACTATTTGTAATCCATCATAAACTAACACTGCAATATTGATCTTACGATCTTTTGGAATATTGAATTTACTATTTTGTGCGTTAACATCTATTGAGCAAAAGATAAACGAAAGGATTACCAGGGTAATTTGTATAATTTTCATGTTGAAATTTTAATTGATATATTAATTTAATACGCTATATCTTATGCCGGCTAAGCTATTTTTGCGCCACGACAAATGTAGATTAAGGTTAATCTATAAAAATTATACTTTTGGTATCTTTAATTGTACTTTATGTGAAAGCTATAAATAAAAGGCTTTAAGCCCATCTTTAGTCAAAGAAGAAAGGTCTCCTATACTGCAAAGCCGTTGTTATTTATGATAATCAAAGAAATTATAATTTGACAAACGCTTTAAAGAATATAATGTAAAGGATTATTATTTACTTGTTGGTGGTAGTAATTAACAAAAAGTAATTTATAATTATCAAAAAGACCCTGAATTGAAAATTTCACTTGATTGAAATTAAACATAAAAACAAAAGTAGCTGTCTCAAAACTGAGTCAGCTACTTTTTTTTAGTTTGTATTTTCATTAACAATTTTGTAAATTTAATCAGTGTTAAGTAACTGATTATATATGAGATTCAAACATTATAACCAACAACAAACGGTACTTTTGCCTTATTCGTTTGATGATTTAATTCCACAGGGACATCCGGTTCGAGTAGTTGATCAGATTGTCGAGTCAATAAATATCCAGCCTCTTTTACAAGCCTACAGTAAAGAGGGCAATCCTGGTTATCATCCCAAGATGTTACGCAAAGTGATGTTGTATGCTTATATGACTAATATTTACTCTTCGCGAAAGATAGAACTTGCACTTCGCGAGAATATTAATTTTAGTGGCTTACTTCTATGACTATTGTTGATCACAATACAATTAATAGATTTAGAAGTGACAAACTCAAAGAGAGTTTTAAAGAAATCTTCAAGCAGGTAGTTTTAATGCTTGCATCAGAAGGGCTGGTAAACCTAAAACAAATTTATACAGATGGCACAAAAATAGAAGCTCAGGCTGGTAGGTACACTTTTGTGTGGGGCAACAGCATTAAAACCAACAAAGCTAAAATGCTGACTCAGTTGGAAGAATTATGGAAATATGCCCAAAGCATCAATAATGAAGAGGATCCAAACCGGGAACCAACAGAATTCAAAGAAATCAGTAAAGAGATAATTCAGAAAACTGTAGCTAAAATAGATGCAAAACTCTCCGGTAATGAAAAGGCAAGTTCTAAAGCAAAAGCAAAATTACGCTATATAAAAAATAATTTTACTGCTAATCTTGAAAAGTATGAAAAGCAAGAAGCTATTCTAGGGTCAAATACTACATGCAGAAAAAAATTGGCTAAAAGTGGACTGATTACTCCGCCCTGAGGTGTGCCTGAGAGCGAAGGACTAAAATCTCCGTCTTTCTGTACAACGCCTGCTTTGAGCCACCTTTCTGCATACATCAGAATCCATTTATCCGAACAATAATGACCTAATGCTTTAAGCATAAGATCGTGGTCGATGTTGTCAAAGAATCCTTTGATATCCAAATCTATGGCAAAATCGTGGTTGTACGAATGGGCAAGAGCTTGTTCTACTGCCTGATGACAATTGCGTTTTGGGCGATACCCAAACGAATTCGGGTGGAATTTAGGTTCTAAAATTCGTTCTAAATGTTTTCTTGCTACTTGCTGTGCAATGCGATATAGAATTGCGGGAATGCGAAGTAGACGTTCTCCACCTCCTTTCTTAGGTATTGCAACTTGTTTGACGGGTTTTGGAAAGTAACTCCCAGAACTTAAGCGATTCCATAGTAAATAGAGTTCGGTACTTGCATTTTGTTGCAAGTATTCCCAACTCATTTTGTCTATTCCACCACTTCCAGCATTGGATTTTACTTCCTTATATGCCTGCCAAACCATTACTTTGGTTATTGGCTGTGATTTTGTCTCATAGTAATCAATCATCCCTTTTACGGTTGTAAATTGTTTTGAAACCTAACATGCTTAGCCCTTCGCTCCATTTTCATTACAAAAACTTCTGCACTACTACTACAAAGTCTGCCCCCTACATCTCAAGCACATCCTTTCTTGTCTGCTACCTCTAAATGATTTTACAGAATGATGTAGAGTTCACTTGTTCCTTAAAACAGCCTGAATACGTGTCCTGCCAACTTAACCCCGGATGCCGTGTACCCAATAATCAGGTTTCCGATACACTCTTATCATAGGTACAAACGTAACTACCCATTTTGGACATCTTTTATTGCGCTTACGAAGCTTCATCATTGGTTCACTTGCATTCAACTCACTATATTCATACCTACAGAAGTCATTGCTTCCGTTTTTCCTTATCGCTCACCACCAGCATGTTTCCAATACTAGCAGCATAAGGTGGTTTAGTAACTATTCCTGAAAATCGTCACTGAGAGACCTACTCTCATCTGTCTTAAAGCACCAATCGGAAAATTGCCGATTGTTCAAGTCACACACGTTTTGGCGCTTGGCGCAGTGGCGGATTTCGGAGCACTTCAATGTCAATATACCACAAAAGTTTATACGAGGTAGAATGTTCAATTAACCACTTCAGCCGCCATTGAGCCAAACGCCTGTTATGCCCTGTGCTTTTCTTTATTTCCACCATATTACAAACGTATCAAATGTCGCTGTGTCCGGGATTTTTGAAATGTCAATTTTCTTCTTGCTTTCGTCCCACCAATTGTCTAATAGCTGTTTTTTATTAATGCTAAATCTAGCATTAAGTTCTCCAACAGTCAAAACTATGTGTTCCAAGTCAGGAGCAATGTCTGTGATTTTATGATTGTTTTTTACGTCTGCATATGTTGAACCAAGTCCAATGTTTTTATTGGTTTTAAACCTATTGTCCAAAATTAATATTCAATTGATTTTGCTCTGAATGTCATCTCGTATAGTTGGTGTCAGTGTAAGCAAATGAGTCTTACTTGTGTCAAAATATTGATAGTCGTCATAAGAATTTTCATAGTTATCTTTGTCAACCACTTTTTTAATATGGACTTTAGGGACGATGTCCAACACTTCTTTGACAGTCATTCCTTTTTTAAATACACCAACATTATTCTCAGTCACTAAAAAGTCAACTTTGTCTGCTGGCTTATTCACGCAAGAAATTGTCAGTATTGCCAAAAAAAGTAAAGTCCGTATTTTCACTGTCTTGTTGTTTTTGCTTGTAGTCATAGCATTGGGCATAACGTTTGGCAGCTTGGCGATGTGGCGGATTAAGGAAGCCGAAACTTTCGATAAGCACTAATTTTCAGATACAAAACCAACTTCAAATTAAGCCTTAACCCGCCATATTGCCAAACGGCGGTTGGGCGCAGTTTTTATTCCTTTTCCAATGATTTGTTTTTCTTTTCTCTAATGAGATATACACTAATCAAAATTAATAATCCACCGACTGCATACCAAACTGTAAATTTCTCCTTGTCCAAAACCCCCCAAATTACCGCGACGACTGGTAATAAAAGTGAAATGGTACTTACAAAAACCGCAGAGGTATCTTGAACAAGCTTGAAAAACAAAAACATTACCAAAGTAGTGCTTATGACGGTTAGAAAGACTAGATAGCCTAGAGCCGTTAAAGTTTCATTTTGGCTGTAATCAATGTCTGTAAAAAAACCTGAAAAACTTAAAATTAAAAGAGATGGCACCATCCAAATAGTGTAAATACCTGTTGATATATCTGTCGATTTTATGTGATGTAATTTTTTTTCAATAATGAGTGCAGCAACGGCATAAAGTGACGAACCTATAACTAATAAAACCGTATAATAAAGATGATTTTCGCCATTTCCTGAATTGGAAGAGTAAACTAAAATGATAGCACCTATAAATCCAATTATTGCTCCAGCATATTGAATAACTTTATTTCTGATTCCAAACAGAATTGCTCCTAAAACGAGTGTGAATATTGGGTCTAATGCATTTATGATTCCTGCCAATGAGCTACTTACGCCCTGTTGTGCAATAGGAAAAATAAAGACCACTAAAAAGTTACCAAATAACCCTGATAGAGCAATCCAAAAAACGTCCTTTTTTGACATTCTTTTCAAAGCTGGGAATCCAATAAATGACAAAAGCAAGCCTGACAATCCTGCCCTAAAAGCTCCGATTTGATATGGGTCAAATACTGGTAGTATTTTTTTTATGAGTATAAAGGAAGAACCCCAGATTATAGCAATAAAGATGAGTAGAAAATATTTATTTTGAATGAATTGCCTCATAAAATGTATCTGCTTTTTTAATTCGACAAATTTAATCTTTTTATTTGTATATAACTATTCAATCAAGTATTTTTTTATTGACTTTCATCGATTTTTTAAATTGCGCCCAACAACACAATTAGCGAAACGTCATTTCGCTAAACCGCCTCTATACTCGTGTTGCGTAATGTGCATCTATAAAATTAGCAATATTTTTGTGAATCAGAAAGTTAACTATTTTATATTTGCTGGATAGCGAAACAAACTACTTAGTTTCTTCGTTATTAAGGTATGGATAGCGAAGCATTGATATTGGTGATGACTGAGCGTATGGCTTTGCAACGCTATTCGCCGAACACTATTAAGGCTTACAAGCAATATACTCAGGTTTTCCTACAAGCGATGTCGGTATCATGATCTCAGGATTTAAAAGGACAGGCAGGAACTGCCTGTCCTGATTGGTTAATTAAGAATCAAGGCATCCGAACCTTTAGTGGTAAAATCCAGACAAAGATTAAAAGCGGACTGTGTGCGAATCTGCGCTGTTCCACCCATCAAAAGGGAAGTTAATTTAGCCTCTTCATCTTTATAATTTCTCACATTCTGAAAATAGCCTGTCAAAGAATTGTATGCCCCAAAGACAGTTCCTTTGGTGGTTTCCATAAGCTGTGTCGGGTCGCTCATGGCATATTCAAAAGCACTGTCTACCATATTGGTAAAACAAGTCGAGAGTTCCTCTTCCTTACCATCTTGTATGGTTTTGAGCACTTCTTTACTCGGAACAAGGGCAGACTGTATAAGTTTTTTTACTTCATTGTCCGTGATGTGGATTTTTGTCCAGTGGTTAAAAATGGATTCCATCTGCGAAGACAGCATATCGGATATGCCCATTACTTTATGTGCCTGTTCCAAACGCTGTTTGGCATTGGAGGTATGACGAATGCGCACGGTATTGGTTTTATTGTTCATAGCGGCATTAAGGGTATTGTTGCA
>FQWG01000032.1 GCA_900129595.1 Flavobacterium frigidimaris | reverse complement strand
AAAGGTTATGCTTCAGAACGAAAACCTGGAATAACTACATTTTGGATTGGAGTGCAAAAATTCACCTCAATTATGCAAGGATGGCAACTATTCCAGGATGTGTCCAGACGGTAGGATAGCAGCGGCATCCTTTTATATCCGCCGCGGCGGACATAAAAGATATAGCGGATAGCGGGAAACAGCTCCTTATAATGACACGTAAAGTACTGATATGCCACGAATGTCAGGTTTTAAAAATGTCATGTTGTCAGATTATTTTTTATGTGCCGACAGGAAAACTGACAATTTACTTTGGTTTTTTATATTGGCACAAAGATTGACTTATGCCACCTGAGTTATAAAATTAAGTATATCAAAATTAAATATATAAAAAATGGGTAAAATAATCGGAATTGACTTAGGTACGACGAACTCTTGTGTTTCTGTAATGGAAGGTAACGAAGCAGTTGTTATTCCTAACGCAGAAGGAAAAAGAACAACGCCATCTATCATCGCTTTTGTTGAAGGTGGAGAAATTAAAGTAGGTGATCCTGCAAAAAGACAAGCGGTAACGAATCCTACAAAAACGATTGCTTCTATTAAACGTTTTATGGGACACACTTTTGCTGAGACTACAAACGAAGCAAAAAGAGTTTCTTATAAAGTAGTAAAAGGAGACAACAATACTCCACGTGTGGATATTGATGGTCGTCTTTATACTGCTCAGGAATTGTCAGCAATGACTCTTCAAAAAATGAAAAAAACTGCTGAAGACTATTTAGGTCAAACTGTAACTGAAGCGGTTATTACTGTTCCTGCTTACTTTAATGATGCACAACGTCAGGCTACTAAAGAGGCTGGTGAAATTGCAGGTCTTAAAGTAATGCGTATCATCAATGAGCCTACAGCAGCAGCTTTAGCTTATGGATTAGATAAAAAAGGAACAGATCAAAAAATTGCTGTTTACGATTTAGGTGGAGGTACTTTTGATATCTCTGTTCTTGAATTAGGAGACGGTGTATTCGAAGTATTGTCTACAAACGGTGATACTCACTTAGGTGGAGATGATTTTGACCACGAAATTATTGACTGGTTAGCTGACGAATTTAAAGCTGAAGAAGGTATTGATTTACGTCTTGACCCAATGTCATTGCAACGTTTGAAAGAAGCTGCAGAGAAAGCAAAAATTGAATTGTCTTCTTCTTCAGAAACTGAAATCAACTTGCCATACGTAACTGCTACGGCTTCAGGACCAAAACACTTAGTAAAAAAATTATCAAGAGCTAAATTTGAGCAATTAACTGATTCATTAGTTAAACGTTCTATGGAGCCAGTTGCTAAAGCCTTAAAAGATGCAGGTTTATCTACATCTGATATTGACGAAGTTATTCTTGTTGGAGGTTCTACTCGTATGCCAAGAATTGCTGAGGAAGTTGAAAAATTCTTTGGTAAAAAAGCGTCTAAAGGAGTTAACCCTGATGAGGTTGTTGCAATTGGAGCAGCTATTCAAGGTGGAGTTTTATCTGGAGATGTAAAAGATGTATTGTTACTTGACGTTACACCTTTATCTTTAGGTATCGAAACTATGGGTGGTGTATTGACTAAATTAATTGAGTCTAACACAACTATTCCAACTAAAAAATCACAAGTTTTCTCTACTGCTGCTGATTCTCAACCATCTGTTGAAATTCACGTATTGCAAGGTGAAAGAGCTATGGCTGCTGATAACAAAACTATCGGTCGTTTCCACTTAGATGGTATTCCACCAGCACCAAGAGGAGTTCCTCAAATCGAGGTTACTTTTGATATCGATGCGAATGGTATCATCAAAGTTTCTGCAACTGACAAAGGAACAGGAAAATCTCACGATATCCGTATCGAAGCTTCTTCTGGATTAACAGCTGAAGAAATCGAAAAAATGAAAAAAGATGCTGAAGCTAATGCTGACGCTGACAAAATAGCTAAAGAAAGAGCTGAGAAATTAAACGAAGCTGACAGCATGATTTTCCAAACAGAAAGTCAATTGAAAGAGTTAGGAAGCAAACTTGCTGACGACCATAAAGTTGCTGTTGAGTACGCTTTAACTGAATTGAGAATGGCTCACCAATCTCAAGACATTCCAGCTATTCAAACGGCTCTTGACAACATCAATGCAGCTTGGAAAACAGCTACAGAAGCTATGTATGCTCAAGGTGAACAAGGTCAACAAGCTGCTCCACAACAAGAGCAATCTGGAGACAATGTTGAAGACGTTGAATTCGAAGAAGTCAAATAATTACTGATTAACATCAGTTAATAATAAGTGTTAAGCCGCTGTAAACGAAATGTTTACAGCGGTTTTTCTTTTTTATTATTTTTCGTTTCTGCTGTTTTTTAATCGTTTTTTGCCATATATTTGTACCATATTTGTACCGGCACTTAAAAGGAGACAAAGTGGGACTTATGTACCCTTATGGTACCTTAATGGGAGACAAAGACTATGAAAAGATCTGATAAACAATGTCTTAATTGTGGGAAAGAATTCCTGCCTAAAACCGTGACTTCTGTTTACTGCTCGCATGTATGCAGTAAAAAAGCATACAAACTCAAGATGATACGGCTTAAAAAGGAAGCGGAGATCAAAGCGCTTACGGATAAAATACCCCAGAACAGGGCATTTATTTCTGTTGCGGAAGCTGGCATGCTTTTTGGCATTCCCAATAAGTCCCTTTACCGGCTTGTCGGTCAGGGAAAAATTCCTTCAGTTAATCTGGGGACTCGCCTTATAAGAATAGACCGCAGAGTTATAGAAGAGATGTTCGGCCCTGCCCGCAGCCTGGCGCAGGCTGAAAGTGCACCGAAGAAAAAATTATACAGCCTTGAAAAAGAAGACTGCTATTCCATCGGTGAAATAGCTCAGAGATTTCAGATATCAGAAGGTTCTGTCTACAATCATATCAGGAAATATTCAATACCAACCAGGCAGATCGGAAAGCATGTATATGCTCCAAAAAGCGAAATTGATAACTTGTATAACGGAAATGATTTTATATGAAACAATTAGCAAAAACCAAGGTGACTGTGCGTCTTCGAAAAGCAGAAGACCGAAAGGAATGGTATGTCTACATAGAAAGCTATCCTGTTGAGGTTTGTGGAAAGAAAACGCCCCAGAGAATCCGTGAATATTTAAATAGATCCGTAACAACAGTGGAGTGGGACAAGAATAGAACTGCCCGCACGGATGCAGAGGGCATAAAATCCTATAAACCCAGACGCAGCGATAACGGAATAATAATCTGCAGAAGCGAGAGCGACCGCGAGATAATGCTCTATGCTGACGCAGTGCGTAAAATCCGGCAGAAAGAATACGATAATACAGATCTGTACAGTGATGCTGAGAACTTATTGGCTCAGCAGAAAGAAAAAGGAAAAGAGGATTTTATTAAATACATTGCCGCTGTGGCGGCTAAAAGACACGCCCGAAGTTCAAAATCCATTATGATCAATTGGCAGCGGACCAGAGAATTTTTAAAAAACTATTCCAAAGGCAGGCTGATGTTTTCCCAGATTGACGGCAGAATGGCGGAAGATTTTAAACTGTTTCTGCTGACCGCTCCTCTCGGAGGAGGCAAAAAGGGAACCATTTCCCGCAACACTGCCGGAACGTATTTTTCCATATTTAAAGCCGCTTTGAAACAGGCTTTTATTGATGGATATTTAACCGTTGATTTATCTTCAAAAGTAAGAGGCATACCTGAGCAGGAATCAAGACGCGAATATCTTACCATTAAAGAATTGAACGGATTGGCCCAAACGCCCTGCGAAAAAGATGTCCTTAAAAGAGCCGCGCTTTTCTCAGCGCTTACCGGCCTGCGGCATTCCGATATTCAAAAACTCCGCTGGAAAGAGATAAGCCTGGAAGACGGCATGGCCAAACTGCATTTCACGCAGAAAAAGACAAGGGGTGTCGAATATATGCCTATTTCTGAGCAGGCTTTAGATCTCTGTGGAGAGCCAAGGCTTCCCGGGCAGCTTGTGTTTGAGGATCTGATGGACCCGTCGTGGATTTCACGCCCTCTGAAAAAATGGGTTGAATCGGCAGGGATTAAAAAAAATATTACCTTCCACTGCTTCCGCCATACATTTGCAACACTGCAGCTGTCCAGCGGTACAGACATCTATACGGTCAGCAAAATGCTGGGGCATACCAACGTAAAAACTACTGAAATCTACGCCAAAGTAATAGATGAGAAGAAAAACAGAGCTTCGCAGGCAATACAATTGGAATTTTTAAAGAAGTAAGCACAATGAAAATTAAATACTTTGAATATATCACAGTTTACCTGTCTGTTTTTTTAGTATGCGTCTTTGTCGGTGTAATCGGAAGACTGGTGCTGCTGGAAAAAGGTGCCGATGAATATACGGCCGGCGTTTTCTTTTGGATCAGCACTGGATTTGGAGTTTTAATCTTTGCAATTCTAAGTTTATTTCTAAACGATTTGGCTGAGAGATTGGTGAATCGTTTTTTAAAAGCTGAAAAAAATGAATCGCCTGAAAGCCGCATTCCAAATGAAAACCTTGAAAAAACAGAAGAGGAGTTGCAGGATGCTTTAATTAAGCCCGAAATGCCTGAAAATAGAAATGCGGCTATCGATATTCAGCAGTTAAGGGAGCAGCAGCAAAATACAATCAAAAATCAAAAACAAGCCAGAATTGATATTGCCATCCGTTATGCACAGCAGGAGTTTGCCCTGTACTTGTCGGATGATGATTTGAAGCAATTGGGCAGGAATATAATCATATATGCTGAAGGCATAAATTTTGAAAAGATTAAACCGGTAAAAGTTAGAGATCTGTCCAATCTGGATCTGTATCATTTTGGCTGGAATATCTGGAATTGTTTTAAAGTCAGCAGACAGGACAGAGCCGCACAATTTTTAAAATTAACTTTTGCTGACGCTTTAAAAGATGTTGAAGAGAACAGCATTAAAACCCATCTGAAAGATGATGAACAGAAAGGTCTTATAAAGATTATAGAAGATTTTACCGATTTTTAAATGCCAATAACTATAAAGCACTGTGTTTTTCAAGTGTTTTTGCTGTGAAGAAGGACACAGCAGAAACACTTTTTTCATTTGCACTGTAACTGTTAAAAACGATAGCTATGGACACAAACGAAATATCTTTTGAGAACCTGCCCAAAGCAGTAGCACATTTAGTGAAAGAAATTGCCGAGATCAAACTTCTGATTGAGAATGTACAGGTGTATGAATCGAAAGAAAAAAGTATTCCTATTGGTATTGAACAAGCAAGCCGGCTAATAGGGAAAGCAAAGCCTACAATTTACGCTCTTGTAAGGCAGAGAAAAATACCTTGCTATAAATATGGTAAAAAGCTGTATTTTTTTGAAGAAGAAATTTTAGAATGGATTTCTAAAGGGAAAAAGAAAACAATACAGGAAATCGAATCAGAAGTATTGAAATCGAATCATAATCGAAATAAATAGAGGGATAACAAAACTAGCAAATTAAAAATTAATTCAGATTTCGTTTATTTTTAGTGTCTATTGCTGCTTCAGCACAATTTAGCAGATGGCTGTTAAAGATTCTAAAAACAGTGTGTAATTTTATTTAAAATTATAAAATATTTAATTTCGAATATATGTTGTATATCACTTTTTGAATTGATAAAGATCATTTGTGTAGCTATTTTATTATTCCAACTTTGTTTCATAATCAATGGCTAAGAACGCCTTGAGATAATTAGTCAAAGTAAAATTTAAAATTTTTCACCATGAAAAAAAGTAATGATGTTTTACGTGAAGAAGTAGTAGAGGCTATCAAATGGGAACCTCTTTTGAGCTCTAACGAAATTGATGTTAGTGTTCAGGATGGTATTGTTACTCTGGGAGGAACGGTAGATAATTATACTCAAAAAAGAGAGGCTGAACAGGCCGTAAAAAATATTGCTGGAGTAAAAGCTATCGTAGATGATATGAAAGTTGATTTGTTTTTTTCGGCTATTAAAAGTGATACTGATATAGCCTCATCCGTTATTAAGGCATTGCGTGAAAACTGGGCCGTTCCTGATCATCGAATACAAGTTACCGTAGAGAATGGATGGGTAACGCTTGAGGGAATCCTGCATTGGAATTTTCAAAGAAGAGCGGCAGATAATGCTATCCGTTACCTGCCAGGAGTAAGGGGAGTAATTGATCAAATAAAGATAGAAGCAGAAATAAAAAATGAATTGGGAAAAGAAATTGTTGAGAAAGCCCTAAGTCGCAGTTGGATTCTTGATGTTAATAATATTAAGGTTAGAGTTGAGGGGAAAACAATCTATCTCAGCGGTATCGTTGATTCTCTTTTTCAAAAAGAAGAAGCAGAAAGAATTGCATGGAATACTCCTGGAGTTTGGTATGTAGATAATGAACTTGTCGTAGACAACTAGAAACTAAAATAGAAGATATGAAAAGTAATGAAATTTTGCAAAAAGAAGTACAGGAAGCAATTAAGTTTGAACCCCTGTTACATGCAGCAGAAATTGGTGTGATTGTAAAGGATGCAATAGTTACCCTTACAGGACATGTTGATTCGCTGGTAAAAAAAACAGAAGCTTTGCATGCTGCTAAGAAAATTAAAGGGATTGCGGCTATTGTAGATGAAATTGAGGTGATACTGGAAAAATCATATGCAGTTTCGGATCAGCAAATAGCTGAACAGCTTGTGAACATTTTTAAAGAGAATCATATTGTTCCAAAAGGCACTATTAGCATAATTGTAGAAAAAGGCTGGGTCATACTTGAAGGACTACTTCCATGGAATTTTCAGAGAGATATTGCCAGGGAACTTGTGGAAAATCAAATAGGGGTAAGAGGTGTAACCAATAATATTAAACTTAAAAGAGAACTGCGTGATCAGGTAGAAAAAGAATTGCTCGAAAAGGCACTCAATAGACATTGGGCTTTTGACACGGACGAGATTGAAATTCAGGTTGCTGGCGCAACGGTCCAGCTATCTGGAACAGTGGGTTCTATTTTTCAAAAAGAAGAAGCTGAAAAGATTGCTTATAAAACCCCAGGTGTAATCAGAGTCGTGAATCATTTAAAAGTAAATATAGAACAACCTTATTTATGTTGATTAGCTGAATACTATAAAGTTATGAAAGATCATAAACCTCAGAGCGATAAATTAGAAATTCAATTTTTAGAGGGGCCGCAATCAAGGTTTACGGAGCTGAAATTTATATTAACTACTTTATGGGAGCTCATTCGATGTTTTAGAAAATTGTATACCCTTGGACCTTGTATTACTTTTTTTGGATCAGCACGTTTTAAAGAAGATCATCCTTATTATGATTTTACCAGAAAAGCGGCAGGAGAATACGCCAAACTTGGCTTTACAATAATGACAGGTGGAGGGCCAGGCCTTATGGAAGCTGCAAATCGGGGAGCAAAAGAAGTTGGAGGAAAATCTGTAGGATGTAATATTAAACTTCCAGTTGATCAGATGCCAAATTCTTATCTGGACAGATGGGTAGTTGCAAAACATTTTTTTATTCGAAAGATACTTTTAGTAAAATATTCTTTTGCCTTTGTCGTAATGCCGGGAGGTTTTGGCACCCTCGATGAATATTTTGAAGCACTTACACTTGTGCAGACCGGAAAGATTAAAAACTTCCCGATCATCATATTCAATAAAGAGTATCATAAAGCACTCATTGAACATATTAATTTGATGAAACAGCAGGGGACTATAAACGATTCCGATTCAAAATTATGTATGATAACAGACGATATTGAAGAAGCCAGGCTTTTTATTATGGAACATAGTATTAAACATTACGGTCTAAAACCAAAATTCCACCATTAATCTTTGATTTTTTTTAAACTATTAAAAGTTGAGATATATACCACTGATAGCTGCTAAAGCTTTTGTTTTTTTTCTTTATGATTGCCTTTAATTATATTATGTTCAAGCATATCATTTATTATTAATTTTCCATATTCATGCGCCAGACTTGCGGCATTTAAAGGATTAAACGATTGGGTTTGTACTGAATATATTATTTTTTGATCAGGCATCGTAAAAAGGCTGCTCTCCCAAAAATAATAGGTATCATTTACATAATATCCTTCTTGATAAATTTTGCTGTATATAGCAGCGTAGTAGATATCGAAGTCATTTGTATATCCTAAATCAAACATATTTTTTGGCGCATGATATTTTTCTTTTTGTTTGTCAAGCAGTACAACAGTTAAAACAGCCGCTGCACCATTTTGTTTTAATTGCTCCATAATCTGATTTTCATCTTTGCCTTCAAATGTATTTAAACCATACAGTTCAAGAGATGAAATGGCATCATAGCCAAGATTGCAAAGATCATCAGCCAGGTGATTCTCCATTTTCTTTTGAAGTGATTTATCTGATTCTCTTATTAATCCAAGAACTATTATCCGGCCAGATTTCAGATTTAATGTTTCTGATCCTGATGACTGCCATGAACTGACGATATTTGAACTTGAACATTGAACCAACAAAAATGACAATACTATAATAATCAATGTTATTCTTTTCATTAGGCTTCTTTTTGAATTAACTGTTTTGAATTGAATAAAATTATGAATTCTTATTAGGAGAAAATATGATTACAATCACTATTTATTTTATTATTATAAGTTGTGATTACATTGTGATGCTTATTTTAGTATTATAAAAAGCTGTTTAATATCATTTTCGCGGATGATGGCAATCATAGAGTACTTTTTCTGAATTCTTTACTTTAGTTCCATTCAAATTTTAAGATGAAATAATAATTCCTTTTGCATCTGATTGTTGAAAGCCTGTATTTCAGTTTTAAACGTATTACAAAAACACACAAGATTATAATTAAATAATATGAAAACAAAATTTAATATTTTGGGTATCATAACAGTATTGTTATGTTCCTGTCAGGACAGACCTTCGTTAATTGAGGATAATAGTGATTCAGATTCAGTAATGACAGCAACAAATATCGAGCAGCAAACGCTCAGAAAATGGTTTTCGTTTAATAAAGAATCAGAGAGTATAATTACGTCGGCTGAATTGATATTAAGCAGCAGGAACAAGAAATGAAGTTACAATCAAAGAATAAAAAAGAAAAGAGACATCATGATGCCCAATATCATCTTGATCAATTAAAAAAGAGAGTGAATTATATTAAAGATTATGAAACCCGTACTGAAAATTTTGACTTATCAGTTGTACACAAATTAGATTCACTTAAATTTGATTATCTTCAGGAAAAATTGAAACTTGAAGCTACTTTGTGTGAATTTCAAGAATTTAAAGTGCCTTAATTGACTTTAACTGCTTAAATAAATTTTAAAATAGCCTATTAGTTTAAAGTAAAAACAAAAAAACTTTTATGGGCTTTTGAAGAAAGGGCTTTATAATAAAAATAATTGGCCGGTAACTGTAATCCATTTACCAGCCAATTTTTATTTTCTAAAAACAAGCATGGGAGTTCTTGTATCAAAGCCCTTTTCTGCTGTTTTAATAGGCTGAAACAATTGTTCAAACCAGCCCCTGTCTTCTTTGGCAAACATGGTTATAATAGAAGGCTTGGCTGTCATAATATCAATTTGCAAATGACGTAATAAAGAAACTTCGGGATTTAATTTTTTAAAATGGAAATTTATGGTACCTGATTTATATTTATGCTCTATTTTATGTAGTTTTTTACTGATTTCTTCCTCTTCAGTAAAATAATCATAATGATATACAGCAATCGGAGCATCAAATTCTGCAGCAAACTTTCTAATTAACGGCAATTCAATGTTTATGTCTTCAATATCAGAGGGATATAGAACAGTATTTAAGTGCTTAATTCTGTAATGTCTTGGTACAACTAGAACAGGAATAGGAGAATCATGTAAAATTTTGTTGGTATGACTGCCTAATAGCTTATTGGCCAAACCACCGCCTCTTGTACTCATGCAAATATAATCGGCCTTGATTCTTTTTGCACAGTCTAAAATAGCTTCATTTACGTCCAGCTTATTTTCGACTATATAATTAATCTTTCCTGGTTGCTTATTGGTTTGTCTGTACAAGGTATGTATAAATCTTTTTAAGCTTTGTTCCTGTATTTTAGTGTCAGGTTCAGGAAGGCCTACAAAGGTAACAGCTGAAAAAGGGTCAATGATAAATGAACTATTTACATGAAGAAATGAAAGTTCATATCCTGTCTGGCAGGCAAGCTGTATGGCAAAGCGTACTGCTGGTTTGGAGTTGTAAGATAAGTCAGTTGTAACAAGTATCTTTTTCATATTTTCTAAGCATTTAATGCAGCTGATTGCCGCGTTTATTAATTATAAAAAATGAGTCCGCTGTTACTTTGAAGCAAACTTCATTTCATTTACATATCTATTTATCTTTTCCCATTGTTTATGATCAATTTTAGCAGTATCAACGTCAGTAGTCCAGTCGAGTCCGGGAAATAATTTTAACCTGTTTATGATTCTTTTTTTGTATCCAAAAGAAAAACGATCACCCCGCATCTGGAATTCTATAGTTTTGTTACCGTTGACTTTGTTTTGATAAAGAATTGTTTGTGTTTTCCAGTCACCGCCCCACGTTAAAAAAGATTGTACAAAACAAAAAACTCCAATAATTAATATTGTAAGTACTCTTGATTTTGTAGTTTGAAGTTTCCCAAAGATGAGACCTATAATAAAAACAAATGTAATTGATGCCAATATTAATAATATAAAATGCATTATTGAATTATTAATATAAAGATCCGTATAACGATTCAATAATAGTACGGCTATAGTAATTAAGAACAGCAGGTATAACAGTATTGTTTTCATTGCTCACACTATTTAGAATTACATTAAAAAATATGATCGAAAGGTTCAGTTTATTGGATGTCGTTTGCTTCAGACTGATCATCATAAAGATTTGATGGTCTTTTTAGATCTTGCTCGTATATTTTTCTGTCTTTGTAATTTTGCCTGAAAGCAAAAATCATCACTACTAATACAATAACACCTGTAAAGGATAATATTATCCAACTTGCTTCCATAATAATTAAAATTTAAATAATTTGTTAAAACACCACTACTCTTTTACTTTTTCTATCAGGAAAAGGGAGGCAGATTTCCTTTTTAACTATTCTGATATAGCATATTTGTGCTGCACAACAAGCTCGTTCTCTACAGACCAGATGCCTGGAGTTTTCCAGACTATTTTTTCTGCTAAATCTTTCTGAAAAAGGGAATTTACAGCTCCGGTTAAAGTAACTTTTGTTCCCTCTACCTTCAGGAAGATGTTCTCAGCATGTAATGTCCAATTACTGGCTAAAGCCCTTTTGATATTATTTTTATCAATCTGGTTTTGTACTTCAGCTTTAATCTTAATACGATTCGTGAGGCCTTTAACACCTAAAATATGGCCTATAGATTTCTCAGCAGCTTCTCTTTGATAGTTCCAGGTAACCTGACCTTCGAGTGTGACCCATCCTTTTTCCACTTTCAATTGAATTTTTTCTTCTGGAACATTCCAGTTATCAATTAAAGCTTTTAATGCATCATTGGCTATATCCTGATCAGATTTAGCACTATTAGAATATTTTATCTCAATTTCCTCAGCAACTGCTTTTACACCATCAACATTTTTCGCAGCATTTTCTGCTTCAATTTTTTTAAAGTATGCATCTACACTTCCCAGCAGTGTTATCACGCCATCTTTTGCAGTTACGCCAATTTCTGCTGCATGAAGCTGCGGTTCCCATTTAATGGCATTCTGAACATCTCTTTGTAATTCTTCATTTGTTTTCATGTTGTTTTATTTAAAGTTAATTACTTAATTAGGTTGATTATAATTCGAAAGTTTGGTTTTCTAAAAGCATTTGGCTTTTCTTTCTGCTAGTGAATTTTCTTTAGGGATATGGATTTGCAATAAGGTTCTTATGTTTTCGATTTTTGCATTAGTTTCCTGGGCAAAGAGCATAATTTTTTTTGCTTTCACTTCTGTTTTGTATTTAATAGCTTTGTCTTTTGAAAATCCCATGCCAATTAGTGGCAGAGTAGCTCCTAAAAGTACCGCTACACATGCATATATGATGGGGATTTTAAAATAAGGAAGGTTTGCAGTAAAGTTAAAAATGAAAAGCATTCCAAATAAAAGTCCACAAAATCCAATAGCAAATAGTCCAAGGGGACTCCATTTTTCCATTTTGTCATAAATATTAAAGTAGCCTACTACGTTTTGTTCTGTATAACATTCTGTTCCTATTACGGACAGTTTTGTAATATCGTAACCATTCTTTTTTAGTTTTTTGATAGCATCTTCAGCTTCTTGCTGTGTTTTATAATTTGCTACAAATAGTTTTTGATTTTCCATGGCTTCTATTTTTTAGTTATTATAGTTCTTAAGATGAGGTTTTGCTTTAGTGTAGTACTCTTATAATGCCTTTCTTAATATTATGATCTGATAAAATGCATTACTAGGAACTTTAAATTTGTTAGGTAAAATTCCATTAAATATTAAAAATTGAAAATGATCTTAATCATTGATAAAAATGATCTTTGATACTTTTTGTTTACGATGCAATTGATTTTAATTGTTTTTATTGGTGTTTGAGAAAGAAATCAATTTAAAAATTCTTCATTTAAAAGAACTATTGCTCTGATTTGACTGACCAATTTTTAATACGGCTGGTTTTATAATATAATTAACCTGATGTGATGAAAATCATTTCTTATCAAATCTTAATGGATTAATTTAGTTTATGTCAGAAGAGAAATATTTTAACTCAGCAAAAGCACTTTAGATGTTTTATTAAAAAAAGTTCATATGGAGACTTCCCAAGAATATCAGGTAGATTTGTATTGGCAAGAGAATCAAAACGCACGAATAACTTCGGTGATTTTTAGCCATGCTATAGAAGTAGCATCTCATTCATGTTTAAAAAACCTCCATGATGATGTTTGGTCGGCAGAACATTTGTTTATTGCTTCTATAGAAAGTTCCTATATGAACGCATTTTTCAGAACAGCAAAAAATAAAGGAATTAAATTTAAAAGTTTTAACTGTACAACCCGCGCCTCTGTTCTGATATCAGATGAATTTTCAGAAATAACAGATATTGTCATTAGACCCAAAGTAGCTATTTTAGAAAGTAATCAGATTAATAAGACTCTAAAGCTTTTTTCTCTTTGCAAAGATCATTGTCTGGTTCTAAATGCTTTAAAGGTAAGACTGCACATCTTTCCATCAGTTAGTGTAGCATAACAATCTAAAAAACTATTTAGTACTTTTAAGAGATCGTACTTTAAACTAATTTATCTAAACATTGTATGAGCACAAACCAACAAGAATTAAAAGGATTAAGTTTTGAAGAAGTAATCGATTTGAGAAGAAAATTGGGAATCAATTCTTATAATTACAAGAAAGAAAACAGATTTTTAGCTTTTCTAAAAAGTATTTTTGCAGAACCAATGGTTCTTTTATTGCTCATTGCCTCGGGCATCTACTTTATCAATAAGCAATACAGTGATGCGATTTTTCTTTCGGTTTCGATTTTATTAATTGTAGCCATTTCACTCTATCAGGAAAAAAGAAGCCGCAATGCGCTGGCAAAACTACAAGAATTTACACAGCCTTTGTGTAAAGTTATTCGTCAAGGACAGCAGCAAAATATCAAAACTCAGGATATTGTGGTTGGCGATCTGGTGATTATAGAAGAAGGCAGCTTGGTTCCGGCTGATGGTTCTATTATGAGTTCAAATGATTTTTCGGTAAATGAATCCATACTTACCGGCGAGTCTATGACAGTTTTTAAAAACAAAGACAAAGAAGATAATAAGGTTTTTTCTGGAACTACCGTTGTCAGCGGATTGGCTATCGTTAAAATTATTGCCATTGGAAATGAAACACGATTAGGAAAAATAGGCAGCAGTCTTGATGCTATTGGGGAGGAGAAAACTCCATTAGAACTCCAGATTGGGAATTTTATTAAAAAAATGGTTTTTGCCGGAGCATTAGTTTTTGTTTTGGTTTGGGGAATCAATTATTCAAGAGTAGGGAATGTTTTGGAAAGTCTTTTGATGGCGCTCACTCTTGCCATGAGTATTTTACCCGAAGAGATTCCTGTTGCCTTTACCACATTTATGGCATTGGGAGCCCGCCGGCTTATGAAGATGGGCATTGTCGTGAAACAAATGAAAACTGTTGAGACATTAGGCAGCGCGACAGTAATTTGTACGGATAAAACAGGTACAATTACCCAGAATAAGATGGAACTGGCAAGGCTTTACCTGCCTTCAGGCCCAGAGGTAGCGACAGATACTTTTAGAGAATTTAAAGAAACAGAAGAACTCCTTACAACCGCTATGTGGGCAAGCGAGCCAATTGCTTTTGATCCCATGGAAATTGCCCTTCATGATACCTATAAGAAATATACCGATAAGGATATAAGAATCCTTTTTAAAATGATTCATGAATACCCTTTATCGGGCAAACCCCCTATGATGACCCATGTGTTTGAAGATGAGTTTGACCATCGAATTATTGCTGCAAAAGGAGCACCGGAAGCTATTATAGAAGTTTGCCATCTTGGGGTTGAAGAAAAAGAAACGGTAACGGCTGCCATGAATAAATTAACAGAGAAAGGGTATAGGGTCCTTGGTGTTGCGATGGGAAATCTGCAAGGGAATAATTATCCGGAAATGCAGCAGGAAATTCCATTTACATTTAAAGGATTGGTTGCTTTTTACGATCCTCCAAAGCAGAATATTTCCGAAGTTTTAAAATCTTTTTACACCGCCGGAATAGGAGTAAAGATTATTACCGGTGATAACGCCCGAACTACAAATGCCATTGCTCAGGAAATTGGTTTTCAGGGATTTGATAAATCTATTACAGGAGACCAACTCATGAAGTTAAGCGATACTGAACTGCAGACTAAAGTAATGCACATTAATGTATTTAGCCGAATGTTTCCAGAAGCCAAACTACGAATTGTGAATGCGTTGAAAGCAAATGGGCAGATTGTAGCCATGACAGGAGACGGAGTTAATGACGGACCTTCGCTCAAGGCAGCACACATTGGTATTGCAATGGGTAAAAAAGGTACTTCGATAGCAAAAGATGCGGCTTCACTTATTCTCGTAGAAGACGATCTTTCTAAAATGGTTGATGCTGTTGCTATGGGAAGAAAGATTTATACGAACCTAAAAAAGGCGATTCAGTATATTATATCCATACATATTCCTATAATATTTATTGTTTTCCTGCCCCTTGCCTTAGGATGGATTTATCCCAATATATTCAGCCCGCTGCATGTAATTCTGCTCGAACTTATAATGGGACCAACCTGTTCTATAATTTATGAAAATGAACCTGCAGAAGCAGATACGATGCAGAGGGGGCCAAGACCGCTGAGGTCAACATTTTTTAATGCAAAAGAACTTGTAATCAGCATTGTTCAGGGGATTGTCATAACCTTTGGTTTGTTGTTTGTATATCAGTGGTCAGTTCAACATCAATGGGAGGAAAACAGAACACGAAGTATGGTTTTTTTGACTCTAATAACTTCGAATGTTTTGCTGACACTTGTTAATCGCTCTTTTTATTATTCGTTATGGGTAACGCTTCGATATAAAAATATCCTGGTATCGATTATTATTGCGCTAACCGTATTTTTGGTTCTGTCACTATTTGCAATACCATTTTTACGTTCGCTTTTTAGTTTTGAATTAATAACATTTTATCAATCAATTCTGTGCATTTTGGTTGGTTCGATATCAGTATTATGGTTTGAAGTTGTAAAATATTTTAGAAGAAGATAAGGAGAATTTAAATTTCTATTTCACTTCCCATGAGTGGAATACTACATTTATACCCATATCGATCCTGAATTTTGGTGCGCAATTCATCTGCTGGAAGGTTTTCGCCATGTACTAAATAGATGCATTTTGGAACATTTTGAAGGGCAGAAAGCCAATTGACTAAATCTTGCTGGTCACCATGGGCAGAGAGTCCTTCTATTTGATGTATTTTGGCCTCAACCGTGTAATATTTTCCATATATTTTAATTTCATCAGCTCCTTCTAAGAGCTTTCTTCCTCGGGTACCTTCTGCCTGATAGCCTACAATTATAACAGTCGTTTTTTCAAGACCTATGTATTTTTCAAAATAAGATAATACGCGGCCGCCGGTAACCATACCGCTTGCCGCAATAATTACTTTTGGCTGAGGATCTTCAATAATGCGCAGGGTTTGTTCGAATTCAGAAACGATTCTGAACATTTTGAACATTTCATGACAGTCATTAGCAGAGAGTTTATGCCACTGCATATTTTCCAGAAAAACATCAAGTACACTGGCGCCCATAGGAGTGTCAAGAATATAGGGAACATTTGGAATTCTTCCTTCTGTTTTAAGCTGCCATAAAAGATACATTATCGATTGCGCTCTTTCAACGGCAAACCCTGGAATAATTACAGTTCCTTTTTGTTCGATCGTAGTATTGATATAGGCCTCAAGTTCTTTTTTTACGTCAAGATCAGGATGAAGACGATTCCCATAGGTGCTTTCAAGGAAGATATAATCTGCTTTTAGAGGTTTTCTTGGAGCAAACATTAATACATCATCATCACGACCTATATCACCGGAAAAAACTAAAGTTTTGTTTTCGAGAGTCAGCGTAATACTGCAGGCGCCTATAATATGTCCTGCAGTTGAAAAAACGGCAGCAATATCATTGGCTATTATTACAGATATATTGGGCTGAATGACTTTAAAAAACGGAAAAACAGCTTCGGCCTGAGCTACCGTATAGAGAGGTTTTGCTTTTTCATGTTTAGAATAATGTTCTTTGTTGGCTTTATGGGCTTCTTCTTCCTGAATTTTGGCACTGTCTAAAAGAACAAGTTTTGCCACAGCTTTAGTTGGACCGGTGCAATATATATTTCCCCTAAATCCCTGAGCGACCAGTCTGGGCAGCCAGCCGCAATGATCCAGATGACCGTGCGTTAGCAGCACATAATCTATTGTAGAGGGCAAAATAGGCAAGGGTTCCCAATTGAGTTCCCTGAGTACTTTAAGCCCCTGAAAGAGCCCGCAGTCAACCAATATTCTAATGCCATTGCTTTCTATGAGTGTTTTTGAGCCTGTTACGGTTCCCGAACCTCCTATAAATTTTATTTTCATTTTAGATAAGTTTACAAATTTGTGAAGCTTCTTTCAATACATTTCGAACCCGGTTGTCACTAAGTCCAATTTTATGAAGATTATTAGAATCATAAGTAAGATCTTTTACCAGTATTTGATCCAGAATTAGCAATTTTTCTTTTTCTACCATTGATAATGTAGTGAGGCAGGTAATAGGGTAGAGCGCCCCTTTGTCAATTTTATTTTTAATGCTGTTGTCTCGAGGATAATCCCAGCTTAAAAGGCTTATTCCGCTGCAGTTTGCGAAATTTTCAGCATCCTTGGTAAATCGGTTATTGGTCACTATAATACAGGAATTAATAGTTTCATGGTTTGAAAAAAGATTATGTTGTTTCACTTTAAGGTCATTAAAACGAGAAAGAATATACATGGGAACTTTTACATCTGAGGAACCTTCTCTGCTGCTGTGAAATTTACATTCAATCATCGAAATTAGATTCTCTTTTTTTAGTAGTACATCTACCTCATGCGAGACACATTTTCCCTGCAGGATTAGGTTGGTTTTGGTTTTAAAACCTTCGGCAGTATATAATCGTGCAATAAATTTTTCAAAGAAAAAACCGGCCGGGCCAAGCATTTGTAAAGCAGAACGCAAATTATAGCGCGCAGCATTGCCATTTGAGGCTTTTTTTAAAATAGCAAATGCCATTTTATAGATTTGTTTGGTCGTTATGCCCTCATACATTTGGTTTTGTATTTGGGTGAGTGATTCCTCAATAAGGGCAGGGGGGGCACCGGATTTTTGAAGAGAAAGCCTTAATTTTTCTATGTCGAAAGGAACAACATGCCCTGAGTGCTTAATTACTTTCATAATTTAGTAGTTGATCCCGATTACTTAAAAAGTATAGGATTGTTCTACCAAAATTATAGCAGATTGTCCAGATAAGGGATGATGAAAATCACTTAAGAAAATGATCTTCATCATAATGAAAGATTAGTTCTTTATTTTACTGAGTTTATCTAAGTTAAGTACGTGAATGGTACTGGCTGTTTTCTCAATTAGTCCCTCTTCTTTAAAGTCACTTAAAGTACGGCTCACTGTTTCTGGAGAAGTTCCGGAAAAAGCGGCGAGATCATCCCTGCTGAATTTGATACTCGATCCGTCAGCACTATGCTGCAGCAATAAGTGCACAATACCCTGGGCAATTCTTTTTCGCACCGACATATAAGCTATCTGCAAAAGACGAACCTCTTTTTCTCTCATATCATTAGCGAGAATTTTAATGAATTTTGCCCCTACATCCGGATAAAGAAAAAGAAGTTTATCGAGTTGTTCTGTTGGCAGAAAACTCAAAATAGTATCTTCCAGAGCAATAGTAGTATCGTTATAGGTATCATTAGAAAATAAAATACTGATATCCAGATAATCATTCTCTTTGTAAACTCCTGTGATAAGCTCACGACCGTCTTCTGTAAGTTTTACGGTCTTAACTTTTCCGCTTATGATGTAGTAAATGCCTATTACGTGATCGCCCTCATAATGAATATATTGATTTTTTTTATAAGATCTGGTGCTGCGCTCCAGCATGATTTCTTTGAGTTTTAATAGTCCGTCTTCTTTTGAAATAAGAGAGTTGAGGTTTTCAGGAGTTTGTCCGTAAAACAACTGTTGTGATTCTCTTTTTTTTAGTCTGGCTTCAATAGCGCGAAGCAGTTCCAAATCATCAAAAGGTTTAGTAAGGTAATCGTCAACACCTAATTCCATACCTTTTCTTATATCAACTCTTTCTGCTTTGGCAGTTAAAAATATAATGGGGATTGTCTGTGTTTCAGGATTCTTTTGGAGGATATGCAGCACGCCGTACCCGTCAAGTTCGGGCATCATAATATCGCACAGTACAATGTCTGGTTTCATTTTAAGCGCAATTTCAACCCCGGTTTTCCCATTGTTCGCTCCAAAAACTTCATATCCGGAGAGTTCCAGTATTTCAACAACATTTTCTCTAATGTTGTCGTTATCTTCAATAATAAGTATTTTAGTCATAAACGCGGTAGTTCAATAGTAAATAAAGTTCCTTTATTAATTGCACTTTCAAAAGAAATTGCACCATTCATCAGTGACACATATCTTGAAACAATGTGTAGTCCAAGACCGGTTCCCGGTATGTTTCCGGTGTTGTGAGCCCTAAAGAAAGCTTCAAATAGATGTTCATGATCTTCCTCAGGTATACCAATGCCATTATCTTTGATATTTATAATTATAGTGCTGGACGTCATTGCTGTGGAAAGTTCAATTTCAGTTTCTTCACCAGAATATTTAATAGCATTAGAAACCAGATTGATAATGCAGTTTTTGAGCAGGTTTTTGTCTAATTTTACTAAAGTGATCTCTGCGTTCGGAATACTTACAATTCTCTGTTTTTTTTTGGTCAGCATTTTTAATTCTCCAATAATTTCCTTTATAAAATCCTGCAGGTCAAAACAGGATATTTGCAGTGTAATTTTATTTGATTCCGTTTTTTCAAGAAGCAGGAAATCATCCAGTATTCCGGTAAGATTTGCTATTGCACTTTTTATTTTGATTATGTGAGCATCAATCTTTGAATTATTTCCACTTTCAGCATAACGCTGAATTAAGGAGGTAGAAAGCTGAATGGTACTGAGTGGCGTTCTAAATTCATGGGAAGCCATGGATAAAAGACGGCTCTTAATTTTGTGAAGTTCTTTTTCTTTTTCTAATGTAGTGCTGACTTCTTCTTTTGTCTGAGTTAAGGCATCAATAGTTTCGTTTAGGGTAGCGGTGCGGTCTTTTACCAGTTCCTCTAAATGCTGTGTATATTGCATGAGCCTGTTTTCCGCTTCTTTTTGATGGCTCATATCATGAATAAAACCAGCGAAAATTCTTTCTCCTTCAAATTTAACTTCACTCACTCCAAGTCGGAACGGGAATATATTACCGTCTTTCTTTCTTCCTAAAACGTCCCTGTCATGACCGATAATATGCGGAATTCCCGAAGTTTTGTAATTCTCTAAATAAGAATCATGCTTTTCCCGGTCAGGAGAAGGCATTAAAAAAGAAATGTTTTTTCCAATAACTTCTTCTGGATCATATAAAAAAAGCCGACAGGCTGAAGGATTTATAGATTCTACAATTCCCTTTTCGTTTATTGTAATGATACCATCGATTGCGTTATCAATAATTGCATTTAAAAGTGCTTGATTTTTCATGTCGCAATCGGTTTTTGGTCTGACAAATGTCGCAAAATGTTTTTGATAACCAATTTATTAGAGACTTAATTTTTGCTAAAGAAATATTGGTTTGTTTGTAAAATCATGTTCTAAGAGGTATATGCATTTTTCTGTTCGGTAATATCATTTTTTAAAACTGAGTTTATATTTTTAATACCATTTACCAATGCATCAGCATTAAATGAAATACTGTTGATTCCCGCCATGACCAAAAACTTTGTAAATTCTGCCGAATCGCTTGGTGCCTGTCCGCAAAGCCCAATTTTTCGATTCATTTTATTAGCAGTCTGTATCATTTGAAGAATAAGCTTTTTAGAAGCTTTGTTCTCTTCATCAAAGAGATCGGCAATTAATTCAGAATCACGATCAATACCTAATGTGAGTTGCGTAAGATCATTTGAACCTATGGAAAAACCATCGAAAATTTCCGAAAATTCTTCTGCCAGTAAAACATTTGATGGTATTTCTGCCATGACATATACTTCAAGTCCGTTTTCATGCTGTTTTAAACCGTATTGTTCCATTATAGCAATGACTTTTTTTCCTTCTTCAGGAGTACGGCAAAACGGGATCATGAGTTTTACATTGGTTAAGCCCATATCATCCCGAACCACTTTCATAGCCTGGCATTCAAGTCTGAATCCTTCACGATATTTGTCATGATAATAACGGGAAGCACCCCGAAAACCCAGCATTGGGTTTTCTTCTTGAGGTTCAAAAAATGACCCTCCCAGAAGACCTGAATATTCATTGCTTTTAAAGTCGCTCATTCTCACAATAACTTCTTTAGGATAAAAAGCGGCGGCTATTGTTGCCACACCCTGTGATAGTTTTTCTATGAGGTAATCTGCTTTGCTGTCATGATTTTCCGTGAGTTTATTAATCGCTGTGCTTTGAGTTGTATCAGTTACTTTTTCGGGATGAATGAGCGCCATGGGATGTACCTTAACATTATGAGTTAAAATAAACTCAATACGAAGTAATCCCACGCCATCATTAGGATAAAATGAAAGTTCAAAAGCTTTCCCGGGTTCAGAAACTATAAGCTGGACTTTTGGTTTTCCAGGCAGTTTAATTTCATCAAGCGCTGTGGTTGTTGGAACATATTTCAATTTATCTTTATATACATATCCTGTTTTTCCCTCAGCACAGCTTATTGTAATTACATCACCATCTTTAATTACTTCGGTGGCATTCTCTGTTCCTACTATAGCAGGAGTTCCAAGTTCACGCGCTACTATAGAAGCGTGACTTGTTCTTCCTCCTTTATTTGTGACAATTCCCACTACTTTTTTAAGAATGGGATCCCAGTCCGGACTAGTAAAATTAGTGATAAGAATATCTCCTTCTTGTAATTGTGTGGCCTCATTTGGAGTGCGCAATATTTTGGCTATACCACTTGTGATCGCATTTCCTATGGCTTCACCGGTTATGATTTCTTCTCCTTTTTTTTCTAATCTATAAGAAGTGATCGATAAGGGTTTTATTAAAGAATGAACAGTTTCAGGTCTGGCCTGAATAATATACATCTCACCATTCATACCATCCTTGGCCCATTCAAAATCCATTGGTTTATTATAATGAGATTCTATAATAAGCGCCCATCTGGCCAGTTTTTCAATTTCAGTATCCTGAAGGACAAATTTACTGCACCATTTTCTGGGAGTTACTTTTAGAACAGTCGAATTGATACCGGCTGAATTTTCATTATAAATAAGCATTTTTGTTTTTGTCCCTAGATTTTTTTGCAGAATGGCTTTTTTATTGTTTTTAAGAGAAGTTTTAAATACAAGAAATTCATCCGGAGTTACAGTTCCCTGAACAATTGTTTCGCCCAAACCCCAGGTACCTGCAATATGAATCAAATCCCGAAATCCTGACTCGGGTTCAAGTGTAAAACCTATTCCGGAACAGGCTAAATCTGAACGAACCATTTGCTGAATCCCTACAGAAAGAAATACTTTGTCATGATCAAAACCCTTATCCTGTCTGTATTTGATCGCTCTGTCTGTATAAAGTGATGCAAAACAGCATTTAACGGCATATATAAGCGGCATGGTTCCTTTTATATTTAAAAAAGAATCGTGCTGTCCTGCAAAACTCGCATTGGCCAGATCCTCGGCTGTAGCACTGCTTCTTACCGCAACAGTGAGATCACTATCTTTAGATAAGTTTGTGTAAGCGGCTGAGATTGCAGTTTGAAGATCCAGCGGAAATTTTGCATCGAGTAATAACTTTCGGGCTTTTGAACCAATTTCATTTAAGTTGTTAAAATCTTTCTTATCCAGAAGTTTCATAAGTTCATCTAATGGAGCGCTTAACTTATTATAATTTATAAAGTCTTTATAAGCAGCTGTTGTAATGGCAAAACCATTTGGAATCCTTATTCCCTGAACAATAAGATTATTATACATTTCGCCCAATGAAGCATTTTTGCCACCTACTTTACTAATATCATTAATCCCTATCTGATTAAATTTTAAGATATACTTTTCCATTTTCATTGCTTTTAAAATCTGGTATTTATGGCTTTAATTTTCCTAATAAAGATAAGTTGATGCATAATTATTAGAAATGATGGTAATCATTTAATACGTTTTTTTAGAGGTTAACGACTTTCTAATATGTGATGCAGATCATTTCACAGTACTAAACAATAAATGACATTTGTTACATAAGATTATATATGACAAAAAATTAAGATGAATATGATATTCTGAAAAATTAGGTTTTAGAAGTTTTATAATTGAAAAAAGGACAACATGAAAACAAAAAAATCACAAGAGAACAATATATCCGTTTTTGAAAAACTTGGAAAAAAAGATAAAACGAGTAATGAATACTGGAGTGCCATGGAACTTGCTAAATTGCTGGATTATTCTAAATACAGTTTGTTTTTGAAGGTGATTGATAAGGCAAAAGCAGTTTGTATTAATGCTGGTCAGGAAACAGGTCTACATTTTAAAGATGTTGGTCCGATAAAATCAGTGGGTGATGATTTACAAAGAAACAAGGGTGATATAAAACTATCGCGTTATGGCTGTTATCTGGCAATTCAAAATGGAGATCCAAATTTGAAACCCGTTGCTTTGGCACAAGCCTATTTTGCTACGCAGACTCGTTTGCAAGAACTGAGTCATCAAAAGAAGCATAAAAATTTAAAAAGAGTAAAGGACAGAAGGCTTTTTCTTCGTGAGGAACTCTCTAAAAGAAATCTTCAGCTTGCAGGAGCAGCCCAAAAAGCGGGCATAACAAAACCTTCAGATTATGCCTTTTTTCAGAACCATGGCTATAGAGGACTTTACGGAGGATTAGATGTAAAAGCGATCCATGAGATCAGACATCTTGATCCTAATGAAAATATTCTGGATCATATGGACAGTGATGAATTAGCAGCCAATTTATTTCGTGTTACACAAACCACAGAGAAACTTAAAAATGATAATGTACATGATATTGTTGATGCCAATAGTGTTCACTTTGCTGTGGGATTAAAAGTTCGTAAAGCACTGGAAGATACCGGAAATACTTTACCGGAACATATGCCGGTAGTTGAGGATATTTCTTTCGCAGAGAAAAAAGATAAAGAACTGAAAACCAGAAAAAACAGCAAAAGAAAAACTGTCCAATAGATGAAAAGAGTAAAGATCTAATCATTAAAAAACACATAGTTTTGAGTACAACAGAATTTTTATTTCGATTAATAGCAGCCTTAATAGCGGGATTAATTATTGGTTTTGAAAGACAATGGCACCATAAAGAAACGGGGCTTACTACAAATATGCTTGTAGCAGCCGGAGCTGCTGCTTTTGTTTTATTGTCTATAAAAGTGTCAGCAGCAGATTCAAATATTGATGTTACCCGAATTACTGCCCAGGTGGTTATGGGAGTTGGCTTTCTGGGAGCCGGAGTTATTTTTAGACAAGGACCAAATGTACATGGTTTAAACTCTGCGGCCACTATTTGGTGCAGTGCCGCTATTGGGTGTATTGCCGCTTCGGGGTATTTTATAGAAGCATTAGTGTGTACACTCTTAGTTGCGATTGTAAATGCCATTCTTGAACCTGTAGATCAATGGCTGCGAAACAGAAAATAAGTATATAGAGATTTCCTTTTTTTTAAATTAATGAATGAGACTAGCCGGCAATCAGCTTTACAATAATACACACAGAAAAAATTAAAAAGTAATACTATGAAAACAAAGTTCTACATACTAGCTGTTATTATTATACTGCTATATTGCTGCCAGAAGAAGGACTCAGGAGATTCCAATGAAAATGGTATGGAGATAGATACAGCTGAAATGTCTGGTATCAATGATAATCTGCTTAGAAAGTGGCTCTTATTAAACAGAGAATCTGACAGTATAATTAAATCGGCACAGCTGATTATTGAGCAGCGGAGAGAGCAAGTAGAATCTCATCCGCAGGATGAGCGCGAGTACCTGAATACATGCATTGAAGAGGCTCAGCAGCAGCTTGACCTATTAAAGAAAAAAGTGAAATTTACTAAAGAATTTGCAGGTGGTATTAAACAGTATGACCCATCTCTGCAGTTTACCATTGACTCATTGGAAGAAGACTATATGCGGGAGAAATATAAACTGGAAGATGCATTAAAACAGTTGAAATAGGGCGTATTGCTAATTTCTTTTTTTGATTCTACGAAAGCAGGGCAGAGTTCTACAGGCCTTGAATAATGGGGTATTAACTTCATCGGGGGTTAAGAGCTGCTCTGCTGCCGGAATTTAATTTGGAGTGGTCAGCATCGTCAATTGTATATATTATTTTTAGGAGCTTTTTCCAGCTATACGTTCCAATCTTTTGTGCCAAACCCCAGCAAAAAAGAATTTTCACTGCACACGAGCGAAGCGAACTGGCGAAGCAATCGGAGCTAGAGCTGCTGGAGAGCCCTATTTTGTCTTTGGAGGACTGTATATTGGAAGCCAATTGTTGTATTTTTAGTAAATACTCACTTTTGTTTTAATACCATATGCCGCAATTCTCTTAAAGCTATTATTAATTTCAGCAAAAAATTAATGAAGAATCTAAACATTGGAACCTGCCTTTCAGCTCTACTAAACGCAACTTTTTATACTTATGCAATAAAATATACCATACTGCGGCTCTTTAGACTAATAAATTAGTAAAGTATAATAAAAAAAGGCGTCAATTGTCTTCAATTGGCGCCTTTTGGCAGTGTGGTGACAGGAACAGGACAAATTTCAACAAAATTTATGGAACATTTGAAGAGATTGGCTTACTACTGGAGGGTATGACTTTCAGTGGCTTTACGAATTTGGTTTGGATGTCCTGTTGGGGATTGATGTAAATTTGTATCTAACTTTATTTTTTTTATATGAGAGTAGCATTAAAATCGTCTTAGCTTTTTATGGCAAGAAAGGTATCCCTTCCAATTTCCTAATAGATCAAAATTACCATAGTTCTTTTTGAAAGTTTGTTCAATTCCTGAATAAAATGATTCCTAAATAAAAGAGCACTGATTATCTAAAATTATAAACCACCATCGTCAAACGACTTTGGTGGTTTTTTAATCAATGTAATTTTGAATTAAGTTTTTAACTATTTGTATTTAATGTTGATACTTATAATATCAGATGTCATATTAGTAGTCCTTGTATAATGTCCATAACGTATCTCTAAGGTATTCCAGTGTTTAAGACCAAAAATTCCATTAAGGGGAGTAAATTTCATTCCCATTCCAAAGAAACTGCTGTCGAACTTAGACAAATCATAGTTGCTGGTATAGTATTCATCAGCAGATGTATGTTCTCCGTAAGGTTTGAAATACTTCGTTCCTGTTTGTGTATAATACCTGTAAAACGGACTCACTGAAAATGCCTGGGTTAATTTTACCGGAATTTCAAGATCAGCGGTATGGGCCTTTAAGCTCCAGTCATCGGTATAATATCTGTAATAGGCGCGAATAATTACATTATCTCCCAAGAAATAACTGGCCCTGATTCCAAGTGGAATTTTAAGTCTGGTATCGGGCATTTTTTCCTGATGCACTGATCCGTCTGCAAAATAAACTCTGTGAAAAGGAAGGCTTAAATAACCGTTTTGGCTGATAACATCACCTACAAGCATTACCTGAAGATTTTTGTTTACCACCTGAGAATAACTCAAAGTTCCTGCAAAAGTATTTCGGTTTGCGCTTCCGTAACCTTCCTGACCGGGAGAACGAAGTTCAACGGGTTCAATTAGTTTTAACTGATCAATGAAAGTTTGAAACTTAGCTGTAAATTCTCCGTTTCTGTCTTTTGTTTTTTGTGAAAAACTAATGTTTCCTCCAAAAGACTGGTAATCAAATTCGGTCGATGATGAAACGCCAATTCCCAGTGTTCTTCCTTTTTCTTCGTTTTCTCTCAGATAAGTTAGAGAAGGGTAGAAGCGGTTGTCTGAAGAGGATGCAGATGAATTGGCGCTCAAATCAATCATATCTGATGATGCCGAGGTATAATGATCAATACCAGCTTCAATATCAAAAGTATGTTTGATTCCGGTCTCTCCGTATTTTACCAGTTTAACATCTATCGTGTTTGCAATGTCGGTAAGATGCTCAGAACCAATCCCCCCGGTAACAGCTGAATTGTTTCCGTCCTGCTTGTAATAGCTGGAAACAAGATTTACCTCCTCGAGTTTTAATTTTCTGCTTTTATAGCTGGTAGAATCAGTAGGAACATTTTGTGCTCTTACCTGAAATAATGCCAGTAAGGCAAATCCTGTAATGAATATTCTTTTCATTTTATACTATTATGAAAATTAGTTACAGCCACAGCCACCGCCGCTTTTTCCTGAATTTGCTCCGGAAGCTCCTTCTCGGTAGGATTGAAAACTAAGTTCTGTCTTTTCGATTTTTCTATTGGAAAGGACCATTTCAGAATCGTTGATTTTTCCTTTCTGGTATTCTTTTACCGATGTGCAGGAGGTGAGTAGAATGCCCGTAAAAGCAATGCTGCAGAATAGTACGAGCGCTTTTTGTTTTGGCTTTTTCATTTCAGGTTAATGTTTTTTGAAGTGTAAATTTTGTGGTTGTCGTCGATTATTATACAATATAGATCGGGTATTTGATCTATTAAAAACAAGCCTGCTTTAATACCCATAACCGCTATTGGAGTTGCCATTGCATCTGCAAATTCAGCGTTTCCGCTAATAATGGTCACGCTTTTTATTCCGGTTATTGGCAGCCCTGTTTTTGGGTCAATGGTATGCGAATATTTTTTGCCGTTAATAGTTACGAACTTTTCATAATTCCCAGATGTTGCCACTGCTTTATTGGATATTTCCATATAAGAAAATGCTGCATTTGGAGCATCAGGATCGGCTACGCCAATAGTCCATTTCTTATCATTTGGCTGTAATCCCCAGGCCGAAAGATCGCCGCTTGCATTAATAATGCCGCTCTGCACATTATGATTTAAAAGTACTTGTTTTGCCATTTCAGCAGCATATCCTTTTCCGATACCGCCAAAACCAATCCGCATTCCTTTTTCTTTTAAGAATACAGTGGTATTTTCCTTGTCCAGAATTATGTTTCTATAATCAATAAGATGTACCATTTTGAGTGCCGTTTCGGCGTCCGGTAGTTTGGTCATTGCCTTGTCAAAATTCCATAGACTTTTGTCGATACTTCCATAAGAAATATCAAATGCACCTTGGGTAATTCTTGAAATCCCGATACATCTTTCGATAAGATTAAAAACTTCCAGATCTACTTTTACAGGCCTGATTCCGGCATTGTTGTTAATGAGATTGGTTTGACTGTCCTCTTTATAAGTAGTCAAAAGTTTTTCAATTCGCCTGATTTCTTCGATAGCAAGATTAATATTCTCATTTCCGGTTTTCTCATTTTCAGCCACAACAGTAATAGTAAAGTTGTTCCCCATGAGTTTTAGGGACTCGGAATATTTTTGGTTTTTCAATATGTTACTTTTTACTATCACAGATCGCTTTTATTTCGGCAGTCCACTCATCAGGTGTAGTTTCAGGTTTTCCGTGCCAGGTTTTAAGTATTTTTCCATCCGCATCAAGAAGCAGGGTTAATGGAAAACTACCGTCTTTATTGTAAATTTCGGCTAAATCCTCGTTTCGCTTTACTTGCTGGGGAGTTCCAATGTTTTTCTTTTTTCTTGGAAAATCAGCATTAACGAGTACCAGATTTTCATTTGCCATATCGGTGAATTTTTGACTCTCAAGATAGTCTCTGCGCGTCACAATACAAGGCCCGCACCAGTCTGAACCGGAAAAGTTCAGTAGAATTAATTCATGCTTTTCCTTTGCCATTTTTTTTGCATTATTAAAGTCAGGTTCCCAGTTGATTGGAAGCACTGTCATTAAAAGGAACATTGTAATTAGTTTCATTTTGCAGTTTGTTTTTAGATATATACGAAATAACGAATTGTTGGGTATCTTATTTTTTTTACTTGCTTAAGATTCGATTAAATTTTAAATCAAAAAAACTATTCACTAAGCGGTCTGAACACCAAAAAGATAGCCTACGAGTGCTGACATTACCATGGCAAAAGTACCCCAGATGCAGATGCGCAATATTGCTTTTAAAATATGTGATCCGCCAGCCTTTGCTGCCAGTATTCCTGATAGTGCCAAAAAGAGTATTGAAAAACCGTATTGGTAAAATACCATTTGTTTTATAGGAGCAAAAATAGCCACCAAAAGCGGCAATAAACCTCCAATAATAAACGAAACTGCCGATGCAAAGGCAGCAGTTAAAGGATTGGCCTGTGTGATTTCATTAATTCCCAGTTCATCACGCGCATGGGCTTCAAGGGCATCATGAGCCGTTAATTCTATGGCAACCTGCCTGGCCAGTTCTTTATTTAATCCTCTTTGAATGTAAATATCGGTGAGTTCTTCCAGTTCTTCTTCCGGCAGGGTTTCAAGAGCGATTTTTTCTCTTTTCAAATCTGCAGTTTCTACATCAGACTGGGAACTTACCGATACATATTCACCAGCTGCCATAGAAAGCGCACCGGCTACTAAACCTGCTACGGCCGCCAGTAAAATAGGTTCTCTGGTTACACTCGCTGCCGCAACACCAATGACTAAACTGGTCGTGGATAAGATTCCGTCGTTTGCCCCCAGAACTGCTGCCCTGAGCCATCCGCTTCTATTGATATAATGATTTTCAACGTGCATAATTTTAATTTATAGTATTTTAATCCAATCCGGATCTTCAGCGATTTTTGGGACGCCTCCAAAATTAGTTTTTAGAAACTGTCTTATTTGTAATGCTGTTTTGTTTTGTGTAGCGCTTTTCCACTCATTCCTATCATAAATATGAATCTGCTTTGCATTTGTGTTTGTAACAAATGAAATTCGGGATATTGAATCCCTATATTTCTTTATTTCATTTAACATGTCGCGATTTGGTACCACAACGATCATTTTATTAAGTGGCGCGTACAAAAAGGATTAGGTTTTAAAAGCTTTGAATCGGTAAGACAATTATTGAGTAGAATTGAAGTTATGCATATGCTGAGAAATAATCAGTTGTCTGGAATAGGATAACTATGTTTGAATCATTTTGTAAATTGGCGTACTAACTTTTAAATTGCTTAAATTCGTATATTTGATTCTGACAGATGTGACAGAACCTAAAAAATAGAGTATAGTTCTATTTACTAGTGTACGTCGAGCAGGTTTTTAAGATCATGATTTTTTATAATATCCTGTATTTCATTAGATATTATCAGTATGCATGAAGTAGTTTTGGAAGATGGCTACTGTCCTATGTGTTCTGTAATTTCAATTGATTGCAGGATTTTTTTTAAACTATAACCTGATTGGAAAAAATCGACAAATTGATTATCCTTTTTCGATCTAGATTGAACATCAGATCTGGATCACACCTACTTTTAATTTAAAGTGAGCATATTAAATATGCTTGAGTTTATATTATAGAACAATGATTTTAATGTTTTATTTAGTGAATTTTTTAAGGGAGATATCCGGTATTTGCTGATCGTCTTAAGAAAAATTCCGATAATCAGTCGATTTTGACAGAAGATGATTAATGGTAGTCATTTTTTTATATTTTAATAATACAGGCCACTTAAACACTGAATATTTTGCATTGCCTGATCTGTCTAGAGAAACTGTATGTAAGTATAAGAATAATACAGCAATTATGTGTAATAATGACAGTGTCACTTATCAAAAATGGGATGAGGAAAGTAATAAAGTGACTGAATATCTACTGTCTATTGACATAAGTACATGATCTCTTGTTGCTGTTTATTTAAACCGTTCTATTGAGTTTGTAATTTTAATCTAAGGTATTTTAAAATCCGGCACTGCATATATCCTAGTAGACTATTCATTAACACTCGGATTGTGGCGGTAATTGGAGATATAACAAAAAAAAAACTTAGATTAGCCGGATAAATAATTCGATATGCTGGCAGATACTATAGATGTCATTTGTCATTCAGCCAGTTCTGTAAATTTTATTCAACCTGATTCGTACATGAAAGCTACAAGTGTCGATGTTCTACACGAGATTGTACACTTTGCAGCACACAATAAACTTAAATGTTTGATTCTTTTATCCACCATGTCTGTTTATAGTTGGGAAATGTCTTTACAAATAAAGCAATAATGACTGAAAAGGATGACATCAAACAGAATATCCTCGCTGTTAGTAAAGACATTGGATATGTTCGCAGCAAGTATGTAATGGAAGAAATTACAGATCTCGCTGCCTCAAAAGGATTGCCGGTTGTTGCGTACCGTTTAGGTTAGGCAATGTGTCATGGGACAACTGGAGCCAGTGCACCCTACCAATGGTGGGCAGGATTAGTAAAACTGTGTTTGAAACACAATATATATCCTGATCTTAAAGAACTTCGTGAAGGCTTGATTGCATTAGATTACATGGTAAAATCTATCGTTCATATTTCTAATACCCCCGGATGCTATTGGACATAAATTTAACCTGATAGCTTCTCCGGAAAGTAACCTTACCCTTGAGTAGTTCTTTCAATTGCTACATGAGTATTATCCGCTGCAATTACAAAAAAAAAGTCATACAAAGATTGGCGCAAAGTTTGGGATGACAATAGCAGTTGCGAGCTATATCCACTTACAAGTCTTTTAAAGACAATATATACTAAGGTCTCTCCACAGTAGAGCTGTATTAAAATACCTATACATGGAACACTATGCAAGTGAAACAGTTTTAAAAGGAAGCGATGATAGAGAGTCCACATTTGACAAGAAATTATTAGACGCTTGTCTTCTTTATCTGGGTATACGTTTTTCGTAATGATTTTTAGATTTAATTTAATGATTTGTTTCATTCTAGTTTTTTCAAATCAGCTATAAATGATTCGAGAATTGTCTTTTTTTTTGGGATTCAGAAAGAAAAACTATGCAAAACTATGCAAAACTATTAAAAGTTAACAAGTAAAATTTTCGGTTTTGTCGCATTTGGGATGCCTTTTATCTTTGAGGCTAACAAAAAATGGATATTACATGTCGTAGCTATCCAAAATCTATAATGAAGATTATAGGAGCGATTTGTAGATCATGCTACAATCCAACGTTAGTTTATAAGCTTATACATTCTTATTGAGTCAGAGTTGAAGAAGAGAAAATCCAGAGTGTGAGCGAGCTGGAGATTGGATGAGATCTATATAAAAGTAAATGGATCTGTTGTTGTTTATATAGTATATAAATTAGGTAATATGGTAGATTTTCTTTTGATCAGAAAAATGCAGGAATAACGGCTTAGTCATTTCTAATTAAAGCAATTAGTAATAACTACAGACCACAAGTAATAAATATTCATAAAAGCGTTCCTAATGCTGAAGTTATCAAAGAATATAAGAATCATTTGTTGTCAAATATTAAAATACGTCAGTGTAAATATTACAACAATATTGTAAAATAGGGCCATCGTTTCATCAAGTAATATATACAAAATGGATTTGGCTTTAAAGACTTTGAATCGGCAAGATGAAGTTTGAGTGGAATTGAAGTTGTATATATGCTGAGAAAGAGTCAGGTGGTTGGACTAGGGATAATGATTAAATCATTCCGTAAATTGGTGGTTTAACGTTTAAATTGCTTAAATTTTTTATACTTGATTCTTACAGATGTGACAAAACTAGGTGTGTTTTTTATCTTTAATTCAAAACTAAATTAGTAATCTTTCTAGTTATTGAATCTCCATTTTTAGTTTTATTTTTTTTAATTTTATTTGTAAGTATATGATGTGGTATTAAGTTTTTATTTGTTGGATTGTTTTTAGATTGTAATATTTTTTGTTGATATTTTTAAGTTTAATAATAATTTATTTGTAATTTAATGATTTAATGTTTATTTATTTTTGTAGGTTTATAATATGGTGGTTATTTTTTTTGTCGGATTTTTTTGAAATAGTAAAATTTTAATTTGTAAGTTTATGAAATAATATTAAGTTTTTTTTTGTCAGTTTTTTTTAAAACCAATCTATAATTTATCTCGTATATTAATTTGTTCAATTTTTAATTAAAATTTCTATAGTATGAATAATTTTACACTCATTAATTCTGTAATTAAAATTTTATTATTGATTTTGTATTTTCTATTTAGTAAAGTACTATTAAGTTTGAAGAGAATATTACAATTTAATTACTTATCTTATTTTATAATAGTTTTTTTTCTTTTTAATGTATCATCTTCAATGTATGCTCAAGCTACCATTACAACAAATCCATCAAATTTGCAGATAAATAGTGCTTTAAATGGTCCTGGAATAGTAATTGTTGGAGGAACATTGTCGGGAGCAGCAACTGCTACAACATTGCGTGCAAATCAAGTTGCTGTCTTTTCGAATGGAGTTAGTGGCGCTGGTTTGGAAATACCGAGTGGTGCGTATTTTAGTACAGGAAATGCCCCTTTCGAATTAACAAATAGAAATACTGATCCTCAAAAAAGTTTTAACCCTGCTGGAGCTACAACTCTATCAGATCCCAACTTATCTACAGTTGATCCTGATGCAAAATACGACTTAGTGACGTATTCTTTTACAATTACTTTAGCACCAAATGTTTCAGGGCTACTTTTTAGCTATCAATTTGGTTCAGAAGAGTATCCAAATTATGTGGGTACCCAATATAATGATGCTTTTGGCTTTTTTGTTTCAGGGCCAGGTATTTCTGGAGTTCAGAATTTCGCAACATTGCCAAATGGTAATGCCACAGCAATAAATAAGGTAAATGCAGGTGTTCCTGGATTCGATTCACCGCCAACGCCTGCTCCTGGATATGATGGTTCTCAATCTGCTTTTTATATTAATAATGGTCATGTTACAACTATTGTTGGAGGTAAATACATTTCGAATGTAGCGCCTCAACCAGGACCTTTCCCGATTTTTACAGAACATAATGGTATAACAAAGTCGATAAAGAAATCCATTACCGGCTTAACTCCTGGCGGCACTTATACTTTTAAAATTGTAATTGCTGACACTGGTGATTCGGGATATGATTCGGGTGTTTTTTTAGATATTGTAGAGGGTATAATTTCTGCTGATCTATCTATTTCTAAAACTGTAAATAACCCAAGTCCCAACGTGGGAAGTAATGTTGTTTTTACACTCACAGCAGGCAATACTGGTCCTGGTAATGCACCAAATACCAAGGTTACTGATTTGTTGCCAGCGGGTTATACTTTTGTGTCGGCTACGCCAAGTGTTGGTACATACAATTCCTCGACAGGAGTTTGGGATATTGGTTTATTAAATATAGGTTCTTCCCCAACTTTGCAAATTACTGCTACGGTAAAAGCTGCGGGTCCTTATTTAAATAGTGCTTCTATAGCATCTCCAGATATTGCAGATCCTACACCTGGAAATAATACCTCTAGTGTTACCCCAACCCCGGTTGCGCAGTCTAATGTTGGTATAACCAAAACCGCAAGCAGCGCTACGCCTAATGTTGGCAGTAATGTTACTTTTACCTTAACAGCAACTAATGCAGGTCCAAGTGCTGCAACAGGAGTAAGTGTAACGGATATTTTACCTTCCGGCTATACTTTTGTAAGTTCCAGCACAGCTTCAGGAACCTATACCAGTGGAACTGGAATCTGGGCGATTGGTACTTTAGCCAATGGAGCGAATGCTACCTTATCTATCATTGCCACAGTCAATGCCTCTGGAACCTATACCAACAGTGCTAGTATAACTGCCAATGAAGCAGATCCTACACCTGGAAATAATACCTCTAGTGTTACCCCAAC
>FQWG01000027.1 GCA_900129595.1 Flavobacterium frigidimaris | reverse complement strand
CGAAAATTAAAAGGATTAATTCGAAGAAGAGAATCTTATGCCGCCACAAGATACATTGGTTTAAAAGATGAGAACACCCACTTTTTAGATCTTCCATTTTATGAAACCGGACAGGTAAAAAAGAATCCGTTAGGAGCTGAAGATATCGCTATTGTCAAAGATATTATCGCCAAAATCAAACCACATCAGGTTTTTGCTGCAGGAGATTTGGCAGATCCACACGGAACGCATGAAGTTTGCCTGAACGCGATTTTTGCCGCCATGAAACAATTAAAACCAGAGAAATACATGGATGATTGTTGGTTATGGCTGTACAGAGGTGCATGGCACGAATGGGATATTCACGAAATCGATATGGCCGTTCCGCTTTCTCCATCTGAGGTATTATTGAAACGTCATGCGATTTTGTACCATCAGTCCCAAAAAGACAGGGTAATGTTCCAAGGTAATGACTCAAGAGAATTCTGGGTAAGAGCTGAAGACCGTAACAAAAATACTGCGATTTTATACGATGATTTAGGATTGGCAGAATACGAAGCAATCGAAGCCTTTAAACGTTTTGATTACTAAAATTAAAATATAAGATTCGGGTGAGAGCGAATCACATTGCAAAATTCAGATTGATTTCGTTATGAGAGTGAGGAATCAATAGAAGTCATTCTGAGTTTTGTTTCTTTTATCTATTTAATACTGTTATCTCAGGATAACATCTTTTCAAAAACAGTAAAAATGAAATATTTATTAGTCCTACTATTAGCAGGTGTAACGTCTACTGCTCAGATCAAAAAAGAGCAGCTAAATCTTATGCCGTGGCCTCAGAGCGTTGTTGTAAACGACGGAAATTTTGCTTTAAACAAAACTTTTAAAGTAAACATTACCGGAAATCCAAATCCTCGAATTTTTGATGGAGTAACTCGTTTTTTACGTCGCTTAGATGGTAGAACCGGTATTTTTTTTGAGCAGGGTTTTATTCAAAAATTAAATGAAGTTCCGAATGCGACACTTCAGATCAACTGTACTAAAGCCGGGAAAATTGGTTTATATGAAGACGAAAGTTATCATTTAGATATTAAACAAAATCAGATTACAATAAATGCAACCAGCGATTTAGGGGCACTTCACGCACTTGAAACATTATTGCAAATGTTACAAAACACAAATAATTCATTTTATTTTCCAAATTCAAAAGTATCAGATTTTCCAAGATTTACCTGGAGAGGTTTGATGATTGATGTGTCAAGACATTTTCAGCCAGTAGATGTAATTAAAAGAAATATTGATGCGCTGGCAGCGATGAAAATGAACGTTTTTCACTGGCATTTAGTAGATGATCAGGGATGGAGAATCGAAATGAAAAAACATCGAAAACTAATTGATGTAGCTTCAGACGGAATGTATTATACACAAGAGGAAATTAAAAATATCGTAAAATATGCTGATGAGCGCGGTATTTTAGTAGTTCCTGAAATAGATGTTCCGGGTCATGGATCTGCGATACTTACAGCTTATCCTGAAATAGGAAGTAAAGTAACCAAACTGACAGGCGGAACTTCTGAAAAAAATATTGAAGGTACAGCAATTGCTACCTATGGAATTGAAAGAAATGCTGGTATTTTTTCGCCAACATTAGATCCTTCAAATCCTAAAACATATCAATTATTAAGTGAAATTTTTGATGAGGTTTGTCCATTATTCCCAGGCGCTTATTTTCATATCGGGGGAGACGAAAACGAAGGTAAAGACTGGGATTCAAACCCTAAGATTCAGGAATTCATGAAGAAAAATAAGCTGGCAACCAATCATGAATTGCAGACTTATTTTACAATGCAGCTAGTGCCAATGCTGAAAAAACATGGTAAACAATTAATGGGATGGGAAGAAATTTTGACCAAAAACATGTCAAAAGATGCTATCATTCACTCTTGGAGAGGTCCAAACGAAGGAGTTGTTGCAGGACAGTCATTAGTTGATGCAGTAAAAAAAGGATATAAAACAGTTTTATCAAACGGATATTATATTGATCTGATGTATCCAATTGCAAGTCATTATCTGAATGACCCTATGCCAAAAGGAGCCAATTTAACAGCTGAAGAAAAAGCAAGAATATTAGGTGGCGAAGCGACTATGTGGACAGAACTTGTGACACCATTGACTATAGATTCGAGGCTTTGGCCAAGAACAGCTGCAATTGCTGAAAGACTTTGGTCTGCTGAAGATATTACAGATGTAGCCAATATGCGCAAACGTCTTGAAGTGATTTCATTCAGATTAGAAGAATTAGGCATTACACATCTTCGTAATAAGGCGGTTATATTAAGAAACATTTCAAACAATCAAAATATCGATTTCTTAGAAGAATTTTCAAATGTGTGCGAACCGTTAAAAGGATATACACGTAATAAAGGCGGAACAGAATATCAGATGTATTCTCCATTTACTCTTTTTGCAGATGCCTGTACGCCGGATGCCAAAGATGCTTTAGCTTTTGATGATGCAGTAACACAATATTTAGCGAATAAATCACCGGAAAACAAAGCAAAAGTTACCGTATTTTTTAATAAATGGATTGCTGTAAACAAAGGTTTAGTAGCGTTAGGTGCCAATGCACCTTTAGTACAGCCACTTTTGCCATTGTCTAAAAAACTAAATGATGCATCGCAGGAATTGCTGTTAGTTTTAGATAATAAATCAACATTAAAAGCAGAAGATTTAAAGAACTTAATAGAACAATGTAATACAAAAGACCACGCAGATGTTGAATTATCAGTTTATGCAAGTCTTAAAAAATTAATTTAATGAATTTGGTTTGAGTTAGTATTTAGTAAGTGTTGTTACCCTGATTAGCCCTGATTAGTAATTTATTTATCTCTGCCGGAAAATTTCCGGTAGAGGTAAATATGGTAACACCATTTGTATTAAACACCTTAAATCAAAAAAAATAAAATATAGAACCTAAAAGAATTATTAACATTTAAAACCAGATAAAAAGAATAAAACCAAAAACATGACAAGCATATTATTTAAATTGATGAACCCCAAATTTATCATTTACAGTTAACCTGGTTTTTTTTGAAAAATTAAATAAATATCAATCAGTACTATTTACTAATGTTATGGATTTTCAGTAATAGTAGTATTTATTTTTAGAAGTAATATGAATTAATTTCCATTGAGTTGCGATATTTTCTATTTGCAATTTGTTGAAAGCCCGTTACGGTATTTACATGCTTTGTTCGTATGTAAGGTGTCGTAATTGGAATATTTATTTTCTATTAACCAATATTAATTTAATTATGAAACATTATTACAGATTGCTTTTTTTGTTATTGTTTTCCTTACTCGTGTTAGTACAGCCGGCTCACGGCAAAAATGGAGTAGGGTATGATGCGCAATGGTCTACTAATGGCCGGGATTTTAATATCCCCAGCATAGACGCAAGTAAATTGACGCATTTTTATTCTTTATATGATAAAACATTTGATGCTGCTTTGACGAACAAAACATTTGATTTTAAGCAAAGTTTAGTCAGTACAAACTTAATTAGTGGTACTGTAAAAAGCGGTTCAACTCCGGTTGCAGGGGCAAAAGTAGAATTGATTTTACCCTGGACGGATAATGCCCACGGGTGGAAAAGTGTTATTGCAACAACAGATGCTCAGGGAAATTTCAGTTATGATAATTCAGTTGTAGCAGGTTACACTACTATTTCAAGTTTAAAATTAAATGGCTGGCAGAATAATGATGTTGTTTATTCTCCTGGTAATCTTGCGAATTTTGCAGTGCCAACAACACCGCAGGTTTACAATTTCAATTCAAATTCTGTTGCACCGCAAGTAACGATTGCAAGTCCATCTTTGTCGACTATAACTAGTGCTCCGGGAACAGCTATTCAGCTTAAAGCCAATGCAAGCTTAACTTTTGCAGATCCTACAGTGAGCATTTCTTCGGTTGTGTTTAATATCAACGGACAAAATATTACGGCGACGCTTTCTGCAGGAACAGAATATGTGGCAAACTGGACACCGGTTGCAGCAGATTTTAATAAAAATTATACGTTGAAAGCAACTGTAACAGCTTCAAATGGAGTAACTGCTGAAAATACAAAAGCATTCTATTTACAATGTTCAGGAGCAACTTGCCCTAATTCATTGCCGGTAATTGCATGGGTGACACCAGCGGCAACATCAATTAATCAGCCAACAGGATTTCAGGCCGTTCCGGTGAGTGTAAATATTACCGATTCAGACGGAACTATTTCGACAGTTTCAATTAGTATCGATGGAATTTCTTTTGCAATGACAAAAGGAACAGGAAATGCTTACAACTACACTTTTACACCCAATGCGTATAAAACATATGCAATTGTAGTAACGGCAACAGATAATGCCGGCGGAGTAAAAACTTTCAGTCAATCGTTAGCGATTACTAATTCAACATCGACATTCAATCCATTGCCGGCAAAAGTAATTGTTGGTTATGCGCACGGATGGGATAATGCAAGTGCGCCATTTTTGTATTTCAATCAAATGGGAGATAAAAAATTCAATGTAGTAGTTTACTCCTTCATCGAAACTCAAAACAGAGACGGTTATACGCCAATTTTAGTAGTAAACGAACCAAAATATATGACAAACGGCGTTTTTAATCCGCAGTTACTAAAGAACGATATCAAATTCCTGAGAGATAAAGGAATTCCGGTTATTGTTTCTATCGGAGGACAAAATGGTCACGTAGAATTGCAAACCGTAGCGCAGAAAAATACTTTTGTAAACGGATTAAAAGCCATTGTAGATCAATATAATTTTGATGGAGTAGATATTGACTTCGAAGGCGGATCAATGAATTTTGGAGCAGGAGCCTTAAAAGATTTCTCTTATTCAGCGATTTCGGCTTATCCAAAATTAAAAAATATTGTAGATGCTTTCAAAGAATTAAAAGCAAGTTACGGAAGCGGATTTATCTTAACATCAGCACCGGAAACCTTCTATGTACAAGTAGGTTATTCAGTGTATTCTGATGGTGCAGGTTCATTTCTGCCTGTAATCCATAATTTACGTAACGAGTTAGATCTTTTAATGGTACAATTGTACAACACAGGATCCATAAGTGCTTTAGATAATGTGGCATATTCACAAGCTACACCGGACTTTTTGGTATCCATGTCAGATATGTTGATGAAAGGATTCAACGTAGCTTCAACAGGATTTTATTTCCCGCCATTACCAGCTTCTAAGATTGTAATTGCAATTCCGGCTTGTTCGGGTGCAGCTCCTGCAGGAGGTTATTTAACACCTGAAAAAGGAATTCAGGCTTTTAATTATTTGAGATATGGGACAACTTTTGCAGGGAGAACCTACACGCTAAAAGGCGGTCCATATCCTGACATGCGTGGCGTTATGACATGGTCAATCAATTGGGATGCGGCTTGCGGAACAGGATATCAATTTTCTAATGCGTATGCTGCTTATTTTAATTCACAGTCAGCAGCGAAAAAACTGGACTTAAATACAATCGAAGCCAATGAAGGAACCGTAGCTTATTTCAAAAATGATGCATTATCAGTTACAAATGAAACAGGAGATATCGCTCAGGTAGATGTATTCAATACGATAGGACAGCCATTAGTAAGTCATAAAAATATTCAGCACAATAAAGAAGTACTGCTTCAAAATCAAAGTTTCTCGACGAAACAAATTTTTATAGTCATAGTAACAGACAAGGCGGGAAACAAAAAGTCATTGAAAGTAATGAACTTTTTAAACTAGTAGCAATAGAAAATTTAGAAATGAAAAATGGGAATGGTTAAAATTGAGTTTGGTTATTTATTTTTTAATCTAATTTTTATTTCGATTAAATGCTTCGAATTCAGGTGATTTGTTATTTGGTTTTCACCCGGAAGAGAGTATTATGGACCTGGCAACTGTATTGCCAGGTTTTTTTTATTAATGCATACCACTTAATGAAAAATTGGCAGCACATGTTCCAAAGCCAATTATAAAGGCTATTACAGAATATAAAATGATTTTTAATGAAAGCTTTTTATCATCTGATATAAATATTAAACGTACAATTCCAATTAAAAAAGCAATCACGCTTATCAAAGCCGTTAAGCCTCCAATTAAAACTAAAAACTCTCCCATGTTTTTTTTATCAAAATTAAAAATTGCTCAAGATTACTACGCAAGTTCCAAAACCTATCACAGCAATAATTATTGGAATTAACAATAGTCTTAAGTAAAGCTTTTTGTTTTCTTTGGCGAAAATTAAACCACCAAGACCAATAAAAAACATTGCAACAAGAATAAATCCTAAAAACATTAAACCCTCCATATTTTAAAAGTTGTATTAAACATTTAATTTTTCTCTTATCTTTTCAATTTTATTATCCCGGTAAAATAAATTCATAGTTTCAAACGGAATAATCTTCATTTTATCGCTTACAATGTGAACACATGATTTTTTGACTGCCCTAACATCAAAATCATGGGCATCCATAAAATTCATTATTAAAATACGGAATAAATTATTGTAATTCAATGTGTCTGATTGAACTCTGGGTAAACAGCACATAAGTTCACTAAATTCACCTTCGGCACAATCAACAGATATTCCGGTACTAAATAAATTCAGCATATGTGTTTTAAGTTTTTCGTCGTGTTCAAAAACTATGGTATTTTTTGAGTTATTCAGCAAATCTTCCGGATTAATTAAGTGCGTCATAGGAAATACTTCTCCGTCAATTTTTAGTGCATAAGCCATGCATAAAGCATCTGGATTGCAAGGAACCGGAATTAAATCTTGTGGAGTAAAAACGGGATATTGTTCATAAATTTTTCTACGCACTTCTGTCAATGTTATTCTTCCTGAAACGTCATCGTAATTGTCATTTCGTCCGGCAACTTGTGTAGGCTGAAAAGTAACACCACGCACACATTTTTGCTGTAATGCGTACTCAATTATCTGACCAATTTCATCATCATTTTCTCCTTTTTGAAGCGTGATTACCAGTGTGGTCGAAATATTAAATTGATTCAAATGTTCGATCGCTTTTTTGCGGACTTCTGTTAAATCCTCGCCTCGTAATTTTTCTAAAACTTCAGGTTTAAAACTATCAAATTGAAGATAAATTTCGAAATCAGGCATATAAGTCGCCAGTTTTTCTACAAAATTGATGTCTTTTGCAATACGAATACCATTTGTATTTAGCATTAAATGTTTGATAGGTTTGCTTTTGGCAATGTCTAAAATTTTAAAAAATTCCGGATGCACAGTTGGTTCTCCTCCCGAAATCTGAACCACATCCGGTTCTCCTTCGTTTGCCACAACAGTATCAAACATTTTTTCGATTTCTTCTAAAGTTCGATGTCTTCCATAATTAGGAGCCGAACTTGCGTAACAAGTAGGGCAGGCGAGATTGCATCGATCTGTAACTTCTACAATCGTTAAACAAGAATGTTGTTCATGGTCTGTACATAATCCACAATCATAAGGACATCCGTAATGTACTTTTGTGTTGAATTTTAACGGCATTTCAGACTGCTTGTTGTAATTACGCAACTGCTTATAATAGTTGACATCATCAGCAATCATAGATTTCATTTCGCCGTGTGTTTTGCAATGTTTCAGCATCCAGACTTTGTCATCCTGAAATACAATTTTTGTATCTACAAGAGCCAGACAATGGTGGCACAAACTTTTGGTATAGTCGTAAAATATATAATCGCGCGTTTTCATCAAATTAATTTTATATGGTAAAGTAAAATTTTAATTGTTTTTAAAGGCAAATATTCTGCAAAGAAACTTCCAGTAATATCCAAAAATAAATATAGAACTCCATTGAATACTGCTTAGATTAAGAAATAAAGGTTCATAAGGTTTTATGAATTCGACCAAAAATCGAAAGAGGAAATATAAAACCATAAAAAGCTTAAATCGATCACCATTAATCAGGTTTTTAGTTTTTATCTTTTCAAAAAAAATAAAAAGCAAAATCATAAATACCATTTCGTATAAAGCAATCGGATGTCTTTTTAATCCGTCGCCTAAATTCATTCCAGTAAAAAATGTCGTTTCGTTACCAAAGGTAGGTTCAGCAATTCCCATTGAAAAACAACCAATTCGGCCAATAAATAATGCCACGATAATTGGGATTACATATAAATCTCCCGAAGCAATTTTTACACCAATGCATTTTTTAATTAATTCAACACCCAATAATCCTCCTAAAAAACCTCCGGCAACCGTTTTATTTTGATATAAACTTAAAAAAGTCTGATGAGCAATTTGCGAGGGATTTTCGAGTAAAGCAATTACTCTTGATCCTATTAAAGCACCAATCATGGCACCAATCATAATGATCAGTCGATTCGTATCCGATATGGGATCCTGAATTCTTTTTTTTAGAAAATAATAGACTCTGATACCAACAAAAAAAGCCAAAGTTTCAAATATAAAATGCCAGTAAAATGTTTTTTCAAAGATTTCAAATTGAAAGGGGAATGTCATTTTTAGTCAGAATTTTTAGCTAATATAGTCAAATCTAATTAAAAAAGTTTAAGATTAATTTTTTACTTTTGAAACCCAATTGTATCTTATAAAACTCATGCAAAAATCAATTTTTAGTATCATAACATTTTTAATATTTTCACTTTCTATTGCCCAAACCCAATACCGAAATCCGGAAGTTGACCCAATCCAAATTCAAAAAGCATATACAGATTGGTCCGCTTACCAAAGTAAAAACATCATGCTTTCCGGAGATTTTATAGCATTAGATCCACTTTCTGCAGCAATTTCAAAAGAGTCTTTCTTAAATCAGTTGGCCAACGGAAACTTCATCCCCATTCGATTAAAATCAGAGGATTCAAAATACTATTATAAACTATTTGAAATTCAGCCCAATTCAGATACCAGTATAAAAGCCACCATCAATCAAATTGGTTTCGATGCCCACAAAAATTTCGAAATGGAAGGAACTCCCTTTCCAAAATTCTCGTTCAAAGATTTAAACGGGAATCTGATAACAAATGAATCCATGAAAGGGAAAATAATTGTCATAAAATGCTGGTACATTCACTGTACGCCCTGCATCAAAGAATTTCCTCAGGTAAATAAACTAGCAGACGAATACAAAGACCGAAAAGATATCCTGTTTATAAGTCTCGCCGAAGATTCACCGGAAAAATTAAAGGCTTTTTTAACGAAACGACCTTTAAAATATTCGGTAGTTCCAAATATGAAAGTCTATATGAATGAAGCTCTGCAACTCAATTCATTCCCAACACATTTTATTCTGAACAAAGACGGTATGATCGCAAAAGTACTGCCTAATTTTGAGAGTCTTGAAGTCGCTTTAGAGAAAGAAAGTAAATTGTAATTTTTTTAAACCATATAAGTGATATAAGAAATTATAAGTTTGCCTATATGAACTTATGTAGCTGTTAAATTAATCTCGCAAAGACGCAAAGGCGCAAAGTTTTTCTTTTTTAAGTTTAGTTTAAATGAACTTATGTCACTTATATGGTAAAAATTTTCAACACAAAGTATGTTTTCTTTGCGCCTCTGCGGCTTTGCGAGAAATTTTCTTCGCATGGTGAAAACTTAGAACCTTAGCACCTTTGCAACTTAGAACCTTTTTTCGTACTTTTGCACCAAATTAATTAAAAAGACATTCATGTTAACAGTCAATAATTTATCAGTTCAATTTGGCAAACGAATTTTGTTTGACGAAGTAAATACAACATTCACACACGGAAATATTTATGGAGTTATTGGAGCCAATGGTGCTGGAAAATCTACTTTTCTAAAAATCATTTCAGGCGACATTGACCCAACTTCTGGCCACATTCATTTAGAACCGGGAAAACGTATGTCGGTTTTAAACCAGAATCACAACATGTTCGATGAGCATACGGTTTTGGAAACTGTTTTGATGGGGAATAAAGTTTTGTACGCTGTTAAAAAAGAAATGGATGAACTTTATTTAGACTACAACGACAAAAACGCAGACCGAATTGGAGAACTTCAGGTTCAGTTTGAAGAAATGAACGGTTGGAACGCAGATTCTGATGCCGCATCAATGTTGTCGAACTTAGGAATCAACGAAGAGCATCATTATACTTTAATGGGCGATCTAGAGGGAAAAATTAAAGTACGTGTGCTTTTGGCGCAGGCACTTTTTGGAAACCCGGATTTGCTTATTATGGATGAGCCTACCAACGACCTGGATTTTGAAACCATCTCTTGGTTAGAAAATTTCTTAGCCAATTATGAAAATACAGTAATTGTAGTATCTCACGACCGTCACTTTTTAGATTCAGTTTGTACACATATTTCTGATATCGATTTTGGAAAAATCAATCACTATTCAGGAAACTATACTTTCTGGTACGAGTCTAGCCAATTAGCGGCAAAACAACGTGCACAGCAAAACAAAAAAGCCGAAGAAAAGAAACAGGAATTAGAAGAATTTATTCGTCGTTTCAGCGCGAACGTTGCCAAATCGAAACAAGCAACATCTCGTAAAAAAATGATTTCTAAATTGAATATTTCAGATATCAAACCTTCAAGCCGTCGTTATCCGGCAATTATTTTTGATCAGGATCGTGAAGCAGGAGATCAGATTTTGAACGTAGAAAATTTAGAAGCTTCTGTAGATGGAGATCTTTTGTTTAAAGGTGTAGATCTAAATATGGCAAAAGGTGATAAAATCGTCCTTTTCTCTAAGGATTCGCGTGCTACAACAGCATTCTACGAAATTTTGAACAATCAGCAAAAAGCAGACGCGGGAACTTTCGATTGGGGAATTACAACCAACCAAGCTTATTTGCCGGCAGAAAATCATTCATTCTTTGAAAACGATTTAACATTGGTAGACTGGTTACGTCAGTATGCAAAAACCGAAGAAGAGCGCGATGAGGTATTTATTAGAGGATTCTTAGGGAAAATGATTTTCTCAGGAGAAGAAGCTTTGAAAACAAGCCGTGTATTATCAGGAGGAGAAAAAGTACGTTGTATGCTCTCGAGAATGATGATGGAAAGAGCGAATATCCTAATGCTTGATGAACCAACGAATCACTTAGATTTGGAGTCGATTACAGCTTTCAATAACTCTTTGAAAAACTTTAAGGGATCCGTAATTTTCACTACACATGACCACGAGTTTGCACAAACTGTTGGTAATAGAGTAGTAGAGTTAACGCCAAACGGAGCAATCGATCGTTATATGACATTTGATGAATATCTTGACGACGAAAAAGTTCAGGAATTAAGAACAAAAATGTACGCGAAATAAAACATAGTTTTAGATAAAAAAAGAAATCCCGATCAGTAAATGATCGGGATTTTTTTTATGTTTATTTCTTACCACCAAAAAGCTTGGCGAATATAAAGATGATGATCGCAACAATAAAGATGACGATAAAAATCCCGAATCCCATTCCGGCTTTAAAAATGTCTCCAATAACTTCGCAACTGGTAAATGAAAATAGTATTACGAATACCATTAACAAACGTGTAATGTTCTTTTGCATGATTTTGCTGTTTTAGTGTTTTAAAAAGAATTTTATATTCTAATTATCGTTAGATTAAAATTACTTCAAACAACAAAAAAACGTGTTATATAATTTTGCGGGAAAGTTCTATGATTTGGAGATTATATAGAATAGAAGTGCGTTTTTGTTAGGCAATAAACTCAATCAATCCTTTTTATTTTTTGATGTATATTGTTGTTTTTTTATCGCCACTTTTTTCAATAATTTGGTTTTCTACACCTGTCCTTAAATCTCTGCTGGCTGTTGCAGATGACAACTCACTAAAATATTTCATATAATCTTTTCTTGTGAATTCTTCTTTTACGTTTTCAATAAATAATTCCAGCCGTTCTGTTTCGTTTAATTTTTTTGTAGAATTTTCAAGCAATGACGAAAGTGAAGTGTCTATTATTTGTAGCATGTACGAAATGAAATTGGTTGATTTTCCTTGTTTGTCACAAACCGATAAAACCTTATAATATTCTTCCTGATTTTTTGAAATTAAAGTTTCGAATGGCAGGAATTCAAATAATTTATATTCGCTCATCAAAATCAGGGTTTGCCATAATCTTCCCATTCTTCCATTTCCATCCATAAAAGGATGAATGAATTCCATTTCATAATGAAAAACACAACTTTTTATTAACGTGATTTCAGATTTATCTCTTAAATATTCGAATAAATCTTTCATCAAAAAAGGAACATTTTGATAAGGAGGCGCAATATGTTCAACTTTTCCGCCTTTTACAATTCCAACTCCTTTTTTTCTGTAAGTTCCCGGATCTTCAATTAGATTTTTCATTAACAATTTATGAGCTTTCAAAAAATCTTTTTCAAACTGATATTTTAAGGAACTTAAGTTATCATATACCTCTAAAGCATTTAAGACTTCAATGATATCTTTTTGAGGTCCCACAACTCTCTTGTTTTCAAGAATTGCAGTAATTTGTTCCTCAGACAATGTGTTTCCTTCAATACTTAACGAAGAATGAATTGTTTTTATCTTATTTTGTTTTCTTAATGTAGGGTTTTGTTTTACTAAATATTTGGCGTTTACTTCTCCAATTTTCTCAGAGACAGAAACGATTAATTTTAATATTTCGGGAGTTATTTCGTATGAAGGTTTCATTTTGATACTATCATTTGATACTATCAAAAGTAATAAATATGAATGATTGTAGTCGATTTTATTTCAACAATTATTAGTTTTTAAAAAAAGTGCTATATATTTTAATTCAAAAGTTCTATGATTTTGATTAATCTTAAAGGATATCAAGATATTCAAAAAGAGCCATAGGCTCGACCCATATTGTAGGGCTGTCCCGAGGCTTCGGGATTAATCCAGTAGAAGAATGAATCGTTATAACATCTCAATAAGCTGAATTTTATTCCCGCAAGTATCATCCAGAATAGCAATTTTTACATTTCCCATTTCAGTTGGTTTCATGCTAAATTCTACGCCAAGATGTACAAGACGATCATATTCTTCCTGGAGATTATCTACATTAAATTGCGTGTACGGAATTCCGGCTTTAAACAGCGCTTTTTGATACGTTTTTGAAGGTTCAAAATGATTAGGTGATGGTTCTAATAAAACTTCAATGCCATCTGGTTCATCTTTAGAAACTACCGTTAACCATCTGTTGCCTTCGCCTAAAGGCATATCATGTTTTTTAATAAAACCTAATTTTGTAGTATAAAATTGTAATGCCTTTTCTTGGTCTTGAACTGGAATTCCTATGACTTTTACTTTCATGGTTTTATAGCTTTTTACTTGTATTTTGGTAATAGAAAATTAGGCACAAGTTTTTAGAAAATTAATAAGATTGCTCGTAGTTTCGGCATATTGAGAAAGTTGAGTTAAAACTAAAGCAGAATCTATTTTAAATTTAGTTTTTTTCTTTAATATGGCTTTTGTTGTATTTGCATCATTTATAATAAAGTTTATATATTTTATAATGAATTCAATTTCATATTTTCCTCTAAATCTTAAAGTCGGTTCTTTGGAAAAAAAGAACTCTCTGTTTTTATTTAAATCTTCTTCCGTGACATCAATGGCATTAGGATATTTTTCTTTAATATCTTCAAGCGAATAGTTTGAAGTAATAGAATTAAATGAAAAAGTAATAAAATCCTTAGGAAATTTTTCATCTAAGCTAACATTAGTTGATTGATTTAGGGCTTTTGCTTTTTCTTTTGCGGAGAAATACCATAAATTAAATAAACTAGTTGCTTGATGAAACTCTTTTTGTCTTTGGTTGAATAAATCCATTAATTTTATGTATTCTGAATCTGTAATTTTAAGGAAAAATTCATTTTTTAAAATTCTATTTATTACATTTTCAGTACAGTAAAAATTTTCTATGGAATAACCACATGTTGTATATAAACCAACTTTTTCATTCTTTTCGTCGAAATCTGAATCGACAAAAAAGGAGGTTTTATAATTTGGATACTTAAATTTAATAAAATCATATACCTCAAAAACCGCTTTTTTGTTTCCGCAAATTATAGGGTGGTGGTTTTGATTGTAAATATTTATTCTTGGGAAATAATATTGAGAATCAGATCCTTCAAAGAAGCAAAATAGATCGGCACTATGTTCTTTTCTATGTAAAAGAACAAACCTATGAAAAGCTACTTTAGGAGATTTCGCTTTGTTTAATAAATCCTTTGGTTGCATTTAGTTAAATTTAATATAGTCAGTTAAACCAAATGCATAATTTTCCATTTGGTTATCATAAATAAATGGTGAATGAGTTACTGTAAGTAAGAAGCTACACTTTTTTGAATCTAAAATATCTGATAATAACCTTTGTTGCCAATAAATTGATAGCGAAAGTTCTGGCTCATCAAATAGTATAATAAAAGATTTGTCTAGCTCTAGATAAATTTTAGAAAAAAGTGAAACTATCTGTTTTTCTCCTGATGATAATTGTTCTAGTTCAATTTCATCATTCGCATTAACTCTAAAAATTTTTAGCGTTACAGAACTTTCATCATAAATAAATTGTTTTAAGTTCAAATACTTATTGCACGTTTCAGCAAAATTTTTGATAGAAACATCAAGTGTTTCTTGTTCGTTGTATAAATCAATTAATTTATCAATCAAGTACAGTAATCCCTTATTATTTTTATCTCCTGATTTTATATAATTTTTTATGTTCTCCTTGTCAATTTCGCTTATAGAATTGCCAACTCTGTCAAGAATAATCTGTAATTTTTTATTATCGACTTTGTTTTTTAGTGTATAATTTTTAAATTCATTAGATAGTTGACTTAATAGATCTCCTGTAATTTTTGAAAAACCTAATAGAGACATTTCCCTAATTTCTTCTGTTAAATTTTCAATGCGTTCCATGACATCTTCCATTCCGAATTTTAAATTATCGTCAAAATTTGAATTAGAAAAGTCATCGTCATCATCCCACTTAGGAATGATATTATGTGAATTTCGTTTTACTTTAAGGGTTTCAATATGAGATTCTATTCTTCGATACGTTGGGAAATATAAAATTTTAGATGAAATATTTAGATCTAAAACATCTACTACCCTTTGAAAATTTATTGCTTCAAATTCTTCTATAAATTTGGTTATATTATCATATATGAATTTTGTTGGAGCATTTATTTTAATATCAATTTTATTCAGTTGCTCGCTAACAGCTATTCTTTTAGTTAATTCACTAACATTTTTATCTAAAATTATCTTTTTAAATGTATCAACATTATCTTTTGTGATTTTATCTCGCAATAATTGAAAGAAATGACTTTCCTGATTCCTGCTTCTGCCCTCTACAAAAAAGTTTAGATCACTCTTAGTAAATGATATTTTACTTTTGTTACCAAAAACTATTTCTATTGACTCAAATTTTAAATTATTTAGTTTATTGAATTTTTTATCTAAAATAAAATATAAAGCATTAAGGATAGTAGTTTTTCCTAATCCATTTTCTCCAACTAAAATTTTGTAACGATCATTAAAATCGATATCAACATCCTGATATCCAAATAGTTTTGAAATTTTAAATCTGGTAATTCTAGTTTTTAGCATATAGTTTCCTTTAAAAATTATCCTAAATATAATATGATATAATAGATTATTAAATATTTATTTGTTTCAAAAATAGAAATATATAATTGAAAATTTATACGGAAAACCGTAAATTAAAATATAAAAGTTATCTAAAAACAATTCTACTTCAAACCCAAGATACTTTCATTTCAATAAAAAAATATTTCCCCACTCAACACCCCAACAAATAAATTCTGATTTCGTATATTTGCCCAACCAAACATTACACTTAATTATGAGCCAAAAAGTATTACTTAATTCAAAAGAAGTTACTATCATACTCCATCGTTTGGCTTGTCAGTTAATCGAAAAACACCTTGATTTCTCGGATACTATTTTGGTTGGGATTCAGCCAAGAGGCGTTTTTTTAGCTGAACGTTTAAAACAAATATTAGAAAACGAATACCAGGTTCCGGAGATTTCTTTAGGATATCTGGACATCACTTTTTTTAGAGATGATTTTCGTCGTACTGATAAACCGCTGGAAGCCAATAAAACACAAATAAATTTTATAGTCGAAAACAAGAAAGTCATTTTTATCGATGACGTATTGTTTACCGGACGAAGCATACGTTCTGCTTTGACCGCAATTCAGTCTTTTGGGCGACCATCAGAAATCGAATTGTTAGTGTTAATCGACAGACGTTTTAGCCGTAATTTACCTATTCAGCCCGATTATCGTGGCCGTCAGGTAGATGCTATCAATGGCGAAAAAGTAAAAGTAAGCTGGAAAGAGAATGAAGGCGAGGATGCCGTTTATTTGATAACGAATTAAAAGTTTAATCGGTGATTTATTTAATTGCTTAATAGGAAGGAAACGATTACCGGTATAGCAAATAAACGCTTAAACAAATCAACAAATAAACGATTAAACAAAAAAATATGACAGAGAATGAAGCGTTTATTTATGAATCCATTTTTAATCAGGTAAGAATGGGATTTCTTTCTCTTGATGAGATTCAGGAGAACATTATAGAAGAAATTGAAGACAACGAATTTGCAGATGAAATCTCAGAAGAGTGGGCTTTCGATAAAATAAGGGAAGAATACCAAAAGTTATTGTCAGAAAGTAAACAATGGGAAAGCCCGACAGATACTGAAAGGCTAATAAATGCGTTTGATGAATTAGGTGATGAAAACATCGTCGCACTTCACAACGCAGGTTACACTACAACTGACGGTGAATATGAAGTAGTTGAAGTGGAAAGAGAACTTCAGGAAAATGAAGTAGAATCAGACGGTTATTGCTTTTATCACGAACAGGATTTAGCGAGAGCAATTGCAGTTGAAAATCCAAGTTTGTTTATCGCTTTTCAGAAAGTAGATAATTCTGATGATGCAACAACAATAGAAGTAGGGAAAGTAGTAGCCGAAGTTTTAATAAACAACGATTTTAAAATAAAATGGGACGGCTCTGCCAGAACAAAAATTGAAATTCCGGGTTTCAGATGGCAAAAGATTTTTGATGAAGACGCAAGAGACCTCCAGGATTACAGTGAAGTTGTAGACAGAATGGTTCAATAAGCAGCTTCTCTTTTTTAGAAGCATTGAAGAACTGAATATTTTCAGAAATTCATGAATTTGACAAATAAATATTAAAGAAATAAAAATGAAAGAATTAAGCGTAAATCATTTATTAGGAATAAAATACATCAACGAGAATGATATTAACCTGATTTTTGAAACTGCCGATCATTTTAAAGAAGTCATTAACAGACCTATTAAAAAAGTTCCTTCATTACGAGATATTACCATTGCCAATATTTTCTTTGAGAATAGTACCAGAACAAAACTTTCGTTCGAGTTGGCTCAAAAACGATTATCTGCTGATGTTATCAGTTTTTCGGCAGCTCAGTCTTCGGTTAAAAAAGGAGAAACCCTGATCGATACTGTAAATAATATCCTTTCCATGAAAGTAGACATGGTTGTAATGCGCCACTCCAATCCCGGAGCGGCTTATTTTTTATCCAAAAATGTCAAAGCCAGTATTGTAAACGCCGGAGACGGTGCACACGAACATCCTACGCAGGCTTTGCTTGACAGTTATTCAATAAGAGAAAAATTAGGCGATGTAGCCGGAAAAAAAGTAGTTATTGTAGGCGATATTCTGCATTCGAGAGTGGCCTTGTCCAACATATATGCTTTGCAAATGCAAGGTGCCGAAGTAAAAGTTTGCGGACCAAAAACATTAATCCCAAGATATATCGAATCGCTTGGAGTTACAGTTGAGCCCAATTTAAGAAAAGCTTTAGAATGGTGTGACGTAGCGAATATGCTTCGCGTACAAAACGAACGTATGGATGTGAATTTTTTCCCGTCAACACGTGAATATGCGCAACAATACGGAGTAGACAAATCTTTATTAGATTCCCTTGGAAAAGAAATTGTCATCATGCACCCCGGACCAATCAACAGAGGAGTAGAGATAACTTCTGAAGTAGCCGACTCAGATCATTCTGTGATTTTGAATCAGGTCGAAAATGGTGTAGCGATCAGAATGGCGGTGATTTATCTTTTGGCGTCTAAGATTCAATAGTTTTAGTTTTCAGTTTGGGGCGCAGTTTTCAGTATTAACAATGTCTCATACCACAGTTGTCATCCTGAGCGGAGTCGAAGGCTTGTAAGTTAAAAAGGGCTTCGACTCCGTTCAGTCTAACAAACCTGAAACAAAAAATAAAAAAACTTCGTACCTTAGCTCTCACAACAGTGCCTATAAATAAGAAGATGAAAGTAGATCAAAAAGGACATACCGTTACGATTAAAAATACACAGGGAGATTTTAATGCTTTTCTGGAAAAAGTAACGCAGCAATTTAAAACCTTTGAAAAACAAAACATTATAATCGATTTATCAGCAGACTCCGGTTTGTCTGAAAAAGATTTAAAGCTTTTTTTACCACTTGTAAAACAGCAAAAAAAAGCCAAAAAATCATTTGTAATTGTGGTGGAAGATCTTGATTTTAATGCTGTTTCGGATAAATTGACTGTTGTTCCATCCCTTTTGGAAGCGCACGATATTATCGAAATGGAAGAAATTGAAAGAGACCTCGGGTTTTAAAATTGGTTTAGTTGTTTAGCAGTTTAATCGGTTAATCGTTCCGCTGTTTAATCAATTTTGCGATGGAACAAATTACCAATTTTGCAATTGAACAAATAAACAATTAAACGAATTAACAAAAATTGAAACTTACCATACTAGGCTGTTATGCCGCGACTCCCAGAACAATTACCAACCCGACTTCGCAGGTTTTAGAAATTAAGAGCAGATTATTTTTAATTGATTGCGGCGAGGGAACTCAGGTACAATTACGTAAAAACAAGATTAAATTCTCGAAAATTAATCACATTTTTATTTCGCATTTACACGGTGATCACTTTTTTGGATTAATAGGGACTATTTCGACTTTTGCCCTGTTAGGCCGTACAACTGATTTGCATATTTACGGACCAAAAGGAGTAAAGGAAATTATTACTTTACAACTAAAGTTATCCAATTCCTGGACCACTTACGAGCTTTTCTTTCATGAGCTGGAATCAAAAGAAAGCGAAGTGATCTTTGAAGATAACAGAGTTATTGTAAAAACAATTCCGCTGAAACATCGCGTATATACCAACGGATTCTTATTTCAGGAAAAACCCGGAGAACGAAAACTAAATGTTGAGGCTGTTCAGCAATACGATATTCATACTGCTTATTATCAAAAAATAAAAGGGGGTGGAGATGTGACACTTGATGACGGAACAGTAATCGAAAATGAAAAATTATCGTTTGATCCTATTCCCGCACTGAGTTATGCCTTTTGCTCTGATACCGTTTACAACGAAGCTATTATTCCGATTATAAAAGATGTTGATGTTTTATATCATGAATCTACCTTTTTGGAATCAGAAGCTGCTTTAGCTCTAAAAACATTGCATTCTACTGCCAAAGAAGCAGCAACAATTGCGCTTAAAGCAAATGCAAAACAATTGGTATTAGGGCATTATTCTACACGATATGACGGTATTGAACGTTTTAAAGTAGAAGCCCAGGAAATTTTTCCTAACGTACTTTTGGGAGATGACGGAGTTTCTTTTGAGTGGTAAAAAAAAGTTATGAGTTTAGAGTTATGAATTATCAGTTTAAGAGAAAATCTAACAATCTAAGCAGTTTAACAATCTAAAGATCTAAAAAAATGAGTGATTTAAGCAATTATAGAAAATCTTACGAGAAAAGTGAATTATTAGAAACGAATATTCCTGAAGATCCCATTAATCTTTTTAACAGATGGTTTCATGAAGTAGAAGAGTTCGGTGCTGGCGGAGAAGTAAATGCCATGACAATTTCGACTATTGGCTTGGATGCTTTTCCGAAATCGAGAGTAGTTTTATTAAAGAAATTTTCAGAAGAAGGTTTTATTTTCTATACTAATTATGATTCAGAAAAAGGAAAAGCGATCGCTGCAAATCCTCATGTATGCTTGTCTTTTTTTTGGCAGGAGATGGAACGTCAGGTAATTATAAAAGGTATTGCACAAAAAACATCTGAAAATATTTCTGATGGCTATTTTGATTCCCGCCCGGACGGAAGTAAGTTAGGTGCAATTGTTTCGCATCAAAGTGACGTGATTCCGTCAAGAACTTTCTTAGAGGAAAATCTGAAGAAATTAGAGAAAGAATTTGAAGGAAAACCAATCCCGAGACCTGAAAATTGGGGAGGATATTTAGTCACTCCTCTTGAAGTAGAATTCTGGCAGGGAAGGCCTAATAGATTGCATGACAGGATTCGTTATCAGAGTCAATCTGATTTTTCATGGAAAATTGAGCGACTTTCTTCTTAATTTGTAAGATTTTTACTTTTTTAAAATAAATTAACATGTAGTTCATCGATTAATTTTGCAGTTAGCCGATAAATTGAATAAGTTTGAATAAGAAACAAAAACAATTTATCTAAAATATAATTTAAGGAATTTGCCCCAACATTTACTTTAATTTTAACTGCTATTGATTATGAAAAAGATAATGTGTGCCATGATGTTCGTTGTAATTTCGATTACAATGAACTCATGCTCTGCAGATAGTGCAGAGGGAACGGATAATAGTACTACAACTGAAGCTCTGATAGCAAACTACTCTTATAATGATTCAGAGACAGAAACCATGAAACTTATTAATGATTATCGTTTAAGTATTGGTTTGAATGCCTTAGAAAAAATAAATCATATTTCGTTTAAATGCGAAGAACATAATAATTACATGATTGCCAATAATGTTGTTGATCATAATGATTTTACTTCACGTTCGAATAATATTGTGAGTGTTTTAGGAGCTAAAAAAGTAGGCGAAAATGTAGCTTATAATTATAAAACTTCTGAAGCAGCTGTAAAAGCATGGTTAGATAGTCCGGGACATAAACAAAATATCGAAGGAGATTTTACTCATTTTGGTTTATCAGTAACAACAGATCCTAAAACAGGAAAAAAATATTACACGAATATATTCGCTAAAATTTAAAATATTATTGGACTGGTTGGTTTTTAGTAGTCGTTGCAAATCTAAGATTTGCAACGACTTTTTTTTTAGTATAATTACAAAATAAAAAATCCAAATCCCAATACGTCTATTCGTTATTGGAATTTGGATTTTTAAAATATTGAATTATTTAAAGTCCCATAATAATAAATTCGCTTCTTCTGTTCATTTGATGTTCCTCTTCAGTACATTGTAATCCGTCAGAACAGCCGTTTACAAGCTGTGTTTCACCATATCCTTTTCCTGTCAATCGGTTTTTGGCGACACCGTTTTTAATCAGCCAGTCAATGGTCGATTTTGCTCTTCGGTTTGATAAAGTCTGATTGTACTGGTGCGTAGCCCTGCTGTCGGTATGCGAACGAATATCGAGTTTCATTGTTGGGTTGTTGTTCAGTACGTCCAGGATTTTTTCCAGATCCAGCGCTGCTTCGGTTCTGATGTTTGATTTATCCAAATCGAAATAAATCATTTTGATGCCAAAACATTTTCCTAAATCATCGCCAATGGTCACTTTGCAGGTTGATTTATCCAGTGCAATCGGAAGGCTTGTTTTTCCGGTTAGTTTTCCAATAGTTACACTGACTTCTTTAGTAGTATAATCTTGTTTTTCTGCCCTTACGTTATAAGTTTTTCCGCATTCAACAGCAAAAGTATAATAGCCACTTGCATCTGAAATTGTAGTGTTTTTGATAGTTGTACCTTCGTATAAAGTGACTTTGGTGTCCGGCAAAACGACATTTGTCTGGCTATCAGTGATAATGCCTTCTAAGGTCTGAACACATTGCAGTTTTCTGGTTTCCAAAAACTTGTAGATGTCATCAGATCCCTGACCGCCCTCTTTATTAGAACTGAAATAGCCTCTTCTTGAAGCGGGATCTATGATATAAGCAAAATCATCTTGTGGGGAATTGACATCGGCACCTACATTCTGAATGTTGCTTATGGTTGCGTTGTCTTCGATTTTGCCCACAAATACATCAAGTCCTCCAAGTCCGGGATGTCCGTCTGAGGCAAAATAGATTTCGTTTTCACTGGTCACATACGGAAAAGTTTCCTTGCCTTCAGTATTGATCGTATTGCCCAGGTTCTCCGGTGTGCTATAACCTCCGTTATTGTTAATGCTTACTTTATAAATATCCGATTGACCTAACGTTCCGGGCATATCCGATGCAAAATACAAGGTCTTTTCGTCAGGGCTCAAAGCAGGATGCGCCGTGCTGTAATTGTCGCTGTCAAAAGGAAGTTCGGTAATGTTGGTCCATTTGCCGTTATTATCCAGTGTAGCTTTGTATATTTTGACTAAAGTAATTTTGTTGTCATCTTTTCCTTTTTTGCCGTTTACATAATTGTTTCGGGTAAAATAAACTGTTTTTCCGTCTTTGGTAAACACGGGCGAAGATTCATGGAACTTGGTATTGATCGAAGTTTTAAACTTGTTTACTTTCGAAGCTGTATTGGTGGCAGGATCTACATCGGCAAAATACAAATTGGTAAAATATTCATTGGTCCATTTGTGTTTGCGCTGCGAGAAGTTCCCGGTATCCCTTGCCGAGGCAAAGTATACTTTGTTGTCGTATACAAAAGATCCGTAATCAGAATATTTAGAGTTGATTCCGGCATCTTCGATTTTATAACGTCCCGAGTTGGCTTTGATCTGATCCAGATAATTGACATCTTCCTTGTATAATTTTCCCCTGTTGTCATTTTTGAATTTGGCATTGAACTCTGCCAGGATCTTATTGGCCTTATCGGTCTGTCCTGTTGATTTTAGTGATTGTGCATAACGGTAATAATACTCCGGTTCTACACTTGTATTCATGGCAAACAGTTCGGTGTACCATTTGGCTGCGCCGTCAAAATCAGAATTGAAATAATAGGAATTCCCCAGTTTCTTGAACATATCCTCCGATTTGTATCCTTTCTCGGCGACACGTTCATAGGTCTTAATGGCATCGATATAAGCGTAATTGTCGTATTTTTTATCACCGGCCGCTGCTTTGGATTGCTGTGCATAACTGTCAAATGAAAAAACAATTATCAGGGTCAGGCAAAGGAATATATAATTTTTCATAATCATTTATTTTTAGAAGAAACGTGGTGTGGTCATTTTACCGTTGTTTTTGAAGAATTCATAACGCAGGAAGATTTCATGTGATCCTGAGTTATAATTGTTTAGTTTGGTGGTTTCACGATCATAACCGTAGCCTATGTACAAACCGTCTGTAACCTGAAAACCGACCATGGCACTCACCGAGGCGCTCCATCTGTAGGCCGCTCCCACAACAAATTTGTCGATGAACATAAAGTTGGCCGAGATGTCGACCTGAAGCGGTGCTCCTTCGACCATTTTACCCAAAACAGCGGGTTTGAACTTGATGTATTGGTATTTATCCAGATCAAATACGTAACCTGCAATTAAATAATAATTGATTTTATCTTTATAAATGGCGATATCATTGTCATCATAACGATTGGTTTCAATAAAATTTGGAACTGATAATCCGATATACGCCTTATCAGAATGCCAGTAGACCCCGGCTCCGATATTGGGTTTAAAGACATTATCCAGGTTCTGAAATTGCGGGTCTCCCTGATCGGCAGGATTTAATTTATTGACATCGAGATTGAATAGATTCCCCGTGGCTTTTATCCCAAAGGAAAGCTTGAAATCAGCTGAGGTCTGAACAGTATAGGAGAGATCAACCGATAGATTATTCTCATTGGTGGGACCAATTTTATCATTGATCAAAGATACACCAACTCCTAAATTGCTGTTGTTAATAGGACTGTTAACCGAGAAACTACTGGTCTCAGGAGCTCCGTCGAGTCCCACCCATTGGGTACGATATAAACCAAAAATACTCAAAGCTCCTCGTGATCCCGCATAAGCAGGATTTATGGTGATGGTGTTGTACATGTATTGCGTAAATTGTGCATCTTGCTGTGCATAACCGGCAATACTTACAAACATAATGACGAAGAAAAATAATTTTGTTCTCATAGTAGATTATTTTTATTATTACTATTGATTTTTTTTATTAATTACAATCCTAAAAAAAGTCAATTCATTTGTATATTCAAAAATAAGGATTTTTTCTATTAATTATTTGTAAATATATTTATATGTCTTTGCCAGACAGTGTTTTATTGATGTTTGTTATTTGGACAGATATAGATATCCATCTTTCTTATTATTCTGAATTACATTATTTCCGTCTAATGATTTATAATTAATAATGTAGAAGTAAGTTCCGGTTGGCAGTCCGTCAGATTGCTTAATAGTTGTTCTGCCTCTTGATGTTCCGTCGAAAGCGTTGGTTGTATTATTGTAATTATTAGTTTCAAAAACCAATATTCCCCAACGATTGTATATTTCTACATTGTTTTCAGGATAACAAGTTGTATCATCAATACTATCTATTTTGAAAAAATCATTTACTCCGTCGCCATTAGGAGAGAAAGCATTGTGTACCACAACATTTCCGCACGCTAATACTTTACAATCATCGTTAATAGAAAGATTTACAAACAAACTTCTTGGACAGCCCCCATCCAGTATTCGATATTCAAATTCATAATTACCGATCGGAAGTCCAAATGAAGTAACAACATTACCATTTATGGCATGAGAATTATCAGTATCAATCCAGGTACCTGTAACATTTGTCGATTTTGGCAATAGACTAAATAAGTTCACTGTTGATGAATCAGCATTACAAGCTTGAGTAGAGATTGCTGCTGTTGTTAAATCATTATTTCGGACTGTAATGGTCTGTACTAACTCGGTTTTATTATTTGCACAGTCAGTTAGAGTGTAGGTTCTTTTTAAAATGTAAGGACTACCACCACATCCAGTTCCGCCATTATTAGAATCACTTACTGTGATGTTTACAGTACTACTGCAATTATCAGCAGCATCTTTTATATCAGCAGGGCTTCCAACCGGAATATCAGCAATACTTTGTAAATCAGTAATGTCAGACGGAGCAGTTCCTGTAGGCGCAGTTGTGTCTCTAACAGTTACAATTTGAGTATATGATATAGTATTTCCTGCACAGTCACTGGTAGTCCATTTTCTGGTTAGAGTGTAATTAGAAGCGCACTCATTTGCGATATTACTTTTAGTTTCTGTGAAAACAATTGGCAGATTACCACTGCAATTATCAGAAGCTTCCATATTTGCAGGTTTAGGAACGGCATCGCAGGAAACTGTAATGTCAGAAGGAAGGGTACCGATAAATGTCGGTTTAGTAGTATCTTCAATCGTAATCACTTGCGTGAAAGTATCAGAAGTATTTCCGCAATCGTCTTTAACAGTCCAGGTATTGGTATAAGTTCCCGCATTCGAACAATCTGCAGAAGCTACAAAAGCCCCACTTACTTTAACGATATTCGAAACATCGTTATCACATGAATCAGCTGCTATTGGGAACAATGCTTGTGCAGCAGTTAAAGCCGCTACATCACTGCATTCGATAGTTTTGTTTAAAGAAACAACAGCAGTTGACCATGTTGGAGCCGAAGTATCTTGTACACTAATTGTTTGACTTACAGGAAGAGAGATATTTCCACAAGCATCTTTAGCTGTCCAAGTTCTCGTTTTCGTATAAGAACCGGCACAATTTCCTGGAGTTACAATATCTTCATAAGTTAATGAAGAAATTGTACCATTGTTGTCTGTTGCCGTAGCCTGAGCAAATACAGGTTCTGCAGGACAGGTAATAGTTGAGGTTTCCGGTAGCGGGTCAATTATTGGTTTAACAGAATCTCCATCAAGGATATCAAATGTTGCAGTATATGTACATCCTTTAGAATCAGTGACTACTACACTATAATTTCCTGCTAGAAGATTTGTGGCTGTAGCTAAAGTTTGTTCTGGAGTTGTATTCCATGAATAAGTATAAGTACCAGTTCCGCCTGAAGCTATGACAGTTGCAGATCCAGTGGAAGCTCCGCCACAACTTGCGTTTACTTGAGATTTTGAAGCTGTAAGTGCAATTTCAGGTTCTGTGATTGTTATTTGTTCGGTATCAGTACATCCTTTTTCGTCTGTCACCGTTACGATATAAGTTCCTGCAATCAAGTTAGTAGCCGTAGCCGCAGTTTGCACCGGATTAGTATTCCAGGAATAAGAATAAGTTCCTGTTCCGCCAGTTGCAGCCGCTGTTGCAGATCCTGTTGCGTCACCTTTACAATTTACATTGGTATTAGTATTTATAGCTGCTGTAAGTGCAAGTTCAGGTTCTGTAATGGTTATTTGTTCGGTATCAGTACATCCTTTTTCGTCTGTCACCGTTACGATATAAGTTCCTGCAATCAAGTTAGTAGCCGTAGCCGAAGTTTGTACCGGATTAGTATTCCAGGAATAAGAATAAGTTCCTGTTCCGCCAGTTGCAGCCGCTGTTGCAGATCCTGTTGCGTCACCTTTACAGTTTACATTGGTATTAGTATTTATAGCTGCTGTAAGTGCAAGTTCAGGTTCTGTAATGGTTATTTGTTCGGTATCAGTACATCCTTTTTCGTCTGTCACCGTTACGATATAAGTTCCCGCAATCAAGTTAGTAGCCGTAGCCGAAGTCTGCACCGGAATAGTATTCCAGGAATAAGAATAAGTTCCCGTTCCGCCAGTTGCAGCCGCTGTTGCAGATCCTGTTGCGTCACCTTTACAGTTTACATTGGTATTAGTATTTATAGCTGCTAACAGGGCGGCTTGTGGTTGTGCAATAGTAACATTACAAGTTGTTTTATATCCTAACTTGTCAGTAACAGTTACTGTATGTAAGCCAGCGGTTAAAGCTGTTGCCTGAGCTATTGTTTCATTGTTATCCCATAGATAAGTATATTCTCCATTTCCTCCTATGGCGGTAACTGTTGCGATACCGTTATTATCTCCATAACATTTTGCAGGAGCATCTTGAACAATACTACAAGACAAAACATTAGGTTCCGAAATAGTGATAGTACAAGTTGTTGTACAGCCTTTAGAATCTGTTACGGTTACAGAATGTAATCCGGCATTTAAAGCAACAGCTTTTTGCGTTGTCTCATTATTATCCCATAAATAGGTATAATTACTATTTCCACCAAGTGCAGAAACCGTTGCTTCACCATCACTCAACCCATTTGAAGTTACTGCTTTGTTTTGTGTAATTGAACAAGACAAAGGAGCAGAAGGTTGACCAACAGTTACCGAATTAGATTGACTCGAACAGGAATCTGTTACAGTCAGTGTATAAGTTCCCGCAGCAAGTCCTGTTACCGAAGCAGTAGTTCCCACTACCAGATTAGAGCTGTTTTTCCAGGAATACGTTACAGTTCCTACGGCGTTTGTTATAAGTCCCGCAGTTACGCTTCCTGTACTTGCATTATAACAAGAAGCATCCGTTTTAGAAGAAGGGGCTAATGCCAAAGGTAAAGCCGGTTGACCAACAGTTACCGAATTAGATTGACTGGAACAGGAATCTGTTACAGTCAGTGTATAAGTTCCCGCAGCAAGTCCTGTTACCGAAGCAGTAGTTCCCACTACCAGATTAGAGCTGTTTTTCCAGGAATACGTTACAGTTCCTACGGCGTTTGTTACCAGTCCCGCAGTTACGCTTCCTGTACTTGCATTATAACAAGAAGCATCCGTTTTAGAAGAAGGGGCTAATGCCAAAGGTAAAGCCGGTTGACCAACAGTTACCGAATTAGATTGACTCGAACAGGAATCTGTTACAGTCAGTGTATAAGTTCCCGCAGCAAGTCCTGTTACCGAAGCAGTAGTTCCTACTACCAGATTAGAGCTGTTTTTCCAGGAATACGTTACAGTTCCTACGGCGTTTGTTATAAGTCCCGCAGTTACACTTCCCGTACTTGCATTATAACAAGAAGCATCCGTTTTAGAAGAAAGGGCTAATGCCAAAGGTAAAGCCGGTTGTCCAACAGTTACCGAATTAGATTGACTGGAACAGGAATCTGTTACAGTCAGTGTATAAGTTCCCGCCGGAAGATTCGAAACAGTAGCAGTAGTTCCTACCGAAGCATTCAAATCATTTTTCCATGAATAGGTTACAGTTCCCACCGAATTGGTTACCGCGCCTGCAGTTACGCTTCCTGTACTTGCTCCAAAACAAGTGATATCCGTTTTAGAAGAAGCAGCAAGGGTTAAAGCTGCAGTAGGCTGAAAAATGGTAACGGTATTGGTTTTATTTGAACAGCCATCAGTAACAGTCAAAGTATAAGTTCCCGCCGGAAGATTCGAAACAGTAGCAGTAGTTCCTACCGAAGCATTCAAATCATTTTTCCATGAATAGGTTACAGTTCCCACCGAATTGGTTACCGCGCCTGCAGTTACGCTTCCTGTACTTGCTCCAAAACAAGTGATATCCGTTTTAGAAGAAGCAGCAAGGGTTAAAGCCGCAGTAGGCTGAAAAATGGTAACGGTATTGGTTTTGTTTGAACAGCCATCAGTAACAGTCAAAGTATAAGTTCCCGCCGGAAGATTCGAAACAGTAGCAGTAGTTCCTACCGAAGCATTCAAATCATTTTTCCATGAGTAAGTTACAGTTCCCACCGAATTGGTTACCGCGCCTGCAGTTACGCTTCCTGTGCTTGCTCCAAAACAAGTAATATCCGTTTTAGAAGAAGCAGCAAGGGTTAAAGCCGCAGTAGGCTGTGTAATAATAATTCCATTTAAATTTGCAGAACAGCCATTTGCATCAACTACTTTTATGTTATAAGTGCCGGCAGCTAAACTCTGTAGGGTATTTGGAGTTGTTCCTCCATTAATGTAATAGGTAAATGGAGCAGTTCCGTTTGTAACATTCACTTGAATTTTACCATCGTTACCACCAAAACAAGTTACATTAGTTGTTGGTCCCAATGCTATTGTGTAAAAAGGAGGCAAAGTAATATTAGAAGTTACAAAATCCCGATTTGCATACCACCACGAATTTATGGTATTTTTATTTCCATACTGAGGTGAACTATTATTATTGCTACTAAAACCATTCCAGGTATGACAGCCACTCGGAGGGACGTTACTCGGAGTACAGCCCGTTAGGTTTACTTTAACACCGTTGGTACCTCCTGTATAAGTAATATTACTATCATCCCAGTAAAATTTTAACACATATCCTGCCGGAGCAGCAGGTCTCACAGTTGTACATGAAAAACCATATTGATTTTCTTCTATATCATACATCGGAAAATGGAAGGCAGCTTGTCCAAAAGAAACTACAATTGGTATAGTAGTACCTTGAGCTATAACGTTTCCTAATCCATCTTTACCATTCCATGGTACGCTAACGGCATAAGGAGGATTTCCTGATCCGGATACACTTTGTGTTGTTAATACATCTTTAGTTCCAGGAGTGTAAATACCATCGCCATTGTTAAAATCAAGAAGTATTTCGATAGTTCCGCTTTTAAAAACACTAATATTGATGTTACTTTCTCCAATACCACAGTTGGTAATTCCGTTTATTTGGATGTTTCCGTTATATGTTCCATTTTTCCAGATATTAATATCGGGATCAGAAAGAAAAACTTCATATTTCGGACTCATTTTGGTTGCATCGGTAGCATTCCATACACTCTTTTGATCATTTGCTGTATTTCCTGTGTTACCAGGTCCGGTATTATTAAAAGCAACATTAAAGTACCAAGGTCTAAAACCGGCACCATTAAAATTAATTTTATTGACAAAGCCATTTTGAGTAACAGCTCCGGTTGTAGAACCGTTGTCAGGAGCAAAAACAAAGAAAGCACCATTAAAGTCAGTATCTTCATCGTCCATTGCAAGTGCCCAACGTTTAGAATAAAGACGTCCAGGGATCGATTTTTTAGTACTATTATTAGCAACTGTAATATCGTAGTAGTTATAAAAGATAGTTGAATAACTTGAGTTATTGCTTTCAAATTCAATCCAATAATCACCTGCCGGCATACCCGTTGGATCAAAAACAATAGGAGCATACCCTGTCGTTGTAATTCCGTCAACACCATTTGGGCCATTTTGAGCTCTGCTCAGGCGTTGCGCTTCTGTACCGGTTATATTTGATGTACCAGTAGTTAAATTATTAGTATAGGCTACAGTTCCGTCAGGTTTTAGGATTCTGAATTTCGAATCGACTTCGCTATTGCTATTATCAGGAGCTGTTCTTCTGGCTTTAGTAAAACCTAAGTATACTTTTTCGCTATTTGGGTTTTGAATTCTGATGTACAATCTTTGTATGTCAGTAGAACCATATTTTCCGAAATTACCAAATTCATCATGATTTATACACAGTGATGCTCGGTGAGTAATATCCGGAGTCGTTTGTTTAGTACCTTCGCCGCCATAAACATTTATGAAAAGGGAGCTTAACATAAAACTTAGAAGGATTTTTATTCTGATTTTAAAAGTAAAGTTTCGCATATTAAAAAATTTAATAGTGATATGATATTTCGGCTGGGATTAAAAACGAACTACAACTATATTTTGCAGTGATAAAACAGAAGATTTTCTTAAAATCATTGTGTTTTTAAAATCTAAAGAGTGTTTATTATAGCCAATCCCCATTGTTTTTTTCGGAGGAATGTAAGTGTAGATAATGACCTGACTTTTATTTTCCGGGCAAGAGGAAGAAGTTGCAATGACTTTAGTACCATTCCATTGGTCAAGTTTATTAATATCAACTAAGCTTAATTTTACATAGAACTCTACAGATTCTTCCGGAGCGAGGGTAATTGTTTTATTAAGAGTAGAATTATTTTTACTTTCTAACTTGTTATTTAACAAGACGTTGTTTTGTGAAGAACTTCCATCGGGGTTTTCTTCAAAGTCCGAAAAGTTCTCTGCAGATAATTGATAACTATCTGTAGTAGTTCCTGTGTTTTTAATTTGAATTAAAAATGAAGTTTCAAAGCCATTAAACTTTTGTTCATTATCTCCTTTAATAATTACTTCTGAATTGCAGGAACCAGATTGAGCAAATGAAACGCCACTGATTAAACAAAAGAGTATCGCAAATAGATTTTTCTGAAAAATGTTATTTTTAAAAGAAAAAATAAACTTACAATTATGAACAAATTTCAGCGTTTTTTCGAGAGTAGTTTTTGTTCTCATAACTTAGTATTTAGGTTTGTGATATTTATCAAATTTTAACAGAATCAAAGTTATATACAGTGATTAATTTTGATTTTTTTTGTCCATAACTAACCTAAAAACTCGTTTAAGTGTAAAATTTTTGTTACATAAAGCTCAAAAAAGCATTTTTATTTGTCATTTTTAACAAATAAAAAAACGTATTTTTTTTGGTTTTTTGATTAAAATACTGTTTTTCTGAATATTATAAATTATTAATAATCAAGTATTTAGTTAATTTTTTGCACATATTCATAAATCGACCAACTGTTGGGTTTAATAGATGAAGAGCACATTTTGGCAAATTATGTTTTTCGGATTTTTATAATTTTCAGATTTTTGCCTACCATTTATTCTTGTTAAAATTTGCATTAAATGTTAACAGAAATAAAAAAAAGAGAAGGTTTGATATTTCTTTTGTAAATTAGAAGTTCAATAAAAATATTAACCTCTTAAGAGGTTTCTAAACCTGTCGCTTATGAAAAATTTAATTTTAATACGTCATGCTAAATCAAGTTGGGAAGCACCTCTGAAAGATTTTGATAGGCCCTTAATGAAAAAAGGAATATTAGATGCTCATGAAGTTTCCTCAAATATTTCAAAATTTCTTCCTAAAACATATATAATGTGGAGCAGTACTGCCGCCCGGGCATCAGAAACCGCATTAATTTTTGCACAAAACATTTCGTATCCTATAGAAAGTATAGTTTATAAAGACGATCTTTATACTTTTGATGATAAACAATTAGAAAAGATTATCAAATCATGTGATAATAGTTTCGAAAGCGTTATTCTTTTTGGACATAACGAGGCTATTACAAATTTTGTTAATAAATTTGGGGATGTTTTTATCGAAAACGTTCCCACTTCTGGCTTTGTATCATTACAGTTTGATGCAGAAAGTTGGAATACTATAGATAAAGGTAAAACTCATAAAACAATTTTCCCCAAAGATTTAAAATAGATAAAATAGTGTACGAACAGAAATATATCGATAGAGAAAAAAGTTGGTTAGCGTTTAATGCAAGAGTACTTCAGGAAGCAGGAGATAATACAGTGCCGCTTTTAGACAGACTGCGTTTTGTTGGAATTTTTTCGAACAATTTAGATGAATTTTTCAGAGTCCGTTACGCTGCAATTCGAAGATTGAGCCTTTCCGGAATTTCTGGTGAAAAATACTTAGGCGGTGTTTCTGCCCATCAGTTAATTAAAGACATTACCGAAATTGTAATTCAGCAACAGTCTGAAAGTTTACGTATTTTAGGTAATATTGAAGCAGAGCTTGAATCCGAAAATATCTTTATTATCAACGAAGATCAGATTACTGATGATCAGAAAATTTTTCTTAAAGACTTTTTTGCTCAAAAATTAAGCCCGGAACTGGTAACTATCATTTTAAATGATTTAGCAGAATTCCCTATACTAAAAGATACCTTAGGTTATTTGGCAGTTCGTTTAGAGATGAATACAAACGATGAAGTTCGTTATGCTGTTATTGAAATTCCAAAAACGATAAACAGATTTGTGGTTTTGCCATCACATGATGATAAACATTATGTGATTCTAATTGATGATGTTATTCGTTATAATCTGAAAAACATATTCAATATTTTCGATTATAAAAGTGTTTCGGCACACATGATCAAAATTACCCGTGACGCCCAGTTAGATATCGACAGTGATTTGAGTAAAAGTATGCTCGAAAAAATTGCAACATCAGTAAAAGACAGGCGAATAGGAGAGCCGGTACGTTTTATTTACGATAACTTAATCGAAAACGATACACTGCATTTCTTTCTGGATAAAATGAAAATTGTAGAAACAGATAGTATTATTCCCGGAGGAAGATATCACAATCGTCGTGATTATATGAGTTTTCCAAACCTCGGTAGATATGATTTGCTTTACAAACCCAATGAACCATTACCAATTCCGGGCTTAAGCCTTGGAGGAAGTATTCTGGAAAAAATCAGTAAAAAAGATTATTTGTTACACGCACCATATCAGTCCTTTTCTTATCTGACGAAGTTTTTGCGTGAAGCGGCCCTCGATCCAAAAGTGATGAGCATCAAAATCACTTTATACCGTTTAGCAAAGAATTCGCAAATCATTAGTTCCCTGATTAATGCGGCCAAGAATGGTAAAAAAGTAACCGTTCAGATCGAGCTTCAGGCACGTTTTGATGAAGCTTCAAATATCTCGTATGCAGAACAAATGCAAACGGAAGGTATCGATCTTATTTTTGGAATAAAAGGTTTAAAAGTACACAGTAAAATATGTGTCATAGAAAGAATCGAAGACGGAAAAGCACGTCGTTACGGATTTATCTCAACTGGAAATTTTAATGAATCGACAGCAAAAATTTATACTGATGTAACACTTTTCACCTGTCATCAGGGAATTCTGAAAGATATATCGAAAATATTCGAATTTTTCGATATTAATTACAGAGTGCACAGATACAAGCATTTAATCGTGTCGCCACACTATACACGAACAAAATTCATCAAACTAATAGATCGTGAGATTTTGCATGCACTAGCCGGAAGAAAAACCCATATAAAACTTAAAATGAATAGCTTGTCAGATTTTAAAATGATCGACAAGTTATATGAAGCCAGTAATGCCGGCGTAAAAATTCAATTACAGGTAAGAGGGATTTGTTCGCTTATTCCTGGAATTCCCGGAATGAGTGAGAATATTGAAGCTATAAGTATTGTAGATAATTATCTGGAACATTCCAGAGTTTATATTTTTGGAAATGCCGGTTTAACCGAAGTTTATATTTCATCCGCTGATTTTATGACCCGAAACCTTGATGGAAGAGTCGAAGTAACCTGCCCAATTTATGATCTTGAAATAAAGAAAGAATTAATAGATAACTTCAATATTGCCTGGAAAGGAAATGTTAAAGTAAGATATCATTCCTATAAATTAGATAACAAATACAAGCCGCGAAACCACCATGCCCCATTTAGAGCTCAATTTGAAACTTATAAATATTACCAAAATAAAGTTTCAATGTTAGAAGCCGTTTCGCAGAAATAAATTAATAAAACAAAGAATAATTTTCAAATCATAAGTGAGCATGATTAATATAAAGAAACTTGCAGCAATAGATATTGGTTCAAATGCCATGAGGCTTCTGATATCGAATGTTGTAGAACAAGAAGGCAAAGAACCTCAGTTTAATAAGAGTTCGCTTGTTCGTGTGCCAATTCGTTTGGGACAAGATGCCTTTACCGTAGGAGAGATTTCAGAAGAAAATATAGATCGAATGGTTGATGCCATGAAAGCATTTAATCTTTTGATGAAAGTACATAAAGTAGAACGTTATATGGCATTTGCCACTTCGGCAATGCGTGAAGCTTATAATGCCAAAGAGGTTGTGGCTTTGATTAAGAAAAAAGCCGACATAAAAATCGAAATTATCGATGGTAAAAAAGAAGCCGCTATTATTGCTTCGACCGATTTACATCATTTATTAAAAACAGACGAAACCTATCTTTTTGTAGATGTTGGTGGCGGAAGTACGGAGTTTACTTTGTTTTCTGACGGAAAGCTAATTAATTCAAGATCATTCAAAGCCGGAACAGTTCGTTTATTGAATAATATGGTGCACGATGTAGTTTGGGATGAAATCGAAAAATGGATCAAAACCAATACGGCAGATTATGAAGAAGTAACATTGATAGGTTCCGGAGGAAACATCAATAAATTGTTTAAGATGTCCGGAAAACAGCAGGAAAAGCCGCTTTCATACATTTACATCAATTCGCAATATGCATTTTTGAATTCCTTGACTTACGAACAAAGAATTGCTGAGCTGGGATTGAATTCAGATCGTGCCGACGTTATTATTCACGCAACAAGAATTTATCTGAATGCGATGAAATGGAGTGGAGCACGCCAAATCTACGTTCCGAAAATTGGACTTTCTGACGGAATCGTAAAAGCAATGTATTACGGTAAGATTTAATTTTTTAAATATTTTTTGCCACGAATTTCACGAATTAGCACGAATCATTTTTTATAACAAGAATAAAAAATTAGTGTAAATTTGTGAAATTAGTGGCAACTTTTTTTTAAGATTTAAACTTATCATAATAATACCAAACTTACAGATAAATGAACAAAACAAGACTTGAAGCTTTTAGTGATGGTGTTTTAGCTATTATTATAACGATTATGATTTTAGAAATTAAAGTACCTGAGGGGCATGAGTTTGCTGATTTAAAGCCACTTATTCCTAAGTTTCTAAGTTATGTCCTGAGTTTTATTTATGTTGGAATTTACTGGAACAATCACCATTATTTAATTCACGGGATGACCAAAATCAACGGAAAAATCCTTTGGGCCAATTTGCATTTACTTTTTTGGCTTTCTCTGATTCCTGTTGCAACCGGATGGATGGGAGAACATAATTTTGAAAAAGCTTCTATGACTTTGTATGGAGTTGTATTGTTTTTATCTTCAGTAGCCTATTTTATTTTGCAGCGCATTATCATCATTAATGAAGGAGAAAATTCAGTATTGGCAAAAGCGATTGGCAGAGATGTAAAAGGACGCGCTTCGTCTGTTTTGTATATTGTGGGAATAGTTTTTTCATTTTATAACCAATGGATTTCTGGTGTGGCTTATTTGGCAGTAGCCTTGTTATGGCTTATTCCGGATAAAAGAATTGAAAGAGTTTTTACTTCTAAAAATTAATTTATTCCGCATACATAATGAAATCAGTTTTTCAGTCCATTCAGAATTTATCTCATGATGAATTAGCACTTTTAGAGGGTTTGATTACTTTTCGACAGCTCAAAAAAGGAGAATTGCTATTGAAAGAAAATCAGATTTGTAATGAAATTGTTTTTATCAAAAAGGGAATTTTACGATCCTTTTTCTTCAATCATCAGGGAGATGAAATCACGAATTGTTTTGCTTTCGAAAATGAATTCATGGCTTCGTTTTCCAGTTTTATAACGCAAAATGTTGCCGAAGAAAATATTCAGGCATTGGCAGATACAGAGTTGGAGGTAATAAGCCGTGAAAACCTTCAGAAACTATATGGTTTAGGGACTCATTGGCAGGAAATAGGCCGTAAACTAACGGAGATGGAATATGTGACACTTCAAAAAAGGATGATTTCTTTTCAGAAGTTGTCAGGTACACAGCGTTATGAAGAACTTTATCAGAATCATCAAAAATACCTTCAGTTGATTCCACTTCAATATTTGGCATCTTATTTAGGCGTTACGCCAAGGCATCTAAGCCGGATTCGTAAAGCGATTTTATAGGACATTTGTCCGGTTATCGAAACATATTGCATCATTATTTTTGCTGAAAACAATATATAATGATGAGAAAAAATATTTTAATAATTGGCGGAACCGGTTTAGTGGGTAAAGTCATATTACGAATTCTTCAGTCTAGAAATCCTAACCATAACCTGTTTGTTGGAAGTCGCCAGTTAGGAAAAACCAATAATGATTTAGTTATTGATGTTACCAATCCAAAAACGTTTGATTGTATTGCTCAAAATAAAATTGACCTGATTGTATTGTGTACAAAAGACAGTAATAATGAAATTTTGCAGTTTGCGATAAAAAATAAACTGGATTACATCGATATTACAAAGCCAACACCAGATCTCACTATTGCGTATGATTTAGCCAGGGCAAATAAACAGAAAATAAATAGCCGAATTGTTTTTAGTTCCGGTTGGATGGGAGGTATCGTGGGCAGTCTGGTTGATTTTATAGAACCTGACAAACATAAAATTCAGGAAACCAATATTTTTATCTATTATTCTGTAAAAGATCTGGCAGGGAAAAGTTCAGCGAATTTTTTAGCCGAAAATGTATGTAAGCCATTTATTGTTTATAAAAATAACAAGCCACAAAAAGTAAAACATTTTTTAAATTCTGAAAAATTTGATTTTTCATTCGGAATTGGAAAACGACAGGTTTATAACCTTGATGTTCCCGATTTGTTTATTTTAAATCAGATCGAAAAAATACCTACCGTTTCAGTTAAGATGACTTATAATTCTAAGTTTATAACCAGTTTAATGGGATACTTTCAGTCGCTTAAGATTTTTAATATCATGTTTTTACGAGAAAGACAATTGCTTTTTGGTTCAAGTGGAAATGGCGATCAAACCATTTTTGAAGTCATTGTTAAAACTGCTGATACAATAAAAAGAGTTAGCTTGCAAAGTAGTAAAGGCCAGGCCGAATTAACTGCTTTTTCTACAGTTCTCCATATCGAAAAGATGTTAAGTGAGACGTTATTAAGTGGTATTTACTTTAGCCATCAAATTCATTCGGCGAATGAAGTTTACGAAGCATTAAATAATTATAGCAGCATTAATCTTAAAATAATCGAATAGTAGATGAAAAAAATATTGATTATAAACGGACATCCAAATCCTTCCAGCTTCAATTTTGCACTAACTGATAGTTATAAAAAAGGAGCAATTCAGTCGAATGCTCAGGTCGAGACGATAGTTATTGCTGAATTAAATTTTAATCCAAATCTCAAATTTGGTTATCAAAAACGTACTGAATTAGAACCGGACTTATTAGAAGCTTGGGAAAAAATTCAGAGAGCCGATCATTTAGTCTGGATTCATCCCGTTTGGTGGGGCGGTTTACCTGCAATTACAAAAGGATTTATAGATCGTTTATTTTTACCCGGAATGGCGTTTCAATACCGCGAAAACTCAGTTTGGTGGGATAAATTGCTTAAAGGAAAAACCGCTCATATTATCACAACATTAGATCAGCCGGGTTGGTACTATCGATTCTTTTATGGGAGACCAAGCGTCAATCAGTTAAAAAAATCTACTTTAGAGTTCTGCGGAGTAAAACCTGTAAAAGTCAGTTATATTGGAATTATAAAAACGGCTGACGAGGAACAAAGGAAAAAATGGCTTGAAAAAGTATTCGGTTTTGGTTGGAGAAATAAATAAGGATTCCTCAAATTGCACTAATTTTTAGGAATTAATTTCTGAAATTTTAAAATAAAAATTAGTGCAATTTCGGTATCAAATCTTAAGTATGCAGATCCAGGCCAAATGTAGTACGCAAAAGATCGATATTTGGGTTAATCTCCATTAAACGGTTGTATTTATCCTGATCGTTAAGACTTCTTTTCATTTCGATGGCTTCATTTACAATGATCTCGATCTTAATATCATGATTGTGCAAATGTCCTTTTAAATGTCCTAAAAGGCCATTAATCTGACTTTCGAAATCTAATTTAGAGCCTTCATTAGGTAATTCAAGTGTAATGGTGGTTCCGTTTAAGGTTGGGTCGTTAATTAATAATAACGATTCCATGATTCTTAAACCTTTGTCACCCAGACGTTGCGCATATTTATTCCATTGTACTAACATTTCAGTCTCGGTAAAATCTTCCGTTGGCATTATAGAAGTAGGTTTTACATAAGATTGTTTGTTAGCTTCCAGTTCTTTTTTCTTGCGAATACTGGACAATGAAAAAGCAGAAATTTTAGGTTCGTTGCTAACTTCAGGTTTTGGGGTTTCTGCTTTTGGAGCTTCAGTTGTTTCTTTGTTTATAGAAGTTTCAACATTAGGTGCAGCTGTATTAGCAGTTTCTTCTTTTGGAGTCTTAACTTCCACAATAGAATAACCGCTATTTTTATAATAAGTAGGGGGAATTATGAATTGCTCAACTTTTTTTTTTCTCCATCAAAGCTGATAGAGGCCAATTGCATCAAACATAGTTCGACCAAAAGACGTTGATTCTGACTCAATTTATATTTTAAATCACAGTCGTTCGCAAGGTCAATTCCTTTTAGTAAAAATTCCTGAGAGCATTTTTGTGCCTGAACACCATACATTTGCTGTGCTTGTTCACCTACTTCCAGCAAAGCGATTGTAGCAGGAGTTTTACTTACTAATAAATCTCTGAAATGCGAAGCCAGACCGGCAATAAAATGATGTCCGTCAAAACCTTTTGCGAGAATATCATTGTAAGCCAGTAAAAGATCCGGAATCTTGTTTTCTAAAAGTAAATCAGTAATAGTGATATACGTTTCGTAATCTAAAACGTTTAGGTTTTCAGTTACGGCCTGACGCGTTAAGTTGGTGCCGCAGTACGAAACCACACGGTCAAAAATAGATAAAGCGTCACGCATTGCACCATCGGCCTTTTGAGCAATAATGTGCAAAGCATCGTCTTCAAAATTGATTCCCTGACTTTTGGCAACTTCAGCCAAATGTTCTTTAGCATCTTTTACGGTAATTCTCTTGAAATCAAATATCTGGCAACGAGATAAAATCGTTGGAATAATCTTGTGTTTCTCTGTTGTTGCTAAAATAAAAATAGCATGTTTTGGCGGTTCTTCCAATGTTTTCAAAAAAGCATTAAAAGCAGCCGAAGACAACATATGAACCTCGTCAATAATATAGACTTTATATTGCCCGGTTTGTGGCGGGATTCTAACCTGATCAATCAGACTACGAATATCATCAACCGAGTTGTTTGAAGCTGCATCTAACTCAAAAACGTTAAAAGCGAAATCTTCGTTAGGATCATCGTATCCGGGCTGGTTTATTTTACGAGCCAAAATACGCGCGCAAGTCGTTTTACCAACTCCACGTGGTCCTGTAAATAAAAGAGCAGAAGCAAGATGATTGCTGTCTATGGCATTCAGCAAAGTGTTGGTAATGGCTTTCTGACCTACAACATCCTTAAAGGTTTGTGGGCGATACTTACGGGCCGATACTACAAATTGTTCCATATTCTATTTTATTCGATAGCAAAGATAGGCTGAAATTTGCCAAATCACAAATCTGAAATTCATAAAAATTTGAGGGGATTTTAAGTGATTTGAATGTGAGGAAGTAAGGGATTTAATTGGATAAAATTAAATGTCTTTGGAATAAAAAAACAAGTATTTTTATAAAAAATATAAAGCAGAAATTTAAAAATAATTATTTTATTTATGAACCAGTACAATTTTAAAAATAATATCCTACGTCTAAAAGTCAAAAAAGCACCATTAATTTTTAGAGCTATAATCTTCTTTTGTGCTTCTGCTTTTTTTGTTTTACCAGTAATAGGAGTGATTTTTGATATTGCTTTTGGAGGAAGTTTAAATATTGGGCATTTTATTGGAGTTGGCGTATTTTATGCGATTGGATTTTATGTACTACGAGTTTTTCTATGGAATACTTACGGCAATGAAACTATTGAGATATTAGAAAATAAAATCATTTATGAAGCCAATTATGGTTGGTTTAAAGGAGGAAGAACAGAAATGGAAATTACGTCTCCGGCCTATTCTTTTAAATCAGTTGGGTATGAAGAAGATAATGAAGCCGTTTTAGTTATTAGCTCTGAAAATGCTCAAATGGAATCAGTTGTAAAAATGCCAATAGATGAGATTAAAGCATTATTGCGTATTTTAGACCCAGTTTTAGTATAATAAAGATTGATTAGAAACGTAAGTTAATTTGGGATTTCCATTTATAAACCCCGCACGATATGAAAAAATACCTGTTAGTAATCACAATTGCATTTTACACTTTTCAGATTCACGCACAAACTGCGCAGGATACAATTGATATCAAACGAGTGACGCTGGCTTATATCGAAGCACAGCATAACCCCAATCCTAAATTGATGGAAAGTGCTTTGCATCCGCGATTGGTAAAAAGATCGGTTTTTAGAAGTAAAGCAGCCCAAAAAGATTATATCTCTGAATATTTTGCAGAAAACATGGTTATTCTTGCAGAGACTTATAATGCAAAAGGAGATAAGTTTCCTGGAAATCCAAGAAAAGAAGTAAAACTGCTGGATATTTCTGCAAGAACCGCTTCAGTAAAATTACTAGCCGATGCCTGGATAGATTATATGCATATTGTAAAAACCAATGGAGAGTGGAAAATAATAAATGTGCTTTGGCAATATAATGATATAACGCAGCATGAGTAGGAGTGAATCCAAATAGTTGAATTACTTAACTGGAAAAAATATAAATTTTATAATATTATTATGTAAAATCTTGATAATTAATTTATTAACTTTAGATGTTTAATTAATTAAAAAATATCTAATATGAAAATTAAATCTATTTTACTAGGAATGAGCCTTGCTCTAGCACTAGTGGCTTGCGGTCCTAAAGATGCAGATATTCAAAAAGAAATTTCTGCCAAACTGAGTGCTCTGCCAGGAGTTGAAGTTACTGTAAAAGATGGTGTTGCTACTATTTCAGGTATTTGTAAAGATGATGCTTTCAAGCAAAATGCAGAAAGTATTATTAAAGGAATTAAAGGAGTTAAATCAGTAGTCAACAATTGCGAAATTGCGGCACCGGAAACTGTAACTGAAACTGCTCCTGTAGAAATTAACCCTGATGCTGTTTTAAATACTTCGGTAAATGAGGTAGTAAAAACGTATAATGGCGTAAGTGCTACAGTCAAAGATGGTGTGGTGACACTTACAGGAGACATCAAAAGAGATCAATTGCAAAATTTGATCAAAAGTGTGCAGGAATTGAAACCTAAAAAAGTAGAAAATAAGTTAACTATTAAATAAAGACATTATGAGTTTACTAGATAAATACAAAGAGTTAACAGATTTGGCTACTAATTTAGGGATAGCGAATTTGCAGGTAAGAGAACAAGATAATGTATTGTATATAGACGGTACAGCAAAATCAGCTGAAGACAAAGAAAAAATCTGGAGTGCTTACGGAAAAATAGATCCTGATTTTAGAGCAGCAGATGCGGTGATAAACATTACTGTTGCTGAAGGTGCCACAACAGAATACACAATAAAAGGTGGTGATTCTTTGTCGAAAATAGGAAAAGCCCATGGTGTTTCGTGGGAGGCAATTTTTGAAGCCAACAGAGATATTATTAAAAATCCGGATCTGATTCAGCCGGGTTGGAAAATAAAAATACCAACAGCATAATTTTTTAAGTGTTGTTTTTAAAAGTCCTTCTTATGATGGGCTTTTTTTATGCTTATTGGTGAATTATAGCACACGGATGACGCGGATTCGATATTGCGTAAACGCGGATAAAAACAGATTTTTTTAAGTCATTGCGAGGAACGAAGCAATCTCATTTGCTCAATCAATTATAAAGTAGTTACTTCGTTTCTGGCAATGACGCAGATTGTGTAAAAACATAAAACTCTCTTCTGAAACCTAAATCCTTAGCCCTGATGGAAGCGGCATCCTTTTTCTGACCGCCGCGGCGGAAGGGAAAAGATACAGCGGACAGCAGGAATAGCTCCTGAAAATTACCTTCCTTTTATACTCAAATCATTCAGAAACTTGGCGGTTTCCTGATCGGAGTCAGCAGAGAAACCTGATACATAGACTCCTTTTTTGCCTGATGTTGATTTAATTCCGTATACAACTGCCTCATCGCCCGGGTCTGAATTTCCCTCGTATCGATACACATGAACAATTTCAAATTTTTCGGGATTCTTTTTTATCATGTCTGAGTTTAAATTAAAATCAAACGTAAATCCTTTCTCATTCAATTGATCTAAAGCTTTTGAAACAGTTGCGTAGTGATACATTCTAATCATGATAATTGAATTTTAAAATTATGGATTTTAAAGATAACTAATTTAAAATTAAAATGTTATGAAAGTAAGTCGAAAAACTAAAATTTAAAATCATTATTGTTAGTGTATAAATGCCTATTTTTGCGCCGCAGACCGCCTTATCGTCGTCCTGATTTATCGGGAGGGAGGAAAGTCCGGACACCAGAGAGAAGCATAGCGGGTAACACCCGTCGGCGTTAGAAATAGCGCAAGGACAAGTGCAACAGAAAGTATGTACAGGTAATGCTGTAGTGAAACCAGGTAAACTCTATGCGGTGAAATACCAAGTATATCAGCATTTAAGGGCTTCTCGTCCGTTGTTGAAGGGTAGGTAGCTCGAACTTATGAGTAATTGTAAGTCTAGATAAATGATAAGGCTCTGATTTATCAGGGACAGAATCCGGCTTATAGGTCTGCATTTTTTTATATTTGTGAAACACTCTAACCAGCTTTCACAAATAACCAATCCAAAATTTTTTCTAATTAACTGTTTTACCTGATGGCAGGCATATGACACGGATTCGCTTTCGCGAAAGCGTGAATTTAGGCGAATTTTTTTGTTGTTTAAATGGTTTTGCTACAAGACTCAAAGACACTAAGTTTTTGTTTCTTCCAGCCGTAATTATATAGTTTTTTTATTTGTGTCTTAGCACCTTTATGGCATTTATTTACTGATTATGAAACGAATTACTTAAAGAAATTGAATTGGTAGCTAAAGTTAAAGGTCTGCAATCCCCCGAAGATATTGTAGATCAGAATATCTTAAAACTAGAAAAATCGCCTAAAAAAGCGACTTCATCTATGCACAGAGATTATTGGGCAGGTAATAAAATAGAGGCAACTTCGCTGACAAAATTTGTGGTCGAAGAAGGTTTAAAATAGGGCGTAAAAACTCCTCTGTACGAAAAAATAAGTACTGTTTTATTGTCGTAAAAAAGTTTAAGCTTCGTCTTTTGTAGCACGAACTAAGCTAATTCCGGACATGAAAAAGACAATGCCAAGTATGCCGTAAATAATTAATGATTTAATGTCTCTTGTTTCGCCTGAAGTACCTGCAAATATTACAGCAGTGTAAATCAAACCAACTATTCCGAGGATTGTAAGTAATCCACCGAAAAATCTTTTTAGGTTCATGATGTTTGGTTTTAAATGTTTCATTACAAATGTATTACGCAATTTGTGTGTGGCGTTATACAATTGAAACTAAAACTTATATCATTTACAGTAAATAAGTTATGGTGTTATTTTAAATTCTAATCCGATATTTCGAGTGCTTTCGATTTTAATATTTGGATCTGAGTTAAAATATTTTCTAAGCCTGCTGATAAAAACATCCATACTTCGTCCGGAGAAATAATCATCTTTTTTCCAGACAGACATTAAAATTTGGTCCCTTTTTAATAACTGGTTATGGTTCAGATATAAATATTCAATAAGAGTAGCTTCCATTTCTGTGAGTTGCTGAACGTGATTTTTATTATTTAGGGTTAATCTTTCATTATCAAAAATATAAGAACCAATCTCGATTATATTCTCTCCGTTCAAAGTTCTCTTTTGTTCGATTCTCTTTAAAATATTCTGCAGACGCAAAATAAGTTCGTCGACTTCAAAAGGTTTTATGATATAGTCGTCTGCGCCTAGTTTTAATCCAATGATTTTGTCTTCTTTTAACTTTCTTGCCGTTAGAAAAATAAATGGAATCTCAGGATTGATAGTGATTATTTTTTCGGCCAGTGAAAATCCATCCAATTTTGGCATCATGACATCAAAAATGCAAATGTCAAAAGTCTGGTTTTTAAAATAGTCTAAAGCTATTTCTCCATTTTGTGCCCAGGTAACTTCAAATTGATGTAATTCTAAATATTTTTTTAAAATTCCCGCAAAATCAAAATCGTCTTCAGCTAAAAGTAATTTTTTCAAAATAATGTAATATTAAACTTTTAATAAAATAGTAAACTGGGTTCCTTTTCCTAAATCACTCACAACGCTCACAGAGCCCTGATGCGCTTTTATAATCTGATCGACATAATACAACCCTAAACCTAAGCCTTTTGTATCATGAAGATTTCCTTGCTCTACGCGATAGAATTTTTCAAATAGAAGAGATTGTTTGTTCTTTTCAATTCCAATTCCGTCATCTTCAATACTAATGGAGAATTGATTTTGGACTATTCTTGTTTTTATAAGAATCTTATGAGAACCATATTTTACAGCATTTTCCAGAACATTTAAAAAGGCCGTGGTCAGATGGAATTTATCTAAAACTAAAATGGTTTTCTGTGTTTGAAAATCAGTTTGAAGATTGACTTTTGGGAATGTAATTTTAAAATCATGTATGATTGAAAGCAGAAAATCTTCGGTTTCTGTTTTTTCTTTTTGTAATTCTATTCCGTTTTCGGCCAGTGAATTTGCCATCACCTGATCGATTAAATTTTGCAAACGATTGTTTTGACGTGAAATCGTGTCGACAATTGCATTAAAATTTTCATCATTATCCCTGATGTCTTTTCGCTCTAATATTCTGGTCGAAATACCTAAAGTGGTCAAAGGCGTTTTAAGCTCGTGCGTGATATTATTGATAAAATCAGTTTTGATATCGTTTACTTTTTTCTGTTTTATTAAAGCTTTTATAGCAATAACAAAAAGCGTTATCAGTGTTAGTATAGAAAGTAAAGACAAGATTAAAACGAACGTCATTCGTCCTAAAATAATCATTTCCCAGTCGATTACAGAAACATACATCGAGTCTTCGGTCAATAGTTTATAATCTTGATTGGCGTAGGTTCCGTTTGTAGTGCCAACATAACTGCGAACTAAAAAAGCATGATTTAAAGAAATCAGATTTCCGTATAATTTGTTTTGAATAAAAGGTTTTTCAGAGAAAATAGTATCGATTTTTTTTGCGTTTTGATACAGTACAAATTTGTTCAGTACAATGGCAAAATCTATTTTCAGGTTGGGTAACTCCCTTTGAAACTTACGTTGGATTTTCTGTGTTAAAACATCGTTATATTCATTTTCGAGAATATAGGTTTTAACCTCAGATTTGTTGTTTTTTCCCTGAATGTAGTTTTCGGATAATTGTTTGTAAAGTGCTTCTTTCCTGGCAACAATTACAGAATCGATATCACTGTAATTATTAGAGATCCGGGCAATTGTATTTTTGATTTCAGTATGAAACTGCGCCACTTTATAATCGTAAGTAGTTTTGACCAAATAGCATTGTACTGTCGATAAAACAATCAAGGCGATGACAGAAAAGGCTATTAGTAAATTGATTCTTTGTTTCATTAGCTGTTTTTTGTTATGGCACACTGATGACGCGTATCAAACAGGTTTACACGGATTTTTACTGTGTGTGACGCAGGTCAAAGATTTTGTGGGTTTTCTAAAATAGTTGACCTGTGTAAACCAGTTTAATCCGTAAAATCTATGGGCTATTCCCAATTCAAAAATAATGCTTTTATGATATAATAAACGCATTAACTGCGCATTAACCTTCAATTAACCTACGGAACCTTTTTTTAGAAGCATTTTTGCAGGATTACAACTTTAAACCTAGCTAAAAATGAACTTTAATTTGCTATTTAAACTTTTTTTAATTCTCTTTTTGTTCTTGCTTTCGTTGTCAGGATATGCACAAGACGAAATTCACTTATTTCAAATACACAGAGCGGGCTATGAGAAAGAAATTTATTTATTTTTTTTGGAATTCTTTTAGATGCATAAAAAAAATCTATGTTTCTATGTGTTAAAATTAAAGTTTAGAGCTTAAATTATTGAAAAAATGGAGCGAAATCGAAAATTTAAATAAATCTCGATTTCGCTCCATTTGAGCTTATTATATTCAAACGAAAATTAACCTTCGTCGTCTTCTGTAGCTTTGTTTAATTTGATGCTCAATTCTTCCTCATCATCGGTTGAGTTGAGTTCGAAAAAACTAAAAAACGAACCTCCGTAATTTTTCTGAAAAGAGAAATTACTTAAATGTTCCATTTTGGTATATTTAGAATGTTCGATGATCATCATTCCGTCTTCGTTCAGTAATTCTCTCTCGAAAACCGTCAGAACAATTTTCTCAAATGCAGCCTGATCTAATCCGTAAGGCGGATCGGCAAAAATAATGTCGTAAGAGGTTCTGGAGTTGTCCAGAAATTTATACACATCACTTTTTGTGGCGGCGATGTCAAAATCATATTCTGATGCAACTTGTTTGATGAATTTTACACAGCCAAAATCACCATCAACGGATGTGATTGGAGCGCTTCCGCGTGAAGCGAATTCAAAACTAATATTTCCTGTTCCGGCAAATAAATCCAAAACCTTTAAGCCTTCAAAACTAAAATGATTGTTCAGAACATTAAATAATGCTTCTTTACTCATGTCGGTCGTTGGTCTTACAGGAAGGTTTTTTGGCGGAAAAATGCGGCGTCCTTTGTATTTTCCTGAAATGATTCTCATGATTGAAATAAGATATAATGTTTTTGATTTTGTGCAGTTGAGTAGCTGTTTTTTTGTTGTAATGCGCTTACATCCAAAAATGAAATATGACGAATGTATTTGTATGCAATCGCATAAAACGGATCGTTTTGATGTATGGTACCTAATAATTCAAGTTGAAAACTTTCCGGGTTTAAACTCAATTGTTCGGCTGTAAAAAGAATATAATAAAGAAAATCTTCCGGAGTCTGGTATTCAAAAGAATTGAACAATAACAATTTTTGATTTTGAACTACAATAACTTCAAAATGATTAGCATTGAAATTCACGACCATTTTTTTCTCGTCGTTGTTTTTTGAACTTTCCAGAATTTTCTCGACCAAAATACTGTTGACATGTTTGTAATCGAAAGAACCAACAGTATCAATTAAAAAGTTATTGATGTTGATATACGGAATGTAAACCGAGTTCATTTCGTAATTTGAAATTTTATCAAAAGTAAAAAAATCGGTTTCGAAAACCTTTGTATTGTACTGTAAATAACTTCCCAAGAAATTTTCGTCGAATAAAGCACTAGGTACAAAAGTCGAAAGATTGTTATTGTGAATTACGAGAATTTCGTCGTAAGTATCTTTTAATTCCGGATAGTTTTTGAAAGCAGCACTATATAATTCTTCAATTTTTGATGTTTTTTGTGTGGTATCAAAGTTGACTTCATTAAAGGCTGTAATCGTATTATTTAAGGTGTCAAAACAACAAAACGAGAATCCATTCAATGAAACCTGAATAGAAAGCTTTTTGTAATTTTTGGAAGTGATGTTAGTATTTTGCAATGACATATTGATTTACAATTCGTTACCTGTTTTACAAGAAAGAATTTAAGGCGACCACAAACTTACAAATTAAAAAGGAACAATTATAATTGCAATTTCGAAAAACAGTTTTAATTGGATTTTAAAATACGGTTAAATTTTCTTTACCATGTAAGGGATTTAAGTTCATGTTAATTGAGCGTAATAAAAGTAAAACTTAAATTCCTTACATTACTTATATGGTTTATAAACGTTTCAATTGTAATTGATTTTTGTAATTGACATTGACATTGCCATTTAAAAGCCCGTTCTTTGTATCTCAATTTTTCCTTATGAATTCATCACTTTTTTACGGCGTTTTGCAAAAACAATTTCCTTTTGCGCCCACTTACAAACAGGATATTTTTTTTCAAAAAATCGCTATTTTCCTAACAGATACACATAACGACACTATTTTTGTCTTGAAAGGATATGCAGGAACCGGAAAAACGACTGTGATCTCGACGATCGTAAACAATCTTGGAGATATCAATAAAAAGTTTGTCTTGCTTGCGCCAACAGGCCGCGCAGCAAAAGTGATTGCTAATTATTCGAATACGCCCGCATTTACAATTCATAAAAAAATATATTTCCCTAAAAAATCAGCTGGTGGAGGCGTGGCTTTTACCAAGCAGTTAAACAAACATAAAAACACTATTTTTATCGTCGATGAGGCTTCGATGATTTCAGACAGTAATTCAGATTCGAAATTGTATGATAACGGATCGCTTCTGGATGATCTGATTCAATATGTATATTCCGGAACTAACTGCAAAATGATCCTTCTGGGAGATACAGCGCAGTTGCCACCGGTGAATTTAGATATAAGTCCTGCATTAGATGTTCAGACTCTGGGTATTCATTATGACAAAGAAATCGAACATATCGAACTCGATGAAGTAATGCGTCAGGAAGAAAGTTCCGGTATTTTGTTTAATGCCACTGAATTACGTGAATTGCTAAAAGATACTTTTATTACGGAGTTTAAGTTTAATGTAAAAAAGTTCAAAGACATTGTTCGTCTTACTGATGGTTACGATATTCAGGACGCTATAAACTCGGCATACAGCAATTACAGTATTGAGGACACTGCTTTTATTGTACGTTCGAATAAAAGGGCGAATCAGTATAATGAACAGATCAGAACCCGAATTTTATTTAAGGAAAGTGAACTTTCGGTTGGTGATTTTCTGATGGTGGTAAAGAATAATTATTTCTGGTTGAAAGAAACAGATGAAGCCGGATTCATTGCCAACGGTGATATCATTGAAGTTTTGGAACTCTTCGGAATCAAAGAATTGTACGGATTCAATTTTGCAAAAGTAAAAATCAGAATGGTCGATTATCCGGATCAGAAACCTTTTGAAACCGTTTTGTTATTGGATACTATAAAAAGTGAGTCTCCGTCTTTGACGTATGAAGAATCAAATCGTTTGTATGAAGAGGTGATGAAAGATTATGAAAATGAAACCACGAAATACAAGAAATTTCAGAAAGTAAAAGAGAACGAGTATTTCAACGGATTACAGGTAAAATTCTCCTACGCCATAACGTGTCACAAATCGCAAGGTGGACAATGGAATACCGTTTTTATAGAACAGCCGTACTTACCTAACGGAATCGATCGTGATTATATCAGGTGGTTGTATACCGCTATGACGCGTGCCAAAAATAAATTATATTTGATAGGCTTTAAAGACGAGAGTTTTGAGGAGTAAAACCTAATTTCACGAATTAGCACGAAATATTTTTTTTTAGATTTAGCATTAGTGAAAATCTGTGAAATTCGTGTTTATAATTATTTACAATGACAACACTAAACGACTTACATTCGATTTCGTCTTCGTTTTCGAATACAGATAAAATGCCGGTTTTGTTTTTGGGGCACGGCAGCCCGATGAATGCAATTGAAGAAAATCAGTTTGTGGCGGGTTTTCGCAATCTGGCTAAAACATTGCCTCAGCCCAATGCGATTTTGTGCATTTCGGCACATTGGTTTACCAACGGAACCAAAGTTACTGCCATGCAAATGCCAAGAACGATCCATGATTTTGGAGGATTTCCGCAAGCACTTTTTGATGTGCAATATCCTGCGAAAGGAAGTCCGGAACTGGCTGTTGAAACTAAGAAAATATTAGAACCCGTAAATGTCGATTTAGACGAACATTGGGGTTTAGATCATGGCGCGTGGAGTGTAATTAAACACTTATATCCTGAGGCAAATGTTCCCGTAATTCAGTTGAGTATTGATTATACCAAATCAGGGCAATATCATTTTGAGCTAGCCAGGAAACTTCAATCTTTGCGCCGTAAAGGAGTTTTAATTATCGGAAGCGGGAATATTGTTCACAATCTTCGTTTGGTTGATTTCAGGAATTTTGATAAAGACAATTACGGTTTTGATTGGGCTATCGAAGCACGCGAAACCATCAATAATTATTTGCTCGACGAAAATTTTCAGCCTTTAATTGATTTCGAAAAAATGAATAAAGCGATACAATTGGCGATTCCAACTCCGGATCATTATTTGCCTTTATTGTATACTTTAGGTTTAAAAGAAAAATCAGAAGAACTGAGTTTGTTCAATGATAAATTGTTAGCCGGTTCTTTGAGTATGACGTCAGTAAAAATTATGTAAAAATATTTCGTGATTCTCTGTGTAAAAGTTATTACACAAAGTTGCGCAAAGATTTCACAGAGACTCGCAAAGAATAAAAAAATAAAAATAAATTTAAATGAAAATAATAGCTGTAATTCCGGCACGATATGCTTCAACGCGTTTTCCTGCTAAATTAATGCAGGATCTTGGAGGTAAAACTGTAATTCTGAGAACTTATGAAGCAACGGTTGAAACAAAGTTGTTTGATGATGTATTTGTAGTAACCGACTCGGATTTGATATTTGATGAGATCGTTTCGAATGGAGGTAAAGCGATTATGAGCATCAAAGAACACGAATCAGGAAGTGATCGTATTGCTGAAGCTATATTTAGCCTTGATGTTGATATTGTAGTTAATGTACAAGGTGATGAACCTTTTACAGAAGCTGGGCCTTTAGAACAGGTTTTATCTGTTTTTAAAGATGATGAAGATCGCAAGATTGATTTGGCTTCTCTAATGCGTGAGATTACGAATGAAGACGAAATCAATAATCCTAACAATGTAAAAGTCGTGGTTGACCAATCGCAGTTTGCGTTGTATTTTTCCCGTTCGGTTATTCCGTATCAAAGGGATAAAGGTGTTGGTGTTCGTTACTTTCAGCATATTGGAATTTATGCTTTTAGAAAACAGGCCTTATTAGATTTTTACAGCCTTCCTATGAAATCTTTAGAAGCTTCTGAGAAACTCGAGCAACTAAGATATTTGGAGTTCGGAAAACGTATTAAAATGGTTGAGACTACTCATGTTGGAATTGGGATTGATACTGCTGAGGATTTAGAAAAGGCTCGTGCTATTTTAGGAGTTTAGTTTGCGTAATGGCACACGGATGACACGGATTCGCTTGCGCGAAAGCACGGATAAAAAACGGATTTTAATGAAAAAAAACACAAAACAATATGTGATTCGAAAATTGAAATGGCCTATTAGTTATTTTGATTATCTAGAAAATTATCTTGTTTTATTTATGCCAGTTTTATTGATTTATGCTGGTATAACTAATTATGAAAGAGATGGGCCTTTTCTTATGTCATGGGGATTAATAATTTTGATTGTTTTTGTTGTAAGAATTGAAACTGAGCGCCGTTTCAAAGAGTTAATTTTAGTAAAAGATTATTCGACAGATGAAATAGGAAAATTGCTGCAAAAAAATAAGTGGACCTTAATTCGTAAAGGGGATGGAACTTTAGAATTTTATACCGGTGGATCTTCATTTTCTTGGGGGCAAAAGGTCACAATAGTTAAGGTTGCAAAACAAAAAATATTGATAAATACTTTACCAGCACGAAGAGCTCCGTTTACTTTTTTTAAGGATATACTTAATTATAAGGAAGTAAAAAAGATATTAGAATCTTAAAAAATTAGATATAAAAAAAGCTCCAAATATTGGAGCTTTTTTTAAATATGTAAATCTAAATTTATTGATACAAATTTGGATATTTAGAAGGATTAACCTCATTCATCATTGCATAGACTTTTTCGAAAATATCTTCGGCAGAAGGTTTTGAGAAATAGTCACCATCAGTTCCGTAAGCTGGTCTGTGTGCTTTTGCAGCAAGAGTTTGTGGTTTACTGTCAAGATGTATATAAGCGTCTTGTTCTTCAAGAATTTGCTGCAGGATAAAAGCTGAGGCTCCTCCAGGAACATCTTCGTCAATGATTAAAAGACGATTTGTTTTGGCAATACTTTTTACAATATCCTTATTAATGTCAAACGGAAGTAAGGACTGAATATCGATTACCTCACAGTCAATTCCTAAATCTAATAATTCAGTTGCAGCTTGCTGTACCAGTCTTAAAGTTGATCCGTAAGAAACTAATGTTATATCTGTACCTTCTTTTAGGGTTTCAATGACACCAATTGGCGTTTTGAATTCACCATAATTTAACGGCGTTTTTTCTTTTAAACGGTATCCATTCAAACATTCGATTACTAAAGCCGGTTCGTCAGTCTCTAAAAGAGCATTGTAGAAACCTGCCGCTTGAGTCATGTTTCTTGGTACCAAAACATGGATTCCGCGAATGGCGTTGATAATCATTCCCATTGGAGAACCGGAATGCCAGATGCCTTCAAGACGGTGTCCGCGGGTTCTGATGATTAACGGTGCTTTTTGTTTACCAACAGTTCTGTATTGTAAAGTTGCCAAATCATCGCTCATGATTTGAATCGCATATAGTAAATAATCTAAATATTGGATCTCGGCAATTGGTCGCAAACCTCGTAAGGCCATCCCGATTCCTTGTCCGATAATTGTAGCTTCACGAATACCCACATCAGCAACACGAAGTTCTCCGTATTTTTCCTGCATGCCTTCCAGACCTTGATTTACGTCGCCAATGTTTCCTACATCTTCACCAAAAATTAGTGTTTCAGGGTATTTGGTAAACAACGCATCAAAGTTGTCACGAATAATCATTCGGCCATCCTGATCCGCTTTTGCATTATCTGCATATTCAGGAAGTACTTTTTCTACTGAAAAAACATTTTGATCTGAATCTGAGTGCAGATGGCTGCTGAATCTTGGCTGGGTAATTTCGATATAGTTTTTAATCCAATTAGACAATAATACTTTGCTATTTGGAATTTCTATAAAACGCAATATTTTTCTGGCGATTACCAGCATTTCCTTTTTTAAAGGAGACTTTATAACGCTGATTTCAGAAATGTATTTTTGTATTTTATCTTTGTGATTGATACTGGCAGCAGAAATCTGTTCCAATAAAATCATAAGGTTTTTTTGGTCTTCGATAATTGGATTGATAAAAGAATTCCATGCTTCTTTTTTGGCATCCAGAACTTCTTTTTTCAATTCAGCTTCAATTTCAGCCAGTTCTTCAGGTGATGCAATGTTGATGGCAATCATCCACAAACGCATCTGACGAATACAATCGAAGTCTTTTTCCCAAGACAGTCTTTCTGCGTTTTTATAACGCTCATGAGAACCTGAAGTCGAGTGACCTTGCGGTTGTGTTAATTCGTTTACGTGAATTAAAACCGGAATATGTTTTTCTCGCGCAATAGCAGCGGCTCTTTCATAAGTTGATACCAGCTCTGCGTAATCCCATCCTTTTACTCTGAAAATTTCATATCCGTTCGAATCTTCATCACGTTGGTATCCTTTCAGAATTTCTGAAATATTCTCTTTAGTAGTTTGATGTTTTGCATGTACAGAAATCCCGTATTCATCATCCCAAACACTCATTACCATTGGTACTTGTAGCACTCCGGCAGCATTTATGGTTTCGAAAAACAAACCTTCTGAGGTACTTGCGTTTCCTATAGTTCCCCAGGCAATTTCATTTCCATTTACAGAGAATTTGTCTTTGGTTTTGATTCCGTCAACATTTCTGTAAATTTTTGATGCCTGTGCCAATCCCAGTAATCTTGGCATTTGACCTGCTGTAGGTGATATATCTGCGCTTGAATTTTTTTGTTTTGTTAAGTCTTTCCAGGATCCGTCTTCGTTTAAACTGTGGGTGACAAAGTGTCCGCCCATTTGTCTTCCGGCAGACATTGGATCAAAGTCTAAATCAGTGTGACCATATAAACCTGCGAAAAATTGTTTTGGAGATAATTCTCCAATAGCCATCATAAAAGTTTGATCGCGATAGTATCCGGAACGGAAATCCCCGTTTTTAAAGGATTTTGCCATAGCAAGCTGTGGTACCTCTTTTCCGTCACCAAAAATTCCAAATTTGGCTTTTCCTGTTAATACCTCTTTACGACCTAAAAGGCTACATTCGCGGCTGGTTACTGCAATTCTGTAGTCGTTCAATACCTCAGTTTTGAAATCTTCAAATGTTAGTGTAGTATTGCTTTTTTCTTTTATCATAATCTTGAAGGGTCATGTTAGACTGCGAAATTACTTAAAAACAATCAATAATCATAATTCTTTAAAATAAATATAATTTAATTATATGTATTTAAAATCAAAAAATCAGGTATATTTTTTGATTTATATTGATGTAAAAATGTAATTTAATGATAATAACGCATGTTTTTGTTTAAAATTTATTCAATTAAAACCATTTTCGAGTAAAAAGATTAACTAATGTTTTTGGCGAAAGAGTGATCACAAATCGAATTTTTTCGTTGTATTTATTTTGAGAGATTTCCCACCCATTATTAGAGTAAACAGGAAAATAGAGTTCAAAATAATCCGGTACCAGATTCAATCGGATACCACTATCGTAAACAAAATGCTCACTTTGATGTTTACTCTTAAGAAATCCCATGTCGCCATAAACTTCAATCCAGTTCCAGATCGAATAACTGGCGTTTAATGTCGTCATCCACTGATTGGCGTACGCTGGTTCTAATTTTGATTTAAAACCTCCCTCTGCCATCACGAATTGCTGGCTGAAAAATCCTGTATTCTCTGATCGTCCGTAAAAATTATAATCAAACATATAATCAGTAGGACGGTCTAAACCAAAACTAAAATAATCTGAATTTGTTGTATTATACAAAAAACTTCCTGCATACAATCGTATGTTTAGCTTGTGATTGTTTTCGAATAATCTTCGGTATTCAACCTCTCCGGCAATCTTCCCGAAATCTCCGGCAAACTGCAGATCATTCATGAAACTAAAATGGTCAATCAATTCAGTTTTAGTATTTGAATAACGAGCATTAAATACCGAGTAATTTGGCTTAGAATTGTCTGTTATATATTTGCTGGCCTCACGATTTACAATAACTTGCCTAAACAGGATCAGCTGTTTTCTGTTATCTCTGAAATTTTCTTCCCGAATTCTAAACTGAACCATAGGATTCAATCTTAAATAAGTGGCATCCGGTGCATAATGATAGTAATTTTGACTAAGCGAATATCGTATATTATACAGCGTGCTGTTTCTGTAATATTCATTCCAGATAAAAGATGATGAACCTGATATCGTTCCGGCTTTGATAGAGTAGGCGGGATTAATATCGAATGTAAAAGGTTTGTCAAGAATTGTTTTATTGTGAAATCGAACTCCGGGTGTAAAACCGTCATATAAATTATACGTAAGAGTTGGAATGTATAGAATCTGGTTATAATAAGGATCTTCAAGATCTTTTGCAAAATTAAATTTGATTGGACGATTCGTTATTACGACACTTTTGAGTGATTTCCAGTTGTTTCTCAAGTTGTATTCCGGAACTTCATTGTCATAATTCAGTACGATTTTGTCTGCTTTTTCTCTGGCAAATTCATAAATATAATCATTGTTTTTAGGTTCTATCCATTTTTTAAAGACGACCTCATTTTTCTTAATTCCGTAAACCGGAATAGGAACAAAATTACTGGTTTTATTTTTTACCTGAAATTGCACACTGTCTTTTGTTCTGGAAACATTCGAAAATTTATAGTCAATAATATCACGGGAATCTATAATGGTATTAAAAAACCAATCGATATTTTTTGAGCTGTTTTTAGTGAGTATTTTTTCAAAATTATAACGATTTGTTTGCCCTTGTTTGTTGAGGTCATAGAATTCCTGGACACTTTCAGGAACAATATTATGGTTTAAGTAATCATCTAAATAGCTTAAACTTAAACCCGCACGATATTTACTGGCAATTTGCTCGTTGAATTTTATCAGCGTATTTTTTGGGTCTCCAAGAGGCTGATCGAGGTTCTTCCTGGCCATCAGCATATAGTAATAGCTGTATTGCTCGTTAAAAGTCAGATTGGTAATGTTGTAACTTTTAAATAATTTCATATCTGAAAGCCTTCCCAGCATCTTTTGATCGAGATGATTTTCTTCCATGAATTTCATCATGCTGTAAATCTGGATTCCGTCATACACCCAATTGTCTTTTCTCGCATCGACGCGTAAACTATTTTTAAGATAATTATTAAGGTACGTCTTCAGAAAAGTGATTTCGAATATAAAATCATCCGGAAACGGACTTATAAAAGAGGGTAACTGATTGAGACCATAAAACGGATTCCTGTCATAATCTACCTGAGAAACCGTGATTTTTTGATGCGGGTATTTCCCGATAAAAGCACTTGCAAAATTCACAACCCTATTGATGATAATTGCTTTTTGGATTTCGCTGATTTTTTTGTTTTTAAGATTCGTAAGTACCTCCAGGGAACCATTTTCATAGCTTGCAAAACTATTTTGCTTTTCGATAAATAAATTAAAATCAGTTCTGTTTTTTCCGGAATATGAATATGTTTTGAAAGAAGGATTCATAAGGTCTTCTGAAACAGAATTCAGGTCAGTTGTAATAGAATATTGAGTAGGGATTTTTATAGCAATTTCATAATCTGTGGCCGCATTTGCGATATCATCTAAGTTGAAATTATTGTATTTAATAAAACGATGATTTTCAAAACGTGCAGGACTTAAAAACCAGTTTTTTAAATTCATTCCGCCATTTTGGTCAAAACCATAATGCGTAAATTTATCGCTTGGAATCTTTGAAATATAAGTTAAATGTAAATCAATTTTTTCTCCGGGATATAATTTTCGATTCAGTCTAACCACAATAAAATCAGGGTTTTTAGCGGTTCTTTCCCATTCGAGCGCCATATTATCAGAGTCTGTAAGATTCAGAATGGTTGTATTACCTCTTTCTGAGGTTTTTGCTAAATGAAAACCTCTGTAGAATTCATCAGAAAATCTTCTTGCCAAAGGCGTATTTTTATCAGAAAAAGCATTATTCCAATCGTTTAAAACAATCGATATCAAAGAATCATTCGAAGTATTATAATAGGTAATATCCTGTTTTACGTTAAGTGTTTTCAGCTCGAGATTAACCGCCACCTCCATCTTAGACTGATGTTGTGCGTACTGTTTTAATGGGTTCATCAAAACAAAAACGAAGAATATAATTTTATAAGATGATTTCAATGATGGCTTAAAAATTTAAGAGATATAATCTAAGTTACGAGGGTATAGTCTTTCTGGTTTTATTGTAAAAATAGTATAAAAAAAGCTGTTTTAAAAACAGCTTTAATTTTTTGTAAGATTTTATGATTATTTCACGATATAAGTAATATAAGAAAATTTAAGTTGAATGCTTTATGTGGCATTTCTAAATGAAATTAGATTACTTATATGGTAAAAAAAAACATTAGAAATTAGGACTTAAGTCGTATTTCTTATAGAATTTATCTAATACATCAACTACTTCATCTTCAGTATCAACGATCTTAAATAAGTTCAAGTCTTCGGGGCTTACGGTATGCATTTTTTCTACTAATACTGTTTTTACCCATTCGATCAATCCGGACCAGAATTCTATACCTACTAATATAATTGGGAATTTACCAATTTTTTTGGTTTGAATTAGGGTAATCGCTTCAAACATCTCATCTAAAGTTCCAAAACCTCCCGGCATTACCACAAAACCTTGCGAATATTTTACGAACATTACTTTTCTCACAAAGAAATAATCGAAATTCAGGTTTTTATCGTGATCGATATACGGGTTAAAGTGTTGTTCAAAAGGCAATTCGATATTTAAACCAACTGAAGTTCCGCCACCTAAATGTGCGCCTTTATTACCAGCTTCCATGATTCCGGGACCACCTCCTGTGATTACACCGTAACCAGCTTTACTGATTTTGTAAGCAATTTTTTCTGCCAATAAATAGTACTTATCGTCCGGTTTTGTTCTGGCAGATCCAAAAATAGATACACACGGACCAATGCGTCCCATGCTTTCGTAACCGTTTACAAACTCAGCCATGATTTTAAAAATCGCCCAGCTGTCATTTGTCCTAATTTCATTCCACGTTTTTTGTTTCAAACGATCCTGAATTACTTTATCCTCATCATTATCAAAATCTTCTAATCTCATTTTAGGTATTTTAATTATTTATATTTTTATTTCTAGCTGTGTCGTTTTAAATTGTCAACCTGAGCGTAATGATATTGTCATCCTGAGCGGAGTCGAAGTAGGAGCTATTTACTTCGTCAGTCGCTAACGCTCGTGTCCTGCTGTCCGCTATATCTTTTCCTGGCTGGCAGCAGCCAGAAAAAGGATGCCGCTGCCATCAGGGCTAGGGCATCGGTTTTCAATCGAAACATTATTTTTAGCCCATAAAAAATTGCCAAAATCAAAAACTTTGGCAAAATGGGCATACTAAATTACTGCTTTTTTCGAGAATTGTTACAGAAATTAGTATTTATTAATTTTAAAGTAATGTAGCGATAATGATCTCTTAAGTTGTTTATTCATTATCAATGAATTATGAAAGTGTTTTTTAAACTTGTATAAAGTCTATCATTTTAAATTGTTGATAGTTATCATTCGGAAAGTTTCACAATAGGTGTTTTTAGGAGTGTCATTTCTTTTACCTGGAATTATCACTTGATTAAAAGATGTTATAATCCTGTCAATTTCATCCTTGATAATTTTGTTTGGAGCAATAGAGTTAACACGGAAAATTTTTCCATCAGAATCAATAGAAAAACGCGGATTGATAATGATTTCTCCTCTTTTGCCTTGTTTTGCAATGTTTTCAAGTGAGATATTTTTTAAAACATACTCGAATATTTGATCATAAAGACATCTGCCCAGTTCGGAATTGTATGCAATACCTTCGCATCCTTTTAAAACGGGAAGCTGATCTACAACGGCAAATGTACTTGCTTTTATTATGGTGTTTTTGTCTTCTTTTGTAAATAGCTGAATACTAATTTTTCCAAGTTTAGCATTATCATTTAAATTTAATTTTTCTAAAGGATAATTTTTAAAAATTTCGATAACTTTTTTATCGAGCTCACTGTCTCCCGTATGAATACGAAAATTAAAAGCTTTATTCTTCTTATTTATCTCAAAGGTAAGTCGTATAGTGTAATTGTATTTTTTATTAGAAATACCTTTGTAGTAAGAAGACGTTTTAAGTTTACTAAAATCAATTTTTTTTAGAAGATTTTGTTCCAGATAAATTTTAAAATAATTCGCTAGATCACTTTCTGTGCTAGGCTGAGCCAAAGCTTGAAAAACACTGTTTTCAAGGAGATATTCCTCTTCTAGTTCTTGTCTGGAATAGTAAGGGTTGTCAATTTGTTTTTCATTAATATTTTTAAGTCTTTCTTTTACAGCATTTCTAAAGCTGTCTTTTGGTGATTGGGAAAAACTTTTAGCACTGAGTAATACTATTATAATGAATGGCAAAATTGATTTCATCTTTTATATTTTTGATGCTAAAATATAAAATTACTACTGTTAATTTTTTAAATCAATGCATCTTTGTCAAAATATTTTTGTGACAAAGATCAATTTCTATTCTAACTCTTTTTTCAAAAACTTAGCCGTATAGCTTTTTTTATTTTTTGCTACTTCTTCCGGAGTTCCTTTCGCAATTAATTGTCCACCGCCTTTTCCGCCTTCTGGTCCAATATCAATAATATAATCCGCAAGTTTAATGACGTCCATATTGTGTTCGATTATCAGGATCGTATTTCCTTTATCAACCAGTTTATTGATCACGTCCATCAGCACACGAATGTCCTCAAAATGCAATCCTGTAGTAGGTTCGTCCAAAATATAAAACGTATTTCCGGTATCTTTTTTAGATAATTCTCCTGCGAGTTTAATACGCTGCGCTTCACCACCAGAAAGTGTGGTACTTTGCTGACCAAGTGTAATATATCCTAAACCAACATCCTGAATTGTTTTTACTTTTCTGTATATCTTCGGAATGTTTTCAAAGAAAGGAACCGCTTCATCAACTGTCATATTCAGTACATCCGAAATTGATTTTCCTTTATAGCGAATTTCTAAAGTTTCCCTGTTAAAACGTTTTCCCTGACAGGTTTCGCATTCTACGTAAACGTCCGGAAGAAAGTTCATTTCGATCGTTCTGACACCGGAACCTTCGCAGGTTTCACAACGCCCGCCTTTTACATTAAAACTAAAACGTCCGGCTTTGTAACCACGAATCATACTTTCAGAAGTCATGGTAAACAAGTTTCTGATTTCGGTAAAAACTTCAGTATAAGTTGCCGGATTCGAACGTGGCGTTCTTCCAATCGGACTTTGATCAATATCAATTACTTTGTCAATATGTTCCAGACCTTCAATTTTTTTATAGGGCTGCGGTTTTTTTACGCCATTAAAATAATAGGCATTCAAAATAGGGTAGAGCGTCTCGTTTATTAAAGTCGATTTTCCACTTCCTGAAACTCCGGTAACACAAATCATTTTTCCGAGAGGCAATTCAATGGAAACATTTTTAAGGTTGTTTCCTGTTGCTCCGGTTAGTTTTAGGAATTTTCCATTTCCTTTACGGCGTTCCTTCGGAATCTCCAATTTCATTTTACCGTTCAGATACTGAGCAGTAATTGTATTTGATTTCAAAGTTTCTGCCGGAGTTCCAATACTGATGATTTCTCCTCCGTATTTACCTGCTTTTGGTCCAATATCAATTACATAATCAGCGCGTTCGATCATGTCTTTGTCGTGTTCTACGACAATAACCGAATTCCCGATATCACGTAATTGTTCCAATGAATGAATTAGCTTCTCATTGTCTCTTTGATGTAAACCAATACTTGGCTCATCCAGAATATATAAAACACCAACCAGCTGTGAACCAATTTGTGTCGCCAGACGAATACGTTGTGCTTCACCACCCGAAAGTGATTTTGAACTTCGGCTTAAAGCCAGATAATTCAAGCCAACATTCATCAGGAAGTTCAATCTGTCTTTGATTTCTTTTACCACTTCTGAAGCAATCAAAAGTTGTTTGTCTGATAAGTGTTTGTTTAAATCCTGAAACCAAACCGTTAAATCGGAGATATCCATATCACACAATTCAACAATGTTTTTGTCATTAATTTTAAAGAATAAAGCTTCTTTTTTCAAACGGGAGCCATCACAAACCGGACAATTTACTTCGTCCATAAAATCTTTTGCCCAACGTTTTATAGTGGTAGAAGAAGTTTCATCAAATTGATTTTTGATGAAATGTGAGATTCCTTCAAAATCTATTTTATAATCGCGGGTAACTCCTAACTCTTTAGAATTGACAACAAATTTATCTTTTCCGCCGTGAAGAATCATGATCATGGCTTCTTCCGGAATTTTCTCAATCGGGTCGGTTATTTTGAAACTGAATTTTTCTCCAATAACTTCCAGTTGCTTAAAAATCCAGGACGATTTGTATTCACCAAGCGGAGCAAAACCTCCGGCTTTAATCGATAATTTAGGATTTGGAATAATCTTTTTGATGTTGATTTCATGAACTGTTCCTAATCCGTTACAATGCGGACAAGCTCCTTTTGGGGAGTTGAAAGAAAACAAATTCGGTTCCGGGTTTTGATACGAAATCCCTGTTGTTGGACACATTAAATTTCTACTAAAAAAGCGAACTTCATTGGTATCCTGATCTAAAATCATCAATACATTTTCGCCATGATGCATGGCTGTATTGATACTTTCTGATAATCTTTTTTGATTGTCTTCCGTATCTTCAATCAACATTCTGTCGACAACAATCTCGATATCGTGGGTTTTATAACGATCCAGTTTCATTCCTGAAACTAAATCCTGTACTTCGCCATTTACACGAACTTTAAGAAATCCTTGTTTGGTAATTTGCTGGAATAATTCGGCATAATGACCTTTTCTGGCTCTAATAACCGGAGCAAGAATGTTAATTCGTTTTCCTTTAAAATCCTGAATAATCAAATCTTTGATTTGCTCATCAGAATATGAAACCATTTTCTCGCCGGTGTTATAACTATATGCGTCAGCACCACGAGCGTAAAGAAGTCTCAGGAAATCATATATTTCAGTAATAGTACCAACAGTAGAACGCGGGCTTTTACTTGTGGTTTTCTGTTCAATGGCAATTACCGGCGAAAGTCCGTCGATTTTGTCAACATCAGGTCGTTCTAAACCACCCAGAAACTGCCTGGCATAAGCTGAAAAAGTTTCTACATAGCGACGTTGTCCTTCGGCATAAATGGTGTCAAACGCCAAAGAAGATTTTCCCGAACCTGATAAACCGGTAATAACCACCAGTTTTTCACGCGGAATAGAAATGTCTATATTTTTTAGATTATGAACTCTTGCGCCAAGAACTTCAATAGTATTGTCTTTTTCTAACATAATTTTGAGCAAAACGCAAAGTTACCACTTTGATTTGTTCTTTTTGTGCTCGATAGCAAAACTTTATGTTACAATTAGTAACAAAATAGCGCTAACCTGAGTTAGCGTTTTCTTTTTCTTGTATTCATATATTCTTCGATGGCTTCTTTGGTGGTGTACTTAAAGCTACTCAATAGTCATAGACCTCAATTTCATTCGATACGCTTCGAGTGCTATAGATTTTGAGATAAAACCAAAATATTTGTCATTTCGCAGAACAGGAAGAAAGGCTGATTTTGATTTTTCGAATTTACTCATCACAATTTCCATACTATCATTCGATGAAATAGTCGCCAATGGCGTTTTCATGACATCTTTGATCAGCGTATATTTTACCTGATATGAGTTGAAGATAATTTCCCTAATATCATTAAAATGAACAATGCCAACAAGATTCTTATCATTGTCAACCACGGCAAAAACAACCTGATTGGAATGTGAGATAAGATCAACTAGTTTACTCAGGTTTTCCTCCGGATGAACCGTTAAATAATCGGTTTGTATGATAGTGTCGATATCCAGGGTAGAGAGAATGTTTGAATCTTTATTACTTGTAAAAGCATGGCCTTTTTTGGCAAGGCCTTTTACATCAAGAGAGTATTTCTCAAAACGTTTAGAAATAGCAAAACTTATTGACGAAACAATCATAAGGGGGATCATTAAACTATAACCTCCTGTAATTTCAGCAATTAAGAAAATTGCGGTAAGTGGTGCGTGAAACAAGCCGCTCAAAATACCAGCCATTCCCACCATGGTAAAGTTACTGATAGGCAATTTTGATAAACCTATAAGAGTAATAAACTTTGAAAAGAAATATCCTAAATAAGAACCTAAGAATAAAGACGGAGCAAAATTACCTCCATTTCCACCGCTTCCAAGGGTCAATCCCGAAGCAAATACTTTTACCATCATGGTGCATCCAACAAACAGAAGTAATACCCATTGATTGTCTCTGAAATCAGCAAATAAAGTATTGTCTAATAGTTTTCCGGGATCACTTTCAGACAAGGTTTTGATACTTTCATAACCCTCTCCAAAAAGTGTTGGAAATATAAAAATAAGTAAGGCCAATAATGAAGAACCAATTAGTGCTTTTCTGTAAGGACCAACTTTTAAGTTAGAAAAATAATGTTCAACTCTCTGGAAGTTTCTCGCATAATAGACTGCTATAAAACCTGTCAATACTCCAAGTAAAACATAAAACGGAATATTATGATAATTAAAAGCTTCCTGTTTTCTGAAAGACAATAAAATACTTTCGTCTAATACGATGGCAGAAACCAACGCACCGGTGGCGGCAGAAATCATAATTGGTGTAAAGGCAGAAATGCTGACATCGACCAGCAAGACTTCAATAGCAAAAAGAACACCGGCAATGGGAGCATTAAATGCTGCAGAAATTCCGGCGGCAACACCACAGCCAATAAGTAAGGTTCTGTCTTTATAAGGTAATTTGTAATTTTGAGCAAAATTAGATCCAAATGCGGCACCAGTAATCACAATAGGACTCTCTAAACCTGCTGAACCTCCTAAACCTACTGTTAAGGAGCTCGTGACAATTTGCGCATACATTTGTTTTCTCGGAATAATACTTGCTTTTTTTGCAACAGCATATAAAATTTGAGAAGTCCCTTTTTCGATGCTTCCATTAAGAATTCGTTTTACAACAAACACAGTTAGTAGGATTCCCACAATAGGAAGAATACTGTTGATAAAACTTAATTTCAGAATACCATTGATATAAGTCGCAAAGGAGAAAACACTATGGGCAAAAGTTTTTAGAACAATTACAGCCAAAGAGCAGGAAACACCAATTAAAACACTTGATAAAAAAATAAACTGCTTTGGAGTCATTAATGATTGAGCCAAAGCAATAATGCTTTCTAGTCTTCTAAAATATTTTTTTAGCATTCTGTTGTAAAAGTTAGGTATAGTGCAAATTTAGCTTTTAACATTTAAATTTGTATGACATTTACCGATAAATCTGCTTTTTTAATTTAAAAACCAACAGCAGTATCGTCTCCGCGAAAATCAGCACCACCTTCAAGAGTGCTGTCCGGCAAAACTAAAATACAGTCTAACTTACCAATTACAGGTGTCGTTTTTTCATTGATCAAATATCCTTTTGCTTTTAGTTTATCTATGGTGATTTTGTCAAAAGCATTTGGTTCGAATGTAATTAAATCCGGTAACCATTGATGGTGAAAACGCGGCGCGTTTACAGCATCCTGCATACTAAGGTTGTATTCGTAAACATTCAGAATAGCTTGTAATACACTGGTAATAATGGTCGATCCACCTGGAGAACCAACTACCATAAACAGTTTTCCGTTTTTCTCGACAATTGTTGGCGTCATTGAACTTAACATTCTTTTTTGCGGAGCAATACTATTCGCTTCGTTTCCTACTAAGCCAAACATGTTCGGAGATCCCGGTTTGGCACTAAAATCATCCATTTCGTTGTTTAGGAAAAATCCTAATTCATCACAATAATACTTCGATCCGTAACCATCATTAAGTGTTGTGGTTGCAGCAACCGCATTTCCTTGTGCATCTACTATTGAATAATGTGTGGTTTCTGTACTTTCGTTAAAACTTATTTTGCCTTCCTTTATTTCAGATGATAAACTCGCTTTTTTTACGTCAAAACTTGACATTCTTTCCTTTAAATAAGAATCAGATAACAATCCGTTTATTGGGATTTTCACAAAATCAGGATCACCTAAAAACTGACTTCTGTCTGCATAAGCCCTTCTTTCAGCTTCTACAATTACCTGAATAGCTTCTTCACTATTATGTCCCATTTTTGATAAATCATAAGGCGCAATCATTTTCATGATCTGTGCCAGACAAATTCCACCACTGCTGGGAGGTGACATCGAAGTGATTTTTAAATCTTTATAATTAAACTGTAATGGTTTTCTCCATTTTGCTTCGTATTTCTCCAAATCTTTAAGCGTTATAATTCCGCCTTTTTTCTGGATATATTTAACTAAAGTTTTGCCTGTTTCACCTTTATAAAATTCATTTCTTCCGTTTTTCGAAATTCGTTTCAATGTATTGGCAAGTGCAGGATATTTGATGGTGTCATTTTCTTTAAAATTACCGGCCAATAATGTATTTGGACCATTTATTTTTACAATAACATCGTGATAATCCTGAAGTCTTTTTTCTTGTTTTTTGGTTACAATAACACCTCTTTCTGCTAAAGCAATCACAGGTTTCAAAATTTCAGACATAGGTAGGGAACCTAATTTTGTGTGTACGGCAAATACTCCGGCAATAGTTCCGGGAACACCAATTGCTAAAGCTGTTTCAGTACTTTTGCCTTTTATAACATTTCCTTCTTTATCCAGAAACATATCTTTTGTTGCTGCCAATGGTGCTTTTTCGCGATAATCTAGAGATCCTACTTCACCATTTGCTTTTCTATAGACCATAAATCCTCCTCCGCCAAGATTTCCTGCGTACGGATAGGCAACAGCAAGAGCAAGTTCAGTGGCCACCATGGCATCAAAAGCATTTCCGCCTTTTTGTATAATCTCAGCACCAACTTTTGAAGCTTCCTGACGTGCCGAAACAACCATGGCTTTTGTTGCTACTAATCCGGTTGGTTTTGTAGTTTGTTGTGCAAAACTATAAATAGAAATAAAGCCGAATAAAAGCGCTATTTTTTTCATAAAGAGTATCTTGATTTTATTTTATAGAATCTGGCAGATTTTATAAAGTGAGTAATTTTTGTTTGGAGTGCTGTTTGAGATCCTCAAAAAACAAAGTAAATTCCTGTTCAAATTCGGTATAGAATTCTACTAATTCTTCACTTGCAAACTGCATTTTGGAAAGATTTTTAGACCTGCGATCCATTTGGGTTAAAATATTGCGAATTCCTTCTATAGTCTGATAACTTAAAAGCCAGTTTTGTTTGATCATATAAGGCATTAAATCTTGTGTTTTTTCGCTTAAAACAGGATAGTTTTCATGCAAAGATCTGTAAAATCGATTAATGAACTTTTCTAATTTTTCATCTGAATATTTCTCCCAGTTTTTAGCCAGAAAATGATCGTAGATAATATCTACAATCACACCGGCATAATGATGGTATTTTTCATGTAAACGTTTGGTGCTTTGTCTGAAAATAGCATGCGAATCCGTGTAAGTATCTATCGACCGATGCAAAATAATGCCTTTTTGAACTTCTTCGGGAAAATTTTCAAATTGTTTTCCGCGAATTCCATCAGCCATAAAATTGCCAATTTTGATTAAATCATTATCTCCGGACAAATAGATGTGGGCTAGGAAATTCATTTTTTTTTGAGTTGCTAAGCTTTTCAGGTACTAAAGCTCCTAAGTTGATTTTAGTAAAAAGTATGTTTTTACAGTTACTAAGGCTTTACGTATCTAATTCACTAAGTTTATTTTAGTAAAAGTATGAAAACTTTTTGATATCGGTTTACGCAATTATGCACCTTATAATGTTACTATTATTAAAATCCAGGCAATTTTTTTATGATATTTTAAAAATCTTAGAGACTTAGCAAGTAAGAACCTTAGTAACTTTTCTATATTTGTAGCTGGTAACCATAACTCACAAAAATGACTTTAATAAAATCGATATCAGGAATACGAGGAACAATTGGTGGAAAAGTAGGAGATAACCTGACTCCTGTTGATGCTGTAAAATTTGCATCAGCATACGGTACTTTTCTGAAAAATAATACTTCAAAAGAAAAATTAACGGTTGTAATTGGTCGCGATGCCAGAATTTCCGGACCAATGATTCATAATCTTGTTGTAAATACTTTAGTAGGTTTAGGAATTAACGTAATTGATCTTGGTCTTTCTACAACGCCAACTGTAGAGGTTGCTGTTCCGTTAGAAAAAGCAGATGGAGGAATTATTTTAACAGCTTCTCATAATCCAAAACAATGGAATGCCTTAAAATTACTGAACGCAAAAGGAGAGTTTTTAAGTGGAGACGAAGGAGCGAAGATTCTAGAAATTGCTGAAGCAGAAGCCTTCGATTTCTCTGATGTGGATAGTTTAGGCGAAATCACTGTGAATGATGCCTATATGGATATTCATATCGACGAGGTTTTAAATTTGTCTTTAGTAGATGTTGATGCGGTAAAAGCGGCAAAATTTAAAGTGGTTGTTGATGGTGTAAATTCATCCGGAGGAATCATTATTCCTAGGTTATTAGAATTAATGGGGGTTGAAGTTGTAAAATTATACTGTGAACCAAACGGACATTTCCCTCACAATCCGGAACCTTTAAAAGAACACTTAACTGATATTTCTGAGTTGGTGGTAAAAGAAAAAGCGGATCTGGGTGTAGTGGTGGATCCTGATGTTGATCGTTTGGCTTTTATTTGCGAAGACGGAGAAATGTTTGGAGAAGAATATACATTAGTGGCTTGCGCCGATTATGTTTTGGGTAAAACGCCGGGAAATACAGTTTCGAATATGTCGTCATCACGTGCTTTGAGAGATGTAACAGTTGCTCATGGCGGAAAATATGAAGCCAGTGCTGTCGGTGAGGTGAACGTTGTGGAACTGATGAAAAAAAATAATGCAATTATTGGTGGTGAGGGAAATGGTGGAATTATCTATCCGGAATCTCATTACGGAAGAGATAGTTTGGTAGGTGTAGCGTTGTTTCTGACGCATTTGGCCAACAAAAAGATCTCGGTTTCGGCTTTGCGCGCTTCCTATCCGGAATATTATATGAGTAAAAACAAAATTGAATTAACGCCTCAGATAGATGTTGATGCGATTTTGGTTGCAATGACAGGAAAATACAAAAATGAAGACATCACAACGATTGATGGTGTGAAAATTGATTTTGCTACAGAATGGGTGCATTTGAGAAAATCGAATACAGAACCAATCATCAGAATTTATACAGAAGCTCCATCTCAGGAAAAAGCAGATGTTTTGGCACTTCGAATTATAGATGAAATAAAAGCAATTGCCGGAATCTAATTTTTAGTAATTCAGTTACAAAAAAAATACCTCTTTCATTAATTTTGAAAGAGGTATTTTTTTTTGTGATTATTTATTCAACACGATGTTTCCATCTCTTATGTGTCCATAAATAATATTCAGGAGCTTCATAAATTTGTTTTTCAACTTCCCTTAAGTATTTTTCTGTAATATCAAAGTTCTCATAATCATTCGGATTATCAGCAATAGATACAAAAGTTGCTTCATAGTAACCTCTTGCTACCTTTTTTACTTTTACAAAAATCACACTCAGATCGTATTTTTTTGCCAGCATTTCGGCGCCTGTATGCACAGGAACTTCAATGCCCATAAACTTCATTGAATGAAAAATTCGGTCCAGTTTAGGAGATTGGTCACTCGCTAATCCATACATACTCAATATTCCATTACGTTGGTTTTGTGCCATAGTTGGAATCGCTTTTCTTGTTTCTACCAATTCGGTGTCATATTTTGAACGAATTCTTCGTACTAACTTGTCAAAATAAGGATTGGCAACTTTTTTATAAACAGCAATACCCTTAAAATCAATTTTTGGGTTAATAGTCAAAAGCCATTCATAGCTTGCGTAATGTGAAGCTACAAGAATGACACTTTTGCCTTTTTTAGCATATTCATTTACAAGTTCGATATTCGTTACACGAAATCGCTTCTCCATTTCTTCTGGCGAAATACTCATTGTTTTAATCGTTTCCAAAAACATATCACACATATGGTGATAGAACTTTTTCTCGATTTGTTTCTGTTCAGTTTTACTTAAGTGAGGCAAGGTAAGCGCAAGGTTTTCACGAACTACTTTTCTCCTGTATCCAATGATGTGGTAGATAATAAAACAGACACAATCTGATAACCAGTAAAATAATCGAAATGGGAGTATAGAGATCAGCCAGAGTAAAGGATAGGCCAGTATATAAACGAGAAATTGCATGTAATTTTTTTTTACAAATATAAAGTAAAAATGAATAAACACCGATATTTTGGTTTGAAGCTAACATATGTTTAAGAATGACTATATTTACAATTCACATTAAATATTTTTTATGAATACCATTTTAGTAGGGATTATAGTAGCTAATGCTGTAATTAGTTACAAAGGTTTTAATGATCTTGCTTTTTTTAGAAAATACGAATTTCATGTAGGAAGTATTCGTTCCGGAGAACAAATTAGAATGCTTTCATCCGGGTTTTTGCATGCTGATATTATGCATTTAGCATTTAATATGCTTACGTTGTGGTTCTTTGCTCCGGTAGTCATACAATGGTTAGGAACTTTTTCTTTTGTTTTGATTTATTTTGGAAGTTTAATTTTTGGAAGCCTGCTTACGATGCTCTTTCATAAAAATGATTACAGTTATAGAGCTGTGGGAGCTTCAGGGGCTGTGACAGGAATTTTGTATTCTGCAATATTATTACAGCCGGACATGATGTTAGGAATCTTTTTTGTCATACCAATGCCGGCGTATTTATTTGGAATCTTATATTTATTGTATTCAATTTACGGAATGAGGGCGAAAAATGATAATATTGGACACACAGCACATTTTGGAGGTGCTATAGGAGGATATTTGATTACTTTGATCAAAGAGCCATCCCTGATTGTAGATCACAGTTTGATGGTAGTACTATTGGCAATTCCTATTTTAATACTTTTTGTAATGGCAAAATTGGGCAAATTATAATATTGGCACAACTTTTGAAATTCGATTATCAAACAAATTTAAATATAACAAAAATGAAGAAAGTAGTATTATTTTTAACAATCATGTTTATGACTATGTCTTACGCACAAGAAGCCAAGCAAATTCCTCAAATCAATGTAAACGGGGAAGGGAAAGTAAAAGTAGCACCTGATCAGGTTTGTATTTCAGCAACTGTTGAAACAAAAGGGAATAATGCTAAAGATGTCAAAAAGCAAAATGACGAAAAAATCGATGCAGTTTTAAAATTCATCAAAAAAATGAATGTGCCAACAGCAGATTTCAAAACAAAACAAGTAGCTCTTAATCCACAATACGATTATGAGAAAAAGAAAACCAGTTACAATGCTACCCAAACAATAGAAATTGTATTAAAAGATTTATCTAAATATGATGAATTAATGGAAGGCTTGGTTGAGCAAGGTATCAACCGTATCGACAGAGTTTCTTTTGAAACTTCTAAATTAGCTCAGATTGAAACAGAAGCTCGTAAATTGGCAATAAAAGATGCTAAACTAAAAGCAGAAGATTACGTTTCGGTTTTAGGACAAAAAGTGGGTAAGGCGTATACTATTTCTGATAATACTCAGGTGTATCGTCCGCAACCAATGTATGCAGCTATGAAATCGATGGCAATGGATTCGGCTGGTGCTTCAAACGAAACTTTGGCAGTTGGAGAGATTGAAGTTATTGCAAACGTGAGTGTAAGTTTTATTTTAGACTAAACGATATTAATTCAAAATAGTAAAGTCCAAATCCCAACTTAAAATTGGGATTTGGATTTTTTTTTTCTTCCTTTTTCTTCCTTTTTCTTTTGTAGATAAGTAATAAAGCTCAAAGGCGAAACTTCCGTTGCTTCTCTTGGTGTAATTGTAGATTGGATATGGGTTAAAAACCAGATTGATCGGCATAATAACTGATTTGGCTAAAATGATTAATATTTTGATTATCTATTTTGATTTATATAAATCTTTATATATATAAAGATGTCACTTTTGAACTGGAGAAAGTTTTAGCGGTGATGAAATAATATTCAAAGATGAGAATAGATGTTCGTTTTCATACTGACAATCGAGAAGCAGCTGTATATAATATTGCTTTATTGATAAACAAGGTAAATCGACCGTACAATAGTTGAAAATGGTATTGCATCAAATGGATTGACGGGAATAAGGATATGAGGAGAGTGGCGTTGTGAATAATCTTTGAGGTGAGGTAATGGATTTTATAAAAGCTGAAAACTAGTTAAACAGACCAGTGAAATTTACCTATATATAGTATGGTATATTGTCGATATTGCGAAAAACAACAAGTGCCTGCGAAAAATCCCATAAATGGCAAAAAAGCTCAAAAGCTAAGAATTGTGTTATCAGAGTGTTAAGAAAAAGTTTCGAAAAACATTGAAATTATATAATGAAAAGTCTTGTAAATGTAAATAAAGGTGGTACTTTTGCACCC
>FQWG01000024.1 GCA_900129595.1 Flavobacterium frigidimaris | reverse complement strand
CTCTTCAATAAACGCTGATCTTTTATATCCCTTAATTGTCTTTCTCTCAAAATTTATTTTTTGCCAAATATAAATATTTGTGTCCAGACGGTAGGATAGAAGTGGAAATCCTTTTTCTGGCTTCTTTAGCCAGGAAAAGATTGAAACGGATAGCGGGAAATAGCTCCTGAAAAAAACTGAAATTCTAATTTAGAAATTTCTAATTCTATAATACCTAACAGGTTTTAAAAAACCTGTTAGGATATGTTATTCAATATATTACTTCTTCGCAACAAATCTTGGATCAGATTCCATTACAGTGCCACAATTATCGCAGGTTCTAAGTTCTAAGGAATTATAGAAATGTTCGAAATGCGGCAGGAAATCTTTCTCGATATTGTGCAGTTCAAACAACACTTCATAAAGCTTATGATTGCAATTGTCACAATGCCAAAGTAATCCGTCTGTATATCCTTTTCCGACACGTTTTCGTTCGATTACCAAACCTATAGAACCTTCTGAACGAACTGGAGAATGGGGAATTTTTGCGGGATGCAGGTACATATCGCCGGCATTTAATTCCATTTCTTTACGTTCGCCATCTTCCTGAATGACCACTTTTATGCTTCCTTCTAATTGATAAAAAAGCTCTTCTGTTTCGTTATAGTGATAGTCTTTACGGGCATTTGGTCCTGCAACAATCATCACGATATAATCGCCTGAATCTACATAAATATTCTTATTTGCAACTGGTGGTTTCAATAAATGACGGTTTTCGTCGATCCATTTATTCAGGTTGAAAGGTTTTGCTATTGACATCTTAATTGGTACTGGGTTTCTATGAAGCTAAGTTAGTAAAAAGTGATCAGTTTACAGTCACAGTTTACAGTTACAATATTCTGAAAACTGTGACTGTAAACTGAAAACTATTGCATCTCTTTTATCAAATAAATATAAACAGGGAAATGATCGCTAAAACCAACTTCGGTTAAACTGTGCCGTAACGGATAACCTTTATATTGTCCTGAAGTCTGAATCAAAAATGGCCTGTTGAAAATGCCTGCTTTCCAGAATTTGAAGGTAGAAAAATCGGGTTGTATAAGAGACTCCGTGATTATAATCTGGTCAAAAATATCCCAGGAATCCCTAAAGGCAATTGTTCCCATGCCTTTTTTTGCCATTTCTTCGAACGGATTAAAAACTCCGAATTCGGGAACTTCACTCTTTTTTGCCTTTGCTCCCAAGGCTACTTTTACACTTCGGTTGAACGGACCGTCATTTAAATCTCCCATTGTAATCACTTTTGCATTAGGGTTTATACGCTGAAGCGAGTCGATAATTCTTCTGTTTAGATTTCCTGCCGCTTCACGAAACGGACTGCTTTTCTTTTCTCCTCCTGATCTCGATGGCCAGTGATTAACGATAATATGAATCTCTTCCCCTTCCAGAAAACCGGTTATTAGAAGTTGATCTCTTGTAAAAATTCGATTATTATTTTCTGTCTTTATTTCGAGTTCATCGTCTGTCTCTTCTTTATTTTCCTCTTTTACAATGGCGTTATTTTTATAGAGATACAAAGGTATATTCGAATAAGAAGTTGGTTTGAAATATTTCTTTTGGTACAATAATGCCACATCGATTCCGCGTTTATCAGGCGAATCAAAATGAATGATTCCATAATCAAAATTTTGCAATTTGGGTTCTTTGATCAGGTCCTCCAGAACGCCACGGTTTTCTATTTCAGAACCTCCGATTAATGTTGGCGCATTAGGATTTTCCGGAGTTCCTATTGCTGATAAAACCTTTGAAAGATTTTTTAATTTTTGCTCATACTTTTCTTTTGTCCAATGTTGCGCTCCGTCTGGTGTCCATTCGTCATCATGGGTTATAGGATCATTTATCGTGTCGAAAAGATTTTCGAAATTATAAAAAGCTACGGTATGAATCGTGTACTTTTTAGACTGCGCTTGTAAGGATGAAAAAAAAAGAAAGCCAACAAAATAAAACTGAAATCTGATAAACCTCATAAACTTTACTATTTTAAAAAGTTCAATTTAAGCAAATTAATCTATTTGTAGGATTTTTCCAATTATTTTATTTTTAAAAATCTCTATATTTGTTTATAATTAATAATGAATAAGCAAAAAAATATGAAAGCGAGTCAACATCTACACTTCAGAAAACACTTTTCTTTTTGTAAATTCCTATTTCTTATTTTTGCTTTACAATCATTCAACTGTCAATCCCAACAAAACATGATAACACCACCTTATTTACAAAAAGGAGATACTGTAGCTATTGTAGCCACTGCGAGAAAAAATATCGAAGACAACCTTAAACCAACGATTGACTTATTGCACAGTTGGGGTTTAGAGGCTGTCGTTGGCACCTCAATCGGGCTTGACTTTAATCAACTGGCAGGAACTGACGAACAACGCGCTGCTGATTTCCAGCATCAGTTAGACAATCCTAATATTAAGGCAATCTGGTGTGTTCGTGGCGGATATGGAACGGTGCGAATGCTTGATCTTTTAGACTTTACTAAATTTAAGCAGCATCCAAAATGGGTTATTGGCTTTAGTGATGTTACGGTTTTGCACAATCACCTGAATACTATGGGCTATAAATCGATTCATGGCATAATGCCCGTGACGATTCCGCGTGCTACTCCGGCAGCTATCAGCTCAATGAAATCGAGCTTATTGGGCGAACCCTTATCTTATACTATCGCACCGGACAAAATGAACCGTTTCGGGAAAGCAACCGGAGAATTAGTGGGCGGAAATTTATCTATTTTATACAGTTTATTAGGTTCACCATCAGCTATAGATTGCAAGGATAAAATTTTATTCATCGAAGATTTAGACGAATATCTGTATCATATTGACCGTATGATGATGAATCTGAGACGCAATGGATGCATTGAAAATCTAAAAGGAATCATCGTTGGCGGTATGACCAAAATGAAAGACAACGAAGTTCCGTGGGGCAAAAATGCTGTTGAAATCATTGATGATGTTACTAAAAAATACAATATTCCGGTAATCTTCAATTTTCCTGCCGGACATATCCAGGATAACAGAGCTTTGATAATGGGAAATACCATTTCGATTGATGTTAATTCGTCAGGAAGTACCGTTTCTTTTCAAAAATAATAATTTCTCGTTTTCTTCCAATTAAGAAGAATCCAAATACCACATAAAAATCTCGCAAAGACGCAAAGTCGCAAAGAATTAAATAAAACTTTGCGACTTTGCGTCTTTGCATGCAAAACAAACTCATAACTAATAACTCAAAACTCATAACTTAAAAATGGCTGAACATAACGATCTGGGCAAAAAAGGAGAAGAACTTGCCGTGGAATTTCTTGAGAAAGAGGGCTATACAATTTTAGACCGAAACTGGACTTTTCAAAAGGCCGAGATTGATATTATTGCGCAAAAAGAATCTATTTTGGCCATCATTGAAGTGAAGACAAGATCGAGTCTGGATTTTGGTTTGCCACAAGATTTTGTCAAACCTAAAAAAATTCAGCTTCTAGTAAAAGCAGTAAATGCCTACATAAACGATAGGGAAATAGATTTTGATGTAAGATTTGACATCATCGCCATTCATAAAAACAACGAATCATTTGCAATTGAACATCTTACGGATGCTTTTTATCATTTTTAACATAATTTTTTATTGTTATATTTGTAACAAATTGTTTTTTTATTTATATTTGTCGAGATTTATAACATCACTATTAACTAAACCAACACAATCAAGTTACAAAAAAAAGAAAAAAAGCTATGAAAACTGTTTCTTCAATCGTCGAAAATTACATCAAAACAAAACCTTTTTTATTAAATGCGCTATCGCTTGGAATCATCAACCTGACGTCGCTCTCCCGGAACATTATGACCGAACTGGAAAGTGAATTTGGCAAAGAAGTGAAACAAGGTGCTGTTGTAATGTCACTGAAACGACTCACGGAAGAATTAGATTTTAAACTGAACCATAAAATCAATAAAGTAATCAAGAATATTGGTGAAATCACGGTTCGTTCTGAATTGACAGATTACACTTTTGCAGCTTCTGAAACTGTTTTAAACAAACAAGCTGATTTAATTTCTGATATTAATGCTTTATCTGACATTTTCTATACCTCATCCCGTGGTGTAAATGAAACCAATATTGTGGTGAGCAGTAGTGTAAATCATTTAGTTGAAAAACATTTTATTCGCGAAAAACTAATTCAGAAATTAGACAATCTGGCTTCAATTACGGTAAAATTACCAAAAGAAAATATCGTTGTTCCTGGAATTTACTATTTCATTTTTCAACGTTTGGCCTGGGAAGGAATTATCATAAACGAGGTAATTTCTACTTCAAATGAGTTTACTATTTTAGTTGGAGAAGATCAGGTTGATGTTGCTTTTAAAGTAATCAAAGACTTGAAAAACTAATTCATATTAAAAATTACAAAGAATCAATTGTCGATTCTTCCTTATACAATCCTTTTATCATTTCTTCCGGAAAAGATGAAAGGATTTTTTTTACGCTTTCATTTATAAAATCAACATTGTTTATAATTCAAAATAAGAATATTCTTGACAAATGATTATCCGGATGATTTTTTTAAATAATACCCGTTAAAAACACACTTGCCTGACAAAAGGGCTATTCCCAAGACGTTTGGAGCTATATTTCATAAATTTTATTAAAAAAGACAGAATTAAGTTTTTTTTAATAATATTTGTTGCGAATAATATTTTTATATATTTGCTAACCAGTCAGGGAATCAGAGTATCAATTTTGATAGTATCATAATATAATTAGATTTAAATACGGACTAATTAAATTAATGTTAGAAGCGAAGAACCATAGCGACAAATTATTGGTGAGTGAGCTCAGAAATGGCAACGAAAAAGCATTTCGTCAGCTTTTTGATTTATACCATCAGGATATTTATGGTTACAGCATTAGTTTATTAAAATCAAAAGAAGCTGCAGAAGAAAATGTTCAGGATGTTTTTATGAAAGTTTGGCAACATCGCGAAAACTTAAATCCGGAACAATCTTTTAAAGCCTATATTTTTACAATTGCCAGAAATCAGGCATTTAATTCTTTGAATAAAGCAGCAAATGATGCATTACTAAAAGAAGCCATTTTTTATGAAAGCCAGAAATCTCATGATTATGGCGATTATTCGATTCGTGAAGCCGATTGCAAGAAGTTACGAAAAGAAGCCATGGGGCAATTGCCACCAAAACGAAAGAAAATTTTTAAGATGTCAAGAAAAAAAGGAATGACTTACGAAGAAATCAGTCAGGAACTCGGCATCTCTATCAATACAGTCCGGAATCAAATGAGCAAAGCATTAGAATCGATGCGGGTCTTTTTTCAGGTTCATGACGAGATTATCTAAACCAAAAAACCATTTAACCATTAAAATCACTCTTACCGGGTGATTTTTTTTTGGTTTAACCGCAAGGGACGCAATGGGTTTATGCAAGGTTCGCAAAGTTTAAGATCTAAAAAAAGCGTAATATAAAGTCGTAAATGCTCTGAATCCGAATTTACCTCAATCTTGTCTTTTCGACGAAGGAGACCCGAGTGATTTGTTTCTTCAAAAAAAAATTAAAAATTCAAAAAAATATTTTTTGTACAAACATCAACAAATTCAATACTTAACGAGTTTTTCACCTTCTTCCAAATGTTAAAATTCAAAAATTTATAACGTTTGAGTAGTACTCAACTTGCTTTCAACTGTATTATATAAAACCAAGTCCTAAAATCAATTCGTAATGAATTCAAATTCTGAAATAAGAGATCTTTTACAAAAGTTTGTTTTGAACCAATGCACACCCGAAGAAACAAACGAGGTAATTGCCTACTACAAAAAAAATAAGCTAACGGATGATTTTCCTTCTGTAGAGGATATTCAAAATCTTCTTGGCGAAATGCCTAAAATGGATCAACAAACGGCTGATTCTATTTTTGCTTCTATTTTAGCTAATACAAAAGAAGAGGAGACTGTAATAGAAATCAGTCCTAAGAAATCAAACTTCAGAAAACATATTGCAATCGCCGCTTCGGTTGTTGTTTTATTAGGAATTGGTTTTGCTTATCAAAAAAATGCTTTTAAAACTCAAACAGAGCAAAAATTCGATTTTAAAAGCACGGATATCGTATTGCAATTAGAAAATGGAAATACGCAAATTATATCTGAAAACAATAAAGTTGAAGTTAGAGACGCAGATGGAAACATAGTAGGAAATCAGGATGGAGACAAAATTGTTTACGACAATAATTCAGATTTAGAGAAAATAACCTACAACACGATTAAAATTCCGTATGGCAAAAAATTCCGATTACAATTGTCTGATGGAACAATGGTGCATTTAAATGCTGGAACAACTCTAAAATATCCGGTGAAATTTATTGCAGGCGAAAACAGGCAGGTTTTTCTGGATGGAGAAGCTTTTTTTGATGTTGCCAAAGACAAGAAACATCCTTTTATAGTAAATGCTGATGCTTTGAATATTCGTGTATTAGGAACTCACTTTAATGTTTCTAATTACCCTGAAGATGCTGCCACAGATGTTGTTTTGGTTGAAGGTTCTGTTGGAATGTATCGTTCAAACGAAGAATTTGATGCTACTACCAATACCATTTTAAAACCAGGATTTAGAGGAAGTTTTAATAGAGAAAATGCCCAGATTTCTACCAAACCTGTTATTACAGACATTTATACTTCATGGATCAATGGCGGTTTGACATTTAGAAATATGACTTTCAAAAATATCATCACAAAACTGGAAAGACGCTACAATGTTACGATTGTAAACAAAAACGAAAAACTGGCTAACGAAAAATTTAACGCGAGTTTTAGCGATGAATCGATAGAGAAAGTAATGAGTTATTTCAATGACATTCACGGCATCAATTACACCATAAAAAACAATCAAATACTAATTAAATAACCACTAAAACCAATGAAAAAATATGAGAGAATAAAAGTACAGGAATAAAAAAATCGGAAAGAGCTGCGAACAATTTCCGATTAACTAAGTGATTGAATATAACGAATTAACTACAATCAATTAACAAAATTATGAAAAAAAAATCAAAGAATGTTGGGTTTAAATACCCAATGTTCCAATATGACCTAAAATTGAAACTAACTACACTACTTATTTTGGTCGCCATGTTTAATATTCGAGGAAATACTTATGCCCAAAAAACAAAAGTAACCCTTGAATTAAACAATTCAACAATCGAGAAGGTTATTGAGACCATAGAACAAAAAACGGATTTCAGGTTTATTTACAAACTGAACGATATCGACTTAGACCGAACGATTTCTATTTCTGTAAAAGACCAGCCGATAAATGTTGTTTTAGATAAACTTTTTAAAGGAACCCCAACAGAATTTAAAATTCGGGATACTCAGATTATCTTAAAAAAACCGGAACTAAAAACACAAAACATTCTCTATCAAAAACAAACTGTATCCGGAATTATTACGGACGAAAATGGTTTGCCTTTACCCGGAGCTTCAGTTACTGAAGAAGGAACAAAAAATGGTATGGTTACTGATTTTGACGGAAAATATAAACTTACTGTAGAAAGTCCATCTTCTGTAATCATTGTATCCTTTGTAGGTTATAAAGAGAAAAAAGTAGTGGCCAGTCAAAATGTGATCAACATTCAGCTTATGCCAGATGCTACAGATTTGCAGGAAATAGTGGTTGTAGGTTACGGCACAACCGTTAAAAAAGATATTACCGGCGCTGTTTCTTCAATTGCTTCAAAAGACATGAATCAGGGCGCTATTGTAAACCCATTACAATTAATTTCGGGTAAAGCTGCAGGTGTCAATATTACTCAAATTGGTAACGAACCGGGTTCAGGACCTAGCGTTCGTATAAGAGGAATTGGCTCTTTGATTGGAGGAAATGATCCTCTAGTAGTCGTAGACGGAATTCAGGGAAATCTGGATTTGTTAAATCAGGTTCCGCCAAGCGAAATAGAAAGTATTGATGTTCTTAAAGATGCTTCAGCAACTGCTGTTTATGGTTCAAGAGGAGCGCCCGGAGTAATTATCGTAACCACCAAAAAAAATAAGGCAGGAAGAACAACATTGGAGTATACCGGATCTACTTCTTTAGATTTTATTCCAAAAAAACTAAATATGCTGAGTGCTGACCAATGGTGGCAAACTGCTCAGGCTGTTGGCGTTCCGGCATCTGCAAACCATGCTTCAGATACTGATTGGTATGGTCTTTTGACTCAAACCGGTGTAACACAAACACACAGTTTAGCATTTGGCGGAGGAACAGATAAATTTAGCTATAGAGCTTCTATAACAGCTATTTTACAAGACGGAGTAGTAATAAACACTGGGAATAAAAAATATATTGGCCGTGTTCAGGCAACACAAACAGCTCTTGATGATAAATTAAAATTGTCATTTAATTTAACTAACGGAATTAACAATACGGATAGCAGCATTGGGAATATTGGAACAGCTGCTTATATGTCAAATTTGATAACAAATGCTTATTTAATGCGACCAACAGATCCTGTTTTTAATCCTGATGGAAGTTATTTTACCGATCCAAATGTGTTTCAATATTTAAATCCTTATGCAGCTGCACAAACAGTTACTAATGAAAGACAAGAAGACAATTTATTTGGAAGCCTGAAGGCTGATCTGGATTTAGCTAAAGGCTTAACCTTTGGCTGGTTTGGCAGCTGGAGAAAAACAAACAGTTCTGTTGGATATTTCCTTCCGGTAGAATCGACAAATGCCTATGCAGTTAGTCAAAATGGATATGCTAACATTAAAAATGAAAAGCAAAACGAAAGATTGATGAATGCAAGCCTTACTTACAAGAGAACATTTGGCATTCACAGCATAAATGCATTGGCTTTATACGAATGGCAAAACCAAGCTTATCAGGGTAATTATACTCAGGCAAAAGGTTTTATAAGTGATAAAACTACTTACAATGCATTGCAGTTAGGTGATTTATCGAAAGTTACATCTGGAGATATAGAATCATATAAAAATGACAGAACATTAGTATCCTTTTTAGGACGTGTAAATTATTCATTACTGAATCGTTATTTATTTACCGGAAGTTTTAGACGAGATGGTTCATCTGTATTTGGTGTAAATAACAAATGGGGAGATTTCCCGTCTGCATCTGTAGCGTGGCAAATAAACAAAGAGTCCTTTATGGGAACCCAAAATTTATTTAATGAACTTAAATTACGTGTTGGATACGGTGTTACAGGTAACCAACAAGGTCTTTACCCTCAAAACTCTCTTTCATTAGTAGGCAGACAGGGATCAGCTTATTTTGGAGGTTCCTTAATTACTAATTTCGGTATTAGTCAAAATGCGAATGCTGATTTACAATGGGAAACCAAAAAACAAACCAACATTGGTCTTGACTTTGCTCTTTTAGACAATAGATTAAGAGGAACTGTAGATGTTTATGATGCTACAACAGATAATTTATTACTTGATTACACAGTACCACAGCCACCTTATGCCTATAATACCATCAAAGCAAATGTTGGAAGTATCTCCAATAAAGGTTTAGAGGTTTCTTTGGCATATGATCTTATCAGAACAGAAAACAGTACACTTACATTAGGCGGTAACGTTTCGTTTATGAAAAACAAAGTACTTAATTTAAGCGGAAGTATTAATGGCGTTCCTTTAAATACAGATTATGTGGGATGGGGAGCTCCAAACTCTTTCCTTGTTGAAGGAAAACCTGTAGGTGCGTTTTATCCTCTGCAACACACAGGCGTAAATTCTAATGGAGTAGAAACTGTATTGGATCGTAACGGAGATGGCGCAATTGATCAGGGTGTTACAAGCGCCGATCGTTATTATGCAGGAACTGCGTTACCAACTTATACGTTTGCTTTCAATCCAACCTACAGATACAAAAATTTTGATGTTTCTATGTTATGGAGAGGTTCAGGAGGAAATAAAGTTTACAATCAGCTTAATCAAACCCTAAGCATGCTTGAAAATACAGGTAAATCAAATCTTTTACAAAGCGGTGTTGATAAAGGCATTCGTACTTCACCATACGCATCAGACATATGGTTAGAAGACGGTTCATTTATACGATTAGAGAATGTTACAGCAGGTTACAGCTTCCGTTTTACGGATAAATATGTCGATTCGATCCGACTTTCACTTACTGGAAATAATTTATTACTAATTACTGATTATACAGGTATTGATCCGGAATTAAATATTAGCGGAAGCGGAAAATCTGAAGACAATTTTGGAGGTGATAAAGGAATTTATCCTCGTACCAGAAGTATTGCATTTGGTTTAAGTGTAAAATTTAAATAGTAAAAGAAATGAAAATTAAAAATATATTGTTGGCAGGTGTCTCTTTACTTGCCTTATTTAGCTGTACTGATGTTGATGAAAATGTATACGACAAATATGCCGCAGATGACTTTTACTCCACTCCTGAAGGAGCCAATAGTGCCTTAGCAGGTATTTATGCACAGATTCCGGGAGAATTTACAAGAGATGGAGCTACCGGTGTTGGTTATGCGGGTGCAGATAACGGCTGGTATGATATGAACTGTATGGCATCGGATGAACAGGTTATCCCACACAGAACAGATGGTAACTGGCAGGAAGATTATGCCCGTTTGCATAAACACACATGGTTACCAACAGAAGGTATTATAAACAATACCTGGAATTGGTTGTACAAAGGTATTTTCAATGCCAATTTAGCAGTAGGATTATTAGAAAAATCAAATGCCGAAACAGCAAAAATTGCAGAAGCTAAAGTATTGCGTGCTTTTTTCTATTATTTATTAATAGATGATTTTGGAGATGTTCCTTTTTATACAGACAACAATGTTACTGTAGATAAAATTCCGCAAGCCAGCCGTAAAGAAGTATATAACTTTATTGTAAAAGAACTTACTGAAAATGTAGAATTACTTTATGGTACAAAAGGAGGTGATTTTTATGGCCGTTTCAACAAATGGGCAGGATATACCTTATTGGCGAAAGTGTATCTTAATGCAGAGGTTTATACTGGTGAAGCAAAATGGAGTGAGTGTTTAGCAGCTTGCAATAAAGTAAGCGATGGTGGATTTTCACTACACTCTGGCGAAGCAAGTGCCTCTAGCCCACTTGGAAATAAATACTATGAGTTATTTGGGGATGTATCGCCACAGGATGAAACTATTTTATCCATTTTTGCAACTATAGATATTTTATCACGTAATGTTTATGCGGTTAGAAGTCTATCCGGACCAAACGCAAAAGCTTTATTTGGATATGACGGTTGGAACGGTACTATTGTTCCCAAAGAATTTTACCTGAAATATGCTGACAATGATATTCGTAAAAAACAATTTTTAGTAGGCGAACAGCCAGGTGGCGTTAATTATACATTAGATGTTCCGTCTTTAGATAATCCGGGAGCACCTCCACAAGCTGGTGTTCGTAATATTAAATTTTATCCGGCCGGATCAAATACGGGAGGCGGGGCTTCAAATGATTTTCCAATTTACAGATATGCCGATGTTATTTTAATGATGGCAGAATGTAATGTTCGTTTAGGAAATACAGGAACTGCAAAACCTTTTATAGACCAAATTCGAGTACGTGCGGGATTAGATCCATTAAACGCAAATCCAACTCTTGATGATGTTTATAACGAAAGAGGTTTTGAACTAAACTGGGAAGGACACAGAAGACAGGATATGATTCGTTTTAACAAATTTTTACTGCCAAATCAGTTCAGAGGGGAATCTCCTGCTTTCAGAAAATTATTCCCAATTCCAACATCTGCCTTAAATGCTAACAGAGGGTTAAAACAAAATCCAGGTTATCCGGGATAATAAAAAATAAACTATTATGAAAAAATATATAAATAAATTATTTGTATTAGGCACCCTGCTTTTTTTAGGTGCCTCCTGTGAAAGTGATGCAGAATTAACGACCTTAAAAACGGTACCTTTTCCAAGTAATATTGAAGCTTCTTCTACCACATTGGTTCTAAATGAAGAGACAGAAGATCAATCTGTAGAATTAATTTCATGGCCTGCTGTTGCATTTCCTGTTGGTACTCCTGTTACTTATGCATTGCAAATTGATATAATTCCTGACATTACCGGACCAAAGGCGTGGTTAAAATCGAAACGAATAGAAGCCGGTGAAGATGTTTTAAGCAAAGCTTTAATAGGGAGAGACTTAAACAAAATTGCTATAGACTTAGGCATTTTGCCTAATGTTGCGGGAAAATTAGTGGTTCGTGTAGAAGCCAGTGTAGATCATAAAGTGTACTCAGATTACATCACATTAACGGTTACTCCTTATGAAAAAAGTGTCGTTTTTGGTGAAATTTACATGCCAGGATTTTATCAGGGAGAATTTAATGTAGGAACTGCTGCGGCCTTAACTGCTATTTCAAAAGGTGTTTATCAGGGTTATGTTACACTTCCTGCTGGTAATGGTACTGATTTTAAATTGAATACTGCCAGAAACTGGGATCAATATTATGGTGCAGGAAATAGCAATAATGATTTAAAAAACGGAAGCGAACCCAATTTTCATCTGCCTGGAGCAGGTTCATACCAGATCAAAGTAAATTTAAATACATTAAAATGGACTTCTACTCCGTATGCTTGGGGAATTGCAGGAGATGCAACACATGCACCAACACCTGAAGATAAAGATTATGGATGGAATAACGCTATTCCGATGTCATATGACCATCAAACCAAAACATGGAAAATTACTGCCAATTTATTACCCGGAAGTGTAAAGTTCAAATTAAATAATAATTGGTCAGTTAATTACGGACCCGCAGATTCATCTACAAATACCGTTAATCTTGACAATGGAGGTGCTTATGGTATCAGCGAAGCAGGAACATATGAAATCACTTTTAAAATTGATGAAGTTGATCCTGTCTCAAACGGTTATCCGGCAACTGCAACATGTACAATAGTTAAAAAATAATCTATATCAGTATTTAAAATTACAGTTTAGATTAGTTTGAGTTGATACCTGCCTTTTTTGAGCGAAAGGCAGGCTATCTTAAAATTTTAGAGGTTATCATCTCAAAACAAACTCTGGACGTATTAAAAAAATTAAAATTATGAAATCAAATATAAACATCGTTTATGCACTACTGCTTACGTTAGCGTTTGTTTCCTGTAGTTCATCTGATAACGATTCAGATTCAAATACACCTCCTCCTTATCCGCAATACGGCGCCTCATTCGATAAAATGCCTAATAAAGAAGATGCCATTATTTATCAGGTAAATATCCGTTCTTTCAGTCAGGCCGGAACATTAAAAGGTGTTCAGGATCGCCTAACTCAAATTCAGGAATTGGGTGTAAATGTTATTTATTTAATGCCGGTTTTTCCGGTTGGAAAAGAAAAAGTTGCGGCAGGACTGGGTTCTCCTTATGCTGTAAAAGACTATAAAGCAATAAATCCGGATTTTGGAACTTTACAAGATCTTCAGGTGCTGGTTGAAGAAGCGCACAAAAAAAATATGGCTGTTATTTTAGACTGGGTTGCCAATCATACTGCATGGGACAATGCCTGGATTACCCAACATCCTGATTGGTATCAAAAAGATGCTGACGGAAAAATCATTATTCCTCCGGGAACCAATTACAATGATGTTGCCCAATTGGATTTTACCAATAGAGAAATGAAAAATGCTATGATTGATGCTATGGAATACTGGGTTTACACTGCAAATATTGATGGTTTCAGATGCGATTATGCTGATTTTGTCCCACAGGATTTTTGGACTGAAGCCGTTTCAAAACTAAGAAAAATTAAAAAAAATCAGAAAATATTAATGTTGGCAGAAGGTACAAACGTGAATCTATTTAGATCTGGTTTTGATTATACTTTTGGATTTAATTTTTTCAGCACTTTAGAAAAAGTATTTAAAGAAAATTTATCTGCAAGTACCATACAAAATGCAAATGCAGCAGAATATTCAACAAATTATAACGAGGAAAATAAAATTGTAAGGTACACCAGCAATCATGATGTCAACCTTTCAGAAGGAACTCCAATTGAGCTTTTTGGCGGTAAAAAAGGATCTGTAGCATCATTTGTTGTTGCCGCTTACATGAAATCTGTTCCGATGATTTATAACGGACAGGAAATTGGATATGCACAAAGAATTAATTATTTCGAAAAAACTCCAATTGACTGGTCAACTGCAGATCCGGAAATGCTGGCTCAATACAAGAAAATAATTGCTTTCAGAAACTCAAGTACTGCTATAAAAAAAGGAACTTACACCGGATACAGCAACGATGCTGTAAGTGCTTTTACAATGGTAAAAGATGCTGAAAAAGTTTTAGTCCTTTCGAATTTAACTAATAATGATGTAAAATATCTTGTATCTAATTCATTAAAAGGAACCTGGAAAGATGCTTTTACAGGAAATACAGTAACTGTTGGCAGTGAAATTACATTACTTCCTTTTCAATATTTAGTATTGAAAAACTAATACCAGTGCAACTTAAAAAAACAAAGTTAAGTTGGCTAAAAAACTAAAAAACATGAATTTTAAATTTCAAAAATCCCTTTTCCAAATTCGTTTGGGCAAAAAAATCGCGCTGTTACTTTTTGTCTGTGCCAACTCATTATGGCTTCAGGCGCAGGAAATAACTTCGCCAAACAAAAATCTTTCTTTAAAATTTGAATTAAAAGAAGGCGGAATTCCGTCTTACCAATTATCATACAAACAAAAAGCAGTTATAAAACCAAGTTCTTTGGGTTTAGAATTAAAAGATCTGCCTTCGTTTATGGATGGTTTTACCATTACAAATACAGCACAATCCTCTGTTGATGAAAATTGGAATCCTGTTTTAGGTGAAGAAAAAACAATTCGCAACAATTACAACGAATTGGTTGTCACTTTAGCACAGGCAAAAAATAACAACCGATATATTCGCATTCGTTTCCGTTTATTCAACGACGGATTGGGTTTCAGATATGAATTTCCAAAGCAAAATGATTTGAATTATTTTGTAATAAAAGAAGAACGTTCTGAATTTAATCTGGCCGGAAATCATAAAATTTTCTGGATTCCGGGAGATTATGATACCAATGAATATGCGTATACGACTTCGAAGATTTCTGAAATTCCTTCGCTGATGAAAAAAGCAACGATCGAAATCAATTCGCAATGGCCTATTAAGGAATTATCGGTACAAACTCCTTCGATGATGAAATCTGATGACGGTTTGTACATCAACATTCACGAAGCTGCTTTGATCAATTATCCGGCAATGTACCTTGAGGTTGATGCTGTAAATAACAAAATGCGCAGCCATTTAGCACCTGATGCCGTTGGAGCAAAAGGTTATATGCAAACTGATGCGCAATCGCCTTGGAGAACTATTGTGGTAAGCGATAAAGCAACTGAGATTTTGGCTTCAAAACTAATTTTGAACCTCAACGAACCAACAAGTTACAAAGATGTATCGTGGATAAAACCGGTAAAATACATCGGAATTTGGTGGGAATATTTCGTTGCCGGAAAAAGCACCTGGGCTTTTGGAAAAGAAACTAACGTAAAACTAACAGATGATTTTACCAAACTTACGCCAAACGGAAAACACGGGGCTACAACAGAACGCGCAAAAGAATATATTGATTTTGCTGCTAAAAATGGTTTCGATGCAATCCTGATCGAAGGCTGGAACATTGGTTGGGAAGACTGGATCAACAACTGGAAAGAAGAAGTCTTTGATTACGTAACTGCTTACCCTGATTTTGATGTAAAAGCGGTTCATGCTTATGCCGCTTCAAGAGGGGTAAAAATCATCATGCACCATGAAACTTCAGGATCTGCAACCAATTATGAGCGTCGTTTAGACCGTGCTTTTCAGTTTATGAATGACAACGGTTATGATGCTGTAAAAACAGGTTATGTAGGTAAAATTATTCCACGTGGTGAACATCATGACGGACAATGGATGGTGAATCATTACATTAATGTGGCCAAACGTGCTGCCGATTATAAAATCATGATTGACAGTCACGAAGCAGTGCGTCCAACGGGTTTAAACCGAACTTTCCCGAACTGGATTGCTCAGGAATCTGCTCGCGGAACTGAGTTTGAATCTATGGGAGGTTTAGCACCTGATCATACAACGATTTTACCATTTACAAGATTAATGGGCGGACCAATGGATTATACACCTGGGATTTTCCAAACGGATCTTTCGTATTACGGAACCGGAAGTTCTCAGCGTGTCAACACAACTTTGGTAAAACAATTGGCGTATTATGTTACGATGTACAGTCCGTTGCAAATGGCGGCAGATATCCCAGGTAATTACGAACGTTTTCCAGATGCATTTCAGTTCATCAAAGATGTTGCTGTAGATTGGGACAACAGTTATATTCTCGAAGCTGAACCTGGAGATTATATCACGATTGCCCGTAAAGCAAAAGGCAAAAACGAATGGTTTATTGGCGGAATTACCGATGAAAACGCAAGAACGGCAAACATTACTTTTGATTATTTACCTGCCGGAAAAAACTTTATCGCTACTATTTATGCTGATGCAAAAGAAGCGAATTGGAACGTAAATCCACAAAAATATACCGTGACTAAAGTTGTAGTAAATTCTAAAACAATTCTAAAACAGTATTTAGCTCCGGGTGGTGGCGTTGCCATTAGCATTAAAGAAGGAAATCCTGCAGAATTAAAAGGATTGAAGAAATTGTAAATTCTCTCTAAAAAAACCCTGTCTGAGCTTCAGCAAAATGGCACATGAAACAATCATGTGCCATTTTTGATTTCCTTCATTATCGTTTTGCTTTAGAAATAATGCTAAAACTGAATCTAAAATTACAAAAGTAAACCTCTTAAAAAGAGTACGTACAAGCAAATCCAAAACCAGATTGCATATTTTCACTCTTGAAATTCACTGAAGGTTTAAAAGCTAATTTCTCGCTTACATTAAATTGAGACAAAGCTGCATCGATATTGGCATCAATGATATTTAAAACATAAAAACCAACAATAAATAAAGCCGATAAATCTCTATTTCTTTGAAATTGTTTTTGTGCAGAGACCAACTGACTTTCGCTTAAGTTCGCCAAATACTCAGAGCTACTTGCGCTTCCTGCAAGTCTGCTTTTGTATTCGTTTCTGTAAATGTTGTAGTTTTTCTGACTGTCGATATAAAAATAAGTACTCGTACCGATTGCGCCATAAACCAAAGGAAGTTTCCAATATTTTTTATTATAAATCTGTCCTAAACCAGGAAAAATAGCCGAATAAAAAGCTGCTTTTGCAGGACGTAAAGGATCAATTTCTTGTGATTTCAGCGTATCATTTACAACGATTTGCTTGCCTTCCTGTGCAAAAGCGGAGGTTAATCCAAAAAATAAAAAGAGAACAATAAATTGATATTGCATAGAAAAGTTTGCTTTAAAATTTTTCTCAAAGGAAACTTTTTAATTCTAAGCATTTTCTTAACTAAAAGATAAATAAAACTTAATAAATAACAATGATAAACTATGATTATACGTCTCATTAGGAATGATAGGTAAATAATATTAATAATATTTTATTATTCAACATTTTAGAAGTTTCTTTGTAAAATTAAACCTACAATAGAAAATAAGGAGTCCGTAAAAAAAGCAATCATCAAAATGAGAGATGATAAAGTGGCTGTACGCTCTTTTTTGCAAGGCAAAACTTCTATTGAAACCTTAACTTCAAAAGGTATCAAACTTGTTAAAACAATATAATTATACTTTTCATCCTAATTTTGGTTATTACAGTTTTCTTACAAAAAGACAAATTGAATATCGAGTTGCTCTTTATGAGGACTTTACACTTGCATCTTGTGTAGCTAATGATGTTGAAATTGGACAAGTCTATCAAATAACAATAGATAAAATAAGTAGTGAACCTGCTCCGTTTGATGCTTGTGTTTCTGAAACAATTAGAAATATTGTCTCAGCTTTTTTTAAAAACATTCAGGATGCATTAATTTATATTTACGATGATAATGATAAAAAAGCTTATCAAAGATTTTATGCTTTTGATAGATGGTATAATAACAGTAAAATGACAGACTCCGTCACAAAACTTAATAATATTATCGAATTTGATAATGATGAAGGATTTCTTAAACTTCACACCTCTTTGATGTTTCACAATGATAATAACAATGTTGATAACATCAGATTAGCCTACGATAATTTAAGAAATGTAATGAACGGAGACAAACCGTAATTATCTTAAATCATTAAGACATTATTGAATATCTTATCTAAATAATTATTGAAAAAGGTGAACTGAATTACTAAACTTCTCGCCTAGCCCCGATAGCACTGGGAATCCTTTTGTGCCGGGGTTCGGCACAAAAGATTGAAAGGTATAGCGGGATTAATGGTCTTTTGAAACGAAATTGATCTGCTCCTAAAAAAAATTACTCTCCCAATAATTCCATTAATTCCAAAGCTCGTTTGGTCGATTTTACATTCTCAAAAGTCAAGAGAAGGCGTAGACCGTTTGGCGTTTGTTTTTCTTTCATTGTACAAAGTGAGCTATATTTTTGTACAAATTGCAGCACTTTTCTAAACTTAGACGATTGATAATAGTCAGATTGCTGATCCGAAACAAAATAGCCAATCATTTTACCTTTTTTCATCACCAGTTTCTCAATACCTACGTTTGTAGCAATCCATTTGATGCGAATACTGTTCATCAAGGCATTGGCGCGCGGAGGCATTGGCCCGAAACGGTCAATTAATTTGTTTTGGAAAATAACCAGTTCTTCTTCATTTTTGACAGAACCCAACTCGTTATATAAACTCAAACGTTCGGTAACATTATTGATATATTCATCAGAAAACAACAACTCAAAATCAGTATCGATTTGTAAATCTTTTACGTATTCTTTGGTCTCAATATCGTTCTCTTCCGGATAAAGATCTTTGAATTCGTTTTCCTTTAATTCTTCGATCGCTTCGTTCATGATTTTTTGGTACGTATCAAAACCAATTTCATTAATGAAACCGCTTTGCTCTCCGCCTAATAAATCTCCGGCACCACGAATTTCAAGATCTTTCATGGCGATGTTGAAACCGCTTCCGAGTTCGCTAAATTGTTCCAAAGCCTGAATACGCTTTCTGGCATCTTCGGTCATGGATGAATATGGCGGACAGATAAAATAACAGAATGCTTTTTTATTGCTTCGTCCTACACGTCCTCGCATTTGATGCAAATCTGACAATCCAAAATTATTCGCGTTGTTGATGAAAATCGTGTTGGCATTGGGTACATCCAAACCACTTTCGATGATTGTGGTGGCAACCAAAACATCAAAATCTCCGTTCATAAAACCCAACATCAATTCCTCGAGTTTGGCGCCTTCCATTTGTCCGTGACCGATCCCAACTCTTGCATTTGGCACCAAACGCTGAATCATTCCGGCGACTTCTTTTATATTTTCGATTCGGTTATTGATAAAGAAAACCTGTCCGTTACGCTGAATTTCATACGAAATCGCATCACGAATTATTTCTTCATTAAACCCAACGACATTCGTTTCTATTGGATAACGATTTGGCGGAGGCGTTGTAATTACAGATAAATCTCGTGCCGCCATCAACGAAAACTGAAGCGTTCTCGGAATTGGCGTTGCCGTTAATGTCAGCGTATCGACATTTGCGGCAATCGTTTTTAGTTTATCTTTTACGTTTACACCAAACTTTTGTTCTTCATCAACGATCAATAAACCAAGGTCTTTAAAAACTACATTTTTATTGACCAGTTGATGTGTTCCAATGACGATATCCAGTTTTCCTTCGGCTAAATCTTTTAGGGTTTGTGCTTTTTGTTTCGCGGTTCTAAATCTATTTAAATAGCCAATAGAAACGGGCATATCTTTTAATCTTTCGGTAAAAGTTCTGTAATGTTGGTACGCCAAAATAGTTGTGGGAACTAAAATCGCCACTTGTTTGCTATTATCAACGGCTTTAAAAGCGGCACGAATCGCAACTTCTGTTTTTCCGAAACCAACATCGCCACAAACCAAACGATCCATTGGGCGATCGCTTTCCATATCGGCTTTTACTTCCTGTGTCGATTTGGTCTGATCCGGTGTATCTTCATAAATAAACGAACTTTCTAATTCGTTTTGCAAATAACTGTCCGGTGCAAACTGAAAACCTTTTTCCAATCGGCGTTTTGCATACAACTGAATCAGGTTGAACGCAATATGTTTGACGCGCGCTTTGGTTTTTTGTTTTAAAATTTTCCAGGCGTTCGATCCTAACTTATATATTTTTGGAGGCGTTCCGTCTTTTCCGTTGTATTTGGAGATTTTATGAAGCGAATGTATGCTTACATAAACAATATCATTATCAGCATAAACCAGTTTTATGGCTTCCTGCGTTTTGCCTTCGACCTGAATTTTTTGCAATCCGCCAAACTTCCCGATTCCGTGATCGATGTGGGTTACATAATCACCAACAGAAAGTGCGGTTAATTCTTTAAGCGTGATATTTTGCTTTTTAGAATAGCCGTTTTTGATATTAAATTTATGATAACGCTCAAAAATCTGGTGATCTGTATAAGCTGTTATTTGGTTTTCTTCGTCGATAAAACCCTGGTACAAAGGCAATACAATCGTATGATATTGCTTTCTGATATTTTCTGAATTGGCTTCATCCAGACTTTCGAATATATCATGAAAACGTTTTGCCTGTGTTTCATTCGAACAGAACAAATAATTTTTGTATCCGTTGAAATGATTGTCGCTCAGATTATTCAACAACAAATCAAATTGTTTGTTGAAAGAAGGCTGCGGCTGAATATGAAAATCAAATGTTTTTGTTGTTTTAAAAATAGGCTTTGAAGCCAATTCTACAACCGAAAAATCTAAAGCTCGTTTGATAAACGAACTCTGATTTAAAAATAATTGTTCGGGTTCTGCGTGTTTTATTTCTTTGGATAATTTCTCAAAAGCTTCTTCGGCTCTGGCAAATTGTTTGTCTAACTGACTTAAAAGTCCCTCTGTATTTTGAATAAAAACAACTGTTTTTTCAGCAATATAATCTAAGAAACTTTCGCGGTTTTCCTGAAATATCTTATTCTCAACATTTGGAATAATCGTGATTTTTTTATGGGTTTCTACCGATAATTGTGTTTCAACATCAAAACTTCTAATACTGTCTACTTCGTTACCAAAAAACTCAATTCTATAAGGATGATCGTTTGAAAATGAGAATACATCGACGATTCCTCCACGAACCGAAAATTCGCCGGGTTCTGTAATAAAATCGACTCTTTTGAATTCGTATTCAAACAAAACTTCGTTGATAAAATCGATCGAAATCTTATCGTTGACCGCCACTTTCAAAGTATTCTTATCCAGTTGTTGTCTGGTTACTACTTTTTCGAAAAGTGCTTCCGGATAGGTGACAATTATCGCTGGTTTTTTACGGGAATTAATTCGGTTTAAAACCTCAGCACGAAGCAAAACATTCGCATTATCAGTCTCATCAACCTGATAAGGACGGCGAAATGATGCGGGATAAAACAAGACATCCTGCTCTCCGATCATTTGTTCGAGATCGTTCAGGTAATAAGCGGCTTCTTCTTTATTGTCTAAAACAACCAAAAATGGCAACTCTGTTTTTTTGAAAACGGCGCGCATCACAAATGAAACTGCAGACCCTAACAATCCGTTAAGATGCATTTTTATCTGATTTTGTTCTAGTAACTGTGCGGCAATCTGCTGATTTTTTGGCAGATTATCATACATGGTATATAAGGCGTTTTTACTCAACTTTTGGTAATTTTTTATCTATGTTTTGTGCCTGAATTGGAACTGCAACTGCATTCGGAATCGCACGTGTTGTGTCTAACATTTTTAAGAAATCCTCTTCTCCCTGTTCTTTCGGAATTTTACTTTTTATAATAATATTATCCATTTGTCTTTCCAGAGAAACTAATTCTTTGTTGATATCTCCCACTAAAAAGGTCACTTTTTCAGCCGGAATTTGATTTAAATGAATAAACAAATCCAGCATTTTGACTTTAGTGATCAAAACAGAAATTCGGCTTTTTATTGCAGGAACGTTAAACTCAGCAGGAATATTGTCGTTTAAAGCCAGTGCTTTTTTCGAAATAGCTGTTGATTTTTTTTGAAACGCTCCTATTGTTTTTCTCGGTTTGTCTGCGATTTCTTTTAAGAATTCACGCCATTCATTCCATGAACTTACCTTTTGTTCTGAAATTTCATTAATAGGTTCGTCAATAAACTCCCAGCCTTTATTGATAGTATTAAAAATAATTTCCTTTTTTTTGGCTTCTTTTTCATTTTCAGCACGGCGTTTTTCATCTTCATTTTGACATGAATTCAATACAAAAACAAAAAGCAGAAAAAGAGATATTTTATATTTCATTTGGTAAAACATTAAGCTACAAAGTTACAAAGTAAATTTACAATTACGAATTCTGTTTTGGGCTATAAATGATGTAGATTAACATATTATTATTTGCCACAGATTTCACAGATTAAAAGGATTTAATTCTAAATAAACCAGTCTTATTGGAATAGGTACTTTGAAAATTTAACTGCAAAGCACGCAAGTCTTTTTTACCAGTATGAAATAATCTCGCAAAGGCGCAAGGGCGCAAAGTTTATATTTCTTGTAACTGCTGCATCTTAGCAAAATTAAAGACCAAATAAGATCATAAGCTTAAAAAACTTCGCGCCTCTGCGCCTTTGCGAGATTAAAAAAACTTGCGTGCTTTGCGGTAAATCATAACGCTTCAACGGAGAATAATCCAAAAAAGCATCTTTATCGTTGTTATATTTATAATTTGTTGTTATGAAAAGTAAAAATATTTGCGAAAACGTTATATTTGTACATCTAAAAAAACATCACAAATGAATCCAAAAATATTGATCATTGGCGCTTGCGGTCAAATTGGGACAGAACTGACTCAAAAACTTCGCAAGTTATACGGAACAGAGAATGTAATTGCTTCTGATATCCGAAAATTAAATACTGACGTTGTTAATTCAGGTCCGTTTGAAGTGGTCAATGCTTTAGATTTCAATCAGATCGAGCATCTTGTCGAAGTGCATAAAATTACCGATATCTATTTGATGGCGGCACTTTTATCGGCTACAGCCGAGAAAAACCCTGCATTTGCCTGGGATCTGAATATGAATTCATTATTTCACGTTTTGAATTTAGCGAAAGCAAAAAAAATAAAAAAGATTTTCTGGCCATCCAGTATTGCGGTTTTTGGACCTACAACACCAAAAGAAAACACACCTCAATACACAATAATGGAACCTTCTACTGTTTACGGAATTAGTAAACAAGCCGGAGAAAGATGGTGCGAATACTACCATAATATTTATGGCGTTGATGTTCGAAGTATACGTTATCCTGGCTTAATTAGCTGGTCAACACCTCCTGGTGGCGGAACTACTGATTATGCGGTTGATATTTTCTATAAGGCAATTGCCGATAAAAAATACGAATGCTTTTTATCATCAGAAACAAAAATGCCAATGATGTATATGGATGATGCGATCGATGCGACGATTAACATTATGAAAGCGCCGGTTGAAAAAATCAAAATACATTCTTCATACAATTTAGCGGCGATGAGTTTTACGCCAACTGAAATTGCGAATGAAATCAAAAAACATATTCCTGAATTCACCATTACTTATGAGCCTGATTTCCGTCAGAAAATTGCGGACAGCTGGCCGGCAAGTATCGATGATTCTCAGGCAAGAGAAGACTGGGACTGGAAACATACTTTTGATCTGGAATCGATGACAAAAGATATGATTGAGCATTTGAGCTAATTTCAATTGCCTATGAAATAAAAATGCCCGTTTATTAATTTAAACGGGCATTTTTTTATGTATTAATGTTTAGGGTGAAAATTACTTCACTTCAAAAACATTATTTGCAGCTTTTACATCCGCCATTAATCCGTTTGGATCTATGGTGATTTTTTTGATCGCTGATTTGTTTTTGTCTATCGTAAAACTATAGTTAGATTGTGCCCAGGCCCAATCTTCCAGAACTGTTCTTTTTACTTCAGGATTTGGATTTGGCTTAATAAAATTCATCATTCTTAACGGAATATAGAAAGTTTCAGAAGTTCCGTCAGTGTATTGAACTGTCAGGTCTATTGGCATTGGCATTCTGCCGATTCTTTCTAAACTTACAGTAGTTTTTCCTGCATTATCTGCCACATCTTTGATGCCGTAATCAATTGTATTTGTTGTTTCTGTCCAATCGATTAAATACCAGTCTAACTCCGCTCCTGAAACTCTTTCAGCTGTTCTTTTGATATCGTTTGGAGTTGGATGTTTGAATTTGAAATCGTTAAAATATCTTTTTAGAGTAGCATCTACATTTTCTTTACCAATTACATATTCTAATTGTGATAAAAAGATACTTCCTTTTATATAAGCTGAAATACTATACGGTCTGTTTTCGTCATAACGATCACCATGAGTTCCTTGTGGCTGTTCTTTTCCTGAATTTACTAATTGGTAATAAGCTGCATAATTTCCTTTAAACGGATTTACTTCTTTTTTATCTCCTTTTAATTCATTCAAAGCACTGTCTTCGATATAGGTTGTAAAACCTTCATCCATCCAAGGGTGTTTTGATTCATTTGAAGCCAGAATATGCTGAAACCATGAATGTCCTAATTCGTGCGTTGCTGTTCCCAGAATTCCCTGAAGGGTTCCGTTTCCTAATATTAACGTACACATTGCGTATTCCATTCCGCCATCTCCACCCTGAATAAACGAGTATTGTTTGTACGGATATGCTCCTACTCTATTGTTGTAATACTCCATAACTTTTACCATTAAAGGCTCTAATTGTTTCCAATTTTCAGTTGTTTTCGGATTGTTTTTGTAGAAGAAATGTAAATCGACATCATTTGGTCCTTTTACAATATCATGCGTGTATTCTTTGTCCGCTGCCCATGTAAAATCATGAACATTTGGCGCAATAAAATGCCATGTCAACGTTTTTGTTTTCTTTGGATAAGTAACTGTTACACCTGCATCCTGATATCCGTGTCCAATTTCGTTCTTGTCCTGCAAATATCCTGAACCACCAATCGTATAGTCTTTATCAATTGTAATTTTTACATCAAAATTACCCCAAACTCCATGAAACTCTCTTCCTATGTAAGGATCTGCATGCCAGCCTTCAAAATCAAATTCAGCTAATTTAGGATACCATTGCGACATCGACAATTCGACTCCTTCAGAATTATTACGTCCTGTACGACGAATCTGAAGCGGAACCTGACCATCAAAATCCAGCGTAAAAGTAGTTTTCGAATTCGGCAAAATTGGTTTTGCCAAAGTCACTTCCATTATTGTTCCTGAAACTCTGGTTTGAGCCGTTACACCATCTTGTTTCAGATTGGTAATTTTCAGGAATCCAATTTCGTTAGGTTTTAATGTTTCAATTCGGCTTTGTTTTACCTCTTTTCCATCGGCACCTTTTACTTTGGTTACCATTCTTCCGTCAGGGTCTTTTATGGTATGCAAACGCGCATCCATTTCGCTCCCTGGCTGAAATGCATTTAGAAATAAATGATAGTAAACCTTTTTTAAAGTATCCGGAGAATTATTGGTGTAGACCAATTCTTGTTTTCCTTTGTACTGATAGTTTTTTACATCCATGGAAACTTCCATTTTGTAATCAACGTGTTGTTGCCAATATGGTGCATTTTGTGCAAATGCAGGGCTTAAACCCAAACTCAAAAAGGAAAGTAGTAAAATTTTTCGCATCATCATGTTAATAAAAATGGAAGAGCTGCCACTCTTCCATTGGATTAGTACTGTATATTATTTTTATTTCTTAGACATCTTTTCTGCCATCAATAAAGCATTATAAGCATTGACCATTTTAGCTGTTCTTGAGGATTCTGCAGCAGAAACTGCTACGGGTTTCTGTTCCGGATTTGGATTCTCACCTAAAATTATCATGGAAGGAAGTGCTACTCCTGAATCCATTAAAATTTGTTTTACCTGAGCGGCTTTCAGTTTCGGATAGTAGGAACGAATTAATGCTGCAACTCCTGCCGCATTTGGTGATGCCATTGATGTTCCTTGCAAATACTTGTATTTATTATTGGGAACCGTTGCATAAATTTCTTCACCCGGGGCAAAAACATCAACGTTTATTTTACCAAAGTTTGAAAACGGCGCTACTACATTTTCTCCATACTTATTGTTTATGGCTCCAATTGTGATCACGTTATTAGCAAATTCTTTTACATTATCTTCAGAATCATTTGGGTAATTAATGTTTTCTGTTTTATCGATATTGTATCCGTCATTTCCTGCTGCGTGTACAATTAAAACATCTTTTTTGGCCGCATATTTTATGGCATCGTAAACCCATTTTTTGTGTGGAGAAAAACTTTTCCCGAAACTTCCATTAATTACTTTTGCTCCGTTATCAACTGCATAACGAATGGCCAAAGCGATGTCTTTATCGTACTCATCTCCGTCAGGAACTGCTCTCACTGTTAATATTTCGACATTGTTTGCAACACCATCGCCACCTAAATCATTACCACGAATTTGGGCAATAATTCCGGCAACGTGAGTTCCGTGCAATGCTTTTTCTTTGTCTGGTCCAAAAACAACATTGTTGCCATAATATTTGTCTTTGATATCTTCCGGATTGTCACCTACGATTTTTCTTCCGTCATAATCCTTATTCAAATTATAATTGAACTGATCGTAAACAGATTCCCTGTAGTCTTCTAATTCTGCCTCAGGATCAAAAGTTGGTCCTGCATTAGTCAAAATTTGAGTCATGATCATTTTAGCTCTGGCAACTTTTGGATCTACTGACGAAACTTTACTTAAATCTTCTAACTTGTAAGTTGTTTTATTTAACTCTTTTTTTATAGTATTATGCACATCTAGCAAGAAGTCTACTTGTTGTTTGTCTTCTATAACTTTTTTAGATTTTTCTTCGTATTGTGCTAAAGCCGCTTTGTATTGCGCTGATCCATCATCTCCTTTTTTGACAATACGTGTCATTTCAAGATTTTCATGAACGGCATCACCAAGAAAATTCCATCCGTGAACATCATCAATAAAACCATTTTTATCGTCATCGATTCCGTTACCCGCAATTTCTTTAGGATTGGTCCAGATCATTCCCTGTAAATCCGGATGTTCGATATCGACACCTGAATCTACAATACCTACAATTACTTTTACGCCTTTTTTTCCTTGTAATAATTCGGCGTAAGCCTTATCAACACTCATTCCAGGAATTGAATCTTTGATTAGATCAAGATGGCTCCATCTTTTTAATTCATTTTCACTAAGCGGTGCTTTTTTAACCACTGCTAAAGGAGCAGTAATTATTTCTTTAGAGGTAGAAACCTGTGCCTGCAAAGTAGCACTGCAACCTGCTAATACAAGTAATGCAAAGGCAGATAATGTATTTAATTTTATAGAACTCATCTATCTATTTTTAATAAAGTTAAAATATGGGTCTAAATTATGATTTTTTGTTACATAAAACTAACGATTAACACTGTGTTATGATTTTTACCTTACTATAAAAGAGAACTTAAATCTTTATTTAAGACTTTAAAAATAAAGATTTTGATTAAATCAAAAGTAAATTTCTTACCTAAATTATTTCAATGTAAAATATGTTAAAAAAGAACGATGTTCTTACGTCTTCCCGTAATGAAATCTGAATTCTAATTTGTACACTTGCGCGACCTAATCATAAATCTTATCTATGAAAACAAAACTACTCTTATTGCTGTTTCTGGCAAATTTTTCTATTTATGCACAAACCAATTTAGTCCCAAATGGGGGGCTTAATCTTTGGGCAGGAAATACACTTCAAAATTGGACTGCCACAAATGGTATCAGTTTCTCCACTGCTAATTATGAAGGGAGATTTAGTGCACAATTATCCTATATAAACTCCTCTCCTAAAATTACTGCACAAGTTCCGTTGCAGGCAGGCGTTACCTACACCATAAAACTTAAGTACCAATACCTCGATAGTAATTATAGCGGGAATCATCCAATTTCATTAAACATATCAAAAAACGGAAGCGCTACTACTTTATCTTCAAGTACTCTCGCCAAAAATAATTCCTGGAATGAAATAGAAGCAACCTTCACTCCGGACGCAAATCTGTCGTACGACTTATCAATTGCCACTTTTAGTTTTGATAATGCCGCTTTCAAGGTTTTAATTGACCACGTTCAGGTATATGTAGCAGGAACAGAAAAATACACACAAATTCCGGATATCAATTTTGAAAATAAATTAATCGCTTTGGGTATTGATTCCGGATTGCCTGACGGAAAAGTACAGACAAGTAACATCGCTACAATAACATCGTTAGATGTTTCAAGCAGCAACATTACTAATTTAACCGGGATTGAAGATTTCGTCTCTTTGACTCAATTATATGTAATGGGCAATAAATTGACAACACTGGATGCATCTAAGAATATTGAATTAACAACACTGCGATGCGATTCTAACTACACTATTACAAGTCTGAATGTTTCTAAAAACTCTAAACTCGTTAATTTATATTGTCCTAACAACAAAATTTCGAGCTTAGATCTTTCTAATCTTCCGGAGTTGATAGAATTATATTGCAGCGGCAACCAGTTGAGCAGCTTAGACCTTTCTGCAAATAAAAAAATAATAAATCTGTATGTAAACTCAAATCTTTTGACTGCATTGGATTTAAGTAAAAATACGGCTTTAACTACTATACAGTGTCATGAAAACGCAAGACTTGAAACATTAAATCTTCAGAATGGAAAAAATACTTTACTACAAAAAATAAACCTAAACTACACTCCAAGTTTATATTGTATCCTAGTTGATGATCCTGCCTATTCTACCAATAATTGGAACACATTCAAAGACAAAAATGTTAATTTCTCAATAACCTGCCAAACCCCTGAATATATCTTAATACCGGATCCGGAATTTGAAAAAGGTTTAATAGCGAGTAGTGTTGATGGTATAATTGACGGTAAAGTAATGAAATCTAAAGCCTTAAATGCTGAAAGACTAAACATTAACATAGCTGCTGTAACTGATTTAACAGGAATAGAATATTTTACCAACTTAAAATCATTAGAACTTACAAATGGAGCCAATAGTAAGATAACAAAAATTGATCTGAGTCCTTTTACTCAACTGTCGACTTTTTCCTGCTGGAGTAACAATTTTTCAGAAATTGATGTTTCTAAGAATTTAAATCTTAAGGAATTAACTTTAACTAATAATAAGTTAACCAAAATTGATGTAACCTCAAATCTGGCTTTAGAAAAATTATTAATTTCTACAAATAAAATTACGGAACTTAATGTTACAAAAAACACGGCATTAAAAACGTTAAGCTGTGATCAGAATCCTTTAGCAATAATAGATATTTCTCAAAACATTGCATTACAAAGCCTTGAATGCAAAAACACAGAAATCAAAACTTTGGATGTTACCAACAATCCGTCATTACAATATTTAGACATAGAGAGTAACGATATAAAATTACTGGATCTTTCTAAAAATCTACAATTATTGAATCTAAACTGCGATCAAAACGCACTGAAATCATTAGATGTTTCTAAAAATACTTTATTGACTAAAGTTACTTGTGGCTATAATTATGACTTATCTTATTTAAACCTTAAAAATGGTAATAATAAAAATTTCATAACCAACACCTCTAATTATAGAGGTTTTATATATGCAAAATTAAGCTGTATCGAAGTAGACGATGTCGAGTATTCTAATACGAATTGGTCAAAATTAAAAGATGCGGCTGCTACTTATTCCAATTCTTGTGATGTAGTCTTAAGCTACACCTTAATTCCCGACTCAAATTTTGAAGATGCATTAATTTTACAAGGAATTGACAAAGATGGTAAAAATGGAAAGGTTTTAACCTCCAGCATACTTAACCTTGCATCCTTAAATGTATCTAACAGCAACATTAAAGACCTGACAGGAATTGAAGATTTTGTGTCTTTAACTTCTTTAGATTGTTCTAAAAACAGTTTGACTGCACTGAATGTTAACGACAATACATTTTTAACACAACTAAAATGCAACAACAATAACATTCCTGCACTAGACGTATCCCGCAATACTAAATTAACCCATCTAAGCGCAAGTTTTAATAAAATAATAAACCTCGATCTTTCTAAAAACAAAAATCTAAAAGAGGTAGATTGTGCTTCTAATAACCTGCACAATCTAAACGTGAAAAACAGCAATAACGCCAATATGCAACGTATGATTTTTGGCAATTTTACCCAAAACCCAAAATTAGTATGTATCGAGGTTGATGATGCCGCATTTGCTGACGCAAACTGGATTGCAAAAGATGCAACTGCAAATTATTCAATTCAGGCTTGTCCGCTAAACGAACAACAAACATTAATTCCTGACCCAAATTTTGAAAGAATACTAATCGCCCAAGGGATAGATAAAGATGGTGAAAATGGAAAAGTACGTACTTTAAGTATATCAAAATTAACCAATTTAGTCTTAAATGACAGTAGTAATAAAATTTCTGATTTAACAGGTATTCAGGATTTCACGGGTTTGAAGACATTAAACGCAGGAAATAACAAAATCGAAACAATTAATCTTTCTCAAAATACTGAATTATTTGTTCTGAATCTTGATAATAATAAATTAGCAAATATTGATTTATCGAACAATACTTTAATATGGTCCCTGTCAATTAGCAGCAATCAACTAACAAATCTTGATGTTTCTAAAAATACACAATTAGATTTCCTCAATGTTGAGAACAATCAATTAACGACTTTGGATATTTCTAAAAATGTCAAACTGACTGACTTGCTTTTAGGTAATAATAAATTTAAAGATATCGATTTATCTCAAAATACAAAATTGAGCTATTTCTCTGTTTATAAAAATTCACTAACTTCTTTAGATCTTTCGAATAACTTAGTTTTAACCAGACTAGTGTGTTACGAGAATCAAATCAAAACCTTGGATTTATCTAAAAACACCAAATTGTCTTCTGTAAACGTGTCCTCTAATAAACTATACAAACTAAATTTAAAGAACGGAGCCAATAGTTTAATAACGAATATCAACAATTCTAATTTCAAGAAAAACCCTTATTTAACTTGTATTCAGGTTGATGACGCAGTTTTTTCAAATGCAACATGGAGCGCAATAATAGATGCGAACACAAGCTTTTCATCAGAAGCTTGTCCAAATGAAGAACCTTACACTTTGATTCCTGATGTTAATTTTGAGAACAAATTAATCGCTCTTGGCATTGATAAAGATGGTGTAAACGGAAAAGTTGTTACATTCAGCATCGATACTGTAACCTCTTTAAACGTATCAAAAAGCGCTATTACTGACCTGACAGGTTTAAAAGATTTTGCTGCATTGACTTCATTGGAAGCTGCCGATAACAAATTGACAACAATTAATGTTGACAATAATCTATTGCTGACAAATTTAAATGTAAGCAAAAACCAATTGACTGCTGTAAATGTTTCTAAAAACAACAAATTACTTACTTTGAACTGTAGTTCAAATACTCTTACAGTTTTAAACATTTCTAATAATATGTCATTAAGCAATTTAAACTGCAGTAACAATGCCATTACAGCATTAGATGTTTCGAACCATTTACAATTAAGCAATTTAAACTGCAGCACGAATGCTCTTACCGTTTTGAATGTTTCTAAAAACACTAAACTAACGGTCTTAAGTGCGAGTATCAACAAACTAGAAAATTTAGATATTTCTAAAAATTCTTTATTAAAAGAAATCGACTGTGCCGGTAACAACCTGTATAACCTGAACCTGAAGAACGGAAACAACGTTAACATGGAAAGAGTAATTTTTGGAAATTTCACTCAAAATCCAAATTTACTTTGTATTCAGGTTGATGATGCTGCATTCTCTAACGAAAAATGGATTGCTAAAGATGCAAAAGCGACTTATTCGTCACAACCGTGCGAAACAAACTATCAATACACACTTATTCCTGATGTTAACTTTGAAAAACGTTTGATTAGTCTTGGAATAGATTCCGGTGCAGTTGATGGAAAAGTTATAACTTCAAAAATTTCGAACGTAACCTATTTATACATTCCTGCGTCCACAGAAAAAATAACAGACTTAACAGGTATAGCAGATTTTATTGCTTTAGAAAGATTTTACTGCTTTGGTCAGGCTCTTACAAATATCGATCTGTCTGCAAACAAAAAACTAAAGCTAGTTGATGTATCCGGTAACAATCTTAGTACTTTAGATCTGTCTGCAAATACGGCTGTAGAGGAGGTAGTTTGTTATTCTAATAAGTTTACAGCGTTGGATTTTTCTAATAATACAGCTTTAAAAAACATCAATGCTTCAAGTAATCAGCTAACAACGATTAATGTATCAAAAAACACTTTATTAAGCACATTAATTCTGTATACCAATAAAATTGCGAACATTGATCTTAGTAATAACACAGCTTTAACAGATCTTACTATTAATAATAATAAATTAGCAGCAATAGACCTATCTAAAAACTTGTCTCTTAAAACATTAAATATTAATTCAAACTCACCCTTGACAGGTTTAAATATTTCTAAAAACACAATGCTTACTTATCTGGATGCATCAGGCTGCTACCTAAAAACTCTGGATGTTTCTAATAATAAGGCCTTAATAACATTGGAAGCCTCTGGAAGTATGCTTGAAGCATTAGATATTACAAAAAATCCGGCATTGACTTCATTAAGGGTAAATTCGAATCAATTGACGAGTTTGAACCTTCAAAACGGGAAGAATACTTCTCTTGTACTCAACAATCTGTTATTTACATCAAATCCAAAATTATACTGTATTCTTGTTGATGACGTAAATTATGCTAATACAAACTGGTTAAGCAAAAAAGATGGAATAGCAACTTACAACACAGAATGTACAGGCGAAATGACTTTACCGGTAAACAATTTTACAGTAGAAACCAAAAGCGAATCTTGTCTTGGCGAAAACAATGGAGAAATCAGCATCGTTGGAAAACAGGCTTTTGCTTATCAGGCAAGTATAAATGATAAAACCTACACTTTTACCAACAACAGCTTAAAAGTAGCGAGTTTAGTTCCGGGTGTTTACAAAATCAAGATTACAATTCCGGAAATGATTTTCGAACAAAACTTTACCGTTACTATTGCAAAAGGTGCGATTATAACAGGAAAATCAAGTGTTACGAGCAAAACCGTTGATGTTGAAATCACAGCAGGAACTGCACCATTTACTGTTTTTGTTGACGGAGCTGAGCAGTTTCAAACCACTGATGCAACATTTTCTGTAGATGTTAACAAAGCGGCATTAGTCGAAGTAGCCACTGCAAAAGCCTGCGAAGGTATTTTCTCTAAAAAGGTTGCTGTTTCAGATTTCGAATCACAAATCTTATCTGCTTACCCTAACCCTACTTCAGGAAGTTTTGAAATTGAAATTCCAGCCGCTAAAAATGAAGTTAAAATAGAATTATACAACTTCTCAGGGCAATTGGTTTCGACTAAAACATATACTATCGAAAGCGGAAAAGCACAATTGAATCTTGAAAACCAACCTTCAGGAATTTATGCTGCCAAAATCTATTTGGAAAATCCGGAATACATTAAAATTATAAAAAAATAAAAATGAAGAATTTTATATACCTATCCATCATTGGTTTTTTATTTGCAGCTTGTGGCGGAGGCGGCGGAGATGATTCAGATCCTGTTGTTGTCCCACCAATCGTAAATATAGCACCAACTGTACCGGCACTAACAGCTCCGGCTGATGGTAAATTATGCCTGGACAAGATTATTGCATTTCAATGGGCTTTATCTACTGATGAGAATAAAGATAATATCACTTATCAGATTCAGATTGCAAAAGATAATTCGTTCTCTCAAATTGTAAAGACCCTGGAGGTAACAACCAATAGTACATCTGCAGAATTAGAAAAAAACACTGCTTACTATTGGAGAGTAAAAGCTACTGACAGTAAGGGTTTGTCAAGTAATTATACGGCAACTTATAAATTTTATACTACCGGCGATGCCGTAGTGAATCATTTGCCTTTTTCTCCGGAATTGGTACAGCCGTCAATAAATTCTGTGTCGAATACGACGACTGCAACTCTAAAATGGACAGCAACAGATGTTGACACAAAAGACGTTCTGACTTATGATGTTTATTTTGGAAAAACCAATCCACCTACAGCAAAAGTAAGCGAGAATACAAGTGCAATTTCTTTTGATGTTACACTGGAACCTGCAACACAATATTTCTGGCAAGTTGTTGTAAAAGACAATAAAGGAGGAGAAACTGTTGGTCAGGTTTGGAAATTTAAAACCAACTAGAATTTTAGAATTATAATTTGTTCAACCAAAAAATCTCATTTTCGACATACTGAAAATGGGATTTTTTTATAATTTAATTTTTGTTTTAAAGAATCTCTTCACAAGTAAAAACGTCTTTCAGCCTTACTCCTCTTTCTGTATGTTCTACCGTTATAATCTGATTGTGTGCATCGTGTTCTAAAAATAAATAATAATTTTTATCTGCTGCTTCATTCAAAAATTTTGATTTCTCAGGCATTGTCAATAATGGTCTTGTGTCGTAACCCATAACATATGGCAGCGGAATATGTCCTGCTGTTGCCAGTAAATCAGCACAAAAAACAATCGTTTTATCGTGGTACTGAATATGCGGAATCATTTGCTTTTCGGTATGGCCATCGACATAGTAAATTCCGAAATTCATTTCGTGAGAAAAACCAAAATCAGATTCAGGACGTTTTATAAAATTCAATTGTCCGCTTTCCTGCATGGGCAATATATTCTCCGAAAGAAAAGATGCTTTCTCACGCGCATTGGGTTTTGTTGCCCATTCCCAGTGATTTTCATTACTCCAATATTTAGCATTTTTAAAAGCCGGTTCGTATCCTGTTTTATCAGAATTCCACTTTACACTTCCACCACAATGGTCAAAATGCAAATGCGTCATAAAAACATCGGTAATATCATCTCGGCTAAAACCGTATTTTGCCAAAGATTTATCGATAGAATGCGATCCCCAAAGCGAATAATAACCAAAAAACTTTTCAGATTGTTTGTCCCCCATTCCGGTATCAATGAGAATTAATCGATTTCCGTCTTCGATAAGTAAACATCGCGCGGCAATATCAATTAAATTATTATCATCTGCGGGATTGGTTTTGTTCCAGATTGTTTTAGGTACAACACCAAACATAGCGCCACCATCTAACTTAAAATTTCCGGATTCTATTGGGTAAAGTTTCATAAGAGTACATTTCTAGTATTGAAAACAAAGCTAGGAAATCCAATCTCTTTATACTAAGTATTCTTTAAATAATGTTTTTTATGTATATAAAGATTGCCCACTGGTTAAACTGATTTACACTGATTTTTTAGTTTAATCAAATTTTCAAATTTTGGTGCAAATAAAAAAAATCAGTGTAAATCTGCCAGATCCGTAATCCCGATAGCTATCGGGAGTGGGCTAAAAGTCGGCCATTATTATTCCAGCGTAATCGAAGTACTTCCCATAATTTCTTGTTTGTCGAAGAAATTGACAAAATAAGTTCCTTTTTGAAATCCGTTTTCGTCAGCGTTTAAAACCCCATAAACATTCGCAGCTTTTCCCTGAAAGTCAACCGCAACTATAAAACTATAAACCAAGGCCTTATTATTTCCAAACTCGATCAGTTTGTTCACGCCTAGAACCTTATTTTTCTGATCTAAAACCTGAATATAAAAAATTCTTTTTCCTGTTTTGGCAACGGTATTTCCGTTTAGAGAAAAGCTCATTTTAAGTTTTTTAGTGTTTTTTGCCTTTACCGTTTCCAGCTCTTGTCCGGTTTTTTTCTCCCGGAGAGCGATCACACTAAAGTTGCCCGGAACTAACTTTGAAGCATCTTTTAAAGTCGATTCCAGTCTTTTTTGTTTAGAAACCAAAGTATCATTTTCAGTCTTTTGTTGATACATCACAACATTCTGACTTTCGATTTCAGTAAGTAAATTTTTATTTTGAGATTTTAGTTTTTTAACTTCTGCAACTTTAGATTCTAATGCGATTTTGATATCAGAAAGTTGTTTTCTATAGACCTTAATTTGTAAAGGCGAAGGATTTTTAGACGCTTTAATGATTTCCATCAGGTTCTCGATGTTTTTCTTTTCAAGTTCTAATTGTTGAGATAAAGAAGTTTTCTCCAGAATAGCCACATCATAAGCCAGTTTTAAAGTGGTCAAAGAATCTAAAATGTTTTTCTGAGAAAGGGATTCAGGATTTGAGTCACTCAATTTCTGCTCTTTTATTACCTCTTTAGTTTTTTCTTCAACTTCATTTGGCTCTCTGCTAAAAATAAAGAATGTAGCACCTAATCCAAAAACAAAAAACACTGCTAAAAGTGCTTTTACCCACTTAATTTTGTATTGTTTTTTCATAATTACTCACAATTTTCTGCAAAAGTAATAATAAAAAATTGCCTGCACCCCGTATAAATACGCTTTTTTAACACTTAAATACAGCTATTGATAAGCAAATCCCACAAAATTAGTAGATATTTAAATTTTTGATAAAAACGCTATCAAACAAATAAATGAGATAAACAATGATATTTGTTTTATTAATATAACTATTATCTATTTTAACATTTGTTATAATAATGTGAAGCGTTATGGAAAAAGGTTTTTAAGTCGTATCTTTGCAGATAATTTCATTTCAACATTGAAAGACAGCACTTTAAAATGTAATATTTTAATTACTGTTTTTAATACGATTACAAATGAATGCAAAAATAAATACCATAAACAATGATAAAAGTTTCTGATACAGCCAAAAAGAAAATCATCGACTTGATGAAAGATGATGGTTTTGATGCTGCACACGATTACGTAAGAGTAGGCGTGAAAAGTGGCGGATGCTCTGGTTTGTCTTATGATTTAAAATTTGACAAAGCCAAAGGCGACGACGATAAAATATTTGTAGACAACGACATAACAATTGCAGTTGAAAAAAAATCTTTTCTATATTTAGCCGGAACAATTCTTGAATTTTCAGGCGGATTAAACGGGAAAGGTTTTGTATTCAATAATCCAAATGCAAGCAGAACTTGTGGTTGTGGAGAATCATTCTCGTTATAAATTAAGAGTCCTAAAGCAAAAATTTAAACGCTTAAAATTTAAAACTTTAAGCGTTTTAAAAAACTAAAAAATGTCAAAATATACTGAAGACGATTTAAAAATCGAACTCGAAACTAAAGAATACGAATACGGATTTTATACTGATATTGAATCGGAGACATTTCCTATTGGCTTAAACGAAGATATCGTAAGAGCTATTTCTCTTAAAAAAGAAGAACCAGAATGGATGACCGACTGGCGCATTGAGGCTTTTCGTGCATGGAAAGAAATGATTGAGCCGGAATGGGCAAATGTTCATTATCAAAAACCGGATTTTCAGGCCATTTCTTATTATTCAGCTCCAAAACAAGTAGATCCAAACAAAACTTTGGATGATGTGGATCCGGAACTTCTTGAAATGTACAAAAAGTTAGGTATCTCTGTAGACGAACAAAAAATGATGAACAATGTCGCTATGGATATTGTGGTCGATTCTGTTTCTGTGGCTACTACTTTCAAAAAAACATTAGGAGAAAAAGGAATTATTTTCTGTCCGATTTCAGAAGCGATAAAAGAACATCCGGAATTGGTTCGTAAATATTTAGGAACTGTTGTACCTCAAAAAGACAATTTCTACGCAGCATTAAACTCAGCAGTTTTCTCTGACGGAAGTTTCTGTTATATTCCAAAAGGCGTTCGTTGCCCAATGGAACTTTCAACTTATTTCAGAATCAATCAGGCAGGAACCGGACAATTCGAAAGAACTTTGGTTATTGCTGATGCAGGAAGTTACGTTTCGTATCTTGAAGGCTGTACTGCCCCAAGCCGTGACGAAAACCAATTGCACGCTGCCGTGGTTGAATTAATCGCTTTAGACGATGCAGAAATTAAATATTCTACCGTTCAAAACTGGTTCCCTGGAAATAAAGAAGGAAAAGGTGGAGTATATAACTTCGTAACCAAAAGAGGTTTATGCGAAACCAACGCTAAAATTTCATGGACACAAGTAGAAACAGGTTCAGCTGTAACCTGGAAATATCCTTCTTGTGTACTTAAAGGGGACAATTCGGTAGGAGAATTTTATTCAATTGCCGTTACCAATAATTACCAACAAGCAGATACCGGAACAAAAATGATCCATTTAGGAAAAAACACTAAATCGACTATTATTTCTAAAGGTATTTCGGCTGGTAAATCACAAAACAGTTACCGTGGATTAGTGCAGATTAGCCCAAGAGCTGAGAATGCAAGAAACTTTTCGCAATGTGATTCTCTTTTAATGGGGAACAATTGCGGGGCGCATACTTTCCCTTATATCGAAAGTAAAAATCCATCGGCTAAAATAGAGCACGAAGCAACTACAAGTAAAATTGGAGAAGATCAGGTTTTTTATTGCAACCAAAGAGGTATCCCAACTGAAAAAGCGATTGCCTTAATTGTAAACGGTTTCAGTAAAGATGTATTGAACAAATTGCCAATGGAATTTGCTGTTGAAGCGCAAAAATTATTAGAGATTTCTTTAGAAGGATCTGTAGGTTAATTAAGAAATGGAAGGGAAGAAAGTGATCATTTTAGGTTCATCCAGAAAAAACGGAAACACAACCAAAATTGTGAATGAAATTGCTAAAGAAACCGGAATAGACATAATTAATTTAAGTGATTATAATATTTCTCATTATGATTACGAAAGCAAAAACAGAGAAGACGATTTTTTGCCTTTAATAAAAGGAATATTAGAGAAATACGAAACTTTGATTTTTGCAACGCCCATATACTGGTACAATATGAGTGGAATCATGAAGGTTTTCTTTGATCGCTTTTCGGATTTAATCCGAATTGAAAAAGAAACCGGACGAAAACTTAGAGGAAAGAAAATTGGTGTGATATCAAATTCACACGATAATGAAATCGAAGATAGTTTTTACATTCCGTTCAAAAAAACAGCCGATTATTTAGGCATGGATTATTTAGGTCATGCGCATTTTAATGCCAATATCCTAAACCAGACAACAAAAATAGAATTGACATTTATATAAAATAAAAAAAACAATGTTATCAATAAAAAACCTTCACGCCTCAATTGGTGATAAAGAAATCCTAAAAGGAATTAATATAGAAGTTAAAGCTGGCGAAGTACACGCGATCATGGGACCAAACGGTTCCGGAAAAAGTACCCTTTCGGCTGTAATTGCCGGAAACGAAAACTACGAAGTTACTGAAGGAGAAGTTTTCCTTGACGGAGAAGATCTTGCTGACTTAGCTCCCGAAGAAAGAGCACACAAAGGAGTTTTCCTTTCGTTTCAATATCCTGTAGAAATTCCCGGAGTTAGCGTTACCAACTTCATGAAAACTGCCATCAACGAAACTCGTAAAGCAAACGGTCAGGCTGAAATGCCTGCGAACGAAATGCTAAAAGTAATTCGTGAGAAATCTGAATTATTAGAAATCGACCGTAAATTTTTATCCCGTTCTTTAAACGAAGGTTTTTCTGGTGGTGAGAAAAAAAGAAACGAGATTTTTCAAATGGCAATGTTAGAGCCAAAATTAGCTATCCTTGACGAAACTGATTCTGGTCTTGATATCGATGCTTTAAGAATTGTGGCTAACGGAGTAAACAAATTAAAAAGCGAGAAAAACGCCATTATCGTAATCACGCACTACCAACGTTTGTTAGATTATATCGTTCCGGATTTCGTTCACGTTCTTTACAACGGAAGAATCGTAAAATCTGGCGGAAAAGAATTGGCTTACGAACTGGAAGAAAAAGGATACGACTGGATTAAAGCAGAAAACTAAAAAATAGTCTATAAAGTCGAAAGTCATAAAGTCAAAAGTAGAGCATGAGTAAATTTAAATCTTTTGAAGAAATAAATTCCTGGCAAAAATCAAGAATCTTCAACAAAAGAATATATCTGATTACCGAAAATTCTAATTTCAAAAAAGACTTTGATTTCGTTAGACAAATTAGAAGAGCATCAATTTCTATATCATCAAATATAGCAGAAGGTTTTGAGAGAAACACAGACAAAGAGTTTATTTACTTTTTATATGTAGCAAAAGCATCAGCAGGAGAAGTTCGTTCTCAATTATATTTAGCATTTGATCTAGAATACATTATTAAAGAAGAATTTGAAATACTTTTAGAATCGATAACAGAAATATCGAAATTATTAAGTGGTTTCATTAAATATTTGAGCCAAAAGTCATAAAGTCGAAAGTCATAAAGTTGCAAACTTTATGCTTTAAATTTTTGACCATTGGCAAAACGGTCGACAATCCGGAGTCTTTCGACTTTCGACTTTCGACTTTAAGACTAAAAAGAACAATGGATTTAAAAGAAAAATTAGTATCGTCTTTTATGGCTTTTGAAGAGCGTGTCGATGTACATTCAGATTTGCATGACATACGCACAAATGCCTTAAAAAACTTCGAAAATAAAGGTTTCCCAACCAAAAAAGAAGAAGCTTGGAAATATACATCGCTAAACGCCATCTTAAAAAATGACTTTACGGTTTTTCCTAAGCAGGAAAATGCAATCGAATTTAATCAGGTAAAAAAATACTTTTTACACGAAATTGACACTTATAAATTAGTGTTTATTGATGGTGTTTTCAGCTCGCATTTGTCTTCTACTACGCATGACGGAATCGATGTTTGCTTGATGTCATCGGCACTGACCAAACCAAAATATAAAATGGTTATTGACAAATACTTCAACCAAATTGCCAGTAAAGACGAAAGTTTGACTTCGTTGAATACTGCTTTTGCAAGTGAAGGCGCTTTTATCAATATTCCACAAAAGAAAGTTGCTGACAAACCTATCGAGATTATGTATTTCTCAACAGGAAACGAAGCTGCTTTATTGGTTCAGCCTAGAAATCTGATTATTGTTGGAGAGAATTCTCATGTTCAGATTATCGAGCGTCACCAAAGTTTGAATGAAAATCCCGTTTTAACCAATTCGGTTACAGAGATTTTTGCTCAAAAACGCGCAATTGTAGATCACTATAAAATTCAAAACGATAATATCGAGGCGAATTTAATTGATAATACTTACGTTTCGCAACAACAGGAAAGTCACGTTTATGTGCATACTTTTTCGTTTGGAGGAAATTTAACCCGTAACAATTTAAACTTTTATCACTTTGGTGAAAGATTAACAAGCACGTTAAACGGAATCACTATTATTGGCGAAAAACAACACGTTGATCATTATACTTTGGTAAACCACGCAACGCCAAATTGCGAGAGTTTCCAGGATTATAAAGGAATTTTCGCTGATCGCTCAACAGGCGTTTTCAACGGAAAAGTTTTGGTAGAAAAAGAAGCTCAAAAAACAAATGCTTTCCAAAAAAGCAACAACATTCTATTGAGTGATAAAGCTACAATCAATGCAAAACCGCAATTAGAAATTTTTGCTGATGACGTAAAATGTTCTCACGGTTGTACCGTAGGACAACTTGACGAAACTGCAATGTTCTATATGCAATCTCGTGGAATTCCTAAAAAAGAGGCTAAAGCTTTATTGATGTACGCATTCTCGAATGCTGTTATCGAAAGCATTAAAATACCGGAATTGAAACAAAGAATTACTAAAATCATTGCCATGAAATTGGGCGTGAATTTAGGATTTGATTTGTAGATTTTCTTAACCGCAATCCCGATAATATCTGGAGCTAAGGTTTACACAAGGTTCGCAAGGTTTTTATATAAGCTTTGCGAACTTTGCGGTTTTATACTTTGCTCCCGATAGCTATCGGGATTGTGGTTTATTTTTATTTTTTTACTGCAGAAATGACATCTTTCAAAAACCCATTAAAATCAAATCCCTGATCTTCTTCTTTCAATCCCATTCTCACAATTACCATATCCAGAGACGGAATAATCGCCACCATTTGTCCCTGATATCCGCTGCAATAAAACATATCACGAGGAACATCCCGAAATTTTCCTCCGGCGTTTAGCCAAAATTGTGCTCCATAAGCTCCTTTAGAAGTATTTGTTGGCGTTGCAGAATATTTTACCCAGCTTTCGTCCAGAATTTGTGCTCCGTTCCAATTTCCTTTATGAAGATATAATAATCCAAATTTTGACCAGTCTCTGGCCGTTGCCCAGGCATATGATGAACCTACAAAAGTTCCGGACATATCCTGTTCAACGATCATAGAATTCATTCCGATTTTATCGATTACGGCGCTGTACCAGAAATCAAGATATTCCTGTTGTGTTTTAAACTGACTTTTTAAAATTCCTGATAATAAATTGGTTGTTCCTGAAGAATAATTCCAATGTGTGTTCGGCTTAAACTGAGCCGGTTTTTCACGCTGTACTTTTGCCATATCTCCAGACTGAAACAGCATTATTGTCGCATCACAAATTTTGCTGTAATTCTCTTCCCATTCCAAACCGGAATTCATGTGCAGCAAATCGTTTATAGTAATGATTTTACGCTCGTCATTTTGCCACTCAGCAATTGGTGCCGGTTTATAAATATCAATTTTTCCTTGTTTTGCCAAAACGCCAAAAGCAGAATTGGTAATACTTTTTGTCATCGACCAGCCTAAAATTTTACTGTCTTTATTAAATCCTGTATCATATTGTTCAGCAATCAATTTATCTTTATACAAAACCACAACTGCTCGGGTACGTTTTACATTTTCGCCATTTTTATCAAAAGAATTATCAATAGATTTTTTCAATTTCGAATAATCTACATTCGAAAGTAAGGTGTCTTTTGGTTCATTATTCCCGTAAGGAAAAGGCAAATTATTGACTAATTTTGTTCGGTTAGGAAGTAAATAAGGCTTCGAAATATCATAATCATCATCTATTAAAGTCGCACCTAAACCTTCGCGGTAAATTGCTTTTCTTTCTTTTAAACCATAAACAGAAGATGTCGCAAATTTTCCGGCTTCATCAATTGTATTTGTTGCCAAATCCATTAACTTAATATCATTATCGCCTTTTTCAATCAATTCTTTCGATCGATGATCTAAGAAATGTCCCGAAGCAATACTTTTCGCCGAGAAGCCAGAGATCAGTTCAAGCTTTGGATAAGTGGTAAATCCAAAATAAAAAACTACAATTAGTAAAACAAGCGCAAGTAATTTGATAATTTTCCTCATGATATTTGACTGTTATTTTTACTGCAATATAAATAATTTACAATCACGATATTAGTATCCGATTCACATTTTGAATTTCAAATCATTTACAAACCTTAAATTAAGGTTATAGAATCAATATTCCCTCCTTAGATTGATAGTACCATAAAAGGAAATTATAGTTTTGATGGATAAACCAATTTAGTTTTAGTACTTTTGTAGATAGAATTTTTCTAAATAAGACATGTTAGACATCCAAAAAATAAGAGCTGATTTTCCGATACTTTCGGAAAAAGTAAACGGAAAACCTTTAGTATATTTCGATAACGGAGCAACTTCACAAAAACCTCAAATTGTGATTGATGCTGAGGCAAAATACTATCAGGAAATAAACGCCAACATTCATCGTGGTGTTCACACCTTAAGTCAATTGGCAACTGATGCATACGAAATATCAAGAGTAAAAATCCAACATCATATCAATGCGAAGTTCTCCCATGAAGTACTTTTTACTTCGGGAACAACACATGGAATCAATTTAGTAACCAACGGTTTTGCATCCATTCTAAAACCTGGTGACGAAGTTGTGGTTTCTTCTTTAGAACACCATAGTAATATTGTGCCGTGGCAAATGTTATGCGAAAAAACCGGAGCAACGCTAAAAGTTATTCCGATGAATGAAAACGGTGAACTGATCATGGAGGCTTTTGATGCTTTGCTTTCAGCAAAAACCAAAGTGGTAACCGTAAATCATATTTCGAACGCATTAGGAATCATTAATCCTATCAAATATATAATCGAAAAAGCACATGCTGTTGGCGCTGCTGTTTTAATCGATGGTGCGCAGGCTGTTCCGCATTTAAAACCGGATGTTCAGGATTTAGATTGTGATTTTTATGCTTTTTCAGGTCATAAAATGTGCGGTCCAACAGGAACCGGAATTTTATACGGGAAAGAAGACTGGCTAAACAAACTACCTCCTTATCAGGGCGGTGGAGAAATGATCAAAGAAGTTACTTTCGAGAAAACAACTTATGCTGATCTTCCTCATAAATTTGAAGCCGGAACGCCAAATATTGCGGGCGGAATTGTGTTAGGAACCGCTGTTGATTATTTAAACAATATTGGTTTTCACAACATTCAAAAACAAGAAGAAAAATTACTGGAGCATGCTACAAAGCGTCTTCTAGAAATTGAAGGTTTGAAAATTTACGGTACCGGAAAAAATAAAGCTTCTGTAGTTTCGTTTAATATTGACGGAATTCATCCTTATGATATTGGTTCTATTATCGATAAATTAGGGATTGCAGTTCGAACCGGACATCATTGTGCACAACCTATCATGAACTTTTTCTGCATTCCCGGAACCATCCGTGCTTCATTTTCTTTTTACAATACCATAGAAGAAATTGATGTTATGGTGGAAGCGGTGAAGAAGGCAAAAACCATGTTAAGCTAAAACTATTTATGAGAACATTATCCTTATTACTCTTAACGATTTTCATTGGCACGAGTTGTGCCAGTCAAAAAGCAAACGATATAACATCAACACAAATAGAATATTCTGCAGTTTCAAGAGGTATTTATAAAGTGATACTCGTTCAGAATAAAACAGTTTCGGTTACGAATGGCAGAAACACTCCAGCGGTAGAAAATAAAATAAGCGATGCTAAATGGAAACAGATTGTTGCAGAGTTTTCAAAAATTGATTTAGAAAGTATTCCAACATTAAAAGGACCTACTGAAAAACGTTTTTACGACGGTGCTGCAATTGGAAATTTAAAGATAATTTACAACCAGAAAACATATGAAACTCCGGGTTTCGACAATGGTTTTCCTCCAAAGGAAATAGAAAAATTGGTAAATTTGCTGGTTGATTTTACGAAAGAATAATTATGACAATAAAAGAAATACAAAACGAAATAATAGACGAATTTTCGATGTTTGATGATTGGATGCAGCGTTATGAATACATCATCGAATTAGGAAAAAGTCTTCCGTTAATCAAAGAGGAATACAAAACAGACGAAAATTTAATCAAAGGCTGTCAATCAAAAGTTTGGCTGCAAGGCGAACAAAAAGACGATAAAATTGTATTCACTGCTGATAGTGATGCGATTTTGACCAAAGGAATTATCGCCATTTTAATCCGCGCTTTCTCTAATCAAAAAGCAGAAGATATCATAAATGCCGATACTCAGTTTATTGATGAAATTGGTTTAAAGGAACATTTATCTGCCACTCGTGCAAACGGATTGGTTTCGATGATTAAAAACATCAAAATGTACGCTTTGGCTTTTGATGCTAAAAACAGAAATTAATTAGCCGATTTTTAACCATATAAGTTATATAAGAAATTATAAGCTTGTTGGTCAATATTACAGAAGAAAAACCATATTGAACTGAGAAAATATAAGCACATTATTTTTAAATGAACTTATATAACTTATATGGTAGAAAAAAAACAAAAAACAAAAAAATGGAACAAGAAATAGACACAAACGAATTAGGAGAATCAATTGTAAAAGTTTTAAAAAGCATTTACGATCCGGAGATTCCTGTAGATATTTATGAATTAGGATTGATTTATGACGTAATGGTAAATACTGATTACGAAGTAAAAATCCTGATGACATTAACCTCTCCAAACTGCCCGGTTGCGGAAAGTTTACCCAGAGAAGTAGAAGAAAAAGTAAAAACAATCGAAAACATAAAAGATGTTGATGTTGAAATTACTTTTGATCCGCCATGGAGTAAAGATTTAATGAGCGAGGAAGCAAAATTAGAATTAGGAATGCTTTAATAAAATTTGTTTCGGGTTTCAGGTTTCAAGTTCCAACAACTTGAAACCTGAAACCCGAAACTAACTTTTCATATGGAAGAGATAATCAATAAAGTTGCCAATAGTGCCTTAGAAGTTTTTGATCTTGAGGATTATTATCCAAAGGGAATGCGTGTGCAAATTGACATTTCGCAATGGCTTTTGGAAGGTTTTTTATTAAAAGAAAAAGACTTTAGGGACCACTTAAAAAATCACGATTGGTCACAATACCAAGACCAATATGTAGCTGTAAATTGCAGTACAGATGCTATCGTTCCTGCCTGGTCATCTATTTTGGTAGCGATTCAACTTGCTCCTTATGCAAAAAAAGTAGTCAACGGAACTATCGAGGATCTAGATGCCAGTTTATACGAAGAGCTCTTAAGCAAGCTCGATTATTCTGAATATAAAAACAAACCCGTTATCATAAAAGGCTGCTCTAAAAAACCGGTTCCAACGCGTGCTTATATTTTAGCAGCAACTTATTTGCAACCTTTTGCACGAAGTATCATGTACGGAGAAGCCTGTTCTGCAGTACCTTTATACAAAGAAGCTAAGAAATAACTTTCTTACAACATCAATAACGCTCTGCCTTTTAACGCTTTTTTAGTATATTTGTTCCTACACATTTAAACTATACATCATGAGAAAGCTAGCGTTACTACTTTTTATTTTAACGAACTTAACTTTTGTTCAAGCCCAAAATTCAGAAAAAGAGCTGATTCAGAATACTGAAAAAGCAGTTAAAAAAATAAACGACACAATCGAAGGTGAAGGCTGGAAAGCAAAAGGAACCGTTTCGCTTTTACTAAATCAGTCAAGCTTTAATAACTGGATTGCGGGAGGGGAAGATAGCTTTTCAGGAACTTTAGGAATCAACTACGATTTCAATTATAAAAAAGACGATCTTACCTGGGACAATAAAGTCTTAGCGTCTTACGGCCTTTTGCAGACTAAAAATGCCGACTATGAAAAAAAGACTGATGACCGTCTTGAATTCAATTCGATCGTTGGAAAACGCGCTTTTGGTCAATGGTATTATTCTTATTTTCTAAATTTCAGAACTCAGTTTACGACGGGTTATTTATATGGTAAGGATGCAAACGGAAAAGAAATCAGAACTGAAAACACCAAATTTATGTCTCCTGGTTATCTTACTACTGGTCCTGGTATTTACTGGACAAAAGATGATAATCTTAAAATAAACTTCGCGCCTTTAACTTCAAAATTCACTTTTGTAGATGGTGCTTATACATCTGGAATAGATCAGGCAACTGGTTTACCCTATGTTGATGGTGCTTATTTTGGTGTAGACGCTAACAAAACGATGCGTTACGAATTGGATTTCTATGCTTCTGTTTATTATAAATTAGCCATTATGACGAATGTAACAGCTGAAAATACCCTGAATTTATATTCAAACTATCTTGAAGATCCTCAAAACGTAGATATCAACTACTCTTTGAATATTATCATGAAAGTAAATAAGTTTTTATCTGCTAACCTATCATTTCAGGCAATTTATGATGACAATGCTTTTCAGGGATTTCAAACGAGAGAAGTATTTGGTTTAGGAGTTAATTTCGGATTCTAACAAATTAATTTTACCGCAAAGAACGCAAGTTTTTTTTACTGGGCTGAAATAATCGCGCAAAGCCGCAAGGACGCAAAGTTTATATTATGAATACTTTTGCATCTTAGTGAAATTAATCCCGGCATAAGAACACAAAGCTTAAAAAAAGTTCGCAAAGCTAAATCTATATAGCTTTGCGAACTTTGTGTTTTCCTGAGATACTTAATATAAAATCTTGGCGCTCTTTGCGGTAAAATTTTTATTCTACATCTTGTTCTTCTTCTTTCTCGATTGCATCCTTATAATCCGGATACAAGAACTTATTATAAGGAAATCTTGTGATATGAATCTGGCGAACTGCTTCATAGACCACTTCTCTGAATTCCTCAAAATTTTCTTTATTTGTAGCCGAAATAAACAATGCTTTATTCTGACCAACATTACTCATCCAGGTTTGTTTCCATTCCTCAAGTGTATAATGTCTTCTTGTTTTCTCTGTAATCAAATCATCTTCGTCGATAGTCAAATGTTTGTAGGCATCAATTTTATTGAAAACCATAATTGTTGGCTTATCATTGCTTTTGATTTCTAACAAGGTCTGATTTACAGATTCGATATGATCTTCAAAATCGGGATGCGAAATATCTACAACATGCAACAGCAAATCAGCTTCGCGAACCTCATCTAATGTACTTTTAAAAGAATCTACTAACTGAGTTGGCAGCTTTCTGATAAAACCTACTGTATCTGACAATAAGAATGGCAAGTTTTTAATCACCACTTTTCGCACTGTTGTATCAAGAGTTGCGAATAATTTGTTCTCAACAAAAACATCACTTTTACCAACTGCGTTCATTAATGTCGATTTTCCAACATTGGTATATCCTACCAGAGCAACACGGACCATTGCGCCGCGATTACTACGCTGCACGCCCATTTGTTTGTCGATCGTTTTTATTTTTTCTTTCAGGAGTGCAATTCGGTCACGAACGATACGTCTGTCTGTTTCAATCTCAGTTTCTCCGGGTCCACGCATTCCAATACCCCCTTTTTGACGCTCCAGGTGTGTCCACATACCGGAAAGTCTAGGCAATAAATACTGGCATTGCGCCAATTCTACCTGAGTTCTTGCGTAAGATGTTTCAGCTCTCTGAGCAAAAATATCCAGAATAAGGTGCGTTCTGTCTAAGATTTTACAATCTATGATTTTAGATATATTTTTTTGTTGAGATGGCGATAATTCATCATCAAATACTAAAGTCGATATGTCGTTTTCTTTTACAAAAAGATTGATTTCTTCAATTTTCCCCGTTCCAACAAAAGTCTTGGGATTTGGGCGTTCCATTTTTTGAGAAAAGCGCTTTATCACTTCACCTCCGGCGGTAAAAGTCAAAAACTCCAGTTCATCCAGATATTCGTTAAGTTTTTCTTCACTTTGGTTTTGAGTTACGATACCAACAATGGCCGTTCTCTCAAAATTTATAATTTCTTTTTCTAACATAGCTTTGAATAAGGTGCAAATTTAATGATTTGTAAGGTACTAACACTTATAGAATTTCGTTTTTAAGTTCCATTTGGGAAATTAATAGCCCTATAAACAAGCAAACCATTTAAAAATTAAGAATAATAAGAATTTAATCTTAACAAAACTTAATTTCTAAATGGTTTGAGGGCACCTTAAAAAGATTGTTTTTATTCGTAAATAAAAGTCTTTTCTGTTTTTACAATCCCATTTTCTTCAATCTGGGAACACGAAATTGGAAAGTTTAATTTATTGTATTTGTATTTTCTACTCACACCAACTAAGACAGTGGATGACGGGCTAAAATTCATTTCGTTGTTATACGATATGGCTTCAAAACTAAACTCTTCTTCGTGATACGAAATCATGGGGACGATAACTTTATAATTGTCGCCAAACAAACTCTGAACAATTAATTGATCTACTGATTTTTTATCATCAAAAGTATAAGTTCTGGAAATTTTATCCCCAACCAGACCTTTATGTTTAGCAACATTGTCATTGATATAAACATATTCAATTTTACCAATTATTGCTTTGTTTCTATCTCTCGTTGTACGTCTTACAATTATACCGTTTTCTACGATATATTCGACATCATCAACCACATTCTGGTGATTCGTACTTTTTTTAGTAATTACTTTTACTCTTGCTCCCTCGTAACCAAAAGTTACTGTTTTGGTAATATAGTCGTTACCTTCCTGATATTTTTTAATAAATTTTGTAATGTTATTATCTGCATCATAAGAGTAATTCACAACTTCTTTCCATTCGCTTCCCACTTTGTCTTTTACGGTTTTATCCAACAATCCTTTAGGGTTATAAAAAAAATGCTGAACCACATCTGAAGTAGTAATAGTTTGAAGTTTCCCGTCTTTAAAAACAACTGTTTTGTTTACAATTTCACCGTCTTTAGAATTTTGGTAATTTGTTTTTACAATGTTGATTTGTTTTAATCGTACAGGCGCATTTTGATCCTGACTGTGCAAAATGCATGGAAAGACCATCATCATGATGGCGGTAAAGTAGGTTTTCATGTGGTATTTGTATTGATTTGGGATGACCAAAATACAAAATTCAATTAAATTTTAACAGTTTAAAACTTAAAAACAACCTACTATTAAATTATCAGCTAAAAATCCATACTTTAATTTCACATTTCACCTATCTGTGAGTAAAATTATAATACTAAAGCAAAATATTTTTCTTTAATAATTTCATTTTAATAAACTTCAAATTCTGCTTCTCCTTTTGGTATATAGAAATATCTATTGCAAAATAAGGTTTCAATTCCTTCTCCTCTGTCAAATTTTGCCCATAAAGAAGTATTTCCTCTTACTCTTGAATCTTTTGTGTTTTGCATTAAAGCAACCAATTTACCATCTGCCAAAAACACCACTTTATAGTTTTCAATGGGTTGCATTTCAAATGTTGGTAGTTTGTAGGCATCCATAAGCATCGTCCAAACATCATCTATATATTTACGATCTTGATATTCAGACACAAATTGATTTTTTAAATTATCGTAAGAGATTCTAGCAATGTTACGGTAATCTTTTTTCTGGTAAATCTCTTTTATTTTATTATACTCCTGCAATAATTTTTTATGTAAAATTTCTTTATCCCATTCTCTTAAATCTCGTGCATTTTCGAATCCTTCAACTTCATAAGGTATTTTTGCCTCAAAAGTAAAACTGGCTTCATAATATGTTTTTCCCGCAAATTCAAATTTACCTTCTTCATATTCTTTAGTTATAACAAGCGGTGTAATGTAAGAAGCTATTTTTTTTTCCGTCACCATTCCTTTCATTATTGTCAGATTCTTCAACCTCAATTTTCATATCTGTATTGTCTACTAAAGTAGGAAAATCAAAGTCTTTATTTTTACCTACTGGATACAATCTAAAAGTTACTTTTTGGATACCACTCTTAAAAATGCAATTATTGATTGGCACAGTTCCTCCATCTCCAATTTCTTGAAAATTTTTATTATCAGGAATATCATTAACCAGTATTTCTGAATAACAAACGTTCTGGACATATGTCAAATAGTACATGGGTTCATAATCATAATGTTTTATATTGGATGCTAATTTATCGACAATGTTTTTTTCTGTTATTTCTGGGTTCTGCATGGTGATTGTTGATTTATTCTGAGAGCAACCACAACAAGAAACCATCAACAAGCAAAAAAATAAATAATTCTTCATGATCACTTACCTTAAAATTTTAAGCTCCGTTTCACCTTCTGGTATATACAAATAATATCTTCTGAAAATTGCTCTTAATCCATCTCTTTGCACTTTCCCCCAAAAAGCTGATTTCCCTCTGAATTTTGACTCAAGACTTGTAAGTTCTAAGCAAACTATTTTACCATCTCCTTAAATTTTAAGTTTAAAGTTTTCTAAAGGCTCTAGTCTAAATTTTAAATTAGTAAAAGGTTCCATATAAGTTTGAAAGTTTTCTTCTAATTCGGCTCTTGAACTATAAGTACTTTGGGATAATTCCTTTTCTTTTAAAAACAAAAAAGAAAAAAAGTCATCAGCTCTTTTTTCTTTTATAATATCCCATTGATTTTTGTAAAATGCTATCACTTTATTTTGTAAAACTTCTTGTTTTAATTTACTTAAATCCTGAGCATTATTCAAGCTATCAAATGAATAGGGCACGGTGGCATTAAATGTAAAACTAGCTTCATAATATTTTTTTCCTGACCCTTTAAATTTATTTTCTTCGTCAGTAGGATCTTTTTTTTCAATAAATGGAGTAATATAGTTCACTATAGTTTTTCCGTCTACATTTCGATTATTATTATCAGATTCTGATATTTCAATTTTCATCTCTGTATCATCTGTCAATGTAGAAAAATCAACATCTTTATCTTTTCCTACAGGAAATAATCTAAAAGTTACTTTTTGAATACCACTCTAGTGGTGAGTTGTGTTATCGCAGAATTTTGAATACTTATCACGACATTCTCAAGAGGATTTTGTGTCTTTGCATCGATCACTATTCCTTTAAAAATAGTTTCATCTTGCGCAAAAGTGACTCCAAAAAACAATAAAAGACAAACCACCATATAATTTCTTCTCATAAAAATCCAATTTATTTTTGATAAATAGTTTTCAGATTGATGTGTCTTGATTTTTCAAAACATATCAATTCCGGATCAAAAAATTAAATTGGTCTTTGGAAAAAACTTGTGGCAGATTTTAAATTCAAATATAAACAAAAAATAATATGAAAATATTTTCTTGTTAAATTTTATTAAATAAAAACACTTTTTTGCTAAGCTAATTTTCAATAAGCCTAATTATTATACGTGAAGTGAAAAAGAATTTATTATGTTGTTCTAATTTTCGAAACCATAAAGGCAATCAAAACGCCAAAGATTCCGATAAAAGCAAAAGAGAACTGAAGTCCAAAAGCCTCAGCAATATGCCCAATAACAGGAGGTCCCATCAGAAAACCTAAGAAACTTACACTCGAAACAATGGTTAAGGCTTCGCCCGGCGGAACGCTTGGATTTTTTCCTGCCATACTATAAACAGTAGGCACGATTGTAGCCACTCCCAGACCAACAAGCATAAAGGCAAGTGTACAGGGAATGATATAAGGAAGAAAAACTGCGGTAAAAAGACCCGCAGAAATCATGATTCCACTAATTTGCATCACACGTTCACGGCCAAATTTATTGATCAGGCCATCGCCTAAAAATCTGCCGCTGGCCATCATAATCATAAAAGAAGTATACCCTAAAATAACCAAAGGTCCGGGTGCCTGTACAATATCTTTAAAATAAACTCCGCTCCAGTCAAACATTACACCTTCGCTCGCCATACTGCAAAAACCAATAACTCCAAGCCAGAGTAAAGAACTGTCCGGTTTTACGAATAACTTTTTCTTTTCGGTGCTTTTATTTTTTATTTTTTCTTTGGCTTTTACTAAAAATTTAAAATTAAAAACAACCATTAAAAGCACAATTCCGCCCACAATCAAGAAATGATGAAAGGGAGTCAGCTTTAAAGTTAACATTCCTAAACCTACCAGCGCTCCCGTAAATCCGGCAAAACTCCACATTCCGTGAAAAGAAGACATGATTGTTTTTTTGAAAAGTACTTCGGTATAAACTCCCTGGGTATTAACGGCAATGTTGGCCAGATTCCCAAACACTCCAAATAGAAATAATCCCAGGGATAACTGCAATGCCGATGTTGCCAAACCTAAATTAGCCAGACATAAAACATACATGATCAGAGAGAAAACCAGAATTCGATGGCTGCCAAACTTCGTTACCATTTTTCCTGAAAAAGGCATAACAATTAATTGTCCCACCGGAAGGGCAAAAAGAATAGAACCTAAATCGCCTTCGGTCAAATGCAAAGCCGTTTTAATATCCGGAATTCGGCTTGCCCAGGTCGCAAAACTTAAACCCATTCCGAAATAGAACATTCCTACGGCAAATCGAATTCGGTTTAAATAAGACGCTTTTGCTTCTCTATAAACTTTCTTAATTTTTCCTTTGGTCTGGAATAGCGATAATGGATTGAAACTAAACAAATTGATGCTTTTTGAGTTTTATACTGCAAAAGTACTAAAAAGCAACTTTACAGACTACAGAACCCTACTAGTTCCTAAATTTATAACGTTATATGTTTATAAATTTTTAAAAAGGGACTAAGGTTCTGAGGAATTAAGGTGCTAAGGTTTTCTATTTCTACGCATAAAAAAGACGCACTACCTGTGCGTCTTTAGGATATAATTTTAATATTAGGAATCGGTGCAAATCCGTGGGTTAATAATGCTACAAATTAATCACTTTTTGCTGTGTATTACTTGCAATTGCCGCTTCGATAATCTGCATGACTTTTACTCCATCTTGTGCTGTAACCGGTTCTGGTTTATTGTTTGCAATTGCATCATGAACGCCATCAAAGAATGAGAAATAATTACCCTGAAGTGTTGGGATTTTTTCGCAAATTTCTTTTCCTTCGATTTCCGTGTGCAAAAGTCCTTGCAATGTTTCTGATTCTGTTCCCCAAGATTCTAAGTTTGGTTTTTTACCCAATTTCAAATCATCTTCCTGAACATCTCCGCGCGGTTTCAAGAAAGATCCTTTTTTACCGTGAATCGTATAAGCAGGATTGGCTTCCCTGACAAAGAAGCTGGCTTTTAACCGTACTCTGAAATCTTCGTAAATCAATAATAAATCGATCCAGTCGTCTACCAGAGAATTCTCTCTTGTAAAACGGATATCTGCAAAAACTGACTTAGGTGAACCAAATAAACAAACTGCCTGATCTATTAAATGCGGACCTAAATCTTTCAGGATTCCGGCTCCGTCATTTACGGTTTCTTTATGTGCTTTTGGACTCAATAACGGATTGTATCTGTCAAAATGAAATTCTGCTTCGACTAAATCGCCTAAAACTCCTTCTTTAATTACTTTCTGAACGGTTTTAAAATCACTATCCCATCTTCTATTTTGAAAAACGGCCAATTTCAATCCTTTTTCCTTGGCAATTGCTGCTAATTCTTCGGCTTCTGCCACGGTTGTAGTAAATGCCTTTTCGACAACGGCATGTTTTCCTGCCAACAAAACTTTTTTGGCATATTCGAAATGTGTTCCAACCGGTGTATTTACGATTACCAAATCGACATCGTCAGCTAATAATTCGTCGATTGTTGGATAACTTTTTACTGCAGGATAATCTTCCTGAACGAGTTTTTTGCTTCTTTCCCAAGATCCTAATAATTCAAATCCGGAGTGTAGGTTTAAAAACGGAGCGTGAAAAACTTTCCCTGACATTCCGTATGATAATAATGCTGTTCTTATTTTTTGCATTTTGTATAGTATTTAGTTTTTTCGTCGCGAATTATAAAAAAGAAAAAATTAGTGATAATTCGTGTAATTATTGGCAACCTTCTTTATAAATCATTTTAATCTTGTAATCTGTTGCCAATAATTTTTATTAAATTTTAGCGCGTTCGTATTGTTTTGGCCATTGAATATCGTCGTTTAGTTCTCTTGCGAAATCTAAAGGCAAATTTGGATTTCTCAAAGAGGCTCTGGCGAATAAAACCAAATCTGCCTGACCCGTTTCTAAAATTGCTTCGGCTTGTTTTGCTTCTGTAATTAGGCCTACTGCACCGGTTAAAATTGAAGCTTCCTTTTTAACTTTTTCCGCAAATGAAACCTGATAACCCGGTTTTAATTCAATTTTCTGATGCGAAACCAATCCGCCTGATGAGACATCGATTAAATCTACTCCTTTTTCTTTTAATATTTCAGAAAGCTTTACTGATTCTTCAGGATTCCATCCGCCTTCTGCCCAGTCTGTGGCTGAAATCCGCACGAATAAAGGCAAATCCGAAGGCCATTCTGATTGTACTGCTGCTATAATTTCGAGTGTAAAACGAATTCTGTTTTCGAAACTTCCTCCATATTCATCGGTTCTTATGTTAGTTAAAGGAGATAAAAACTGGTGCAGTAAATAACCGTGTGCACCGTGAATTTCCATTACCTGATAACCGGCTTCAACAGCTCTTTTTGTTGCTGTTTTAAAATCTGAAATCACTTTCTGAATTCCTTTTTTATCTAAAGCTTCCGGAAGAAATGGCTCGTTATCGTGATACGGAATCGCACTTGCAGCAACGGTCTGCCATCCGCCCTGATCGAAACCTAACTTTTTATTGCCTTCCCACGGAATCGAAACACTTGCTTTTCGTCCGGCATGTGCCAACTGAATTCCGGGAATCGAATTTTGGGAAACAATATATTCGGTGATTGTTTTTAGTTTCTGAATGTGCTCGTCTTTCCAGATCCCAAGATCCGAAGGAGAAATTCTGGCTTCAGGAGAAATCGCTGTAGCTTCCTGAATGATTAAACCCGCTCCACCACTGGCACGACTTCCTAAATGAACCAAATGCCAATCGTTTGCAAAGCCTTCAATCGCCGAATACTGACACATAGGCGAAATCGTAATTCTATTTTTTAAGGTGATATTTTTTATAGTAAGCGGTGAAAATAATAATGAAGCCATAGTTGTACCTTTTTAATGATTATACGCTATCTATTGAGTACGATAGTGTTTAAAAAAGTAAAGTTAAAGCTTCTTGTTAAAAGTAGAAATCTAAATGTTTATTAATTAACAAACATTTAGATTTCTATTTTTATGCATCATCTGAGACATTCTAATTTGATTCAGTACAATGATTTTCAAAAAAACTCTTTTCAAAAATTTTGAAAAGAGTTTTTCTTTGGTGTAAAATTACAACTCCGCAAATTTTACGCAGCTCCAATCAAAATGCCTCCAATTAAAATCGGCGCCACATCTTTTCCTCCAACTATACTTTGTAATTCTTTAGTACTAATCTCTTCTAAATTAAAATCTTCTATTGATTTCATAATATTAACATTTAAATTTATAAAATATCTCCTTAGGACTTTACTAATTTCCTAAGGTTAAATCTATTATTAAATTTTATTTAATCCAAATTTTGTTTTAATAAACCCGAATGACCTTTTAATAAAATTACAGCAGATGCAATCAGGAAAGACCTTTTATGAGATATTTTGTAACATTCACAATAAATAACTTACTAATAGATTATGAGCAAAGAAAGCTTTGCTAAATTTATAGAGAAGCAAGATCATTTATTAACAAGAATTTAAAACCTTAAGTGTTATCTTGCGGTCTTAAATTAAAATAGAAACGCTACTTTTGTGCGTTAAATTACGAACTAAAAATACAAAATGGATATAGTTATCAAACTCTCTCAATTTCTATTGAGTTTATCATTACTTATTATTCTTCACGAATTAGGACATTTTATTCCTGCAAAATTATTTAAAACAAGAGTTGAAAAATTTTACTTATTTTTTGATGTTAAATATTCGCTGTTAAAAAAGAAAATTGGCGAAACTGAATACGGAATCGGATGGTTACCGCTTGGTGGTTATGTGAAAATCTCCGGAATGATCGACGAAAGCATGGACAAGGATCAAATGGCTTTGCCACCGCAACCTTGGGAATTTCGTTCTAAACCGGCATGGCAGCGTTTGATCATTATGTTGGGCGGAGTTACTGTAAACTTTATTCTGGCATTTATTATATATATCGGAATGGCGTTTGCCTATGGCGATACTTATGTTGCCAGTGCAGATCTAAAAGATGGTGTATTGATTGAAAATCCAATCATGCTTAAATCAGGTTTTAAAACCGGTGATAAATTCCTTGCTGTTGACGGACAAAAAATCGAAAACTTAGACAATGATATCAACATGAAAATTATCATGGCAAAAGAAGTTTTGATCGAAAGAAACGGACAGCAGCAAACCATAAAAATACCAACTGATTTTGTTGATCAGTTAGCTAAACAAAAAAAAGAGCCACTTTTTACTATGAGAGTTCCTTTTGCTGTGGCTAATGTTACTCCGGAATCAGGAAATACGGATTTAAAAGCAAAAGATGTAGTCGTTAGTCTTAACGGACAAGATGCAAGATATTTTGATCAGGTTAAAACGATTTTAGAAAGCAATAAAGGAAAAACAATTCCTGCTGTCGTTTTACGTGATTTGAAAAAAACACCTATTACGGTTAAAGTTTCTGATGCAGGAAAATTAGGCGTTGGTGTTGGAGGTTTAAATATCGAATCATTAGAAAAACTAGGATACTATAAAGTAAGCACTAAAAGCTACGGTTTCTTTGAATCAATCCCGGTTGGACTAACAAAAGGGAAGGATCAATTGATCAGTTACGGAAAACAGCTTAAAATGATTTTTAACCCTGAAACGAAAGCATACAAACAAGTAGGTGGTTTTACGGCTATTTTCAATATTTTTCCTAGTACCTGGAGTTGGGAAGCTTTCTGGACAATCACTGCTTTATTGTCGATTATGCTTGGAGTTATGAATTTATTGCCAATTCCGGCTCTCGATGGTGGTCATGTAATGTTTTTATTATACGAAATAATTAGTGGTAGAAAACCAAGCGATAAATTCCTTGAAAACGCCCAAGTAGTTGGCTTCGTTTTACTTATAGGACTGCTTTTGTTTGCTAACGGAAACGATATCTACAAAGCAATTGCAGGCAAGTAAAAATATTTAATAAAAAGTGCTAAAATATTTTTGAGAATCTAAAAAATGATCTATATTTGCACTCGCTAAAACGAGCAACAACTTCCTCCTTAGCTCAGTTGGTTAGAGCATCTGACTGTTAATCAGAGGGTCCTTGGTTCGAGCCCAAGAGGGGGAGCAACTTTTTTTAGCAAACATATTTACCTTTAAGGTGATTCCTTCTTAGCTCAGTTGGTTAGAGCATCTGACTGTTAATCAGAGGGTCCTTGGTTCGAGCCCAAGAGAGGGAGCTTTTTTTAAATACCACTTATATTTTAAGTGGTATTTTTTTTTGATATTTACTCAAAAGGATCTTGTTAATCAGAGCCCCGATAGCCATCGGGGTTGGTTCGATCCAGAGGGAGCTTTTTTTAAATACCACTTACAAACGTAAGTGGTATTTTTTTGTTTTTATCTCAAATCACTATGCACATTGTCTACATTCTTCATTCCAATAAGCTTAACCGATTTTATATCGGGTTCACATCTGATTTCGATACCCGAATTGAATTTCATAAAAATGCTCAATCTCATAAATTTACAGCAAACGCTGATGATTGGGTATTGTTCCTCAAAATAATATGCGAAAGCAAAACCCAAGGATTACAAATCGAGAAGCACATTAAAAAAATGAAAAGCAAAACTTATATCCAAAACCTTCTGAAGTATCCAGAAATTATTTTAAAACTTAAAAACAAATACAACTAAAACTGTTAATCAGAGCCCCGATAGCCATCGGGGTTGGTTCAAGCCCAAGAGAGGGAGCTTTTAAAAAAAGTCTTTTCTCTTTTAATACTATAGTAAAATCAGTACTTCACGATAATTTATTAAAAAATGGAGATTTTGTCGGATCAGATGCAAAAGTTAGGGATTAAGCAAAAAGATGAGATAATCCCAATAAGAAAAAAGATATTAATTTTGTAATTTGCCAAGCTTCTGAATAAAAAGAAATTCTTTTTATTCAGCTAATAACTAAGCTTAGTTTCTGACCAGCTTATTATGCTTTACTACATTATTACCAATATTTTTACTTTCGAACAAAAGCATTGTTTCATTTGCTTTCTCCGCCTGGTCGATTCCTTTTAAGGATTGCGCATAGCGGTAATAATACATCGCATCTAAATCTGTAGTCATGCTAATGAGCTCTTCGTAGTATTTCGCTGCCGTTACAAGATCGCCATCAAAATAAGCCCTGTCAGCCACTTTTATAAGCATATCTATCGATTTATAGCCTTTGTGCAGAACCTTAGCATATGTTTCTACAATATCTATACTTAAATATTTTGGAGGCTCTGATACTGCCATTACATCAACTTTGATTGGTTTTATAACTGCAGCACTTGTATCAACAAAGGTTTTGGGTTCTAGTGCCAGTTTGACGCTCTTTACTTTTGGTTTTCCGTATATAGGAGTTACAACTCTGGTATTATTAGGCCCTAAGTCATACGTGTTGACCATTTCTAATTTTGAAACCTCATATTTGGTAATTCTTCTTCCAAAAGTCATATTGATCGTTTCTTCGACATAATAAGCTACGATAACAAGACCGTCCTTTGAGGTATCTTCCGGTTTTAAAATTGCAGTCCCATTCACAGCATGAGCAGAAATACGATCCTTACTTTGCCCAAAGGAGTGAAAAGAAAAAACAGACATCATTGCTATAAAACATCGCACATAAACTTTCATGATACATCAATAAGGTTATTAGGAATAAATACAATGCAAATATACTAATTATCAGTAAGTTACATTTAATTTTACTTCAAATTACCTAAAAACCCGTTGAAGTGCCTGCTTTCTTTGTTCGGGTTCAAAATTATGTTTGTTTCGAGAATATCTTCCAAAGTTTTAATGGTATAATACACCAACTCTTTGGCTGTTTTATACATTTATTTTTTATTTTCAAACAATTTCATCATCTCATCTGCTTTATCCATTTGATTGATTGCTTTTAAGGATTGAGCATAACGATAATAATACACGGGTTCTAAATTTTTAGCCATGCTAAACAACTCCGAATAATATTTAGCAGCTGTTGCCAAATCACCGTCAAAATAAGCCCTGTCTCCAACCTTTGTGAGCATCTCTATAGATTTATATCCTTTGTCCAACACTTTAGCATACGTTTTTACGACATCTATAGACAAAGATTTTGGCCCTCCATCCGCCGGAGCTGTTAACTCAACCTCGACAGGTTTAACAGCGGTCGCAGTAGCTGCAATTACATTTTTTGATTGCAGTCCCGTTTTAACAACTTTTGCTTTTGTATCAGTCAGATCGGTCTTAATAGCTTTAGAAGCTGTAGCAACAAGTGCTTTTGATTGTGGCTTTACTTCTTCCTTTTTTTCGTTTGATGATCCGTTTGTCAATTCAGAATTTACTACGACTGTTGAGTCTGCTTCTCCATACGAAGTTTTTTCTTTTGATCTTCTGTATATTGCATCCAGCCTGATAGGTTTAGCAGCCGCGACTGCAGTATCAACCAGAGCTTTTGGCGCCAGCGTTAATCGCGAATTTTTTCCTTTTACTTCTCCGTATATCGGAGTTATGGTTCTGGTATTATTAGGACCAAGATCGTAAGTACTTATCATACTTAACCTTGAAACCTTGTATTGGGTGACACTTCTGCCAAAAGTTTTATTAATCGTTTCTACAACAAGATATCCTATAATAGGATCATTGTTAGAAATGTTCTCTGGCATTGACGCCGCACTACTAATGCTTTGCCCAAAACTATTTATAGAAAAAACAGTTATAATAGCCAAATAATAAACTGAAAAAGCTTTCATAATGAATCGATAAAATTATTTCAACACTTTTAAATTTATGCGAATATACTGCACTTATGCTATTTACAATATAGAAAACCTACAAAAATTATTTAAGCCCATTAGAATCTTAGATTCTTTGTTGAAATTAACAATAATTGCTTAACTAAATGAATAAAAAAAGCGCCGCAATTATCTTGCAGCGCTTTTTCTATTTTATAAAACCTAAGGTAATTAAACCCCTAACTTCTTAGCGATATCCGTTGGAATTCCGCCTTTGTTTAGCAACAAAGCAGTTGTTTTGTATTTTACGAAATTCTTAGTTACAAACAAATAACCTTTGTAGTCGTTTGTTGCTCCCCAAGAATTTTTTACGATATAATATTCTTTTCCGGTTTGATCTTTGGCAAGACCAATAATGTGCATTCCGTGATCGTCTGTTGTTGTGTAGTTATCAAACGCAGTCTGACGCATTTCAGCAGTAATTTCAGGTTCTGCTTTTGGTCCGTTGAACATGTCTGCTTTTTCTTCGGCAGTCATATCGTCAAATTTCTTTGTTGGTACATATGCAACACCATTTTTCCAGCTAAAGCTTTTCTCGCTTACATCTGTTGCCCAGGCTACTGTGTATCCTTTTTTCAGAGCATTGTCGATAACATCTGTCATGTCGTTTACTTTTACGTTGTAAACCTGATCAAATGACCAGTTGTCCGGCACCATCATCGTTGTTTTTTCGTAATAAGGAGAAGTTGTAAAAGATGAAATCTCTACATACTCATCCGGATTAATACCTACTACTTCTTTAGCAAAAGTTTGTGGCGTATAGTTTTTTCCTTTGTATGCGAAGTTTTCCGGCACGGTTCCTAAATAAGAATCGATAACTGCAGTGTAAGCTTTTTTCCAGTTTGGGGTTAATTCTCCGTTCGGGTTTTTAACTACAGCTGTCAAAACACCTTCGATCATTGCAGCCATTTCTCCAAATTTATTTTTGTCTGTTCCGTAGTTCAGTCCAGTGTAAACTTCTCTAGGTACAGTTCCGTATTTTTTATACATATTAATTACATCATGCAATGCACCACCGTCGCCTAAAGTAACCGCTCCGTGCATACGAACATAATTAACTCCTTTTTCTACATAAACGTTTCTTGCCGAGTAAATTTGAGACAATTCTACCGGTTGTTTTCCTAAACGAATCATTTCTGATTCTAAGAAAGAGTTCGTAGAATAACTCCAGCAAGTTCCTGATGAACCTTGTAATTTTACAGAAGTAGTTCCAAGATTGATAACGTCAGTAAATTTAAAGTTTTCTTTACTTTTTTCGCTTGCATTTAGTTTTAGTGAATTCACTAAAATGTCTTGTGCAAAACAGCCTGTTGCCCCAACAAAAAAAACGGAAGCCGCAAGTACTGATTTGAATGAAAATGTATTCATAATTTATGTTTAATGATTTGATAAATTAGTTGTTGTAATCTACAATTTGTTACAAAACAATTAAATTTTAGTTAATAAAACTAACCTTCAAGCGTTAATTTTTACAAAATGTTTTTATTAAGCTATAAAAACTTACAAACTCTGCAAAATCAATAACCTATATAGAATTAGCAGAAATAGCTATTTATCTCTATAATTTGAGATAACGAACTGAGAAAAAGAGATACATCCTGAATATAAAAAACAACAAAACCCAACAAAATTATTGTCGGGTTTATTTATATTTTAATACTGTAAAAGTTATCGCAGCCAATTGCTGCCAAACACCACATAATACGCCCAATCTTCATTGCCTTTTGCTACATCGATTCCCATGCGGAGTTTGAATTTTCTGGCCAGTAAATATCTAAAACCAGTTCCGTAACTGTAAACTACGGGTTTGGCAAAAGCCTTGTCCCAATTGTCAAAAGCACTTGCAACACCGCCGTAGCCCATAAGACTCCATCTTCTATACAAATCCCATCTCAGCTCGCCTTCGGTAACGATACTGGTTTTGCCCTGATATCTTGCGGCAGGAATTCCTCTTAGGTTTATTCCCGGACGAAGATAAAAAGGCGGACTTCCAAAGGCTTGTTCTCCTTCGAGCCTCAATCCTCCAATTAGTTTTTTGGTTAGAGGATAATACCCTATTGCAGATAAATTTAACCGCCAAGCCTGGTAATCGCTTCCAATTGCTTTATCTGACCAAAAAAAGTCTGACTGAAGTCTTATTCCTTTATCGGGAGTAAAGATATTATCACGGCCATCAAACTGTAATGCTGCCCCAAGTTGACTGACAGTACTATTGATGTCTTTTGCGTTAGCAAAAACCGGAAGATTAGCTAAATCAGGAAAATTGATTTTAGAATCCATCAAAAAATACTGCGGACCTGCACTCCATTTTGCATTTCTAAACTGTTTCATCACTCTTGCGTAAAAGAAAAATGATCTAAAATTAAGGTCAATTTCCTTGTCTTTTCCAGAGGGCATATTTTCATAGAAGGACATGTTTACATCTCCGTAACCAGCTCCAACGCGATACATTATTTTTGATTTTATAAAACTTCCTGCCCGAAAGGCACCTGCACCCCAGCTCTTATTACCTGTATACATTCCCATCGCACCTGTAATGTCCGGATCGATAAATCTTTTCTTCCCGTTTTCATCAATAATCGGGTCGTGTTTTTTAAGGAAAATAGGCAATACTGCACCTCCAATGCCTCCCAAAGCAGGCTCTGTAATAAGCGTTGGCACTACAATAAAACCGTGCGCATAGATAATATAATCGCTCAAATCTATTGCTCCGTCTATAGAATCCCGTAAACTAATATGTTGTTTTTGTGCATTGACTGTCGTGATTGATAACAGAAAGAAAAAATTTATGAGAAATAATTTCCTGAAGAATTTTGTGTTTTTCATTTAAACTAAATTTAGAATTTATTAAATCCATCAAAAAAAACCTCAACTAAAAAAAACAATCAAAATCGTTATTCAGACTATTTTTTTTTGAAACTAAACACGTGTGCCAGCGTTAAGAAAAAGGTATTTCCCTGAAATCTGTTGATTGCATTGACCTCAGCAATCCAGCGCAGTCCTGCAGAAGTGCTGCAGCCAATATGAAAATAATTTACCTCGGCTCCTATGCCGCCTATACGGTCTTTATCGGTTTCAATAGTACCTATTACGGGAACCGGAATTTTATCATTCGTAACTTTGTATTGCAAATAATAAATCAACCCTGCGTTTATGATTGATTTCGGAACAGGATTTGTACCGTCCATTACGTAAAATGTTTTTCCTAAACCGCCTTCGACACTTAAGATATCTCCGGTTTTAATATCTGTATCTTTCTTTTTTCTATTTATTTCATAAGAGAATAAAGCTGAAAAATGAAAGGTCTTTTTATCATTAAAGAATAAGGTTGTTCCGGCAGAAAACTCATTCATAAACATCCCTAAACCGCTATTATCTGAAGCTCCCACATCAAATTTTCCGGTTGGTAAATACATTTGGTAGCTAAAAACAAAATCGGCTCTTTTATTGTGCCATCCTAATTGCAAAGGCTGTATATAGGTGTCTGTAAAAGCTAAAGAATTTCTGGTGTCTACACTATTTCCCTGAATTGTGTTTGCCGCAAAAGCAAGTAAGATAGTGGCTCCGTAATTGGCTCCCAGAATTTTGAAATCACTTACATAAGAGGCTCCCGCTCCCGTGATGGACATGGTGAGATCAGGATTTGCAATTGACTTGTCACCATCTGCATTTCGTAAAGAGGATGCGGTATAAAAATATCCGGGAACATAAACACTTAATGTGTTTTCCGGAGTCTGGGTTCCTGACTGTAATCCCATGGCACCTAAAATATGACCTCCTTTAAGCTGTGCATGACTAAAAAAACAGACAAAAAGAAGTAGCACTATATAACCTGATTTTATGGTCTGTCTTTGGATATTAAATTTCGTCTTCATAGTTGCTGTTTTTAAAAAATTAAAGAGATTTCACAACTTCTTTGACCTACTATTTTTATTTAGCCGGAAGCTTGTTTAAAATAATAAGTATTGTTTTTCTCAGGGTTAATTCTAATTACTTTGAAATATTCAGAAGGAGATTTTCCGGTATGTTTTATAAATGCCCTAAAACAAGTGGTTCTGGATTTAAAACCTGATCCCCATGCCATACCTTCGAGCGATAGATCTTTCCATTCAGGATCATTGATTTTTTCTCTAAAGTATTCTATCCTTTTTATATTGACATAATCCTGAAAATGAAGATTGAATTCAGAATTAATTAAATTAGAAATATGATGAACTGATATTCCGGTTTCATCAGCTATATCGCGAATTACTAAATCTTTTTTTAAAAAAAGTTCTTTTGATGCAAATATGCATTCGAGCTTATTAAGGTATAGTAATTTTTTTTCGGGAGTTAATTCTTTAACTAATGGTAAAACGGTTTTATTCTCGTTTGTTTTTATTATCACAGGACTTTCTTCAGCAGCCTCAAAAGTTTCACTCGTATCATAAAAAATTTGTGGTTTAAAATAAAGCCAGCCCACTGTAAAAACTAAAACTGATGATATTAAAATGTAACTTGAAAAATCAATATTATCTACTCTTCTGATTAAAAAATAATGTACAAAAAGTGCTGAGAACAAAAACAAAATCATCAAATTATATACTCTGATCCAACTTAGAATCTTTACCCTGTTAAAATGATTTTCTTTAAATTTTTTCAAATCATAATTTAAAATCATCATTGTCTGACAAAAAGCATATAACAGCCATACGGTCAGACTTAACATAGAAAAAGGATTTTTTATTCTGGCAGAAATGTTGTGAATGATATGAAGATCAATATAATTTCCTATCCATACAAAAAACGTTAAACTAAAATAAATCAGAAATGGCAAAAAATGAAACCAATCATATTTTTTGAACAGTTTGTCTGAAAACAAAATACTTCTTACATACAAAAAAGCACAAGGAGCCACTAAAAAGATAAATGATTTTGCAATTATAAATAAATCAGGAAAATCCTTTAAGCCATTTGCCGATAAGTAAAAGTTATAAATACTCACCACAGCAAGACTGAATAAAAACAGGCCTAAAAAAAACTTTTTGAGTAATTTTTTTTTGAAAAAAGAACCATAAAGGATGTTGCAAAACCAACTATTGTAGCTATAAAAAAGAAAAGCGAAAGTATAATATCGATCATGAGTTTTTAAGCTTAATTTATTTCGTATTTTCCTTTCCTTTTCAAAATAAATTTTAAAAAGAAAGTTTCCGGATATTGTGTCTATAGACTGTACTTATTTGTTCAACAAACAAGTACAGTGATAAGACCACAAATATTTACAAACTATTTTTTTGCTAATCCGGGAGGGAAACCAGCCAGGATTTTTTTGATAGAATTAGTAACAAATTCCTCAGGATCACTAGGCTTGCTGTCTATTTGAGCATTTCCTATTCCTTGCCAAATCAGTTTTTGAGTTTTTGAGGATACAATATCAATTATCAGTGAGCCATCAACATAATCGTAGGAGTTGAAGGTTGTATTTGCATTACCCATCATGGCACCGCCGCCTCCCCAATATCCGTAAGGACGATACATTCCTCCATAACCATAAAAATCAGTATTGGCAGATACAGATGTTTTGTTTTTTAAGATGGTTACTGCATTTACTTTTAGATCCGGATTGCTGGTTGTTTCTGTAAAACCTTTGCTGATCAGCTCAGAACGGATTGCTTTTGTAATACGATCAACATTTAACTGGTTGATCTGACCTTCCTGCGCTTTTAAATCATAAAATGCAAAAGTTTTATATTCACTAAAATTAGCCGAGTGATCATAATCACTTGTAACTTTTACAGTTGGAGAGCAGCTGTAAATTAAACCCAAAAACAATATTGGGATTATACGAAGATTCTTTCTTTTAATATTCATCTTATGGTATTTAAATTAATGATTAAATTAGTTTTACTTGAAATTCTTAAAATCGTGCTTAAACCCTGAATATACGGGAAGTCATGTTAAATATTTGCTTGTATTTTCACAAACAACTATTAAACAATATATTAGCCCATACTCAAAGATATAATTATTTTATTTAACTGACATCATGCCGCCAGTAAAATTCTTACTTAATTACTCAGAGTCATCTATTCGGATTAGAATGAATAACCCTGAGTATTTTTAAGTTCTATTTTCCTTGTACAACTACATAACTGTCTTGTCTGACATTGTTTCATTTTATAAAATGAAACAATAAAAATGTTTTATTTTGCTACATCGTGTTCCATTTTATAAAATGAAACATCTAAAAATTAAATCAAGAAGTTATATCGATTATTTTATCTTCAATAAGAGGGTAACAAAATCACTTTATTTTAATCTCTTTTTTTAGTCAAACTTTAAAAAAGAACATTTGATTTTGCGCAAAGCTTAAGATTGTATTTGATGATTGAATATCATGAAGCGAAATTGGCAGATTTTCACCTTCACTATAGTAAGAAATTTGCAAATTATTTTGCAGTCTATTCGATGAAAAACAATTTTGAAGACATGATTTATCCTAAACTAAAGAGAATAAAAAAGACTTATGAAATTGTTCATAAGTCTGCATAAATTTAAAAAAAGAAAAATGTCATAAAAAAAGCCATTCGAAGTATCGAATGGCTCATTATATTGTAATCCTAAAAGAAGATTATTATTCTATTTCAGAAACTCTCATGGTATTTACCATTCCTTTATCTTTAATTGGCATAGCTGCAAGATTAATCAAATAATCCCCTTTTGTAGCATAACCTTTTTCAACAGCAATTTTATTTACATCTGTTACAGTATCATCTGTACTTTCGTCTTTATCATAGAAGTAAGACTTAACTCCCCACAATAAATTCAATTGTGTTAAGATTCTTCTGTTTGAAGTAAATACTAAAATGTGTGCAGACGGTCTCCAAGCCGAAACCTGAAAAGCTGTATATCCGCTATTTGTTAATGTACAAATTGCTTTTGCTTTGATTTCGTTAGCCAATAAAGCTGCCTGATGACAAACTGTTTTAGTAACAAAACGTTTTGTTTTAATTTGTGGTGTATTTTGCGGAACCTGAATAAGTGGAGAATCCTCTACAGCTTCACAAATTTGTGTCATTCTTTGAATAACCTGTACAGGATAATTTCCTGTAGCCGTTTCTCCAGATAACATTACAGCATCAGCTCCATCCATTACAGAGTTTGCAACGTCATTTACTTCAGCTCTTGTTGGTGTTAGACTTGTAATCATTGTCTCCATCATTTGTGTAGCAACGATAACAGGAATTCTTGCAATTTTAGCTCTTCTGATCAAATCTTTTTGAACCAATGGTACTTCGTGTGCAGGAAGTTCAACTCCTAAATCTCCACGTGCCACCATTAAACCATCACAATACGCTACAATTTTATCCATGTTCTCAAGAGCTTCCGGCATTTCAATTTTCGCAATAATTGGAATTTTATATTCTGAATGTTTCGCGATTAATTCTTGAAGGTCTTGTAAATCACGAGGTGTTTTTACAAACGAAAGTGCGATCCAGTCTACTTTTTGCTCAATAGCAAAAATAGCATCTGCAATATCTTTTTCAGTTAAAGCCGGTAAAGAAATCTTAGTGTTTGGAAGATTAACTCCTTTTTTAGATTTTAATTCTCCACCCTGTATAACTCTGGCAACAACTTCTGTTTTTTTATCTGTTGAAACAATTTCAAAAATCAGTTTACCGTCGTCAAGCAAAATACGCTCACCAGCATTAACATCATTTGGAAAGTTTTGGTATTTCATGAACACTTTTTGAGCTGTTCCCAAAATATCTTCTGCGGTTGTAAAAGTGATCAAATCACCATCATGAACTACAGTTCCTTCCTCCATTACACCAACTCTAAGTTTTGGTCCCTGTAAATCTCCAAGGATTGCTGTAGTGTAGCCAAACTCTTCGTTCAGGCCTCTGATAATATTAATTTTCTCTTTTACTCCTTCGTAATCAGCATGCGAAAAATTAACTCTAAACACATTAACCCCTGCATCGATCATATCTTTGATGATCTCTCTCGTACCACATGCAGGACCAAGTGTAGCGACAATTTTGGTTTTCTTGTTTGTTAACATTTTTTTTAAAAAATTAGATTGTTTTTTGATTTTATTTTATCAGTATCGACAGCATAAATAGCTGCAATACTCTCGATGGTATTTAACTGTTGTTGAATTTCTGAAAAATCAATAGTCTCTTCACTATTTTCTATTTTCAGGAAAAAATCTACCTTTTTGAATTCAGGAAGTAAATGAATTGTTGTTGAAACCTCACTCGTTTCATTAGAAAACAAATCTTGAGAATCATTTCTACTCACTGAAATGATTTCATTTTTATTCTGAATTAAATTCCATGACACTGTTTTTTCAGCATCATAATAATAGTATCTCGAAAAATTTGCCTCGCCTTCTTTAGTTTGAGCATGGATCTCGTTTTTGCTCTTACTTAAGTTTATCGGAAGGTTTTTATTGATAAAATAGGCCAATCTATAATCTTCTAATGAAGTGTGGATTGCCATTAAATAATAATCAATTTCGTCAAATTCGTCTAAATCCAATCTATGAATAGCCATGTCATGAAAAATCAAGGTGTAAATATACTATTTCTTGCGGAGCTTAAATAGTTAAGAAGGGGTTGTTTTTATTAATTTATAAACGAAAACGTTATAGCTTTAAGATAGTTACAGCAAAATTGTAGCTATTTCTTGTCTATTTTTTCCTGAAATGCAAAATAAGCTCTTTGTGATGCTTTCTCTTCTGCCTTCTTTTTTGAAGTGGCCCGCGCTCTTGCGATGACTTTATCGTCTATACTTAATTTAACGCCAAATAAGCGCTGTCCGTCGATACCGTTATCTTCAAAAATGTCATAATGAAAAACTCTTTTCTCTTTCTGACACCATTCGATAACCAAACTTTTATAACTAATTACTTTACCTTCAAGTCGTGCAATATCAACATAAGGCGCAACAACTCTTTTTTGAATAAATTTTTCGCAAAACGAATATCCTTTGTCCAGATAAATGGCTCCTACAAGAGATTCAAAAATATTACCATGAATGTTTTCTCCAAAATGCTGAATGGGTACTTTGCTTTCTACAAAACGAACCAGGTTTAAATCTTTACCCAATTCATTTAGATGTTCACGGCTCACAATCTTTGACCGCATTTTGGTCAGGTAACCTTCGTCTCCATTTGGTGCTTTATTAAATAGATGCGCTGCAATTACAGCACTTAACATCGCATCTCCTAAAAATTCGAGTCGTTCATAATTTATTGGATGTCCTGATTCGTCTAATTTATTGGAAGATCTGTGGGTAAAAGCTTTCTTATAAAAATCGATCGTTGTAGGCTGAAAACCAAGTATTTTCTGAATAGTGTCAAAAAAAATCCCGTCTTCTAGAGAACGGGATTTAGAAAATATTTTTTTGATAAAATTCATATACAGAAATTAGTCAACTAATTTTTTAAACAATACGCAAGCATTGTGTCCACCAAAACCAAAAGTGTTACTCATCGCAACATTTACTTCTCTTTTCTGAGGTTTGTTTAAGGTAAGATTCAATGAAGGATCAATCTTTTCATCCACTACTGTATGGTTGATAGTTGGAGGAACAATACCATGTTTCATTGCTAAAATCGAAGCAATTGCCTCAATAGCTCCGGCAGCACCAAGTAAGTGACCGGTCATTGATTTGGTAGAGTTGATATTGATTGTTTTTGCATGATCACCAAAAACAGCACTAATTGCTTTCAATTCGGCTACATCTCCTAATGGAGTAGAAGTTCCGTGAGTATTGATATGATCAATATCTTCCGGTTTTAATCCGGCATCTCTTAATGTATTTTTCATTACTGCAATAACTCCAATTCCTTCCGGATGTGGTGCAGTTAAGTGGTAAGCATCAGATGACATTCCGCCACCGCCAACTTCGCAATAAATTTTTGCGCCTCTGGCTTTGGCATGTTCGTATTCTTCAAGAACCAAAGCTCCTGCTCCTTCTCCTAAAACAAAACCATCTCTGGTTGCATCAAAAGGTCTTGAAGCCGTTTCCGGACTTTCGTTTCTTGTTGATAAAGCGTGCATAGAGTTAAAACCTCCCATACCCGCAATAGTAATAGCAGCTTCTGAACCACCTGATACAATAACATCACACATTCCTAAACGAATGTAGTTGAAAGCATCGATTAATGCATTTGCAGAAGATGCACATGCAGAAACAGTAGTATAATTTGGCCCCATATACCCATTACGCATGGAGATGTGTGCTGGTGCAATATCGGCAATCATTTTAGGAATAAAAAACGGATTAAATTTTGGCGTTCCGTCTCCTTTAGCATAATAAATTACTTCATCCTGAAAAGTTTCTAAACCACCAATTCCAGCTCCCCAAATAACACCCACTCTTGTTTTGTCGATATTATCATCAGTAAGTCCGGCATCTTTGATAGCTTCGTCACTTGCAGCAACAGCATATTGAGCGAATTTATCTAATCTTCGAGATTCCTTGCGATCCATGTAATCTTCAATATTGAAGTTTTTTACTTCACAGGCAAATTTCGTTTTATGCTTCTCTGTATCATAATACGTGATAGGAGCGGCTCCGCTTACCCCATTCACAAGTGCCTCCCAATAATCCTGGATATTATTCCCGATAGGAGTAAGAGCACCTAATCCTGTTACAACAACTCGCTTTAACGTCATAAATATGTATTTTGTACTTTAAACAAATAAAACCCACGCTTTCTTAACTGTATTGTTTACTTAAGAGCCATGGGCATTACAATATAAATATATCTTTTTGATTGAAAACCAATCGAAATTTAAATTTTAAAAAAATAATAACACCCGACTCTTAAAAATTACAAAAGTGAAAAATCAAAATCCAATTTTGGAATTTTGAATTTCAAAAATTGGTGCTTTTAGAAATCGGGTGCGGTATTATTATTTTTTAGCTTCTTCGATATAAGAAATAGCTTGACCAACAGTAGCAATGTTTTCTGCTTGATCGTCTGGAATTTGAATATCAAATTCTTTTTCGAATTCCATAATAAGCTCAACAGTGTCTAATGAGTCAGCTCCCAAATCATTAGTGAAGCTTGCTTCTGTTACAACTTCGTTTTCGTCAACACCTAATTTGTCTACGATAATCGCTTTTACTCTTGATGCAATGTCTGACATAATCTTTAATTTTAGAATTTAATTTGTTGGCAAAAATAAAAAACTTTATTTTAAAACCACGATTTAGTTTATAAATGTAACACTAATTTATAAAATTAATTTCAAGAAAGACTTTTTAATACTATTTATTTTCGATTTTTATTCCGTTTTTTGCATTCTAAAATTACACTGTATTATGAAAAAAATTATTGTTTTTGCCTCAGGATCAGGGACTAATGCTGAAAATATCATAAAATATTTTGCCAAAACTAAAATCGCAAGAGTTGTTTCTGTTTTTACTAATAATGCTTCGGCAAAAGTCATTGAAAGAGCAGCGAATCATCAAATTCCGACCGAAATCTTCTCAAAAAGCGAATTATTAGAGCGAAACCTCTTACAGAAAATACAGGAAATCGACCCGGATATGATAGTTCTGGCAGGTTTTTTATTGAAATTCCCGGATCATATAATCGAGAAATATCCCAACAAGATAATCAACATACATCCTGCACTTTTACCTAATTACGGAGGAAAAGGAATGTACGGAATGCACATACACAGGGCTATAGTTAATAATAAAGAGAAAGAAACAGGAATTTCTATTCATTATGTAAACGAACATTATGATGAAGGCGGCATTATCTTTCAGAAAAATGTTGCACTGACAGAAGATGACACCCCGGAAACTGTGGCCGAAAAGATTCATGAACTGGAACAAAAGTATTTTCCGGAAATCATTTCGAGATTATTGGAGGATTAGATTTTAGATTTCTTGGACATAAGACTTCTTAGATTTTGATTATTTAAAATTAAAATCTAAGAAATCCGCAATATCAAATTCTAGGAAGTCCAAAAAACAAAAAATCTAAAAAGTCTAACAATCTAAAATCTAAGAAGTCTAAAAAAATGAATCACGAAGTACATATATATACAGATGGCGCTGCAAAAGGAAATCCCGGAAACGGCGGTTATGGCGTAGTGATGGAATTGGTTGGAACTCCGCATAAAAAAGAATTTTACGAAGGTTTCCGTTTGACTACAAATAACAGAATGGAACTTTTAGCCGTAATTGTCGGGCTTGAAAAACTCAAAAACCCTAATATGAAGGTTCTTGTGGTTTCAGACTCTAAATACGTCATTGATTCTGTTGTAAAAAAATGGGTTTTTGGGTGGGAGAAAAAAAACTATACCGGCAAAAAAAATCCGGATTTATGGAAACGCTTTTTAATCATTTACAGGAAACATCAAGTCGACTTTAAATGGATCAAAGGACACAACAATCATCCCCAAAACGAACGCTGTGATGAATTGGCTGTTATGGCGGCTATGCAGAAAAATCTTTCGATAGATGTTTATTACGAAACTATCGGTTCTAAATCATAAAAAAAAACGCGTAAAAAAACAATTGTTTCCGACGCGTTTTTTCGTTTCTGAAGTTACTAACTTAAACAATTTTATTGTTTATCCAGATCTTTAGCCCTGTGAAACCCTACAAGCAAACCTACTCCTGACATCGTGATGATTGTTGCCGGATACACCACATCTGAATTCATTGCTGTATAAGTAGATAGAAATAAAGCAATAAAAAATCCAAGTCCAATACCTATTAAAAGAAAAGCCGTATTCAAAATAAGGATTTTCCAGGCCGGAACTCCATTCGTTCTTCCTTTTAAAAAGATACTGGCATCAACTCCTTTTTCTATAAGTGCTAAACGCTCTCTGTTTCTTGTTGAGTAAATAAGATAGACGATTCCGAAGATCATTAGGAAAAGACTAATTGGTACTAAAATTTGAGCTCCCATAATTTTTGTGTTTTATAATTGATTGATACCTATAGGACGACATGTTTTGAATTGAGGTTACAACTTTCGATAAAAAAAATTCAAATTTTAAATTCTAAATTCCAAAACTTACTGATAATGAGTTAATTTTGAGTTTAAAATTATTACTGAGAAACGACAAATTTTTATATATAGTAACCATAATCTTGTTATCCCAAGGAACAAGGGATCTCCAGAAGTAGCTCGACAGAGATTAGCGATTTTGATTGCGGAGTTTCTTATGAAGATCCCTTGTTCCTCGGGATGACAAAAATGAGAAATGGTTCTCATGAAAACAAGTGCCCTAGCCCCGATAGAAGTGGAAATCCTTTTGTGCCCGCCGCGGCGGACACAAAAGATTGGAACGAATAGCGGGATTAGCTCCTGAAAAAAGCTTTGGAAATGGAATTTGGAATTTAAAAATTGGAATTTATTTATTTTTTAAAAATTCTTGTAACCTAAACACAGAATGTGTCGTCTTACATAACATGAGTGCACAAAGTGATCAATATTATATCGATAAAATTATAAACGGCGAGACGAATGCTTTTGCCGTGTTAGTTGACCGTTATAAAAATATGATCTTTACATTAGCTCTCAAAATGGTTACAAACAGAGAAGAAGCCGAAGAAGTTGCGCAGGATACTTTTATTAAAGCGTATAATTCTTTAAGCAAGTTTAAAGGCGATTCTAAATTTTCGACCTGGATTTATAAGGTTGCTTATAATACGTGTTTAGATCGTTTGAAGAAAAACAAAAAAGAAGACAACAATATATCAATAGATGAGTTTTCGGCTCATTTAATAAAAACGATGGACAATGCTTTGAGCGCTTTAGAAGATAAAGAACGAAAGCAGACCATTCAGAATTGTTTGAATTTATTGCCGAGTGAAGATAATTTCCTGCTCACCTTATTTTATTTTGAAGATCAGAGTTTAGAAGAAATCGGAAAGGTCATGAACATTAATGCTAATAATGTTAAGGTAAAATTATTCAGAAGCCGACAAAAATTAGCCGTAATTTTGAAAAAGCAATTAGAACCAGAAATAATAGAATGTTATGAAAGAAAATGATAAAGAAATAGAAAATCTGATTGAAAGAATGATGGCCGAAAACACTTTGGAAACGCCATCTTTCGACTTTACTTCAAAAATCATGTCTCAGGTTTTAGTTGCTGAAAAAAGCAAAATCAAAGTTTACAAACCGTTGATTTCTAAATCGACCTGGATATTTATTGGTATCAGTTTAGCTGCTTTAACGGCTTATGCTATTTATTTCAATAACGACATTTCTAATTTTGAAATAGCTAAAACATATTCGGATAAAGCTTCTGCACTATTTTCAGGAATTCATATTTCTAAAAATGTACTTTACGCTTTATTGGTGGTTCCGTTTATGGTTTTAATTCAGATTGGGGTTTTGAAAAATTATTTTGATAAGAAGTATGAGTTGTAGAATTAAACCAAAACTTTAACTAATTTGAATTTCAATTTGTTGTAATTTTGTAATGTCTTTAATTTTAATAAAATGATACAAAAAACCATTACTCCCAAAGATAAAATTGTTAATCTTTCTTTTGAGATTCCAAAAAATTATGTTGGAAAATCATTAAAGGTATCTATAGATTTTGAAGATGAAACTGATCAAATTCAAAGTAATTTATCCAAAGAAGAATTTGCAAAATGGATAGAAATTGCTGAAAAATCGCCAACAATGTCTTTAGAAAAGTTTAATGAAAAATGGGAAGAGAAAAAGCTGAAGATTCAAAACAATATACGTTAGAAATATCTGAGAAATATTTTCAAAATTTAGAAGAAATTGTCGATTACATTGCCTTCGAAAAACATCAACCTTTAAATGCGATTAAAATTGGTAATGGTATAAATAAAACGATGACTAAAATTATAGATAATCCTTTGATTTATTCTGAATGCGAAAATTTACCAACCAAAACAAAAATTTATAGAGAAGCCACATATAAAACGTGGCTAATTATATTTAAACTTAAAAATAGTCACATTACAATTCTTGGCGTTTTAAGTGGAAAAAGAAAAACTTCTTCTTTTAGAAAACTTAAATAATTTTTTGAAGTTTTTTTTCAAAAATAAATATTGTATTTTAAATCCAAAAAACATATTTTAAGCACTCAGGGCAATCAATTTTAATTCATTCATTTACAATAGTTTTAGCCCCGAAAACGATATTCTTTTTTTATGAAAATTTTGAGAACTTAAACCGTTGCAATATTGCAACTTATGAAGTATCTTTGCACCCTAATTCGAAATTCATAAAATGAATAAATTATTGATTGTTGGAACGGTTGCTTTCGACGCGATTGAAACTCCTTTCGGAAAAACAGATAAAATATTAGGTGGTGCTGCAACGTACATTGGTTTATCAGCATCATTTTTTAACTTACAATCGGCCATTGTTTCTGTAGTTGGCGACGATTTTCCTCAAGAACATTTAGATCTTTTAACTTCAAAAAATATTGATATCTCTGGTATCGAAATTGTAAAAGGCGGAAAAACCTTTTTCTGGAGCGGTTTATACCATAACGATCTAAATTCAAGAGACACTCTTGTAACTGAACTTAACGTTTTGGCTGATTTTCAACCAAAAGTTCCTCAAAACTATAAAGATGCTGATGTTGTGATGTTAGGAAACTTACATCCGTTAGTACAAAGTAGTGTTTTGGACCAAATGGAGAAAAAACCAAAATTAGTAGTTTTAGATACTATGAACTTTTGGATGGATTGCGCTTTACCGGAATTACTTGAAGTAATTAAACGTGTAGACGTGATTACAATCAATGACGAAGAAGCAAGACAACTTTCAGGCGAATATTCATTAGTAAAAGCGGCTAACAAAATCCAGGAATTGGGACCAAAATATGTGGTAATCAAAAAAGGAGAACACGGAGCACTTTTATTCCATAACAGAGAAGTATTCTTTGCACCGGCTTTACCACTAGAAGATGTTTTTGATCCAACAGGAGCCGGAGACACTTTTGCAGGTGGTTTCTCAGGATTCATTGCACAAAGCGAAAACATCTCATTTGGCAATATGAAAAACGCCATAATTTACGGATCGAATTTAGCTTCATTTTGTGTGGAGAAATTTGGAACTGAAAGGATGGAAACATTAAGCAAAGCAGAAGTAGCGATTCGATTACAACAATTTAAGTCGTTAACTCAGTTTGACATAGAAATATAATGCCCGAAAGCCTCGCTAATAACGGGGCTTTTTTATTACGTTAATACACACAACTTACAACAACACAAAATACAAAAAACAATGAGCGACGCTTTAAAACACGAATGTGGTATAGCCTTAGTTAGACTTCTTAAACCGCTTGAATATTATAAAGAGAAATACGGAACTGCTTTTTACGGGATTCAGAAAATGTACCTGATGATGGAGAAGCAGCACAACCGTGGTCAGGATGGTGCGGGTTTTGCCAGCATCAAATTAGACGTAGAACCAGGCGAACGTTATATCAGCAGAGTCCGTTCGAACCACGCGCAGCCTATCCAGGACGTTTTCAAACAAATCAATGAGCGTGTCAACGAAGAAATGACTTCTCATCCTGAATATGCAAATGATGTTGCAGCTCAAAAAGCAAACATTCCTTATATAGGAGAATTATTTTTAGGTCACGTTCGTTACGGAACTTTCGGAAAAAACAGTATCGAAAGTGTACACCCATTTTTACGTCAGAGTAACTGGATGCACCGTAATCTAATTTTGGCAGGTAACTTTAACATGACGAATGTTAAAGAACTTTTCGAAAATTTAGTAGAACTGGGACAACACCCGAAAGAAATGGCGGACACTGTTACCGTTATGGAAAAAATTGGTCACTTTCTAGACAAAGAAGTAATGCAATTGTATCAGGACTGCAAACTCGAAGGTTACTCTAAAAGAGAAGCTTCTCCCGTAATCGCAGACCGATTGGATATTGCAAAAATACTAACACGCTCTGCTAAAAATCTTGACGGAGGTTACGCAATGGCCGGATTATTAGGTCATGGTGATGCTTTTGTTTTCAGAGATCCGGCAGGAATTCGTCCGGCTTACTTTTATCAGGATGATGAAGTTGTCGTTGTAGCTTCTGAAAGACCTGTTATTCAAACGGTATTTAACGTACCTTTTGATAGTGTTCAGGAAATCGAACCCGGAAACGCTTTGATTATCAAGAAAAACGGAAAAGTTTCGATGGAACAGATTTTGGAACCAACCGTTAAGAAAGCCTGTTCTTTTGAAAGAATTTATTTCTCAAGAGGAAGTGACGCTGAAATATACCAGGAACGTAAAAACTTAGGTAAATTAATCTTACCTGCAGTTCTTGAATCAATTGACAGCGATACTGACAACACTGTTTTCTCTTACATCCCAAACACAGCAGAAACTTCCTTTTATGGTTTAGTTGAAGCTGCTCAGGATTTCTTAAATCAGAGAAAAAACAATTATATTCTGGCCAACAGAAATACACTAACTGCAGAAACTTTACAGGAATTACTAGCTGTAAAGATCCGTACAGAAAAAGTAGCGATCAAAGATGCTAAACTTAGGACTTTTATTACTGAAGACAGCAGCCGTGATGATTTAGTGGCTCACGTTTACGATGTAACTTACGGAGTAATAAAACCAACTGACAACCTGGTGATCATCGATGATAGTATTGTTCGCGGAACTACATTAAAAATGAGTATCATCAAAATGATGGATCGTTTAAATCCCAAACGTATCGTAATCGTTTCATCTGCTCCACAAATCCGTTACCCTGACTGTTACGGAATTGACATGGCAAAATTAGAAGGTCTTGTTGCTTTTAGAGCAGCTTTAGCCTTATTGAAAGAAAGAAACTTATATCATATTGTTGATGAAGTATATGCAAAATGTAAAGCTCAGGAAAACTATATCGATAGTGATGTTATAAATTATGTTACTGCCATCTACGATCAGTTTACTCCTGAAGAAGTTTCAGATAAAATTGCCGAGATGTTGAGTTCTCCGGAAATCAATGCTGAAGTAAAAATCATTTTCCAAAAAGTAGAAGATTTACACATTGCATGTCCAAAAAATCTTGGAGACTGGTACTTTACAGGTGATTATCCGACTCCGGGAGGAAATCGTGTTGTAAACAGAGCTTTCATGAATTTCTATGAGGGAAAAGACGCAAGAGCGTATTAATAAAATACTAACAAAAGGTTAATTTGTGCATTTCATCGGTTTTTTTTGCCGTTCATCCCATATGTTTGGTAAAAATGAAAAGCTATAATACTTTTGACATACCATAACATTAGTAGGTTAAGTTTATGGTAGATTTGGGGCAAAAAGGGTGGAAGCAATTCCACCTTTTTTATTGGAATAAACTCAAGTATTTCAATTTAAAACCATTACTCTCTTTTGGTCGGATATATTGGCCATTCATCTGAAATTTTTTTTTAATAAGCATAGCTGCCATACTTTTACTGAACCATAACATTAGTAGGTTAAGTTTATGGTAGATTTGGGGCAAAAAAGGTGGAAGAAATTCCACCTTTTTTATTTATTTATTTTTAGAGAATAGATTATAGAGCAAAGAATATAGACTAAAAGCTTCTAGAATAGACAAATAATCGAAAAGCGCTTTCTTAATTCTCTCTATTCTTTCCCCTTGTTGCTTCTATTCTCTATATTCCATTCTCTATATTCCATTCTCTATATTCCATTCTCTTTATTCTTTTCTCTTTATTCTTTTCTCTTTATTCTTTTCTCTTTTCTCTTTATTCTTTTCTCTTTTCTCTTTATTCTTTATTCTTTTCTCTTTTCTCTTTCTCTTACTCTTTACCTATATTCTTACTCCATATTCTATCTTTTTCTTACTTAATCGGATATATTGACCATTCATCTGAAAAGTTTTTACAATAGAAATAGCTGCTCTATATTTACTGAACCATAACATTAGTAGGTAAGTTTATGGTAGATTTGGGGCAAAAAAGGCGGAAGAAATTCCGCCTTTTTTATTTTTTTTTTAGAGAAAAGAAAATAGATTATAAAAGTATAAACAAAAAAAGACGGATAACTATTAAGTCATCCGTCTTTTCTCTTTATTCTTTACTCTATTTTTGACTATTTATCCAAAGCAAATCTTCTTGCAACTTCTGTCCAGTTAATTACACTGAAGAAAGCCTCAATATAATCCGGTCTTCTGTTTTGGTAGTTTAAGTAGTAAGCGTGCTCCCAAACATCCATTCCTAAGATTGGAGTTCCACCGTTACCAGCAACTTCCGGCATTAATGGATTGTCCTGATTTGGAGTACCTACAACTTCTAGTTTACCACCTTTTTGCACTGTTAACCAAGCCCATCCTGAACCGAATTGTGTTGCACCAGCTTTAGCAAACTTTGCTTTGAACTCTTCGAAAGTTCCAAAAGAAGCTTCGATAGCAGCTAACAAATCACCTGTTGGTAATCCGCCACCGTTAGGAGCCATTACTGTCCAGAATAAATTGTGGTTGTAAAAACCTCCACCATTGTTACGAACTGCTGCGTTTGATTTATCTAAGTTGATTAAGATATTCTCGATTGTTTTTCCTTCTAAATCTGTTCCTGCAATTGCTGCATTAAGATTTGTTGTGTAGGCATTATGATGTTTTGTATGATGGATTTCCATTGTACGAGCATCAATATGTGGTTCTAATGCATCATATGCATAAGGTAATTGTGGTAATTCAAAAGCCATGATATTATGATTTTATGATTTATAATAATTTATTTCAAATTTAGACATTTAAGTTTGGAATAGAAAATACTATTTCGTTATAATTCCATTTAATTAACTGATAATTTGATTATTTAACAGTTAAATAACTGTAATTCTTTACTTTCCGTTATAAGTTGTCATTGTGTTTTCTAATCCGGCGGTACCAAAAGATTTGATAATCTCAGAAGCCACTTCTAAACGTTCGGGTAATTTTGCCTTTTCTTCTTCGTCCCAATCCCCTAAAACGTAATCTACCTGTTGTCCTTTTTTGAACTGATCGCTGATACCAAATCTAAAACGGGTGTAGTTTTGCGTGTTTAAAACCAGATTGATATTTTTCAATCCGTTATGACCGCCGTCACTTCCCTTTGGCTTGATGCGGATGGTTCCGAATGAGAGGTTTAAATCGTCTGTAATAACCAAAATATTCTCTAAAGGTATATTTTCTTTGTCCATCCAGTATTTTACAGCCTTACCGCTTAAATTCATATAGGTATTAGGTTTAAGCAGGAAAAAGGTTCTTCCTTTGAATTTATATTCGGCCAAAGCACCCAATTTTACAGTTTCAAATGAAAGCCCTTCTTTTTTAGCTAAAAAATCCAGGACTTTAAATCCTATATTATGTCGTGTATTTACGTATTCGGCTCCAATATTACCAAGTCCTACGATTAAATATTTTTTACTCACGCTATTTATATTGTTTTTTGGGTGTTCGTGAACCTCCGGTTTCATATTATCTATGTTCTCTTCTTTTTGTGTTGATGAAAACAGTTTTGTTATCCATTTTATCATGATGCAAAAATAAGGTTAATTAGAGAATGTGGCAATTAGATAATCAGATAATTTGGTTTGTGCGCGGCTTCAACTGCAAATAATGGCACGCGGATGACGCGGATTTGAATGGATTTACGCGGATTATTTTTTCTCGTTTTTGTCAGACTTACAAGATTGCGTAAAAACCTTTGCAACTTTGTACCTCTGAACCTTTGCATCTCTTTTCTAATAAAAAACTAACTTCTGGCTAGCCCTGACAGGAGCGGCATCCTTTTTCTTGCTTCTTTAGCAAGGAAAAGATATAGCGGATGGCAGGAACTTCAGGTCTTGAAGAAACCGAAAATTTCTGCTTCAAAGAAAAATAAACACAAAACATTAGAAAGGGGCTTCGACTCCGCTCAGCCTGACACTGGATGTTTTCTGAGCAGAAATCTTAGAACCTCAGAATCTTAATAACTCAGTACCTCTAAAACAAAAAAAAAAAGCACCAATCTTTCGATTGATGCTTTTGTATTGAATTTGAAAAAAATTATTTTTTCTTTCCTTTTGCAGGAGCTTTTGCAGCTTTTGCAGCTTCTTGAGCAGCTTTCATAGCAGCACGAGAAATTCTTACCTGAGCCACAACTGTGTTTTCAGGGTGCATTACTTTGTATTCCGGAGCACCAACTTTAGTAACGTATAATTTGTTACCCATTTCAAGTGGAGTAATATCAGCTTCAACAAAATCAGGAAGATCTTTAGGTAAAGCTTTTACTTTTAATTTACGAGTGTTCAAACGTAAAACACCACCTGCAAGAACACCTTTTGATGTACCTACAATTTTTACAGGAACTTCCATAGTGATTTCTTTGTCATCAAATAATTGAAAGAAGTCAATGTGTAAGATTTTGTCAGATACAGGGTGAACCTGGATATCTTGTAAAATTGCATTGAATGATTTTCCTTTTCCAAGCTCAATCACAACTGTGTGTGCGTTTGGAGTATAAACCAAGTTTTTGAATGCCGCAGCCTCCGCTGAGAAATGTACTGCCTGATTTCCTCCGTATAACACGCAAGGAACCGCTCCAGCATTACGTAAGGCTTTAGTTGACACTTTGCCCACGCTTTCTCTTTCTGATCCTTTAATTGTAATCGATTTCATTGTAAAAAAAATATAGTTATTAATAAATATTCTTGTTTGCTATAGGCTTTAGGCATTACGCTTTAAGCTTTTTAAAATGAGAACAATGCTTACAGCATATTGCCTAAAGCTTATTGCTTCTACATTATAAATTTTCCACTGATGGAATTGTTGTGGTGCACCATGTGCATAACTTCAGCAAAAAGAGGTGCACAACTCACTACTCTGATTTTCTTTGATTCTTTCTTTAACGGAATAGAATCGGTAACTATTAACTCGCTTAATTTTGAGTTTTCGATTTTTTCGTATGCGTCACCTGATAAAATGGCGTGTGTACAAATTGCCCTAACACTTAATGCTCCTTTTTCGATCATTAAATCTGCTGCTTTTGCCAATGTACCACCAGTATCGATCATGTCGTCTACTAATATTACGTTACGCCCTTTTACTTCACCAATCAGCTCCATAGTATCGATAACGTTGGCTGCTTTTCTTTGTTTGTAACAGATTACTACATCTGATGCTAAAAACTTAGAGTAAGCATATGCTCTTTTTGAACCTCCCATATCCGGAGATGCAATGGTTAGATTGTCTAACTTTAAACTTTCTACGTATGGTAAAAAGATGGTAGATGCAAATAAATGATCTACTGGTTTTTCGAAAAACCCCTGAATTTGATCTGCATGCAAATCCATTGTCATCACTCTTGTTGCTCCGGCAGCATCTAATAAATTAGCTACTAATTTTGCTCCAATCGGAACTCTTGGTTTATCTTTTCTATCTTGTCTTGCCCAACCAAAATAAGGCATAACAGCTGTAATGTGTCTTGCTGATGCGCGTTTTGCTGCATCGATCATTAGCAACAATTCCATCAAATTATCAGCAGTTGGAAATGTTGAGCACACGATAAAAACGCGTAATCCTCTAATTGACTCTTCGTATGACGGCTGAAATTCTCCATCGCTATACGTTGACATCGTTACTTTTCCTAACGGAATTCCGTATTGTTCTGCAATTTTTTCTGCAAGATAAACACTTTGTGAACAAGCAAAAATTTTAGCTTCTGGTTCTAGGTGCGACATTATAATTTGTTGTTTTATTCCGCTACGCTACATCAATTCGGCTATTTCTTTTGTCCTAGCCAGATCAATGTATTTGCCTCGGGTGTAGTTAGTTGTGTGTGCTTCGTTTTAACGAGGTGCAAATTTAGAAAATTTATTGGACACTGAAAGGAAAAATTTAAGTATTTTTAGTAGAACATTTAAAATTATTTTTTACATTTGCACCGTGTTAAAGGAATAAGCACAGTTATGACATCATAATTAACTTATTCTATTGCGTTAAAATAATTGATTTATTAGTTATTTTTTCGTCTGCTAAGCCCGGATGGCGGAATTGGTAGACGCGCTGGTCTCAAACACCTGTGGGAAACCGTGCCGGTTCGACTCCGGCTCCGGGTACAAAAACCTCTTCTTTCGAAGAGGTTTTTTTGGTTTTATACGATTAGTTTTTCATCAAGTTCATTTAGGATGAAGTGCAAAACTTGGGGATGAAATGTCAAAATAAAATAAGAACTTTGTAATATAAGAATTTTATATGACCCCTATAGAACTATTGAAGTTTATGCTTCCTGATTTTTTAGTAGAACATTTTGAAGTAGTTTCATCAACTAATACCGA
>FQWG01000019.1 GCA_900129595.1 Flavobacterium frigidimaris | reverse complement strand
AGATCGTATTGTTATTCGAATCAGTCTCTATCGGTTCTTTTCTAATCTCTCGATTATCTTACTCTTTATTCTTTTGCTCTAACATCTCTGTTAAAACGGCTGTCAATTCAATATGTCTACGAACGTGTCTTCTGTTTTGTTTCGCTTGTGTTGCAAAGCGGGTGCAAAAGTAGAAAATTTATTTTCAACTGGCAAGTAAATTTTGAAGTTTTTTTTTAGAAAATTTCTTTTCATTTTCTTCTCATTTCCTAACCAATATCTCAATGAACTTCCGTTGTTTTGCGGGGTGCAAATGTAACATCTGTTTTCAAATCTCGCAAGCTTTCTTTAATCTTTTTCAGAAAATAAATTTTCCTTTTAATTAATCTCTCTTGCCAGTATTTCAGTGAACGTCTCTCGTTGTTGCGGGTGCAAAAGTACCACCTTTATTTACATTTACAAGACTTTTCATTATATAATTTCAATGTTTTTCGAAACTTTTTCTTAACACTCTGATAACACCAATATTAGAGCACCATCATTTTTTATCTTTTAAGGAATTTTCTGAAGTCTATTGTGTTTTCAGCAATACCAGCCATGAAAGACATTCGGTTTTTATAGACTCCGCAGCTTTTTGAGTGGTTTTTCGATTACTTTTGCAACAATGCTGCGTAACAGCTTTTATAGCTTTAGCCGGTTTTGCCACCAAGACGCTAAAGCACAAAGTTTCATTTTGATTGGTTTGATTAGTTTTGAGAAGTCAACAAGGCACAAAGTTTCTTTCCCTCCTATATATAGATATACTTATCATAAAAACAACTGCCATAGCCTTGATGGAAGCGAAAATCCTTTTGTGCCGGTCCCGATAGCTATCGGTAGAAACAAAATATTGCAGCGCACGGCAGGAAATAGCTCCTCATTCAAATCCGCAAATTCCAAGAATACACTGAATAGGCTTCGACTGCGCTTAACAGGACAAATTACCTCCTATATATTGCAAATAATAAACCCGACAGGTTTTAAAAACATTTGATTGTCGGGTTTAAAATTAAAGACTAAATCTCTGAAGTTTAATCGAAGCGAATGGCTTTGACCGGCGAAATCTTTGTGATGATATATGACGGAATCAACAACACGACAAAACAAACTGTTATGGTAAGCAAATTTAACAAAGCAACATAACCCCAATTTATATAAACCGGAGCCTGATTGACGTAATAATTCTCAGGATTCAACTGAACTATCCCAAAATGTTGCTGAACAAGCAATATGGCGATACCAATTAAATTCCCCCAAAACAATCCTCTTATAATAAGATAGAATGCATTGTATAAAAATATTTTGCGAACTGTCCAGTTATTTGCTCCCATCGCTTTTAGAATCCCTATCATTTGGGTGCGCTCTAATATAAGAACCAACAATGCCACAACCATATTTATTGTAGCTACCAAAATCATAATTCCTAAAATAATGACGATATTAAAATCAAAGAGCTGCAACCAATCAAAAATATAACTGTACTTTTCTATTATGGTTTTAGTATCTAAGCTCGATGAAGTTTGCTCGTATATCTGATTACCGGTGGTTTTTATATTATCAAAGTCTTTTACAAAAACTTCGAATGCACCAACCTGATCCGCACTCCATTTATTGATTCGCTGAATATGGCGGATATCTCCTATAATATAATTAGCATCGAATTGCTGAAATCCTGAGTTAAAAATACCCGCAATTTTGAATCGGCGACTATTAGGCATTTTACCCTGTTCTTCTTTAATAAAAAAAGTATTGAAATTATCCCCAACTTTTAAATCAAGTCTATCCGCTAGAAGTCTTGAGATTAAAACTTCTTCATTTAAATCTCTAGCAAAATCAGGCACTTTACCATCAACAATATACTCTTTTATATTATTCCAATCATAATCTGCCCCCACTCCTTTGAAAACTATTCCCTCAAAAGCATTTTCGGTTCTGATAATTCCAGCCTTCGTTGCGATGGCCTGAATATGACTTACCTCCGGAACTGATTTGAAGTTGGGATAAAAATCCTGTTTCTTTGAAATTGGAACCAAAGTCACCTCTGAATTATTATTGTCATAATTGGATATAATAATCTGACCATTGAAAGCCGAAACTTTATCACGTATTTTTTGTTGCAACCCCATCCCGGTAGCAACCGAAACGACCATCATAATAATACCAATAGCAATTGCCGAAATAGCAATTTTTATAATTGGTGCCGATATACTGCTTTTATAATCTTTGGCAGTAATAAGTCTTCTGGCTATGAAATATTCTAAATTCAAATTTCAGTTGTCTTTTGTTATAATTATAATATTTTTTTCTGATGTTAATCAAAAATACATTTTAAAAAGTAAAAACGAATTGCTTCTAAAAACAATTACATTTTTTAGCCCTACAAAGGAAGTTTCTTTTTCATTTCCTCTACTATATTGTATGCAGCAGGACAAATCGCAACATTTTTTAAAGTGATATCCGTAATCTGATTAAACTTTTTACGATCTGTATGCGGAAACTCTCTGCAGGCTTTAGGACGAACATCGTAAATCATACAATAATTCTCATTATCCAAAAAAGTACAGGGAACACTTTGCAAAACATAATCCTTATCTTCATCAATTCTGAGATACTGCTCGATGAACTGCTGAGGCTTTTGTCTGAAAGATTTTGAGATTCTTTCGATATCTGCCAAAGTAAATAATGGCCCTGTCGTTTTACAACAATTAGCGCATTGCAAACAATCTGTCTTTTTAAATTCAGCATCATGCAAATCCTGCATGACGTAATCTAAATTTTTAGGCTGTTTCTTTTTCAGCTTATCAAAATACTTTTTGTTTTCGATATGCTTATCTTTGGCTAACTTATTTAAGTTATTTAAAATTTGTTTCAAGTTTACTTTTTAAAGTTGATTTGCAAAATTAAACAACTTTAAACTTGAAACCTTAAACTTTGAAACAAAATACGATGAAAGATCTATTTGGAAAAGCGATGTTCGATTTTCAAACCAATAATTCGCCGGAAGATATCATTACAGAAACCACAATTTCTGAAGAAGACGAAATGAGCGTTGACTATTTATTTCGTTCTCACAATGAAATGCCCAAAATTGAGCAAAAAGCATTACAATTAGCCACTGGAAAAACATTAGATGTGGGCTGTGGTGCGGGAAGTCATAGTTTATCTTTACAAAATGACCGCAATTTGGATGTTACATCAATAGATATTTCAGCAAAAGCGATTGAAACCTGTAAACTTCGCGGCGTTAAAAATGCAAAAGTTCAAAACATACTTGATTTTGAAGGTGAAAAATTTGATACGATTATCTTATTAATGAATGGCGTTGGTATTTTTGGCAAATTAGAGAACTGTAATAAATTCCTAACCAAGCTAAAATCGCTTTTAAATCCAGGCGGGCAAATTTTACTAGACAGTTCGGATATTATTTATATGTTCGACGAGGATGAAGACGGTGGAAAATGGATTCCTTCGAATAATGATTATTATGGAGAGTTGGTTTTTAACATTTCTTATAAAGGAGAAAAAGAAGAACCTTTTGACTGGTTGTACCTGGACTACAACACGCTTCAGAATGGAGCTATTGCAAATGGACTAAAATGCGAGCTTATTTTAGAAGGAGAACATTATGATTATCTTGCCCGACTTTCAATTTAAAAGAAAATCAAACTATCATGACTGCAACAGATTTAGAAAAATTAAAATATCCTATCGGGAAATTTGAATTCCCAACTGAATTTACCCCCCAACATCTTTCAGCAAAAATTGACGAAATTGAATCTTTTCCTGAAAGATTAAAAAAAGAGACACTTCATCTGACAGAAGAACAATTAAACACACCGTATCGACCAGACGGATGGACAGTCCGACAAGTGATTCATCATTGTGCCGAGAGTCATATGAATTGTTATATCAGAATAAAATGGGCTCTGACCGAAAACAATCCAGTAATAAAACCATACGATGAAACTTTATGGTCTGAATTACCGGATAATTTAAACATGCCCATTCAACCTACATTAACTCTACTGGAAGGATTACATTACCGCTTGACTTTTATCCCGAGAAATTTATCTAACACAGATCTCCAAAAGTCTTTTATTCATCCTGAAAATAATTCAGAATATAAAATAAAACAATTGATAGGAACTTATGCGTGGCACGCAAATCATCATCTGGCACATATTACAACTTTAAAAAAACGCAAGAACTGGACGTAGACAAAATGCGTTTCTTTTTTACACACTGTGTATTATTTACCACAAACAAAAAATCTCTTCAAAAGAAGAGATTTTTTATATACTTTAAGGAATATTCAAATATTTATGAGTCTGTAATGAAACTCTCCACTTTGGATTATTCATTACATAATCTACAATTAGCGGTGTCATTTCTTCTTTTTTACTCCATTCGGGCTGAAGAAACAAAATAGCATTATCATTTACCAACTCTGCTTGTTCTTCTGCAAAAATAAAATCGTGCTTATTATAGATAATCACTTTTAGCTCGTGTGCATTATCATAAACAGTCTGTGTTGGGAGTTTATTTTTTTTCGGAGAAAGACAAATCCAATCCCAAATACCTGTTAACGGATATGCTCCGGAAGTTTCTATGTGAACTTTTAAATTTCTGTTTTTTAATTCCTGAGTCAATAAACTCATATCCCAGGTAAGAGGCTCCCCTCCTGTTATTACAACAGTATCTGCTGAACTTGCGGCATTATTTACAATTAAATCAACACTCGTTGGCGGATGTAATTCTGCATTCCAACTTTCCTTCACATCACACCAGTGGCACCCTACATCACAACCTCCAATTCGTATAAAGTAAGCAGCAGTCCCTGTGTGAAAGCCTTCTCCCTGAATGGTATAAAATTCTTCCATTAAAGGCAACATAGCTCCCTTATTTACTTCTAACTGTATTTCTTTTGATAACATTATTATATTTTAAAGTGCAAAGATAGTCAATTAAATACGGAACAAAAAAAACCGATAGTCCTAAAGAACTATCGGCTTTCTATTTAATAAGAGATCTTATATTATTTTAAAGCTTTTACAGATTGCGCAGCATAAGCATTTGCAGGATCTAAAACTAAAGTTTTATTGAAATATTCAACAGCTTTAGCTTTATCTGTATTAGCATAACTAGCGCCAATACTGTTGTAAGCTTCTACTATTTTTTTAACTGTCGCAGGTTTTGCCAATTCCTCAGCACCTTTAGCAGTTGTTCTTGTCACATACTCTTCATAGTTTTTGATAATCAAATCATCTTTTTCTAACAAGTTGTTGATTCTACCTTTGTATAAGTAAGCTTCATCATAAGTTGGAGAAGCCTCTAAAACTCTGTCAAAAGCAATCTCTGCTTTTCCTAAAGCAGCAGCATCCGGAGCACCATCTTTTTTATTTGCATTAGCATAATAAAGTGAGATACCATAATAAACATTATCATCTAAATAATTTTTAGATTCTTTGTTATCAACAGCAAGTTCAAAAACAGCAGCCGCTTGTGCAAATTGTTTTTTACCAAACAAAGCTTTTCCTAAATCAGCAAGCTCTTCAACTACTAAAGGCTCTAATTCAATTGCTTTTTTAACATCAGCAATACCTGCATCAAAAGCAGCCTGATCTACAATACCTTCAGCATTAGTACCTTTTTTAATTTTTGATAAACCTAAATATAAATAATCTCTACCGATTACTTTATTTGAAGGTACTTTCATAAAATCTTCAATAGACTTAATTGCCACATCAACATTTCCGTTTTCGTAAGCAGCATATCCTAAATATCTGTAGATTCTTGGATTAACTTTATCCTCAGCAATCATTTTATTCGCTACAGTTTCAAGAGTTTTATAATCTTTTACTAAGATTAAGAAATCTGCATGACGCATTTTAGAATCTAAAGAGTAATCTGTAAGACTTAAATACTTCTCGTAATTGGTAATTGCATTTTGCAAATTAACTTTAGCGGTAGACGACTTATTTCTTCCCCATTTGTAATATGTCTCAGCTAATTCTCTGTAAACCGGACCATAATTAGGATTTATCGCAATAACTTCATTGAATGATTTAATTGCTTCTTCATAGGACTTCGCTCCTTTTAATAAAACACCTAATTGCATTTTAGCTCTCAAAAGTGTTGGATCAGCAGTAAATGCATCACGGTAAGCTTTGTAAGCATCATTTTGATTACTTGAACCATAATAAGCATCACCAATTGTTAAAAGAGCAGTTGCGTTTTGCGGCTCCAATACTAACGCACGTTTCAACACAGCAATTGCAGCAGTATAATCAGGACTAGTTGAGTTGATATAAGCTCTACCAATGTAAATAAACTCCTCTACATCTTTACGTTTCATATCTTTTGTAGCCAAACCAAAATTAGCCTGGGCTGCAGCAGCATTTTTGCTATCAAGATCTATCTGACCCAACCCAATATAATTTAGGTTTTTCTTATCAGATGCCTGCAATCCATTTGTGTAATAAATTTTAGCAGAATCAACAATAGACTGATTTAAATATACATTACCTAAAACAAAATTAGCTTCTCCGTCTGAAGGTTTTGCATTGATGATTGATTTAAGCAATGACTTTGCTTTTTGAAATTGTTCAGCATCGATTGCTTTTTTAGCTTCTTTGATATCTTGCGCTTTTACAACAGTAGCTGAAGCAACTAAGGCAAGACTAAAAATTTTAAATTTATTCATCTTTAATTGTAATTAATTTATTCTTTATCGTTAATAATTTGATTTCTAATTTTAAGGTTCCTTCCCGGAGTCCTTACAGGTAATAATCCAGATTTAAGGACTATGCGCTGACCAATATCTCCTGATATAAATGATGCAAAACCCATTCCTAAACCAGTATAACCCTGACAATTTATAATAAACAAATCACGTGCCAAAGGATATTTCATTTCAGCAAGGTCATTTTGAGTCGGGCTGTAATACTTATTATCATTCAGGCCTTTTACAGCCAAAACATTAATTTTTTTGATGACATCGGCCATCTTTGGCGAAGGCTGTGAAAGCCAGTTCACCCCAACAACTCCGATCATTCCATCATTCTCAGATACGAATTTAATAACTTCATCGTTAGTTTTAAAAGAAAAAACACCTTTAGCAGGGATATCTTTTACTTTTGCCAATTCTTTCATGTAACGAACCGTACTTGAGTTCGGATTATCAAACACAAGACCTTCAAATCCTGAAACAGTTTTTCCCTGCATAAAATCAATTACCGTTTTCAACGCAATTAATGTATCATTATTGCCTTTGTTCGAAATAAAAGCAATAGCATCAGTTGCAAAAGGCGTAACTCTTGGATTAATTTTACTTTTTTTAAATCTTGCCAATTCCTCTTCTGTAAGATTTCTGGCTGTAACCGCCACTTTAGCTCTCTGATTCAATAAATCATTTATCAATTCAGATTCTGATTTAGGCGTAACATTAATTTTAGAACCATAATATGTACCTTCAAAAACAGCGACCTGATCATCAACGATAGGTTTAATTGTTTCGTCGACAGTAATATCCATTGATCCTTTTAAAATTGTTTCTTTATCAGATTCATTTTTACTTTTTTGGTTGCACATGGCAAACAAAAAAACAAAAACGATCAAACCCACAACTTTACTATATTTTAACATCATTATTCTGCGTTTGAATTTATTAATCTCAAGAAACGAATTGCCGAATACACTATCAGCAATCCACCAAAAGCATATCTGTATTTAGGCTCCATATCTAAAGGAAGCTTTTTCCAAAACATAATCATTAAACCGAGTACAAGATATATTAAAAAAAACAGTATTCCTAAAACAAGAAGAAATCGCTCTTTGAGCGATTTCTTCTGAATATTATTAAGCATATCTTTTAACATTATTCTGCAGATTGAATAGTAATAGGAAGAGAGTAAAGAACCCTAACTTTTTTACCATTTTGCTCGCCGGGAGTCCATTTTGGACATTTTTTAAGAACACGAATTGCTTCTGCTCCTGTACCGTAACCGATATCCCTTAAAACTTTAATGTCGGTCAATGAACCGTCTTTTTCAACTACAAAAGTAACGTAAACTTTACCTTTTAAACCTTCCTCTTCAGGAGTCTTATAATTGTTTCCTACGAATTTGTAGAATTTTTCAATACCACCAGGGAAATCTGGTTTTACCTCGATACCAGCAGTATTATAAACATTATTATCTTCTTGAATGATTTCAGTAACTGGACCTTTACCAACTGGCTCATCTACAGTTAAAACTGCATCCGGATCTCCTTTGATAGTTTCGTTACCTACTTTTTTATCTTTAAGATCCACAATTTTTGGTGGATCTTCAGTAATCTCATTTGCTTTAGCAACCACTGGTTTCACAAACTTCACCTGATCCACTTTTGGTGGCGGTGGCGGTGGTGGCGGTTGGTTTGGCTTAATTTCCTCCTTTTTAGGGACAATTTTTACTGTCGCAATTTTAATATCATTATTCACTACCTCTTCTTCAGAATCTGGTAACAAGCTTGCAATAAGAGGGGCAGCAACAGCAAGGCTAAAAATAACCGAACCAATGATAAGTGCCTTTACGGTCGTACTACGGTTCGCTTTTCTTAACTCATATGCACCATATATCTTATTACGTCCTTCGAATACGATATCAAGCCACTGATTTTTAATTATATCTAATTTCATTTTTCTTGATTATTAAGGATTAAAACAAGATTGCTCTTATTTTTTATCTATCAATTTCGTCTCTTCCGGACTAAACTCAGGAACAATAGCATAAGTCTCTACTCCTGAAATCGCCATCTCATCCAAAATATCAACCAAATTACGGTAATTTGATTTTTTAGTTGGCTTGATAATAACTATAATTCCATTTTTAGGTTTCCCTAAAGCTGTAGAATAAGCTAAAACTGCCTTCTTCTGAGTCAATAATTCTCTACGAATTCCGTCTTTACCATAAGCGATATCTTTAGGTCCAACTTTAGGAGTTGCAAGCAATCCCATGTAATAAACCATTTTATTATCCTCGCCAAGCATAACCGTCATTGTACGATTCTCATCTACTTTCGTATCCTCTTTTTTATTAGGATCTGGATCTTTATCTGGCAGAGACAAATCCATCGATTGAGGTTTTGACAACGATGTGGTCAACATAAAGAATGTGATCAATAAGAATGCTAAATCCACCATTGCCGTTAAATCGACTTTAGAATTCTGCTTTTTACTTCTTACTTTACCACCTTTTCCGCCTCCACCGTCGCCGGTATTTAATTCAGCCATTTTAGTGTATATTTTTTAAATTAAAAGTCTCTTCCTCTCATACCTGTAACTAAGTTAAAGGAATTGATTTTTTGATCTTGCAAGATATCCATGATCTTTTTGATTTGTGGATATTCTTCTTTAGCATCACCTTTTATTGCAATTTTCAATTCTTTATCATCAATATCAATCGCAGCTCTTCTTGAAATCAAAAGCCAGTCTTTTAATTGATTATCTAATGAATCGATTGGAACACCAGGTTGGTTTGCTTTTGTTCTATCAGCCGCTTTCATGTCGATGATTTGTTTCAAATTAGCTAACGGAACACCAAAGTCATCCATTAATGCAAATTTAGTTTTATCATCTTCTGAGAAAGTAACACCGTATTTTGCTCCCATTCCTTCAAGAGTTCTTTTACGAATCTCTCTTCCTTTAATGTCAAAAAACACTTTGCTTTTCCCATCTGCACCTTTTCCTATTGTGATGATTGCTAAATCCGTATCAGGTAATTTAGTTTGAGCAACAGAAGAAGGCATATCTACAGGAAGTGCTTCTGGCACTTTAGCAGTAGCGGTCAAAATAAAGAACGTAAGTAAAAGGAACGCAACATCACACATGGCAGTCATATCTGTCGATGTTGACTTTTTTTTCATTTTTATTTTAGCCATTATCTTTTATTTTATTTTGATATAATTAATTATAATTAATACTAATCAAAAATTAATTATTGTTTCAAACTTCCTCTGAATCTTCTGTAAGTGTTTACGATAGTAACACCAGCCTCATCGATAGAGTAAGTTAAATCATCAATTTTAGCTGTAAAGAAGTTATAAGAAACGATCGCTAAGATTGAAGTAGAGATACCTGTTGCAGTGTTGATAAGTGCTTCAGAAATACCTGTTGCAAGAGCAGCCTGATCTGGAGTTCCAGCAGAAGCTAACGCACCAAACGCTTTAATCATACCTGATACAGTTCCTAATAATCCACCTAAAGTTCCTAATGATACTAAAGAAGAGATAATAGTCATGTTTTTTTCTAACATTGGCATTTCTAATGAAGTTGCCTCTTCGATTTCTTTGTGGATTACTTCTGCAGCTTCCTCACTGTTGAATCCTTCTTTTTTAACATCTTGGTATTTTACCAAAGCAGATTTAATTGCATTTGCAACTGAACCTTGTTGTTTGTCACATGCAGCAATAGCAGCTTCAATGTTTCCTTCTTTAATACTTCCTTGTACACTTTTCATAAATGCATCTAAGTTAGCTTTACCAGCAGCTTTACCGATAACGATAAATCTTTCAATAGAAAAAACAACAACCATTAAAAACATACCTAATAATACCGGTACAATAAAACCTCCTTTATATACTTGACCTAATGTATTGATCGGGTGACCTGTTTCTGGATTACCTCCTTCGAAGTTAGAAGCATCTCCCATAATTACTTTCCAAATAAACACCCCAACTAAAATACACGCAACAATAATGATTCCTGTAATCATTCCTCCTCCATTTGAAGTGCTTTCTTTTTTAACTTTAACGTTTGCCATTTTTTTTAATTTTAATAGTTTTAAATAATTTTTATTTTTTAGTTATATTTAACTTGTAGAGGAGCAAATTTATACGTTTAGTTTAAATAAAAAAACTTTTTTTAATTTAATTGACCGAAATTTAACGTCGATTTAAAAAATATCTCATTAATTTGCTGACATCATTTTTTAGATAAAACAAAAAACGGGGCGATTAATGGGAAAATTACAACGTTTTAGTAAATATTCAAACATTCCTTTGATATCTTCTTAAAAAGTTGCGAAATTATTTTTTATACATTTTTCAATCAAAAATAGCTTTTTCTTACTAAAAAAAACGAACTCTAAATGTTAAAAAACCAAGCAATACTCTTATAATCATCTAAATTACAAATAAAACATGAATAAAAAAGACAATTTCATTCAAGATATAAACAATGGCTACATATCTAAAGGTGATAACATAATTCTTGGAGGAGCCATTCTTGACGGAGAGCCAATTGCAGAAGTGCATGTAAAAATCCCACTAAAAACACTAAATCGCCACGGATTGATAGCCGGAGCAACCGGAACAGGAAAAACAAAAACGATACAGGTTTTTTCTGAACAACTGTCGAATGCGGGAATTCCAGTTTTGATGATGGACATAAAAGGTGATTTTAGCGGAATTGCCAAAGAAGGAAAAGAAGAAGCCTTTATTACGGAGCGACATGCTAAAATAAATATCCCTTATAATGTTGCTTCATTTCCGGTTGAATTAATGTCGCTTTCTAAACAAAATGGTGTCCGGTTAAGAGCCACGGTTTCGGAATTCGGACCTGTTTTATTTTCCAGAATTTTAGATTTAAATGACACTCAGGCCGGTGTTGTTGCAGTAATTTTTAAATATTGCGACGACAAACAAATGCCTTTATTAGATTTAAAAGACATCAAAAAAGTCATCAATTATATTACTGAAGAAGGCAAAGAGGAAATCTCTGCCAGTTATGGCAAAATTTCAACTGCCACAACGGGTACTATTCTAAGAAAAATAATAGAATTAGAACAGCAGGGCGGTGATATCTTTTTTGGTGAACTATCTTTTGAAATTGATGATTTGATGCGAATTGATGAAAACGGAAAGGGTTATGTAAACATCATTCGTTTGACGGACATTCAGGATAAACCTAAATTATTCTCAACTTTTATGCTCAGTTTATTAGCTGAAATCTACCAGCAAATGCCTGAAAAAGGTGATGTTTCGCAACCTGAATTAGTTATATTTATTGATGAGGCTCATTTAATTTTCAATGAGGCAAGCAAAGCTCTTTTGGACCAAATTGAAACTATCGTAAAATTAATACGTTCTAAAGGAGTCGGTATTTATTTCGTGACACAAAACCCAATGGATGTGCCGAGCGGGGTTCTGGCTCAATTGGGATTAAAAATACAGCATGCCTTGAGGGCTTTTACGGCTAATGACCGTCAGGCAATTAAGAAAACAGCAGATAATTATCCTACGTCACAGTATTATAAAACAGACGAATTATTGACAAATTTAGGAATTGGTGAGGCTCTTGTAACGGCCTTAAACGAAAAAGGAATTCCTACACCGCTTGTTGCCACAATGATGCGAGCACCAATGAGCCGAATGGACGTTCTGTCTTCCGACGAAATCGAAGCCATAAACAGCAAATCTAAACTTGTAAAAAAATATATTGAAGAAGTTGACCGCGAAAGTGCTTATGAAATTCTGAATAAAAAAATAGCTGATGCGGCACAAGCCAGCGCAGAACAGGAACAACAGCCGTCAACAAAATCATCGAAATCTGAACCGAGCACAACAAGTGTAGTAACAAAATCAGTATTGAAAGTCGTAACAAGTGCCACTTTTATCAGAGGCGTTTTTGGCGTATTATCTAAAATATTTAAAAAATAAAAAATAAACCATATAATTCATATAAGTTCATGTAAAACCAGTTACCGGTTAAATTGAATCAGCTCATAGAATTTTTACTGGTTAAATATTCGTTTTACAATAAAACCCGACAGGTTTTAAAAAATCTGCCGGGTTTACTTTATAAAAATTAAATGAACTTATATCACTAATATAGTTTCAAAAATTTATGCGTTTTGAAGCAATTCCAAAATCTTATCTTCGATTTCAGGTGTGTTCCAGATATTTTCGATATTATCAGTTCTTAAAACCTCTTCCATAATTCCGTTTTGAAAATCACCAATAGCCAAAGCTTCTGCATAAGGGCGATCACTAAAAGTCACACGGCTGTAAAGAGGAATCCATTTATCAGGGTGTTTATCTGAGAAGAATTTTTCAATTTTCTTTTGCAATAAGAATTTCTCGTCGGCAGTTTTGGTACTCATTTCCATGAAATTTCTATAAGAAAGTTCCGCAATAGCATCGGCATTTGGTTTGCGTGAGATTTCATATTCAGAGAAAATCTTCTTCCAATCGTCTCCATATTTTCCGATCATTTCATTCAGAACCGTGATATCTTCAAAACCGGCATTCATACCTTGTCCGTAAAACGGAACAATAGCGTGACAAGCATCTCCGATTAAAGCGATTTTATTTTCGTAAGTCCATGGAAAACATTTCATCGTTACCAAAGTACTGGTTGGATTCTTAAAGAAATCCTCTGCCAGTTTTGGAATCACTTCAATAGAATCTGGGAAATTTTTCTCAAAGAAATCTTCTACCATTTTACGATCCGTCAGTGATTCAAACGAATCCTCTCCCTCAAAAGGCATAAACAGCGTACAGGTAAAACTTCCATCTAAATTAGGCAGTGCAATTAACATATATTTACCGCGTGGCCAAATATGAAATGAATTTTTATCCAGTTTATGCGTTGCATCAGCATTTGCAGGAATATTCAATTCTTTATATCCCATATTCAAAAATTCCTGAGAATAATTGAACATACTCTGGCGCTGCATCCTATGACGGATTCTCGAAAAAGCACCATCGGCACCAAAAACCATATCGTATTTTTTCTCTTCCCACTCGCCTCTTTCGGTTTCACCAATATGCAAAGTTGCATCACTAAGTGTTACATCCCAGATCTTTTGGTCAAACAAAAATTCAGCTCCGGCTTGTTCTGCCAGATCAATCATTTTCCGGTTTAAAGCACCTCTTGAAATCGAATAAATCGACTCGCCTTCCTGTCCGTAATTCTGAAAATTAAGTTTATCAACCAAATGAATCGCCCGTTTGTCCATCGGAATTGCTATTTCACGAACTGATTCGCCAATACCAACGCCATCAAGAGCTTTCCAGCCACGATTAGACATTGCCAAATTTATAGAACGACCGGAAAAATTAATTTTGCGAATATCAGGGCTTCGATCATATACATGAACGGTGTGACCTGCTTTTTTGAGATAAATTGCCAAGAGTGATCCTACCAATCCAGAACCTACAACCGCAATTTTTAGTGGAGTTTGCATCAAGAAAAATCTAAATATAAGATCGTAAAAATAAGTAATAAATACACAAAAGCTTTAAAATAAAACAAATATTTACCTCTATTTGTTATAATTACCTGGGCATGACCCGCCGGAAAAAGCGGGTCGGGCTATCCGCTATATTCCCAATCAATAAAAACTAAGAGTAAAAAACCTTGTTTTTCTAAATCGGGAGATACAGCTGCTGTCACTCATGCAACAATCGTTTTCATAACAAATTTTCGTTTTTATAGATTTATTAGAAACCCGGAAAAGCCTATTTTCGCCTAACGAGAAAAAAATTGAGCCCACAGATTTGAAGGGTTGAACGGATTTTCCCAGGTTTTTTTACTAAAATCTAAATCGCATGCCTCAAAAAATAAGTGTCCACTTGTTCAACCCGTAAAATCCGCGGGCAAGAAACGAACTACTTCAATCAAACAAATACCATGAACAGCGAATTATTACAATCTGATATTTTTTTAGAAAACGAAAAAGTTTTATTACTTCCATTTGAAAACGAGCGAAACACCGAACTCAAAGAAATTATTTTCGATGATGAAATCTGGAAGTATATGGGAATGTATGTGCGAAATGACATTGATTTCGAAAATTACATACAAAACACACTAAAACAAAAAGCTGACGGAATCTGCTATCCGTTTTTAATTATTGATAAAACCACCAATAAACTTGCCGGAAGCACACGTTATGGTTACCTCAATCACGCGAGCCAAAAATGTGAAATTGGCTGGACGTGGTACGGAAGAGACTTTCAGGGAACAGGTTTAAACAAAGCCTGCAAATATGAATTATTGAATTTTGGTTTCGAAAATATTCACTTCAGGAGAATACAATTTAGCGCAGATCTCGAAAACAAAAAATCGCAACGAGCAATCGAAAAACTAGGTGCTGTAAAAGAAGGTGTTTTTAGAAATAACTATGTAGACTCTGAAGGAAAGAGTAAAAATGATGTTTATTATAGTGTAATTCCGGAAGATTGGCAATCTATTAAACGAGAATATTTCAAAGAATTTATATAAGAGGTTCATTCAACTTTGCCATAGAAAAAAATAGTATTTTAGCTTATTCATAAAAACTATTAGCTCAATAATGGAATTACAAAGTATTTATCAAAAGACTATAAAATTTGCTGCTAAAAAACATGCAGATCAGAATCAGGTAATTCCCGGAACTAATTTGCCTTATGTTGTGCATTTAAGCAATGTAACCATGGAAATTATATTTGCCTCGCAGGAAACAAAAGAATTCAACACGGCATTTGCCATTCAGGTTGCATTGCTTCACGATATTCTTGAAGATACAGAGACTATATTTAAAGAGCTTGCAGAAGAATTTAATACGGAAATTGCCGAGGCCGTTTTAGCCTTAACAAAAAATACTGACATCCCGAAGGAAGAAAGAATGATGGATAGTTTGACCAGAATTAAAAAATTATCAAAAGAAGTCTGGGCAGTAAAATTGGCTGACAGAATAACTAATTTACAGATTCCACCGCGGCACTGGGACTCAGAAAAAATAAAAGAATACTATAAACAAGCTTTACAAATACTAGATTCATTAGAAGGCGGCAATGAGTATTTAGAAAAAAGGCTTTCAGAGCGAATTCAGGATTATTCAAAATATTGCACCTCTAAAGCATGAACCTATATTCAGAACATTACGTTAATCAAAAAACTGAACGGTTCGTCAATAAAATTTGGTGTCTCGATAACAGCATTGGCGAAAGCCTGATCGAAAACAAACTTGTTTTACCAAATGGCTGCTTTAATCTGGCAATTGTGAGCGGAAATGCCATAGAAGTTCATACCAGTAAAAGCAAGTACGAAATGAACGAAGGTTTTTACTTTTGTTCGCAAATGACCAATAAAGTTTTAGTCAACATTCGACCTGAAACTAAGGTTACGATTGTACAATTTCATGCCTGGACACTTTCGATGTTTCCTAATTATGATTTGAGTAATTTCACAGATGCTATTATCAAAATTGATGCTTGCGAATTGCCTTTTCAAACTAAAATCGAAACGGATTTAAACAGTGATATCTCAATATTATTAAACACAATCAATACGTATTTTGAAGAATTAAGTACTTTACATTCAAATAAAAATGTAATCGAAAGAATCTGTGAAACAATCAAACTTCATCAGGAAGAAATTATCGTTTCGGAAATTGGAAAAATTTTAGAGATATCACAAAGATCGCTTCAGATTAAATTTAAAATTGCAACCGGGCTTACCATCAAAAATTACATTCAGATTTTGAAATTCAGAAAATCGGTCGATCAAATGGTCAACTCAGATTTAGAGAAATTAAAACTCACTGATGTTGCACTTTATAACAAGTATTTTGACCAGTCGCATTTTATCAAAAAATTCAAAGATGTGACCAAAACAACACCCAAAATGTTCAATTCAGCATCTTATTTTCTTTCTAAAAAAAGATAATATTTCGCATTTGTACAATTTTGTTACATTTGATTGCATTAATATTGCACAATCATCAATCAATCAAATCAATCAAAATGAAAATCAACAAATCATTTTTCCAGCTAAAATTGTTTTTAGTTGGAATACTACTTTTCCAATTCCATATCGGATTTTCTCAGGAAGAAAAAAACTCCAAATTGTACAAGACTATCATATCGAGAGACAGCCTTCTCTTTAATGTTGGTTTTAATACTTGCGATGTTTCACAATTCGAAAACTTACTTAGCAACAATTTTGAATTCTATCACGACAAAGACAGCATTCAGGACAAAGCTTTATTTCTGAAAAATATCAGAAAAGGCTTATGCAGTTCAACCAAAACGTATCAAGCCAGAAGAGATTTAGTTGAAGGCAGTACAGAAATTTATCCACTAGCCAAAAATGGTGTTCTGTACGGCGCTTTGCAAATAGGAATTCACCAATTTTTCGAACCTGTTCCAGGTCAAAAAGACAAATTTGGAAGTACGGCAAGATTCACTCATCTCTGGATACTGGAAAATGGAGCTTGGAAACTAAGAAGATCTTTAAGTTACGATCACCAGGATATTAATACTGTAGGCACTAAATCGAGTATTTTTGATAATGATTCCGAAATTGAAAAATGGCTCAAACAAAACAACGTTCCAACTTTGGGAATTGGTATAATCAATAACGGGAAACTTCAACAAATAAAGGTATTTGGCGAACTCAAAAAAGGCATTACAGCACCATACAACACAATATGGAATGTTGCTTCACTGACCAAACCCGTAACAGCAATAATCGCTTTGAAACTGGTAAGTTCAGGAAAACTGAATTTAGACGAGCCTCTTTATAAATACTGGGCAGATCCGGATATTGCAAATGATCCGAATACAAAACTTTTAACAACAAGAATCATTTTAAGTCATCAAACGGGTTTCCCGAATTGGAGACTCATGAACGAATCCGGTAAACTGGACTTTAAATTCAAACCCGGAACAAAATACCAATATTCCGGAGAAGGATTTGAATATTTGAGAAAAGCACTCGAAAAGAAATTCAATAAAACTCTTGAGCAATTAGCGGATGAAGTGGTTTTTAAACCGCTTAAAATGACTGACTCGAAGTTTGTATGGAATGACATTACAGCTATTTCAAGATATGCAATTAATTATGATAATAAGGGCAATGCTTACGAGCCTGTTAAAAATAAAACGGCAAATGCTGCCGATGATTTACTGACCACCATTCAGGATTACGGAACATTTTTATGCAGCGTAATGAACAGTGACGGATTAAGCAAAGCGGTATTTGACGAAATGACATCACATCAGGTTGAGACTAAGAAAAACAAATATTTCGGGCTTGGTTTCGAAATCTATGATTTAGGAAATAACAATTATGCTTTATCACATGGCGGAGCAGATAAAGGCGTTCAAACGATTGTTTTATTGTTGCCAAAAACCAAACAAGGTCTGATTATTTTTACCAATGTTGACGATGGTTACAAAGTGTATGAAAAAATAGTGAATCACTATTTGGGTGAAAATGGAAAAAAAATAATTGAAATTGAAACGAAATAAAAATGGATCATAACAAAAAAACAAATATGCCCCAAATGGTGAATGTAATAATGCTTTTTATTCTGTTTTTAAGCAGAGAAGCGGTCGCGCAAATTAAGAGTGAAGATCCTAAAATGGATCTTCTGAAAACTGAAATCCTTAAAATGGACAGTTTACTTTTTGATGTTGCTTTCAATCAATGTGATGCAGCACAATTTAAAAAAATAATAGCTGATGATGTTGAGTTTTATGACGATCGTTTTGGCTTGAATGTTTCTAAAGAAAATGAAATAAAATCACTGAACGCAAAATGTGCCAGACCTGAAAAACTAACCCGAAAATTAAATTCATGTACTATTGACAAATTAGGTGATTTTGGCGCAGTACAAATTGGTGAACATACTTTTTATATTGATGGAAAACCGGAGGGAACGGGTAAATTTATTCATATCTGGGAGCGAAAAGATAAGGATTGGAAATTGAAACGAATTGTTAGTTACGAGCACCGGCCTATCAAAAAATAATTTTGGTTAATGTTCTGATCTTCGCTTTTTAGAAGAAAAATGAAAAAAAATGACTGATCTTGAAACTTAATTGAAACTTAGTCGTCTAACCAAAAGACGCCGATATGATCTCATGTGATTATAGAGTTTCAATCATCAAATCAAAAATCGATTCATTAACCATAATCAACTCATCATCAATCATTATGAAAAAACCAATCAAACTAATTGTACTTTCTCTTTTTGTCTTTGTTTTTGCTTTGAACGATGCTTTTGCGCAAGACAAAGCAAAACAAATTGAAGAACTGATAAGTAAATACAATCAATACGGGCAATTTAATGGCGCTGCTTTAGTCGCTGAAAACGGCAAAATTATTCTGAAAAAGGGATTTGGCTCTGCCAACATGGAATGGAATATTCCAAATCAGACGGATACAAAATTCAGATTAGGCTCTATCAGCAAGCAATTTACCGCTTTCTTAATTGTAAAATTAGCTGAAGAAGGCAAAATAAAACTGGATGTTCCTATTACGATCTATTTACCGGATTATCCTAAAGCAAGCGGCGATAAAGTAACGATTCATCATTTGCTTACACATACTTCGGGAATTCCAAATTATACTTCTTTACCTAATTTCTTTAAGGACAAAAGCAGAAATCCTTATACTCCTGAAGAATTTGTAAAAACATTCTCGAATCTCCCGCTTGAATTTACGCCTGGCGAAAAATTCAATTACAGTAATTCAGGATATTTTTTATTGGGATATATTATAGAAAAAGTTTCCGGAAAATCATACGAGCAATATTTACAGGAAAATATTCTTACTCCACTAAAAATGGTTAATTCCGGTTATGACCATGCCGATGTTATTTTAAAAAACAGGGCTGCGGGTTATGAAAAAAGAGGCAAAAAAATCATCAATTCCCCTTATCTCGACATGAGTATTCCGTATGCGGCAGGTTCTTTATACTCTACTGTAGAAGATCTTTATCTTTGGGATCAGGCACTCTATACTAACCAATTACTTTCATCAAAATCAATGGAATCTTTGTTTAGCTCTTACATCAAAGCCGGAAAAGGATCTTATGGATACGGCTGGTTTATTGAAGAAGCGGACAATGGTCCTGCAGGTAAAGTAAAAGTTACCGAACACGGTGGCGGAATTAATGGTTTTAATACGATCATTTACCGTATTCCGGCAGATAAGAACCTAATTGTTTTATTGAATAATACAGGCGGAACTGTTTTGAATCAGATTAGCGAATCGATACGTGCGATTTTATACAATCAGCCTTTTACAATGCCTAAGATGTCCTTAGCATTAGAACTGTTGGACAAATTCTCAGATCAGGGAGTTACAGCCGGGCTCGATATCTATAATAAACTTAAAAATGATCCTGCTTATGCCCTTTTAGAAAGCGACATGAATAATGTGGGATATCAATTACTACAAACCGGAAAAACAAAAGAAGCTCTTGAAGTTTTCAAAATAAATGCAGAAACGTATCCAAAATCAGGAAATGTTTATGACAGTTTAGGCGAGGCTTATTTGACAGATGGAAATAAAAAATTAGCCATTATCAATTATAAAAAATCGGTGGCACTTGATCCGAAAAATGAAGGCGGTAAAAAAGCATTAGAAGAACTTTTGAAAAAATAACAGCTAAAAAAAGCAAGCGCGTAACAGCGATAATCTTTATCTTACCCACTCTGATAGTTCTGGTTTAAAACCGAAACTATCAGAGTTTTTTTTATCTGAAAAATGTTTTCCATTTCATATTTAGTAGAAAAAAACTATTTTAGCCCTGCCCAAAATAAGAATATCAAAATCCCAAATCAACCTGATTTACAACTTTTCAAGCTGTAAACATTTTTTATTTAACCTATGAAAAAATTAAAGAAGCAATCTCTTTTAGTTGTATTACTATGTTTGTTTATTCCAACCCTTTGTAATTCTCAAACCACTGCCCAAGCAGTTCCAATGCCTACTCAGCAGAATAAAATTATAATTGATAAAATTGTCGACGCAGCCCGTTACAAAAACTACGTTATCGATTTCTGTCTGGAAACCATAAACGAAGCCGCTCTTCAAGAAAAATGGAATGACCAAAAAACAGTGGAAATAACGGAAAGCATTAATTATAAAAACTTCAGGGATGCCGTTTATAATATGTTCGCATTTTATAACGAAGTAGAATTAGAAACGCTTTTAAAAACCTACAAACAAGATACTGCTTATCAAACTGCAAACGTCATGATTGCAAATCATGCCCTGGGTTATAATCTGGAAATTTTCGCGAATGATATTGTTCGTGGAAAGTATAAATAATGAAGGTTCAAAGTTCCAAAGGCTCAAAGGGGCAAAGTTTTTTTTCTTAGGTTCTGAGATGCTAAGGTTCTAAGTTTTTTCTAAAGAGAGCTCAAAGGGACAAAGGTTTCTTAGTTACGGTGTTAATCTTTGCAGTAACACAAAAAAACTTTGCGAATCTTTGCGTAAAAAACTTTGCGCTCTTTGCGGTAAAATTACACAAGCCAAGAACCTGAAACTTGAAACCTGAAACAAAAAAACTACTTCTTCACCGGTTTAAAAACCAATTTCGTTGATGTTTTGAGAATCTCTTCTTTGTTCAATTTCATTTTTCTGAATTTCCCTGCATTGTACATTTCAGCCTGATCATCATAATGTTTGCTGAACGGATTTCCGGATTGTCCGGTTGGTAAAATGCTCCAGCTGTTTTCGATGTCTGAGAAATCAACCAGTCTTCTGGTTGATGGCCCGCCTTTTACATAATATTTACCTTCATTCGTAAGTCCGAAGAATTGATTGTTTATCACCTCATTTGATCCCGGAGCTGCAAAAGGCCCAACATCAAAAAGTTTACGCAAAGCGGCTATTTTTCCTAACGGATGTTCATGTTCTACCGTATGCACTTTTCCCCAATTCCAATCAGCAACCTTATCTCCTAATTGTTCCTGAAGCGCTTTAACTGATTCATGAAATGATTTCGAAACAATTTCACTTCTGGTTTCTTTTACATTTTTGGTTTTTATATTGTCCCACCAAACTGAATTTTCATTTTCAATTTGTCTGGCAATAACCTGCTTTCCTAAAGACAATCCCAGGAATAAATTAAAATTATCTGACCCCATTTCATCTTCAAAAGTATTTTTTAGATATAAATAAACCCATTTGTTATAAATTGTTGGCGCAACGTCTTCCAGATTGTTTGTTCCTTTCCATGATTGTAAAACTGCAATCACTTCTTTTTCTTTTGGCGAAAGCGAAGCAGTATTTACATTCGAAATTAAACTCTGAACTACACCCGGAGCAATTGGGGAAGTATTATCAAATATCATTTTACTGCTTGCTTCTTTATCCCAATCTGATTTTGCATCCATTAAAGCTGAAATTCTTTTGGCACGATCTTCCGGCAAATAATACCCCGGATACAAATAGCCATCTATGGCTTCCGGCTGATTATTGGCAGAATAAACATAACCCCATTCTGGATTCTCTGCCGACGGGTTTTTCGAGAAATCAAGATATTCTTTGATATCATCTTTACCACTGGCACCGTCTAAAATAAAAAACGAATTCACTCCTTTATCGTGTTTATAAAGTGTTCCTGTTGCCCACCAAGCCACATTTCCTTTCGCATCACCATACATTACATTCAATCCCGGTGCAGCAACCAGCTGAACGGATTTCCTGAAATCTTCTTTGCTTTTAGCATGCGAAAGTCCGTAAACAGCATCTAAAATCTGTATGGGCTGTTGGGTATAAATCCAGGACATCGCAATAGGATTTTTTTTATCGAGACGATCTAATAAATCATTCATAATTGGACCGTGTCGGCTTGTTTTTAAGGTCAGGACAACATCTACAGTATCTTTTACTTTGATCGTTTTCTTTCTGGTTTCGTAAGCTGCAAAACCTGTTGGCGTTTGATATTGATTTTCATCACCTTCTTTATTTTTTTCCTGATAAAAATCGATATCATCATTTTCGAACATCGTTAATCCGTAGGCATAATCACGATTGTGTGCCAATAGCGGATACGGAGTTCCGGCCAGATAACAACCGTACAATTCAAAATCCGGTGTAATCAAATGCGCTTCGTACCAGGTTGCCGGCTGCGAAAAACCAATATGCGGGTCATTGGCAAAAATTACTTTTCCGCTTTTGGTTTTTGTTGGTCCTGCCACCCAGCTATTGCTTCCTACAAATGGCGGAATTGGAGAATTATCCAACAATGCTGCTACAGATTTAGCAATCGTTGTATATTCTTCGATATTTTCTTTTGAGCTTTTGATCTGTGTAGTATTAAATTCGCCTTCAATACCTAAATCTTTCAAATATTCAGCACCGTATTTATTCCGGATATCAGTCAATAACGGATCTGTTTTCTGCGCCATGGCAAAACTAAAAGACATGTATCCAAAAATATTATAAACGTCTTTTATTGTAAATTTTTCTTTTTTCACCCCGACCAGAGTAAACTCAATAGGCGTTGTTCCTTCCTCCAGATATTGATTAATACCATCCAGATATGCCATTGCCATTTTGTAGCTCTGACTGTTTTTGTCTAATTTGGCTATGGCTTTTGCCGAGGCTTCTTCTATACCAATTCCGGAGAAAAACTTATCATTTTTGAGCGCAACAGATCCAAAGATTTCTGATAATCTCCCTGGTGCAATTCGGCGAAGTAATTCCATTTGCCACAATCTTTCCTGAGCATGAACATAACCTAAAGCCTTCATAGCATCTTTTTCAGAATCAGCATAAATATGAGGAACACCAAAATCATCAAAATAAACTGTGGTTTCCTTGTCGAGATTCTTCAGTTGAATTTCACCTTCGTATTTGGGTTTTAAATGAAAAATATAGGCACATAAACCTACTCCAACAATAACAATCAGTACGAATAAAACCAGCAGAATTTTTTTAATTTTTCTCATATTCAAAAAGCATAAGGGTAAATGATTGGGTAATGATGTAAATTAAAGATGTAATCGTGTAAAAAACATCGCTTTTAAAAATCTAAATTTATGTATTTAAAACCAATATCATAAATGTCAATCTATAAAAAAATAGCGATCGGTGTAATTTCTGTCTTCATTTTTGTGATTTTAGTCAATATTGGTCTTAATTATTGGATCAAAAAACAATTACCCATAATTGTAAACGAGAAAAATAAAACCGCATACAACATTCATTACGAAAAAATTGAAGTCTCGCTTATCTCTCGAAATATAAATGCTACAACATTATTAGTAAGCCCTAAAAACCAACCTAAGGACAGCAAAAACGGACTTTTCTCAAAAATAGAATCCATTACAATTAAACATTTTAACATCTGGGATTTGGCTTTCCGTGATATTATTCAGGCCGAAAGTATTATTATCAATAAACCTCGTGTGATTTTATACAAAAAAGGAGAAAAACTTCTGAATAATAATAAAAGCATAAAAGACGAAATCCTTGAACCGTTTCGAAAAATTGTTGCCGTTTCGAATATTTATCTCAATGAAGGAACAGTCGACGTCGTTTCATTAGATACTGACAAACCAATTCTTAGCGTTAAGAAAATCATGCTGAAGCTTGAAGGCATTTTACTTACGGATGCAACCCTGAAAGAAAAAATCCCAATGCGGTTTAAAAAATACGTTTTGGTATGTGATAGCTTATATTACAAACCAAGTGCCTTTTATCGTATGAATATTGGTCAGATAAGCACAGAAAATAATTTCCTGAAGGTTAAGAATTTTTCTTATTTACCGGAGTTTAACCGAAAAGAATTTGTTAAAAGATTAGATAAAGAAAAAGACATTTATACCATTAAACTAGATTCGGCACACATTGAAAAGATGGATTGGGGATTTAAGAATGACCAATTTTTCTTTAAGGCCAATTCACTTGTTGCCAATCATGCTGACGCTAATATTTATCGCAATAAAATACCGAAAGATGATTTGAGCAAAAAATACCTGTACAATCATTTATTGCGCAAAATTAAATTTCCACTTCAGATAGATACGATACAAATTCTAAAATCAAAATTGGTTTATGAGGAGGAAATTGATTTCTCGAAAGGTCCGGGAATTTTAAATTTTGATCGTTTTAATATGCAGGTAACCAACCTTAAAAGTGGTTTTAGATTTAAAAAAATGGATGATGTAAAGATCAAAGTCAATTGTGTTTTTATGAAAACATCACCTCTTGATGTTGACTGGCGTTTTAATGTGCTGGATCTCAAAGATAGTTTTCATATTCAGGGAACAATATCAAATTTTAATGTGGCCGCGATGGAGAGGTTTACAAAACCCTACATCAATACTACGTTTACAGGAAAATTCAATAAATATCATTTTAATTTTTATGGAAATGATGCTTCCGCCAAAGGAAATGCAACACTGGATTATGAAGATTTAAAAGTAAAACTATACAAAAAGAAACATCCTGAAAAAGAAGCAAAATTAAAATCAGCCGTAGCTAATTTACTGCTGAAAAATGATTCTGATGACAAAACCAAAAAAGCTGATGTTGAACTGGAACGAATTCAGGAGAAATCATTTTACAATTTTTTATGGAGAAGTATAGCGGAGTCTTTTAAGAAAATTTTGATTTAATGATCTTTTACTTCGGTTTTTTTTAGCCACAAATTACACAAATTTTCACAAATTATTTTTAAATCAGTGCGGTAAAAAATTTGTGTAATTTGTGATAAACTTTTTCCTATGATATTTTTCAATCATTTTAAAACCTGATAATTATCAGTTTTTTTAAGGATAAATTTTCCAACATTTGCTTTTATTTTTAATTTAAAAACAAATGACAAAGCCACCTTTACACACTTTTCATATTCCTGTAATGGGACTCGCCTATACGATTGACAGCCCAATTCGAGTAGCGCAATATGGAATTTCGTCTGTAGTTTCTATAGCTGATGACGATTTGATTGAAAAGATGCGTAATTTTTATAGCACAAAATTCAATCTTCCGTACGAAGAGATAAGTCAGAAATTTCACGATTACAGGGCACAAAGAATAACTTCTTATCTTAATTTGGTTGACAAAATTGTAAAAGAAAAATTCGACAGTTTCAAAGCGGAACTAATGGAAAGCAAAACTGCCGTTGAAAATTATATTGCGATGTTACCCAATACTTCGGATATAAAAAAAGGTTTTCAAAGCCTGTTAGATGATGGAATTTCTTTTAAGGAAAACATTCAAAACTATATCGAATCACATCTTTCTCCCGGTTTAATCGATGTCAATATTATGACAAAACTGGATAAAGATAATTTCGAAAAAAACGAACAGCTTCCCATCGAATTCAATGATGCTCATGCAGCTTTGAGAGGCTTTGCAAACAGTAATCTTGAATCATCTGTTGTACTTTCTGCCGGAATGAATCCAAGATTGTTCAGCTATTTTGAGAATTTTTCAGATTTTTTTCCGAATCTTAACAATGAGCTGAAGAAGAAAATCATCTTAAAAGTCAGCGATTTCAGATCTGCGATGATTCAGGGTAATTTTTTAGCTAAAAAAGGACTTTGGGTTTCTGAATACAGAATCGAATCAGGATTAAATTGCGGTGGACATGCTTTTGCTACGGACGGTCTTTTATTAGGACCAATATTAGAAGAGTTTAAACAAAAAAAGGATCAGCTTGTTCAATCTGCACACGAGCTGATGACAAAAGTATTACAGCAAAAACAACTTTACGCTCCTGAAAATCCTTTACCTCTTAAAATAACGGTACAGGGCGGCGTAGGAACTGCTGAAGAACATGAATTTTTATTAGAAAATTACAAAGTAGATTCTGTTGGTTGGGGATCGCCATTTTTATTGGTTCCGGAAGCAACTTCTGTAGATAAAGCTACCCGAGAATTATTAATGAATGCTAAAGAAAAGGATCTGTATCTAAGCCATATTTCGCCATTGGGAGTTCCGTTTAACACTTTGAGAGGAACTACAAATGAAATTCTAAGACAAAAAAGAATAGACCAAAATAAGGCCGGAAGTTCCTGTCCTAAAAAATTCTTGGCACTTAGCAAAGAATATGATCCGCATGGAATTTGTACTGCATCGAAAAAATTTCAGGATCATAAACTGGAGGAATTAGAAAATGCAAAAGATACGATGTCGTCTCAGGCTTTCGAAAAAGCAAAATTTGCTATTACTGAAAAATCTTGTTTGTGTGTAGGTTTAGCGAATGCCTCGTATTTAGAGAACGATATTAAAATAAAAGGTCAGGCACAAGGTGTAATCATTTGCCCGGGGCCTAATATGGCCTATTTTGACCAAGAAGTTTCATTGTCTGATATGGTTGGTCATATTTATGGAAATAAATCGATTTTAAGGACGGATAACAGGCCAAACTTATTTGTAAAAGAACTGAAAATGTATGTGGATTATTTTAGAAATGAAATCGACAATATTTCAGGGGATATCACTAATGCACAACTTAAAAAATGGAATACTTTTAAAACTAATATTCTGGAAGGAGTTGAGTATTACCAAAATTTATTATCGCCTGCTTTATACTTCAAAAATGATGTAACGAAAATGAGAAAGGATTTCGATTTTTATAAATCAGAATTGAATGAGATTAAGATTCCAATTTTAGAATTGGCTTAAAACACAAAACCCCGATTTAGATTTAAATCGGGGTTTTTATTTATATCAAAATAGTCTATTCATTTTTCTTTTTGCTATCGATAACAGCACCGGTTCCGGTTCCTAAAGCAGCACCGGCTAAACCACCAATAATGGCGCCTTCTCCTTTTTTCTTACTCACAATCGCTCCGGTTGCGGCACCAACTCCGGCACCAATTACAGCACCTTTAGCAGTAGCGCTCCATCCTTTTTTCTTTTTGGTAGTTGTTGTAGTTGCAGTTCCGTCAGCTTGTTGCTGATGTACGACCACCACTTTTTGAGATTCCACTTTTTGGGATTCTACCTTTTGATCTTCTTTGATCTTTGCCATTTCTGTCTTCATTGAATCAATAACTCTTTGTCTATTAATTTCAACTTTCATCGAATCAATGCTAGCTTGTTTTGCTTTATTGATATCTTCTTTTCCCTGGTTCTGACAAGAAACGATTGATAAAGCGGCGAATAAAATATATAAGGCTTTCATGATTGTAGTTTTAAATTATTACATTACAAATTAAAGAAGATTTGTTTTGCTGAAGTTACATGATTTAAGTTAATGGTTATAGAATTTCAAGATTGTGTTAAAAAAATAAACGCGGATGAAACGGATTGCTAAAGCAAAACGCAAATTTAAACGGATTTTTTTATTGACTGGATGTTTGTTTCACGCAGATTTAAGCAGATTGTTTTTTAAGTTACTGACTTTTAAAAAAAAATCTCGCATTCTATGATAAAATGCGAGATTATAAGCTTTATCCTAAAATTCCTTTTTTCAGGATTTGTCCAAAGTCGTACATATCTTCATACGAACAATACAACGGAACTGGTGCCAGACGAATTACGTTTGGTTCACGCCAATCTGTAATTACTCCGTTTTTCATTAAGTAATCGAACAAACTTCTTCCTTCTCCGTGTAAAAAAACGGATAATTGCGATGCTCTTTCTTCTGGATTTGATGGTGTAATGATTTCGAAATTTCCTTTTACTTCTTTATCAATTTCATGTAAAATAAATTCTAAATATGCCGTAATATGATCTCTCTTTTTAATCAGGGCATCCATACCAACCTCTGCAAACATTTCTACAGAGGCTAAATAGGGTGCTAAAGAGAGCACCGGTAAATTACTAATCTGCCAGCCATCAGCGCCGTGAACCGGATCAAAGTTAGGCTCCATTTTGAAACGGCGTTCTTTATTATGTCCCCACCAACCAGCAAATCGAGGTAAATCAGGATTATTATGATGTTTTTCGTGCACAAAACAACCGGAAGCATTTCCGGGTCCAGAGTTCATGTATTTATAACTGCACCAGGCGGCAAAATCTACGTTCCAGTCATGAAGTTCCAGTTTGATATTTCCGGCAGCGTGGGCCAAATCCCAACCTACTTTTGCTCCGGCTTTATGACCTGCAGCTGTGATTGTTTTAATATCGAAAACTTGTCCGGTATAATAATTTACTCCCCCAATTAAAACTAAAGCCAGTTCATCTCCAACTTCTTCAATCTTTGCCAGAACATCTTCCAGACGAATATTGTGTTCGCCTTCACGACGTTTGATCTCTACAATCGCATCTTCTGTTTTATAGCCATGAAAATGAACCTGACTCTGAAACATATATTGATCCGAAGGAAATGCTTTTTCCTCACAGATTATTTTATAACGTTTTCCTTTTGGCTGATAAAACGAAACCATCAGTAAATGCAGATTCACCGTCAAAGTATTCATTACCGTAACTTCTGATGGCAAAGCCCCTACAATTTTACTTAAAGGTGCTGCAAATCTTTCCTGATAATCCCACCATGGTTTTTGAGCATAAAAATGGCCTTCGACAGCAAGATCTGCCCAATCATTCATTACTTCATCAATATAGGCTTTTGTTCTTTTAGGCTGTAATCCTAAAGAGTTGCCCGTAAAATAGATAACGCGTTTGTCATTTACTTTTGGAAAAATAAATTGATCCTGATATTGATTTAAAGTATCTTCTGAATCCAGTTGTTTTGCGAATTCGCGTGTATTTTGAAAAGTCATTGTTCTTATTTTGAATGGTAAAAATAGGAAATGTTTTTTTGTTTCAAGTTTCAGGTTTCAAGTTTTAACGTTCTGAAAAACCTGAAACCCGAAACCATTTATAAACAGAAAACCCGACAGGTTTTAAAACCTGTCGGGCTGCTTATAAGATAAACTCCGATTAGATGATTAACATCGCATCTCCGTAAGAATAGAATTTGTATTCTTCTTTGATTGCTTCTTCGTATGCTCTTTTCATTAAATCATGTCCACAGAATGCAGAAATCATCATTAACAATGTCGATTTTGGCGTGTGGAAATTAGTGATCATACAGTTTGCAATACTAAAATCGTGAGGAGGGAAAATAAATTTATTCGTCCAGCCTTCAAAAGGATTTAAAGTGTTTTGAGATGAAACTGAACTTTCTATCGCACGCATAGAAGTGGTTCCCACAGCACAAATACGTTTTTTGTTTGCTTTAGCAGTATTTACAATATCACAAGCTTCTTGTTTAATAATCAGCTCTTCAGAATCCATTTTGTGTTTCGATAAATCTTCCACCTCAACCGGATTAAAAGTTCCTAAACCAACGTGTAATGTTACTTCAGCAAAATTAATTCCCTTGATTTCTAATTTTTTCAAAAGGTGTTTAGAGAAGTGTAAACCTGCAGTTGGCGCCGCTACAGCTCCTTCTTCTTTTGCATAAATAGTCTGGTATCTTTCAGCATCTTCTGCTGTTACTTCTCTACTGATATATTTAGGGATTGGAGTTTCTCCAAGTTCTGTCAATTTGTTTCTGAATTCTTCATAAGAACCGTCATATAAAAATCGTAAAGTTCTACCACGAGAAGTAGTGTTGTCGATTACCTCAGCTACTAACGAATCGTCATCACCAAAATAAAGTTTGTTACCAATACGAATTTTACGCGCCGGATCAACTAAAACGTCCCAAAGACGTTGCTCTGAATTTAATTCTCTTAATAAGAAAACTTCAATTCTTGCTCCTGTTTTTTCTTTGTTTCCGTACAAACGTGCAGGGAAAACTTTAGTATTGTTAAGAATCAAAACGTCTCCGTCATCAAAATAATTGATAACATCTTTAAACATTTTGTGCTCTATAGTTTGTTTTTGACGATCGATTACCATTAAACGAGATTCGTCTCTGTTTTCTGCCGGGAATTCTGCTAAAAGTTCTTTCGGTAAATTAAATTGAAAATGTGATAATTTCATTTGAGAAAGTTATGAGTTATAGATTTTCAATCAGGATTATTTGAAGACCTGATTTTTAATCGTGTGCAAATATACGACTGTGAGATAGGCGTTGTCAAGTGTTTTGCTGTTTATTTTCAAAAGTCGCTGATTTAGTGGAGTTTCGACAACATAAAAAAATGTTTTTTTACCATATAAGTGATATAAGTTCATTTAATTAGGATGCTGTAAAAATTTCCTGTTGTTTTTATTTCGCTAAAGCCGAAAAATGCCTCACAAAAAAACCTCCAGTAAAAACCGGAGGCTATCTATTTTTTCGCCACGAATTCACGAATTATTAAATAAAATTAGTGAATTCGTGGCGAATATTTTTTTTTACAATTCTGAAATTTGAAAATTTAATGTTTTTAAGTCATTCCAAAAATCCGGATATGATTTAGAAACTACTTCAGCATTTTCGATAATAATTGGAACTTTAAGTGCCAAAGGTGCAAATGCCATTGCCATACGGTGGTCGTTGTATGTCGCAATTTTTACATTATGATTGATATTCTCTGAAGCTACTAAAGTCAGACTATCATTAGTTACCGAGATATTGGCTCCTAATTTTGTCAGCTCGATTCGTAACGCTTCAAGTCTGTCTGTTTCTTTAATTTTTAAAGTATGAAGACCAGTCAAATGACAGCCAATTCCTAAACCTAAACAAGTTACTACAATAGTTTGCGCAATATCCGGTGTGTTGTTTAAATCAAAATTTACCGTTTCGTATTTAAAATTTTCTTGTTTTACCAATTTCATTTTATTGTCCTGAAACGTAGTCTGAACTCCTAATTTTTCATAAAGAGAAACTAATTCTGAGTCTCCCTGCAAACTGTTTTCTTTATAGCTGCTTAGTGTTATTGAAGCTGTATCTGCCAAAGCCACTAAACTAAAAAAGTACGACGCTGAACTCCAATCTGATTCTACCACCATTTCTTTTGATGCAACGGCAGCTTTTGGATATACTTTAATTACATTGCCTTCAAAACTGGTCTGAATGTCTAAATCGTTTAGCAAGGCCAAAGTCATTTTGATATACGGAATCGAAGTTATTTCTCCTTCTAAAGTCAGTTCTAAACCATTTTCTAATTTTGAAGCGACTAATAAAAGTGCCGAAATATACTGACTGCTTACATTAGCTGCCAAAGTAACTTTTGAAGCACTTACTTTTTTTCCTTTGATTCTGATTGGCGGATAACCTTCTTCTTTTTCATAAGAGATTTCAACGCCCAATTGTCCTAATGCTTCAACAAGAATTTTTATCGGACGTTCCTGCATTCTGCTTGAACCTGTCATCACCACTTCGCGGCCTTCGTTTACAGCAAAATAAGCAGTTAGAAAACGCATTGCTGTTCCGGCATGATGAATGTCTACAATTTCGTCATTACCAATTAGGGCTTTTTGCATTACTTCGCTGTCATCAGAATTTGATGTGTTAGCCAGTGTAATATTTGGAAACAACGCTTTTAACAACAATAAACGATTGGTTTCGCTTTTTGATCCTGTTACTGCAATTTGTCCTTTTAAGTTATGTTGAGTTGTCTGAAGTAGTAAATTCATTTTTTTAATTGTAAATTGTAAATTATGAATTATGAATGATTAGAAACGTAATTCGGCCACGCAATTTACCACTCCCAAATCATAATTCAAAATTCAAAACTCATAATTCAAAACCGATGAGTGATATTTCACAATTATTTCAATTTATCATTGTTTTTGTGGCGATCCTTGTCTCGAACTGATTTTAAATCCATTTTTTTATCAAAAGCGGCTTGTAAATCTATTCCGGTTTGGTTGGCAAGACATAAAACTACAAAAACAACATCCGCCAATTCTTCGCCTAAATCTTTGTTTTTATCACTTTCTTTTTCTGATTGTTCACCGTATCTGCGGGCAATAATTCTGGCCACCTCACCTACTTCTTCTGTAAGTTGTGCCATATTTGTAAGCTCATTAAAATAGCGAACACCATGTTTTTTTATCCAGGTATCGACATCTAGTTGTGCGTTTTTTAAGTCCATCTTTATATTTTTTTAAGAATAATTTTTTCATTTTGACTAACAATCATTTTCTGGAAAAGGTCTTTTAATCCATTATACTGATCTGCTGCAAAAATACTATTGTTAATTTCTTTTGAACTAATTATTTGAATTTTATTACCTTCCCCTAACACATTTAATACATAAACGATCTCTTTATTCTCTGACACAATCTTAACAGGAGTTGGTAACGCCTCTATTGCATATCCTTCCGGAATTTCTAAATTCAAGTTGAATTTTTCCTGAGTTGGATATCCAAAATAAACTGGCATTTGTCTTATTTCCTGGTTAAAAGGATTTTTAGATCTTGTATAAAACAATAATGGATTTATAAAAATTTTACCTCCAATAATTTCTACACTATTATTTGACACTAAAGAAAATGTTTCAATAACCGGCTCCTGAAGATTCGTTTTCTTATTCTCAACGCTATAATTTGAAATTTTTAAATCTCCCAATCGTTCTTCTAATTTTTCCAGATAATTTTCCTGACTTGTATTGGTATTTTCAACTCTAAAAAGGTAAGCATCATAATCTGTTCTTTGAATTCTAATCCTGCCTTCTATTTTACCCAAATTATCAATTTTGACCATCAAATTAGAATATTCCTTTGATGTCGAAATGGGCATTAAATTAATTTCCTGTGAAGTTCCATCATCTTTTATTAGTCTTCCTTTCCAATTCAAAACATTTAAAGGCAAAATCCCAGGGTACGTAAATTTATGTGTAGCATCCAGTAAAATTTGTTTACCATCTATTTCAGCGGCAGCTATCACATAATTAAAGCCTGTTCTTGTGGGATAAACCGGAATTCCATTTTCTATTGTACTTAACAATACTGGATTTACTTCTATTCCTGCCAATTTTAACATACTGATTAGTATAAAATTAATCTCGGCCACATTACCCGTTTGATCTGTATATGCTTTTTTTACCCCTTTGTCAATGTAATAATCATTCACTGCATTCCAGTTCATTTTATTTTGAACGAATTTAAAGATGATATCCAATCGCTCTTTTTGAGATTCGACATTCGTCAATAACTTTTTAACATCTTCCAGTAAAAAATCTCTGTCATTGAGTTCTTTTCCAAAACTTTTATCCTTAAAAATAGTAGTCGCAACACCTTCCCAGGTCACTGCATAATCTTTTACAGGCTGATCCGGATAACGAACCCTGTCTAATTCATGCTGAACTGATCCTCTATAATTATCTACATTATCTACATAGGGTTCTTTTCTTAAAGCCGCAATATCTTTTCCTTTATAAAAAGCACTTATTTGTTTGTACGAAATTCCTTTTGAAGTGTTATAATCATCTTCAAAACTTTGACTGCCATTGGTTAACTTCGAATCTGTTTCAACTTTATGTCCTCCCACCAAAATAGGCTTATAAATATAATATTCAGGAATGTCTGTTTTATATTCGAAATAATTTACCGGAATTTCATATTGAAAATCAAAATCTGGTAATTTTACAATATTTTCAGATTTCAAAATGTATTTATATTCTATAATCGATCCTACTTTTACATTAGGAAGCGTTATCGTTTTTTCATTCCAAAATTTATTTACTTTTTTCTTAAAAGTTCCCTGATTATCAAGTTTTGTCTTTACAATTGATTCATTTTCTAAATTATAGGTGATTGCGTTTGAAAACTCTAATCGGTCTTCACTCAAAGTTTCATAACCAATATAAAAACGCACCTTTTGATCAGCCCATTTTAGTCCTTCTTTTTTATAAATTTTAATTTTAAATTCATAAACATGATTTGCCGAAAACCCCTTGTCTTTATTAAAAGTAAAAAATGTTTTTCCTTTTTTAAACAAAATTGCAGCAGGTGCTGTTGTATCTTTTGGATTTGTTTTCTCTTTTAATTCAGCAACAGTCACTTTTCCTAAATCATAATTTTGGCCTTTGACATTTGAAATTTCCAGAAATAAAAAAACAACTATTACTAAGCTTTGAAACTTCATATTAAATTCTTTTTAAAACAATTTTCTCTGTTTCTTTTGCTATCATACTTTTATAATATTCTTTAAGCATTTCGTACTTTTCAGTAGATACAATTGCTTCATTAATCTGATGTTGAATGTTAATTTGCAGCATATTTTCGGTTGTAGCAATAATAAACTTAAAGCTTCCTAAATTATCCTCCATGTTCATTACAACTGGTTCCGGTAATACCTCAGCAACAAAGCCATCAGGAATTTGAAGTGTAATATTATATTTATCTGTAAAAGGAAATCCAAAATCGACTGGATATTCTCTGACATCTTGTTTAAAAGGGTTCTTTTCATTCGTAAAAAACAGCATTGGATTCACATAGATCTTTCCTCCTATTACTTCGCATAAATTATTTCCTGTAAACGAATATGTTTCTATCGTTGGCAACAATAACTCCTTTTCGTTTTTCCTTGAATAATCAGTTATTTCTATTTTTTTATTTCTGTTTTCGAGTTTTTCTAAATATTCTTCTTCCTTAAGTCCGTTAAGATTATCTCTCGTTATCATGGCATTATAATCTGTACATTGTCTTCTGGTTTTTCCCGTCACTTTACCTTCTGCATCAATACTATAATTCATAAAAACAATATCGTTTGATGCTTTTTTAGGCATCAAATCTACTTCTTCAGAACTTCCGTCTTTTCTAATCAATCGGCCAGACCAGTTTAAGGCTCTAAAAGGCAAAACATTAGGAGTTGAAAATTTATCAGAAGCATCTAACAAAACATTTCCGTTTGGAGTTTCAACCGCAGCAATAACATAATTAAAAGCGGTTCTGTTAGGGAAAATAGAAATTCCATTAGAGCGTGTACTCACCAAAACCGGGTTTGCTGTTAAACCTGCATAACGCAACATCGCGGTTAGCATTAAATTAATATCCGCAATATTTCCCGTTTTTTCTTTATACGCTTTTTTAACGCCATTATCACAGCTGTATCCGGTGTAATCATTCCATTTTACGTTCGATTTTACATGATTTAAAATAACCAATATCTTTTCATCTGCTGTATTTTTTCCTTCTAATATTTTTTTTAAATCGTCTTCGAAATAGCCTGTTTTATTTAATTCAGGACCAAAATCATCATATTCGTAAATTGTTTTCACAACTGAATTCCAATCTGTCGAATACATTTTTATTTGTGAATTAGGATATTTTGTCATTGATAATTCATGCTGAATACTTGAAGTATAGTTATCAATATTATTGACATAAGCTTCATCTTTCATAGCAGGAAAATCTACTGCCACATAATTAGTTTGCGTTTCAGAGTAATCTAATTTATCCGTAGAAAATGTTGTTTGAGTATTTCCCCATCCGCCTCCGGATCTTTCTTTATTCGTAAAAACTATTGACTTTGGATTTTTTACCGTAGTAATCTTAGGAAAAATATATCCTTTTTGTCTTGAATTAAAGACATAATATTCCGGAACGAAAGTTGAAAACTCAGAATAATTTACCGGAATACTCGTCTGAAAATCCCAATCTCTAATTATTCTATCGCTAGGACTTCTCACGATGTAACTAAACTCAATAACAGAACCTTCTTTCACATTAGGCATTGTGATCTTTTTTTGTCCTCTAAATTTATTTACGACTTCATCAAAGGCTCCATCGCTTTTTAGTTTCGTTTTTTCAATTTTACCATTTACCAAATTATAAGTAACGGCATCAGAAAAACTTACTTTTTCTTTAAACCCGGCCTGATTATAATACCAAACATTTTGATTGGCCCAATCGTATCCTTCTTTTTTATAAATCTTAATTCTGGTTTCTACTTCTGTGATGGTAATAAACCCATCATTCTGATCATATTCTATTCTCGTTTTTCCTTTTTTGTACAAAATAGCAGCGGCAGCCGATGAATCTTTAGGATGCACTTTTTGCTCTAATTCAGCAATCGATACTTTTCCTAGTTTAAATTCCTGTCCCGTTACTTTTGATATAAACAACAACAGAATTGACAGACTAAAAAGTTTGATAATTTTCATGTTTGGTTAGTTCTTGGTTAATATAATTTTGGCGTTATCGTTTCTGGAGACTTGCTCCATAAAAAGACGGTATTCATCGTATTCTTTATTAGAATAATTGCCTTTATTTAAAAACATAGAGCGTTTGTAAGTCAGTTTATTATTTTCTTTCTTGATGATTTCGGTTTTATATTCTCCAAATTTTCCTTTCAATTCAACGTTTGAAGGCAAAAATTCTATTGTAAAACCTGTTGGTAAATTAATTTCGATTTCATCCGTATCTAAATACCCTCGCTGAATCTGAAATGGATTTTTTCTATTTCTAACTCTTTTAACATTCGCTGAACTTTGATTAAAAGCATCAACATTAAAAATCATTTTATTTCCGGTAATTTTCGCGTAGTCAACAGCATTTACCTGTACATCCTCAGTAAATTGAATATTTTCTTTATTATTAGTAAAACTAATTTTGCCGAGTTTCAAATTATTGATATTACTCCAATATTCTTTATAATGTGATTCTTTTTCTGTTGGCTGTAAATTTTCTAGTCTCGCTTTCGAGCTGTATTGAGAACCTCCTGAAACAATTGATATGGAACCCGAAAAATTTCCTTTTTCATCTAATGTATAAGTTCCTGTATCTTTTTGTGTATTGCCGTTATCTTCATACAATTTGGTTCTCACAATCTCCCCGCCTTCCGGTTTAATAATCAAAACATCGCGATCATCTGTAAAGATGCCCTGATAACCAAAAGGATCATCCTGACTTGTACATTCTAACCAGGTATAATGGCTGCCGTTGGGGATAGCCAGAATCATATGATTTCCCTGCATCGAAACAAAATCAGATTGAATATTGGACTTATAACGGTCTCCATATAAAATAGTATTGTAGGACGGAACATCTACAACTTGCAAAAGTGCTTTTGTATAATTAGACAGTGCCTTACAGTCTCCATAACCTAAGCGATCTACATCGCTGGCAAGCATAGGTTTCCAACCTCCAATACCTACAGCAATATTTACATATCTGGATTTTTTTTGTACATAATCGTAAATGATCTTTGCTTTTTTTATAGGATCTTTTTCATCCCCGACTAATGCTTTTATTTTAACTTTAGTTTCTTCAGGCAAAGTAGTAGTTCCTGTTAAGATTTTTTCACCATACCATTTACCAAATGCTTCCCATGTTGTGGCAGTACCATCAACACCTTCTAAATGAAATTTTTCTAATCCCATCATTACTTTCGGAAAAAGATCATCAGTAGACGGACTGTAATCTTCTACTCTTCTTGCTAAAATATTAAGGGCGGCATAACTTAGTTTTGTATCGCTATCGACCGTCTTTTTTATATTAAAACCTGAAAAAGAAAACTCCTTCTTTTTAAATCCCAAATCATTTAGATAAGAAACATTTAAAATACATTTCTCTACACTTACATTATAATCTCCCAAAAAATACCATCGGGGTATAAAAGCAGTACTTGAACTTTCAATTTCACTTGTATAAATAATTGTAAACGGATATGTTATGGGAGTATAATCGAGATAAAGTACACGGCTGTCTGAAAAAAGAGTACTTCCGTTTACTGCGCTTTGATCCTTAAAATCTTTTCGTTTGATCTTTTTAATTTCTTTACCGGATATATCATAAACAGTTGCTTCGATACTTTTTACGCCAAGTGACTTATCATAGTGCTGATAAGCATCAATATTATTCAGTCCTTTTTCATTCAAAACTGTTACAACTCTCTGTGTTTTGATATTCATGCTTCTCTGAGAAGCAATATTAATATCCATTTGGTCTAAACGAACAACAGCATTAGCGTTCTCTTTAAGGCTATCTGCAATTGTAGTAAATGCATATTCAGCCTTTTGAGCAAAAGAAAAATTGATAAAGAAGAAAAAGAAAAATGCAAAAAAAGGAATTTTCATTTAGTAAGTAATTTCGCCAAATATATATCATTTTTAGAAATTCTTAACATATGTTTAATAAAATTTTACTCTCTATTTTTGCTGTCTATTAAAATCGTTACAGGCCCGTCATTTAAGAGACTAACCTTCATATCTGCACCAAAAATTCCTGTTTGTACTTTTTTATTGAATTCTTTTTCTAAAGACTTTACGAAATTCTCATACATGGGAATAGCGAATTCCGGTTTTGAAGCTTTTATATAAGATGGGCGATTTCCTTTTTTTGTAGAAGCATGAAGTGTAAACTGACTTACCACAATAATATCACCGTCGATATCCTGAACCGAACAGTTCATAACATCATTTTCGTCACCAAAAATTCTCATTTTGATGATTTTACCCACCAGCCAATCAATATCTTCCTGAGTGTCCAGATCTTCAATTCCTACTAAAACCAATAAGCCTTTTTGAATATCGGCAACAATTTTAGAATCTACAGTTACAGATGCTTGTGAAACTCTTTGAAGAACAATTCTCATAGCCCCCTAACCCCCGAAGGGGGAATTAAAACGTGAATAAAAAAAGTTACCATTCTCTATCATAATTTACAATATTTAAACAATACTACTGGAATTCCCCCTTTGGGGGTTAGGGGGCTATTTTCTCAATTCATCACTCGCTTTTCGATCTTCATCGTAAGAATCTGTACGATAATTTTCGTCGTCACCTTCTAAGATTTTTAGATAACTATTGTAACGTGACCAGGCGATCTCGTCTCTTTCTAATGCCGCTTTTATGGCACAATGCGGTTCTTCTTTATGCAGACAATTGTTGAACTTGCATTGGCCTTTTAGTTTGAAGAATTCAGGAAAATAACCGCTGATTTCTTCTTTTTCCATATCAACAATTCCGAAACCTTTGATTCCCGGAGTATCGATGATTTTTGCATTAAACGACAAATCATACATTTCGGCAAAAGTAGTGGTGTGCTGACCTTGTTTACTGGCCTCAGAAATGGTTTTGGTTTTAAGATGCAACGAAGGTTCCATGGCATTTACCAAAGTCGATTTACCTACACCTGAATGTCCGGAGAACATACTTACTTTACCAATCATCATTTCTTTTAATTCTTCGATTCCTTTCATTTCTGTTGAAGAAACACGAAGGCATTTGTAACCAATTTGCTGATATACGTATTGCATGTACAACTGATCATCAAGTGTAGCCTCATCAAAAGTATCTATTTTATTAAAAACCAGAATCGTTTCGATATTATAAGCTTCCGCAGTTACCAGAAAACGATCAATAAAATTGAAAGTTGTTGGCGGATTATTAATCGTAATTAGTAAAAATACACGATCGATATTCGACGCAATAATATGCATTTGATGCGATAAGTTAACCGATTTACGAACGATGTAATTTTTTCTTTCGTGAATATTAAAAATCGTTCCGGTTAAAGCATCCGAAGTTTCTTCGAGTTCATAATCGACAATATCACCTACAGCAATAGGATTGGTACTTTTGATACCTTTCATCCTAAACTTCCCCTTCATACGACATTCTATAAAATCACCTTGTTCCGATTTTACAGTGTACCAACTTCCTGTAGATTTATATACGAGTCCTGTCATTCTTTAATTTTAGATTTTAGATTCTAGATTCTAGATTACTCTTAAATCTAAAAAATATTAAAAGGCAAAATTACGTTTTTAGAATTGAACAACGCAACTTCGCCTTTTAAAATTAAAGACTTACTCAGAATTTGGTACGTTTACCAAACAATTTCAGCTAAAATTTCATTTTCCTTTATTTTTCCTAACTGAATTGTCTTTAAAGTTTTTGTGGTTTTTCCGGCTTTAGTCGTATAAATTTCAACCATAACTGTTGCAGGGCCGTTTTCAGTTAATTCGCTTTCACCAAAATAATTGGTTTTGATTTGATATTTTCCTTTCACAGCATTTCTAATTAAATATTGTTCCGGTCCGTAACCTTCTGTAAAGTCTTTAGAAAATCTCGCTCCTGCCTCAGTACTTTTATGACTATAGTAACATTCTTCTCCATTTGGCTCGATAACATGCAAATCAAGATCGACATCGATTTGGTTCCAGTTCATAATTATCCTGATATCAACCGGCATTTTCTTCAAATATTTTTCATCAAGTTTACCCATTTTCAAACCTTTGTGTTCGATTGTCAAACGATTAATATCCATTAAAATAATATCTTCCACACCTTCATATTGACCGCTCATTTCTCCGTAATAATTTACTTCCAATGCTTTAATCAATTCATCAAAAGCTTCCTGATATTTTCCTGCATCTTCAAGAGCCAAAGCAAAATCTCTCAAACTTTGTGGTTCATGCGCTCTCCATTTTGCAATTTGTCTTGCAGTAAATAAGGCATCATCAAAATCTTTCCACTGACGTAATGTATACGTAAGAGTTTTATAAAGCTGATGATTCTCTAAACCTAAATCAGCAATATTACTGATTATCTGTAATGCTTTTTTAACATCGCCCTGATTGTAGAAAAAATGCGCTACATCAAAATAAAAACTCGGGTTTCTTTCCTGCGCTTTTCTTAATTCAAAATACAATTCGTACTGCTTATCTTTTGGCGCGGCGGCTAAAGCTTTAAGATATAATCGATCGGGATTCCAGGTTTTAGGTTCGTTTTCGATTATATTAAGATCTTCACCTTCTGTTAAATCAGTTCTTGTTGCAAAATTTTCTTTTACATCATTATTTATTTCATTTTCTTGTGTGACAATTCCATTATCCTGTGGTGCCGATTCCACCTGAACTCCAGCCACTTTACCATCAAGCGTTTGAGATATATCAGTTTTTTTAGAAATGCTCTCAGCTGAGATTGATTCTACCGCATATGAAACATCTCTTTTTCGAACAGGAGCAGCGTAACTCGTTACAACTACTTCACTTAGCGATTGCGTATTTTCTCTTAACTGAACTCTAATCTGATTATTTGTTCCAACATTTAATTGATAAGAGTCAAAACCAAGATAACTAAAGTTAAGAGTACTATTTTCGGCTGCTATAATTACGAATTTACCATCAAAATCAGTGTAAGTTCCTTCTCTTTCTCCTCGTAATGTTACAGTCACACCCGGTAAAGGTATTCCTTGCTGATCTAAAACAGTCCCTTCAACTTTACCTGCCGCAACATTTGTGCTTCTGGTTGAAACTGCACTTGCACTTCTGCCTGAATTTCTGCTTACTGTATTTGTATTATTAACTGATCTTCTGGTTTTTTGAACTTTTGGTTTCGGCAACGGTTTTGGAGTTGAATATTTAATATTTTTTTGCCACCAATTATCTAAACCTTCAAAATAAGTTTCGATACTTTCCCAATTATTTTTTTGCTGCGCCAGATTCGTATCCTGCTGTTGTTTTTTAATTCTGTCAAATTCAGCACGCAATTCGGCCGGCGGTATAATATCATACGAAATATAATCGCGAATATCTTCCAGAACAATCAACGAGGTATTTTTGGTTATAATACCATATTTCTTTCCTAAAAGTTCGATTTCATCAGCATTTTTAGCATATTGAAAATCAAGATTGGCTATTTTTTTCTGCGCCCAGAGTTTTTCGACATTTACGTCATTTGTGTTTTGAACGTTTATATCCAAATTGATTTTTCGCTCTAAAACAGCTTCATTATTATATCCAAATAACAACGTAATTTGATTTTTTTGATTCAGGGAAATTCCTGAAAAACTAAAGCTTCCCGAAACCGAAGTTCCTTCCATCGGAAATAAATCTGTTACCGTATAATTCTCTTTTATACCTAAAAACTTCAAATTACTATTCGTCAGTTTATCCAAGGCATTGTCCTGATTCACCTGATTTAAATTGATCAAATTACCACCCGTTTGCATCGCCGAATAATTCAGAAAAGAAAAATCTGCCGAAACCGAAGATGTAATGGTATAAATTGGCTTTTTAGTCTTTGGCAAAACATTTTCGCTCAAAGACGAAAGTCCGTCAGAGAAAAACAAGTATTCGTCATTGTTCATGAAATTAAGTTGCGAAAAACGGGTTCCTCCGTCATATTTTGTGTGCTCTAAAACTGCTTTTAATTCAGTCCAGTTTCCGTTTGTAATGACATATTCTTTTTGTTTTTCGAAAGTATAATTCAAAAAGTATAAAGTGACTTTTGTATTTTTTATTTTTTGAAAATAAGCATTCAACAAACTCAGTTCTTTTTTTACATCTCGCGTTTTACAACTCAGTGAATTATCCCAAATTAAACCAATTGAAGCCGGAGCTTTCTTAGCTATTTTATTCCCTCCGATAAAAGTAGTTCCGTAAAAATAATGTTGTCCGCCCACATTTTGCATGATTATACTCGGAGCATTTTCCTGAATCGGAATTTTAAAAAGTAGTTTTTCAGACGGCTGGTAATTTTCTTTTTTAATGGAAGTCTGAAAAGATTGGTTCCATTTCGAAAAAACAATCGCATCTCCGGAATTCTCTGAAACAGTTGGCGAAGCCGAAGTTCCTAAAACCGAAACATTCATCTCAAAATTATCCAGCTTTTTAGGATAACGACTCACCAATTGATATGCCAGATTGTCTTTATCAAAAGCCGAAAGTTCTTCTTCGTAACCTATGATCACCGTTCGTTCTCCGTTTGGCATAATAGGATAAATTCTCGTTCTAAAATTATTTCCGTCTACTTTCTCTAACAATCCCGGATCAACACGACGATGTTCGATAGCTTCAAAAACCTGTTTTCCTTTATTTTTATTGACTGGAACAGCTTCACGCATTTTACCATTTATGTCAATCGCATATCTTGAAACCGACACATTTTCAGGTAACGGAAAAATAAGTTCACCTTCCATCTGGCGGGTTCCCGAATTAAAAAAATGCATCTCGGCAGTGGTATAAGCGATATTGCCCACCACTTTTACATTGACAATTAGTTTGTTCATTCTCACTTTTTCAGCATCTTCCCCTTTTACAGTAAGTTCAGGGCTTTGTGCGAAAGTTTTTGTTCCAAAGAACACTAAGAAAAAAAGTAATACTTTCAAGTTTACTTGAAAAATTCCTGGCTGAGATAAACATAATTTTGATTTCATAACACGAGAGTTAAGGTTCTATAATGATATAGAGAACATAAAATCTAAAAAGGTTGGAAACCACTTCAAATTATTTCAAAAAAAAATCTCCAAAGCCCGAAAGCAATGGAGATTTAATATAAAAAAACAATCTATTTTTAATATCGTGGTATAAAAAAAAATCAAGTTCAGCGTTTGCAAAAATTAAATAAAACTTATACCACTTATATAACTTATATGGTTGAATATTTCAATTATGCGTTGAATATTTTTTCCTGGTGACCAATACTTTCCTGGTGAATAGCTTTGAACATTCTCAAAACAAACTCTTCAGTAAGACCTTTTTTCTCCCCTTCCAAAATCATTTTTCCTAGAATTTCATTCCAACGGTTGTTTTGAAGAATCGCCACGTTTGCATCTTTTTTCACCTGACCAATTTCGTCAGCTACTTTCATACGTTTTCCTAATAACTCTAATAAGTTAGCATCAAGAACGTCGATGTTAGCTCTTAGTTTTGTCATTTTTTGAGTGTACTGATCTGTAGTATCATCCGTTTTTCTGATAGTCAAATCTTTAATGATTTGTTTCAAAGCGTCCGGAGTAACTTGCTGCGCAGCATCAGACCAGGCATTGTCCGGATCGTAGTGCGTTTCGATAATCATACCATCGTAATTCAAATCTAAAGCCTCTTGCGTTACTTCAAAAATCATTTTACGATCTCCAGTAATGTGAGATGGATCGATAATTAATGGTAAATCAGGGAATTTATTTTGCAATTCGATAGCAATTTGCCATTCCGGAATGTTTCTGTATTTTGTTTTCTCGTAAGTAGAAAAACCTCTGTGAATCACTCCTAATTTCTCGATTCCAGCCATGTGTAAACGCTCAACACCACCTAACCATAAAGCTAAATCCGGGTTTACAGGGTTTTTAACCAAAACGATTTTATCCGTTCCTTTCAAAGTATCAGCAATTTCCTGAACTGCAAAAGGGTTTGCAGTTGTACGTGCACCAACCCATAAAACGTCGATATCATGCTCTAAAGCCAGTTTACAGTGTGCCGCAGTCGCAACTTCAGTACCCATTAATAAACCAGTTTCAGCTTTTGCTTTTTGTAACCATTTTAAACCAATTTCTCCAACACCTTCAAATCCTCCCGGACGTGTTCTTGGTTTCCAGATTCCAGCTCTGAATACACTAACTTTTGAATCTTTCAATTCATGCGCAATTTTCAAAACCTGATCTTCCGTTTCTGCACTACAAGGTCCAGCTATCACAAGTGGGTGATTTAAATTGAAATCTTCTAACCACTTTCTCATTTCTTTCTTATTTTCCATCTTAATTTTAATTTATTTCTTAGTTGTTGTTAATCCGTTTAATATTTCTTTAATTTTATTCGTGCTTTCCATTTCTTCAAAAATGGCATTGTAATCGTCTTCTTTTAACAAATCCCTAAACCGACTCAGATTTGAAATGTATTCTTCTAATGTTTCAATAACGTGTTCTTTATTTTGTTTAAAAATCGGTGTCCACATTGCGGGAGAACTTTTTGCAAGACGTACTGTGCTCTCAAATCCACTTCCCGCCATATCAAAAATATCCTGCTCGTCTTTTTCTTTGTTCATTACCGTTTTCCCAAGCATAAAGGAACTAATGTGCGACAAATGCGAAACGTAAGCGATGTGTTTGTCGTGTGAAATTGGGTCCATATATCGAATCCTCATTCCTATTTCGCTAAAAAGCTTTAACGCCTTTTCCTGCAATTTAAAAGTGGTTTTTTCCACTTCACAAATGATGTTTGTCTTTCCTTTAAACAAACCTCTTATCGCTGCCGAAGGTCCTGAAAACTCTGTTCCTGCAATTGGATGCGTTGCGATAAAATTTCTTCTTTTTGGATGACTGGCAACAGCGTCACAAATTGGCTTTTTAGTTGATCCTACTTCAAAAACAATTGTTTTATCTCCAACCAAATCCAACACTTTAGGTAAAACTATCAGCGCCACATCTACAGGAACCGAAACAATAACAAAATCAGCATCTCCCAATTCTTCAAAGCTTCCTGCCTGATCGATAACACCTAAATCAATTGCTTCCTGCAAGTGTTTTTCGTTATTATCTATTCCAAAAATAGTGGCATCAGGATGTTGGTCTTTGATGTCCAGCACCATCGAACCGCCTATTAGCCCTATTCCTATTACGTATACTTTCATATTTATTTTTATTTGAAGCTAATTCCTGCTATCCGTTTCAATCTTTTCCGCCAAACCCCGGCGCAAAAGGATTTCCACTTCTATCAGGGCTAGGGCCTCTCGTTCTTTCAAGATCTTTTTTTTTTTGTCACCCTGAGTGATCCCGAGGCTTCGGGAGAAGTGCGCTCCAATTGGAACGTGGGCTTCGGCTTCGCTCAGCCTGACAAAATATGTCAAAAATCTTGTTTCTTGATTCTTGCTTCTAAAATCTTAATACTTAAAATCTATCTATCGCTTCTTGTACTTTTTCTTCTTTTACACATAACGAGAATCTGATATAACCTTCACCATTGCTTCCGAAGATTGTTCCCGGTGTGATAAAAATGTGTTTCTCGTATAATATTTCGTCAATGAACTTTTCTGCTGATGCTATTCCTTCCGGCAATTTTGCCCAGACAAAAAGTCCAACTCCTTCTTTATAAACTTCGCAGCCTAATTTTTCTGCTAGTTTTTCTGTCAATTCTCTACGGCGTCTGTAAATCTTGTTTTGGTCTTCGAACCATGATTTATCACAATTTAAAGCAGCAACTGCACCTTTTTGGATTCCGTAAAACATTCCGCTATCCATGTTGCTTTTTACTTTTAGGACTGCATCGATAATTTCAGGATTTCCTAAAACCATTCCTACTCTCCAGCCTGCCATGTTGAAGGTCTTACTTAATGAATTCAATTCTAAAGCCACCTCTTTTGCACCATCCACCTGCAATAAACTCATCGGATTATCATTCAGAACAAAACTATACGGATTATCGTTGACCAATAATACGTTGTGTTTTTTAGCAAAAGCAACCAATTTTTCAAATAACGCTAAACTTCCTCTCGCTCCTGTTGGCATGTGCGGATAACCCAGCCACATAATCTTCACTTTCGAAAGATCCAGTTTCTCTAAAGCTTCGAAATCCGGTTCCCAGGCATTTGCTTCTTTAAGATCATAATAAACCGGAACGGCTCCTACCAAATTAGTTACCGAAGTATAGGTTGGATAACCTGGATTCGGAATCAAAACGTGATCGCCTTCATTTAAAAAAGCTAACGAAATATGCATAATTCCTTCTTTCGAACCCATCAAAGGCAAAATCTCATTATTAGGGTTCAACTCAACACCAAACTGATTCTGATAAAAATCTGCCATCCCTTTTCTCAATTCCGGTAATCCCTGATAGCTCTGATAACCATGTCCGTTTTCATCCAGAATTGCCGCGGCAACCGCTTCAATTACTGCTTTCGACGGACTCAAATCAGGGCTTCCAATTCCCATATTGATGATAGATTTTCCCTCAGACTGCAGTTGACGAACTTCTCTCAGTTTTGATGAGAAGTAGTATTCTTCAACTGTATCTAATCTTTTTGCTGTTGTAATCATTTTTTTATTTTTTGCTGTAAGCTTTAGGCTGTAAGCTTTATACTCTATTTTTAACTTCTAACTTTTTACAAATAACTTCTAACCTATAAAGGGTTTCGTATTTTTATATTCTCCCAACACCTTTAAATATTCTGCCATTATGTTTAATAACGATTTGGCTTTTGCAAAATCTTCGTATTTCTCAAATGTTACATCTACGAAAAACGAATATTTCCAGGGAGTTTCAATTTTTGGTAATGACTGAATCTTTGTCAAATTCAGTTTGCAATCGCTCATTACATTCAAAACTGCCGCTAAACTTCCTCTTTTGTGGTCCAATTCAAATTTGATTGACGCTCTGTTGATTTCGTTTTCAGACAAAAATGAATTTTGTTTTTTGATAATCACAAAACGAGTCATATTGTTTTTGATCGTTTGAATTTCCGGCGCGATGATTTCCAAATCATACATTTCCGAAGCTACTTTGCTTCCTATTGCCGCAATTCCGGTTAATTGTTTTTCCTGAATTCTTCTTGCCGTTTCTGCTGTATCTTTATCTTCAACCAATTTGATGTTTGGATATTGTTTCAAAAAATCCATGCATTGTAATAATGCCATTGGGTGCGAATGAACTTCTTTTATATCTTCAATTTTTTGACCTTTTAAAGTCATTAAATTTTGGTGAATGCTTAAATAATGTTCTCCAATTATGTGTAAATTATTCTTGTCAATCAAAGCATAATTCGGAATAATTGGCCCTGCAATCGAATTTTCTATCGCCATTACTGCCTGATCAGATTTCCCGGAAAGAAGACTATCAACTAATTCTTCGAAAGACAAACACTCATCAATTTCCACATTTTCAGAGTAATACTCCTTCACTACCTGATGATGAAAAGAACCTTTTATACCTTGTATTGCAATTTTAGTTGTCATATATTCAAAAAAAAATCCTGATTTTCATCAGGATTGTATATTAGTTTTATTTGTCTTTTTTAATTTTCTCAAATAACCATAGCACAATCCTCACTTCTACTAAAGAAGAAATAAAAAGAGTTGCTAAAATAAAAACGGTTATTAGTCATTTCGTTTGTGTTTTTCAATAAATTCTCTGCGAATGTATAAATTAATTTCAGTGCACCAAAAAAAATATTGCATTTTATGAAACAAAAAAGGATTTCTTAACAAATTTAGCAGGTTTTGTATGATAATATAAAAATACGAGCTTAAAATGAGATATTTACAATGGACTTTTCTAAGATACTAAGGTTCTGAGTTGCTAAGGCTCTAAGATTTTTTGCCACGGATTCACGAATTGGCGTAAATTTTTATGGCTATTTAATTCTAATTTCACAGATTTTCAAAATAAAAATTCGTGAATTCGTGGCTATCTTTCAATCAAAATAACCCAGAAACCGGTTTATTCGAAATCCCAATTTTAGCATAATCAAAATTCATTTTTTGCTGTAACAAAGAAGCATACACACTTCTAAAATCAATTTCGTATTTTAAATCGCCATTATCCAAATTCGCTAAATCAGGATTATTACCTAAAATTGTTCCTTTATTATTTCCTCCGATAATAAACATGGGCGCTGCTGTTCCGTGATCAGTTCCGCTTCCGTTGTCTTTTACCCGTCTTCCAAATTCAGAAAAAACCACTATGGTAACATTCTGAAGTAATTGCGCTTGTTTGAGATCCTGATAAAAACTATATAAGGCATCATTTAGATCTGCTAGTTTTTTCTCATGAAGAGCAAGTTGATTGTCATGGGTATCAAATCCGCTAAGAGAAGTGTAGTATACTTTCGAATTCAGGTTTCCTTTGATCAATCGGCCAATCCATTCCAGGTTTTTAGACAAATCCGTTTTAGGATAACTGATTTCGGATTTGGATTTCGCTAATGCTTTCTGAATTTCATCAGATCCTTCTGTAACGGAATTAGCAATTTTTCGAACAAAATCTAATTGGGGATTATCGGACAATTTTATACCTTCTTCTTTATTGGCTTTTATCTTAAATCGATTCGGATCTTTTACCGTTATCGAATTCGGCTCCATTCCTTTTAGTGCCAGATTATCAATCGAATCCAGATTTATTCCTGCCGTTGCCTGATGTCCGTTGCATTGCAAATCTAAATATCTTCCTAACCAGCCCTGGTTTATATATTTATTAGAATCTGTTGCAGTTTGCCAAATTTCCTGGCTTCGAAAATGAGAACGAACAGGCTCGGGATATCCCACATTCTGAATCACGGTTAAATCTCCGTTTTGCTGCATTTGGGCAAAATCTTTTAAAGCCGGATGAAATGCCATTCCTTTATTTTTTCCAATAACGGCATCTTTATTCAACGCGATTTTAGTCCGCAAATCATAATACAGCGGATTATCATACGGAATAAAAGTATTCAATCCGTCGTTTCCTCCGTTCAACTGGACAAATACAACACACTGCTCTCCGATTACCAAATTATTCTGTGTACCAAAAGCATGTAAAAAATCAGGAAGCACAAGCATTCCGCCTGTAAAAGTTCCTGTAAGCGTTAGAAAATTCCTTCTGTTCATGGCTGTAGCTTTCTAAATTAATTGATATTCGGGTAGTTTTGTAATGTAATTAAAGAGTCTTATCACGGCAAAATTGGCATGTTCTTCTTTTGGGTCAAAATCGTATTTCAGTAAGTTTTCCATGTCTTTTTGCATCGAATCATTTACTTTGAATAATAACCTGTTCGATAAGTCGGCGATAATGGTTTTGTTATTTCCATTAGAATCAAAATCAATTTTCACTTCTATTTTCTCCAATCCTGATTTTGGTTTTTCAGTTTCAGAAGCCATTGTATTCAATGCTTTTCTGGTGATACTTCTCCCACTGCAAAGCAAATCTGAAGTATTATTGCGCTGCAGATAAATCTGCGAAGTCAGCCAGGAATTTCCTCCATCCCAACCTTTTACATTAATCTGATTGTACAAATCCATTCCTTGTTGTTTCAGAAAATACAGCACAATCGTTTCGTCAAGATCTTCAATGTTTAATTCATCCAGAAGTTGCAAAATATAAACCAGCGGATCTTTTATTTTAGTCCCGGAAGTTTCTTTTTTGTATTCTTCGGTAAATATTTTAGTGAGTAAAGGTTGAATTTCGAACTTTACTTTCCTTAAATAATCCCCGTAATAAGTTACCTGTTCGTCTGATGGATTATCATAAACAAACCATTTCAGAATCTTTCTGGTAATCAAATACGGAGCATTTTTCTGTTCAAAAATGATATCAACGAGATCATCCGAATTCCAGTTTCCGGTCTTTCCAAAATAAGTTTTATCGGTGTTATCCTGAGCAAGGCTTCTGTAAATTGCCGCATCATCTCCGTAATTTAGTCCCGCCAAAGCTCTTGCGCCGTTTTTGATATCACTTTCAGAATAATTCCCAATTCCAATGGTAAATAATTCTAATAATTCACGGCTTAGATTTTCATTGTATTTGCCTTTTTTATTATCGACATTATCTAAGTACTTCACCATTGCATTCGATTTTACAATTTGCTTTGTGAGTTCTTTGAAGTTCCCAAAGGCATTTTCGCGTAAAATCATATTGTGCTGATATGTCCAGTAGGTAACTTTTACTTTTGGGGAAGTAGAAACAAAATGATTGTGCCAGAAGCAAACCATGTTTTCGCGTAACGGAAATTCATCGTTTCGCATTTTAGAAATCCACCATTTTTTGAATTCAATAGTAGAATATACTTCTTTTTTGAGGATTTTCTTTTTTTCTTCTGAATCGGCGGTTTTGATGGATTCCCGCAATTCTTTAAGCTCAAGAAGCGTTTTGGGATCGTCATTTAAAAAAGCAGGAAGTTGTGTGTCAAACTTGGAATCATAGGAATGTTTTAGAAATTTTTCTAATCCCAGTTTCTCTATTTTATCGGATTCTTTTCCGGAAAACCCCAACCGTAACGACCAAAGATTGCTTTTTTTCATAACACAGGAATTTGTTTAGCAATAAGACTTGACTTTTTCTCAAAGGTTTAATTTGAGAAAGGGCCTGAGGTTCTTAGATGCTAAGGTGCTAAGTTTTAAAAATCTTTGGTATTAATTAGAACGTGAATTTTTTGGGGATATTGTAATGTAACTAAGATTGTCGACTTTGATTGCGTAGAATGGATTAAAATCCATCCCTACAATATAATTTACGTAATTCACAAAGTTCCGATAATTAAATAGCCCCGATTGAAGTGGAAATCCTTTTGTGCCGGCGTTCGGCACAAAAGATTGCAACGAAAAGCGGGAAATAGCTCCTAAAAAAAAGCAGCTACCTTACGATAACTGCTTTCTATAAATTAAGAATAAATCTATTCTCTTTCTTCTATCTTCTTTCTTCTAAAAAAAATTAAGACCCACACATTTCACAATCATCCGGCTCGGCAGCTTGCGCTTTTAAAAGCATCGCTTTATAATCCTCAACGCTGATCGCTTCTGTTTCCGGAACTAAAGTTGCCGGTGCCTCTTCTTCTTTTTTATCGTTGTTTAGGGTGAATTTAATGGCATCAACCGCAGATTTTGTTCTTAGGTAATACATTCCTGTTTTTAAACCTGATTGCCAAGCGTAGAAGTGCATTGACGTCAGTTTAGAATAGTTGGCATCCTGCATGAACAAGTTCAATGATTGCGATTGGTCAATAAAATAACCTCTCTGACGTGACATATCGATAATGTCTTTCATCGACATTTCCCAAACTGTTTTGTATAATTCTTTCAGGTCTTGCGGAATCACATCAATATTCTGAACTGATCCGTTATGACGCATGATTTCTTGTTTCAAAGTTTCGTTCCATAAACCTCTGTCTACTAAATCGTGAAGTAAGTGTTTGTTTACCACGATGAATTCTCCAGACAATACACGACGTGTGTAAATGTTTGATGTATATGGTTCGAAAGCTTCGTTGTTTCCAAGAATTTGTGAAGTCGAAGCTGTTGGCATTGGCGCAACCAATAATGAGTTACGAACTCCATGTTCCATCACTTGTTTTCTTAATGAAGCCCAGTCCCAACGTCCTGATAATTCTTCATCTTTCATTCCCCACATGTTGTACTGGAATTCTCCTTGTGACATTGGAGAACCTGCAAATGTAGAATACGGACCTTCTTCTTTTGCCATTTCCATAGAAGCGGTTACGGCTGCGAAGTATAATGTTTCGAAAATTTCCTGATTTAATACTTTTGCTTCATCACTTGTAAACGGCATTCGCAACATGATAAAAGCATCAGCCAAACCTTGCACTCCCAATCCTACCGGACGGTGACGCATATTGGAATTTTCAGCTTCTTTTACCGGATAGTAGTTTCTGTCGATTACTTTATTCAGGTTACGGGTTACACGTTTTGTAACATTGTAAAGTGCTTCGTGATCAAATTTTCCGTTATCAATAAACATTGGTAATGAGATAGACGCTAAGTTACAAACCGCAATTTCATCTTTAGAAGTAAACTCCATAATCTCTGTACACAAGTTAGAAGAACGAATTGTTCCTAAATTCTTGTGGTTCGATTTACGGTTTGCGGCATCTTTATACAACATATAAGGCGTTCCTGTTTCGATTTGTGACTCAAGGATTTTCTCCCATAATTCACGTGCACGAATGGTTTTTCTACCTTTTCCTCTAAATTCATAATCAAGGTACATTGCTTCGAATTCTTCTCCATAAACATCGTACAATCCAGGACATTCGTTAGGACACATTAAAGTCCATGTTGTATCTTCCTGAACACGTCTCATGAATAAATCTGAAGTCCACATGGCGAAGAATAAATCTCTCGCACGCATTTCCTCTTTTCCTGTATTTTTCTTTAAATCTAAGAACTCGAAGATATCTGCATGCCATGTTTCGATATAAATCGCAAAACTACCTTTACGTTTTCCACCACCCTGATCTACATAACGAGCCGTATCGTTGAAAACTCTCAACATTGGTACGATTCCGTTTGATGTTCCGTTTGTACCACGAATATAAGATCCTGTTGCACGAACGTTATGAATAGAAAGACCAATTCCTCCCGCTGACTGCGAGATTTTAGCCGTTTGTTTTAAGGTATCATAAATACCATCGATACTATCATCCTGCATGGCCAAAAGGAAACAAGAAGACATTTGAGGCTTTGGAGTTCCTGCATTAAACAACGTTGGTGTTGCGTGCGTAAAGAACTTTTTAGACATTAAATCGTAAGTTTCGATTACTGATTTTAAATCATCAAGGTGAATACCAACTGAAACACGCATCAACATATGTTGTGGTCTTTCGACGATTTTCCCGTTTATTTTAAGAAGATAAGAACGCTCTAAGGTTTTGAAACCAAAGTAATCGTAATTGAAATCTCTTGTGTAAATGATATGCGAATCTAAGAACTCTGAGTTTTCCTGAATCACATTGAATACTTCATCCGAAAGCAACGGAGCATCTTGTCCGTTTCTTGGATTTACGTACAGGTACATATCTTTCATCGTTTCTGAGAACGATTTTTTTGTATTTGAATGTAGGTTCGAAATTGCCACACGCGCTGCTAATTGTGCATAATCCGGATGCGCAATTGTCATAGAAGCCGCCGTTTCTGCCGCAAGATTATCCAGTTCAGAAGTTGAAACCCCATCATACAATCCTTCGATAACACGCATGGCTACCTTAACAGGATCTACAAGCTCGTTTAAACCGTAACACAATTTTTTGATTCTTTCTGTAATCTTATCAAACATTACGGGCTCTCTGTGGCCATCTCTTTTTACTACATACATAAGCTTACTATTTTAGTTATTGAAAAAATGAAAGACACTGGAATAACGAGTTCCAGATCTTAAACATTGCGTGTTTTAAAATTATTTTTTGAGAATTGTAGGATTCTCAATAGTTACCTGTTCCAGCCCATAAAACAGGCTGAAAAAGGATTAAAAATTGTCATCGAATCTGCGATTTGGGATAGAGATTCAACCGAAAAATGATCTGTTATAAAATTTTATTCTTTTTAGCGTTTCGAGGTAACGCTAAAATATTCCTGTTGTCTAGAAATCTGCATCAAATGAAATTTTCTGAGCATCGCTGTCTGTGTTCATCACACCTGATTTTTGATACTCGGCAACACGTTTTTCAAAGAAATTGGTTTTTCCCTGAAGAGAGATCATGTCCATGAAGTCAAACGGATTCGCTGATCCATACACACGCTCGCAACCTAATTCTACTAATAATCTATCTGCAACAAATTCCAGATATTGCGTCATTAATACCGCATTCATACCTATTAAACTTACCGGAAGAGATTCTGTAACAAATTCTCTTTCGATATCTAAAGCGTCAACAATAATTTCTTTAATTCTTTCTTTTGGCACTTTATTGATCAGGTGATGATTGTGTAAGTGTACTGCAAAGTCACAGTGTACACCTTCGTCACGGGAAATCAATTCGTTAGAAAAAGTTAAACCTGGCATTAATCCACGTTTTTTCAACCAATAAATAGAACAGAAGGCACCTGAGAAAAAGATTCCCTCCACTGCTGCAAAAGCAATTAGTCTTTCAGCAAATGAATCTGATTCGATCCATTTTAAAGCCCAGTCGGCTTTTTTCTTAATTGCAGGAAAAACTTCTAATGCATTAAACAATTCTGCTTTCTCTGCTTCGTCTTTCACGTAAGTGTCGATTAACAAAGAATAGGTTTCGCTATGAATGTTTTCCATCATGATCTGAAAACCATAGAAAAATTTCGCTTCGGCATATTGCACTTCGTTGACAAAGTTCTCTGCTAAGTTTTCATTTACAATTCCGTCAGAAGCCGCAAAGAATGCTAATATGTGTTTAATGAAATATCTTTCGTCGTCACTTAATTTATTATTCCAGTCCGTCAAATCCTGGTGCAAATCGATTTCTTCGGCAGTCCAGAAACTAGCCTCCATTTTCTTATACCATTCCCAAATATCATGATGTTTGATAGGAAAAATAACGAAACGATTTTTATTTTCTTGTAATATTGGCTCGACTTGTGACATGGTAATTTTTGTTTAATTTTCTTACTGAATTTTCACTAATTCAATACAATACAAAGATTGTCATTTATCGCTAAAAATGAAAGCCAAACTTATTCACAATTCGACGTAGTTTTTAACAACGCACTAAAATTGCGATATTTTTCAGACAATAATTAATTTATTGTAAATGAATGGTTTAAAAGCGAACAAACATCCTTGAAGCCCGTAAAATATAGACTTTTTGTATTAAAAAGCAAGGAATTTCGAATTGTTTTTAAAAGTTTTTTTTTGAGTTACAACTTTATTTTTTGAGTTAAAAAATGTCTTTATAAAGTAATAACTGAAGCAGACGGATTTTAAGATTTTTTAAGTTCTTCAGCTACTTTTTCAAGCTCTAAATACCAGTCCTGGCCAAAGCGACGAATCAAAGCTTCTTTGACAAATTTATAAACCGGAACTTCTAACTCTTTACCTAAAGAACAGGCATCGTCGCAAATATCCCACTTATCATAATTCACCGCAGCAAACTCTGTAAAATCTTTTACACGGATTGGATATAAATGACAGGAAACTGGTTTTTTCCAATCTATGATTCCCTGATTGTATGCTTGCTCAATTCCGCAAAGAGCAGTTTTACCGTCAAAAATAACGTAAGCACAATCTTTTTCATCGATTAGCGGTGTTTCAAGATCACCATCAGTTCCTTTTACCCAGGTTCCCTGCGCTTCGATTGCAGCAATTCCTTCTTTTCGCAAAAAAGGCTTTACTTTAGGATAAATTTCTTCCATGATTTTAGTTTCCGCTTCGCTCAATGGCGCACCCGCATCTCCATCAACACAGCAGGCTCCTTTACAAGCTGACAAGTTGCACACAAATTCTTTTTCAAGAATATCCTCTGAAATAATGGTTTTACCTAATTGAAACATGATAATAAAATACTGAAAATTTATAAAGTGCAAAGATAGACAAAGAAAACAGATAAAACACTCTAAATATTTAACCACAAGGCACGCAAAGATTTACACAAATCTCACAAGCTTATCACTTTTTTACCCTTTGCGTACTTTGCGTAAATCTTTGCGAATCTTTGCGGTTAAATTATCTTTTGTTACAAATATCACTTTTTAAACACTTAAAGCGTGTTTTTATAACAAAAATACAATGTGTTAAAAAAATACCTACCTTTATTATCTACCTTTGCAAAAATTTTAAACGCTTAAAATCAAAGTAATATGCTAGAAATCGACTTTAAAGAGATAATTACTGTTGGAATGGTTCTTTTTGCTGTAATTGATATTGTAGGGTCGATTCCTATTATTGTGAATTTAAGGGCAAAAGTCGGACATATCGAATCTGAGAAGGCTTCGATTGTTGCGGGACTTATAATGATTGTTTTTCTTTTTGTTGGAGAAGGCTTCCTGAGCCTGATAGGCATTGATGTTCACTCGTTTGCCGTTGCAGGTTCTTTTGTATTGTTTTTCCTTGCTTTAGAAATGATTTTAGGCATCAGAATCTATCGTGACGAAGAACCGGGATCTGCTTCTATCGTTCCTTTAGCATTTCCGTTAATTGCCGGAGCAGGAACTATGACGACTTTACTTTCCTTACGATCTCAATTTCACACCATTAATATTATAATTGCCATAATCTTAAATATCATATTGGTTTATATTGTTTTGAAATCCTCTAAAAAAATAGAAACTTTATTAGGAGAAAACGGACTTGGCGTGGTTCGTAAGACATTTGGAGTGATACTTTTAGCGATTGCTGTTAAATTATTTGCCGCTAATGTTAAAGGTTTGTTTGTCTAACATTTATTTTTATAAATTTACCCCATAAAATTTCTAAAATACGACTTGAGGATATTTTTTAACATCTAAAGGTTTTACTTTATTATTTTAGGCAAATAAACAACCATTATGAAAATCTTTACTTCCATCTTAGTGCTTCTGGCATTAGCTTTAATTGTTTTTAATATTACGTTGCTAGACTTCAAAAATCCTTTTCAGGGAGATAGTGTAGTTGCTTTTATTGGAATTGCAGCTTCATTTTGCGCCGTATTGATTCTTTTGATTTTTAGAATTTCTAAAAGAATCGAAGAAAAAACAAACGGCAGATAATATATGTTTGACGTTTTAATAATTGGCGGAGGCGTTTCTGGCATGTCTTGTGCTCTCGTTTTAGGATCAGCTAAAAACAAAGCTTTTGTTACCGATAAAAAAATCGGAATTTTTACACACCAAAAAAGTTCCTCTTTACAGGAGGCAATTTTCTACAACGCTTACGGAATAACACCAGGCAAATTAGGTGCTGATTTACTGGAAGAAAGCACGCAGGATTTAGCCGTGACTTATCCGCATATTACTCAGATTCCAAATGAGAAAGTAATTAAAATTGAAGGTTCTTATCCTGAATTTACTGTTACTACAAACAAAAACTCATACCAAACAAAAAATATCGTTGTAGGGATTGGTTCAGCCAATACTTTTGACATCGAAGGTCTGATGCACTATATTGAACCACATAAAAAAGCCTTGCCCGAAAAACAGCGTATTCAGCTTAAAAACAACGATCATAAAGTAACCGATGGTATTTACGTTATTGGAACTTTAGCCGGATGGAGAAGCCAACTGGCAATTGCTGCCGGAAGTGGTGCTGCTGTTGCCACAGATATTCTTACTTTATGGAATAACGGCGTACAAACTCATGCTCACGATAGTATTCGATAAAAAATTCACTATAAAATTATTCAACCATATAAGTTATATAAGTTAATATAAACATGCTTTGCGCATAGATTAAATGGACTTATATAACTTATATGGCTGAACTCTTTATTTCTATTTTACTGAAACAATTTCCTTTACTGTGATATGCTTCTCTGTATCTGTTTTCCAGATTTCTCCTTTTACTGAGACTTCATCACCTTCTTTAAATCTTTTGTAGTTTTGTGGTCCGCCCACATTTACAATACTTACAGTGGCAAAATAAACCTCATTTTTAGCGGTATTAATTTTAGCCGTGTAACCGTCTTTTCCATTCTCTATAGATTCTACTTTTCCTGAAATCGTATTTTTATCTTTCATACCAGCACAAGAGATGACAAATATCATTAGTACGACCAGAAAACTTATTCTTTTTAGATTTTTCATGTATATATTTTAAATGTAAATCTCGTTCCTTTTAGATAAGATCTATTACATTATCTTTTAAATAATTATTATTATTTCACTGTAGAGTGACGCAACTTCCGGCAATTACTTTCAGGCTTTCGCCGAATTGCCTCCAGACTCTTATATAACGAAATGAATTAGCGATAGGATTATTATCATATGTTCCTTTTAACAAAATAATCACACTCACCACTGCTGTATCCTCAATTACATTAATAATTTGATCTGCAGCTTCAAGTGTTTCGATTTTTATTTTGCCTGAACGATACGATTCTAAATCAACCTCTTTTGTGATGGTTTGTCCGTCCGGTAAATTAAACAGTAAATCATCGTGCAGCATTTTTTCCAGAGTTGGAACATCCGCATTCTTAATAGCCGTTAGAAGTTCGATTTCAGCATTTACAATAGTTTCTATTTTCATCTGACAAAAATTAAGGATTACTTTTTTGGACTCAAAACTGCTTTAATCATCGCATCTTCTTTCAGGATCACATCATAATAATACAATTCACCATACAGTTGTCTCGCAAATTCTGCGGTAATATAACGATTCACCAAAGCTTTGGTTTTATCTAATTTCAGGTCTAAACCTGTCATTAAAATATAGGTTCTAAACTTTTTAAAATAAACATCTGAGTTTTTCATTTTATCCAAAAACTCATTAAAATGAAGATCTTTAAAAGCGTCTCTGTTTTTATCTAATTCTTCGAAGACAAAATGCCCAACGATTCCGGTCTGCATCAGATAGGCTACATTTTCATTTCCGTGTTCTGCTTCCATTGGCACAAACACATCCGGAACGATTCCGCCGCCTCCGTATACAATTTTTCCTTTTGGAGTTTTAAACTTCAAAGAATCTGCTACTTTTATGCTGTCTTTTGCATAAAGCTCACCGGATTTGATACGGGATTCTGATTCCTTAAAATATTCCTCATTGCCTTTTTTATATGGCTTTTGAATCGATCTTCCGGTTGGCGTATAATATCTTGCCACGGTTAATCTCACAGCCGAGCCGTCATTGAAATCCATTTCGCGCTGTACCAATCCTTTTCCAAAAGAACGTCGGCCTACAATCGTTCCGCGATCACTATCCTGAATTGCTCCGGCCAGAATCTCACTTGCCGAGGCGCTGTTTTCATTGATCAAAACATAGACTTTTCCAGTTTCAAAACTTCCTGCTTTTGTAGCATATGTTTTTTCAGTGGTTCCGTTTTTATTTTTGGTAAAAACAATCAATTGCTTGTCTTTCAAGAACTCATCGGCAATTGCAATAGCTTCTTCCATATAGCCGCCGCCATTATCGCGAAGGTCTATAATTAGCGATTCAATTCCTTTTTGTTTCAGCCTTGTTAAACCGGTTTTGAATTCATTAAAAGTAGTTTCGGCAAAACGATTGATTTTGATGTAACCCGTTTTATTATCGAGCAACAAAGAAGCATCGACACTTTTTATTGGGATAATATCTCGTTTTACTTTAAACTTCAGTTTCTTTTGTTCTGATTTCCTAAAGACAGTCAATTCAATTTCAGAACCTTTAATTCCTTTTAGTTTGGAGAATAAACTATCTGAAGGCAATCTTCTGCCGTATAGTTTTGTTTTTCCGGCAAATAAAATTCGGTCTCCTGATTTTATTCCGGCTTTCGCCGAAGGTCCGTTTTCAATAGGTTTTATAATCGCAACAGAATCCTTATACATATAAAAATTGATTCCGATTCCAACGAAATCACCTTTCATGCTTTCAGCTACTTCAGCTTGTTCCGTAGGCGGAATGTAAACAGAATGGGGATCTAATTTTGATAAGATATTGTCTACGGTGAGGTTTACAATAGAATCTGTATTGATACTGTCAACATATTCGTTATTGATAAAATCAATGAGTTTATTCAGCTTGGTTTTTGAGTAATTTTTAGCCAACAGCTGATCATCAACGGGAGCATTCATAAGGCTTCCGATGACAATACCAAGAGCAAAAGTCGCTCCGATAATGATTGGCAAATATTTTGAGTTCAATTTCATCACTCTTCTAAAACAGGAATATGCTGTACTTCAACACCTGCTTTTATTAAAAACTGAATTCCGGAATCATCACGATATCCATTTTGATACACTACTCTTTTTATTCCGGACTGATGTATTAATTTGCTGCACTCTTTGCAGGGCGAAAGTGTAATATACAAAGTCGCTCCTTCGCAGGATTGTGTTGATCTGGCTACTTTCAGGATCGCGTTTGCTTCAGCATGCAAAACATCCCATCGCGTTAAACCTTCTTCATCTTCGCAGCAATTTTCAAAACCGGATGGCGTTCCGTTGTAGCCATCAGAAATAATCATTCGGTCTTTTACGATAATCGCACCTACTTGTTTTCGTTTACAATACGAAAGCGAACCCCATTCTCTGGCAATTCTCAAATACGCCTTATCGTATTTATTTAATTTTTTTTCTTCCATTTATTTTATCTGTTCCAAATTGGGCTTTCGATAATCATAGGAACTACTACTCCTATAACAAAAGCCGACATTACGAGTGCCCAATCGCGTTTTGAAAAACGAAATACGGTCTGTACAATATAGGATACTATCAAAACCACAAAGACTACAACTAACTGAGCTGCTTCGATTCCCAAAGCAAATTCGCCTAAAGGTAGTAATTTTGAACCAGGTGAGCCTCCTAAAATCGTCTTGAAATAATTGGAGAATCCAAGTCCGTGAATTATTCCAAAAAACAACGTTACAAAAAACACTAAATTCAATCCGTCATTCTTTGACGCTTTCCCTGCTGTAAAAAGATTAAAGACCGCGGTTATTAAAATTGTGATTGGAATTAAAAATTCAACAGTATTCACTTTTATTGCTATGATTCCAAAAACTGAAAGTAACAAAGCCAAAGTATGGCCAATTGTAAAAACAGTAACTAAAAGCAAAATACGTTTCCAGTCTTTAAACAAATAAGGAGTTGTTAACGCAATTAAAAAAAGAACATGATCATAAGCATGAATATCTAAAACGTGCTTTAATCCTATTTGAAAATAAATCCAAAATTCTGACATACGGGTACTACTATTAAAATGATTAGGGGCTGTAAACTTACGATTTATTTTGAAAAACTAAAGAGGACACAGCGTAAATGAAGGAATAAAAATAAGTTAAATTTTATGAGAAAATTAAAATTAATAATTTAAAATAAAAATTATCTTTGCCATATAAAAATCAACAAATTATGCCATTTTCAGAATTATTTGATAACGAATTCAAAGAAAGAAACAGAGGTCATTTCTCTGCCATTGTTCGTGTAGCTTTTGCTGACGGCAAAGTAAGTTTAGAAGAAAAAGACTTCTTAAATAAATTAGCTTCCAGATTAGAAATTTCGGAAGACGAATACAATGAAATCCTTACAGATCCTTGGAAACATGCAATAAATCCTCCTTATTTATATACACAGCGTTTAGAGCGTTTGTTTGATTTAGCGAGAATGGTGCACGTAGACCATCATTTAGGAGATCAGCAGGAAGTAATGTTAACCCGTATGGGATTGGCATTAGGTTTTACTCCTGGAAACGTAAATTACATTGTATCAAAAGCATTGTCTTTAGTAGATAAAAAAGTAGATTTGGATACTTTCCTTTTCGAAATGGAAAACATGAACAAGTAAGAAAGTATTCCGTTTTCAGTGGCAGTTTTCAGTCACAGTAAACAGTTTAGCTAAAATAAATAAACCCGACAGATTTGAAATTTCAAAAATCTGTCGGGTTTTCTACTTATAGTTCAATCTGAGACTGTCACTGAATACTATAAAGCTTCCGCCATAAACTGCTCCGCTTTTTCTACCATATTATAACTGCCGCAGAAAAAAGGAACTCTTTCGTGTAATTCAGTTGGCTGGATTTCCATAATTCTTCCAAAACCATCTGTTGCTTTTCCTCCTGCCTGTTCTGCAATAAACGCCATTGGGTTGCATTCATACAACAAACGCAACTTTCCTTTTGGTGCTTTTGAGCTTGTTGGATACAAATAAATTCCGCCTTTGATCATATTTCTATGAAAATCAGATACGAGACTTCCAATATACCTTGACGTATAAGGTCTGTCTTCTTCTTCTCTCTGGCAATATTTAATGTAATTTTTTACACCTTGCGGAAAATGAACATAATTTCCCTCGTTTACCGAATAGATATTTCCGTTTTCCGGAAATTTCATATTAGGATGTGACAAATAAAATGTTCCGATCGCCGGATTCAGTGTAAAACCATTTACGCCATGACCTGTAGTATACACCAACATGGTCGAAGTTCCATAAATTACATAACCTGCTGCAACTTGATTGATTCCCGGTTGTAAAAAATCCTCGCTTGTTACCGGGGTTCCTATTGGTGTAATTCTTCTGAAAACAGAAAAAATAGTCCCAAGAGAAACATTTACATCAATGTTTGAGGATCCGTCAAGCGGATCCATCAAGATCACGTACTTATTATTATTACTGTTGTCGCTCCCCTTGACAGTAATAAATTCGTCGTTCTCTTCTGAAGCAATACCACAGACAATCTCACGGTTTATTAACGTCTGGATAAATACTTCGTTTGCATACACATCTAATTTTTGCTGGTCTTCTCCCTGGATATTTTGTTCGCCTACGGCGCCAATAATATCCACCAATCCGGCTTTGTTGACTTTATAGTTTACGACTTTTGCCGCCAAACGTATAGAGTTGATAATTCGGGAAAGCTCTCCCGACGAATACTGAAATGCTTTTTGGTTCTCAATAATAAACTCTCCTAGTGTTTTATTGCGTTCTTCCATTGCTATATCGTTGTAGTTTTTGATTATAAGTCACAAATATCGCTTTTTTTGTGAGAATGATTCAAAAATTATTTTGTTAGTTTGACACTATTGTATATTTGCTAATTAAAGACAGTAAGTACCGAATAAAAAAATAGATTTTTAGCGAATAAACGCTTAATAATAAGAATATATGAATTGCCCTTACAAGAAATTCGTACAAAGAATTTTTGAGCTAAAAAAAGGCAACACTATATTCCGGAATAAAATAAAATGACATAATATGAATATTAGAAAAGGAAATCCTGAAGACATGAAATCGGTTTTGGGATTAATACAGGAGTTGGCAATATTCGAAAATGAACCTGAAGCTGTTGTTATAACTGTTGACGATTTAGTACGTGATGGCTTTGGCGAAAAACCGTTATTTCATGTATTTGTTGCAGAGATTGAAGATGAATTAAGTAATAAAGAAATTGTTGGAATCGCATTGTACTATTACAGATATTCTACCTGGAAAGGAAAAACAATACATCTTGAGGATTTGGTTGTTAAAGAAAAAATGCGCGGGACAGGTTTAGGATCTGCACTTTATTCTGAAATAATGAAACAAGGAAAGCGAGATAACGTGCGAAGAATAGACTGGAATGTTCTGGCCTGGAATACTCCCGCTGTGAAGTTCTATGAAAATTCAGGAGCTAAAATTCTTGAAGACTGGCAAGTGGTTCAAATGGATGAAAACGGAATTAATTCGTTCTTAGAAAAATTATAAAAATATTTTGCCACAGATTATAGGATTAAAATGATTTTAAAATCTGGGGTAAGTTCGCCACGAATTTCACGAATGTACACAAATTTATTTATGCCAACTATTGGCAAAAAATCTTTGAAATCATTTTAATCTGTGGCAAAAAAATCATAAAGAATAGTAGATTTCATTAATCTGAAGTCTAAAATTAAAAATCTAAAATTAAAAATGAGAGTATTTAAATTTGGTGGCGCATCAGTTAAAGATGCTGATGGAATTAAAAACGTATATGACGTTTTGCAAAAAGTAGGTTATGAAGATGTGATTTTGGTTGTTTCGGCAATGGGAAAAACCACAAATGCCCTTGAGGTTGTCATCAAGAATTATTTTGATAAATCAGCAGAGTTGAACTCCTCTGTACAGGAAATAAAAAAATACCACAATCAAATCTTATTGGATTTATTTGAGGATGAAAAACATGAAGTTTTTACTGCTGTAAAAGCGCTATTTTCTGAATTAGAATATTTCCTTGCACACAATAAATCTCCTAATTACAATTTTGTTTACGATCAGATTGTGAGCTTTGGAGAGTTGATTTCGACTACAATCTTAAGTCATTATATGAATTTCAGAGGAATTCAGACACAGTGGCTTGATGTTCGTAATTTTATTAAAACGAATGCGAATTACAGAGACGCCGAAGTAGACTGGGAAACCACCCAACAATTGATCAGTAAAAATGTAAAACGCAAAATCTTAAACATCACACAAGGATTTTTAGGTGCTGACGAAAATAACTTTACTACTACTTTGGGCCGTGAGGGTTCTGATTATACTGCAGGAATTTTTGCTTATTGCCTGAATGCGGAGAGTGTAACGATCTGGAAAGACGTTCCGGGAGTTATGAATGCTGACCCTCGTTATTTTGAAAATGCGAGTTTATTAAACCAGATTTCGTATCGTGAAGCGATCGAATTGGCGTTTTACGGTGCAACGGTTATTCACCCTAAAACATTACAGCCTTTACAGAAAAAGGAAATTCCGTTATACGTAAAATCGTTTATCAACCCGTTACTAAAAGGAACTTGTGTTTCTAAAGGTGTTGATTTAGAACCACAATATCCATGTTTCATTGTAAAAAGAAACCAGCTTTTGATTTCGCTTTCATCAATTGATTTCTCTTTTATAATGGAAGAAAACATCAGTGAGATTTTTGCTTTGTTTCACGAATTTAAGATAAAAGTAAATCTGATTCAGAATTCTGCTATTAGTTTCTCTGTTTGTGTAGAGGATAAATTCGAAAATTTTACAGAACTAAATGCGATACTTTCTAAAAAATTCAAAGTCGATTTTAATGAAAATGTAACCTTATATACGATTCGTCACTTTACAGAACAGGCGGCAGAAACTGTAGAAGACAATAAAGTGGTTTTACTTAAACAAGTAAGCCGCGAGACAATGCAAATCGTTACTAAAGAGATTAATTAAATCTTCTTTATTAAGTTAATTATTTAATTCAATTATACGAAAGGCTTCACTTATTGGTGAAGCCTTTTTTGTTTCTTAAACCACTTACACTGCTTTACAAATAGATCATTATTAAAAAACCTAAAAATAATTTACTAAATTTACTTATGTTTTTCTAAAAATTTAAAGTTCCCAAATCATGAGAGATAACAATGAGCCAAGCGAAGAAATCAAAAATGAATGGGAAAATGATCCTGAAAATTGGATCTGGGGAATGTTTTATTACAATCCGAAAGACAAAAGGCAATACTTTCCTAAGAAAATGAAAGAACTTGGGTGGCACGCTAATTATGCAAACTCCAACAACATAATTATCCTTTCATTATTATTTGCCATAATTCTGATCTTCATAAAATATGCTAAATATAAACAATAGCATCATTACTATACTTTTCTAAACTAATCCCCTCGACAACATTTTACAATGTGAATCTATTACATCATAAACTTATATATTTAAAATACTATTGATAACAGTTTTTATCTAAATTTTTAAAGCTCAGAAAACAGAAATATTAGACAGTCAAAGACCTCACCAATAAGTGAAGCCTTTATTATTTCTTCTTCTTATTATTATTACTTATTATAATTTTTAGATCTTCAATCTTCAATTCGTATTCTTTTATTATTTTTTTGTAACCGCTAAGCGTTTTAATTTCCTCAAAAGGTTCTTTTATTAAATTTCCATTTAACGAAAATTTCGATTCTTTCCGCACCAAGTCTTCCGGTGCTATTTCAAAAACCTCACAAATTTTATTAAAATGACTTGCCCAGGAAGTGCTTTCTCCTCTTTCCATTCTTGAGTACGCAGATAATGATATATGCAAAAAATCTGCCACTTGCTCTTGTGACAGATTCTTAGACCGTCGCAATTCTTTAAGCTTATTTCCTATAATTGTGTTCATAATTAACATTTTTACGAAAGTAAACGTAAGAAATATTTTGCAATATCCCGAATACAGATTTAAAATAACCGATTTCCGAACAAGACTTATTTAAAATTATAGATAGATTTGATCTTTATTAATTATTCTTAATCAAATAAGAAAATGAATTATCCAGCTCTATTTCCATCACTAGTTGTTATAATAATTGCTCTGGGATACCGGTATCTAAATAAAAAAAAGTAAACGAAAGAAAATCAAAATGCCCCATCTTTAAACTATGGAATATAACATCGAACCATCCGAAGAAGAAAAAAATGATTGGCACAACGATCCTAACAATTGGGTTTGGGGTCTTTTTTACTATAATCCAAAAGATAACAGATTACTTTGCCCTAAGAGAATAAAGCAATTAGGCCTTACAATTAATTTCGGTAATCCTAACTCTGTTTTCTTTGCTGTAATCCTTATACTTACTTTGTATCTTTTGTCCTTTAATATTACTGTTCCCTTTATTACTACTTCAAATTTTATTATACGCCATATACGGCACTACTGCACTAATTGACTTATCAATACTGGCGTATTGGCTGTTATGTTTTGGTATTATTATATATAAAACCGAAAAAAAATTAAAACACAATGACACCATAAAAAAATAAGCATGAAATCCAAAACTAAAAAAGCACGTTTTTTTATCAATTACATTTTAGGCCCTGTCTATATACTATTTATGTTTAGGATTACTTTTTTTGAAGACTATGAATCTTTTACAGAAAAAATTATTGAACATAAAAGTGATCCTATGATGTATCTCGCATTTATACTTGCGGTAATTAGCTGGCTCTTTATACAATGGGGAGCGAAATTTCCGAAAAACAATAAACAAATCTCATAACCATGAATAAATCAGGATTTTTGATGTCCTTTCTTGTAATCATAATTGCATTAGGATATCAATTTAGTAAAAAAAGTATTTTTTTTTAAATCTAAACTTTATATGAACTACAACAGCGAACCATCTGAAGAAGAAAAAAACAATTGGAGTCAGGATCCTAATAATTGGGTTTGGGGGATTTTCTATTACAATCCAAAAGACAAAAGAACGTTTCCTCCTAAAAGAATAAAGCAAATGGGATGGACAATTAACTTTGCTAATCCCAATTCTGTTTTTCTTTGCGTTATTATGATTCTGATTTTAATGATTTTGTGTGAGAGTGTACAAAGATAATTTTAATCTATTTTTTTATAACTATATGGCAAATCAAAAAAACCTTTTACTTCTTTTTTTAATTCTTATTCTATTATTTATTGGTTCTGACATAAATCACATTTTTCAAACAGAAAGTCTGAAAGACATTTCATTTTTAGATTTTAGACATTCGATCGGACCTTTTTTGACTTCTATTGCCGTCTTTTTAAGCTATAAAGCACAAATTAAAAAAGAGAAAAGCACTGCAAAGCAAGCCAATCTAACGCACTAAAAAATTTACCTCGCCCTATTATTTTCGCTTTGTTCAATCTCCGTTTTCTTAAAAACCTGTTTCTTCGAGTTTCCAAAACTATAAGTGGCAATCAATTTAAAATAATTGGTTGTATACGTTCTGTGATAATAGATTTCAGTTTGTCCTACGTCATAATTACCAGAAACCATGAAGTCATGAAAAATATCATTTGCGGTAAAATTGAGTTTTAGGGCCTCTTTAAAAAAGTTTCTTTCGATTCCTACAGTAACTGTCGATCTGCTATTTTCACTTCTTAATCCATAGCTTTTATCGCCAAGATACCAGGCAAGCAATTGAACTTTAAAAAGATTCGGAATCGTAAATGTATTATTCGAATACAGATAGATTTGAGGTTTGACCGGACCCGAAGCATATTCATAAAAACTATCGATCGATTTACTTAAATTCATACTAATTGTATTTGTCGAATTCCACCATTTGTTTGTAAATGATCTTGAAAGCGAAGTAAAAAAAGTATGTTCTTTTTCTATATTTAATGATCTCAAAATATAACTGTTGGGCGTATCGCCACGCAAAGCAGCTCCGGAAATTGGATCGATTTTATAGGAATATCCTATTCTAAAATCGAACTTTTTGTACATCGCACCAATTTCAAAGGCATGAACTTTTTCAGGTAATAAATTAGGATTTCCTTCTATAGTGGTAAACGGATCCTGATAAATAACAAACGGATTCAAACCCTGATATCGTGGTCTTGTTATTCTGGAAACATACGATAAATGTGCTTTCAAATCATCTGAAACATCCATATTTAGTAACACATTAGGAAAAAAATTGCCATAACTTTTTTTGAATTCCTGAATCCCGTTTGCAGTAGTATACAAATTATAACTCGTCCATTCGCCTCGGGCGCCAAAAGAAAAATTAAACTTCTTTCCTAATGAACTTCCATAATTAAAATAAACGGCACTGATTTTTTCAACGTATTTAAAATCACTCGAAAGTTGATCATCAGGTTCAAAATCTCCATTTTCTACATCAGAAATCAGGAAATCTGTTCCTGATTGTACTTTCGCATTGCTAAATTTTGCTCCGGTTTCGAGCTTTGTATTTTCATTTATCTTTTTAGAATAATCTGCCTGAATGCTTATAATATCAATTGTATTGTCAACATTATTCTTCAAATACTTTTCAGTATTTCCTTCGTCGACCAAACTATTTTCATCAATAAAATCTTTTACAATTCCTTTATAATTAGAGTATTGCGTTCCTATAAATAACGACGAACCTTTACTATCTGTTATGGCATTATAATTTAGATTAATGAACTGATTTAGCAACACATCATTTTTAGCAACATCCGTGGCATAAAAACTATCTCCAACATTATTACTGATGGAATTTCGGCTTTCTACAATTCCGCCTAAATCTTCAATATTCCCGCTATAGGCCAACGAAATATAATTCTTTTCAGAGAACGTGTATTGCAATCCAAAACCAAAATTTGAATAATTATTAAATTGTCTTTTCCAGTCTGTCGTTAATTCAGATCGCATATAATCCTCCGGATTAGGTCGCGTTCTGGTTGTGTATAATAATTCGCGGCCTTTACCCAATTGCAATCCGTAATTGGTGATAAACGAAAAATTGCCTTTTGTATAATTAAAATCCAGAAGTGTATTCGTACTCGTTCCGGCAAACTCAGAAACGGTAATTTGCTGACTAGCCGTTCCCATCATACCGTTTTCAATATTTTTTTTGGTAATAATATTGATCACCGCTTTTCCTTCGGCATCATATTTTGAGGATGGATTTGAGATTACTTCAATCTTTAAAATTTGAGAAACCGGAATCGCGGCAAAACGTTCATAATTAATCAAGATTCCGTTAAGGTAAATAATCGCTTCCCCTTTTCCGAGAACACTTATTTGTCCTTCGGCCACAATAACATTCGGAACCCTGCCCAATAATTCATTGACAGAACTGCTTGTCGAAAGTAACGTATTGGCGACATTAACATCGATAGTTCCGTTTGCTGAATATTTTACTAATGAAGTTTGTCTTTTAATAACAACTTCGTTTAACTCATTATTCTGACTGGTATTTTTCTCGGAAATTGTTGGCTTGGATTGTGCTTTTATTTCTTCAATAGAAAAAAACAAACAATAGATATACATGAAAACAGAAACTGGGAATCTCATAGATTTGACAATTTAAAATTTGACTTTGTTGAAGACAAAAGTCTATTGTAAATCACTAAATGAGGTAATCGTAACTGAAATCAGGAGTACGAATTTATAAATTCACACTCGTTCTAAGCCTGTAAAGCCTGAAGCTGATAATTTAAGGGCGTAGTTCCGGTATGTTTTTTAAAGGCTGCAAAAAAGGTGGATTTAGAATTAAAACCCACATCATAACCAATAGATTCTAACGTTAGCTTATCATTTGAAGTGATGATTTTGCAGGCTTCATTTATTCGGAACTCATTCACAAAACTCGTAAAATTCTTGTTGAGATTGTTATTTAGAAACTGCGATAACTGATGACTTGTGATATTGAGTTCCTGAGACAAATCCTGTAAAGTCAGATTGGAGTTTTTATACCATTCTTTTTCAACCATTACTTTTTCGAGTTTTTCGGATAAAATTATGGCCTCGGCTGAGTCTATTTTTTTAGCCGAAGTTTTGGGTCCATTCAATAAAAACAAATCATCTGTTCTTTTTCGGTACAACAAAATCGAAATAACCAAATACAGAATAAAAGAAAAAACAACCGCGCCACTTATATAGGTTGCCGCCGGAGCATGCATGATGGCCAGAAAATAAAAAAGGAACAACAAGAAATTACCCAGAAAAAGCATTCCAAACCACATTTCTGCCGGAGTTGTTTTGTGTTTTCTGTTTACGATTTTTGCCAATATTTCTCTGATCGCAAAACCGGAGAAAACAATATAAGCAAACCACTGAAAATAAATAATCCTTATGAAAATTTGGTTCCAAAGCAAAGGATAATATTCATACGGATAAATAATCCCGACCGAAATAATCAATATTGCCCAGAATAAAAGTGTGCCTTTCCAGGATTTGGGCATTACATTAATTTCGGCAACAGCTGATTTCAGGAAATAATACAAACAGGGACCAATAAAAAAACAAGCGGTTAGCCCAATTTGTAAATATAATCTAGGCAACGCGGGACTAAAATATACAAATACCGATTTGCCAATTCTGATGCTTAGGGCAAATAAGAGTGCGCCCAGAAAATAATTGGTCAGGTATTTTTTTCTGGTAAAGAAAAAGAAATACACGCCCAAAATAATTCCGTTGAAAACTCCCAAAGCACTAAAAAAGAATAAGAGTTCCTTACTGGTATCCATAAATTACGTTTGTTATATTCTGACAAAGCTAAAAAAAATTATGACTTCAGCGTTTTTTTATTGTGCTTCAGATCCTTAATCATTTTTTTCAATTCTTTGATACGTTCCTCATATTGTTCTATCACTTTATGAGATAATACTAGACTTGTATCCTCAGAAGAAACGGCTTTCTGACTGGTTTCTATCCGAAGTAATTCTTCAGGAGCTATTGCAAAAATTTTACAGATTTTTAGAATATGAATCGCCCAGGTATGACTTTCGCCATTCTCCATTCGCGCATAAGCGGATTGTGACATACTAAGATAATCAGCCATTTCTTCCTGTGACATCTTTTTATCTTTTCGAAGTGTCTTGATTTTATTCGCTACAACAATATTCATAATAGACGGAGTTTTCCTTACAAACCAATAGAGGACAGTTTTATAAATATATACTCACAAACAAGTCATTATTTTCAAATAAAAAATACCTGTAAATTACGTACTAAAAATACCCGATAATCACATAAAACAAACGCTGACAATGTAGTAATTTAGACATGCTAAAAAAACAGCATCCACATCTGACAAGATAAATCACCAAAACTCCTGAAAACACATGAATAATTCGACAATATTCCTAACTCTACTTATCATTATAATTGCATTAGGATACCGCTTTGGTAAAAAACGTTCCTGATCATTTTAATACATTTTACCAGCTTTTTTTAAACCTGCAAACAAATGAACTACAACAATAATCCAAGCGAAGAAACTCAGAACGAATGGAATAATGATCCCAACAACTGGATTTGGGGATTTTTTTATTATAATCCTAAAGACAAAAGATTGTTTCCGCCAAAACGATTAAAACAAATGGGATGGACTATTAATTTTGCCCATCCTAACTCTGTATTTTTAGCTGTAATTATCATTGCAGTTCTTCTTATAATAAGCGAACAAATAAAATAATTAAAACACAAAAACTAATGATCTTAAGGGATCAGTTATTCATTGACAACATGAAATTTTTTATATTCAAATACAGCATAGCCATTATGAGCTGTCTTTATTTAGCTTACTTTTTTTACAACCCGGACCATACGGGAAATATGATCAAAATGGGAACCTCTCTTGTTCTGGCACTTTCTATATCTCTTGCTCTTTACAATCAGATAAAAAGCAGGTAAACTTTCAAGATTTGTATTGACTTAGCTTTGTGAACTTTGAGTTTTTAGAAACATTCTTATCGTTGGCCAATACATTGTTCGCACTGACAACATTGAGCTTCATGCTTATTTTTAACACTTTACGAAAAACATATTAATAAATTGATTAATTTTAATTGAAATTTAAAAATTGTAATCCTATGAAAAAATTATTATTACTTTGCTTTATAGTTGTTTTATCCTCTAATTTCTATGCACAGGAAACAGCTGTAAAAGATGCAAAAAGCAAAACTGCAGCTACTGCTAAAAAAACAAAAGCAACTGCAGACAAAGCGGCAACCGATGCGAAAAAAGAAGCCGCAAAATCGAAAAAAGCAGCCAAGGATGCAACTGATGCTTCAGCAGCAGCAAAAAAAGAAACTGCCGCAGCAACCAAAAAAGCAGCTGATAAAGAAGCCGCCAAAGCAAAAAGTGATGCTACAAAAGCCTCAAAAAAAGCTACTGCAGCAGCAGAAAGCACAAAAGCTGACGTAAAGAAAACAGCAGCCAAAGCTGACGCAACAGCTAAAACCGCTAAAAAAGACGCTACGGCAACAACTAAAACTACTACCAAAACGCTAAAGGAAACTTCTGAAAAAGCACCAAAAGTAGCGGACAAAGTTACGGGGGAATACAACGGGAAAAAAGTATATACGGGACCAAAAGGCGGTAAATACTACATTAACAAAAATGGAAATAAAACATATATTCAGGATTAGGAAAAAGGTGCTAAGACTCTATCCCGAAAGATTACAACATAAAAAACTTTGAAGCCGAACGTAAGTTCGGCTTTTTTATTTGCTAAAAAAAACTTAGAACCTTAGCCCCTCAGTATCTTAGAACCTTAAAAAAAATTACAGAGTTAATAATTTAGTAATATGTGCGAAATAACATAAAAAACATATTTCTCTATCTTCGTTTTCAAAAAGCGTTATACTATGAGCATTGACTATTCTGCGAACAAAACAATTTTAGTTGCTCCATTAAACTGGGGATTGGGCCACGCCACAAGATGTATCCCGATCATAAAAGCGCTTCAGGATAATAATTATATTCCGATAATAGCTTCTGACGGTATTGCATTGGCACTATTACGAAAAGAATTTCCATACATTCAGACACTGGAGTTGCCTTCTTATCATATTGAATATGCTAAGAATGCGAAAAACTTTAAATGGAAGCTGATTAAAAACCTTCCTAAAATGATTGTAGCTATTATGGATGAGAAAAAAATAGTAAAACGCTGGATCAAAAAGCACGGAATCGACGGAATCATTTCAGATAACCGACTTGGGGTTTTCAGCAAAAAAATCCCATCTGTTTTTATGACCCATCAGTTAAATGTCATGACGGGAAATACCACTTGGTTTACAAGCAAATGTCATCAGCATATTATAAAAAAATATACGGAATGCTGGGTTCCCGATACTAATGAAAATATAAATCTAACGGGAGATCTTGGCCATCTTAAAACAACTGATCTTAACTTAAAATATATTGGGCCTTTAAGCAGAATGCGCAAAAAGGAAACGCCAAAATTGTATGATCTTATGATTATTTTATCCGGACCGGAACCTCAACGCACTTTTCTGGATGAAAAACTGCAAAAAGAGGTTTTAAACTACAAAGGCAAGGTTGTTTTTGTGCAGGGTATTGTAGAGAAAACACAAACCAAATGGCAAGCCGGAAATGTCACGTATTACAATTTCATGAATTCTAAACAATTGGAGCAGACTTTCAATGAGAGTGATTTTGTTTTATGCCGCTCCGGTTACACGACGGTAATGGACTTAGCAAAATTGGGAAAAAAGGCTTTTTTTATCCCTACTCCGGGACAATACGAGCAGGAATATTTAGCGATCAAACTTCAGGAAGAGAATCTGGTACCGTATGCAATGCAAGACGACTTTACCATTGAAGATCTTTCAAAAGTAAAGTCGTTTAAAGGTTTAACCCAATTCAACGACACCATAGACTGGGATGCGTTGTTTACGGTTTTTGAAGATTAATTTTAAAAATTAAACTGTGCCTGCAATCGTAACAAATTACCTTGTTGACGGTTGATTGGAAGCACGCTGTCTTCAAAAGTTCTGTCTGCTATAACATATTCTGCTGTAAGTTCAAAAGCTTTAAAAGGCTGCCACTCTATCCCAATTTCATAATCTCTGACAACATAACTTCTGGCATCTTTTTCATACTTTTTTCCTCCGTCATAATATTGAAATTTAGCAAAAGGATAGATGTGTTGCTTTTTTATATCTAGTTTATAATTCAGTAACACATAACCTCCGTTCAGATCTGTTTCGTCGACTGTATTGGTTACTTTATTATAACGTGGTCCCGTACCAATATTATATTCTGTCTGGATTCCGAAAGGTCTTGGGTACAAAACAAAAGTTGCACCTACTCTCTGGTCTTTTACATATTGCGGATCGTTGACTTTTACTCCCGGCGAAATTTCGCCGGTAAAAGCCCATTTTCCGGTGTAGGCCTGAATTCCAGGTTCGATAATCTGACTGCCAATAACAAAGGGATAAGTCGCTCTTGCCACAACATTCAGATCTCTGTTACCATCCAGCTTATTGGCTATTTGACCGTTATAAACCCCAAAGGCAAAAACACCATAATCTCCTGAACCTTTATAACCATCTTTTACTAACATGGCAAAACGCTCTCTGATCTCGGCTGGAGCCCAATAAAAGAATATTCCTAAATCACGTTCGTTTAATATCGCACTATTCATCGCGTCATTTCTGTCCAATGCTAATCGGATAGAACTGGATTGCATGTTTTCGAAACCATAAGGAATTTTACTTTGTCCTACACGAACGCGATATTCTTTTTTCTTGTCAAAAGAAAGGTCGAAATACAAGTCACGGATCTGAACAAAATTCTGGATTCCGGTACTTGGCGAACTGGCAAAATCAGGTTGAAAATAGAAGAACACATTAGGATGTACCTGACCCGAAAACACTAAACGCGCACGACGAATAAAAAGCCCGTTGTTTGATTTTGCATCCGGCTCAATAGAAGTTGTTCCCCAGGATTTATCACATTGCTCACAAGAAACTTTATCATTTGTAGAGAACAAACCATTGTATCGTATTTGTGCATAACCTCTTAACGAGATTCTGTCGTACCAATGTTCTTCATTGCTAACTCCCGACTTGGTATCCGGAAGTTTTGCCTTATTAATAGAATCTAAAATACGAATTACTTCATTTTTTACCTCTTGTTTATTCAAATCCTGAGCAATTGCTGCGAAATTCATCAGCAATAAAACGGCCACTAATTTTCTTTTTATCATCCTTTCTCTAATTCCCTTAATTTCACGGTGCAAAGATGCCGCATCAATGTTAAGAAATCATTAACAGGATGTTACTATAATAAGAATTTAATGTTATGGGATTTTACTGTAAATTGATTAATTGTTAAAACATCATATTTCACACCGCTTTACCTCAATCTGCTCGCAATTATTTAACGTCTGATTTTACGGTTTTATGGGCCTTTTCGAGCGTTAAAGAAAACTCAGAACCAATTCCGAATTCACTTTCTACATATACTTTCTCTTTATGTGCTTCAATAATGTGTTTTACAATTGCCAATCCTAAACCAGAACCGCCTTCAGAGCGTGTTCCGCTTTTATCGACTCTGTAAAAACGTTCAAAAAGCCTTGGTATATTTTGTTTCTCCACTCCTTCGCCATTATCACTAATACGGATCAGTACTTTTTTCTTGGTTAAATTTACAACACCAACTTCTGTCAAACCACCATCTTTACCGTATTTGATAGAATTGACAATCAGGTTCTCCAAAACTTGCTGAATTCTGTCCTGATCGCCGCGAACGATAACAGATTGTACATTTTTGCTTTCAAAAGCCAGTTTAATTTTCTTTTTGTCAGCTTTCATTTCTAACAAGTCAAAAACATTCTGGATTAATTCGACAATATTAAAATCTGTAATGTTAAGATCTAAATCACCGGATTCTAATTTGGTGATCATGTCTAAATCTTCGACGATATAAATAAGTCGCTCCACTCCTTTTTCGGCACGTTTAAGGTATTTTTTTCGAATGGTTTTATCGTCCATCGCGCCATCAAGCAAAGTCGAAACATACCCCTGAACGGTAAACAAAGGTGTTTTTAATTCGTGCGAAACATTCCCCAGAAACTCTCTTCGATATTGTTCCCGAATTTCGAGCATTTCGATTTCCAGCTTTTTATCGGTAGCGAACTTTTTCACTTCGCGTGAAAGAGTTTCCATATCAGTAGTTATGGGCTGATTGATAAGTGTAGTAGATTCAAGTAACGAAACCTCATCGTAGATTTTCTTTACCCTTCGATAAATAAAACGCTCTACACGATATTGCAAAACCAAAAAGGAGAATATATAAATCGAAATAATAAAAATTATTCCAAATGCAATTTGATGTTTTAATTGATTTTTATAAAATAAATTCATCAATATCAACACAAATCCTGTCCCAAAAAGACTGATATATAATGCCGATTTTACAGCGAATTTGTATGTTTTTTTAAAATTAATTTTCATTTATATCATTAACCATTAAGAGATTATTTTTTTCACCATATAAGTGATATAAGTCCATTTATACTTTGACTATAAATAACTTAGCACATACAAACGCGATGCTTATATGTGCTAAATATACTATTTTTTAAAAATTGCGAACAACAAATTAAATGAATTTATATCACTTATATGGTTCAAATTTTTACTGAATATTAAACTTCAAATTTATAACCAACACCTTTGATAGTTTTAAAAAGGTCTTCTCCTATTTTTTCACGTAGTTTTCTGATGTGAACATCGATTGTTCTTCCTCCTACTACGACTTCATTACCCCAAACTTTATCCAGGATTTCGTCTCTTTTGAAAACTTTTCCGGGTTTAGAAGCCAATAAATAAAATAATTCGAATTCTTTTCTTGGTAAAGCAATTTCGACATTGCCTTTAATGATCTTGTATTCTTCGCGATTGATCTCGATTCCGCCTACATTTAAGGTATCACTAACAACTTCTTGTTCTTTTAACCTTCTTAACAAAGCCTTTACTTTGCTTACCAATAATTTAGGTTTTATTGGTTTGGTAATATAATCATCTGCACCTGCATCAAAACCAGCAACTTGTGAGTAATCTTCGCTTCTGGCTGTCAGAAATGTTATGATAACATTATTTAATTCCGGGATTTTCCTGATGTGTTCACAGGCTTCCATTCCGTCCATTTCGGCCATCATAACATCCATAATAATTAAGTCCGGCAATTCTTTCTGAGCCTTTGCTATAGCTTCTTTTCCGTTAGAAGCTGTAACAATCTGGTAGCCTTCCTGAGCAAGGTTATAGCCTACGATTTCCAAGATATCTGGTTCATCGTCAACTAATAAAATCTTGGTTTGTGTTTTTTTCATAAATAGCAAAAATTGAGATTTTTACATCAAATTTTCTTCATTATACATTCGATGTTTTTTATTTCACAGCGTAAATATACTAACAAAATAACCGTTAAAAATTGCGGTTAACGGTAATTTAATCTGGTAACAATTTGATAATCTACAAGACACAAAAACATAACAAGTGCCTAACATGAACTTTACACAGCGTTTCTTTCTTTGCACAAAAATAAATCAAACACAACACAAAAATGAAATTCAATTTAAAATTTCTATTTATTACATTATTTATTTGTACGATTTCGGTCGCGCAAAACAAAGGTACGATTTCTGGTGTATTAACCGACAAAGAAACCAATAATGAAGTACTGCCTTTCGCAAATGTTTTAGTAAAAGGGACTAACACAAGCGCGAACACTGACATTGACGGAAAATATTCGTTGAGCGTTAATCCGGGAAATTATATTATTATCTTTAGTTTCGTTGGATATGAATCTGTTGAGAAACCTGTAACTGTTAAGGCAAACGAAACTATTACAGTCAATCAGGTACTTTCTTCAGGAAGTTTTACTCTAAAAGATGTTGTTGTAAAAGCAGCAGCAGTAAGCAAACAAAAAGAAACAGCGCTACTTTTAGAACAAAAGAATGCAGTGGACATTAAACAAACTATTGGTGCGCAGGAGTTGTCAAGAAAAGGAGTTGGCGATGTAGCAGCGGCTGTAGCAAAAACTTCCGGAGTTTCTAAACAAGAAGGAAGCAACAATGTTTTTGTAAGAGGACTTGGTGACCGTTATAATTCTACTTCGATGAACGGATTGCCAATACCATCAAATGATCCTGAAAGAAAAAATATCGCTCTTGATCTTTTTTCAACAGATATCGTTGAATACATTTCTATCGACAAATCTTACGGATCAAGAATGTATGGAGATTTCGCCGGAGGAAACGTAGATATTGTATCTAAAGATTACCGCGGAAAAGGAATGTTTGAAATCTCACTGGGATCTAAAGTAAACACAAATGCATTACAAAATTCTGATAACTTTTTGTTACAGCAAGGTCCAAATAAATCAGGGTTTGTTTCTTACGGCGTTCCTCAAAATGCGTTGACCGGATATAATTTCGAAAACAGTCTGAACCCTAAAAAAGAAAGCCCGTTTGGCGGAAACTTTAACGTAAAAGCCGGAAAAACTTTCAACATTGGTGAAGAAGGAAAACTAAGCCTTTTTGCAACTGCCAGCTTCAACAATGGTTATGAATACAGAGAAGGTCTGAGCCAAAGTGTAAATGCACAGGGCGCTTCATTAAAGTCTTTTCAACAAGAAAAATACACTTACAATACCAATTCTACAGGGATGTTTAATGCCAATTACCGCTTAAACAAAAACCACAAAATTGGTTACAACTTTTTATTCATCAATTCATCTGAGCAAACGAGAGACACTTATTTTGGTACTGACCGTGATTTTGATAATGCTGATGCCAGCCTTTTGGTTCAAAGAGGTACATTCTCGCAGAACACTGTTTTCATCAATCAACTTTTAGGAAACCACAAAATAACAGATAAAATTGATTTTGACTGGGGTGTTTCATACAACACTGTAAAAGGGGACATGCCGGACAGAACTCAAAACAAAATGTTCTACAATCCAACTACTGATATCTACACAATTGCGCAAAGAACAACTACTGACAATCAGAGATATTATCAAAACCTAAAAGAAGATGAAGCTGCCGCTAATCTTGCTTTTACTTATAAATTAGGTGATAAAGAAAGTGGAACTTCACATGGTAAAATCGTTGTGGGCTATAACGGTAAATTTAAAAAACGCGATTTCGAAGCGATACAGTTCAACTTTAATGTAAGTCAGGCAGGTTTGGCTACAAGTGTAACTCCAAATAATCTGGATGCTTTCTTTAATCAGACCAATTACGACAACGGTATATTTTCAATTGGTGCTTTTGCAGGAATGACTCCACAAACTTATAGCGGTGATCAGGACATTCATGCTGGATTTGCTAATATCGAATACAAATTAACGGACAAACTAAGCGGTGTTTTAGGTTTTAGATACGAAAAAATATCTCAAAGTGTTACCTGGAGAACACAACTTGATGCATCTGGTGGTAAAAACGAATTTGACAGAAACGAATTTTTACCAAGTTTAGCATTAAAATATGCATTAAGCGAAAAACAAAATCTTCGTTTAGCAGCTAGCAAAACATATACATTACCACAATTTAAAGAGCGTGCTTTATTTATTTACGAAGATGTAATGGAAACTAAAATTGGTAATCCTGATTTGTATCCTTCACAAAATTACAATCTTGACTTAAAATGGGAAATGTTCCCAAAAAGCGATGAGTTATTCTCTGTTACTGCTTTTGGAAAATACATTTTAGATCCAATAAACGAAGTTGTTATTGCTTCTGCATCAAATGATATTTCATGGGTAAACATTGGAGATTCAGGTTATGCTTACGGACTTGAATTGGAAGCAAGAAAAAACATTTTTGAAATTGAAGGAGAATATACTAATAAACTTTCTTTTGGATTTAATGCTTCTTTAATGCAGACACATCAGGATATCGATTCTCAAAAAGTTCAAAAAGAAACCAACAGCAGAATGAACATTAACCTTACTGATACCAGTTCAGGTTTTACAGGAGCTTCTGATTTGATTTTAAATGCGGATCTGTCTTATACTAAAAACTGGAAAAATGATTCCGGAATTATGGCAACTATCGCATACAACCATTATTCTGATAAACTTTATGCAATCGGATCTGAACAAAAAGGAAATTTAGTAGACAAAGCAATGGGAACTTTAGATCTTGTTCTAAAAACTAAATTAAACAAAAGCTTCGGAATTGATTTTGGAGCAAGAAACCTTTTGAACCCACAATTTAAGAGGGTTCAGGAAAATTCAGGTGGAGACGTTTTAGTTTTTAACTATAAAAAAGGAGTAACATTTGGATTAGGTATGAATTACCAATTCTAATAAAAACATAAAGAACAAACCCGCTTGTTAATTTCTTAACATTTGGTTAAAAAACATATAACAAATCCATTACGACAACTTAACATTCATTCAGACTTAAGTTTTCATATTTGCACAAACACAAACTAATAAAAAAAGTAATGAAAAAAACACTTTCAACAATTTTCGGCTTAGCAGCTTTATCACTTGTAACAATTACAACGTCTTGCTCAAGCGACAACAACAATGACGCACCTACTGTACCGGGATCTACTTTCGTAGTAAACAGAGACAATCTTCAAGGAGAAATTAATGATGGAGAAGTTATTTTAGAATCTGGAACTTATAAACTAACAGGAAAATTAGTCGTTAAGAGTACTGCAAAACTTACGATCAAACCTGGAGTTATTATTGAAGCAACTACATTAGATCCAAACAAAATTGAATCTATCAGATATATCGCTATTTCTCAAGGTGGAAAAATCGATGTTCAGGGAACAGCTGCAAATCCAGTAGTTATGACAGCTGTAAATCATAAGCCAGGAGCTTGGGGTGGATTAGTAATCTGCGGAAAAGCACCTATCAACAAAGGAGCAACTGCATCTGCTGAAGTTTCTGATTTACCATACGGTGGAACTGATGTTAATGACAATTCTGGATCAATCAAATATTTAAGAATTGAATATCCTGGATACGCTTACAACTCTGATAAAGAATTCAACGGAATCTCTTTCTTTGGTGTTGGAAAAGGAACAAGCGTTGATTACGTTCAAATTTTCGAAAGCTCTGATGATGGATTCGAGTGGTTTGGTGGAACTGTAAATGCAACTCACTTAGTAGTTTCTAATAAAGATGCTGCAAACGTTGGTGATGATTTATTTGACTGGACTGAAGGATGGAACGGAACTGGTGAGTTCTTCTACGGAATCAGAACAAACGCTGGTAACAGAGGTGTTGAAGCAGATAACAATTCTAACAACCACTTAGCTAGTCCAATTTCTTTCCCTACAATCAAAAACCTTACTTTAGTTGGTTTTGGATCAGCTGACACAAGTGCAGAATCTCAAGCTTTCAAATTGAGAGTTGGAACAAAAGGTAAATTTGACAACGTTGTATTAAAAGGCTGGAAAACTGGTTTTGATGTTCAACATGACGAAACTGTTTCATATGTTGGAGTTGACTTATTAGCTACTAACGTTAAATTTGAAGACGTAGCTGCTAAATCAAAAGGTTCAAGTACTGCTGGAGTAACTGTTGATGTTACTAAAGTTTTCACAGAATCTACAACTGCAAACGGAGCAGGAAACGGATCAGGAGTTCCAACTTGGGCTGCTGGATGGACAAAAGGTCTATAATACTTAAAACACACAATATTCAAAAACACTCTAATTTTTTAGAGTGTTTTTTTTATCCCTATTTTGCAGATCATTTTAAACAATTGCTTTTATCGTTTCTAATGGCTTAGGGAACAAATTGTTAAAAACATCCTAAATTTTTAGGATGTTTTCTTTTGGCGTAATTTTTGTAATTTTTTTTGTATATTTACTGTAATCAAAATACTGCGATGGCAAAAAACTACTTTTATATTACATTCTTACTGGCTTTTTTCTTTACTATCAGTGTCTCGGCGCAAGATAGTAAGCAATCAGCAAAACCTCAAGATGCAACTACCATTGAGGGTTTAAGCTTGTACCCTAACCCGGTGACGAGCGGAAAAGTATACATCTCATCTAAAAATGATTTAGAAAAAGAAATAATAATTTTTGATGTTCTGGGCAAAAAAGTACTTCAGACACATTTAAGTTCAAGAGAACTAAATGTATCAGATCTTGTTCCCGGTGTTTATATCATCAAAATAAGCGAACAGAATGCTTCTGCAACCAGAAAGCTCATCATTCGATAAAAATTGTAAAAAAGCTCCTGATGGAGCTTTTTTTAGTTTTCAGTATACAGTCACAGTTTTCATCTGTACTTCACGCCAAAAACTGTGGCTTAAAACGATGACTAAAAACTAAAAACAATATCTTTGCACAAAAAAGTTTTGATTACAGCCAACGATATATTTACGATTTCGAGTCATAAACAATTTGAAAAAACAGCATTAAAGGTGTTTCGTTTTCAACACGAGAATAACGTTGTATATCGTGATTTCTGTGATTTTTTAAAAGTCAATCCACAACAGGTAAAGTCGCTGCAGCAAATTCCTTTTTTGCCTATTCAGTTTTTCAAAAGCCACAATGTAGTTTCTAATAACGATCCTGCACAGGTTACTTTTACCAGCAGCGGAACTACAGGAATGATTACCAGCAGACATATGGTAACAGATGTTTCGCTTTACGAAGAAAGTTACCGCAAAGGATTTTCCCAATTTTACGGCAACATCGAAGATTACGTTGTTTTAGCCCTTTTACCATCCTATCTTGAGCGCGACGGCTCTTCGTTGGTTTATATGGTCGAAGACTTAATACAACTATCCAATCAGTCTGAAAGTGGGTTTTACTTGCACAACCACGACGACTTAATAAAAAAATTGACCGCGCTTGACGAATCGGGTCAAAATGTCATTTTAATTGGGGTTACTTATGCTTTACTGGATTTGATTGAAAAACACCAATTCAACCTTCAGAATACCATCATTATGGAAACCGGAGGAATGAAGGGCAAGCGCAAAGAAATGATTCGCGAAGAATTGCACGACATTCTTTGCAAAGGTTTTGGCGTTACAGCAATTCACTCAGAATACGGAATGACGGAACTTCTCGGACAAGCTTATTCTCTGGGCGAAGGCGTTTTCGAATGTCCGTCATGGATGCACATTTTAGTTCGTGATCCTGAAGACGCACTCACTTACGTGAAAGATGGAAAAACAGGTGGCATCAACGTTATTGATTTGGCTAATATCAATTCCTGTTCGTTTATTGCCACGCAGGATTTAGGCAAAAAAAATCCCAATAACTCTTTCGAGGTATTGGGACGTTTTGATAATTCTGATATTCGTGGGTGTAACTTAATGGTTCTTTAAAGCTGAATCGTGGATTTGTTAAATCGCTTTTGCACTCGATTAAACAGTTAACCGACTAAACAGTTAAACCTTTTAAACCACTCTTATTACAAAATAATTTTTCTTTCCGCTTTGTAGCAACACAAACTGATTGTTGATTAAATCATTTGGTGTTAATACAAAATCTTCTTTTATTTTCTCTCTGTTTACAGAAATTGAGTTTGCTGTTAAGGCACGTCTCGCTTCTCCGTTTGATTTAAAGAAACCTGTTTTTTCGTTTAAAACAGTTACAATATCCAAACCGTTTTCTAAATCCGCTTTTGCGATTTCAGCTTGCGGAACTCCGTCAAAAACTTCTAAAAAAGTAGTTTCATCTAATTTCTTCAGATCATCTGCAGTCGAATTTCCGAACAAAATATTCGAAGCCTGGATTGCTTTTTCTAATTCTTCTTCAGAGTGAACAAAAATAGTAATCTCTTCCGCCAGTTTCTTTTGTAAAACCCTTAAATGCGGAGCCGTTTTGTGCTCTTCGATCAAGGCATCAATCGTTTCTTTATCTAAAAAAGTAAAGATTTTAATGTATTTCTCAGCATCAACATCAGTAGAATTCACCCAAAATTGGTAAAATTTATATACAGAAGTTTTATCTGCGTCTAACCATACATTTCCACCTTCAGATTTTCCGAATTTAGAACCGTCTGCTTTTGTTATCAAAGGAGTTGTCAAAGCAAAAGCTTTAGCGTTCTCTCCTCCCATTCTACGTACTAATTCTGTTCCTGTGGTAATATTACCCCATTGGTCAGAACCTCCCATTTGCAAAACGCAATTGTTGTTTTTATATAAATGATAAAAATCGTAACCCTGAATCAATTGATACGTAAATTCTGTAAAAGACATTCCTTCGCCTTCTCCGGCAAATCTCTTTTTTACTGAATCCTTCGCCATCATATAGTTTACCGTGATACGTTTTCCAACTTCACGTGCAAAATCAATAAACGAGAATTCTTTCATCCAGTCATAGTTGTTCACCATAACCGGAGCATTTGCTTCTTTCGAATTAAAGTCAAGGAAACGGGACAATACACTTTTTATTCCCGCAACGTTTATAGCCAAAGTTTCTTCGTTCAGCAAATTTCTTTCGTCAGATTTCCCCGATGGATCACCAATCATTCCGGTTGCACCACCTACCAAAGCGATAGCTTTATGACCGGTTCTGTTTAAGTGAACCAATAAAATAATCTGAACCATACTACCAATATGTAGTGAATCTGCCGTTGGATCAAAACCTATATATGCCGTTGTTACTTCTTTAAGCAATTGTTCTTCCGTTCCGGGCATGCTATCATGATACAACCCGCGCCACTTTAATTCTTCAACTAGATTCTTCATTTTTAAAATAATTTGTGCAAATGTAATCAATGTCAATCTCAAAATCAAAAAGCAATGCCAATATCAAGGTCAAAAAGCCACATGTACATCAATTTAAAAACACAAAGCGAAAAACCTTTGCAACTTTGTCCCTTTGCGACTTTGTCCCTTTCAGGCAAATCGGTATCTTTACAAAATGGTATTAGTAACTGGAGGTACAGGTTTAGTGGGCGCGCATTTATTACTTCATTTAATTGAAAATGGAGAAAATGTCAGGGCTATTTACCGAAACCGAAAAAACATTCAAAAAACAAAATCCGTTTTTGAATTGTATAAAAAAGGAAATTTATTCGAAAAAATCAATTGGCTTGAAGCCGATATTTTAGATGTTCCTTCCTTAGAAACTGCCTTTATAAATATTGATTGCGTTTACCATTGTGCCGCTTTAATTTCATTTGACCCTAAAGAGGAAGATCAGCTCCGAAAGGCCAATATTGAAGGAACTGCCAATATGGTTAATTTTTCTATCGCTAAAGAAATAAAGAAATTTTGTTTTGTAAGTTCTATCGCGGCTTTAGGAGATATTGCCCCACACGAAACCTATATCACGGAAGAAACGGACTGGAATCCGGAAAAGCCTCATAGTGATTATGCCATTTCTAAATATGGTGCAGAAATGGAGGTCTGGCGCGGACTTCAGGAAGGACTTGATGTCATCATCATCAATCCGGGTGTGATTTTAGGGCCGGTTTCAATAACAAAAATCTTCGAACAGGGAAGCAGTGAACTGTATCAGAAAGTAGCCAACGGGCTTTCTTTCTATACTCTAGGAAGTACTGGTTTTATTAGCGTAGACGATGTAGTAAGAACTGCAGGCGAATTAATGAAAAGCGATATCAAGAATGAACGTTTTACATTAATAGCTGATAATATTGTTTTCCGAGATATTCTGAATACAATTGCTGACACCCTAAAAGTAAAAAGACCTAACAAGCATGCGAAGCCAATACTGATGAATTTTCTCTGGATGGCAGATTTGGTGTTTTCTACTTTATTTTTCCAAAAGAGGCGTTTAACAAAAGCAACCGCAAAAGCTTCCTATTCTAAAAATCTATATTCGAATGAAAAAATAAAAACCGCTCTGGGAACGGTTTTTTTAGATGTGCATCAATACATAAGAGACAGTTCGAAATTCTAAATCTATCTGTTCTTTCTTGATTGTATTAATTGTTTTATCGAATCTACATTAATTTGTTGTTTCACAGGTTTCTTAACAACGTCTTTAAGAGAATCTTTGGCTTTGTTTTTCTTTTCTTTCGCCGCCTTTTTATCTTCAATTTTCACTATAGAATCTGTAGCTCTTTGATTGACAGCAATTCTTTTACCAATTTCATCAAACATTTCCTTGTAGGTCTCATAATCTGTCGCATAGTACATATTACTCTGAGCAAACTGTAAACTGTCTACTTTATATTTTTGCAAAATAAACTTAACCGGATTAGTATCTATAGAATCTAAAGACAACGGATTCTGATATCTCATAGCATCCAGAAGCGACAAATCATACATAATATCAATCATCTTTCCTTTCTCGATAAGTTTTGCAGGTTGTTTGACCAACTCTTTTTTACAACTTACAGAAAGAAACAAAACCAATATTATTACTATACAATTCTTCATTTCAGTTTTTTATCTATCAAACAATAATCTTTTTCCGTTGCGGATGTCTTTTACTTTAAAATTATTGTAAACCAATTCACCATTTACAAAAGTATGTGTAATTCTTGACTTAAAAGTATAATTTTCAAAAGGCGACCATCCACATTTTGCCAAAATATTCTCTGGCTTAACACTCCACGGCAAACTTGGATTTACAATTACCAAATCAGCAAAATAACCTTCTTTTACGAAACCTCTTTTTTCTATCTTGAAAATTTTAGCCGGATTGTGGCACATTTTCTCCACGATTTTCTCCACACTAATTTTCCCCTGATGGTGCGCTTCGAACATTGCTACAACAGCATGCTGCACAAGCGGTCCTCCTGAAGGCGCATTAAGATAGGATTGCATTTTTTCTTCTTTGGTATGTGGCGCATGGTCTGTAGCAATTACATCAATACGTCCGTCATTCAAAGCTTTCCAAAGTTCTGCTCTGTCTTCAGCGGTTTTAACAGCAGGATTCCATTTAATAAAGTTTCCTTTTGTTTTATAATCTTCGTCTGTAAACCAAAGATGGTGTACACAAACCTCAGCGGTAATTTTTTTATCTTCTAACGGAATTTTATTGGTAAACAATTCCATTTCTTTTGCTGTGGAAAGGTGAAAAATATGCAAACGTGCTCCGGTTTTCTTAGCCAAAGCCACAGCTTTTGAAGATGAAATATAACAAGCCTCAGCACTACGAATCAAATGGTGCGCTGTTACCGGAACATCATCTCCGTATTGCTCTTTGAATGCAGCAAGATTATTTTGAATGGTTGTTTCATCTTCGCAATGCACAGCAATTAACAGTGGCGTGCTTGAAAATATTTTTTCTAAAGTCGCTTCATTATCGACTAGCATATTTCCGGTTGAAGATCCCAGGAAGATCTTAATTCCGGCAACATTTTTTGGATTTGTTTTTAAAACTTCTTCCAGATTATCATTCGTTGCTCCCATCATAAACGAATAATTCGCAAATGATTTTTTGGCTGCAATCTGATATTTATCTTCAAGTATTTCCTGAGTAACGGCATTAGGAACTGTGTTAGGCTGCTCGATAAAAGAAGTAATTCCTCCGGCAACTGCAGCTCTTGACTCAGATTCGATATCACCTTTATGCGTTAGTCCCGGCTCTCTAAAATGTACCTGATCGTCGATTGCACCAGGCATTAAATAACTTCCTTCAGCATCAATTACTTTGCAGTCAGATGTTTTTAAACTAATGCTGTCTGCAACTTCAACGATCAAATCGTTTTCGATCAGGACATCGCCTTCAAAAATTGATCCTTCGTTTACAATTTTAGCATTCTTTATTAAAATCCTGTTCATCGCCATAGTGGTATTATAAGGTATTGAATAATTTTTTTAATCGTAATGAAATTACCCCCAGAATAGCTTCTTTGATAATCGCATTGCTCATTTTTGAAACTCCTTTTGTTCTGTCTGTAAAAATAATTGGCACTTCGGTAATTTCAAATTTAGCGCAATAAGTCCTGTATTTCATTTCGATCTGAAACGCATAACCCACAAATTTAATTTTATTAAGATTGATCTTTTCCAAAACCTCTCTCTTATAACAAACAAAACCTGCAGTAGCATCATGAATTTTCATTCCGGTAATAAACTTCACGTAAACTGAAGCAAAATAAGACATTAAAACGCGGCTTAAAGGCCAGTTTACAACATTTACACCGGTTACATAACGAGAACCAATAGCCAAGTCTGCTCCGCCAAAATGACAAGCATCAAACAATTTCTCAAGATCATTGGGGTTATGGGAAAAATCAGCATCCATCTCAAAAATGAAATCATAATTGCGTTCCAGAGCCCATTTGAAACCGTGAACATAAGCGGTTCCTAAACCTGATTTTTTAGCTCTTTTTTCTAAAAATAACCTGTCCGGAAATTCTTCCTGCAACGCAATTACCTTATCAGCCGTAAAATCCGGCGAATTATCATCTATAATTAAAAGATGAAAAGGTTTATGTTGTGAAAGCACAGCTCTAACTATACTTTCAATATTTTCGATTTCGTTGTAAGTGGGAATTATGACAATACAATCATTCATTTTTCTGCGTAAATTTCATCGCAAAAGTAAACTTTTTATAGCATTTGATTCATAATAAATATATAATAAAAGTATTGATACAAAAAATTACTAATTTTGTGTCGTTATGATTGAACAACTTCACCCTCGAATTATTGAAAACAAAGACTGGGCAACACTTTTATTCGTGTTGACTTTTGCTGTTGTTGCTATAACTAAATCTTCTTACGAAACGAGGTTTAGTGAATTTAGCAAGCTTATTTTTTCAGACAAATACGCAAAAATCTATCGCGATAATAACCATTTGAAAAGCAGTTTTACTCTTGGTTTATTTTTCGTGCAAATTGTTTCGTATGCTTTTTTCATTCAGTTGACGATGCACATCTTTTCACAGGATGCTAAAAGCGGAACTTACAGCATATTAAAAACGGACTGGATTTTGTTTATTCAGATTGCGACCTTTCTGCTTTATTTCATTTTAGCGAAGTTTTTAATCGAGAAAATTGTTGCAACTTCATTCAACATCGATGAGTTTGCCGATCTTTTTAACTTACAAAAAGTCACCTATCGAACTTATATTGGCATTTTAATCCTTCCTATTAATGCTATTTTGTTTTATTACGACCATATTCCTAAAATAATACCGCTTGTAATCATAGGTATTTCGCTATGTATCAGCCTATACTCATATTTTATTTCAATAAAAACGTATCAAAACGTAATAATCAGCAAGTTATTTTATTTTATTTTATATCTTTGCGCTCTTGAAATAGCCCCTTATTATTTTCTCTATTATTGGATTACAAAAGGGAGTGCTTAGAAAATGTTTATAATATGAAAGTGAAAACAATTTTGGTGTCACAGCCTGAACCTAAAGTGGAAAATTCTCCTTACTTTGAGCTCCAACAAAAACACAAAATAAAAATTGATTTCAGACCATTTATTCATGTGGAAGGGGTTAATGCTAAAGAGATTCGATTGCAAAAAATCGATCTTAATCACTATACTGCAATAATTTTGACAAGCCGTAATGCGGTGGATCACTTTTTTAGAGTAGCAGATGAAATGCGTTATAAAGTTCCTGAAGGATTGAAATATTTCTGCCAATCTGAAGCTGTTGCATTTTACCTGCAAAAGTATGTTGTGTATAGAAAACGTAAGATTTACGTTGGAGCAAAAGATTTTGCAGATTTATCACCTCTTATCAAAAAGTATAAAGACGAAAAATTCCTGCTTCCGGCATCTGATCAGTTAAATGCTGATGCCCCTATAACACTAAACAACCTGAAAGTAGACTGGACACAAGCTGTTTTTTACAAAACTGTAATGAGTGACTTATCAGATCTTGCAGATGTTTATTATGATGTTTTAGCATTTTTTAGTCCAACCGGAATAAAATCATTGTTTAAAAACTTCCCTGATTTCAAACAAAACGAAACCAGAATTGCTGTTTTTGGAAGCACTACTCAAAAAGAAGCTTTAGACTACGGATTAAGAATCGATATTCTTGCTCCCACACCTGAAACACCTTCTATGACAATGGCTTTAGAAAAATACATTAGCGAAGCAAACAAAGGAAAATAATCCTTTAAAAATATACAAATTTTCAAAATTCCAAATTTCAACTTCATTGTTGGAATTTGGAATTTTTTATTTTAAATCACTTTGGATTTTAAGCACCTAAACACAATCATTGTCATCCCGAGGAACGAGGGATCTCCGCAAGAAACTCCGTAAAGTAAGTCACCTATCTTTGTCGAGCTACTCGCAGAGAGTCCAATGTCATTAAGTTAAGCTCTTTTGATCTAATTAATGGTTAATTCTTTTTCGCGCAAAGACGCAAAAGCGCAAAGGTTTTAGGCGTAAACCTGGCGGCTTGGCAACTTTGCGTGAGATTTATTCGGTACAGTATTGCGGCTGTTTTTCTTAACTTAATGACATTGGCAGAGACCCCTCGTTCCTCAGGATGAAAAAAAAAACACACATAATAACTTTGAACGTAAACATTCATCAAAGCTTCCTTCGTTCTCTATTTAAATTTCACATTTTAAGAACTTCCCTTTATTTTCTTAATCTCTTAATGGTAAAAAAAAAAAAAAAAAAAAATCAACACAAAACAACAATTAAAATTCTCTTTTTTCAAATATTTTAAAGTTTTATTCCTAAATTTGATTTCTATTTTAAACCAAATCACCTAAATAAGTTTCAAACCACAACTATGAAAATCAACTCTCTTATAATTGAAATTGACGGCATCGATAAAGAAATCCTGCGCTACTTAATGGATGATGCCCGAAAACCTATTTTGCAGATCGCTAATAAAATAGGGATTTCTGGAGCTGCAATTCATCAGCGTTTGAAAAAACTGGAACAATCAGGCGTTATCTCCGGTTCTAAATTTACGGTAAACCCAAAAGTTTTAGGATACAATACAATGGCTTTCATAGGCGTTTACCTGGATAAAGCATCCCGAAACTCTGAAGCCGTAAAAGATTTAAAAAAGATTCCTGAAGTTCTGGAATGCCATTACACAACCGGAAACTGGTCTGTTTTGATAAAAATCATCTGTCGCGACAACGAACACTTAATGCAGCTTTTAAATACTAAAATTCAAGCCATAGAAGGCGTTTCAAGAACAGAAACATTTATTTCGCTGGATCAACAAATAGACAGGCAAATACAATTGTAAATTAGATAATGTGGCAATTTGATAATTAGACAATTACTGAATATCTAAATTTGATATTTTTCCAAAACCTTATAAATAATAGATCCGGCAGGTTTTAGAAACCTCCCGGTTTGCTTACTAAATTATCTTATTACCCAATGTGCCATTTTAAAAACGCCATGAAAGACATTAGACCCGAGATTAAAACCATCTTATTTTTCATAGCTTACTTTATACTTTTTATACTTATAAGAACATTTCAGCCAATTGGCAGTCCGCACGGACCCAATATCAGCGACATTTTTTTCTTATTATCAATTCCCACAAGCATAATTTATAGCATCGTTTTGTTTTATAAATTTTTCAAATCCGGAAATAGAAACTACATAAATGCCCTATTTATAGTAACCGCATTATGGATCATATTTTACAACTTGTTAAAATACATAATCTACTAAGCAACAAAACCCGACAGGTTTCAAAAACCTGTCGGGTTTGTTTAATAAATTATCTAATTGACTAATTATTCAATTACAAAATTAGTTTCTTCTGCTTCCTGAATAGATCGAAATATAGTACAACAACGTTGCGATCGATCCTATAGCAGCTACCAGATAGGTTCTTGCCGCCCATTTTAAAGCATCCTTTGCTCCTGCCTGCTCTTCTTGTGTTAGCATGTGTTTATTTTCTAACCAGGCCAGCGCTCTGTTGCTCGCATCATATTCTACAGGCAAAGTCACTATCGAGAACAATGTTGTCACTGCAAAAATGATAATTCCTATTAGCAACAAACCTGGAAAAACTCTAATCATAAGAATTCCTGCCAATAAGATCCACTGCATATAACTTGATGCGATATTTACGATTGGCACTAATTTCGAACGCATTGTCAACCACTCGTACCCGATCGCATGCTGCACAGCGTGACCACATTCGTGCGCTGCAACAGCTGCAGCCGCCGCATTGCGATGATTGTAAACTGCCTCACTCAAATTGACTGTTTTATCTGTAGGATTATAATGATCTGTTAGCTGCCCCGGAGTCGAGATAACACGAACATCAGTGATCCCGTTATCAGCCAGCATTTTTTCAGCAATTTCAGCACCACTCATTCCGTTTCTTAGTTGTATTCTTGAGTACAATTCAAATTTACTTTTGAGCTTTGAACTCACCATCCAGCTGAACAACATAATTGCTCCGGCCAGAATTAAATATCCACTTCCCATATTTTTATCTTTATTTGATTGATTATTAAAGTTACAAAACAAATTGCAATTTCTGAACCAATTTCAAAAAATGTCATTTTGACAGCCCGATATAACTAATTTAAAAGATTGTTCTTCAAGAGAAAAGCGATTAATTCAGCTACATTTTTGGTTTTATACTTTTGTAAAATATTGCGCCTGTGTGTTTGAACTGTCAGAAAACTTAAAAATAATTCATCTGCTATTTCCTGTGTCGATTTTCCTTTTGACAGTAATAAAGTAATATCTTTTTCTCTCCTGCTCAAACTAGGAATATGCTCTAAACCATCAGATGTAGGCTGACTAATAATCGTTTTAACCTCATCGCTAAACACGATTTCACCTTCAATAGCTTGATTGATACAGTTTTTAAACTCTTCAAATGAGGCACTTTTAAGAACATAGCCATTTCCGCCATTCTGAATAAACTGCATTACCAGACTTCTTTCTGACTGGCTGCTCATTCCGATAATAATCATTTGCGGAAATTTCTGTTTGATTATTTTACAAAGATCAACACCATTTATGACAGGCAAAAAGATATCCATCAAAATCAGATCGACCTGATTCTCGTCGATATAATCAACAAGTTTTACTCCGGATTCTAATTTACCCACAATTTCAACAGTTTCCAAATCCGACAATAATCCTGAAATTCCTGAAATTACAATTGGATGATCGTCTACAATCACCACTTTATACACTTTATCCATTTGATGGCGTTTCGTTTTTTACTTTTAATTCGATGTAGGCAGAAGTTCCTTTATTCAAGGCACTTTCTATTTCTAATTTTCCTTTCAGGATTTCAACACGGTTCTTAATGTTCCTCAATCCCATTCCGGTACTTTTTACAGAGACATCAAACCCAATCCCATTATCTTCGACTGTAATATAAAAAGTATCTTTATTCTGAGAGCAGGAAACTAAAATTTCTGATGCATCGGCATATTTTAAAGCATTTATCAATAATTCCTGAATAATCCTGTAAATCACAATTTCATAATTTTTAGGCAAATTACGTTTCTGAACCAAATACTGAAATTCAATTTTAGTCTTTGCATTTGAATTGCCCACACACAAATCCCGTAACGCATGTTCTAAACTTAGTTTTAACAAACTTTCCGGCATTAGATTTTGCGAAATATTCCGCAGTTCCTTAATCGAATTATCCAACAGCGTATTGATTTCTGCAGGACTGAGCGCATTTTCTTTCTCAGCGAGTTTCAAATGAATTTTGAGCCCTGAAAGCATACTCCCAAGTCCGTCATGCAAATCCCTGGCGATTCTTTTTCTTTCTACCTCTTCTCCCTCTATCAAAGCATTAGAAACCGATAATTTTTGCTGGTTCTCAAGTGCACTCAATTCCTGCTCATGATTAATTTCTTTCTGAATACTTAACTTTTTCTGATTATTATTCAACAGCCATAAGAACAAAACAATAATAAATAAAAGGACAGACAATACCGCAAAAAGAACAGAATTCAGCCAATTATTATTGACCATCAAAGCTGCTTTTTCATTTTGCGACTGAAGCAGGCTTATCTTTTTCTCATTCTCAGCTTTCTTATACTTCGCTTCGAGTTCTACAATTTCACTTTTAAATTTTGTATCATTGAGACTATCATTGATAACATTGTATTTATTAGAATAAAAATAAGCTTTATCATAATTCTTTGTTGCACTATACACTTTCGACAACTCGTTGTAATAATTCTTTTTATCAACAACAAAAGGGGTTTTCTCTAATAGGTATTCAAGATTATCCTTGGCTTTATCATAATTTTTTAATTTAAAAAGCACTTCATACTCAGCAAATTTCAGCCGGTTTAGCGCAATCTGATTCTGATGTTTCCCTGCTGATTTGATCCCTTTTTCAAAACTTTCCAAGGCTTTTTCGTGTTTATTCTGCCTGGCATAATACAATCCTTCTGAATAAAAGTAAGAATCATTTAAGTTGGATTCCGGAAATTTTTTCAAAGTTAAAAATGCTTTATCCAACACTTTTTTTGCATCGTAAAAGTGCTTAAGCTCGACGAGATTTTCAGCATTGATAATGTAGGTTTCCATTTTTGACTCCGCGACCGTTGGCGTTTTTTTTATTGCTCTCTCAATATAATTCTGCGCCTCACTCAAATATTCACTTGCCTTTTCACGTTCATCATTATCCATAAAAATAATTGCGATTGCCTTATACAAACTACTTATAAGTTCGTAATCCCGACTTTTTTTCGCAATGGGAATGGCTTCATTCACCAGCAGTTTCATGTATGCTTTTTCATTATTTTTTTGCTGTTGTACAAACCCGTAATTGTGCAGGATACTGGCACGAAACCTGTAAACTTCACTAGTATTGTATTTTTTAAGCTTTTTATCTGCTTCAAGAAGTGCTTTCTCAAATCCATCTCTGTCCCCTTTATCCATAAAAATAAAGGAATTGTAGTAGAGTGCGATGTCGTTTAAGTACGGAAATTTAGTTTTAAGCCTGTTGGCCTGCGCAAGGTACTTTTTAGACTTTTCGACATCCTGGACAATCAAATACAGTTTTGACAATCTAAAACTATAAAGGCTTTTTAAACTGTCTGACTTTATATTGTCGGTGACTTTAGCAATACTGTCAATATAAGCAGAATGGTCTTCCAGCGAAAGGACCACTTGGGATTTTATAGTGACTGATAACAATAGGAATAATATACAAAAGTAGATTTTCTTCATAAAGTGGTATTTCCTCAAATTTATTAAAATTAACACCATTCCAAAAACAACCAGCTCTTTTTACCTGATATCAGGTAGTACAAAATACACTTAATCAGGTATTGCCCTTTCATTGTCAAGCTTCTAATTTTGTTAGACACTATTATTAATTATAAAGAATTTTTTATGAAATCAATTTTGAAAACTCTGGCGATTGTACTGACTCTTGCTTTTACGGTAGTTTCCTGCAGCAGCGACAACGACAACAATTCAGGAGCAGGATCAAGAGACATTAAATATGAAGTAACCGGAAATTACACCGGAAAGCTTAGCACAGTTTATACTGAGTCAGGAAATGGCGGACAAAATGCAGATATCAATGCATTACCATGGTCTAAAGAATTTACGGCCGGTGCAGACACTTACGGAGCAGGAATAACAGTAAGTGGGTTTGGCGGTATTGTAGACCAAACAATAACTGTAAAAATCATTGTTGGCGGAAAAGTAGAAAAAGAAACAACTGCAAAAGCAACCAGCGATGGAATTATTGTAGCAGCTCCGGGTTCTTTTGTATTCGCAAAATAACATTTAGGATTTTATTACTTAAAAAAGAAAAGCTTCGTAATCTTACGAAGCTTTTCTTTTTTAAGTAAACCCCAATAAAAATTGGAATTTATAAAACATTACGACATTACCCTACAAGGTTAATAATCTTTCCGGGAACAATAATTACTTTATTTGGTGTTTTGCCATCTAATTGCTTTAATGTTCTTTCGTCTTTCATAATGATTTCTTCGATTTGTGCTGCGGTTAAATCCAAAGGCAATTCGATAGTGAAACGCATTTTTCCGTTGAAAGAAACCGGATATTCTTTATTCATCTCCACTAAATGTTTGGCTTCAAAAACAGGAAAAGCAACCTCAGAAATTGAAGTTGTATGTCCTAATTGTGCCCATAACTCTTCAGCAATATGCGGTGCATAAGGCGAAACCAAAATCGCCAAAGGTTCTAAAATGGCTTTTGAATGACAATTTTGAGTCGACAATTCGTTTACACAAATCATAAACTGAGAAACCGAAGTATTAAAAGAAAAACTCTCAATGTCTTCTGCTACTTTTTTAATGGTTTTATGCAATGATTTTAAGTTGTCTTTTGTTGGCTGATCATTGTTTACGATTAAACCATTGTTCTCATCAAAATACAATCTCCATAATTTTTTCAGGAAACCAAATACACCTGAAATTCCGGCAGTATTCCAAGGTTTTGCCTGCTCTAACGGCCCTAAGAACATTTCGTACAAACGCAATGTATCCGCTCCATATTCATTACAAATATCATCTGGCGTCACTACATTATAGTATGATTTCGACATTTTTTCGACTTCACGGCCAACAATGTATTTTCCATTTTCATCCAAAATAAATTCGGCAGTATTAAAATCTTCTCTCCATGCTTTGAACTTTTCAATATTCAATTCATCCGAAGAATTAACAAAAGAAACGTCTACACGAATAGGCTGAACATTTTGATCTCCAATTTTATTTTTCGAAACAAATGTATTCGTTCCTTCTAATCTATAAACATAAGCAGTCGTTCCCAAAATCATCCCCTGATTGATCAGTTTTTTGAATGGTTCTTCGGTTGGAGCAAAACCTTTGTCTTTTAAGAATTTATTCCAGAAACGAGAATACAATAAATGTCCGGTAGCGTGTTCGCTTCCTCCAATATATAAATCTACGCTTTCCCAATATTTCAAAGCTTCCTTACTTGCAATTTCATTCTCATTATGCGCATCCATATAACGCATCCAATACCATGAACTTCCTGCCCAACCTGGCATCGTATTCAATTCCAGAGGAAAAATCGTTGCATGATTGACTAAATGGGTATTAACAACTTTATTATTTTGAGTATCCCAAGCCCAAACAGCTGCGTTTCCTAACGGAGGCAAACCATCTTCGGTTGGTAAATATTTCTCTACTTCAGGCAAAATAATCGGTAAATGCTGCGCATCGATCATCTTTGGCAAACCGTTTACATAATACACCGGGAAAGGTTCTCCCCAATAACGCTGACGGGAAAAAACAGCATCACGCAAACGGTAATTTGTTTTTCCTTTTCCTTGTCCTATTTTTTCTAATTCAGCTATCGCTTTTTGAGTTGCTGCTTTATAATTTAATCCGTTTAAAAAATCAGAATTGGCAATTTCTACATTGTCTTTAGATCCGTACGCCGCTTCAGAAATATCGACATTGGCGAAGATATTTTTGATTTCCTGCATGCCTTTCTGACCTTTAAAGAAATTCGCAAAAGCATAATCTCTTTCGTCTCCGCAAGGAACCGCCATTACAGCACCAGTTCCGTAACCAGCCAAAACATAATCCCCAATCCAAACCGGAATTGGTTCTTTTGTAAAAGGATGTTCTGCATAAGCTCCGGTAAACACACCAGAAATAGTTTTCACATCAGCCATACGCTCACGTTCAGAACGCTTTGCCGTTTTTTCGATATAAGCCTCAACAGCCGCTTTTTGTTCCGGAGTAGTAATTTTAGCGACCAAATCATGTTCCGGCGCCAAAGTCATAAAAGTTACTCCGAAGATAGTATCAGGGCGCGTCGTAAATACTTCAATAAAATTTGCTTCAGGTTTCACGTTTAAAGTTGCCTCAGTTTGCGCATCGTTGTGAGACTTGAAACTTGAAACTTGAAACTTTACTAATGCTCCAACAGATTTTCCGATCCAGTTTCTTTGCGATTCTTTGATCGATTCACTCCAGTCGATATCATTTAAACCTTGTAACAAACGCTCTGCATAAGCAGAAATACGCATGCTCCATTGCGTCATTTTTTTACGAATAACAGGATATCCTCCACGTTCTGAAACTCCGTTTACAATTTCGTCATTTGCTAAAACAGTTCCTAAACCGGGACACCAGTTTACTTCTGTTTCTGCCAGATACGTCATTCTGTATTGCAAAAGGATTTTTTCTTTCTGGTCGTCAGAATACGAATTCCATTCTTCAGCTGTAAAAATGGCAACATTATCATCACACACTGCTTCAACCAAAACATTTCCTTCTTCAGTAAAAACTTTTACAAGTTCTGAAATGTCAAATGCTTTTCCTTGTTTTTTGCAATACCATGAATTAAATAACTGGATAAAAATCCATTGTGTATGTTTATAGTAATCCGGATTTGAAGTACGTACTTCACGGCTCCAGTCAAACGAAAACCCGATTTTATCCAATTGTTTTCTATATCCGGCAATTTGTTTTCCTTCTTTATCTACTCCACCGTCAATATTTACGCGTGTTGTATCTTCCGGACGCTGTCCTGTTTGTATGGCATATTGCTCTGCAGGCAATCCAAAACTGTCATATCCCATTGGGTGCAAAACATTGAAACCCTGATGTCTTTTGAAACGAGAATAAACATCTGAAGCAATATAACCCAGCGGATGCCCAACGTGTAATCCCGCTCCGGACGGATAAGGAAACATGTCTAAGACATAATGCTTTGGCTTGTCAGAATTGTTTTTTGCAGCAAAAGTTTGGTTTTCAGCCCAATATTTCTGCCATTTTTGTTCGATTTCGTTTGGATTGTATTTCATATTAAGGTACAAAGTTGCAAAGTGACAAAGGCGCAAAGACTTTCTCACTAAATGGATTATAAGTTGGCAAATTTACATTTATTACAGATTGTACCAAAGCTATTTCGTTGACAAACAAATAAAATAACAAAATACTTATTTTTGATTACGTAATAATACTTAATTTTACATTTTAAGTACGTAATTAAAATCCTTTTTCATCCTTAAACACTAAAAAAATATTCTTAATAGCTAATAACTGATTTTTATGAAGTCGAGAAACACAGAACTTAAAAAAAAATATTTCCTTTATTCATTTTAAAGCAAACTGAATTATTATTTATACAAACCTATTTCCCATGAAAACTAAAAATTTTATTCTCGTTTTATTAATTGCATTTTCAAGCATAATGTGCAACTCTCCTAAAAAAGAAAAAGGAGATACAAAATCCGCAGAAAAAGTTTCAAAAACAGACAATGACAAACATCCGGTTCTCACTCCCACCGATAGTTTAAAATTAGTAAATCACCAAATTGAAGTAAAAGGCGATGTTGAGTTTCCGTTGCAGTTGAGTATCGACTCTTTAAAGAAAATGAAAGTTGTAACTATTGATAATTTTAAAGTAGTCTGCCAAAGCGGCGAAATTAAAAAAGCCGACAAGGTCTGTAAAGGTGTCCTTTTGAAGGATATTTTAGAAAAAGCTAAAATCAGGCAAAACGGCCATAAAGACAGAAACTTCTATATAGTAGCAAGGGCCTCAGACGATTATAAAGCAACTTTTTCCTGGGCTGAAATTTTCAACAATCCAACTGGAGAAAACACCTATGTATTATTTGAAGAAAATGGAAAACCGGTTAAAAGCGGCGAAATGATTCTAATCTGTAAAAACGATATCAAAACCGGACCAAGACATGTTTATTGGCTGAAAAGCATTGAAGTTTATAAAGTGAAATAAATTTTTAAGAAAGAAAGATTAAGCGGCTTTTTCTCCTATTAAATTTAACCTCAGAATCAAAAAGTTTTTTACCCATAAATTGGGCTGCTAAAAAATCCTAACGTTCTCTGCGGTCAAATCACTACAAAACTTTGCCCCCTTTGCGGTTAAATAAACTTTTTATTCAACATCTAATTGTACATTTATAGTACGAAAGTCAAAACTTTGAACGTTATTAACTTCAAATAAAGAAATACTTTATTATTTTTACCACATAATTTAAGCAAACTATGAGTTCTAACTTTGATAAATTTCAAAAGCGCAGGTTAATTTCCTCTTATTTTTCAGTTGTACTAAGTGTATTTCTGGTTTTATTCCTTTTAGGAGTACTGGGATTATTCATTATCAATTCTAAAAAACTGGCTAATGATTTTAAAGAAAAAATTGCCATGACGGTTTTCTTTAAAAATGAAGCTAATGATAGTGTGATAAAAGCATTCAACACCGAATTGAAAAGAGCGCCTTTCGCCAGATCTTATGCTTATGTAACGAAAGAAAAAGCCGCAAAAGAACATACCGATATTATTGGTGAAGATTTCCTGACATTTTTAGGAGAAAACCCTTTATTGAATTCCTACGACATTCACTTAAAAGCTGATTATGTAGAGAGAGACAGTATCCTGCAAATTGAAAGTCAATTGCGTAAAAACACCATGATCGAAGATATTGTCTATGACAAACAACTGGTGAATCTGGTAAATGACAACATCAAAAAAGTAAGTATGTGGATTTTGATTATCAGTGGTTTCCTTGCTGTAATCGCGGTTTTGCTAATCAACAGTTCGTTACGTTTATCCATACATTCAAACCGTTTTATTATTAAAACCATGCAAATGGTCGGCGCAACAAAATCGTTTATCCGTAAACCTTTTGTACTGCGTAGTGTAAAATTAGGAATGTTAGGTGCCGGACTGGCGATCATCGCTTTGATTGGGGTTTTATTTTATGTAGAAACCAATTTCCCCGGCTTAGGCATTCTGGAAGACAAAGCTTTAATTGGATTGGTATTATTAGCCGTTTTCGGATTAGGGGTTTTGATTACCTGGGTCAGTACACATTTTGCAACACAACGTTTCCTGAACTTAAGAACTGACGATCTTTATTAATTGCAGATTTCTGACTTTAGATTTTAGATTTTAAAAACAAAAATACCTTCGACTTCGCTTGGGGTGACAAAAAAAACAGCAATGAAAAATAATATTAAAGAAGAACAACAAATTCAAAAAAATCAAGAATTTCTTTTTGACGGGATTAACTATAAAATCCTTTTAATTGGAATTGCAGTTATTGCATTAGGCTTTATCTTAATGTCTGGCGGAGGAAGTAAAGATCCTAATATCTTTAATGAAGATGTTTTTAACTTTAGACGTATTCGCTTAGCGCCAACCACTGTTTTAATTGGTTTTGGAATCACGATTTATTCTATTTTTAAAAAATCTAAGTAGACTCCTTAGACTTCAGACATCTTAGATTATTAGATTCATCTTATCTAAGATGTCTAATATTCTAACAATCTAACAATCTAATAAATGAATACATTACAAGCTATTGTTCTTGCCATAATTGAAGGAATCACAGAGTTTTTACCTGTTTCTTCAACTGGTCACATGATTATTGCCTCTTCTTTCTTCGGAATTGCTCACGAAGATTTTACAAAACTTTTTACGATCGTTATTCAGCTTGGCGCTATACTTTCTGTCGTTGTTTTATATTTCAAACGTTTCTTTCAGACACTTGATTTTTATTTTAAACTTTTAGTTGCCTTTATTCCAGCTGTCGTTTTAGGATTATTATTAAGTGATTTTATCGACGGTTTACTAGAAAACCCGGTTACTGTTGCTGTTTCACTTTTAATAGGAGGTATCATTTTACTAAAAGTCGACGAATGGTTCAACAATCCAAACACTGCCGAAACATCTCAGGAAATTACGTATCTGCAAGCATTTAAAATAGGAATGTTTCAATGTTTGGCAATGATTCCGGGAGTTTCACGAAGCGGAGCCAGTATTGTTGGAGGTATGTCTCAAAAACTATCCAGAACAACCGCTGCTGAGTTTTCATTCTTTTTGGCTGTACCAACGATGCTAGGTGCAACAGCAAAAAAATGTTATGATTATTATAAAGCCGGATTCGAATTATCTCACGATCAGGTTAACTTATTAGTTATTGGAAATGTGGTTGCTTTTATTGTAGCCCTATTAGCCATTAAAACCTTCATTGGTTTCCTGACTAAAAACGGCTTTAAAGTTTTTGGTTATTACAGAATCATCGCCGGAATCGCTTTATTAGTGATTCACTTTTTCATTCATCCCCTTACCATCCTATAATGACGCCTGAAGATTATTTAAACGGACAAATTTTATTGATAGACAAGCCTTTAAAATGGAGTTCGTTTCAAGCTGTCAATAAATTAAAATACCTGTTGATCAATAAAGTCGGACTTCCTAAAAAGTTCAAAATTGGTCATGCCGGAACATTAGATCCTTTGGCAACGGGATTATTATTGATCTGTACCGGAAAATTTACCAAAAGAATTACGGAGTTACAAGGACAGGCAAAAGAATATACGGGAACTTTTTATATTGGAGCTACTACTCCATCGTATGATCTGGAAACAGAAATCGACGAAACTTTTCCAACTTCACATATCGACGAAGCTTTGATTCATGAAACCGTAAAGCAATTTCTAGGTGAAATCGATCAAAAACCACCTATTTTCTCCGCTATTAAAAAAGATGGCGTTCGCTTATATGAACACGCACGCGCCGGTGAGACAGTAGAAATTGCCAGCAGAAAAACAACCATTCACGAATTTGAGATTACGCGAATTGCTTTGCCGGAAATCGACTTTAGAGTCGTGTGCAGCAAAGGAACCTATATTCGTTCTCTCGCCTTTGATTTTGGAAAAGCGATGAATTCAGGTTCGCATTTAACTGCTTTACGCCGAACTAAAATTGGTGATTATGACGTAAAAAATGCTATTGACGTTACTTTATTCGAGGAAAGCTTACAGTAAAACTATTGACTCTGCAGCAATTTTAATAGAGACAAAACAAAAAAGCACATTACCAATTAAACAATAGTAATGTGCCAACTTCTAACTAAGTAGTTCTGTTACATAAATTTCGTTCTTTTGGAATTAATAATGAGATACATTTTTTCCTCCAAATAATAAACCTGAAACAAAATCATAAAATCTTTCGAATAACTTTTTCATAATAGTGTATTTTTAATTGTTAAACATTAAAGAGACACCAATAAAAAGAGTAACTAAGAAAATGATAATAGAAGTGGGATGATGTTACCAAGTTACAAAATATTTTAACTCTAAAAAAACATTTAATATAATTTTAAAACATATACCATTTATTTTCAACACATTAACCAAACAAACGAACTACACACTAATTTATTCTAATTCAGATTATAATCGGCTGTACTGAATATTTTCGACTACCTGCATGAGTTCTTCCTGTACTGACACGCCTTTATCCGCTAAGTACCACAATTGCAAATCGGTTTTGATTTTTTCGTCAAGAACACCAAATTCTTTTTTATAATTTGTTATTAATTCAGCTGCTCCTTTTGGTCTTGGTCCCCAATCAGCTCGGACAATTCCGGCTTCTTTGCAAATGATAATAACTTTAGGGATTGCTTTTCCGCCATTGGTAAGGTATTCATTCATTAATTCTTCATTCTCATCGCGCAGCACAATTCTAAGATCTATTTTTTTATGCGATGCCAAAGCCATTTTATTAATCACAGGAAGTATCTGAGCCGCATCACCACACCAGCCTTCAGAAATTACAAGCCAAATATACCGGTGCTCCAGGTTTTCGATCTTTGAGATAACTTCATCCTTAAGCTGTATCGTTTTATCTAACCTATTCATTCTGGCATCGTTTAACTTACTATAATGGGTTAAACTTTCAGATTGTTCGCTGCCGGTTGATTTTCCGTCTACTAATAAATCCGCCACTAATTTTCGATATTCCGGATACGTATGACTTTTAAATAATGCTTTAGCAATAATATTTTTCATATTTGTTTAATTTTTGAATTGCATAAAATTACAATTTTCAGGGAGACTCAAAGAATGACTTTTATCACATTCAGAAAATCCTTTAAAAAATCACTATAAATTTAAAAATAAAAGAACAAGTATTTTTTTGAAAACATTATTTTTAAAAATCAGAATATGTCTATATTTGCACAAATTAACGCAACAACACATGAAATATAAAAGAATTCTTCTAAAACTGAGCGGCGAAGCCTTGATGGGTGATTTACAATATGGAATTGACCCTAAAAGACTGGCCGAATATGCTGAAGAAATTAAGCAAATTCACAGTAAAGGAGTCGAAATTGCTATTGTTATTGGAGGAGGAAATATTTTTAGAGGCGTTGCTGGTGCAAGTGCCGGTATGGATAGAGTACAAGGTGATTATATGGGAATGCTTGCCACGGTTATAAACGGAATGGCTTTGCAAGGTGCCCTTGAGGAAAACGGAATGAAAACCCGTTTGCAAACTGCCTTAAAAATGGAATCTATTGCAGAACCATACATCAAAAGAAGAGCAGATCGCCACCTTGAAAAAGGAAGAATTGTAATTTTTGGTGCCGGAACAGGAAATCCATATTTTACAACTGATACTGCTGCCGTTTTAAGAGGTATCGAAATCAACGCAGATGTAATCTTAAAAGGAACACGTGTTGATGGTGTTTATGATTCTGATCCTGAAAAAAATGCATCAGCAGTAAAATTCGATTTTATTTCGTTTGAAGATGTTCTTAAAAAAGGATTGAATGTAATGGACACAACTGCTTTTACATTAAGCCAGGAAAATAAATTACCAATCGTTGTTTTTGATATGAACAAAATTGGAAATTTATTAAAAATCTGTGAAGGCGATAACATCGGAACTGTAGTAAATATTTAGACTACTTAGATTATTCAAATTTAGATCATTAGATTTCTCTAAATTTCAATAATCGCAAAATATTCATAAAAAACAAAAAACATATAGTTAGTATAATTAGATGATACTATTTTTAGAAATCTGAAAATCTAACCATCTGAAAATCTAAAAATCTAAAAAAAATGACTGAAGAAATAGAATTTATATTAGATAGTACTGAAGAATCAATGAATGGTTCGATTGCGCATTTAGAGAAAGAATTTCTTAACATTCGTGCAGGAAAAGCTTCTCCGGCAATGCTGGGAAGTGTTTTTGTAGATTATTACGGATCAGCAACACCACTATCGCAAGTAGCAAAAATAAGTGTTCCGGATGCCAGAACAATTACTTTACAGCCTTTCGAAAAAAACATGCTGCAAACCATTGAAAAAGCCATTATGGTGGCTAATATTGGTTTCAACCCGATGAATAATGGTGATGTGATTATCATCAGTGTTCCGCCTTTGACAGAAGAGCGTCGCAGAGACTTAGCTAAACAAGCAAAAACGGAAGCCGAAGATGCAAAAATTGGTGTACGTAATGTGCGTAAAGATGCGAATACCGATATTAAAAAATTAGAAAAAGAAGGGACTTCTGAAGACATTTGTAAATCTGCAGAAGAGCAAGTACAGAGCCTAACGAATACTTATATCAAAAAAATCGACGAATTACTGGCAGCAAAAGAAGCCGAAATTATGAAGGTATAACTGTATCGAACACAAAATAAAATCCGTTTAGTTAAATTAGTACTAAGCGGATTTTTTTATTCTTATTTTTGCATACCAAAATCACATTCTTTTCGTTTTTGAAACTATAATATCTGTATGAAGCTATTTTGTTTATTGTCTTTGTTTTTCACACTTACTATTCAGGCGCAATTTCAAATAAACGGAATTGTAACTGATTCCAACAATAAGCCGCTCCCTTTTGCTACGATAACGACGTCAGACAATATCAATACCATTACAGATGTTGACGGAAAATTCATTTTTAAACCCTCTGCAAACGCAAGCAGTTTTTCAGTTTCCTACATTGGCTTTCAAACCAAAATTATTGCCATTACAGACAAAAGATATTATCTGATTCCGCTTTCTCAAAAAACAGATGATTTAAAAGAAGTCGTTATTTCTAATGAAAATCCTGCTTTAACGATTATAAAAAAAGTAATCGAAAATAAAAACAAAAACAATCCGCAAAAAAAGCTCAGTACTTTCGAATACAAAAGCTACAATAAACTTATCGTTACCGCGAATCCGGATTCTATCGATGGCAGAATCGATTCTACAGCAGCGTATAAAGATTTCAATAAAAAACGCATTAATATCGATTCCTCTGATTATAAATTCAAAGAAATAATCAGTAAACAGCATTTATTTCAAACCGAAAAAGTATCCCAATATCAGTTTGGCAACAACAAGCTCAAAGAAACTATTTTAGGGACTAAAATGGCGGGATTCAAAAATCCGATCTATGAAGTTATCGCTTTCAATTTGCAGTCGATATCTATTTATGACAACAAATACGAACTATTTGAAACTAAATATGAAAACCCGATTTCGAATAGTGCTCCGGCAAATTACAATTATAAAATACTCGATACTGTAAACATAAAAGGCCGTGAAACTTATATGATTTACTTTAAAAACAAGCACAAAAGAAAATCGTCAGGCTTAGAAGGTGTCTTATATATCGATCAGGAAAATTTTGCCATAGCCAAAGCCGTAATGCGCATAAAAGGCGTTTTGGATATTAGTGGAATTCACGAATTTGAATACGTACCAAGCGAAAAAATATGGTTCCAGAGCAATACAACATTCAAAATTGTAAAGGGAAAAAACGACGATGACATTAAAATTCTGGGCGGAACAATTCAGTTTGACGGAGACGTGGAAGACAACTTTGAACCCAGAAAAAAATCAGCTTCTGACTTTACTTATCTACTTTCAGAAAGTGATAATTTCGACATTCACTACAACACCACTACTCCTATAAAAAACCCGGCGCTTTATATGGAGATCAAAGAGGACGCCAGTAAAAAGCCGGAAGAATTCTGGAATGAATACCGAAAAGAAAGCCTGGACTTAAAAGGCCAGAAAACATATCAATTGATAGACAGCCTTTCTATCAAAAAAAGAATTGAAAGCCGTTTAGGATTTGGCCGCAAAATAATCAATGGCTATATCCCGATTGGACCTGTTGACCTTGATCTTAAAAAAATTATCAGCTACAATAACTACGAAGGCTTTCGACTGGGGCTTGGCGGAATCACAAACGATCGTTTTTCTAAAAATTTCAGAATCGAGGGATATTCTGCTTACGGAACAAAAGATGGCGAAGTAAAATACAGTTTAGGGACGGGAGTTCTACTGGATAAAAGCAGCAATACCTGGGTAAATGCCTATTATACAGATGACGTTCGCGAGATTGCAAGTACTGTTTTTGCAGTTGACAAACGTGTTTTTAAAATTTATGATCCGCGTCCTATCAATATTAGCACGTTTTATAAATATGTGAGCTGGAAAGCGAATGTCCAGACCAAAATTATTCCAAAAACCGAAGCCGTCTTTGAACTCGCCAGAACTTACGTTGCGCCTCAATTTGATTATCTCTTTAATTACGGCGGAAAATTATATTCTGATTATGTTATGACAACCGCAATGGTTTCGATTGTCTGGGCGCCGTTTAGCGATTTTATGCAAACGCCAACCGGAAGAAATGAAACGGACAAAAGATTTCCAAGATTTACTTTTCAGTACACACAATCACTGCCTAATGTTTTAGAAAATGATTTTACTTTTGGTAAAATCGATTTCAAAACCGAGTATGAAAAGAAATATTTAAACGGTCAGAAAACGAGTTTATTATTACAGGGAGGATATGCCATGGGCGATGTACCGCTTACGCATCTTTACAACACGATGCCAAATAACTTAACCAAAGAAACCGTTGTTCAGCGTATTACTTTTGCCGGCAGAAATAGTTTTGAAACCATGTATTTTAATGAGTTTTTCTCCAGCCAATATATCTTTTTTCAGATCAAACATGGTTTTGACCGAATCAGAATACTCAAAAAAGTCCGTCCATCATTGGTATTAGTAACCAGAATGGCTTGGGGAAACATGAAAAATCCCGAGCAGCATGTGGGGCCAACGTATAAAACTCTTGACAGAGGTTTCTTTGAATCCGGAATCGAACTCAACAAAATTTATAAAGGTTTCGGTCTTGGAGGATTCTATCGTTACGGACCAAATCAGCTGTTGAAATTCGAAGACAATATTGCCGTTAAGATTTCTTATGTACTTGATTTGGGGTTATAAATTAAATTCCATAAATTTTAAAATTCCAATTAAATCAATGTTTGTCACTCTTAGCGAAGTCGAAGAGTCAGGAGCTATTTCCTGCTATCCGTTTCAATCTTTTGTGTCCGCGGCGGCGGACACAAAAGGATTTCCCACTTCTATCAGGGCTAGGGCATTCGTTTTCACAAGAAAAAATAATGCAACAAAAAAAATCCGTGTAAATCCGCGTTTTCGATTTAGCGAATCCGTGTCATCCGCGTGCCATCCCGCAATCCAATGACAATGCTTTACATCAAAAAACTTTGACAAAGTTTCCACAAACTATTCGTCACGTCAGCAAAGAAAACCACAACAAAAAAAATCCCAAACCCCAATCATAAAATTGGAATTTGGAATTTAAAAATATTGAAATTTAAAAAACTCTTATGGTTTCAAAATCAAAACCGAAGGCGTATTATTCAACCATGTACTTTGAGATTCTATCAGTTTTTTCCAGCTGTCCAGACTAATAATCATCAAACTTTGATTTTCAAGAAACTCTTTCTTAATTGTTCTGTCGTGCATAATCATGATATGGTTGGGTGCAATTTGCTCGATCGAACGAATCGTTTCCTGAATATCTCTGGTATTCTTTACTTCGCCGCTTGCATCCAGAACCGTGATTTGAGAACCATTATTATTGATTAATTTCTTCGCGTATTCTATTAAAAAAGAATCTTCTTTACTAAAAATTGGCATAAAAACCTGATTCACTTCTTCTAAATCCTTATCAATAAAAATCCCAACAGGCATCTTACTTTTTAAAATAATATGACGTGTCCTTTCATCAAAAGGAGAATTCTCGAACAAACCTTCTTTTCCGGTAAACTTATCGATCAAACGATCCGGATTTACGATTCGGGTTGTAAAACCAAGAATCTTCCCAAGTAAAGTTCCGTCAAAAATAGACTGTCCCAAACCAACTAACAATAAATCGTAGTCGCCCTGGTTTGCCGTATCTATAATATCAGTATCGATATCGTTTGTTACCTTAAAAACACTTACCATGTTTTGATTCAGACGTTCTGACTCTTCTATCACAGGAACTAACATTTTGCGTTCATGATCTTTTATATCAAACGAATGAATCTCTGTACTTAATGACAAATGCATTGCTGTTACAATCGAATTATCTCCTTGTTTCTTAACCAGACTATTGGCCAGTTTCAGTAATTTTTTACCTCTTTCAGGAGTTGCGAACGAAAGCAGAATCTTGTATTTGCTTTTATTGCCAATTTCCTGTGGAACCGCCGGTATTTTATCTTTAAAAATAAAACCTATAAAATCTAATGCCGGACCAGTCATAAACGTTGTCACTAAAGCCATAATGACCATCATGGTAAAAATTTCCGTAGAAAGAACTCCCAGATCATAACCAATATTCAACACCACCAGCTCCATTAAACCACGCGTATTCATTAATGCTCCAATGGCTAAACTGTCTTTCCAGCTTTGCCCCACAAATTTAGCAGCAAAAGCACTACCTAAGAATTTCCCGGCTACTGCAACAGCAATAATTACAGCAGTAACTTTCCATAAATAAGGATCGTTTAACAATCCTATTTGTGTACGCAAACCTGTAAATACAAAGAATAAAGGCAGTAAAACAATGATAGCAACATCTTCTACCTTCTCAATAAAAATATTTCTGAATTTGTTGTTTTCTGGCATAATTGCTCCCGCCAAGAAAGCGCCAAATAAAGCATGAATTCCGATTAATTCTGAAGCATACGAAGAGAACAGAAGTGTAATAAAGAAAATAGCAACAACAGGTTTATTCAGACTCTCTCGGGTTGAATTTAGATCTCCAACACGTTTCAGGAACGGACGAACTATTTTCAGCATGACAATTACATACAAAATAGCCAGACCAATTACATATAAAGAACTTGTAAACGAACCTGCTTTTACAATTGCAATTACAACTGCCAAAATACACCAGGCCGTAATATCATCTGCCGCAGCACAAGTTATGGCAATGGTTCCTAATTTTGTTTTTTGCATGCCTCGCTCCTGCACGATTCTGGCTAACACCGGAAATGCCGTAATACTCATGGCGATTCCCATAAACAAACCAAATGATGCAAACTCAACTCCAACCGGAGCAAAAGTATGGTAGATAAAATAAGCTAATGACAGACCCAGGGCAAAAGGGATAACAATACTTGCGTGACTTATAACTACTGCATCGTGTGCTTTATTTTTTAATACTTTCAAATCCAGTTCCATCCCGATAACGAACATAAAAAGAATCAAACCAATCTGACTTAAAAATTGCAGATTTCCCAAAGATTCTTTTGGAAATAATGCGGCTGAGAATTCAGGAAAATACATTCCCACCAAAGAGGGACCTAAAACAATACCAGCAATCATTTCTCCAATTACAGATGGCTGTCCGATTTTTCTAAAAACCCATCCAAACAAACGTGCCACTAAAATAATAGTAACGATCTGCGCCAATAAAATAGCAAGAGGATGTTGCAGATTCTCGACCATCGAATGAAGAAAATCATTCCAATGATTACTTTCGATTTGCTTGTGTACGATTCCGCGACCCACTTCGAGTGCGGCACCTTTTGAAATTACCCAATATATCAGAGCAGTAAAACCACCAATAACAGTAACGTAAAATAAGGAGTTTTTTATGTTATTCATAACTCATTTTTTTTGATTTTAATGGTGCAAATATCAGAAGCGAGAATTAAGTGAAAAAGAAATTTTAAACCTAATTTTCAATGTATGTAACAAGTCGGAAAAACTTTGTAATAAGTTATAATAATTGGCAATAAACCACTGTCATTCTGAATAAAACAGAGGGTATTTATCGTAAAAAGAGGCTTCGACTCCGCTCAGCCGGACAAAAATCTTAATTCATATCATTTCTCAAAAAATGACTGTCACCCTGAGCGAAAACGAAGGCTTGACTAGATAAAACCGACTTCTAACGAAAGCTTCATTACACTAAAGGGCTTCGACTCTGTACAGCCAGACAAACCTTAATTCATATCATTTCTCAAAAAATAACTGTCACCCTGAGCGAAGTCGAAGGCTTGACTAGATAAAACCGACTTCTAACGAAAGCTTGATTATACTAAAGGGCTTCGACTCCGCTCAGCCGGACAAACCTTAATTCATATCATTTCTCAAAAAATGACTGTCAACCTGAGCGAAGTCGAAGGCTCAATCACAATAATGGCTTCGACTCCGCTCAGCCTAACATATAATATTTTATAACTTCACCTTTTTCAAAAAGTCAGAACGATATGTTTCACTTAAAATCAAAGTGCTGTTTTTGTCATTTTTCTCTAAATGGTGCAGGACAATTTCGTTATGATTAAAAAACTTAATTGCTTTTACCGCCACAATTTCTTTTTTGTTTACGCGGCAAAAATCCGGATCGGGCAATTCGTTTAAAAGAGTATCGAATTTTACATTTTTCAGGTTCAGAAAACTTCCATCAACAAGTAAAACTGTTTTATCACGGCTGTCACTCACTGCCGTTTTGATATATTGAATCTGATTAAAATATAGTAAGGTCTTACCTTTATCCGTATTCAGCTGAATGAATTTTTTGGCCGCATCCGGTTTATGAAAACGTTCAAAAGCTTTTGAGATTGCTTTTTGCAAACGCTCCAGTTTCACTGGTTTTGTTATATAATCTACTGCATCAATATTAAAAGCATCAGCAGCATAATCCTTATACGCCGTACAGAAAATCACCAATTTATTGTCCAGCATTTCGGCCAGATGCAAACCATCAATTCCGGGCATTTCGATATCTGATATCAACAAATCAAAATCAAGATTCGGAATATCGGCAAGGAGTTTCTCAGGATTATTAAACGTTTTTACAATTTCAACTTCGGGAATTTGTTCGCAAAGCATTTTCAGGTACGTTAATCCCGGTAACTCATCGTCCAGCAGCAAGCATTTCAGTTTTGTATTCAAGTAAATCTATTTTAAGATGAGCAATATAAACGTCATTTTCAACAAACTTATCAAGTTTGAAGTTATTCTTATAAATAATACGCAAACGGTGTTCTAAAGTCGTATGACCAAAACCACTGCGCTCTTTCTTCAACACTTTTTTATCGGAGATTTTATTCGAAACCGTCATAAAAAAAGCATTGTCCTTAAACTCAAAAACAACCGAAATAAAAGCATCCGCACTTTGCAGATCAGCATGTTTAAAAGCATTTTCGATTAAATCGATCGAGATCAACGGCGCTAATAATGGCTGATCGTATAATTTATCTTCTTTATTGATATTGGTTTTGATCTTCAATTCAAAAAGCGGACTGATCTTGATTTTATTGATTTCGATTAAATTCAAAGCAAAATCAATTTCTTCTTTTGCCGTGACAAATTTCTTTTTGCTTTCGTACAGAATATAATCCAGAACGTTGGCGAGTTTATCTAATGCAAAATAGGTTTGGTACGCATGTGACTGAATCGAATTCAGTATATTCTTAAACAAATGCGGATTCAGTTTTGACTCTAACGTTTCTAACTGTAAATCGTTCACTTTCATTTCGAGTGCATAAAAACTCTTTTCGGCATTATCTTTTGCTTTTTTAAATTGAGTCAACTGATAGATCAAAAAGCAAATTAGAACGATAAGCACTAAAAGAATCGCTAGAAATATAAAAGTGATGGTGTTGTTTTCTTGCATAGTTATGTAAAATTACAAAGTTTTTTGCCCACAGATTTTACGGACCAAACGGGTTTAAACGGATTATAATTATCTGCCTAAATCTGCATGTATTCTTTTGCCACAGATTAAAATGATTAAAAAGATTTTTTTCTAATAATTGACAAAAATTTAATCTGTGAAAATCTGTGCAATCTGTGGCATATTTTTCCCAAGAGCTTTTATCAAATAATCTGCGTTAACCCGTTTGAGCAAAATCCGTGGGCCAATATTTCTTAATGACTAGAAACGAACTTCAACCCAATGATTGAAGCAATTAAAGTCGAAAGAAAAAATATTCTCCAGAAAGTTGCCGGTTCTTTAAAAACCAAAATCCCGACTAAAACGGTTCCAACCGCTCCAATTCCTGTCCAAACAGCATATGCGGTTCCTATTGGTAAAACTTGCGTGGCTTTATACAGCAATAACATACTAATCGAAAGACAAACAAAAAAGCCAGCCATCCAATATGTTGAGATCATTCCTGTCGTTTCTTTGGCTTTGCCCAGACAAGATGCAAATCCAACTTCAAAAAGTCCTGCAATTACTAATAAAATCCAATTCATATTCTTTTCGTTTTTAAATTAAGTACAAATATGAGAAAAGCTAACGTAGAATTGCGCAAAACGGCCAAATTTTCCTAAATAACAGAGTATCATTTATGTTAACAAACAGTAAAAACAGAACTGATTATTTATGATATAGAGCACTTTTCACTACATTTGCATCCATTTTAAAGATTTTATGAAAAACGCAGTACAAGTTGGATTTTGGGAAAAACTAGCCCGAATCATACTTAAGAACAGAATAGTAATACTAGTAATCCTATCTGTTTTAACGATTTTCCTTGGCTACCAATGGAAAAACCTTTCTATGACTTATACTGAAGCCAATTTGCTTCCTAAAGATCATATCGTAAATAAACAATACCAACAGTTTCTGGATAAATTTGGTGAGGAAGGAAATTTAGTGGTAATTGGGTTTCAGGATCCAAAATTCTTTACACCTAAAAATTATGCTGCCTGGAATGAATTAATGACGGGTTTAAAAAACTCTAAAGAGGTCGATTTGGTCGTTTCCTTAAACGATTTAAAGAAACTGGAAAAAGATACTGTCAACGAAAAATTTGTTCTGACTCCGTTTATCGATCAACAAAAAGCACTTGATCCTGAATACTTAAAAAAGGTACAATATGATTTGTTTCACAATTTACCTTTTTACGAAGGATTATTGTTTAACAAACAAAGTGGTAGTATTCGTTCGGCAATTTACATCAACAAAGCGCTTGTAAACACACCGGAAAGAAAGACTTTTATTCTTGAAAACCTGGTTCCGAAAATCGATAAATTCGAAAAAACTACAGGAGTTGACTTGAAAGTTTCTGGAATGCCGTACATCAGAACGATTAATGCGGATAATATGAAAGGTGAAATCGGGCTTTTTATTGGCGCGGCTTTATTCACGGTTTCCTTGATTTTCTTTTTCTTTTTCCGTTCGTTCAGAGCGACTTTTATTTCGATTTGCATCTTAATAATTGGGGTAATCTGGTCTTTCGGGACGCTTGGTTTATTTCATTATAAAATCACGATTCTAACAGCTATTATTCCGCCATTAATTATCGTAATCGGAATCACAAACTGTATTTTCCTGATCAATAAATACCAGCAGGAAATCAAATTACACAACAATCAGGCAAAAGCATTACAGCGTATTATTTCCAAAATTGGGGTTTCGACTTTGATGACGAATTTAACTACGGCGATAGGTTTTGCTACTTTCATGATTACAGGGAATGATTTACTTTTTGAATTTGGACTGGTGACTTCGATCAATGTGATTTCCGTTTATTTACTAACGCTTTTAATTGTGCCAATTGTGTACAGTTTCATGTCGATTCCGGGAGAAAGACATTTGTATCACTTAAACAAAACCTATATTTCGACTTTATTGAATTTTGTTGAAAATGTGGTAAAAAACAAACGAAAAGTAATTTATACTATTTATGGTTTGCTTTTGGTTTTTAGTGTAATTGGAGTTGCACAAATGAAAGTTTCCGGAAGTTTGATTGGTGAAATGCCAAAAAGCGCTTCATTCTATAAAGACATTTTATTTTACGAAAAAGAATTCAACGGCGTTATGCCTCTTGAAATAATGATTAACACCAAACATAAAAAAGGTGTTATGAAATTATCGACGATGAAAAAAATGGACGAATTGCAAAACACGATTGCCGAACTTCCTGAATTGTCAAAACCGGTTTCTATAGTGAATTTGGTGAAGTATTCGAAACAGGCTTTCTATAACGGAAATCCGGAATATTACCAATTGCCCACTTCGCAGGAACAGACATTTATTTTATCGTATGCTAAAAATGCAACAAAAAACAGCAAAGACAATCTGATGAAATCGTATGTAGATTCGACTGGACAATACGCCCGAATCACGACTTTCATGAAAGATATTGGAACTCAGGAAATGGCAAAAGTTGAGAAAAAATTACGCTCAAAAATTGCTGAAATTTTTCCTGCAGACCGTTATGAAGTGACTCTGACCGGAAAAGCATTGGTTTTCCAGAAAGGAACATCGTATTTGGTCGACAACTTAATCGAATCGTTGATTTTTGCGATTTTAGTAATTGCAGGATTAATGTTGTACTTATTCCGATCTTTCAAAATGGTAATGGCGTCTGTGATTACAAATATTTTACCGCTTTGCATTACATCCGGATTAATGGGTTATTTCGGGATTCCGCTTAAACCTTCTACGATTTTGGTATTCAGTATAGCGTTCGGTATTTCGGTTGATAATGCGATTCAGTTTATGGCGAAATACAAACATGATTTAATTCAGAGCAACGGAAAAGTCAAAAAATCTGTTTTCAGTGCTTTGAGAGAAACAGGAATCAGTACTTTTTATACTTCGGTAGTTTTAATTTTAGGTTTTGCTACTTTCACGCTTTCTAGTTTCAGCGGAACAATCGCTCTTGGCGGATTAATTTCATGCACATTAGCGTTTGCAATGTTTGCCAATTTATTGGTTTTACCGGCTTTAGTTTTGACTTTTGAAAAGAAGAAAGCTAAGAAAGAGGATTTGGAGGGATTAGAGAATTAGATTTCTTTTCGCCACGAATTCACGAATTAAACATATCATCTTTGTCAATGTTTAAAACTTTGACAAAGTTTTTACACACAATCTTGTCATTCCGAGGAACGAGGAAACCCCATGAGAAGCTCGCCAAAGATTGACGATTTTGATTGTAGAGTTACTTGCGGGGATTCCTCGTTCCTCGGAATGACAAAAAAAAGTGAGATACGAAAATTATAAAGCAGCAGTTACGCACTTTTGAAAACGATTGCCCTAGCCCCGATAGCAGCCTACCGTCTGGACACAAATATTTATATTTGGCAAAAAATAAATTTTGAGAGAAAGACAATTAAGGGATATAAAAGATCAGCGTTTATTGAAGAG
>FQWG01000002.1 GCA_900129595.1 Flavobacterium frigidimaris | reverse complement strand
GTTATGCTTCAGAACGAAAACCTGGAATAACTACATTTTGGATTGGAGTGCAAAAATTCACCTCAATTATGCAAGGATGGCAACTATTCCAAGATATGTCCAGACGGTAGACTTCTATCGGGGCTGGGGAATCTGTTTTATAAGAAAATTTAATTTACGTCATCCTGTCATTTCTACGAAGAAATCGCATTCGAAACTCCGCAAAAAATGTCAACAATCTTTGTCGATCAACTAGTGTGATTTCTCCTTTGTCGAAATGACAAAAAAAGGCGAAATCCCTTTAATCTGTGAAATCTGTGGCTAATTAATTCGTTTACAACTCAAACTTTTTTCCTTGTTCAGGATAAATAATTTTCAATCCAAGATCGTTTTGCTTTTGCAATTGTTCTTTAAGTTTGATGATATTTTTGGTTGGTGGTTTCAAATGTGTCACGATAATATTAAAACCTTTCAAAGTTCCTTTTCCTGATAAATCTTCTAAAGTGTGAAGTTCTTTCATTAAATAATTGGGCGTTAAATGTCCAAACAAAAATTGGTCGGGTTGCTCATTTGGGAAAGAAACTTCAATAAAAATCCCTTTCAGTTGTTTGGTTTTTACAAGAGGAGCAATCGCTGTCCAGAGCGATTTTAGTTTATCGCTTTTTTCTACAGCATCAGGTCCGGTATCTCCTAAATAAAGCACATACGAATCTCCGTTTTTAATTAAAAAAGCTGTACTCTCAAACGGATTCACATGACTTAACGGAAATGCCTTAACCGTCATGGCTGTATTGGTAATTGGAGTTTCTTCCCCAATATTTAAAGTCTGAAAATGATATTTTTTTAACGGAGTTCCGGGACCTTTATCACCAAAATTGGCCCAGGTTTCGTCATTAAAATAATGATTTTCCATCATCTCCATACATTTTTCAGTTGCATAAACTGTTTTGGACGAATCGGCCGGAGAGTTAATAATCAAACCGGAAACGTGATCTAAGTGTGCGTGAGAAATAAAATATCCTTTAATATACTTTCGTAAGACCTCGCTGGTTGAAACTTTAAAAACTTTGTTTTCAATTGCTTTTTCGATTCCTGCATTTATAGTTCCCGCATCCAGAGAAATAAAATCATTTGTATTCGTTGGAGCGACTAAGTATGCCGAAAGATTTTTTTCGTCAATACCGCCTTTTATTCCTAAAGGAACAACCTGAAAAGAAGCTCTTTGCTCTTTTTGAGAAAATGCATTAAACGAAATTAAAACGAAACAGATCAAAAACCGATTGAAAACAGACATATTTAAATAATTTTGTTGATGCAAAGTTCCTGAATTAAGACGAATAAATAGGGATATATTCCTTTAATTCATTTTAATTAATCCTAAATTTACTTGATTTTATAAGTTGCTTCAGTTGAAATTCAACTTGAAACAATATCTTTACATATAAATACAACATTTTTAACTAAAAAAGTTACAATGACAACAATAGCATCGCAATTTGGAATGAATGAGGCTCTAGAAAAATTGGGCATTAAATTGATAAATGAAGGAACATCAACGGGAATTCAAAATTTTTCTTCGGGAGACGTTTTAGATAGTTTTTCGCCAGTTGACGGAAAATTAATTGCTTCAGTAAAAATGTCAACACCTCAGGATTACGAAAAAGTAATGCAGGCGGCAACGGAGGCTTTTAAAACTTTTCGTTTGATTCCTGCGCCACAACGTGGAGAAATTGTTCGCCAGTTTGGGCAAAAGTTACGTGAAAATAAAGATGCTCTTGGTAAACTGGTTTCTTACGAAATGGGGAAATCATTGCAAGAGGGTTACGGAGAAGTTCAGGAAATGATCGACATCTGTGATTTTGCAGTTGGTTTGTCTCGTCAGCTTCACGGATTAACAATGCATTCAGAAAGACCCGGACATCGCATGTACGAACAATACCATTCTTTGGGAGTTGTTGGAATCATTTCTGCATTCAATTTTCCGGTGGCAGTCTGGTCATGGAATACGGCTTTAGCATGGATTTCTGGTGATGTTTGCGTCTGGAAACCTTCTGAGAAAACACCTCTTTGCGGAATTGCCTGTCAAAATATTATCGCGCAGGTTATCAAAGAAAATAATTTGCCGGAAGGAATTTCATGCTTGATAAACGGCGATTATCAAATAGGGGAATTAATGACGGCGGATACCAGAATTCCGTTAATTTCTGCTACAGGTTCAACCAGAATGGGGAAAATCGTAGCACAGGCTGTTGCGGGACGTTTAGGAAAATCATTATTAGAGTTGGGTGGCAATAACGCCATTATAGTTACGCCGGATGCTGATATTAAAATGACCGTTATTGGTGCTGTTTTTGGAGCAGTAGGAACTGCAGGACAACGTTGCACATCTACACGCCGTTTGATCATTCACGAAAGTATTTATGATAAAGTGAAAGATGCTTTAGTTGCAGCTTACAAACAATTACGCATTGGAAACCCGCTTGACGAAAACAACCATGTTGGACCGCTTATTGACACACATGCGGTTGAAATGTATGCTATTGCTTTGAATAAAGTAGTTGCCGAAGGGGGTAAAATTCTGGTTGAAGGCGGAGTACTTTCAGGCGAAGGTTATGAAAGCGGCTGTTATGTAAAACCAGCAATTGCAGAGGCTCAAAACGCCTACGCTATTGTGCAGCATGAAACATTTGCTCCGGTTTTATACTTAATAAAATATTCCGGAGATGTAGACAATGCAATAGAACTTCAAAATGGAGTAGGACAAGGTTTATCATCAGCAATTATGACCAATAATTTACGTGAAGCCGAAAGATTTTTATCTGTTGTAGGTTCTGATTGCGGAATTGCAAACGTAAACATCGGAACTTCGGGAGCGGAGATTGGTGGTGCTTTTGGTGGTGAAAAAGAAACCGGTGGCGGACGCGAATCAGGATCTGATGCCTGGAAAATTTATATGCGCCGTCAAACCAATACAATCAATTATACAACGAGTCTGCCTTTGGCGCAAGGAATCAAATTTGATTTGTAAAATTTACTTTTAGATTCGATATAAAAAAATAAGGCTTCCAATTTTTGGAAGCCTTATTTTTTTAGGATGAAGTTTATTTCTTTAAAATCGTTTGGTTAAACGAGCCATTACTAGTTTTTACTTTTACTAAATAAGTTCCCGGAATTAATTGGCTTAAGTCAATAGTTTCAGTTCCTTTTCCTGATTTTTTGACTAATGTACCAAACAAATTATAAACTAAAATCTGTTGTATTTCCTGAGTTGCATTTGATACGGATAAAGTATTAACCACAGGATTCGGATAAAGAATTACTTTTTGAGTTTCAGTCATTTCTTCATTTTCAACTACTTGTGCAGATTGGGCCATTCTTGCAGTACCGCTGTTGTATTTTGTACTGATGTAGAACAAATTAGCGACAGATCCTTTTGTGATGGTGTGCGAACCGGAAGTAACTGAAGCCGTAACGATTCCTGCAGAAGCTGTATAAGAAACATTGTCTATCTTAACTGTTCCGGTAAAGTTCGAATCAAATACTAAAGTCAATGTTGAAGCAGTTGTCGTTGTGTAAGTAATTGAAGTACTTGACTCAATTTTTAAACGTTCAGTCAGATTTAGTCCAGCATAAGTTACAGATCCCGGAGAAGAATTCATGTTTCCGGTAATACTATAGAATGAACTCGTTTTTCCTGAAGCTGTAAAATTATGAATCTGATCTGTACCGGGATTGTTTGTTGTTACGGTAATTGTTCCCGATCCCGTAGCAGCTGTTCCCGTTCCTGTTGTAGCAATAGAATAGGATACTGTTGCAGTTGGAGTTCCGGAAATTGTAATTGTTTTTGCAGTATTGTTTTTTACAAAACTGATTCCTGATGCCGGTAATCCGGTAACTGTTGCATCTGTTGCACTTCCTCCCCAGGTAAAAACGATCGAACTTATAGCGGTTCCGCTTGCTACCGCCTGATTGGTGTTAGAAGTTGTGGTAAGTGTCTGACTGCTTGCCGCTGATACGGTAATCGTTCCCGATCCCGTCGCTGCTGTTCCGGTTCCTATAGTAGTAATAGAGTAGGATAATGTTGCAGTTGGAGTTCCGGTGATTGTTATGGTTTTTGCTGTTGTATTTTTCACAAAGCTAATTCCGGATGCTGGCAATCCGGTTACTGTTGCATCAGTTGCGCTACCGGACCAGGTAAAAACAATAGGGCTAATCGCGGTTCCAGTTGTTACGGTTTGATTGTTGTTTGTTGTAGAAGTAAGCACTTGTGGATTTGCCGGAGGAGTGCCTTCGCCCTGAACAGCAACTAATGTTCCGGTGTAATTGGTAAGTGCTGATTTTAATGCTGTAATGACAAGAGAGGACTTATCGTCTACACTATTGTCAAATGTCCATTTTAAATCTCCTCCTGAAACACGTCCTGCATATTGGGTTGTTTTTGTTTTGGCGACAGTGGGCTGATCGATCACTAAATTTTTTACATATAAAGCAGCGTCAGTATCAAAGTTGTTATAGGTATTTGCTCCGGATTTCGACTTTACATTGCTGCTTACCGTTTCACCTCTTGTAGTTGCTACATAAGCATCAAAGTCAGTTGTGGAGCTTATTTTTCCTGAAATGTTATACAAAGGGTTTGTATCACCATATCCTACAAAACGCATGCTGTTTGTTGCAATATCAGCATCAAAGGTATTGTTGAAGGCTTTAATTGAGCCTCCGGCCTCACCGGAAAAAGTTCCCATCGTTCCGGCATTGTTTACCTGATTGGCAGCATCCCAAATGTCAGTTCCCTGAAGAGAAGTCATCATTGGGTTTTTGCTGTTACGGAAATAATTTCCTTCTACAAAAAGTGACGATCCCAAAGTCGATCCTGCTCCATATTTGGCAACGCCATCATAATAATTATTGTAGATATGTGCGGAGTAATAACGAACACGTGGATGACGGGAATCAGAGTGATCGAACCAGTTGTGGTGATACGTAATGTACAAACCGGTTGTCGTTCCTTCGCTTAATCCTAAAAGACTTGCTTTTCCGTTGTCCCAAAAGTGGTTGTACGATAATGTGATATAAGTTGATGATTTATTGTCTAAAGCTCCGTCTCCTTTTATTTGGTCAGCGTCGCTACCTGCATTTCCGTAGAATAAATCGCAATTATGAACCCAAACGTGATCGTTACTTTGCTGCATTCCAACATTATCGCCCGCTGTGCTGTCACAATTCATAAATCCCAGATTGCTGACTTCGATATTAGAGGCAGATTTAAGACGTATTCCCCAACCATTGGCAACAGCATCTGTACCAACACCTTCTATAGTAATATAACTGGAAGCATTATTAGAGTTTTCGATTACAATATCTCCGCCTTCCATTACAGTCATATCAGTGATATTCCCGATAAGACGAATGATAAACGGGCGGGTATCTTTTCCTTTTTTGATGGCATATAAAATATTTTGTAAACCCACACACGGATTTGAACTTGCACCCGTTATGTCTATCGATATTGTGTTTTTTGTATTTGGAGTGATGTACAGAATTACGGCACCAGTTTTTGGAGTTCCGTCTGCATTATAACCACCCGGAACTCTGCCTCCGTCAAAAGCAAATCCATTACGATCTTGGGGTAAAACGGTTAAATTACTTGTCGCAGATCCTGATCCTTCTGTTCCTGAGATTACAGGTTTTACTTTGATAGTATAGGTTCCGGCTTTAAGACCCGGAACATCAGCTCTGTAATAAGACCCGTAACTTCTGATCAGTTGATCGTCTATTTTTTTGTCAACAAAACCATTGCCGGTATAATAGACATTATAGGATTGTGCGTTGCTCACAGGCTGCCATTTTACAAAGGCAGATTCTAACCAGCCTGAAGCTTCATTAATTGTTACTTGCTGTGCCCATGTATGTAAACAAAGTAGCAGACAAGTCATAATAAGTAGTTTTTTTTTCATAATTGTGGTTTTTTGGGTATCGAAATTACCTGGTCAATTGTAATCGATTGCACAAAAATATATTTAATTTCTCAATTGTGTAATATAAATAGTCTTAAAAAGCGTAAATAATAAAAATATATGCTTTTGAATGACGATTATGTAATAAATTGCACTAAATGCAATTTATTACATAATGCAAAAAACTTACGTGAGCTATGATTTTTATTGTATTTTATAAAATTGAAAGGAATAAATTTCTAAAAAAGGTTGTCAAATTAGAGATGTAAATTTATTTTTCGTTAAAAAACAATTAAGCAAGAAAAAAACTACTTTAAAGGTTTTTACTGTGTAGTTTTTGTATCCGAAATGTACTTTTTAGTTAAAAAAAATGTCAATTTTGGACATCAAAAGCAGATCCGTGACTTTTATTTTTAGAAGTTTCAATTGATGCTTTGGAGAGTGAAATTCTGGTTGACGTATTGGCAAAGAGAACTGTTTTTTTTGAGCAAAAATTTTTAAATATAAACTGCGATAAAGATGAAATGAAAAATTAGAAGAAGAGTGAAAGAAAAGATGTTGTATAAAAGCAGAGGAATAATTTTGTTCTATTTTAAAGGCTGTAAGATTTAGGAAAAAAAGGACATAAAAAAAGCCCTTTTGATTTTCAAAAGGGCTTTGTAATTATTTAAGAAGTAATTAGTTTTTACTATTTAATTTAGAAAGTAAACGTAGAAATTCAACATATAACCAAACTAGCGTAATCATTAGTCCCATTGCGCCATACCATTCCATGAATTTTGGCATTCTTTCCTGTACACCTTTTTCGATTAGATCAAAATCTAAAAAGAGGTTTAATGCCGCTATGATGATTACAAAAACACTGATTCCGATACTCATCATTCCATTTCCGTAATGAACAGGAGTAAAGTTAAAGATTAAAGAAGCGATCCATGAAATTAAGTAATAGGTTGCAATTGCTAAAGTAGCAGCAATAACTACGGATTTGAATTGTTCAGTAACTTTTACGATTTTAAATTTATATAAAGCCAGACAAACCAGAAATGTTACTAATGTTGCACCTACAGCATTTACTACGATTCCAGGATACATGGCTTCGAATATTGCAGAAATTCCACCAATAAATAACCCTTCAAATAAGGCATAACCCGGAGCAAGATATGGGGAAAGATGTGGTTTGAATGCAGCAATTATAACTAAAATAAATCCAACAATAGCACCTCCAATTGTTGGTAACATTGCGTTCATTCCGTTAAATGCCATCCACCACGTAACCATTGCAGATCCGCATAAGATTAAAAACAAAATAGCTGTTTTATTCATAGTACCTGACAAAGTCATTTCCTGATTGTAATCAATAATCTGACCCTGATGAGCTCCTTCAGCTTTTGAAACAGCATTTGATGAAAAACGTTTGTTGCTTAAAAATGGATTTTTAGAATTCATAATGTAATTGGTTTTAAAAGTCAAATATAATTGATATTTTTTGATGTGCCCTTAATACTATAGAATTTTTAACAATTCATGCCAATAAAAAAGCCGTCAATAACAATTGACGGCCTATATTTCAAAGGATGATTTTATTTTTTAATTCAATAAATCCAAAACTAAAGAAGGGAATAAACCTAAAACAATATTTAATGTAATTGAGATTACAGCAACAGCATAAATAAGGAAAGGTTTTCCGGTGCGTTCCTGATTTGGTTCTTTAGAATACATGGCTAAGATTAATTTGAAATAATATCCAACACTAATAATAGAGTTGATTACGGCTACAATTACCAAAGCGATATATCCGGCCTGAATAGTCTGATTGAACAAGAATAGTTTAGCAAAGAATCCGGAGAAAATCGGAATACCGGCCATAGATAATAATGAACCTGTAAGGATTGCAGCCAATAAAGGATTTGTTTTTCCTAAACCATGAAAATTCGTGATGTCTTCGTTGTCCTGATTTTTGCAAACGTATAATACGACACTAAAAGCAGCAATTCCTGCCAATGCATAAGCAGCGGTATAATATAATAATACACCTGCTGAAGTGGCAACGGTTAATAAAGTCATCAACATAAAACCAGCATGCGAAATTCCTGAGAAAGCCAGCATACGTTTTACATTTACTTGTCTTAATGCCATTATATTTCCAACGGTCATAGAAGCGATCGAAATAATTACTACAATTGTTTCAAATGTTCCTAATAAATCCTGGTTGTCCAGAGAAGGAATAAAATTTAATGCTGCGATTAATTTGTAAAGTGTTGCAATTGCTACAACTTTAGCCAAAGTACTCATTAATGCAGTAGTCAAAGCAGGAGAACCCTCGTAAACGTCCGGTGCCCAGAAATGAAACGGCACTGCAGCAACTTTAAATAACATACCAATAATCATCAAGATCATTCCAATTGGAAACCAGATAGGCAATTCAGCAGACAAAGAACTTTCGTGAATTTCTGCAACATCAAAACTTCCCATAGCTCCATAAATCAAACAAATTCCGAATAAGATAATTCCTGATGCAAAAGATCCCATCAAGAAGTATTTCATACCTGCTTCGTTACTTTTCAGATTCAAACGATCACTTGCTGCTAATACATAAAGTGCGATTGACAAAATTTCGATCCCCAGGAAAAACATTGCTAAGTTTCCAAAAGAAACCATAGCTACAGCTCCGGCCAGTAAAAAAACTTTTATAGCCACAAAATCAGAGATTTTGGTTGGGTGATTTTCGTAAAAATTATGACTTAACGCTACTAAGAAAATAGTAAGTACAATAAACAATGATGAAAACGAAGTAGAGAACTTGCTCACTGTGATCATATTATTATAGTAACTTGCTGTTGATCCAAACTCATAATAGTTGATTGCCAAAACACCTAATAAACCAATAATGGTAATAGGAACAATGGCCTTTCTTAAATTAAGAATTTCAAACAATAGGCAAAAAACACCCAATCCTGTTATAGCTATTAATGTATTCATTTTTGTTTTTTTGATTTAGGAAATCTCAAACTAATGATGCCCTAATTTATTTTTATTTAAAATATTAATTTTTATTGATAACGTTCAGAATGATTTCTAAACTTGGTGTAATCAAATCTGTAATTGGTTTTGGATAGAATCCGAAGAATATTAAAACCGCAATAATGGCTACAAATGAAATACCTTCATTTACAGAAACATCTGCAAAGGTTTTAGAATTTGTTTCTCCTAACATTACATTTTGAAACATTTTAAGCATATAATAAGCTCCCAGAATAATAGTTGTTCCGCCTAAAACAGCAAACCAAATATCGATTTGAGAAAGACTATATAAAACAGTAAACTCTCCAACGAAATTGAAGGTACCCGGTAAAGATACTGAGGCCAATACCAAAATTAAAAACATAGAAGTAAATTTAGGAGATTGTGTACGGATACCGCCCAATTCGCTAATTTCTCTGGTTTCGAATCTTCTAAAAATAACTTCAGCAGCAAAGAACAATCCTACTACAACAAAACCGTGAGCAATCATTTGTAAAACAGCTCCGCGTAAACCATCAATAGTTAAAGTATAAGTTCCTGCAGCAATTAATCCAACGTGTGCCAATGAAGAATAAGCCAATAATTTCTTTAAATCTTTTTGTCTTAAAGCTACGATTGAGCCGTAAATTACTCCTGCAATTCCCAAACCGATAAAAATATCCATGTATTCTTTTGCAGCCAATGGTGCAATTGGCAATTGCCAACGAATAACACTGTATAATCCCATTTTTAGCATGATACCTGATAAAAGCATAGTTCCAACAGTTGGTGTTTTTTGGTACACATTTGCCTGCCATGTATGAAACGGAATAATTGGAATTTTGATAGCATATGCTAAAAAGAAAGCTAAGAATATCCATAGTTGTTCAGTAGCTGACAAGTCTAATTTGTATAAATCCTCGATTAAGAAGCTGCCTGCTTTTTGGTACAAATAGATAAAAGCTACTAACATGAATAATGAACCGGCAAGTGTGTAAATAAAGAATTTAACCACTGCTTTTCTGCGTTCTTCAGCATCACCATTACCCCAAATAAGAGCAATAAAGTAAATAGGAATAAGTGCTAATTCCCAAAAGATATAATATAATAAACCATCTGCTGCAAGGAAAGTTCCTGTCATAGCAAAAGCCATAAATAAAATCAGAGCATAAAAACCTTTGGCATTTTTATATTCATTTCCAAAAGAAGAGAATATAATAATTGGCGTCAAAGCTGCGGTCAGTAAAACCATTGCCATTCCTAATCCATCGGCGTTTAGTGCAAATGAGATATTAGGTTTCGTAATCCAGGCGTTTATTAAACTGATGTTTTCGTTTGCATAAAAGTGATTTAGCAATACAATTGAACAACCTAAAGCCGCCAAACTAAAGAACAAAGCTACTTTTGATGCTAGTTTGTCACCAACAAAATAAGTGGCAAATGCACCAATTAAAAGAATAATTAATATAAGAGAAACGTTCATAGTTGTAAAATTATTTAGCTAAAAATATATAGGAAACAATGGCGCAAAGCCCCAAAACAAAAGCAAAAAGATATAATCCGATACTTCCGTTTTGTAATTTTTTACCCTGAAAAGCTATTTCATTGGTTACTTTTCCTAATCCAAAAACAAGAGCAGATAAACCTGTCTCGATAAAGTCCCTGAAAAATCCTGACAGTCCGTTAATAGAGCGAACAAATACAGCGTCGTAAGCTTCGTCTACATAATATTTGTTGTATAAAACTTTTGTCAAACCTGTAATGTTTTCATCTGATTCCGGAACATTGTCTTGTTTGAAGTATTTAATATAAGCAATAAAAATACCTAACAATCCACCTAAAACAGCCACTCCCATCAAAGTATATTCTGTTGTACCTAAATGATGTTCTTCTCCTGCCACTTTCGTGAAAAGCGGAGCTAAATACTCATTCAACCAGCTATTTCCAGGTAAGCTTATTAATCCGCCAAAAGTGGCAAGGATTGCTAAAACGATAAGAGGGAAAGTAATTAATCCGTTACTTTCATGTAAGTGATGCTTTTGTTCTTCAGTTCCTCTAAAATCTTTAAAGAAAGTTAAGAACATTAATCTGAACATATAGAAAGCGGTCATAATAGATGCAACAGAACCAATAAGGTATAAAGGTATGCTGTGGTGGAAAGCCGTTAACAAAATTTCATCTTTAGAAAAGAAACCAGAGAAAAACGGTATACCTGAAATGGCTAATGATGAAATCATCATTGTCCAAAAAGTAATTGGCATTGCTTTACGCAAACCACCCATTTTACGCATGTCTTGTTCTCCGTGCAAACCGTGAATTACAGATCCTGAACCCAAGAATAAACAAGCTTTAAAGAAAGCGTGAGTAATTACGTGAAAAACGGCAACTTCATAAGCACCTAATCCTAATGCTAAAAACATTAATCCCAATTGAGAAACGGTAGAGTAGGCCAATACTTTTTTGATATCTGTCTGTACTAAACCAATGGTTGCAGCTACTAATGAAGTGATAGCTCCAATAACGGCAATTACAGTTTGTACTTCGGGAGCTAAATCAAACACGAAGTTTAATCTTGTTACCATAAAGATACCAGCGGTAACCATTGTTGCAGCGTGAATCAATGCAGAAACCGGAGTTGGTCCAGCCATCGCATCTGGTAACCAAGTGTATAATGGAATCTGTGCAGATTTACCACAAGCACCAATAAATAAACATAAGGCAGCTAACGAAAGCAACGGTACATTTAAGTTTGCTGTTCCTGCGATAGCAGTTTTTAAAGTAGCATAATCTAAGGTAGAGAACATTGAACCAATAATAAACATTCCTATTAAAAGACCTAAATCTCCAATTCTGTTCATAATAAAGGCTTTTTTCGCTGCATCATTGTAATCCTGATTTTTATGCCAGAATCCAATTAATAAGTAGGAACAAAGTCCAACACCTTCCCAACCAATAAATAAAACTAATAAGTTACTTCCAATTACAAGAGTAATCATAAAGAATACGAACAGATTCAAATAAGCAAAAAACTTATGCATATTCTCATCGTCGTGCATATAACTAATAGAGTATAAGTGTATCAATGATCCAATACCCGTTACGAAAAGTAACCAAAGTAATGATAACTGATCTAATAAAAATCCAAGATTAATTTTTAAGTTACTGATCTGAATCCAGTCAAATAAAGTAACCTGAAGGGCTTGTTTTGTTTGGCTAATTTGATTGAAAAAGAAAAGAGTGACAGCAAAAGAAACAACTACAGAAGCAGTTCCGATGATTCCTGAAACGGTTTTTCCTAAGCTCTTGCCAAAGAAAACATTAATTAAAAATCCTAAAAAAGGAGATAAAACTAAAACTAAAGCTAAATTGGTATCCATTTTTATTTATCCTTTTAAATTTTTTAAATTATCGATACTAATCGAACCTAAATTTCTAAAGATCGAAACTAAAATAGCCAATCCAACTGCTACTTCGGCTGCAGCAACCGCCATCGAGAAGAATACAAAAACTTGTCCTTGCGCATCTTGATGATAAGTCGAAAAAGCAACAAATAAAAGGTTAACAGCATTCAACATGATTTCGATAGACATGAAAACGATAATAGCATTTCGTCTGTACAATACACCAAAAATACCAATACAGAAAAGTACAACACTTAAAAAGATGTAGTTTTCAATACCTATTTGATTTAATATATTACCCATTATTTATTTAATTTTTCTTTTTTAGACAATAGTACACTTCCAATCATCGCTACCAAAAGTAAGATTGAAGCGAATTCAAATGGTACCATATATTCGTTTAATAATATTTTACCAAGTACTTGAATTGACTGGAAATCTTCACCTGTTGAATCGTATTCGCCAACAATTGGTTTAGAGTTGATGAAAATTGCGATCAATACTACACAAATTAAACAGAAAGAAACAATTGCTCCTAAACGTGTAATTCTTGGACGGTGTACTTCGCGCTGTTCGTTCAGGTTCATTAACATGATCGTAAACAGGAACAAAATCATAATGGCTCCGGAATAGACTATAATATGTACGATAGCTAAGAACTGAGCATTTAATAATAAATAATGACCGGCAATAGAGAAAAAACAAATTACTAAATAAATAGCACTATGAATTGGGTTTCTGCTAAAAATGGTCAGGAAAGCAGTAATTACTGTAATAAAAGCTAAGAAACAAAATATTACTTGTACAGTTGTTGCATGTGCAAAATCAGGAATATGTATCATTTAATTAGCATTATTAAGTTGAGCATTTTTGATCGCCACATCAAGAGGCATCACTAATCTGTCTTTTCCAAAAATGAAATCTTCTCTTTCGTAGCTAGAAGGAACCAATACTTTTGAAGTTGTTAGATAGATGGCATCTTTTGGGCATGCTTCTTCACATAAACCACAAAAAATACAACGTAACATATTGATTTCATAAATCGAAGCGTATTTTTCTTCTCTGTACAAATGTTTTTCATCTGCTTTACGTTCAGCAGCTTTCATGGTAATGGCTTCAGCAGGACATGATAAAGCACATAATCCGCAGGCTGTACAGTTTTCACGACCTTGCTCATCACGTTTCAACTGGTGCTGACCACGATAAACAGGACTCATTTCACGCACTTGTTCAGGATAATGAATGGTAATTTTTTTTCTGAATAAGTGTTTAAACGTAATAAACAATCCTTTCACAATCGCCACAAGATACATTCGCTCTAAAAAAGTCATCTCTTTGTTTGAGACCATCTTTTTTCTACCCGATAATGATATAGTTTCTATTGACATTTTTTAATGTATGATTTACGATTACGATTTGTATGAAACAAATCAAATCTGTTTTATTTTTATTTGAAGCTTTCCGATGGCTATCGGGACTGCCTTATTTGCTATATCTTTAATTTTTTAAATAAAAATCAAAGGATACCACTTCTATCCGGTTCCTAGAATCCTAAATAAACTGCAATATCATGTCTTAATATAACAATACCTGTAATCATGATATTAATGATAGAAAGCGGAATCAAAATTTTCCAGCCTAAGTTCATTAATTGATCATATCTAAATCTCGGAATTGTCCAGCGTACCCACATATAAAAAAATATGAAGAAACATATTTTAACAAACAATACTGCGATTCCCAAAAGGTTTGCTGCATTTACTCCTGCATGTTCTACCATCCAGCTCATTCCCGGATAATTGTATCCTCCAAAAAATAATACAGAAATAATGGTAGCAGAGATAAACATACTCGCATATTCAGCAAATAAATAGAACCCCATTTTCATGGATGAATATTCTGTATGGTAACCTCCAATTAATTCATTTTCACATTCTGCAAGGTCAAAAGGAGTTCTGTTTGTTTCTGCAAACGAACAAATTAAGAAAATCAGAAAAGATAAAGGCTGGTATAAAACATTCCAGTGCCATTCTGACTGCTGAAGAGATATTTCTTTTAAGCTTAAAGTTCCGGTCATCATCAATAAAGCGATGATTGATAATCCCATTGCAACTTCGTACGAAACCATTTGAGAAGCTGCACGAATTGCTCCCATCAAGGAGAATTTATTGTTCGAAGCCCATCCACCAATCATGATACCATAAACTCCTACTGAAAGTACTCCAAAAATGTATAATATTCCAATATTAATGTCGGTTGCCTGCAAATAAACATCACGGCCAAAAATATGTAATTTGTCTCCCCACGGAATAACTGCACTGGTCATTAAGGCTGTACTCATGGCAATTGCCGGTCCTACAACGAATAAAAATTTGTTAGGTGTATTCGGGAAAAATTCTTCTTTTGAAAATAATTTCATACCATCAGCAAGAGGTTGTAATAAACCACCCCATCCGGCACGGTTTGGTCCTACACGATCCTGAAGATATGCAGCAACTTTACGTTCAGCCCAGGTAGAATACATGGCCATAATCATCGTAATGGCAAACACCACAACAATTACAACACTTTTTTCTATAATAAATGTTCCATCTACCATGACTAAGAATTTTGGTTGTTAGAGTTTAATGGAATTTCAGCCATACTAATTTTTTTACGGTCAATATCTCGTCCTAAAAGGATATTTTTCTCAGTATCGATTTCTACTTTTTCTAATTTCTGAGTGTAGTTGTTTTGGTTGATAACAGAATCTTTTTCAAACTCTCTTGGACCTTCAATAACCCAGTCACTTACATTTTTATGGTCAAAGCGACAGCTGTTGCAGATGAATTCTTCTACTTCATGATACTCGTCTTTACGACCTGTTACACGTTGAATTTCTCCTCCAAACATCCAAACAGTTGTTTTTCCACAACATCCCGGAGTTGTACATTCTCTGTGTGCATTGAAAGGTTTGTTGAACCAAACTCTCGATTTAAATCGGAAAGTTTTATCTGTCAATGCTCCAACCGGACAAACGTCGATCATATTTCCGGAAAACTCATTGTCAATTGCTTTTGAGATTCCTGTTGAAATATTAGCGTGATCACCACGATCTAATACTCCGTGAACTCTATTGTCTGTCAGCTGATCTGCAACTTGTACACATCTTTGACATAAAATACAACGGTTCATATGCAGTTGAATATGCGGACCAATATCTTCTGGTTCGAATGTTCTTTTTTCTTCAATAAAACGTGACTTAGGGTTTCCGTGTTCGAAACTTAAATTTTGCAAATCACATTCACCAGCCTGATCGCAAATAGGGCAATCTAACGGGTGGTTGATCAATAAAAATTCCGTTACAGATTTACGGGCTTCAGTTACACGTGCAGATGATTTGCTGTTTACTTCCATTCCGTCCATACATCCTGTTACACAAGATGCCATCAATTTTGGCATTGGTCTTGGGTCAGCTTCACTTCCTTTTGCAACTTCAACTAAACAACAACGACATTTACCGCCGCTGCCTTTTAATTTTGAGTAATAGCACATGGCTGGCGGAACCAAATCTCCACCAATCATACGTGCAGCCTGCAGGATTGTTGTTCCTGGCTCTACGTCTATACTTTGACCGTCTATGGTTACTTTCATCTCTTTGTTTTGTTTTTTTAGTTTCAGGTCTAAAGTTTCAGGTTGTTGAACCTGAGACTAAAAAAACTTGAAACTTGAAACTATTTTTAACTTTTGACTATACGATTACTTTACCGCCTACTAAATGTTTCACTTGCGAGAAAGGTTCAGCAACAAAATGATCTCTGTTTTTTATTTTTTCAGGAAAACGAACGTGATATTCAAACTCATCTCTAAAATGACGTATCGCTGCCGCTACCGGCCACGAAGCTGCATCACCAAGCGGGCAAATTGTATTACCTTCGATTTTACTCTGAATGCTCCACAATAATTCGATATCTTCTTCACGGCCCTGACCGTTTTCAATTCTCCATAATATTTTTTCTAACCAACCTGTTCCTTCACGGCAAGGTGTACATTGTCCGCAAGATTCGTGGTGGTAGAAACGGGCAAAATTCCAGGTGTTTCTAACGACGCAAGCAGTGTCGTTATATACGATAAATCCTCCTGAACCTAACATAGATCCGGTAGCAAAACCACCATCGCTTAAAGATTCGTAAGTCATTAGTCGGTCTTCGCCATTTGCTGTTTTAAAAATTAATTCAGCAGGTAAAATTGGCACTGATGATCCTCCCGGTACAAACGCTTTTAATGGTCTGCTGGAAGACATTCCTCCTAAGTATTCGTCAGAATTCATGAATTCATCAACGCTTAAACCCAATTCAATTTCATAAACTCCCGGATTTTTTATGTGTCCTGAAGCGGAGATTAATTTGGTTCCTGTTGAACGGCCAATTCCAATTTTTGCATAATCATCACCTGAGTTGTTGACGATCCAGGGCACAGTTGCAATAGTTTCAACATTGTTTACTACGGTTGGGTTTGCCCAAAGACCTGAAACTGCCGGGAATGGCGGTTTGATACGAGGATTTCCTCTTTTGCCTTCCAGTGACTCTATAAGTGCAGTTTCTTCTCCACAGATATAAGCACCTGCTCCACAGTGAACATGTAATTCTAAATCGTAACCTGTTCCTAATATATTTTTTCCTAACCAACCGGCAGCTTTAGCTTCGGCGATTGCTCTTTCTAATATTTTGAAAACCCACATATATTCTCCACGAATGTAGATATAAGATAAGTTTGCTCCTAAAGCGTAGCTGGAAGTAATCATTCCTTCGATCAGTAAGTGGGGAATAAATTCCATCAAATAACGATCTTTAAATGTTCCTGGCTCAGACTCGTCGGCATTACAAACTAAATGTCTTGGTTTTCCTGATTTTTTATCAATAAAACTCCATTTCATTCCTGCCGGGAAACCTGCGCCTCCACGACCACGAAGGCCTGATTTTTTTACTTCTTCAGTAACTTCGTCCGGAGTAAGTGTTTTTAAAGCTTTTTCTACAGAGGCATATCCACCATTTTGACGGTATACTTCGTAAGTTTTAATTCCGGGAATATTGATTTTATCTAATAATATTTTTTGTGACATCTTATTTATCGTGTAATATTATTTTATCATCTCTACAATCAGCGATTAACTGATCGATTTTTTCTTCTGTCAGTTTTTCTTTGTAGAAATCACCTAATTGCAACATTGGAGCATATCCGCAGGCGCCCAGGCATTCTACACCGGCGATGGTAAACATTCCGTCCGGAGTGGTTTCTCCCATTTTAATGCCTAATTTTTCAGAAGTATAATCCATTAAATTCTCAGCACCATTTAAACAACAACAAGAAGTCTGGCAAAATTCGAACATATATTTTCCAATTGGCTTTTGGTTGTACATGGTATAAAAAGTAACCACTTCATAAACCTCAATTGGTTTTATATGCAAAATTTCGGCAACTTTATCCTGCAACTCGATACTTAACCAGTTATCGTGCGCATCTTGTACTTCGTGCAAAACAGGCAGCAAAGCTGATTTTCTTTTGTCTTCAGGATAATGACTGATCAGTTCATTGATGCGGTTCATCAATGCTTCTGTCATGTTTATTTCTTGTTTGTAATGTTTTCTTTCCATTCTTAATTTAGATTTTAGATTTATGACTTTAGATTTTTCAATCTGCCATCTATAATCTACATTCTGCAATCCTTTAATTTTAGATTTTAGATTTATGCTTTTAGATTTTTTTTAATCTATATTCTAAAATCGACAATATTTTTAGGCGTCTAATTCTCCTGCAATAACATTTAAACTTGACAGAATAACAATTGCATCAGATAATAAAGAGCCTTTGATCATTTCGGGATATGCCTGGTAATAAATAAAACAAGGTCTTCTGAAATGTAATCTATATGGCGTTCTGCTTCCGTCGGTTACTAAATAGAATCCTAATTCTCCGTTTCCGCCTTCTACAGCATGATAAATTTCTGCAACTGGTACAGGAACTTCTCCCATGACAATTTTAAAGTGATAAATTAATGATTCCATAGAAGTGTAAACATCTTCTTTTGGAGGCAGATAATAATCTGGAACTTCTGCATGATATTCATTTCCGGCTGGCATTTTATCCAAAGCCTGACGAATGATGCTTAAACTTTCGCGAACTTCGGCATTACGAACACAAAAACGATCGTAAGTGTCGCCTGATTTTCCAACAGGAACTATAAAATCGAAATCTTCGTATGATGAATAAGGATGTGCTACACGCACGTCGTAATCGACTCCTGCGGCACGTAAATTTGGACCTGTAAATCCGTAAGCCATTGCTTGCTCTGCTGAGATTGCACCTACGTCTACAGTTCTGTCAAGGAAAATTCTGTTTCTTTCGAATAGGTTTTCAAATTCTTGCCAGGCGACAGGAAAATCTCTTAAAAACACATCTAGTTTGCGGAAAGCTTCTGGTGACCAGTCTCTTTCGAAACCACCAATTCTTCCCATATTTGTTGTTAAACGTGCACCACAAATTTCTTCGTAGATCTCGTAAACTTTTTCTCTAAATTGAAATACGTACAAGAAACCAGTATAAGCACCTGTATCAACACCTAAAATAGAGTTGCAAATTAAGTGATCGGTAATACGGGCCAACTCCATTACGATAACTCTTAAATATTGTGCTCTTTTAGGAACTTCAATATTTAATAATTTCTCTAAAGTCATCCACCATCCCATATTGTTAATAGGTGAGGAGCAATAGTTCATTCGGTCTGTAAGAGGCGTAATCTGGTAAAAAGGACGATTTTCGGCAATTTTTTCGAAAGCTCTGTGAATGTAACCAATAGTTGGTTCAGCTTCAAGAATTCTCTCTCCGTCCATCAACAGGATATTTTGAAAAATACCGTGAGTGGCAGGGTGTGTTGGACCTAAATTCAGAACTGAAAGCTCGCTTCCGTCTTCGTTTAGTTTATCCTTTACTATTTTAGCATAACGATGCTCTGGTGGTAATAATAGTTCTGACATTTTATAATGTTGAATTATTTATTTTTTAGCAATTTGTTGTTGTTCTTCCAAAGAATCTGTCATCTTTATCCGTTCTTCCGCTGTCTTCCATTGGGAATTCTTTTCGCATTGGAAACGATATCATTTCATCCATATTCAGGATACGTTTCAATTGCGGATGTCCAATAAAGTTAATCCCGAAGAAATCGTATGTTTCTCTTTCCATCCAATTGGAGCTCAGAAAAATATTTGAAATGGTTTTTATTTCCGGTTTTTCTCCGTTAAGGAATACTTTTATTCTAATACGTTTGTTTTCGTACCAATTGTGCATATGGTATACTATGGCATACTGACGATCTGTTTCGTTGTCTGGATAGTGAACACCGCATAAATCGGTTAAAAAGTGGAAACGCAGATCAGAGTCGTTTTTCAGGAAAAGAATTAAAGCTGTGATCTTATCAGCAGAAGTTTCCAGTGTAAAAACATCTCTCTCTTCGCGAAAATTAAAAACACTTGTATCAAATGTTTCTGTAAGTTTATTTTGTATCAGGGTGTTTTCTAAAGCCATCTTATGAAATGTTATATGAAGCTAGTAATTCTTGGTATTCCGGTGAGCTTCTGCGTCTTACAGATTCGCTTCTTACCAATTCCTGAAGTTTCATCACTCCATCAACAATTTGTTCTGGTCTTGGCGGGCATCCTGGTACGTAAACGTCAACAGGTATTACTTTGTCAATTCCTTGTAAAACTGAATAGGTGTCAAAAATACCACCTGATGAAGCACAAGCTCCAACGGCAATTACCCAGCGAGGTTCTGCCATTTGTTCGTAAACTTGTCTTAAAATAGGGGCCATTTTTTTAGAAATAGTTCCCATTACTAATAACATATCTGCCTGACGTGGAGAAAAACTCACACGCTCAGATCCAAAACGTGCTAAATCGTAGTGTGAAGCCATTGTTGCCATAAACTCGATTCCGCAACAAGAAGTTGCAAAAGGCAATGGCCAAAGAGAATTCGCGCGTGCCATACCCACAACGTCATTTAGTTTTGTAGCGAAGAAACCTTCACCAACAACACCTTCAGGAGGGGCTACCATATTTACTTTTGAATCGCTCATTTTTATTTTAGATTTCTGATTTTAGATTTTAGATTTTTGAATCGTAAAAGTTAAAATCAATTTTTTTAAATCAGTAATATTAATTCAGAGAGTTCAAATTTTAAATTGCAGTTTTAAATTAAGCCGGATAATCATCCATTCTAAAATCTAAAATCACGAATCTAAAATCTAAAATCTTTTTATTCCCACTCTAATGCTTTTTTCTTGATGATGTAGAAAAATCCAACTAAAAGAAGTGACATAAATACGATCATCTTTAGCATTCCTTCTATTCCAAGTTCTTTGAAGTTTACAGCCCAAGGGTAAAGAAAAATCACCTCTACGTCGAACAATACAAATAAAATAGCAACTAAGAAGTATTTTACAGAAAAAGGAACACGGGCGTTACCAACAGATTCGATACCGCACTCAAAGTTTTTATCTTTAACCTCAGAGGTTCTTTTTGGTCCTAATTTTCCAGAAATAATAATTGTTCCTACTACAAAACCAATTGCTAAAATTGCCTGCATTAAAATAGGAATGTAATTGTATTGATCAGATTGCATAATCTTAGGTTTTTTACTTAAAGAATAAGTCACAAAGATAACTTTCAACTCTGTAAATCACAAACTAAAAAATGATTTAAGTATGGTGTTCAAGGGTGTTTGCGGGTAATTTTTATTGATTATAAATAAGATCAGGCGATTTTATGTTTTTTTTAAGATTTGAGCAAAAAAAAACGTTTCGAAATGAATCGAAACGTTTTTAAACCATTCAGAGGCAAAAAAAATAAATTGCTATATTTTTCTTAGATTACTGCTACTTTAGCAGCAACTTTCCCTTTTCTTCCTTCTTCTTCTTCGTAGCTTACACGGTCACCTTCGCGTAATTCTTCCGCGTTAATTCCTGAAGCGTGAACGAAGATATCTTTTCCTGTTTCTTCGTCTGTAATGAATCCATAACCTTTAGATTCATTGAAAAATTTTACTGTACCTGTACGCATTGTAATTGTAATAATAATTTATAATGAAGCAAATGTAAGATATAAATTCATACAAAAGACAATAAGGTGTTAATTTTTTGTAAAAATTATTGATTCACAGTGTTTTCGCTATTTATTTTGCATCAATTTTGATACAGAAGTGCTTTATTTGAGAATCATTCTATATTGTGAGAATAATCTTCAGACTTATTGTGTTTTTATTATTTGTATTTTATGTAAAGACGTGTTGTACAGGATTGAACGATATAGTCTGATACATAAACTTTCTCTTTTTCGATTATCGCGGTATTAGGTGGGATAATCGACCAGATTGTCTTCTCTTTTGCTATTTCCCGACCGTCTTTCGTTGTCAGGATAAAAAACAATTTGTAGGTTTTGAGTTTTTTGTCAAAAATATTCAGTTTAGAGTTGTTTTTCAGTTCGTATTCAATCTCTACTTCTTTTTGATTGGTTTTTTCCGAAAAACCGATTGTCTTAACTTGAAGGTTGAAGTCTCTTTCCTGCTCGTCTGCATTTTGCTTCGTAAAAGTTTCGTCTTTTACCACAGTTTTCGGTGCAAATGCACAGCTGTTTAAAATGAAGATTAAAGCGATTAAAAATAATTTTTTCATGATTACTTGGAATAAAGCATTAAGAGTCTCAAAATTGAATCGCTATTGTATTGATTTTTGAATTTAATATTTACGTTTTCAATTTTTTCTCTGGATAACGGCATGTAAAATGAATACATAATTTCATTAAATTTTATGACTTCTTTATCATGGAGATTTTTTAAAACAGTACTTGCCATTAAGTTGTTGAATGTTTTTTTGTATTGTTTAAAAAGGGCTTGATACATTTTTGGATGACTTTTATAGTCACTATGCCCCTCTGTCGTAAGTTCGTCTGCTAAAAAGCCCAAATAAGGAAGATCTAACAGTGCCTGGTCCTGAGTAATAAAAACCATATTGGTCAATGCTTTTAGGTCTTCTTTTTTACTGGTGCCGGGATAATGGGCAAGAAGATCCTGTAGCTTAACAATTGTTTTTAAAAATTCGGAATATTGACTCTCCGAGTTTATTTTTTGAGATTGCTCTAATCGTTTGTATAAAACATCTGTTAAGTCATAGATTTTATTGGAAGCCGTTAGAATGGTCTTTTTTTCTTCCATGTTGAAGTTTTTCAAATCGGCAACAAGCAATTCTTTACTTCGATCATTATAATGTTTTGTAAGGTTAAAAAAGTAATTATCTGTATTCTTAAAAAATAAACTTTTATCTTCTTCTTTTTCATTAAAATCATTGACTATGCTCAGTAGGAAATCATAAAATTTAGAACACGCCAGAACATGATAGATTACTTCGACACGGTTTTTTCTGATGACGATTTCCTGATCTGAAACGTTACTGTTGATCAGAAGTTTTCCTTTTTTATTGGTAAAATAGACAGCATCAAAGTTTTGTTTTTTCGAAAAATCATTATTTTCAAAGTCAATAAAAGGTTTGCCTTCGGAATCTAATAGAAAAGACAGGTTCTTTATTTTTTTCTCGGGTATTTCGCTCAGATACCTGTAGTTTTTGTTATAGTCAACAAGTAACGCTTTGTCTTTGAATTCGATCGCTTTTGCATTGTCTCCCAAAGCATAATAAGCAGTTGAAATATTTGCCATTAGAGCCCAGTAAATCTTTTTGGTTTTTTTATTGTTGTAATCGTATTTCGAAACTTCAGTTTCCCAAAATTGTATTTTTTCTAAAAGGAGATTTTTTATTTTAAGATAATTCTCTTCGTTGTCTTCTAATTTTCTTGTGAATTCAAAGGCATCGACAGATTGGTTTATTTGCTCAAAGTCATTGTCTGTGAATTTGTATAGCGCAAGTGTTTCTTCTACTCTGCTAAAATCAATGGTTTCTTTGATCTCTTTAAAAAAATGATACAAAACAGTATTGGCATATGTGTCGCGGCAATTTTGATAAATTGTTACGCTGGAATTTTTCAGAAGTTTTTGTACCTGACTGTTTGCAATTTCCTCTGTTTTAATGCTGTAATTATTATAAGTGCTTACGTCTGAAATTGCTTGAGAATAATTGAAATCTTTGGTATAAACGATTTCGTTTTTTCGCTTGATGGTAAAGTTTAATCTTGAAGAAAAAATAATTTTCCCAATATAACTAACATCATTAATGTTATTTATTTTTTCTACGCTTGTAGTAAGCTCAGTACTTATGGGTTGTATATACAATAAATAGTCGCTCTTTTCGGGAGCGACTATTTGTAAATTTCTTAAATTAAGATTCTTGATTGCGTAGGCAGAGACTTGATTGTCTATCACGCTATTGTTTGATGGATCTTCTACGATGACACCAATTGTAGTGCTTTCTATTTTTATCTTTGGATATTTCCAGTCGTAAAATGAATATAAAACTTGTTTTGGACTCTGGGCATATAGGTTTATTGCAAAAAGCAGCAAAATCAGTTTTTTCATCTCAGTTTTAAGATTGTTTAATATCTAATTTAATTGAAAGTTCTTTCAGCTGAGTCTCATCGATCGCAGCAGGTGCATCAATCATCACATCGCGTCCTGAATTATTTTTAGGGAACGCAATAAAATCTCTAATGGTTTCCTGACCTCCTAAGATCGCTACTAATCTGTCAAGACCAAATGCTAAACCTCCGTGTGGCGGTGCTCCAAATTGAAAAGCATCCATTAAAAAGCCAAATTGTGCTTTTGCTTCTTCTTCGGTAAAGCCCAGGTATTTGAACATTAATTGCTGAGTCGCTTTATCATGAATACGAATAGATCCTCCGCCAATTTCATTTCCGTTCATAACCATATCATAAGCATTTGCACGAACTTTTCCGGGTTCAGTTTCTAATAATGCCATGTCTTCCGGTTTTGGAGAGGTAAACGGGTGGTGCATTGCGTGATAACGGCCACTTTCTTCGTCCAGTTCTAATAATGGGAAATCAATTACCCAAAGAGGAGCGAATACTTCAGGATTACGCAATCCTAAACGAGTTGCTAATTCCATACGAAGGGCAGAAAGTTGTGCACGTGTTTTGTTGGCCGGTCCGGAAAGTACAAAAATCATATCGCCAGGTTTTGCTCCTGTAATTTTTGCCCATTGTCCTAAATCCTCCTGATCGTAAAATTTATCTACAGATGATTTAAAAGTTCCGTCGTCATTGCATTTTGCATACACCATTCCTGATGCACCAACTTGCGGGCGTTTTACCCAGTCAATCAATCCGTCAATTTCTTTACGGGTATAATTTCCTGCTCCCGGAACTGCAATTCCCACAACTAATTCAGCGGCATTGAATACCGGGAATTCCTTGTGTTGTGCAAATTCGTTCAACTCACCAAATTCCATCCCAAAACGAATGTCCGGTTTGTCGTTTCCATATGTTTTCATGGCATAATCGTAGGTAATTCTTGGAAATTTATCTACTTCAATACCTTTAATTTCTTTTAGTAAATGTCTTGTCAGACCTTCAAAAACATTCAAAATGTCTTCTTGCTCCACAAATGCCATTTCGCAATCGATTTGTGTAAACTCAGGCTGACGGTCTGCACGCAAATCTTCGTCACGGAAACATTTTACGATCTGGAAATATTTATCCATTCCACCCACCATCAATAATTGCTTGAAAGTTTGCGGTGATTGTGGCAATGCATAAAATTGTCCTTCGTTCATACGGCTTGGTACAACGAAATCCCTTGCTCCTTCCGGAGTTGATTTGATTAAGTAAGGCGTTTCAACTTCGCAGAAATCTAAATCTGACAAATATTTACGAACTTCCATTGCTACTTTATGACGGAATAATAAACTGTTTTTTACAGGATTTCTTCTAATATCAAGGTAGCGATATTTCATTCTGATGTCTTCACCGCCGTCAGTTTCGTCCTCAATAGTAAACGGAGGAGTCAAGGCAGCGTTAAGTATAGTTAATTCGGTAACTAAAATTTCGATGTCACCGGTAATCATGTTTTTGTTTTTGTTCTTGTCCTCACGTTCAATTACAGTTCCTTTTACCTGAATTACAAATTCTCTACCAAGAGTTTTTGCCAGTTCAAAAACAGTTTTGTCTGTACGGCTTTCGTCGAAAATAAGTTGTGTAATTCCGTAACGGTCACGTAAATCGACCCAATTCATAAATCCTTTATCGCGTGATTTCTGAACCCAACCCGCTAGTGTAACTTCCGTATTAATATTTGAGGCGTTTAATTCGCCACAATTATGACTTCTATACATGATCTAAATTTTAGACTGCAAAAGTAAACACAAAATTCAAATTAATATAGTAAAGTCGTAACTTGATGCTCATTAATTTGAAATATTTTGTTAATTCTTAAATTTGGCAGTCTTAATTTCTTTAGATTTGAGTCATTAAATAAAAACTTTAATTTATATGAACAAACTTTTTGTAACTGGTCTGTTGATTTTTAGCGCTTTGAATGTCATCGGTCAAACCAAAAATCAAGTAAAATTTACGGCTAAAATTGCCAACAGAAATAGTGATACTCTGGTGATTAAAGGAAGAGACAATTTCAAACAGGTTATTCCGATTAATAAAAAAGAGCTTTTTGTGGCCAATTTTGAGGCTCCAAAAGGATTTTATATGTTCTCTGACGGAACAGAAAGTTCTAATTTATATTTAAAGCCAAATTCGGAAGTCAATCTAACAATGAATGCCAAAGAGTTTGACGAAACAATTGTTTATAAAGGAAAAGAGGTTGACGAAAGTAATTTTCTGGCACAACAAGCCTTAAAAGATGAAAAATTCAGGGATGAGGCTTTCGCCAAAGAACCTGCTGAGTTTGCTTCGCTATTAGAGGCAAAGAAGAAAGAAGATATTGAAAATGTTGAGAAAGGAAATTTTGATCCTGAGTTTAAAGCGGCATTAAAACAGAGTTTTGAAAGTTTTAATCAATATGCGGTTCAGGAATATGAAAGAGCCTCGAAAGCAAATAAACTTAAAGGAAAACCTTCTCCGGGTTTTGATTATGAAAATCACAAAGGAGGAAAAACTAAACTTTCTGACCTGAAAGGAAAATATGTTTACATTGATCTTTGGGCAACCTGGTGCGCGCCATGCAGAGCTGAAATTCCTTACCTGCAAAAAATTGAAGAAAAGTATCACGGAAAAAATATTGAGTTTGTCAGTATTTCAATTGATAAGGCAAAGGACAATGAAAAATGGAAAAAATTTGTAACGGATAAAAACTTAGGCGGTGTACAATTATTTGCAGATAAGGATTGGGAATCTGAGTTTGTAACGAATTACGGTGTTACAGGAATTCCGAGATTTATCATAGTTGATCCTAACGGAAATGTTTTAAGCTCTGATGCTAACCGACCATCGTCTCCAGACCTTCAGAAGCAATTAGATTCGTTATTGAAGTAGTTTATTTACGAAATTTATAACGATATCGTAAAATTTGCTTTTTTATAAAATACCAGTAAAACCAAGGCTTAGGCGTTGGTTTTTTTGTTTTTCATCATTTTCCAATGTTAAGCTTTTATCTAATGTTACCAAATTGTTAAGTAAAAGTTTTTTTAATGTAAACAAATAAGTATATTTGATATACTATTTGATAACATTAATACCTAAAGATATGAAAAAGTGTGTAATTTTAGTTGCAATATTGTTCTCTGGAATTCTAGTTGCACAAGAAGTAAACCCGGAATTAGAAGCTGTTGGAAACAAAGTAAAAGCTACTTATTATTATGAAAATGGTAAGGTGCAACAACAAGGCTTTTTTAAAGACGGTAAATTAGATGGAGTTTGGGTATCGTATGATGAAAGAGGAAATAAAGTGGCGGTAGGAGAATACACAGACGGATTGAAAACTGGAAATTGGGTTTTCTTCAATGAAAAAAATCTTTGTGAAGTTGCTTATCAAAACAGCAAAATCACTTCAGTAAAAAATTTACAGAAAAATGCTTTAGCCAATAGAAATTAAGATATTTCGAATGACACAACAAGAACCGCTTTAATCAGCGGTTTTTTATTTGTAAGATTTTATACAAACGCAAAATTCGCAAAGCTTTATCAAGTATAGCTTTGCGAATTTCTCGTTTGTAATTATAAGATAAAAACGTGCGTTCTAAGTGGTTAAATTTTTTACGCCTTGATCTTGATCTTTTTGCAGGATTTATTTCTTCTTCCATACCAAATCACAAAACCGGTTACGGGTAAAGCAGCGGCAATCAGACTGACAATAAATGCAATAATTTTTCCCGGCAGATCTAAGATTTGCCCTGTATGAATGCCATAATTCATTTCGACAACTTGTAAACCTAAACTTTTTTTATCAAACGTCTGACTTTGAAGTAATTCTCCGTGGTAGGGATGAAAATAATAATTGCTTTGATGATCGTATCGTAAAGTATGCGGATAGGCTCCTGTATTTATGATATCGCCTTTCTTTTGTGGTATCATTACATAAAACATTTCAGCTTCGGGATTTTTTTTCATCGTGTGATAAAGTGCCCGGTCTATCGCTGCAGAAGTATTGTATTCAAACGATGTTGTGTCTATTATGGGCGTTTTTGTTTCTAAAGCTTTATCGCCGCCAAAATTAAAGGTTTTGTAAATGCCGTCTCCAACCCATTCGTAAGTGAATGTTAGACCAGTAATGGCCATAACCGCAGCAACTATCGAAATATAAAATCCGGATGTATTGTGCCAGTCGTAATTTACCCGACGCCATTTTGCAGACCATTTTACGGAGAGGCTTCTCTTGAGATCTTTCTTTTTCTTTGGCCACCATTGAATAATTCCCGAAATCAGTAATAGAATAAAAATGATGGTCGCACCTCCAATAATGTGTTTGCCGATATAATCCGGTAAAAGCAAATACAGATGTATGTATTCTACAATGATGAAGAAATCTGTTTCCGGATCTTCGGTTTTTAGATGTTTTCCTGTGTACGGATTAAAGTAGAGATAGCGGTTTTCTGTACCGGAATAAGTATACACAATTGCAGATCTGTTTTTTCCGTAAAAAGAAACCATCGATTGTTTGTAATCTGGGAGAATTTCTTTTGCCTTTTCCTGTAAAACTGATGCGAACATGAAAGGCTTGTTCTGAGGTTCAACCAATCGCCATTCTTTTCTGGTAATGTCTTTTATTTCATCATGAAAACAAAAGATACAGCCGGTAATACTTATGATAAAAACAATAAGCCCGGAAATTAACCCGAGCCATTTATGCAGAAAGCGTATTTGTTTTTTTAAACCCATGTTTTGAATAAAGCGTAAAAGTAAATGCTTAATCCATAGAGGGCAAATTATTTAAGCTAATTTTTAGGAAACGGCTTTTTTTGACTTCAAAGTAAATGAAATGTATAGTGTTAGGGATGCCAAAATAATCCAGAAAACATCTATAAAGAAAACCTGAATGTGATTTTGCATAAACGAATTCCAAAACCAGTTTCCGGATACGATTCCGTTTGTAATTGGAATTAGAAATCCTAAAATACTTCCTGAAATTAGACAGAATCTATTTGTAAACGCATCATTCTTTTTAAGGATAAAAAATAGGGTTAACAATAGCCATCCTCCAAAATAAAGGCTGAATAAGTTCGATTGACTTAAAGGATAAAATATTTTTGAGCCAATAAATGCTAAGGCTGTAATAGGGTACATGCTCAGGCAAATTGCCAGATAGATGCGAACTACCGCAGCATTGAAACGTCTTTTTTTCTCTGGTAAATTGTTTTTTTGTCTGGCAACTAACCAAATCATAACTCCGGAAATGATGACAAAACAAGTTATGATTCCTAAAACGAAACTTATGATTCTTAAAGCATAACCGCCATAATCACCAAAATGAATTTTGTATAAAACATTTTTCACAACATCTAAATAGTTGTTTTGTGTGACAGGGTTTTTCTTTGCAATTTCTTTTCCGTCGGCAATTCGGTAAACTACTTTTCCTATTCCTGTGAATTTTTTACTGCTCAGCATTTCACCTTCAACCAAAACATGCATATTGGCATCGCCATAATTCTGAATAAAAACACGAGTAATTTCAAAATCTTTCCAGTTGCTTTTTGCTTTTGCGACTAATTGATCAATGTTAAAAGGAACAGCCAGTTTTTTATTATCAAATTTATAATCCGGATCAGTGTATTCTAATTCTTTGTACAGTTTATCCTGATCGCCTTTGTACAAAGTCATCACGGCAGGTGCAACTATTAAAAGCTTGATCATAAAAAATGCTCCGGTTACAGCATATACAAACTGAAACGGCAGGCCAATCATTCCTAATGCTGTATGTGCATCTGTCCATAATGTTTTTAATTTTTCCTTTGGACGGAAAATGTAAAAATTAGAAACAATTTTTTTCCAGTGCAATAAAACACCGGTTACGATTGCAAATAAGAAAAATAAAGCGACAAACCCTGATAGGTAATAACCAACAGGATAAGGAATTTGAGCTAAGAAATGCAAACGGTATAAAAATTCACCTAGCGAATAAGATTGTTCATAAGTGAATGTTTTAAAGGTTTTGGTGTCGAGATAGAAAAAGCTTCCTTCTTTTTGTTTGGCCGGAGCCAAAGTATCTTTCGTGCCTTCCATATAAACGGCAACTCTTCTTTCGTTGCTTGGTTTAGAAATGGTAATATTTCTTCCGTGCAGAACGTATTCCTTGTCTAGTTTTTTTAAGGCCTTATCGTAGTCCAGCTGAATTTCTTTGGTAATAGCAGTAGATTCATTTCTTTCCCAGTTGTTGATATCATCCCTGAAAAAAGAAAAAGATCCAGCAAAAAAAATCACAAAAAGTACCACACTGATAACAATTCCGCTAACGGTATGCGTATGAAAGTAGATATTATAATTACGGTTATTCATAAGTTATTTTGCTATCGGATTGCAGGTTTGACCCAGATAAATAAAAAGAGAAAAAACTAAAGTAAGAAGTAGATATATACCCCAGATTTTCCATCCGCTTTTTGCTAAAAAAGCAATTACCATAAGCGCCACCCAAAGAATGAATCCGCTAAAAGCCATGGTCATTAAGATATTAGCACGGTTGAACCAGGCTGCTAAAGCCAAATGAAAACTGACTGAAACAAAATAGCCGCCAAGTATGGCAGCTGTAATTTTGGCAATTCGCTGCCATATAGATTGGGTTAGATATTTAGGATTTGCTGGCATATTTTGGTTAGAAATAAGTTAGTTGTAATAAAATTCTATTAAAGCCACAATCACGAAAAGAGCAATAATAGCAAATCGGCTAATTTTCTTTAATGGTGCTAAAATAATAATCAAACTTCCTACAGTCATAAGCTGGATAAAAAACATTAAAGTCCCGCAACACAAAGACTGAGTAAAGAGCCAAAGTGAATATGCTAATAAAAGAAGCCCCAAGCCCATATATTTGGTTGGTTTAGGATTGCTTTTCATCCATTTCTCAAAACCCAGATCATAAGATAATGTGGCTCTTTTTGAGGTATAGTAAAGCGTGTAAAAAGCTAAAAAAACGATAAGGCTTGCTATTGTTATCATAATTTCATAGAATTTAAAAAACACCTTTCTGCTGTAAGAGAAAGGTGTTTTGTCTTTATGTTAGAACTTATAAGTAAAACTTGCGGCAAAAGTTCGAGGATCTTTTGGATGAATGGTTGACCAGCCATCATAAATTTCTTCGTTCGTAATATTGTTTACTTTTAGATTGATTGAAAACTTTTCGGCACTATAAAACAAAGATGAATTCAAGGCTACATATTCCGGAATTGTGAATGTTCCTGCTGTTGCTCTGTTCATGATTTTGTTATCTCCAACATAATTTCCTCCAAATCCTAAACCAAATCCTCTTAATGAACCTTGAGTAAATTTGTAGCTTGCCCAAAGGTTGGCTAAATTTTGAGGTCCGGAACTCTCAGGTCTGAAACCTACGAAATCAGGATCGCCGGCAGTTAATTTTGCGTCATTGTAACTGTACCCCAGCATAATATTTAACCCAGCAACTGGATTGGCTACGATTTCGGCTTCAAAACCTTTATTGTGCTGACCACCATTTTGGTAATTTGTTATTTGAGTTGCTGAAGTTCTTATACTATAGACCTGATCTGTTACTTTGATATCGTAATAACTAAAAGTAGTATACACTTTATCTTTTAGAAGATTCAGTTTAGTACCTGCCTCAAATTGGTTAGCGTGTTCAGGATTAAAAGTTCTTGGCGTTCTTGTCGTGCCATTAACATCTTCACCAGGGGCAACGTTTGCAAAACCATTCATGTAGTTGGCAAAAAGCGATACTTTATCTAAAATAGGTTGGTAAACTAAACCAAATTTTGGAGAAAATGCGGTTTGATTATAGTTATCGGTATCTGTTGAAATATCACCACTATTAATGAAACGATCAGCACGTAAGCTTACCATTGCTGATAAGGCAGGTGTGAAGTTGAATACATCTGAAAAATAAGCGCTGTAAACTTCTTGTTTCGTTTTGTTGTTGTTTCTTGGGCTGTTGCCTACAATAACATCAGATTCTGCTTTTGTCAGGATTCCTGTGTCACCGCCATTTGACGGACCAAATTTAGAGTTGAAAGTTTGTAAATCGTCGCCAATGTATACAATTCCGTTAGTAAAATATCCAGAACCATGATCTGTTGCTGTTCTGTTGAAATAATCAAAACCAACTACAATTCTGTTTCTTAAATCTCCGATTTTGAAATCACCAATAAAATTTTGCTGGATGTCAGTAGTGATGTTTTTACTATCCTGATAGGTAAAAGATCTTCCCAAAACAATTCCGCTTTTTATGTCGTCATATTTGGATTCGCTTGTTTCTTCATATAAATAAGCGTAGTTTCCTGTGGACTTTGCTGAACTTGAAGAGAAAACGGTTTGCGATTTCCATTGGTCAGAAAGTTTATAATTCATTTGTGCCTGTATGTTATACGAAGGTGTTTTTAGGGTAAGTTCATTACTAGTGTAAGAACGTTTGTTGTCGTATTTTAATTCAGAGATATTGTGAACTCTTAAAGGGTTGCTTCGGTCTAAAAACAACATAGTAGGATTTGTTGTTTCGTTGCTCATAAACTCCGTGTTTACCAAAAATGATAATCTGTCGTTTACTTCGTAAGATAATGATGGAGCAATAAAAAAGGATTCTCTAAAACCAGCATCCTGAAAGCTTTCTTGTTTGTTGTATGCTGAATTAATTCTGAAGTTTATAGTTTTTTTATCATTTAATGCTGTGTTCAGATCTACAGTAACACGATTCAAACCATAACTTCCGCCAGTGTAATTTACTTCTCCTCCAAATCCTTTGTAAGGTCTTTTTGTGGTAGTATTTATTAATCCTCCGTACGAAATTAAACTGCTTCCAAATAAAGTCCCTGATGGTCCTTTTATGATTTCGATTCTGTCAATGTTTGCTGGATCTAAACTTCCGTTTGTCAAACCCGGTAAACCGTTAACCATTGTTGGCTGTACGGCAAAACCTCTAAGAGAATAATATCCTGCACCATCTCCGCCACGACCTGTAGCGGCCCAAAGTTGTGTAATACCGGAAGCATTTTTTAAAGCATCATCAAAATTAGTTACTACTTGTTCTTTTAATACTTCGCCTGTGATAGTGGTATAAACTTGTGGATTTTCAAGATTTTTAAGTGGCAATCTTGATACTTGCTGATTTTCTTTACGGGCAAAATGATTTTTTCTGCTGTTTACCACAACTTCCGTTAGTTCTTCTGAGTTTGAAGTCAGGTTGAAGTTTTCAGTAAGTTCGTCACCTTCTTTAAATGTAATTTTTCTTTCAGTAGTATTATATCCAACTGCAGAAATTTTTAAAGTGTAAGTTCCCGGCTTGATGTTTTTTATTCTATAATTACCATCCTGGTCAGTAACTGTTCCAAATCTTGTTCCTTTCAGAGCAAGGGAAATTCCCTCAGGAGATTCGTTATCGTTTAAAGATATTTTACCTTTTAAGGTTGCTTTTTCCTGTGCTGAAATTGTTGTGCCTGCTAATAGAAAAAAACAAAAGCTCAAAAAAGAAATTATGAATTTATTCTTCATTTTATTTAGAATTGATTTTAATAGCGCAAATTTAGTTGTTGATTATCAACTACACAAGCTATTCTTATTTATTCTAAATAAAATATTTTTTAAAGGGTAAAATTTACGTTTGTTTAAAAAATTAACATCTTAAGCAAATCTTAATTAAATTTTATATAAAAAAACCTGTTCAGATAAATGAACAGGTTTTTATATTATTACCGAAATTACTTAAAATTACAACTCTAAAGCACGTTTAGCATCGCCATTCATTAATAATTCCAAAGGATTTTCTAAAGCTTCTTTTACAGCTACTAAAAAACCAACAGACTCACGTCCGTCGATGATTCTGTGGTCATAAGAAAGTGCTACATACATCATTGGGTGAATCTCAACTTTACCGTTTACAGCAATTGGACGCTCGATAATGTTGTGCATTCCTAAAATTCCTGATTGTGGAGGGTTGATGATTGGAGTACTTAACATACTTCCAAAAACGCCACCATTAGTAATTGTAAAAGTTCCGCCAGTCATATCGTCAACAGTAATCTGACCATCACGGGCTCTCAATGCTAATCTTTTGATTTCAGCTTCAATTCCGCGGAAACTTAAGTTTTCAGCATTACGAACCACAGGAACCATTAAACCTTTTGGCCCTGAAACTGCGATAGAGATATCAGCAAAATCGTAAGCTACTTTATAATCACCATCCATCATAGAGTTTACGTCCGGATATAATTCTAAAGCTCTTGTAACTGCTTTTGTAAAGAAAGACATGTATCCTAAACCAAGACCACCATGTTTTGCTTTGAAAGCATCTTTGTATTCGTTACGAATTAAGTTGATTGGCGTCATGTTAACTTCGTTGAAAGTCGTTAACATTGCTGTTTCGTTTTTAGCAGCTACTAATCGCTCTGCTACTTTACGACGTAACATTGATAATTTTGTACGCTCAGATCCACGGTTTCCTCCAGTTGGAGTTCCCATAGAAGGCACTGCGTTTACAGCATCATCTTTAGTAATTCTTCCGCCTTTACCAGTTCCTGAAACAGTTGCCGGTGCTATGTTTTTTTCGTCTAATATTTTTCTTGCTGCCGGAGATGGAGTTCCTGTAGCATAAGTTGCTGCTGGTGCTGGTGCTGCTTTTGGAGCTTCCGCTTTTGCTTCTGCCTTAGGCGCTTCTGCTTTTACTTCCGCTTTTGGAGCTTCGGCCGCCGGAGCATCTCCTGCAGGTTTTGCTGCACCTGTATCGATTAAACAAACTACAGCTCCCACAGCTACTGCATCACCTTCTTCTGCTTTTAGCGTAATGATTCCGCTTGCTTCTGCCGGTAATTCAAGAGTCGCTTTGTCTGAATCAACTTCAGCAATAGCTTGATCTTTTTCTACATAATCTCCGTCTTTTACTAACCAAGTTGCAATTTCAACTTCTTTTATTGATTCCCCTGGTGATGGGACTTTCATTTCTAAAATCATCTTTGTTTTTGTTTAAGGTTTGTATTGTTTAAAGATTAAAGTGTTTGGTCGTACTTTAAGTCTTAAACGTTAAACTAATTTTTTATCTGAATAAATCTTTATCGAATACCATTCTAATTGCATCTGCATGACGGCGTTTTGCACGGGTATAACTTCCTGATGCCGGTGCTGCGTAAGCTTTTAGTGAAGCTAATCTCCATTTTACAAGATCAAAGTTCATTAACATAAAGCTGTAAGCTCCCATGTTTTTAGGTTCTTCCTGAGCCCAAACATAATCATCAGCATTTGGATATTGTGCGATGATTTCTTTAAGTTGTGCAACCGGGAAAGGGAATAATTGCTCAATACGAGCCACTGCAACGTCATTTCTTCCGTTGTTTTCTCTTTCGGCAACGATGTCATAGTAGAATTTACCGGTAACAAAAACCAAGGTTTTTACTGCTTTTTTATCTACTGTATTGTCATCAATTGTTTCCTGGAAACTTCCTGTAGCTAATTCTTCTGCTGTAGAAACACATCTTGGATCACGCAATAAACTTTTTGGAGAGAAAACGACCAAAGGTTTACGGAAATTTGTTTTCATCTGTCTTCTCAACAAGTGGAAGAAGTTGGCAGGAGTTGTACAGTCTGCCACATACATATTTTGTCTTGCACAAAGTTGTAAGTAACGCTCCATTCTTGCAGAAGAGTGTTCTGCACCTTGTCCTTCATATCCGTGAGGCAATAATAAAACAATACCGTTTTGGTTGTTCCATTTATCTTCACCACATGAAATGTACTGGTCAATCATGATTTGGGCTCCGTTAGAGAAATCTCCAAATTGAGCTTCCCAAATTGTCAAAGCGTTTGGATTCGCTAATGCATATCCATAATCAAAACCAAGTACACCATATTCAGATAAAAGTGAATTGAATACGCCGAATTTTCCTTTTTTGTTTTCGATGCTATCCAGCAGGATTACTTCTTCTTCAGAATCTTCTACTTTTACAACAGCGTGACGGTGAGAGAATGTACCACGCTCTACGTCCTGACCTGAAATACGAATATCGAATCCTTCAGTCAAAAGTGAACCGTAAGCCAAGGCTTCTGCAGTTCCCCAATCGATAGTATTATTGTCGTATCCGGTTTTTCTGTCCGTAACGATTTTAGTTATTTTACTAATGAATTTCTTGTCCGCTGGTAATGTTGAAATTGTACCGATGATAGAATCTAGTCCTTTTTTGTCAAAAGTAGTGTCAACTTTTTCAAGCATCTGCGTATCTGTTACCTGAACAAATCCATCCCATTCGTTTTTCATGAATGGCGTTATAATCGTCAAATCTTTTTTACGGGAAGCTTGTAAATTCTCCTCCATAGTAGATTTGTATTCTTTTTCTAAAGCGTTTACATAAGAAGCATCGATTACGCCGTCTGACAATAATTTTTCAGCATAAATATCTCTTGGATTTTTATGTTTTGCGATGATTTTATATAATACAGGTTGTGTAAAACGAGGCTCATCACCTTCGTTATGACCGTATTTTCTATATCCTAATAAGTCAATAAATACGTCACGGCCAAATTGCATTCTGTAATCTAATGCAAAAGATACTGCGTGTACAACAGCCTCTGCATCATCAGCATTTACGTGTAATACTGGTGAAAGCGTTACTTTGGCAACATCTGTACAGTAAGTAGACGAACGTGCATCTAAATAGTTAGTAGTAAAACCAACCTGATTGTTGATTACGATATGAATTGTTCCTCCGGTTTTGTAACCGTCAAGCAATGCCATTTGAATGATTTCGTATAAAATTCCCTGACCTGCGATTGCAGCATCTCCGTGAACGGCAATTGGCAATACTTTTGAGAAATCGTTTGGAAAATATTTATCTTGTTTTGCTCTTGTGATTCCTTCAATTACAGCTCCAACCGTTTCTAAGTGAGAAGGGTTTGGTGCTAAATTGATATTAATATTTTTTCCTGTTCTTGTTTTTTTGTCGGCAGTAAGACCTAAATGGTATTTTACATCACCATCAAAATATTCCTGATCGTAATCTTTACCGTCAAACTCACCAAAAATATCCTGAGTAGATTTTCCGAAGATGTTAGCCAAAACGTTCAGACGACCACGGTGAGCCATTCCCATTACGAATTGTTCAACACCTTTTTCAGCAGCTTGTTCGATCAAAGCATCTAAAGCCGGAATGATAGATTCTCCACCTTCTAGTGAAAATCTTTTTTGACCAACATATTTAGTATGTAAGAAGTTCTCGAAAGAAACCGCCTGGTTTAATTTGTTTAGGATCGTTTTCTTTTCTTCAGAAGAGAAATTAGGCTGATTTACATTTACAGCCAGTTTATCCTGAATCCACTGTACAACGCCAGGATTTCTGATATACATATATTCAATACCAATATGCTGGCAGTAAATAGATTTAAGACGTGTTACGATATCCTGCAAAGTAGATGGCCCCACTCCGATAGCCTGACCAGCATCAAAAACACTGGAAAGATCAGCAGTTGTTAATCCGAAATTTTCGATGTCTAATGTTGGCGAAGATGTTCTGCGATCACGAACCGGATTTGTTTTTGTAAACAAATGTCCGCGAGTACGGTAGGCATCGATTAACTTTAGTACATTGAATTCTTTTTGTAGTTTGTCAGAAACAAGACTACAATCTTGATTGTCGCTAGTTACATACTCAACGATTCGTTGAACTGGATTTTCGTCATTATAAGTCGTCTGTCCAAAGTCGAAACCTTGAAAAAAACTTCTCCAGCTTGGCTCAACGCTATCTGGATTTACTAAATACTGATCATATAATTGTGCGAAAAACTCTGTATGCGCTGCATTTAAAAATGAAAACCTATCCATAATATGAGTGAATATACTTTTTGTTAAATAGAAAGGCAAAAGTACAACAATCGCATTTATTTAAATCTTTTTTTTACGTACTTTTACGTAAAAATTTGTTAAAAATAGACTCAACTATGAATTATAATCAAATTTCAATCGTTTTCAAACCTTTTTTTGTGATTTTGGCAGTCTTGTTTTCAACTTCTGCAATTTCGCAGCAAAAATACATTATCGGCAATAGTAATCATTTTTGGGAGAAAGTGCAATTTGGAGGCGGACTTGGTGTAGGAATTGGATCCGGATATACGGATATTTCTGTAATGCCAAGTGCCATTTATAATGTAAACGAAATTGTAGCGGTTGGTGTTGGTCTGCAATTTGGTTACTTATCTTCGAAAAGTTATTACAACTCTTTTGTGTATGGAGGAAGTCTGGTGGGACTTGTAAATCCGATTCCGGAAATTCAATTGTCAGCTGAGTTAGAACAAGTTCGTGTCAATACCGATTATAATTCAACGCCCTACAGACCAAGTTATTCTGATAATTATTGGAATACTGCCTTGTATCTTGGTGTAGGTTACAGAACCGGAAGTGTCACGATTGGTGCGCGTTATGATGTTTTGTATGATCCCGATAGAAGTCTTTACGGGTCCGGGTTTATGCCTTTTGTGAGAGTTTACTTTTAGAGTTGCTAAGGTTCTGAGATGCTAAGTTTCTAAGGTTTCGAATGGATAAAAGAAAATATAAGTTATGAATGATAAGATCTGTTATACTTCTAATGAGCTTTTAGAAATATTCAAAGAACAGCATAGACTTTCAGGCCAATTTGATTTTATGGTTGATGGAACTTTTGTTTTAACAAAGTATACATTAATACGCGAATGGCGTGAAGTTCAGGATTTATTACCTTGGAAGGAATTATCTAAATTTTTAAATCAAGAATTTAGAATTGATGTGCCAATAAAAATATGGGATACAATCTTCAATCCGGATGATAAAAAAACTTTAGGTGATCTTTGTGATTTTTTATCAACTGTAGCTGAAAAAGAAATTGTCAAACCAATCAAAATTTTGGGTTCAGAATGTTTAACATTCTCTGTTTTTCAAACCTTAAAGCGAAATTTAAAAATTAAAGGTGTAGATGTTGTAAGTTTAAAGCCGTCAACAAGAATCGAAGATTTTTTGGCTATTAATGATAATTTTTCTCCTCTATTAGAAGAAGTAACATTAACAGGGGTGAAAGTTTTCGATAAATTCGATGTAAAAGTAGAAAGAGAAAGATGTTTAGATCATTTGTTAGACAGAATATTTCCAAACTGGAAATATGAAAGTACTATTACTACTGGAGATATTGAAACATTTCGAGACTTGGTTAATAAAATAGTTCAAAATAAAAAACTAGGAACAGATATTGTCAAAATTTAATATTTCAAATTGAAGACATTAAGTTTTAAATCCAAAAAAAGTGAGAAAATATATTTTTGTACTTATTGTTATTATAATTTCGAGTTGTAAAAATTCTAATAAAGTAGAAGTAGCAGGCAAAAAGGTTGTAAAGAAAGAATTAAAACCTTTTTTCGATTCGGATAAAATAGATCATTATTATTTGAATTTTTCTGATCATGATTTTTCGAAACTTATTAGGAAAGATATTAATACTGAAAAAGAAACAGAATTCATAACTTTATTTGTGCATCATTTTCCGGATACTATTCCAAAAGAAAATTTCGAGAAGATTCTATTAAAGCATAATTATAAAAAATCAGACTTAACTATTAAACAGCAAAAAGACATTCAAAATGTTTTTAGCGAAAAAGATTCGTCACCAGACGCTTATGCTTCTTGTGCTGCAGAGTATCGTGATATTTTTATTTTTAAAAAGAAAGAAAAAACAGTTGGTATAGCAAAGATTTGTTTTAAATGCGGTCGTTTTCAAATTACTGGAAGTAAATTAGATACCAGCGGTTTCGGACTTTGGTCTGAATTAGACAGATTAAAAAATATTGTAAGACCAAATAGTAAAACTTAGAATGGGAGAATATCCAAAAGAGATCGATTTATTTCAGAAAACAATAGGAAGTTTAAAAGGAATAGAAAATGTTAGCAGTGGAATTGATAATTTAGAAGGGATAAAAGGTTCTGATTTGGGTGATGTATCACTTTCTCATCTACCGCTTGCCACTTTATTAAGAACTGATGGTGGACTGAAAGATGAAGTGATGTTACAATTCGAATTCACATTAGATAAATCTTCTGAGAGTTTAGTCTCGTTAGAATTTCTGTCCTGGTTTTTTCGTGATCAGGCAAGAAGTGGCGAATTACTTCAATTAAGATCTTTTGCACTTCCGCCAAAAGTACTTGACCGTTTCCAGATAGGGGAAACATTAAAATTTCATATTGACTATTTTATTGAAGATGCTCCGGAATCCTTACAGCCAATTTTAGATAAAATATTAAACTTCAATAAATCTTTGGAACTCTTTATTAAACTATATGAAATACCAACAAAGGCTTAAAAATAAAATTTAGAAATTTAGAATCTCTACTTGTAATAATTTCGAAACCAAACTTTTTGCCACTCTCTTTTTAAAATCAAAAAAGAAACCTGTTCCGCCAGGATCACCAAATCAGAGCCATCCAGTTTTTTAATTTCTTCTTCAGATACATCAATGATATAAAGGAGATTCAGGTATTCAGCAAATTTGTACTGAATCATGCGGTAGATTTTTTCGTGAAGCTGAATTTTTAATTCTTCGGGAGAAATGCTCATCGGGAAATCAATTCCTTCATTGGCTAAATTAAAGTCTTTATTAATTTGCTCAATAAGGCTCAGATATAAGTTTTCTTTTTCGGCATCAGCCAATAAAAAATCGGTATTTTCAGGAATCGGAAACATTGATGCTTTTTAAGATTGGGGCAAAGTTAGAATTAAAAAATCATTTAACGGTTGATTCTCTTTCAATGATTCTTGTAGGAAGTTCAATAATTTGATGCGTTACCGGACGATGTTCTTTTATATCGACAATTTCATCAATTAAAAGTGAAACCGCCTGATGTCCCATTTCAAATCCGGGTTGATCAATTGTAGTTAATTTTGGTGAAATAACCGTACTCATAAACCAATTACTAAAGCCAAAAACGGCCACTTGTTCCGGCGTTTTTATTCCGGCTTCATTAAAGTATTTGATAATCCCGATAGCAACCAAATCAGTAATGGCAAAAATGGCATCGATATCCGGATTTTCGGTCATTATTTTTTGAGCATTTTCGTAGCCGTCTTCAAAATCAGTATTGTTATCGCAAACGTAAACCAATTTCGAATCATACTCGATTCCATGCGCTTCAAGCGCTCTTTTATAGCCTAAAAATCGATCGATCGAGTTTTGCGGAACATACGATCCTCTAAAATGGGCGATTTTTTTGTATCCTTTATTAATAAGGTAAGAAACGGCATCAAAAGCGGCTTTTGCATCATTAATAACTACTTTGGAGCAATCGACTCTTTTTGCAATCTTATCAAATAAAACAACAGGTGTGTTTTTGCGAATGGCTTCATTAATATGCGTAAAATCGTCTGTTTCGTTAGAGAGCGACATTAAAACCCCGTCAACTCGTTTCTGAATTAATAAAGCGAGCTGCTTTTTCTCGAGTTCGTACTTTTCGTTTGATTGTAATATAATGACCAGATATCCTCTTTTTTCTGCTTCTTCGAGGATGCCGTTTAAGACACTCGAAAAAAAGTGGTGAACGGTAGCGGGAATAATGACGCCGATTGTCTTAGTTTCATTGGTTCTAAGATTTACCGCAACAGAATTTGGCATGTAGTTCATGGTTTCTGCCATTTCGATCACTCTGGCGCGCGTAGCTTTACTAATATCGGTATATCCTTTTAAGGCTTTTGAAACCGTAGTAACCGAAATTCCTAATGCCGAGGCTATATCTATTAATTTTGTGTCATTCATGAAATAAAAGTACTAAAAATAAACTGTATTGATAAGTTTTTAAGTTTCGAAAACGTTTTAGGTCTTTTCGAAAACGTTTTCGATTTTTAATTCGTAAATTCCTTTATGATTTGTAGTTAAGTTTGACAGTGATAACCATAATTACTAACTAACCAAACAAGAAAATGAAAAAGCTACACCAGTATTTAGGTACATTATTTTTAATGTTCTGCCTGTTTTTTTTACCAAATAAAGGGTTTGCCCAAAATCAAAATACGGTTTCCGGAAAAGTACTCGACGACAGCGGAGTAACCATTCCCGGAGCAAATGTGTCGATTAAGGAAACAGGGAAAAATACGATTACAGATGAAAATGGAGGATATTCGTTCTCGAATGTCGAAGCAGGAACGTATACCATTATCGCAACCAATGTGGGATATAAAACCTTCGAGAAAAAAATTGCCATAAAAGAAGGAGAATCTCTCGAAGTAAATTTACTGCTTGAAGGAGAATCACAAAGTCTTAAAGAAGTTGTGGTCACAGGATCATCAACGCCAAGATCTAAATTGGAGTCTAGTGTTGCGATTACGACAATGGGAGCAAAGGCAATCGAAGACAGAGCGCCATCAAGTACAGCGGCATTACTGCAGACCATTCCGGGATTTGTAGTTGAAGCATCAGGAGGAGAAATAGGAAATAACCTTTTCGCAAGAGGAATCCCATCTGCGGGAGCGTATGAATATGTACAAATTCAGGAAGACGGATTACCGGTTTTTGAAGATGGAGCTTTGCAATTTGCCAACGCCGATACTTTTTACAGATTAGATGAAACCGTAAGCAAAATGGAAGCCGTTCGCGGAGGTTCTGCCTCAATATTTGCTAACAATGCTCCGGGTGGAATTATCAATTTTATTTCGAAAACAGGTCAGAATGAATTTATGGGAAGAGCAAAATTTACGACTTCAGATTACGGAATGTTCAGAACAGATCTTAATTTATCAGGCGCTCTAATTCAGGATAAATTATTTTTTAATGTTGGAGGTTTTTATAGAGCGGATAATGGCGTTAGAAATACTGGTTTCACAGCCAATAAAGGGGGTCAGATAAAAGGGAACATAACGTATAAATTTGATGATGACGATTATTTGAGAATTAACTTCAAACACCTTGATGACAGAAATGCGTTTTATTTGCCAATTCCGCTAAAAAGCAACAACGGAAAAATTGAAGGAATCCCTGGTTTTAATCCAAATTACGGAACGTTGACTTCAGTAAATTTAAGCCGTTTGAATGTGCCTCAATATGGAGGAGGGACGTTTAGTGCTGATTTAGAAAATGGTTCTCATCCGGTTATCAACTCCATTGGAGCTGAATTCAAAAAGAAAATATCTGAGAAAGTGACTTTCAAAAATGCTTTCAAAAATACCAATATCGATTTGGATTACAATGCTATTTTTCCCAATGGTGGTCCATGGACACAAGATGCTTACGCCACAAGCGTTCAAAATACAACAGCAAGTAATCTGACGTATTCTTATGTAGATAACGGACAAACGCTGGACCCAAATGCTCTGATTATGAGAGCTGATCTTTGGCATATCGAGAAAAAGATGAACAATTTTGCAAATAATTTCTCTTTCAATTTTGATTTAGATCCTGTAAAATTAACTGCCGGTTACTATTATTCGAACTGGAAATCAAGTCAATACTGGAACTGGAATTCTTATTTAGTGGGTGTTTCAGACGATCCGAGATTATTAAATGTAAAAGACAATACTACCGGAGTTGATCATACCTGGAACGGTGTAGAAAGAATCACCTGGTTAGAAAGAGACGCCCAAACGAAAGGTGTTTTGAATGATATTTATGCTGACGCAGAAATTAAAGCTACAGATAATCTGACTTTCAATGCTGGTTTAAGATACAACAAAGATAAATATTCGGGCTACAGAGATAACGCCAGATTTGGTGCTGAAAACTTAGGGATTTTAGACAATAATACGGCTGATGATGCAGTAACAACAGTAAAAGGAAATCCGTATACATATTGGAGATATGACGTGAGCGAATGGTCGTATACTGCGGCAGGAAATTATAAATTTAATGATAAAATGGCTTCTTATGCCCGTTATAGCCATGGTTTCAGATCGCCTATCGAAGAATCATTTTATGACAACGCCGCTGATTTAAGCAAACTTCAGAATACTGAAGTAAATCAGATCGAATTAGGATATAAATATGCCAGTTCATTCTTCTCTGTAAATGCGAATTTATTTCACATGAATTTAAAGAATGTTGCTTTTACGGATATTTTATCTGACGGAAGTTCTGAGAATAAATTTGCCGATGTCAACAATATTGGTCTTGAAGTAGAAACGAATGCAAGATATAGTATTGTAAAACTGAATTTTACATTTACCGTTCAAAAACCGGAATACGATAATTTTACAGGTACAAATGCTGACGGTTCTGCTTTTAATTTTAATGGAAATACAGCACGAAGAATCCCTAAGTTTTTCTGTAACCTAAGACCGGAAGTAGATATTACAAAAGATCTTACGGCTTATGTTCAGTTCTCTTATTATGACAAGAAATTTACAAACCAGGATAATAAACAAGTTCTGCCGGCTTATAAAGAAGTAGGAGCAGGTTTGAATTACCGTTACAATAATCTTCGTTTTGCAGTTGATGCTTCGAACTTATTCAACGAAATTGGTTTAACAGAAGGAGATCCAAGACAAACAACCTCTGCAGCAAGCGATGTGTTTATGGCAAGACCTATTTTGGGACGTGCGTTTAGATTTTCGGTAGCGATTAATTTCTAGATTTAGCCTGTTGGGTGTAATTATTTTAACACATAGAAACATAGAATTATTGAAATGAAAAAAAAGCGTTTCACTTGCATTAATACACATAGCTATGTGAGAAACGAGTTTCTTTTTGATTTACTTTTTTTATACACATAAAAAATCTATGTTTCTATGTGTTTAATTAAATTTTTAGCATTACGACTAACAGGTTAAAATAATATATATACAGTTATTGTAGAGATACACAGCAATGCGTCGTCGCAACGTAACCCCAAACAATGGGAAACAAAAATTACATCAACAAAAAATGAAAAACATAGGAATTAAAATCTCACTTTACCTCAATTATTTTGTCTTCGCTATTTTATTGAATAGTGTAGGCATTGTGATTTTAAAATCGCAGAAAAATTATGGAGTAGATGAAGTTCAGGCGAGTATTTTAGAAGCTTTCAAAGACATGCCCATTGCTATTGTATCCTTTTTTATAGCCTCTTTTTTACCCAGAATAGGGTATCGAAAATCGATGTTGATAGGTTTGGCGTTGGTGACTTTGGCTTGTATTTCGATGTATTTTGGAAACTCTTTTGATAATGCTAAAATTCTTTTTGCAACTGTTGGGGTTTCATTTGCGCTGATCAAAGTTTCGGTTTATTCGCTGATAGGAACTGTTACCGAAACCAAAAAAGAACACAACGCTTTAATGAGCAGTATCGAAGGTTTTTTTATGGTGGGAATTGCATTGGCTTATTTTTTATTTCCGGCTTTCAATCACGAAGAAGATCCTGATTCATGGTTGAATGTGTATTGGTTTCTGGCCGCATTATCGTTCTTGTCATTTTTGTTTTTATTTTTTGTAAAATTCGAAGAACCCGAAGTTTCGGCAGGAGCAAACCTCAAAGATGATTTTCTGCAAATGTTCCGGTTAATGGCAAAATTACTAACAGTTATTTTTGTTATTAGTGTCTTTTTGTTTGTCATGATCGAACAGGGGATTCTTTCGTGGCTGCCAACTTTTAATACAAAAGTGCTTCATTTACCGGAGAATATCAGTATTATGATGGCGAGTATTTTGGCCATTTCATTAGCAATTGGAAGGTTGATTGCTGGTATTGTAACTAAAAAAGTAAACTGGATCTGGGTTTTAAGTTTCTGTATTTTTTCAGCTATGCTGATTGTGATTTTTGTACTTCCAAAAACAGTGGGTTTAGAAGTAAAAAGGATCAATGCACTTTCTGATATTCCTTTAATAGGTTTTGCATTTCCTTTGATCGGACTATTTATTGCACCTATTTATCCTTTATTAAATTCGATTGTACTGAGTGCTTTGCCTAAAAATTTACAAAGCTCCATGACCGGATTAATTGTGATTTTCTCTGCTCTTGGCGGCACATTAGGTTCCAGAATAACGGGCTGGCTGTTTAAAAATGAAGGGCCGGAAAATGCATTTTACTTTACTTTAATTCCAATGTCTTTATTATTAATATCCTTTTTTATTCTCAAAAAAATAACTGCAAAAGATGAAATTTAAATTACATATAACCCAAACCATTGAAAAATTATTGGCTCAGGAAGATACTGATGGCGATAAAAAAATAACGATCGATGATAATGGTCCAAAAAAGTTTTTACTGCATGATGAAAACGGAAATTCTGCATTGATTGAAGGAACTTATCAGCTTTCGAATTTGTTACAGGAACTTGCTTTGGCTAAAAAAAGCAATACCGAATTTGCCGACATTGACCTGAATCAAATCACCGAAGATCCGGTAAAAAGAATTTCGGGAAAAATAAAAAACCTGTATTGGAAAGGTCTTACCCGAACAATTGATGCCGATGGTGTAAAAAAAATTCTGGAAGACAATAAGATCGAAAATGAACTGGCGTATTTGTATGTGCCTTTTGGCGACGAAATTGTTTTTGATTATTTCAAGAAATTAGAAGCTGTCACTCCAAAGTTGAAAGTGGTTCAAATGCCTAAAAACATTTCGTCCGAATATGTTTTATCGCTGAATAAAAAACCGGGAATTTTGGCTTTGGCACTTCAAATAAAAAACAATGAAATCTCGGGAGTTCCGTTTGTAGTTCCGGGGGGAAGATTTAATGAAATGTACGGCTGGGACAGTTATTTTATTGCCAAAGGACTTTTGATTGATGACAAAATCGACCTTGCTTTAGGCATTGCAGAGAACTTTAAATATCAAATTGATCATTACGGAAAAATACTAAACGCCAACCGTAGTTATTATTTGACCCGTACGCAGCCGCCACTTTATACATCATTAATAATGGATGTTTTAGAAAAATCGAATCCGGATATTTTCTGGATCGAAAGACATTTGAAAACCGCTATAAAAGAATACCAAACCGTTTGGATGGAAGAAGGTAAACGACTTACAGCAAATGGATTAAATCGCTATAAAGCAGAAGGAATCGGACTTCCGTTTGAAGTAGAAGAAGGGCATTTTGATGATATTCTGGAGCAATATGCGCCCAAATACAATTTGTCAACACGCGAATTCGAAAAGAAATACCTCGAAAGAGAAGTAGTTGACGAAGAACTTGATAAGTACTTTATTCACGATCGCAGTATGCGCGAAAGCGGCCACGATACAACAAATAGATTAGTGGGTGTTTGTGCCAATTTAAATACGGTGGCAATCAATAGTCTGCTTTATAAATATGAAACTGATATTGCGTTTCTGATTGAAAAATACTTTAAAAACGAATTTCAATATTTTGAAGACAAATCTTTCTCTAGTGAATATTGGCTTTCGAAAGCATCTTCAAGAAAAGAAAAGATCAACAAACTGTGCTGGAATGCGGAAAACGGCTGTTATTTAGATTATAATTTTGTAAAGGAAGAACAGCATTTTTTTGAGGCTGCTCCGACATTTTATCCGCTTTGGGCAAAAATAAGCACGCCTGAACAAGCAGAAATTTTAGTAAAAAAGACATTGCCAAGGTTTAAAATGAAAGGCGGAATTGCAGGATGTACCAAAGCATCAATTGCCGGTGTAGACGAAAATGCACCAATTCGACAGTGGGATTATCCGTTTGGCTGGGCACCGCATCAAATGCTTTTGTGGGAAGGTTTACTCAATTATAATTTTAACGATGAAGCCCAGGAAATGGTTTATCGCTGGCTTTGGCTGATTACCAGAAATGCGGTTGATTATAACGGAACGATTCCGGAGAAGTTTGATTTATCGATAAGTTCACACAAAATTCTGGCAGAATACGGAAACGTAGGAACTGAATTCGATTATATAACCGAAGAAGGTTTTGGCTGGATGAATGCTTCTTACCAATACGGATTGACAATTTTGAAAGAGGATTTAAAACAAAAATTATCCGATTTAGTTGATCCGGATGAAATTTTTGAATAAACGAGCCTTCGACTCCGTTCAGGATGACACTCGTGATGTCAGGCTGAGCGGAGTCGAAACCATTTTCGATAGTTCTTAGAAAAACAAACCCGACAGGTTTTTTTAAAACCTGTCGGGTTTATTGTATGTAATTAGTGGCGAAAAAAATCATTAAAATCATTTAATCTGTGGCAAAAAAAATTAAACCTTTCTCCCCATTAAATTCTCTCCAAAAGTCCTTAGAATATTTTTCTTTTCAGCGTTGATATCCATTTTTTCTAAAGTTTCAAAAGCTTTAAAAGTATACATTTCTATAGCATCTTGTGTTGCTTTTGAAGCACCCGATTCATTAAAAATAGTTTTTGCAGTAGTTATTTTCTCCGTATTATCATCTAGTTGTAAACTGAATAATTTTTCTAGTGCTAGAGCCTTTTCAGCTGATGAAAACTCACGTGCTTTCAGGTATAAATAGGTTTTTTTGTTTACTATAATATCACCGCCAACTTGTTTTCCGAAAGTTTCAGGATCTCCAAACGCATCCAGATAATCATCCTGAAGCTGGAAAGCCAATCCTAAATTCAATCCGAAATCGTAAATTAAATCAGCTTCTTTCTCAGTAGTTTTGGCTACAATGGCTCCCATTTTCATAGCAGCAGCAACTAAAACGGCTGTTTTATATTCGATCATTTTAAGATATTCCGGAATCGTAACATCGTTTCTTTTTTCAAAAACAACATCCCATTGCTGTCCTTCGCAAACTTCAAGAGCTGTTTTGCTGAATAATTTTGCTAAATCCCTAAAAACGGCTGGTTCGTATTGTTCAAAATACTGATAAGCCAGAATTAGCATCGCGTCTCCGGAAAGAATTCCGGTATTCAAATCCCATTTTTCATGCACTGTTTCCTGTCCTCTTCGCAAAGGAGCATCATCCATAATATCATCGTGAACAAGGGAGAAATTATGAAAAACTTCTACAGCCATTGCTGCAGGAAGTGCTGCTGTATAATCAGTATCAAAAACTTCTGACGTCATTAAAGTCAGTACGGGACGCATACGTTTTCCGCCAAGACTTAAAATGTATTCAATTGGTTCGTAGAGGTTTTTAGGCTCTTTATTGATGCTTTGGGTTTTTAAATATTGGATGAAAAAATCCTGGTATTGGCTAATATCGTGCATAAAATATAATCTGAATTGCGAGCCTCAAAGATACGATTCATTATGAATTATTTCTTTCTTAAAATTTTAAATGCTGGTTTCTCCTTAAAAATCGCTTAAAATCTATTAATTATCAGCAGATTAAAATTATTTATAAAAAAACTTGGAAACTTTCTTGGTGTTTAGAGTTTCCTTTTTATATTTGCACTTTTAATTGGAAACTCGAAACACTGTAAAAGTTTCCGTAATAGGTTTTGGGTAATTTATAAACTCAGTAAAATCAAATATTTATGAAAACAACATGGACCTTAGATTCTAGCCAATCAGATGTTTTAATTAAAATGAGACATTCGATAATTGCCTATATGGGAGGAACTACTAATAAATTTGGTGGTTATGTGAATATTGAAAATAACGAAATTGAAGATGCTTCGGTTGAGTTTTCATTAGACATCAATAATAAAAAAGATAGTTTTCAACAAATAGATACGTATTTACAACTTCAGGATTTCTTTGATGTGGATGAACATCCGATTATCAGTTTTAAATCGACTTCTTTTCAAAAAATAAACAACAATATCAATTTCTTCAAAGGAGATTTAACAATAAAAGATGTGACCAGAGTAGTAGAACTTGATGCTGAGTTTATTGGCGTTAATACCTACAATGGCGAGAAAAAAGTAGCTTTCGAGATCAAAGGTGATATCAAACGTCAGGATTTTGGACTAGATTATAATTCGTTCAATCATAACGGAGGTTTAGCTTTAGGAAAAGATATTAAGCTGATTGCCAATTTAGAATTCAGTATATAATCTGAGATAATGAGTAAATTAATGTAAAATTATTACAAATATCACGGAAACTATTTTTCTGATTTTAGTTTCCTAAGTATATTTGCAATATAATTTGAAAGTTGAAATGAAAGAGAAAATTATATCAAAAGCAAGTGAATTATTTTTAAAGCTTGGTTTTAAGAGTGTTACGATGGATGATATTGCAGGTGAAATGTGTATCTCTAAAAAAACGATTTACAAATACTTCTGTAATAAAGAAGTCCTGATCGAAGAAAGTACATCGACAGTTCATAAGCAGGTACATGAAGTTATTGATTCTGTGGTAGCTAAAAATTATAATGCGATTCACGAGAATTTTGAAATTAGAGAAATGTTTCGCGATATGTTTAAAAATGCAACAGATACATCACCACTTTATCAATTGAAAAAGCATTATCCTGAAATTTATCAAAATATAATGACACATGAAATAGATCAGTGCAACCATTATTTTAGAGATAATATCCTAAAAGGAATCAAAGAAGGTTTATACAGACCGGATTTGAATACAGACTTATATGTAAAATTTTATTATACCCTGATTTTTCATATTAATGAAACCACTGTTTCAGAACGAGAAGCACAAAAAATAGAATTAGAAGCATTAGAGTACCACACCAGAGCTATGGCAACTGAAAAAGGAATACTGGAATTAGAAAAACAACTTAAAAAAATTACTATTTAATCATCAATCTATGAAACGAATAATTCTTATATTTTTGTGTTCAATTGGCTTGTCTGCCAACGCACAAGTCAAAACACTAACCCTGAAAGATGCTCTTGTATACGCGCTTGAAAATAAAGCCGATGCAAAAAAAGCAAGATTACAGGTTGAAAATAGTGAGTACAAAATTCAGGAAGTACGTTCCAGAGCATTACCTCAAATTTCTGCAAACGGAAACTTAACGCACAATCCAATCATTCAGACAACTGTTATAGACGGTGCAGGATTTGGTCAGCCGGGAACTACGATTCAGGCTGCATTTGGCCAAAAATGGACATCAACTGCCGGGGTTTCATTAACTCAGACAATATTTGATCAGTCTGTTTTTACCGGATTAAGAGCGGCGAGATCTACTCGTGAGTTTTATCAGATAAACGATCAGTTAACAGAAGAGCAGGTAATCGAAAGAGTCGCTAATAATTACTATTCTGTTTATGTACAGCGTGAGAGATTAGTTTTATTAGATAGTAATTACGTAAATACTACTAAAGTTCGTGACATTGTAAAAGGGCAATTTGACAATGGTCTGGCTAAAAAAATTGACTTAGACCGTATTGTTGTAAAAATGTCAAATATTGATACAGAACGTCAACAGGTTAAAAATCAAATTACATTACAGGAAAATGCATTGAAATTTTATATGGGAATGCCTATTGAAACTGTAATTGAGATTCCTAAAGAAGAGTTCGAAGTTGTTCCTGCTGCATTGACAGAAGAGCCTAATACAGAAAACAGAACAGAATATTTGCTTTTGAAAAAACAAGAAGAGCTTTTAGTATACAATAAAAAAGCGGTTGAAGCAGGATATTATCCAACACTTTCATTGACTGCCGGTTACAACTATATTGGTCAGGGGCCGCAAATGCCTTGGTTCGCAAAACCTTCTGATGGTGTGTATTGGTCAGATTACTCTGCAATTGGATTAAATCTGCATGTACCAATCTTTACAGGATTTGGAACCCGTGCTAAAGTAAGACAAGCCGATGTAGAAATCAGATCACTTCAGGAAGATATGAAAGACACCAAACTTTCTCTTGATTTAGATTACAGAAATGCAATGGCTGATATTGATAATAACCTTATCACGATTAAGAATCAAAAAGAAAACATGCAGCTGGCAAGTGAGATCTTAAGCAATACAAAAAATAATTATCTTCAGGGATTAGCATCATTAACAGATTTGTTAGATGCTGAAAATGCACAACTTGAAGCTCAAAATAACTACACCAGAGCAGTATTGAATTACAAAATTGCCGAAGTAGCATTAATCAAATCAAAAGGCGAACTTAAAACTCTTATTAAATAACTAAAAAAAATGAAGAAAACTATTATAACAATCGTAATCATAATTGCAGCGCTGGGTGTGATTGGATATGTCTTAAATAATAATAAGAAAGAGAATAAAGAAAAAACAGATATCGTAGCAGAGAAAAATGCTGCAGTATCAGTAAAAGTAGCTCCTGTAAAAACAGAAGAAGTTTCATTGGATTTTGTTGCAAACGGAAACTTTCAGCCTATTCAACAATTGACTTTCTCTGCCGAAAAATCAGGAAAAGTAATTAGTGTTTTGGCTAAAGAAGGAGATTACGTAAGAGTAGGTCAGACTTTATTGACAATGAGAGGTGATGTGATTAATGTAAGTGCACAACAAGCTCAGGCAGTGTACCAAAATGCAAAATCAGATTACAGCCGTTACGAAAATGCTTTTAAAACCGGAGGTGTTACTAAACAACAATTAGATCAGGCAAAATTAGCATTAACAAATGCTCAGTCTAGTTTAACACAAGCAAACATTAATGTTGGTGATACTAAAGTAAAAGCACCAATAAACGGATTCATCAATAAAAAATACATTGAGCCGGGATCTATCCTAACAGGGATGCCTGCAACTGCATTGTTTGATATCGTAAATGTTTCTAAATTAAAATTAGTAGTTACTGTAAACGAAAATCAGGTAGCAAGCTTAAAAGTAGGAGATCATGTTAATGTAACTGCAAGTGTTTATCCTGATAAAAATTTCTCTGGAAAAATTACTTTTATTGCTGCAAAAGCAGACGAGTCTTTAAACTTCCCGGTTGAAATCGAAATCACAAACAACATCAATAACGACCTTAAAGCAGGTATGTACGGAACTGCAAACTTTGGTTCTAAACAACAAAAACAAAACATGATGGTTGTACCACGTAATGCTTTCGTAGGAAGTGTGAGCAGCAATGAGATTTTTGTAGTGGAGAAAGGTATTGCAAAATTAAGAAAAGTAACTGCTGGAAGAATTTTAGGAGATAAAGTAGAAGTTATCAATGGATTATCTGACGGAGAAACTGTAGTTATTACAGGTCAAATTAACTTACAAGACGGTAATACAGTAGAAATTATTAAGTAAGCTTTAAGCTATAGGCGATAAGCTATAAGCTTTTTTAAAAAGGCTATAACTTGCAGCCTAAAGTATAAAACAAAATATGAAATTAAACCTTAAAGCTTAAAGCCTACAGCCTAAAGCCTATAGCATTAAAAAAATATGAAATTAGCCGAAATATCCATAAAACGTCCGTCGTTAGTAATTGTATTGTTTACAATTCTGACACTTGGTGGATTGTTTAGCTACAGCCAGTTAGGCTATGAGCTGATCCCTAAATTTGAACAAAACGTTATTACAATTTCTACTGTTTATCCTGGAGCTTCTCCAAGTGAGGTAGAAAATACAGTGACCAAGAAAATTGAAGATGCGATTGCATCCTTAGAGAATGTCAAGAAAATTGACTCGAAGTCCTACGAAAGTTTATCTATCGTTTCGATTACACTGACATCAAATGCAAAAGTCGATTTCTCTCTGAATGATGCACAGCGTAAAATAAACGCGATCATTAGTGATTTGCCGGATGATGTAAAAACGCCTGCACTGACTAAATTCTCGCTGAGTGATTTACCAATTATGACGCTTGGTGCCAACGGAAAAATGGACGAAGCAGCTTTTTATGACTTAATTGATAAAAAAATTGCACCTATTTTGTCTCGTGTACAAGGTGTGGCTCAGGTAAATATCATTGGTGGTTCAGAGCGTGAAATTCAGGTAAATCTTGATGCATTAAAAATGCAGGGTTACAATTTATCTGTTCCTCAGGTGCAGCAAACGATTCTGACTTCGAATTTAGATTTCCCAACAGGAAACATTCAGACTCGTGATCAAAAAATATTAATTCGTTTAGCGGGTAAATATAAAAGTGTTGATGAATTAAGAAACTTAGTAGTTTCTTCTCAAAACGGCATTCAAATTCGTTTAAGTGATATTGCCGATGTTCAGGATACTCAGAAAATTGCTGAGAAAATATCACGTGTAGATCAAAAAAGTGCCATCGTTTTACAAATTGTAAAACAATCTGATGCGAATGCCGTAGCGGTAAGTGAGCAATTATTAAAAACAATTGCAGTTCTTGAAAAAGATTATAAAGTAAATCAGTTAAAACTGGAAGTTGCAAAAGACAGTACAGTCTTTACACTTGAAGCGGCAGATTCTGTAGTACACGATTTATTGATTGCGGTAGTACTTGTGGCTTTTGTAATGTTGTTCTTCCTGCACAGTATCAGAAACTCATTGATCGTAATGGTGTCTATTCCGGCATCGTTGATTGCGACCTTTATTGGTATTTATTTAATGGGATATACCTTAAACTTAATGAGTTTATTAGGATTATCTCTTGTTGTAGGTATTCTGGTCGATGATGCGATTGTGGTACTGGAGAATATTTACAGGCACATGGAAATGGGTAAAAGCCGAATTCGTGCATCGTATGACGGAACTGCAGAAATTGGTGGAACTGTAACGTCGATTACATTAGTAATTGTGGTAGTGTTCTTGCCTATCGCGATGAGTTCTGGTTTAGTTTCTAATATTATTACACAATTTTGTGTTACCGTAATTATATCAACTTTACTATCACTTTTAGCTTCATTTACAATTATTCCTTGGTTATCATCCCGTTATGGTAAATTAGAGCATATTGAAGGAAAGAATTTATTTGGAAGAATTATTCTTGGTTTCGAAAGCTATTTAACACGTTTCACCAACTGGATTTCTGAATTGTTGACATGGTGTCTGGATCATTACGTTAAAACCTTTTTAGTGGTAATTGTTTTATTCCTGACTTCAACAGTAGGATTAATGGCCGGAGGTTTTATTGGAGGAGAGTTTTTCGCATCATCTGATAGTGGAGAGTTCTTAGTTCAAATCGAAATGCCAAAAGATGCTTCGTTAGAACAAACCAACTTTATGACTCAAAGAGCAGAAGCATTTTTGAAAAATGAAGAATATGTTCACAGTCAGATTACAACAGTAGGACAAACCAGTGAAGGTTTTGGAGCATCACAAGCTACGGCTTACAAAGCAGAGATTGACGTAAAAATGATCGAACAAAAAGATCGTAAAGATGACGCTTCTGTTTATGCTGCAAAAATCAAACGTAAACTGGAGAAAGTATTAGTTGGAGCAAAAGTAAAAACGGTTCCTGTAGGTATCTTAGGAACAGCAGAAGATGCTACATTAGGATTGATCGTAACAGGTCCGTCTACAGAAAGCGCTATGGCATTTGCTAAATTAGCCGAAGCTGAATTACGTACTATTCCAGGAACAACAGAGATCAAATTAACGGTTGAAGACGGAAATCCTGAAATCAACGTAAAAGTAGATCGTGATAAAATGGCTGCTTTAGGATTAACACTTCAAACAGTGGGTTCTACTATGCAAACTGCTTTTAGCGGAAACACAGATGGTAAATACAGAGCCGGAGAATATGAATATGATATCAACATCAGATACAATGCTTTCGACAGAAAAAGTATTACAGATGTTAGTAATCTGATTTTCATTAATGCAGCAGGTCAACAAATTAAGTTGTCTCAATTTGCAGATGTTACAGAAGGTTCAGGACCTAGCCAGTTAGAGCGTAGAGATAAATCAGCGTCGGTAACCGTAAAAGGACAAAACGTTGGGGTTCCTTCAGGAACAATTGTTACACAATGGCAGGCAAAATTAGATAAACTGAAAAAACCAGCCGGTGTAAACTACATCTGGGGAGGTGACCAGGAAAACCAAAGTGAAGGTTTTGGTACATTAGGAATCGCTTTATTAGCCGCTATTGTATTAGTTTACCTTGTTATGGTTGGACTTTATGATAGTTTTGTTCACCCGTTTGTAGTACTGTTTGCTGTACCGCTTTCGTTTATTGGTGCGATGTTAGCATTGGCTTTGACCAATAACTCATTGAACATCTTTACGATTTTGGGTATCATCATGTTGATTGGTCTGGTGTGTAAGAATGCGATCATGCTTGTCGATTATACCAACCAGAGAAGAGCAGCAGGAGAATCAATCAGAACGGCATTAATTCAGGCGAATCACGCTCGTTTACGTCCGATTTTGATGACTACCATTGCGATGGTATTTGGTATGTTCCCAATTGCATTAGCATCTGGAGCAGGAGCTGAATGGAAAAACGGATTGGCATGGGTAATTATCGGAGGATTAATTTCTTCGTTATTCTTAACCTTGATTGTAGTTCCTGTAATTTATAATATCATGGAGAAATTAATTCAGAAATTCTCTAAAGGAGAGAAAATCGATTACGAAGCTGAAATGGTTGCTGATTATGAGCACACCGAATTAAGCGAAGACGGTTTTAATCCTAAACATACCCATTAAAAAAATTAATTTTCAATTAATTTTCAATTCCAAATTCAAAGCCTGAAGCTTCAGGGAGAAAATGGTAACAAAAAAATCCCAAATTCCTTCATTGGAATTTGGGGTTTTTTTATGGAGTCCAATCTAGGAATTTATAAGTATTATTTAAGGTACAGATAATGATTATAATAATCAATAATCGCCTTTCCTTCCAGCAAAACATCAGCACCAATAATACCGTGAACCGGTTTTGCTTTGTAGGCTTGTAAAGCTTCATTGACATGCGAAAGGTCAAAAATAACCAGATTGAAATCCTGGTTTTTCCAGCTGCCGAGTTGTAAATTATTGTGAGATGAAATTTGTGTTTTCATTCCGGTTCCTCCGGCTCCCGAAGCTTTAGTTTTAGATTTTTTGGCATTCAGTTCAAAACGTTCGATACTTTCAAATCCCACACACGAATTTGATGCTCCTGTATCTAAAATAAAATTTCCTGAAACGCCATTGATTTTGGCTTTTATTAAAAGGTGTTGTGTTTTGGTAACTTTGAACTTTATTTTTTTGTATTTCTCTTTTTTGAGAACTTCGTGAAGATTTTCCATTTTCGATAATGATTGAAAACCAAAAATAAACCAATTACAGTCAATAAACTAATGATGTAAAAGATATAATTCGTCGAGTTTTCTTCACTGGAAATCGAACCATAATACACAAATGAACTCCAGTAATAAGGCGATTTCTTAGCGTTTGGAATTGATTTGTCTTGTAGAAAAGCAATTTTAGCATTCGTATTGGCTTGAAAATAAGGAATTTCTTTTTTGATGTTTTTATAAAAATCAGCCATAAAAACCGATGTTGTATAATCGTTTACCTTCCATAAAGAGAATAATAAATTTTGTGCTCCGGCAAACTGAAAACCTCTTGCCACGCTCATGGCACCTTCGGCTTTATAGAGTTTTCCAATTCCGGTTTCACAGGCACTTAAAACCACTAAATCAGGATTGATGTTGAGGTTGTACAATTCAGAATACAAGGTTTCCTGATCATAGAATTTAATGCTTGCCGGAGTTTCAACATCGCCCGAAGAAGCGTGTGTGCTTAAATGCAAAATCGAATATTGGTTGGCGTTATTCTTGAAATTAGAAAAAGTCGCTTCGGAATTTTCTAAATATTTTCCTTTAAAATTGCTTCGGATAGATTCGAGTTCTTTCTTGGAATAATTCAATTCGAAAGCTGTTTTTTCGAAAACCGGAAAAACCCCTAAAAGTGTTTTTTGGGAGTTTGAAATCGGTTTTGAATTCAGATAAATAGTAGCCGAATTATTGTAGGCAATTCTGAAATCATTTAGCAGATAATGCATTTTGGCAAAATTCGTTGTTGATGATTCTTGCGTAATTAAAGCTTCAAAAGGAAGGGAATTCAAAATTCCATCGGGAACAATAACCAGGTTTTTACACAAAGAATTATTAGGTAGTTTTAAAATATCAAAAACTTCCTTACCACATTTATTATAGCCGGGAATATCATTTGTAATGGCATCTGCCGAATTGAAAAAATCGACAAATTGCACAATTTTTGGAATTGATACGTGGGTCGTATTAAGGCGATTTAAACTAATTAATTTGTTTTGCAAGGTAAAATAATATTGATTCTCAAAACCCATAAAATAATAAACCATAACAGCTTTATCATTTTTTAATTTTAAAAATAACGCCTTTAAATCACATTTTTCAGGAACATAATCTTTGTTTTGTGATTGAGTTTTCTTAAGTTCAAGCATTAATTTATTCTGCCATTTGATATAAGCGTTGATTTCTGAAATATCTGCCGAATCTCCTTTTTGCTGTTCTTTTAAAATCGCATTATTTACATTTTGAAGTTCAAGAAAAAGCTGTTGTTCATCTAAAGAAGCGTTTTTAATATTCAAACGATAACGTTGCAAAATTCCTGATTTTGTTCTTTCAGACAATTGAAAAGCAGTTTCTAAATAAGTAATTTTCCTTTCTTTGTTATATAAAATTTCATAAATCGAAATGCATTTTTCAGTACGATTACGCGCCCGCAATTGTGCAATAATTTTTGAATTTTCGTAAACCAAACTATTCATTAATAAATCTTCGATATAAAAAGAAAGTTCAAAAGCCTTTAATGCACTTTTTGGTTTCTTAAGTTGCAGAATTTCTGCCTCTAGATCGAGCGCATCAACTAAAACCGTTTCCGCATACAATTGATTTTGATTGGGAAGAATGTTTACCGACGAATAATTCGGGATTAGAATTTTAAAAATGCCTTTTATTTGCTTTTCACTTTCATCGTATTTTTGCTCATCAAAAAGCAGTAAAGCTTTGTCGTAATAGAGCTTTGCCATTTTACGAGGTTGAAAGTTCGTTTCTAAAAGCAACTTTTCTGCTTTTATCAAATAAGAATTAGCAACGTCAAATTTTTCTCTTTTGCGACTTAATGTTGCCAGATTACGATAACAATTTGACAAAGATTCAGATTGATCTTTTTCGCTTTTCAAATATTGAATAGCCAATTCAAATGCATTTTTTGCTTTTTCATAAATCTCGGGCCGCATCAAATTTTCTCTAGAATTCAACAAATAACTATTTCCTAAATTATTCAGTAAAATTCCTTTTTGAACATTTGACAATTGCTCTGTTTTTAGCGTATTTTCTAATAATTCGATCGCCAAAGAAATCTTTCCTGAACTCTGATACACATTCGATAAATTTAGAATCGCAGCAAATTTTTGTTTTAGAGCGTTGGCATATTTTTTAGAAGTATTTACAATAAAAAAGTATTGCTTTATTGTATTTTCGGCATTGTCATAATCGCCCAAAACCGTATAAAGATTTCCTAAAGGTTTCAGGCAAAATTCGATAATGTCGTAATCGCCAAGTTTGTTTTTCTGATAAATTTGCCAGGCTTTTTCGTAACTCGCAATTGCTTTGTCGGTTTGCCCAAATTGGTTTTCATAGTAGGCTTTATTGCAGTTTAAAACCACAATCGCCAATAATCCATCTTTAGTTTTTAGCTTAGGATTTTTCCAAAAATCAATTTCAAGATTCGTTAAATTTTCTAATGCTTTTGCAGAAGGATTCGCCACAAAAACATCAACAGCATTGTATATTTTATCTTCCTGATGCTGTCCGGATAGAATTAGTGTTGAGAAGAATAAGAGATAGCAATAGAGTTTTTTCATAGCTGTTTTTGTTTCGCAAAGATTCACTAATTTTTTTTACCACAAATTCCGCAAATTTTCACAAATTATAAAGATTAGAAATTAAAAACCATCAAGTAAACACAATCCTAATTGGTAAAAATTTGTGGTAACTTTTTTTAATCACTTCGAGTATCTCTGTGCAAATCTTTGTGCATCTCTGTGGCATAACAACTAAAACTTCCATATTCCGTAAAACTGAAAGTAATTAAAATTTTGTTCGAAATTCATAACATAGCGCGCACCCAAACTCGGACCAATTCTTGCGAAACCTAAAGTTAAGTCAAGTAAAAGCCCTGTTTTAAGATTCACAAACGAATTTCTGACTGAATTTGATTCGGTTCTCGTATCCATTAAAAACTGATCGGTTCCGCCTTCAAAGCTTTCGATTTTTTTGTTCATAGTTTGTTCTGATGAAACATCAAAATTAGCCTGGATTCCTGCACCAACACCAATATAGTTATTGATGTTGTAACGAATTAAAACCGGAATTTCCCAGTTTATATTTTTGTTTTCTGTGGTTGTTGTCGTGCGCTGAAATTGCTTTTGTCCGTTTGGGTTTACAACAGTTTCATCGACTACCGTTACGCCGCTTTCATATTTATTAATAGCATTTAGCCATTCGGCCTGCCAGTAAAAGCGATAGGATTTAAAAGGCGAAATAGTAGCGCCCACAAAATAACTGGTCGATTTTTCGAGATCAGGATATACATTATAACCCGCTTTTGCGCCAATCGAAATTCCAGGAAGGAATCGGGTAGTGGCGTAATTGGTTATGATAGGTTCGTTTTTATCGAATATAATAGCGGTTCTGCTTCGGGTTTTTACTTTATGAAAATCCTCTGCAAATTTCATGGAGTATTTTACAAAACCTTTTGTACTGTCTTTTTCTTTTACATTTTTTTGTTCGCTTCCCGGTAAATAAATGTTTTTGAACGTAAAAAAGATTTGATTTTTTTTGATAATGGTATCTAGACAACTTACAGTAGGAACTTCATCTTTTGGACAAATAGGACATTTAGGATACATGTCTTCAACCTTAAATGTTTTCTTGTCGAACATATCCGGAACATCCGTTTCAAGACGGATCATTCTTGCCGGACCTTCGCCATTGTTCTGGAAACGGGTTTTAAAATTTACTCGTTTAAAACGCACCAGTCTGTAATTCATAAAACTTCCGTTAGATCCCATTTTGTTCGGATCGTGAGACGTTACGATTTCCATTTCAAGGTTTTTTATCTTGTGGTTTTTATAACTTCTGTTGGGTACAAAAATCCCCCGCATCGTAACCGTTGCGCTGGTATCTTTAATCATTTCCGGAGTAGTTTTAAACGTATAAAAAACATTGTGTGTTTCGTTAGGATTTACATCATCAAATTCTAAAACCGAAACATTCTGATAGGTTTTATTGGCTTCTGATAATGATGCGTCGAGATCTTCTTCAGTAGTGGTATTTTTATTTTTTTTAGTCTTAAAAGTGTTTTCGGCGGAAGCGAGATAATTGTTAGAATCATCCAGATCAGTAATAGTGGCAATCGTTTTTTCTTTTATTTCACGCTCGTTTGCATAGGTTCTAAAATCTGTTAATTCGAAATTATTGTTTTTAAATTGTTTCTCATTATAGAACAAATACAATTTTCCGCTTGAAACATAATTCTCTAAGTTTTGATAACCTACTACGACTACCATTTCCTGATCCGGAATAGGATCGCAGTTTTTGATTATTGCAAATCCGTTTTGGTCTGCAATGGAGGCAATGTCTTTATAATTAGTGTCGGTAATGTCGTTTACAGCGACTTTTTTTGGCCGTGTTGCCGGAGGTTTTCCGTTATCGTAGTTGTTGGTTACGGCAAGTCTTGTGGTGTAGGTTCCTTTGTTTTTATAGACGTGTTTGGGTTCGGCTTCTTTACTGTAATGCCCGTCGCCCAGTTCCCATAAATACGAATAACTTGGTTTTGGTGCACCAGCAATTGGAATCAGTGGCGGTGTTTCGGGTTTGTAAGTAACAGCATTTCCGTTCTGGATAAAAACAATATTAGCTCTACGGGTGATGGTGTCTTTTACTTTGGTTTGTGCGAAAGAGAAGATAGAAAAAAGAAGAAAGAAAATAGATGATAGTGGTTTCATAACTAGTGGTTTTTAGCCCTGATAGGAGCGATATCCTTTTTCTGGCTTCTTTAGCAAGGAAAAGATATAGCGGATAGCAGGATTAGCTTCTGAAAATCATCAGAATTAATTTGAAAACTGGATTAAATGTAAAAAAAAGTGATGAGCAAATCACCACTTTTTCTTAAAAGTATTTTGTAAGTTACTGAATAGCATTGATTGCGGCTATCAGTTGCGCTTCGGTACCGACTGTTGTTTCGGCTAAAGTAAAGGTGTAAACATCGTTGGCAGCAACGGTTACGGCTTTGATTGCATAACGCCATTGACCATTAGATTCTGTTGCAAAAATCACGTGGCATTTTAAACCAATCGGAATTTGACCATAGTGTTCGCTGAATAATCCTGCGGGCGTATAAGTATCTAATTTTGCCAATGCATTTGTTCCTTCGCCATCGTAAGACAGGTAAACGGCGCTGTTGTTGTTATCATACCCAGTAGGGGCAGCAACAAGAAGGGTCGTTTTAGGCCTTGGATCGCTGTAAAAACGGTCTACGTTTGTCCATCCAAAGTTACCAAAGGTTACATAATAATTAGTTCCTTCGCCTTGCACGCCGCCTTTTCCGCCCGTTCCGTCTGCATTTGGTTTAGGCTGTTCCCAGGCCAATTCTCCTTTTTCATCGATTTTACCAGTCCATAAAGTCATTGCATTGTCAACGTCATCAGTTAAAGCGGCCGGAACAATCATATTCATAGAACAGGAAGTTTTAAGTTCGACTCCGCCTTGCGTGGCTTTGATAAAGAATTCTCCGCCGGAAATCAGTAAGTTTTTCTTTCCGTCAGGCATGACTCCCATTGTAGGTTTGTTGGTTACGAGCATAGTTCCCTTGTCAAAAAGTTCGATGTATTCGATATCAACTGCTCCGGTTACGGCAACTCCGTTTTTGGTCAGACAATCTCCGTTGATGTTTAGTTTTACTCCTTTTGCAGATGTTATGGTTACGACACCAGTTCCCGCTGTAATAGTAAAGTTTTGTGTGATTCTTTTAACTCCTTTTGTGCTTATGCTTTTAAAAGCGGCTTCGCTTGGAGGTAATACAAGATTGTCATTATTGTCGTCGCCATTGTCACAGCTGCTAAAGGTGATAACCAATAAAAATAAAAGTCCGATTTTTTTAAGATTTGTGTTCATAATTTCTAGTTTTTATCAATCTGTCCTGATTGTTTCAGGTGGTTTCCAGATTTTGGTTGTTAATTATTCTTATATCAATTCGGGTTTGATATTGTTACCCTTATTTTTAAATTTTATTCTGAAAGGCATTTGTCTTCAAATAAATTTCCCTCTTCATCTATGGCAACGAGAATGTTTTTTTTCCGCGAAAGCGTAATGCTTAAATAAATCCAGACAAGTGACCAAAGCCCGAATGTGATGCAGGTAAGAAACAAATGAAAAGAATGTCTGACTGCTTTTTTTTCTTTGCATAAAACGGCATAAGGTAATTTTTCGTTATGTTCTATGATTACAAAACCATTTCGGGTTTTGGCAGAAATCATTTGGTTGAACTGATCCAGGTTTTTTTCGTTTATAAATTGATAAGTTTCCATTTCTCTTAATTTTAATTGCTTTAAAAGATTATTGTTACGTTATATCAAGCTGATATGTTAATTGTTACCCATTAATGTGAAATTTATTTACAATTGTTTTTTAAATTAGCTACAAAAAGTTTTTTATGGGCCAAACTAAGATTCATCCTGATCAAATGTATATTGAGGGACTTGCTGCAAATGACTCCGCAATCATTCAGACGATTTACAAAAAGTACGTTCCAAAGGTGGTAATGTTCATTATGAACAATTCAGGAGATAAAGAACATGCGCAGGATGTGGTTCAGGAAATCATGATTTTACTTTTTAATCAGGCCAAAGCCAATACGCTACAATTGACTTGTCCTTTTGATGCGTACTTTTTTTTACTGTGCAAAAGGAAGTGGCTTAACGAACTCAAAAAAACATCAAATAAAGGGGTAACAATCAACGAAGATGTTTTATCTATGAATGAATCTGCACTTAAATTGATTACCAATACAGAAGAGTTTGATGAAAAACAGCAGCTATTTGATACGATGTTCCAGAAATTGGGAGATAAATGTCAGGAATTGCTAAAGCTGAGTTTCACCACCAAAACGATGGAAGAAGTGGCCGAAAAACTGAATGTTACTTATGGTTATGTCCGCAAAAAGAAATCGTTATGTGTAGGCCAGTTAACACAGTGGATTCACGAAGCCAAAAATTTTAAATCGCTAAAAAATAATTAGTCATGAACGAAGAACGCTATATATTATTCGATCAATATCTTCAGGGAGAAATGACTGTGGAGGAAAAGAATAGTTTTGAAAAACAATTGTCCGAGGATCATGAATTGTCTTCAGAATTTGAAACTTTTAAAGAAGTACAGTTGCGCCTTACAACCAAATTTGAGTTTGAAGAAGAGAGAGAAGCGTTTAAAAACAATCTAACCACAATTTCAGACAAACATTTTAATACCAGTAAACCAAAAATTGTTTTGATGCGCCCGTGGTATTATGCAGCAGCAGCGTCTGTTATTATTTTATTTGGATTGTTCTTTTTTGATTATAACAATCCAACTTTTGCCGATTATGATAATCCTGAAACCGCGGCATTTGTAGAAAGAGGCGACACAAATGAAGCTTTAAAAGGAGCCCAGGCAACATTTAACGATGGGAAATACGCAGCAGCCATTCCGTTTTTTGAAGAAGTTTTAAAAGAAAATAAAACCCCGGAAATTCAATATTTTTATGCAATTTCTTTATTGGAAGAAAGCAAATATCCAAAAGCCGAAGCGATCTTTAATGAGTTAAGATCAGGAACGTCTGTTTATAAAGAAAAAGCAACGTGGCATTTGGCCTTGTCTAAATTGAAACAAAAGAAATACAAAGAATGCAAAGAGATCCTCGAAACCATTTCGCAGGATTATGAAAACTATGAGGATGTAGAGAAGCTTCTCGATGAATTAGATTAAAAAGTTTCACAAAAGACACAAAGAATACACAGAGATTCGCAAAGAGATAAAATACTTTGCGGATTTTTTTTTGCCTTTGATGAAGATTGGCTGAATTACTTTACGGGGCTTCGACTCCGCTCAGCCTGACAAAAACAAGAAAAAAATCTGCGCTCATCCGCGCTTTCACGCAGTGAATCCGTGTCATCCGTGTGCCATCACATCCAAATTGGAAAGTCTTTAATATTATCGTAATTTTGAACCTTTAAAAATAATACGATTCAATTTTGACACCAATAATTACTGATACCCATACCCATTTATATTCTGAAGAGTTTGATCAGGATCGCGACGAGATGATGCAAAGAGCCATAAATGCCGGAGTAACACGCTTTTTTATTCCTGCTATCGATGCCGCTGCAACACAATCGATGTACGATCTGGAGCAAAATTATCCTGATTATGTATATCTGATGATGGGTTTGCATCCCACTTACGTCAAAGATAATTATGAAGAAGAATTGAAACATGTCGAAACAGAACTGGCTAAGAGAAAGTTTTATGCGGTTGGCGAAATCGGAATTGATTTGTATTGGGATAAAACACATCTTAAAGAACAGCAAATTGCTTTTAAAAGACAAATTCAGTTAGCAAAGCAATATAAATTACCTATCGTAATTCATTGCCGTGAGGCTTTTGATGAAATTTTCGAAGTTTTGGAACAAGAAAAATCAGATGATTTATTCGGAATTTTTCATTGTTTTTCCGGAACCTATGAACAAGCGCTTCAGGCGATATCTTACAATATGAAGTTGGGAATTGGAGGAGTTGTGACTTTTAAAAACGGAAAAATCGATCAGTTTTTAAAAGAGATAGATCTAAAACATATTGTCTTAGAGACAGATTCGCCATATCTGGCGCCAATTCCGTATCGCGGAAAACGCAATGAAAGCAGTTATTTGGTCAATGTTATTTCTAAATTGGCCGATATATATGACGTTTCTGAAGAGGAAATTGCACAACGAACAACACAAAATTCTGTAAACGTTTTTGGGATTTAATTTATACCTTACAATAGTTTAATTTTTTTTTTGTTCTTTTGCCCACTTAAAACCAATATAAATAATGCAGAGATTTGATGCCATTCGACCGTTTTATGATTCTGAAATAAATGAAGCACTTCATGATGTTGCCAATCACCCGATGATGAAAACCATGATGAACTTTACTTTTCCGGAAGTAGAAGATGAGGTTTGGAAAGAGCAGCTTAAAAAAACACATTCAATTCGTGATTTTCAATGCAACTTTATTTATAATACCATACAAAGAGTTCTGGAGAAAAGTTCTGAAGGACTTACTACTTCAGGATTTGAGAAGCTTGAAAAAAACACATCGTACTTATTTATTTCTAATCACAGAGATATCCTGTTAGATACAACCTTATTAAATGTTTGCCTCTTCGAGCATGGATTGGTCATGACAGCATCTGCAATTGGAGATAATCTGGTAAAAAAAGCGTTCTTAAGCACACTGGCAAAACTGAATAGAAATTTTTTGGTTTTAAGAGGTCAGACGCCAAGAGAAATGCTGCAGAGTTCTAAATTATTAGCAGAATATATCGGGCAATTGTTACTTCGCGAAAACCGTTCGGTTTGGATCGCACAAAGAGAGGGACGTACCAAAGACGGAAACGACGAAACCAATCCGGGAGTACTAAAAATGATAGGAATGGGTTCTGATGAACCTAATTTGATGGATTATTTTAAGAAATTAAAGATTGTTCCTGTTTCTATTTCTTATGAATATGATCCTACTGATGTGCTGAAAATGCCGCAATTAATGGCAGAAGCCAACAACGAAGTATACGTTAAAGAAAAAAATGAAGATTTCATGACCATTTTAAGCGGTATCATGGGAACTAAAAAAAGAATACATATTTCTGTTGGAGATGTTCTTGATACTGAAATTGATCAGATTGTGGCTGAAAATGATAATGCAAACAAGCAAATTCAGGCTTTGGCACAAGTTATTGATGATTCGGTTTTAAAGAATTATCATTTATGGCCAACTAATTTTATTGCTTACGATATTTTGAACGGAACCGATAAATTTTCTCATTTATATAAAGAGAGCGAGAAATCGTTGTTTGAGCGTCGTTTAGAAATGCGTATTGGTAATACAGATAATCCTGTAGCAAGACAAGGATTTTTGGCCATGTATGCGAATCCTGTAGTCAATAAATTAAAATACCAGGATGTCATCTAAAGCTAAAATATTGTTGATTTATACCGGTGGAACCATTGGTATGAGCAAAGATTTTGAGACTGGCGCGCTTAAAGCGTTCAACTTTGGGAAATTACTGCAAAAAATCCCTGAAATCAAACAATTAGATTGTGAGATTGAGACCGTTTCATTTGAAGATCCTATAGATTCATCTAATATGAATCCTGCAGAATGGACAAAAATTGCTGAGATCATCGAAGAAAATTATGCTTCTTTTGACGGATTTGTGGTATTGCATGGTTCAGATACCATGTCATATTCAGCTTCGGCATTGAGTTTCATGCTTGAGAATTTAGCAAAACCGGTAGTGTTTACAGGTTCTCAATTGCCAATTGGTGATTTGCGTACTGATGCCAAAGAAAACCTGATTACGGCGATTCAGATTGCTTCATTACAAGAAAACGGAAAACCGGTTATCAATGAAGTATGTTTGTATTTTGAATACAAATTGTATCGTGGTAACCGAACTTCAAAAGTAAATGCAGAACACTTTAAAGCTTTTACAGCACCCAATTATCCTGAATTGGTAGAATCTGGTGTTCACTTAACATTAAACAGGCATTTATTTCTTCCGATACAAGAAAATGCAAAATTAATTGTCCACAAGAATTTAGACAATCACGTTGCGATTATAAAAATGTTTCCCGGAATGAGCGAAGTCGTTTTGTCTTCGATTCTGGCCATTAAAGATCTAAAAGGAATTGTTCTGGAAACTTACGGATCCGGAAATGCACCTACCGAAGATTGGTTTTTGAACCTGATTCAGAAAGCGATTCAGTCCGGTTTGCATATCGTAAATGTAACACAATGCTCCGGCGGAAGTGTAAATATGGGACAATACGAAACCAGTACGGCCTTAAAATCCCTTGGTGTTATCTCAGGAAAAGATATTACTACAGAAGCAGCCATTACAAAACTAATGTATTTGTTAGGACACAACATCCCTCAAGCCGAATTTAAAACCATATTCGAAACGGCTTTGCGTGGTGAAATTTCGTTGTAAATAGAAAAGTCCCAATATTTTAAAAGTCCCAATTCCAAAACGCGAGAATTAAATCTCAAAATTGGAATTTGGAATTTTTTTAGTAATTGGAGTTTCCTTTTTTCGTTGTAAAATTTTCACCATATAAGTGTTTTTTCACCATATAAGTGATGTAAGTTCATTTAATTAAAGTGTTTTATATCCAGTTTGTCATTTCGACCGGAGGGAGAAATCCTCGCAAGTAGCTGCGTTCCTAAAAGCCAATCTTTGTCGAGTTTCTAACGAGGATTTCTCCCTCCGGTCGAAATGACAAGATTGTGGTTACTGTATTTTTTTTGCGTTGTTTTTGTCATTTCGAGGAACGAGAAATCACACTAGAAACTCCGTTCCTAAAGTTTTAATCTTTGCAGAGTTACGCGTGTGATTTCTCCCTCGGGTCGAAATGACAAAATTGTAGATAATTGGAATCCAGATTGAGATTATTTAACCTTAATTTATAATTCCTTATAAGGTTCAAAATGCGCCTTCCCTTGGAATTTGGAATTTTAAATTGAATCCTTGTATTGAACTTCGCAAGTTTCAAATTCTTCTTCAGAACTGCGATTTTTATAATACACATATACAATAACAGAAATTATAGAAATAATTCCCTGAATCGCCACGGTATTTCTGGTTCCGATGATGTGAGAAACATAGCCAATAATCAAACTTCCCACAGGAATCATTCCCTGATAGGCCATCATATAATAGCTAATACTTCTGGAACGCATGTTTACGGTACTTTGTGTCTGAACATAAATATTTATCGATGAGGTTTGTGCCATCATACCAACGCCACTCAGAGCCATGCAAATAAGCGCAATAGTTAAACTATTTGAATACGCCATTATAATGATACTAAAACCTAATAATAAACTCGCTATGATCATTATTTTGCCCATATTGTCGGCTTTTTTAAGATTGGCGAGATAAATAGCTGATACAATAGAGCCAATTCCGGCGGCACTTTCGAACCAGCTGAAAGTTTGGGCATTTCCGTTAAAAATGTCTTTGGCAAAAACCGGCATAAGAGTATTAAAAGAGATGACGAACAAGCTGCTGCACATTAACATTAAAAGCATTTTGGCCATTTCGGTTTCTTTTTTTATGTAATCTAATCCTTCGATAAAATCATCATACATTTTCATTTTATCGGTGGCTTTAATATGCGGTGTGATTTTCATCATCAATAAAGAAATCAAAACAGGAATATAGCTCAGGAAGTTTCCAATAAAACAAATGTCTTCACCATAATTGTGCAGAATAATTCCGGCCAATGCAGGGCCGGCAATTCGGGCAAAATTGTTCAAAGTCGAGTTTAAGGCCACGGCGTTTGGTAAATCTTCTTTGTCATTAACAATATCAATCATCATGGTCTGTCTGCAAGTCATATCGAAGGAATTGATGATTCCCTGAATTAAACTCAGTGCCAGAATAAAGTTGATGTTGTAAATTTTGAGATAGATCAATAAAGCCAAAGCTCCTGCCTGAAGCATTGCCAAAGATTGCAATACAATCATGGCGCGGTGTCTGTCGTAACGCCCAATAATACTTCCGGCCAAAGGCGCCAGAAATAAAGACGGAATCATGCTTAAAAAAGTAGCTAACCCAAGTAAAAAAACAGAACCCGTAACGCTGTAAACCATCCAACTTACGGCTGTTTTTTGCAGCCAGGTTCCAATTACCGAAACAGATTGTCCGTAAAAGAATAACTTGAAGTTTTTTGATTTTAACGCTTTAAACATAATGACTGATATTTTTTTACAAAGTTCGGGATTAGTATTTCATTAGAAAAATTAATAATTTTACTGATAATAAGTAGTATAACTTATCAATATGGAAATTTATCAATTACAATATTTTATTAAAACTGCTGAAGTACTGCATTTTACAAAAGCTGCGGAGTTGTGTTTTGTGACACAATCCGGCTTGTCTCAACAAATAAAAAAATTAGAAGAAGAACTGGGAATGCCTTTGTTTGTAAGGATTGGCAAAAAAGTTCAGCTTACCGAAGCCGGATCTGTTTTCCTGATTCACGCCAAACAAGTGATCGAAAATGTACAAAGCGGTAAACAGGCTATCGACGATCTGAACCAAATGATTGGTGGAGAACTGCGAATAGGCGTAACCTATATTTTTGGACTTTTGGTTCTGCCTGTCGTGAATTTGTTTGCTAAAACCTATCCACATCTAAAAATCGTTATTGAATATGGCACCACTGAACCTTTAGAACACAAATTATTAAATAATGAATTAGATTTGGTTTTGGTAATCTCGTCAAACGAAATCGAACTTCCTTTTCAAAAGGTGCCTTTGTTCCGATCAAAATTAGTTTTGGCGGTTTCAAAAGACCATCCGTTGGCAGTTTTAGATAAAATTTCGTTTAAAAAAATAGAAGATCTGCCCCTTATTTTACCCGTAAAAGGATTTAATTCCAGAGAGTTTCTGGATGAATTGTTCTTGAAAAACAATATGAAGCCAAAAGTTTCTATAGAATTGAACGCAGTGCATGCTTTATTGCGATTGGTTGACGACAGTGATTATTGGGCTACTGTTGTGACAGAGAAGGCTTTACAAGGATGGAGCAATATAAAAGCGATCAATATTACGGGAGTTACAACACAAAGAGATTCGTTTATGTTAACGATCGAAGGAGCGTACCAAAAAAAGGCCGTAAAATTGTTTATGGAAGAATTTAGAAAAAGTATGTAAACTAATATTGGATTTTGCTTTTCTAACTCAGTTTTTTTTATGTTATTTGCAGACCAATTTAGAGAGGTGTCCGAGTGGTTGAAGGAGCTAGCCTGGAAAGCTAGTATATGGGTAACTGTATCGTGGGTTCGAATCCCATCCTCTCTGCAATTTTTTAAGTTAAATAATACTAAACCTCGAAATCTGTATTTCGGGGTTTTTTTATGGATTAATTTTTGGAAAAATTTTCTAAAGAGGTTTTAAGAACGGGGCTTTCTGTAAAAATATTAATTAGAGAACTTTTTAGTATTGATTTTCTTTTCCTTTACTTTTATAATAAATTCAGGTACGACTACTATTTCTCCCGCTTTTAGAGCGATGTCATAACTTGTTACTTCGCAAAATGTATTGGCAGGCAATGATTTTTCATCGATGGTAATGACATAATCACCAATAGGAAGAAACGATATGTACTTGCCGTCATCATCAGTGTATACTTTTTTGACCAATTGATTGTTTTTCATGATGCTAAAAGAGATGCCGGAAGCGCGGTGCTGAAAATCAACTACTGTTGTGGCATTGTAGGCAAAGGAAACTTTTCCTTGCATTGTTCCGCTTTGATGAAGCGGAATTAAAAGACTGTACGAATGCCTGTCAACCTCAAAAGTAGCATCATCATAATACCAGCCATCTTGTGTAAACTGCTTTAAGAAATAAGTTCCGTAAGGCACTCTTTTATAAGTTGCCATTCCGTCTGCATTGGTTTGCAAAGCTACTTTATTGATGTTAATCATATAATTTGCAGCGTATTTTTCGCCCGGATCATACTGATTATTATTGTTTGTATCGTAATATAAGACCGCTTTGATGGTACTTTTTTGATCGGGATTTAATATTGTTTTCTGTAGATTTATGGTTACCCCAACTTCAAAAGTTAGCGTGTTATTGCTAAGAGATCCAACAGAATAATTGTACCAGGAAGAATTGAAAAAAGTACTGAATGCTTTTCCGTTATATTTAGCATTTATAAATGCAGAAGGTGATTTTCCGTAAACGATATCCTTGATATAAGAAATTCCGGTATTCAGGTTTACTTTGTCGTTTACAAAATTATTGGTGTAAAATAAAGATAATGAAAGCTTCTCATAATTTACACCATTGCCGGCAATACTGGAAAAAGCATATTCAGATAAATAATAACTGCCCGATTGAAAGGTTGAATTAATATTAAAATTTCTGTAATTATAATTCGCATTTACCTTCATCTGAAAATTATTATCAGTTTGCATCGGATATCTGACAATACCGGTTTCAAGTCCTAAAACTGCTGATTGCCGCGATGCATTATTAACCCATGAAAATTGTTCAACGATACGGTTGGCAAACATTTTTTGAGCTGTATTATCTGAATTTCCTAAAAGTCGATTGTAGCTATTAGAACTTTCGTCTTGATATTGATATAATAAATTAAGCGTAAAATCTCTAAATTTGGGAAAACGGTTTCCTACTTCTATTCTGTTATTGGTCGATTTTTGCTGTGTTTCAAATGAATAAAACTTAGGCGAAAAATCAGAAAAAATGACATTTGCGTGCAGATTATGATTTTTGATGTTGGTAGCAATATTCTGCTGCAGCTGCATACTTCCTCGTCGGTTTCCGGGATAATAATCAGAGCTTAAATAATAATTTCCGTTGATGTTGAAGTTTTTAATTTTTCCCGAATAATTGGTTTCTCCGGCAAAAGAAGGTTTAACAAAATCTTGTACTTCATAGATACTCATTGCACCGTTTACTTTTGCGTTCAGTCTCCAGATTGGATTAAAATCATAATTAACTTCTGTTCCCAAAATACTATGTTTTGCTTTTTCGAATGGATCATAGCGGTACAGATAGCTGCCCGAAGCATTACGGGAGCTGTTATTAGAGTTAAGCATTCCTTTGGCAAAGAAACCGTAACCATTTTTGAGCCAGCTGTCCTGTTCTATTAAATTATAATTTTGATCGACAAAACCCACTTCAACTTTTTGATTTTTTTCGAACGTATGGCTGTATTCTGCACCTCGTCCTACCAGAGTCATTTCAAGCAGTTTATTAATATTTCCAATGGTATATTCATTTTGTTCCTGACGATATACTAAATTGGTATTGGTGATTAAAGGAATTTCCTGACCATTTGTTACAGCAACATTTCCTTGCATAAAAAGATAGCCTGAAGGAACGTTGATTCCACCGGAACCTCTTAGCTGATAAAAATCGATTCCGCCACCAAATCTTCTGTAACTAGAGGTAATCTGGTTTTGTGCCTCATCCAGAAAATTAATAAATAAGTCACCTTGATATTGTTGCACGCTGGCAATATTTTGAACTTCTACCATAGTATTGCCAAACATTTCTTTACTTGGATTCCTGAATCCGGATATGCGTACAGAATAGCTGGATTGTTTGGCCAATTCCTTTGAAGGAAGATAAGTGAAAGTGAAAATGGAATCTTTTTTTACAGCAATTTCAGCATTTTGTTCCAGAAATAAATTGCCATTTGTCGGGTCCGGAAACTTACAAACTAAAGTAATATTTTGCCTGATATTCCCTTTATTGCTGACCTTTATTTTTACCTTTATGGGTTCATTGTTTGATGATCTGTAAATAGAAGTTTCTAAAGGAGTAATAATAAGCGTATTGTTTACCTCGATTACATGATTGGTGCTTTGCTCTGCAAGCAATTTTCCGGAAGCATCTGTTAATTTACAAACAATTACAGAAGACCCGGCAGCAGCCTCTTCTTCAATTATAAATTTAACAGGAATGTGGCGTGTTTCATCAGGAAGCATCGCAATTTCTAAACCTTGAGCCGCAGGGTTTCTCAGACCTTTAGGAAGGGTAAAATTGATCTTTCCGTTTATTTTATCCGGTGTTGTGTTTTTAATGACTACTACTAAACTCAGTAAAGACCCTTTTTGAAAAGAAGCATCCCTTTCTATCTCCATAGAAACCGCATTCTGAATCTGTTGAGCATTCAAAGGGTTAACCAGAATAAAGAACAAAAAAAAGATTGATAAAAGTTTAAAGTTACAAGAACGCATCTTTTAGTAATTATTGAGGGGTAATCTCATATTGTAAAGTAGTCGTATAGTTGTCTGATTTTGCATCAATCAAACGAATGTCCTGAGGTAGTGTAAAATATTTGATATCGAAACGGTAAGGCATGTTATTAGTACTATTGCCTTGTACCAGAGTTTGATTGGCAGCACTAAGCACAATGGGGAAAATACGCTGACTGGCATTAGATGTTGCCGGCACTAAAGTTAAATTAATCACTTCAACAGGAATCGAATTTCCGGCAGCAGATTGTAAGTTGCTTTGAAGGGATCTTACCTTAATCTGAAAGTTACTGTTAGTGGTTACTGATAGTCCATCTGTATAAGTCACACTGGTTCCATTATTATAATCCTGCATTGTTTTAAATTCTAAAAGCCCATTCGCAGCATTCGTATTTATTTTTAAAGAAAGTATGTCTGCAGGAGGCGGTGCATCAGTGATATTTCCAATTTGGAATTGGAAATCATGACTCATCTTTCCAATTATAACATTGTTTTGGTCGTATGCCGTAAATTCTATAGGAGCAATAAATCGTGTCCAGGCAGGAAAACTCCCTAAATAAGAACCGCCAAGAAGGGTCAGTGCATATTTTAGCTGAAGATTGTAATAACCATTTGGCGTTTGCGGATTGTTATAGATAGGGGCATTAGAATTGGGAATCAAAAAAGATTCACTATTGTCTTGTAAAAAAACATTTAAAGGAGCGCCAATTTGCGAAATTGTCGGAACCGGATTTGGATACGCCTGACCAGTTGTAGAAATGGGTTGAAAAGAAATTTTATTAGAAGGAATGGTAAATTTGCCATCTTCAGATACAATGTTTTGTTTCAATCGTGCAGAAAGTTTCCAGTGCGGAACATTCAAATTACCATTTCCGGCAAATGTAACCGTATAGGCATCAGAATTGGTATTCCCATTATAAGAATTAATTTGTAAATAGGAATTTACCCAAGATGTAAAAGACACCTGAGAAAATCCAAAAAATGGGGTGCAAAAGAGAATAATAAGAATATGTCTATTCATAATTAAAATTTAATTCAGCCATTTCCAATTGAGACGAATCGCCATAATCAATAATCACAGATGCATTATAAGATCCCTTTTCTAAAGTTTCAGTAACAGGAATACTTAATTTGCGTAAATTGCCCGGCAATGTATAAAAAACAATATCATTCACCACGACTTTTTTACCCGTTTTGACATTTATAATTTCAGTTGAAATTTTGCCATCGACCCAAATTTGGGATTCATTCTTAAATTTTAAGTTTAGGTTATTGGCAGATTGATCAAATTTTAAATCTTCAATTTCAATTTTCTTGGTAAGACTATTCGAAAAAGTGTGAAAAACTTTGATTCCGGAACGAATACTAACTTTGATATTTGCTCCTTTGCTATCATAATCATCCACAGGATTCATTTGGCTTACATATAAAACAGCTGTATGAGTGGGCAGCGTATCATTGGCTATCTTTACGGGTGTAATAGTAACTTCCAGTTCTTTTCTTTCTCCGGGGGCTAATGTGAAATAATTGTCATTGTTTTTGACAGAAATCCAGCTGGCACAAGAATTTTTTAAAGTATTCGAAGGGTACATCATATTTTCACCTTTTTCATCATACTCCCAATCACCAAGACTCACGGCAAGATCCAAAGTGTTTTTTAGGCTGACATTCGTTACCGTTACTTTTTGAGTACTACTCGTTCCGGGTTTCGACTCAAAATAAATTCTTGGAGGTGATACAGAAATACCCGTTTGCGCGTGCGCCTGAAAAATTAAAAAACAAAAAAGTAAAACAAGTTTATTCATTTTAAGTAGGTTAAAAAAATCTGTTGGGAAATTAATTGAAGTAAAACAAAGTTAACTAAATAAAAAATGCCACAATTTCTTGTGACATTTTTTTTATTTATTTCACCTAAAGGTATTATTGACTTACAATAGTATAAGTAAGTTCAGTAGTATAAACTGTAGGATTTTGTCCCGGAATATAATTGTCAATATAAGTATTAGCACCTGCACCTTTATACTCGATACTAATTTTTTTATCTACTCCACCTTTTGTAGAAGTTACCAAAGTAGCTTCGGTGTTTGATAATTGAACGTTTTGAGTATATTGAGCACCATTTACAGCATCAGAACCAGCAGATGCTTTAATTTGGATAGTATTAGCATCTATTGTTTTACTTCCGCTTTGCAGTGTAGCGCTTGCACTTTTTACTCTTACCTGAAAACCTCCGGTACTGTAAATGGTTAATTGATCTGCATTTGTAGAAGATACACCGTTTTTGTAATCATCTGTAGTTGTATAATTAAGATTTACAATTTTTTGTGCAGGAGTAACCACTAAAGTCTGGATAGGTTTTAAGTTTACATTTAATGTAACATTTTGAGCATTTACTGTAACAAGGCCTAACATAAGAATAGAGGCTAAAATTATTTTTTTCATTGGGAATTTGACTAAAATTAAATTTGTTATTTTGTTTATTTTCAGTGCAAATGTATAATGTAATTCGAGATTTAATATAGAAATTAGCCGGTTTTAGACAAGATGTAATTATAATCGACGAACTGCATTTTAAGTTCTTACTATTTAGTGATTAGTACTTAATAACTTACTTTTAAAGGTGGTTTTTAGACGTTTATGGACTAAAGAAATGCGGTTTTTAATGGGGGTTTTAAGGTAAATCGTCTTCTAAAAGTAAATCACTCGACAAAATCTCACTATTTGATCTGGTTTAGCTATCAAGTTGCCTGTTTTTCAGAATAAAACCACGGTAAATTTTCTGGCAGCGGTACTAAATGCTCCTCAAAAATCTGGTCTTGTCTTTTTTGAAAGTCAGTTTTAACAAAGTGATTTTGTAAAAAGCCAATAACATCGACAAACTGCACTTCAATTCTGATTGAACTTTTACTGCTTGTTGTAATTTTTAAGAACTGCACTATTGTGATCTTAAGCTCAATGATGAAGCGATACGCTTTTGTAGCGTTTGTAATTATAATGTGGATCGTTTAATATTACTATTGTATTATAGGAATATAAATGTCAAATTTAGCTCCGTGGTGTAATTTACCAGTCGCTGTAATAATTCCGTTATGGTTTTCTACAATTTTTTTGACAACTGCCAGCCCAATTCCGGTTCCTTTATAATCAGTCTTGTTATTAAGCTGCTGGAACATTTCGAAGATACGGCTTTCGAATTGTGGATCAAATCCAATACCATTGTCAGTAATTATAATATGGCAATAATCTGCTGATGAAGGATTTTTTTTTGATTTTGGTTTGGTGTACAAACTTTTTATAGTAATATGAGGCGCTTTTTCCTTTGTTGAAAATTTAAGCGAATTACTAATTAAGTTGCATATTAATTGGTAAAATTGTGATGGTATTATAACGGCATTACAATCTCCTGATACTTCGACAACGGCTTTTTTGAGTATTATTTCTTCTTTTAAATCTTCAGTTACAGTATTGATAATGTCATTAAGATTTGTGTTTTCAAATTTCTTTTCGGTTACACTTGTTCTGGAATACGTTAACAGATCATTTATTAGCGATTGCATGTGTGAGGCAGAAACCTCTATACGATCAAAATAATATTTTCCTTTTTCTGTTAAGTTCTGATATTCGTCAGTAGTAATCCGGTCTGAAAAAACCTGTATTTTTCGTAAAGGTTCCTGAAGATGATGACTGGATATATAGGTAAAAGCTTCGAGTTCGTTGTTGGCAAGAATCAATTCAGCAGCACGTTTTTCTTTTTCATTGTTCTGAAAAGTAAGTTCTGCATTAGCTATGAGAAGCTCTGCGGCGCGTTTTTCTTTTTCTCTGTTTTGATAAGCGAGTTCTTTGTTGGCGATTATAAGTTCAGCCGCACGTCTTTCCTTTTCTTTATTTTGAAACCTTAATTCTTTATTGGCAATAACAAGTTCAGCAGCACGATTTTCTTTTTCCTGGTTTTGATACGCCAGTTCAGCATTGGCAATGACCAGTTCAGCCGCACGTTTTTCCTTTTCTTTATTTTGAAAAAGCAGTTCAGAATTGGCAATACTTAATTCATCTGCTCGTTTTTGTTTTTCCTTGTTTTGATAGGCCAGTTCTGAGTTTGCGATGACAAGTTCAGCAGCACGATTCTCTTTTTCCTGGTTTTGATACGCCAGTTCAGCATTGGCAATAACCAGTTCAGCTGCACGTTTTTCTTTTTCTTTATTTTGAAAAAGCAGTTCAGAATTCGCAATACTCAGTTCGTCTGCCCGTTTTTGCTTCTCTTTGTTCTGATACGCCAATTCTCTGTTTGCAATGACCAATTCGGCAGCCCTCTTTTCCTTTTCATCATTTTGATATGCCAGTTCTGCATTTGCAATAACTAATTCTGCGGCACGTTTTTTTCGTTCTTCTATTTGCTGCGCAAGCCTTTTATTAACAAGCAATAATTCATCATTATAATTTGTTTTAGTCCTGTCAGGAAAAGCTGTAGTATCAGAGGGAGTAATCTTTTTTTTGGTCATGTTTTCGCACACATTTGTCCAAATATAGACTAACTGAATTTAATGTCTTTGCTTTAAATTTAATAAGTGAATTTATAATCTAAAAATAGCGACAACACTCAAAAGGCAGTATTTTTTAGTTTAAGTTTTTTCTTATTTTTTAAATGTAGCTATAAATTAAAACCCCTTGTAAAAATTGATTTACAAGGGGGTTTGTGTTTTTAAGCAAAAGGATTCTAAAGCTTAATCTCAAACAAACTAAAAGAACCTTCTTTATAATGCTCCGGTAATTCGCTTGTCCATTCGATAGTACTGATTCCTTTATAGTCGAAACCACAACTTGTGTAATATTTATTTATTCTTTCGTTGCCGCTGTGTGTGTCTAGACGAATGTATTCTTTATTGTTTTCTCTGGCGTATACTTTTACCCATTCGATGATTTTTTTGACATACGATTGTCCTCTGAATTTTGGGTTTGTAGCAATACGATGAAGATATACTGCAGGATCTTTGCTGGCCTCTTTCCAGATAATCAAATCATTAAAAGTAAGCACAAATGTACAGGCAACTTCGTTTTCTTCTTTGATTATAAAATGACGATCTTCAGCAATTTCTTTTTCTATAAGGGCTCTTTCAAAACCTCTCCAGCTTTTATTGTTGACTGTTTTTTGATACGATGTAGCTTGATTGTAAATATCGAAAACGGCATCGATATCATCATTTGTAGTTTTAAAAAATTCCATTATTAAAGGTATTCTGTAGATTAATGAATCCTGCAAAGGTAAATCTTTCATTCGCTTTAAGTCTGATAAAATAGTAGTTTTAACTTTTTTCGTCAGAGTTCAGCCAGACTACATTTTGTTCGGATTTGTGATCCTGACCAATAATATCGCGGTATAATTCTGGTCTTCTTGCTTTTATATAACGGTTTCCTCCCGCCTGAATGCATTTTTCAGGAGTAATTATTGCAGTTGCAAAAGAGTCATCAAAAGAACGGCATTCTGCCAGAATATCTCCAAATGGATCCACAATCATAGAACAGCCATTTTTTAGCTGATCGTCATCCATACCAATCGGATTCGAAAATACAGCATAAATCGCGTTATCATAAGCTCTTGCCGGCAGCCATTTCATTAACCAGTCGCGACCTTTCATTCCGTCGAATTCCAGTCGTAAAGAAGTGGGATCGGCCTCACGGTTTTCCCAAAGTTCCGGCGCAACGAAACCAGCGCCTGGTCTGGTAGAAGGTGTGCACATGGTAACGTGTGGCATGAAAATAATATCGGCGCCAAGAAGCTTTGTTGCACGCACGTTTTCGATGATGTTATTGTCGTAACAAATTAGAATACCACATTTCCAACCCTTAATTTCAAAGATGCAATAACGATCTCCCGGCGTGAGATAAGGATTAATAAACGGATGCAGTTTCCTGTATTTGGCCACCAGACCATTTTTATCAACACAAACATAAGCTTTGAATAAATTATCGTTTTCATCTTTTTCAAAAAGCCCTGCCAAGAGTACGATATCATTTTTTTGGGCAATTTCAGTAAGCTTTAAGATGCTTTCACCAGTTGGGATAATTTCGGCCAGCTCCAGCATTTGGTCTTTCGATAAATGCCTTGCAAAAGTATATCCGGTTATCGAACATTCGTGAAACGAAATTACATCACAACCTTGTTTGGCTGCTTTTTCAGCAAGTCTTTCGATTACAGCTAAATTATAATTTTTGTCAACGCTTTTATTTTCAAATTGCGCCGTGGCTACTTTTAGATTTTTCATATTGTGTGCTATTAATTGAAAATCAAAAGTAGTATGCAGAAAAGGCTATAAATTGTATAAAACCGACATTTTAAAATGTATCAGGGAATGTTTTGATAAGATTATTGGTTAATTTTCCGGTAGTATATAAATATGCTCTGGGCGATATTCCGGTATGCTTCCTGAATTCTTTGATCAGATGTGACTGGTCTGAAAATCCTGCATCATAACAAATCGTAGTCAGATTGGCAGTATCAGATTTGTCTTTTAGTAATTTTAGGAAATGATGCAGCCGTATAACGTTACCAAATTTTTTTGGACTTAATCCGATGCATTCTTTGAATTTTCTTTCCAGATGTCTTTCTGTATAACCTGTATGATCAACTAATTGCTGTAGAGAAAAATAGCCTTTATTGGTAATAATAAAAGTCAATGAACTTTTTATAATTAGATCATCAGATGGTGATTTTTCGGTAATCAGATTTCTGAAAAACTGATTCAGTAATTCAATTCTTTGCTGATTATTAATCTCTTCTGATAGTTTTTCCTGAAGATCCAGGCCTTCTCGATCAAATACATCGTGAATGTCAATAATAGAATCGTGAAATTCATTAGCAGGAATTCCTAATAGCTGATGTATTCCGTCAGGCTGAAAAACGACAATGATCAATGTGATTGCATTGTCTGAATATATGTCTTTAAAACCATTGAGTTGTCCGTATAAAAAAGAATCAGGCAAATAGCTTTTTACTTTATAGTCACTAAAGTCTGAAATCAGTTTACTTTTTAAAGAAAATACAATACCCGTATTACCATCAGAAAACAAACGGAGTTTCTGTATATCAGTAGCCGCATTGTCTAAAAAAAGATAATGTTTTATATACGGCGCTAATTCTTTTGATGGTAAAACCTGCATGATTAACTGTTATTATATACAATCGAAAGTGTCATCAATTGTTATTGCTCCTTTGCTTTCCAGATCAGACAACATATCTTGTTTCCTGTGTTGTACATCATCTCCGGTTGCGATAAATTCTTGCAGAAGTGTTACATTATATCCGTTTTCCAGAGCATCAATGGCAGTTTGTCTGATGCAATATTCTGCCAGAAAGCCGCATAATAGAAGAGAACGAATGGAATTCTCCTTTAGATAAGTTTTAAATTCTTCTGATGAAAAACTACTGTGTTGTGTTTTCGAGATTAACCTGAAATCATACAGGAAGATGTCAATTTCATGACCTTCTGTTCCTTCAATGCACATCGAAATTCCGTCTCCGAATTGGTCTTTCTGATAATTTGAATAGATAATTACAACTCTACTCTTGTTTAATCGTTTTGTTAACTTATTTATTCGTGCTTTAACTTCTTGTATTTGACTAATAGTGTGATTTTTCGCATAAGCGCCTTCAGTATCCGTAAAGTCTTTTTGTGGATCAATTATTACTATTAATTCTTCAGCTCTTAATTGCATGACATTCTTTTAATCTGTTTTTGGCGTTTTACAAAATTAAGGAATATTTTTTCGATAAACGTTTTTCAGTTAATCCTGCAAAATCATTTTTACTTTAGGGAAAATGCAGTCAATAAACATTTTATAAGCTATTTCTGACGGATGTAAGCCGTCTGGAGCAACTAAATTACGATTGCTGAGCCCTTGGCGCGTAATATCTGTTATCGAAATAAAGCTAACACCATTTTTTGTGCATGTATTCTCGGCAAATGTATTGTATTGATTTATTTCGGTAGATATTGTCATCCGGTTTGCTTCTCCATAATTAGAAGCGAAGGGAGTATATGCATAATCAGGAATAGAGAGGACAATTACATTTTTTTTATCACCTTTTGCCAATTCGATCGCTTTGTTTAATAAAACAGGAAATTCTTTTTCATAAACTGAAAAATCTTTGCCCTGATATTGATTGTTTACACCAATTAATAATGTGACTAAATCATAGTTAGAATCCGGATTTTCGTTGTTTATAGCAGTGATTAAGTTAGAAGTCGTCCAGCCTGTTTGGGCAATTACTTTTAATGAGAGATTCGTTTGGGGATAGGTTGCTTTCAGGATCGTTTTTAGCTGTTCAGGAAAGCGGCAGGTCTCACAAACACTCTGACCTATGGTATAACTGTCTCCTAGAGCCAAATACTTTACAGAGCCGGAAATTGGGGTAGTGGGAACTTGTGTTACAGGAGGGAGAACAGGTAATGTTGGCGTAACGGGAATTTTTGGAGCGCTATCTTCGGCGTTACAGCTTAAAAGAAATAGAGAGAGAATAACAATAACTATTTGTTTGCAATGCGGTTTCATAATTTAAATAAATTAAGTTTCGGTTCATTCTAAACAAATAGTTACGTTAAATAACTTGTCTTGGTTTTTATGCCATTTCCGCTTTCATTAGAATTTCTTCTTCAATCGCATTCCATAGTCCAATTCGTTTTTCTAATGCCAGGATCGAAATTTCTTCTACTTCTTTCCATTTCTGAGCATCATCTTCGCATAAATCTGAGATCATTTGCATCGCCATTGGCCCGTGTTCATCAGCATCTAATTCGATATGCCTTTCAAAATAATAAAGCAATTTACTCAAATCGACTTCAGGTAAGTTTTTTTGAAAATTTTTCAGGATCGCAGTAAACATACTTGGTATCAAATCTTCTCTTCCAAAAGTAAATGCAGCGGCAATTTCGTGAGGTTTTCCTTCTTCGATAACTCTAAAGGTAAAGTCAAGAAATGCTTTTGTATTAGGATGTAATGCGCTTTGTTTTATGGCAACAAATATATTATGAAGTGAATTTACTTCAGATAAAAAATTGTTAATTCCGTTGATATCCGCACCACAATCTTCCATTGCTTCGATGTACATTTCGTAATGACTTTGTCTTCTTCCGTCGATGCTTAAATCTGTTTCTTCGGCAAGAACAATCTCATTGATTAAATATCTTGTTTCCGGGTTTTTTGTAGCAAACCAGGGAGTTGTTGTACAAGTAAGTTTAGCCTGTAAAGCTTTTAGTAGCGACATAAAATCCCAAACAGCAAAGACATGGCTTTCTAAGAAGCTATGTAAATCATCAATACTCTGGATTTTATTGTATAAAGAATGTTGTAAAAGTTGATCTTTTTGAGGTTGAATGCTATTGTGTATAGTTTCAATATTCATTTTAGTAAATTTTGTGCAAATATAAAAAGCTTCTCGGTTAGAAGAAGCTTTTTATATTGATTTTGTATATATTTTAATAGTTGTTTACTATTTAAAAGCTGGAATTCCAGTTACATCCATTCCCGTAATCAATAAATGAATGTCATGAGTTCCTTCATAAGTAATAACGCTTTCGAGGTTCATCATGTGACGCATAATCGAATATTCGCCCGTTATCCCCATTCCGCCTAACATTTGTCTGGCTTCACGGGCAATATGAATTGCCATATCTACATTATTACGTTTTGCCATTGAGATTTGTGCCGTTGTGGCTTTTCCTTCATTTCTCAAAACGCCTAAACGCCAGGTCAATAATTGCGCTTTTGTGATTTCAGTAATCATTTCGGCTAATTTCTTTTGCTGTAATTGAGTTCCTCCAATTGGTTTCCCAAACTGAATTCTTTCTTTGGCATATCGTAAGGCAGTATCATAACAGTCCATTGCAGCTCCTATTGCTCCCCAGGCAATCCCGTAACGAGCAGAATCCAGGCATCCAAGAGGTGCGCCTAATCCGGATTTATTCGGTAAAAGGTTTTCTTTAGGAACTTTCACATTATCAAAAATCAATTCTCCTGTAGATGAGGCACGAAGTGACCATTTATTGTGCGTTTCAGGAGTTGTAAAACCTTCCATGCCACGCTCAACAATTAATCCGTGAATTCTTCCTGTTTCGTCTTTTGCCCAAACAACAGCAATATCGGCAAAAGGGGCATTTGAGATCCACATTTTGGCACCATTTAAAAGATAATGATCGCCTTTGTCTTTAAAATTAGTAATCATACTTCCCGGATCAGAACCATGATCAGGCTCTGTCAGGCCAAAACAGCCCATGAATTCTCCTGTAGCGAGTTTGGGTAAATATTTCATACGTTGTTCTTCAGTTCCATACTTCCAGATGGGGTACATTACCAATGAGGATTGAACAGATGAGGTCGATCTGACACCGGAATCACCACGTTCGATTTCCTGCATGATTAAGCCGTATGAAATTTGGTCTAAACCGGCACCTCCGTATTCAACAGGGATATAAGGTCCGAAACCTCCAATTTCTCCAAGCCCTTTTATGATCTGTTTTGGAAATTCAGCTTTTTGAGCATATTCTTCTATAATAGGAGAAACTTCTCTTTTTACCCATGCACGAGCAGATTCGCGAACTAATTTATGTTCGTCTGTCAGCAAATCATCTAGGTTGTAATAATCTGGAGCTTGAAATAAGTCTGGTTTCATTTTTTGATAGTTTTACAAAAACAAATTTACGTAATAAAAATATAACAAAACAATGTTAAAATGTTATATTTTTTTAACAGATAAAGAAGAAAAATAATATAAACACTACATTATTTTAGTTTATTGAAAATATATGCGCTATTTTTGAGATTCAAAAAACAAAATGAATGAGGCTGATCATCTCCTTTTTATTCTTTTTTGTTCTGAATTCCGCAATTTCTCAGCAGAAAGATGCTTTGACAGAACAAGAGTATTTAGTATTACAAGATAAAATTCGTCTAACGGCGAATGCCAATATAGATAGTGCTATGGTATTTGCTAACCAGATGGCAAAATCTAACAATAATAAGCATTTGGCTTTTGCAAATGCGGCATTGTCTTATTTGACTCAGCTAGAGGGAAATACTAATAAATCGAAAGAGAAATATAGCTTAGCATTAAAATATTTAGCAAAAATACCTGAGTCACGCGATAAAGTACAACTTACAACTTATCTGTATAATTATGCGGGACTGGCTGAATGGAAAAGAGGTAATTTTAGTAAGGCTCTTGAAAACTACCAAGAGGGAGTAAAGCTTTCTACGCAAATTAGGGACATTGTGCAAATAGTAAAGTTTAAGAATAATATTGCGTCTATAAATGATGCAGTAGGTAATTATCGCTTAGCGATTAAAGATCTAAGACAACTTAATGATTTCGTTGATAAAAATGAAAGTGTTTATAATAAAGAACAATTTTTAAATAATAAAAGTAATATCAATTTGACTTTGGCAGGCTCATATGAAAATTATTATATGAAAAATGCAAAGCAAGCAGTCTTGCTTGATTCGGCTAAATATTTTTATAAAAAGACAATTAGTTATTCTCAAAATTTTCCGGACAATAAGATTGTAGCAAAATTAAGTTTAGGTAATATTTATAGTTGGCAGAAAGATTATGCAAATGCTGAGAAAACCTATTACGATATTATTTTTCTGGCAGATCAAAATAATATGCCCGATATGTTATGTTCTGCGAATTATAACTTAGGCGATCTGTATTATACAACAAAGAAATACGATAAGGCATTAGTTTTTTTTAAAAAGACAGACTCTATTGCTGCTGAAACAAAAAGCAATGAGGTAGATTATTTAAAATCTAATTATTATCAGGCAAAGATTTACAATATACTTAAGGAACCTGAACTGGCTTATAAACATTCAAAAATTTATTTAGATAATTACGAAAAATCAGAAGCAAAATTAAATGAGGAAGTTTTAGAAGTAAATTATAAATTAGGGGTAGGAGATTTGACCGATGAGATGGTTACTATTCAGGAGAAATATAAATACGATGTTTTTCTGAATAAAGCCCTGAAAGTTTTTTATGTCGTTTTATTTGTGGCTATTGTATTCTTGTTGATTAAAAATATAAGGGATAAAAATAAGGCACATAAAAAAATGAACGCCTTAATTGAAGAATTCAAAGCCAATCTTGAGAAGAAAAATTTACCCGAAACCGAGGAAATTGTCCTGGATTTGGAACCGGAAGAAGAGATTCATCTGAAGAAAGAAAACGTTAATTTAAGTATTGATGAAGCAAAGAAAATAAGATAGTCGAGAAGTTGCTAGCCCTGGAAAGTAAACATGAATACTTAAACGCCGACTTTACTTTGCCTTATGTGGCTAAAAAGATAAAAACGAACACTACTTATTTATCTTATGTTGTAAATAAACGATTTGGTAAATCTTTTGGAGAATACTCTAATGAACTTAAGATTAATTATGTCATTAATGAAATGATCACAAATCATATGTATCGTAAATATTCTACTCAGGCCATTGCTGAAAGCGTAGGATTTAAAAATGCAGTATCATTTGCAAAATCATTTCGCAAAAGAACTGGAGTATCTCCAGCTCAATTTGCGAATAATATTTAAAAAAAGTTTTTAGAAACTATTTTTTTTGGTTTTGAGTATTTGGTTTACCATTTTTGATACATGATAGATTTCTCTCTCCTGTCATTTGTCTTCAATATTGTTAGTTTTTGAAGTTTTTCTAATCTTATAATTGTAAACATTAAATTGTAGTGATTGCTAACAATCTGTTTTTAGAGCTTTTTAGACAATTTTTGTATCTCGAAATCTTCGAATATTAGTTTTTTAATTATCATAAATTATTGATTAATTAATTAGCTCCTTTGCCAGTTCCTTTACTTGGATCGATTGGTTCGTCTCCGCCCAGAACTGTTTTTTGTTGTTTTTTAGATAATTTTTCGATTTGAAAATCTTCAAAATTCAATTTATTATTTTTCATGTCTTTGTGTGTTATTGATTAATTACTTCCTTTACCAGTTCCTTTACTTGGATCGATGTCATCTCCTCCCTGAACTGTTTTTTGTTGATTTTTAGATAATTTTTCGATTTGAAAATCTTCGAATGTTAGTTTTTTAGTTGTCATGATTTATTGTTTTTATTATTTAATTACTTCCTTTACCAGTTCCTTTACTTGGATCGATGTCATCTCCTCCCTGAACTGTTTTTTGTTGATTTTTAGATAATTTTTCGATTTGAAAATCTTCGAATGTTAGTTTTTTAGTTGTCATGATTTATTGTTTTTATGATTAATTACTTCCTTTACCAGTTCCTTTACTTGGATCGATAGGATCGTCTCCACCTCCACCATGGATAGTTTTTTGTTCATTTTTAGACATTTTTTTTGCTTCAAATTCTTCGAATGTTGCTTTATAATTTTTCATAAATTGTATGTTTTAGTATTATTGATTTTAGTATTAATTACTTCCTTTTCCAGTTCCTTTGCTTGGGTCAATTGAGTCATTGTTTTCTCCTCCCTGAACTGTTTTTTGTTGATTTTTAGATAATTTTTCGATTTGAAAATCTTCAAATCTTAATGATTGATTTGTCATGTTTTTATGTGTTAGGGTTAATGATTTATCAAAACTAGACAAAAAGCAAAACCCTTAGTCGAGAATAGGGTTTTGAGGGTTTTTGATGAAAAATTACAAGCATAAAAAGCTGTAATACAGGTAATTGTGTGTTTTATTCAGACTGATATAATTTATAAATTGTATGTAGTATAATTGATAAAATGTGTGTGCGCGACGTTTTTTTCTCGGTAAAAACAATAATATTTGCAGTGTAATTATGATTTTAAAGATTCGAAAAGATGTTAAAACTTGTCCAAAAATTTCTACAAATAAATAGATACTCGGAAATCAAAAATGAGTTTAAGGATTTGTTTCTTTCTCATCCAAATTATCCTAGTTTATTTGCGATAACAGACTCTTTGGATTTATTGTCTGTAGAGAATGCTGCAGTAAGAGTTTCGAAAGAACAGATAGTAGATTTGCCATCCAATTTTTTAGCCTATTTCAAAGACGAACTTATATTGGTAGAAAAGGCTAAAGATTTTGTACGTATTAATACAATCAAAAAAGGAAGTTTAAAATTATCGTATGAGAAGTTTCTTTTAGACTGGAATGGAGTAATAGTTGCAATAGAACCAAATAATGTTATTGCCAGAGAAAATTTAAAAATTGAATTTAGTTGGCTAAAATATTTTCTGCCTCTTTTGCTTTTGGTTGGTTTGTCTGTTTTCTATAACGTCTATAATCTTTTTAGTCTTGTTTTTTTAACAACATCCGTTTTAGGATTTATAGTGAGTGTTTTTATAGTTCAGGAAAAATTAGGTTTTAAAAATAGCATTATTTCAAAGTTTTGTAACCTGAGTACAGATTCGTCTTGTAATTCTGTGATTAGTTTTAAAGAAGGAATTAATAATAAATGGCTTAGTTTTTCAGATTTGCCCCTTATTTTCTTTGGTTCAAGTGTAATAGCCATTTTAGTTCAGCCTTTACAATCGGCAATTTTCGTTGGTTTTTTAAGTTTATTGGCGATACCGGTAATTGTATCCTCTATATGGATTCAAAAATTTGAAATTCAAAAATGGTGCGTAATGTGTCTGGCCGTTTCAGCTTTAATTTTTATACAAAGTGTTATATGGTTTGCTTCAGATTTGTTTACGTTAAGCTTCAGTTTTTATGATGTGTTTCCGTTTTTATTCTCTGTAGCGCTTCTTATTCCTATGTGGCTGGGATTAAAAACAGTGATAAAAAATATTCTGGGTACTGAGAATTTACTTAAAGAGATGAAAAAGTTTAAAAGAAATTATTCATTATTAAATTTCTTATCAAAAAAAGTTTCTTACACTAGTGGATTTGAGGATCTGAGAGGTCTGACTTTTGGAAACAGAAATGCTGCAGTTAAGCTTTCTATTATTATAAGTCCAAGTTGTGAGCATTGTCATAAAACATTTCAGGAAGCGTTTGATTTGGTTTTAAGATTTCCGGACAAAATTTTTCTAAATATTTTGTTCAATATTAATCCCGAAAATGCAGAGAATCCATATAAATCTGTTGTAGAAAGACTTTTGACAATAAATAGAGTAACTCCAGGAAAAACGGTTGAAGCGATATCAGACTGGCATATTAAAAAAATAGGTCTTAAAAAATGGTTGAAAAAATGGAATGTTGATTCCGTTAGTATGATGATCACCCAGGAAATACAAAAACAATATGAGTGGTGCTCTAAGAATAATTTTAATTATACACCCGTTAAAATTGTAAATGAAAGAGTTTTTCCAAATGAATATGAACTCAGTGAATTGAAATATTTTTTAAATGATTTTGTTGAAGAAATTGAGATTCTTGAAAAAAAGACCGCATAGTGCTTACTAAAAATATTTTTGCGTAATGGAGACATACAGCTTCAAATGTCTGTAAATGATTGAAGTATAACTCACAAACAAATCATGAAATTATGATAAAAAACATTTTAAACTTACCCGGAGCTGAAGCGTTGGGTATACCTGAGCAAAAAAGTATAAACGGAGGAAGTATTCCGCCAGATGGTCAGTGTAATGAGTTTGTTGTATTCCGTGCCACAGAAGCTCAATGTTTGGCCTATCCGTATAATTTAAGACCGGCATATATTGGATCCAATCAATGTTCAATATTAATGGCTCCGTGTTAAAATTAGATGCAGATAGCTATAAAATAGTTGAATCTTGAATTGCAATATCTTATAAGATGTTAAAGAAAATTTTGAATTTAGAGAGTGCTCAGCATATCAGCAAAAATGAGCAAAAAACAATAAAAGGAGGAATTCCTGAATGTTGGATTTATGCAATTGAAGCTGGATGTGTTTTGATATCCGCAGGCGGAACTTGTCCCGTAAATACGTTGCCAGGTATTTGTGATACAAACCGTCTTTGTTGTTAATTTTTAACGTTTTAAGAGAAATACAGTACAGCCTTTTTTAGAATTTAGTCATGTTTTTTTTAATTTGTAGGCGCTCGATCGTGGAACATTGAGCAATTTTCCCCACATTGATGATTGGTGTTGGGATTCTTTAGGAAAATTGGCCACTGGTTTGATTTTTATTTGGTTAGGGTTAGCCAGTGCCATGTCCTACAGAAATTGTATTTCTAATAAATATGTTTTTAAATACCTAAACAGAGAAGATGAATATCTTCTCTGTTTTTTTTTGTTTCTTAAGAGATAGAGTTTCTTTTGAGGCTTTTATTGCAGGGGATAATTGTTTTCAGGTATTCTTTAAAATATATTCCCTAAGTTTATTTTTTTTTGTGAAACCTCATTTTGAGGTATCTTGGTAAAGCTAATTCACCAGTTTAAAGCGTATTACCTAAAATCGTTGTAGAAATCGAAAATAATTAACTTAATAGTAAGTAAATATCATATTTTTGTAAGATACACGATAAGAATATTATATTTTGATAATGATTTAATTCATACATTAAATTTGAAAAAATTTACCCATTATAAACAAGCAGATCATAAAGATTGCGGTCCTACATGCTTAAAAATAATCGCAAAGCACTACGGAAAAACAATTAATATTCAGGAACTCCGCGACGCAAGTGAAACCACTCGTGAAGGAAGTAATTTGCTTTTTTTGAGTGATGCGGCAGAAAAAGTTGGGTTTAGAACTCTGGGGGTAAAATTAAACTTAGAACGATTAGAAGAAGCGCCATTACCCTGTATTTTACACTGGAATAAAAACCATTATGTAGTACTTTATAAAATAAAAAAAAATACCTATTATATTTCTGATCCGGCTTTTGGTTTAATTGAATATAACAAACATGATTTTCTTAAATTTTGGATAGGAAACAATGCAGATGATTCAACTCAGGAAGGTATTGCGTTGCTGATTGAAGCTTCACCAAAGTTTTTTCAGTCAGAATTTGATAAAGAGGAAAATAAAGGATTAGGATTTAGATTATTGTCGCAGTATGTATTGCGATATAAATTATTTTTAATTCAATTGAGCATAGGTTTATTGGCGAGTAGTTTAATACAGTTAATTTTTCCTTTTTTAACTCAAAGTATTGTCGATGTTGGGATTCAGAATCAGAACATTCATTTTATCTATCTCATTCTTTTTGCGCAACTGTTCCTTTTTGCCGGGAGAACAGGATTAGAACTTATCAGGAGCTGGATCTTGCTCCATCTTTCTACCAGAATCAATATTTCGCTGATTTCAGATTTCTTCATTAAATTAATGAACCTGCCTATTTCATTTTTTGATGTGCGAATGACAGGAGACATTATGCAGCGTATCAACGATCATCGCAGAATCGAAAAAATACTGACTACATCCTCGTTAAACGTTTTGTTTTCTGTAATCAACATGTTCGTTATGGGAGGTGTTTTGGCTTATTTTAATCTTCAGATATTTTTTGTGTTTTTTGCAGGAAGTATACTTTATTTTGGATGGATTACGCTATTCTTAAAACGAAGAGAAGTTCTGGATTACAAACGTTTTGCAGAAGTTTCGCAAGAGCAAAGCAAAGTCATGGAGCTCATTAACGGAATGCAGGAAATCAAGCTTCACAATGCCGAAAAACAAAAACGTTGGGGGTGGGAATATGTTCAGGCAAGATTGTTTCGGGTTTCTATAAAAGGGTTGGTTTTAGAACAGACACAAACGATTGGTTCCTCAGTAATCAATGAATTGAAAAATATCTTCATTATATTTCTTTCTGCAAAATTGGTAATTGATGGTTCTATAACGTTGGGGATGATGCTGGCGATAAGTTCGATCGTAGGAAGTTTAAACGGGCCAATCACTCAGCTTATAGAATTTGTGAGAGAACTTCAGGATGCTAAAATATCATTGGCCAGATTGTCTGAAATTCATGAGAAAGAAGATGAAACACAACAAGAGGTTCATCAGACCAGTGATGTTCCGTATGATTGTGATATTGATATAAAGAATCTTTCCTATCGTTATCTGGGATCTGATATTCCTGTTTTGGATGATCTCACCCTGAAAATCCCGGCCAATAAAGTAACTGCGATTGTTGGTGTTAGCGGAAGTGGAAAAACGACCTTAATGAAATTACTTCTTAAATTTTACGAACCTGAAAAAGGAGAAGTTACTATAGGAAACACACAGCTTAAAAATATTTCGCAAAAAGCCTGGCGGTCCAACATTGGGGCAGTAATGCAAGAGGGGTTTATTTTTAGTGATACCATTGCCAATAATATCGCTATTGGAGTAGATAAAGTGGATAAGGAAAGATTGGTATATGCAGCAGATGTTGCCAATATAAAAGAATATGTCAGTGGTTTGCCATTGGGCTATAACACTAAAATTGGTGCAGAAGGCGTGGGGATGAGTACAGGGCAAAAACAACGTTTGTTAATTGCCAGAGCAGTGTATAAAAATCCTGAAATATTGTTTTTTGATGAAGCTACATCGGCTTTAGATGCTAACAATGAAAAAGAAATTATGCAAAAACTCGATGTTTTCTTTAAGAATAAAACGGTAATTGTTATTGCGCACAGGTTAAGCACCGTTATGAATGCAGATCAGATTGTAGTTTTAGACAAAGGAAAAATCATCGAAATAGGAAATCACGCAGCTTTGGTAGAACAAAAAGGAAATTATTTTGAGTTGGTTAAAAATCAGTTACAATTAGGAAATTAAATCATGGCAGAAGACACTACATTCGAACTAAGAAGTGAAGAGGTTCAGGACATTCTCACCAAAGTACCGCACTGGATGATTCGTTGGGGAACTGTTTTGATATTCGTAATTATTTTTATGTTGTTTTTTGTATCCTGGTTTATTAAATATCCGGACGTTGTAAACACTGAAATTGTAATTACCACCAATATTCCGCCGGAAAAAATAGTTTCTAAATCTTCAGGGCGTATAGAAGCTATTCTGGTAAAAGACAAATCGATAGTTGCAAAAAACAGTACACTGGCGATTATCGAAAATACAGCCAATTATAAAGATGTCTTTTTACTGAAAAAGATCGTTGATCAATATGATATCAATAATCCTGAAAAAGCATTTCCGTTTGACTTGCTAAAAAATACACAACTGGGAGAAATTGAAAGCGCTTTTGCCGTTTTCCAGAAAGATTATCAGGCCGAACAGCTGAATAAAGACCTGCAGCCTTTTGCAGTCGAAAACAGAGCACAGGTTTCTGAAAAAGTTCAGATAAAAGAAAGGCTGGAGATTCTTCAGCAGCAAAAAGTAATCAACGAGAGCGAATTGCAGCTTCAGAAAAATGAAATTTCCCGTTTTGAAACCTTGTTCAATAAAGGGATTATTTCGGCTCAGGAGATGGAAGCTAAAAAATTAGGTTATCTCCAGGCTCAAAAGAGTTATAAAAGCCTTTTGACGTCTATTTCACAGTTAAAGTCCTCTTTGATTGATAATTCAAAATTAAGTCGGAATTCGCAGATAAGCGGTACTAAAGAAGAAGTTAACTTAGGCAGGAACATGGCCCAATCTTTTTATCAGCTTAAAAAAGTAATAAAAGATTGGGAAATGGCTTATACCCTAAAATCTTCCGTAAGTGGCGTAGTTACTTTTTTGCAGGTCTGGACAGAAAATCAAACGATAAATGTGGGCGATAATGTTTTTTCTATTATTCCGGATACAAAAAATGGTTTTGTTGGAAAAGTAAAAGCACCGGCATTGAATTCCGGTAAAATAAAAGTAGGGCAAGTAGTCAATATCAGATTAGCAAATTTCCCTGATCGGGAGTTTGGTGTGCTAAAAGGCAAGATCAGAAACATTTCTCTGGTTCCCGATAAAGATGGAAATTTATTATTAGATGTTGCCCTTCCAAACGGATTGCTGACGTCTTATAAAAAACGAATTGTTTTTCAGCAGGAAATGAAAGGAAGTGCTGAAATCGTAACTGAAGATTTGCGACTAATAGAAAGGATTTTATATCAGTTCAAAAGTATTTTTGAGCAGGTTTAGAATTTCAGATAAAAATCTTTAGTCAAATCAATATATTCAGGAGTATAAACATGCCTGTCTATTTCGATTGTTAGCTCATCGATTTCAATTTCCGGATTTTCATTTCGGCTAAAAGCCAATAAGCTTCTTTTTATTGTTGAAGTTGGTGTTCCTTTTACTCTGGTAATTTTTACGGGATATAATTCTGATTCTTTGGCTAAAGAAATAAAGTTTGCTTCTTCTTTGAACGGAAGGATAACGGCAAATATTCCGTTTTCAGAAAGGAATAAATCGGCAGCTTCAACTAGTTCTTCAAAAGGCATGGCATCTTGAAAACGGGCTAGATCACGTTGTTCGTTGTCGGTTTTATAATCTTCTGAATAAAAAGGAGGATTTGAAACAATCAGATCGTATTCATCTTCCGGCTCTTCGATAAATTCATCCAAACCGGCATGAAAACAAAATAAACGATCGCTCCAGGGAGAGTTTTCGAAATTATCAACGGCTTGTTCGTATGCATCTTCATCGATTTCAAGCGCATCAATTTGTTCCGCGTGAGTGCGCTGAGCAAGCATCAAAGCAATAATTCCGGTTCCTGCACCAATATCTAATATACTAAACGGATTATGATAAATTGGAGCCCAAGAGCCCAATAAAACGCCATCTGTGCCAACTTTCATGGCAGTTTTATCTTGTTGTACAGAAAATTGCTTGAACTGAAACATTTGGATTCATGATTATAGGTTAACAATTAGATTTTTTAGAAATTAAATATAATCTAAAAATCCAACAATCTAAGAAGTCTGAAAATCTATCTAAAGGTACATCTCAACCAATCCTTCCGGAAGGTTCATAATTACTTTTTTGTTTTCGCGATCAATTTTTACAAGGAAGTGATCGATCATTGGGATCAGCATTTCTACTTCACCATTTAAAACTTCAAAAAGTGGCTGTGCTGTACTATCATTAACGGCAGCGATTTTTCCAAAAATACCTAAGCGCTGATCTTCGATTTCGAAACCAATAACCTCATGGAAATAAAATTTGTTGCCGGTAAGTTTTGGCAACATATTCAAAGGAAGATAAATTGCATTACCCATAATGGCATCTGCATCTTCTTCGGTGTTCATGTCTTCAAAACGAATTCTTAGGAAATCGTTTTTGTGCAAGGAACTTTTTTCAATAAAAAAAGGAACCAGGTGTTTATTGCATTCAATAAACACTGATTCCAGATTTTCGTATAACTCAGGTTCGTCCGTGTCTAAATAAGCCAGAACTTCACCTTTGAAACTAAATTTTTTAGCGATTTTACCTAAATAAAAACATTCTTCTTTACGCATTCTCGCTTATTATAATTATGCTTCAGTTGTTTCGTTATTTTCTTCAGCAGCAGGAGTTTCTTCAGTTGATTCAACTTCAGCAACTTCTTCTTCAACTGCAGGAGTTGCAGCAGCGATAGCATCAGCTTCAGCCTGAGCTGCAGCAGCTAAACGTTTAGCGTTAACTTCTTGTTCTGCTTTAAAAGCTTTAGCTTTAGCATCAGCTTGCGCTTTTGTTAAACCGTCTTTTTTAGCATCAACTTTTCCAGCTTTAGCATCTAACCAAGCAGATAATTTAGCATCAGCTTGCTCTTGAGTCAAAGCGCCTTTACGAATACCTCCATCAAGGTGGTGTTTCAATAAAGCACCTTTGTAAGAAAGGATTGCTCTAGCTGTATCAGTAGGTTGAGCACCATTGTGCAACCATTTTACAGCACTATCAATGTTTAATTCGATAGTTGCAGGGTTTGTGTTTGGATTGTAAGTACCGATTTTCTCTAAATATTTACCATCTCTTTTTGAGCGTGCATCTGCAGCTACAACCCAGTAAAAAGGTTTTTGTTTTTTACCGTGTCTTTGTAATCTAATTTTTACTGACATAATCTTATGATTAAATTTTGAGGTACTCGACCTCTGTTAATTAAGGGCGCAAAGATATAATTTTTTTATGAATTATGCATTCCAAATTTTATTAAATATATTTGAGGTCAGTTTTGGCTGTTTTTTAGCTGTTTTTCAAGTTGGAAATTTAGTATTTCAGCTCAAATGCGATACTTTTGCCTCAAATTCATCGTTTTATGAAAAAATACATTTACTTGCTGATTACTATTTTGATTTTTGCATCTTGTACAGAAGATGTAAAATTCAATAATCCTGCATTTCAGGGTCTAAAGGATAACGTTTTTTGGAGGGCTCAAAGTTACAAGGCAACTATACTGACAAATGGTAGTTTAGTTCTGGAAGGCTCATTAGGTTATGAAAAAGTAATTTTAAGATTGCCGGTCGTATCTCAAAAAACGTATACATTAGGTATTAATGATGTAGCGACTGCATCCTATTCTAATATTCTTCCGTCTCAATTAGAAGAGTTTACAACAGGAAAGAATAAAGGTAACGGAGAAATTGTAGTTACCGAATATAATGCTGAAACAAAAACTATTTCAGGAACATTTAAGTTTAATGCGGCAAATGTTGATGATTCAAATGTTGAAAAAACCGGAGTAAATTTTACAGAAGGTGTGTTTTATAAAATTCCGATTTCTTCTAATATGACTATTAATAATTAAGTTTTTCATTAACAATTGTTTGGTTTTGTTGAATTCTACTTTTTTAAATCAAAATAAAAACATAAATAAACTAATATATAGTAGATTACAGAAAAATAAGACTACATTTGCTACATTATTATAAATAAGTACATATGAACATTTTTGTTGGAAGCCTTCCATTCAGTATTGAGGAAGCAGATTTAAGAGAGTCTTTCGAGGCTTACGGAGCAGTAGATTCAGTTAAAATCATTACTGATAAATTTACAGGAAGAAGCAAAGGTTTTGGTTTCGTAGAGATGCCAAACGATGCTGAAGCTCAAAAAGCAATTGATGAATTGAACGGAGCTACTGTTCAAGGTCGTGCAATTGTGGTTAATAAATCTGAACCGAAACCAGAAGGCGAAAGAAGAAGCTTCAACAATAACAGTCGTGGTGGAGATTCACGCGGAGGTTATGGTGGAGGAAACAGCCGTGGTGGAAATGACCGTGGTGGTAACAGAGGAGGATATTAATATTTTTTTCTAAAATATATAAAAAGGGATCAATGCAAATTGATCCCTTTTTTTATGGTGAATTTTTTGTTTCAAGTTTCAGGTTTCACGTTCCAACAACCTGAAACTTGAAACCTGAAACAAAATTAACTATAAGTTAGCAACTAGCCAGTCTCCAACTTCGCTGGTTTTGTATGCTTTAGTTCCCTTTGCAGCTAAATCTTCAGTAACAATTCCTTGTTCTAATGATTTGTTTACAACGGCTCTAATTGTTTCGGCTTCGTCTTTTAATCCAAAAGCATCTTCGAACATCATGGCTGCTGATAAAATAGTCGCTAACGGATTAGCGATATTCAATCCGGTTGCCTGAGGATAAGATCCGTGAATTGGTTCGTATAATGAAGTGTGTTCTCCAACAGATGCAGAAGGCATTAATCCCATTGAACCTGAAATTACAGAAGCTTCGTCAGTTAAGATGTCTCCAAATAGGTTTTCAGTAATTAAAACGTCATAAGAATTTGGCCATTGTACTAAACGCATCGCTACAGCATCAACAAATTCATAAGAAACCGTTACTTCAGGATAATCTTTTTCCATTGCCTGAACTGTTTCTCTCCATAAACGTGAAGTTTCCAAAACGTTTGCTTTGTCAACGCAGCATAATTTTTTGCTACGAGTCATCGCTAATTCAAAACCTTTTTTGGCTAAACGCTGTACTTCTGCTCTTGTGTAAACACAGTTGTCAAACGCAGTTTCTCCGTCGTCTCTTCTTCCTTTTTCTCCAAAGTAGATTCCTCCGGTTAATTCTCTTAAGAAAACCAAATCAGTTCCTTCGATTCTTTCTCTTTTTAAAGGAGAATTATCAATCAAAGAAGGGAAAGTAAAAGTAGGGCGTACGTTAGCAAACAAACCTAATTTTTTACGCATCAATAATAATCCCTGCTCCGGACGAACTGGTGCGCTTGGATCGTTATCGTATTTTGGATGACCAATTGCCCCAAACAAAACAGCATCGGCTTTCATACAAACTTCATGCGTTTCGTCAGGGTAAGGAACTCCAACCGCATCAATTGCAGCTGCTCCGGTAAGAGCTGGTGTCCAAGTTATTTCGTGATTGAATTTTTTTGCAATTGCATCAGATACTTTTACTGCTTCATTAATTACTTCTGGTCCGATTCCGTCACCGGCTAAAAGGGCTATGTTAAATTTCATTATTTAGGTATTATGTTAATTTTTAAGGTTCATAGTGACAAAGGCGCAAAGTTTAAAAACAGCAAGGAGAAAACCTTTGTTCCTCTGTAGCTTTGAACCTTTGTCTCTTTTATTGAGTAATCACATTCAACATCTTTTGAGTTGCAATAATTGCTGCAACCGTTTGGTCTGAATCTAATCCTCTGGTTTTGAATTCTTTTCCGTTGTTTACCCAGGTGATGATGGTTTCGCACAATGCATCAGAACTACTTCCTGGTGGGATTCGAACGGCGTAATCAATTAATTTTGGAAGCGTTAGTTTTTTGCTTTTGTAAATTTTTGATAAAGCATTCATAAAAGCATCAAACTGACCGTCTCCCTGAGCGCTTTCTTCGATAATTTCATCGTCAATTTTTAAAAGCAAAGTCGTTGACGGGCGCATTCCTTTGGAATGCATTAATACGTAGGATTCTATGGTGATTTTATCTTCATAAGTATGACTGTCCAAAACATCTGATATAATGTAGGGAAGGTCTTCCTTAGTAACAGTTTCTTTTTTATCGCCTAATTCGATGATTCTTTGCGTAACCAATTTCAGGTCTTCCTGATTTAGTTTTAAGCCTAATTCCTGAAGATTTTTTTCGATATTGGCTTTTCCCGAAGTTTTACCTAAAGCATATTTACGTTTTCTTCCGAAACGTTCCGGAAGCAAATCATTAAAATACAAATTGTTTTTATTGTCACCGTCAGCGTGAATTCCCGCAGTTTGCGTAAAAACATTATCGCCGACAATTGGTTTGTTGGCAGGAATTCTGTATCCTGTAAAAGTTTCAACTAATTTGCTAACCGTGTATAAAGAAGTTTCTTTGATGTTGATGCTGACTTCCGGTAAATAATCATTTATCACGGCAACAGTACTTTCGAGCGGAGCATTTCCTGCTCGTTCTCCCATTCCGTTTACCGTAACATGAAGTCCGTTTATGCCGGCTTTGACAGCTTCCATAACATTGGCAATGCTCAAATCGTAATCGTTGTGCGCGTGAAAATCAAAATGAATTTGCGGGTATTTTGCTCTGATTTTTGAAATGAATTCAAAAGTTAAGGACGGAATTAAAACGCCTAAAGTATCCGGAAGTAAAATTCTTTTAACGGGTTGAGTAGATAGAAAATCAAGAAATTGAAAAACATATTCCGGTGAATTTCGCATTCCGTTGCTCCAGTCTTCCAGATAAACGTTGGTTTCAATATTGTTTTCTTTGGCTAAAGAGATGATTTGTGCAATCTCGGAAAAATGTTGTTCCGGAGTTTTTTTTAATTGATGAGTTAAGTGATTCATTGAGCCTTTAGTCAATAAATTTTGCACTTTTGCACCTGCTTTTTTCATCCATTCGATCGAAACGCCTCCATCTACAAACGAAAGTACTTCAATACGATTAGTGTATCCTTTCTCGGCTGCCCAGGATGTAATGCCTTTTACGGCCTGAAACTCGCCTTCGCTGACACGGGCCGAAGCAATTTCGATTCTATCAATATTTAATTCTTCCAACAACAATTGTGCAATGGTTAGTTTTTCTGCAGCAGAAAAAGATACTCCTGAGGTTTGTTCACCATCACGGAGCGTCGTGTCCATTATTTCAATTTTTCTTTTTTCCATATTGATATTCTAATTTCTAACTGTTTGGGTATGCTATCCCATGTTTTAATTTGAACACTGATTTTACGGATTCGCTTTTTGCGAAGATGCAGATTATCACGGATTTTTCTTTAGCTAAAAGATAATCAGTTTTTTTTCGCGTTTTTGCGATAGCAAATCAGTTTTTATCCGCGTTCTATGTTTTCTCATTTAATTTAGAAAGACCCGACAGGTTTCAAAAACCTGTCGGGTCTAATAGATCGAACGAGATTTTATTAATACGGAAGTTTATCGGCGAAAGCCACAATATCTTCTTTAATATTCTGTAAATAATCAATGTCATCGAAGCCATTAACCATATTGTTCTTTTTGTATCCGTTAATCGCAAAAGATTCTGATTGACCCGTTGCCAATAAAGTAATGGTTTGGTTTGGCAGGTTGATTTCTAATTGTGTATTAGGATCAGCTTCGATTGCTTTGAAAATAGTGTCAGCAAATTCAGGGCTAACCTGAACAGGTAATACTCCAATATTCAAACAGTTTCCTTTGAAGATATCTGCAAAGAAACTAGAAACTACAGCTCTGAAACCATAATCGTAAACTGCCCACGCAGCGTGTTCTCTTGAAGATCCTGAACCGAAGTTTTTTCCTCCAACAAGGATTTTTCCGCTGTAAGTTGAATCGTTTAAAACGAAATCAGCTTTTGGAGAATCGTCTCCGTTATATCGCCAGTCTCTAAAAAGATTGTCTCCAAAACCTTCACGTTTTGTAGCTTTTAAGAAACGAGCCGGAATAATTTGATCTGTATCTACGTTTTCAATTGGTAGTGGCACAGCACTACTAGTAAGTATGTTAAATTTATCGTATGCCATTTTTTGTTTTGCTTTAGGCTGTTTTTCTGCTTTAGGCTATAAGCTGTATGCTTTAAGCTTTTTGCACAGCGTTTTATATTTTTTTGCTTCAGGCGGTAAGCTATAAGCTGTAAGCCTTTTTAAAATTTGTTAGAAGCTTAAAGCCTATTGCTTAAAGCTTACAGCAGAATTAAAATAATTCTCTTGGATCAGTTAGTTTTCCTGTAACAGCAGCAGCAGCAGCCATAATCGGGCTGGCTAATAATGTTCTTGAACCAGGACCCTGACGACCTTCGAAGTTTCTGTTTGATGTACTTACTGCATATTTCCCTGCAGGAACTTTATCATCGTTCATTGCTAAACATGCTGAACAACCAGGCTGACGTAATACAAAACCAGCTTCTGTAAGGATATCCAATAAGCCTTCTTCTTTGATCTGAGCTTCAACTACGTGAGAACCCGGAACTAACCAAGCGGTAACATTATCTGCTTTTTTTCTTCCTTTTACAATTTCTGTAAAAGCCCTGAAATCTTCAATTCGGCCATTTGTGCAACTTCCCAAGAAAACAAAATCAATTGGTTTTCCAATCATGACATCGTCTTCTTCAAAGCCCATATAGGCTAGAGATTTTTTATAAGTTTCCTCTCCGCCTTCAACTTGGTTGGCGTTCGGAATATGTTTTGTGATACCAATTCCCATTCCAGGGTTTGTACCATAAGTAATCATTGGTTCAATGTCAGCAGCATTGATGTTTAATTCAGCATCAAAAACAGCATCATCATCGGTTTTTAAAGTTTTCCAGTAAGCAACTGCTTTATCCCAGGCTTCTCCTTTTGGAGCGAACAAACGTCCTTCAAGGAAATCGAAAGTTTTTTGGTCAGGAGCAATCATTCCTCCACGGGCACCCATTTCGATACTTAGGTTACAAACTGTCATACGACCTTCCATAGTCATATTTTCGAAAACATCTCCGGCGTATTCAACAAAATAACCCGTTCCTCCGGAAGTAGTCAATTGTGCAATAATATAAAGAGCAACATCTTTTGGACCAACACCTTTGCTTAATTCACCATTTACGTTGATACGCATTTTCTTTGGTTTTGGCTGCATGATACATTGAGTAGAAAGTACCATCTCCACCTCAGAAGTTCCGATACCAAAAGCAATAGCTCCAAAAGCACCGTGAGTAGAAGTGTGAGAGTCTCCACAAACAATAGTAGCACCTGGCAAAGTAATTCCGTTTTCAGGACCTACTACGTGTACAATTCCGTTTTTAATGTGACCTAATCCCCAGTGCGAAATTCCGTATTCGGCAGCATTATCTTCAAGCGCTTTAAGCTGATTGGCAGATAAAGCATCTTCAACTGGTAAATGTTGGTTTATGGTTGGTGTATTGTGATCGGCAGTTGCAAAAGTACGTTCCGGATATAAAACGGTAACGCCTCTGGCTTTTAATCCTAAAAAAGCAACAGGACTCGTAACCTCATGAATGAAATGACGGTCAATAAAAAACACATCCGGTCCATCTTCAATTTTACGCACTACATGTGAATCCCATACTTTGTCAAATAATGTCTTACTCATTTTTTATTTTTTTTAATTGTAATTTCTAACCACAGCAATTTCCTGCTCATTATAATAGAAAAACAAAATTAGAAAAAGATATAAGGTCGTCAATTTCAATATCTCATTATATACGATACCCAAACCAAAATACAAATTGCGATTGGCTTTTTTGTAATCAGATTTGGTTGCAGAATGGATATAAATTGATTTTACTTTTCTTTTTTGGCTCAATTTTGATAGAAATGCTTTAATTTTAATAGTTGGCAAATTTATCTCAAAATCAGTATAAAATATAGGTTTTAATTAAAAAAAATGTAACAAAATGAATAAAAATAGTAATAATTGTTATTTTTGAATTCTTTTTCAAGTTTTGAAATCCAGAATTTTATTGTCCTTTTTAAGGAATTTAAAATTAGATTTCGGATCATTTTTTTAATTAAAATAATACGACATCCAAGAAATGGTTTTTTTGTTTTTTAGAATGAAATTAAATGAAAATTAAAAAAGTTTAGACTCTGCAAATTCATCGATTATGACAAGTAGCTGACATTTACTTTTTAAAATAAGGACTAATATTGACAATTCTAAATTTAAAAAAAAGAGCATGAAATTAAATGAATTTGCGTACAAGCTTGGAGTTATTGGGACTGTAATTATTTTGATCTGGGTTGGGCTTTTTAAATTCACAGCTGTCGAAGCCGGTGCAATAAAAGGTTTAGTCGAAAATCATTTTGCAATGGGTTGGATGTACAAAGTGATGACCGTTCAGCAGGTTTCGAATTGCATCGGGATTTTTGAAGTTGTTACGGGAATAGGGTTGCTGCTTTCTTTGTTTTTTAAGAAAATTGGTTTTTATGCAGGTTTTGCTTCTGCCCTAATATTTGTTACAACACTGAGTTTCTTAATCACCACTCCCGGTGTTTTTAAAAGCGTGGAAGGTTTTCCGGTAACTGATTTTTTTATTTTAAAAGACATTCCATATTTGGCAATTTCGTTAATGGTCTTTGTAAAAGGCAGGGAATAAAATAAGTACAATTCTTAACAAAATTCCTTAGCTAATTTGTCTAAAAAAAGACTAAATTTGAACTTCCTCTATTTTATATTTCACGGTTTTGTACAACGCATTAAATCAGTAGATTATGTGCGGTGAGATGTGAGTTTTGGAATTTAATTTTGTCTTTTTAAGCTTATGTATTTAATATTCGATACCGAAACAACCGGATTACCAAAACGCTGGGACGCTCCCATAACTGATTCTGATAACTGGCCTCGCTGTATTCAGATCGCATGGCAGCTCCACGACGAAATGGGAACGCTTATCGAGCATCAGGATTACTTAGTTAAACCGGACGGATTCAACATTCCGTATGATGCAGAACGTATTCACGGAATTTCGACTGAATTGGCGGAAGCCGATGGAATTACTCTGGCAGAAGTTTTAGAGAAATTCAATATTGCTTTAAGTAAAACCAAATTTATTGTTGGTCAGAATTTAGGTTTCGACGTTAATATTATGGGAGCTGAATTCCATAGAATGGGTGTAGATTCTCCAATGAGTTCGATGCCGGTTTTAGATACCTGTACAGAAGTTACAGCTTCATTATTAAAACTTCCCGGAGGTCGTGGAGGAAGATTCAAATTACCAACCTTAACAGAATTACACGAATATCTTTTTAATAAACCTTTCGCAGAAGCGCACAACGCAACTGCCGACGTTGAGGCAACCACGCGTTGTTTCTTAGAATTAATCAGAAGAGAAGTTTTTACCAAAGAAGAACTGGATGTTCCGAAGGATTATTTTAAGGAATTCCAAAATAGAAATCCACAGGAATTTCCTTTAATTGGTTTAAAACACATCAATTTAAAAGCGGCTTCTGATAAAATCAGAGAGCAGCTAAAAGCTTTAGAAGGAGTTGGTAAAGAAACTACAGTTTCACATTCTGACAGAGAAGATTTTAAAGCGGCAAAATACGCGCATTTACACAATCATACACAGTTCTCGGTTTTACAATCGACTATAGGAATTGGGAATATTGTTGCAGCTACAGCCAAAAACGGAATGCCGGCTGTTGCGATGACAGATACGGGAAACATGATGGGGGCTTTTCACTTTGTGAGCGCTGTTATGAATCACAATAAAGCGGCATCTGCAAAAAATAAAGCTTTGGTTGAGGCTGGTGAAGAACCAACAGAAACCGAAATGAAGCCTATTGTAGGTTGCGAATTCAATGTTTGCGACAACCATTTGGATAAAAGTAAAAAAGACAACGGAAATCAGGTTGTTTTGCTTGCCAAGAACAAAAACGGGTATCACAATTTGGCAAAAATATCTTCGATCGCTTTTACGAACGGGTTTTATTATGTTCCCAGAATTGATCGAAAAATTGTCGAAAAATACAAAGAAGACATCATGGTTTTGTCCGGGAATTTATATGGAGAGATCCAGAGTAAAATTCTGAACGTTGGTGAAAATCAGGCTGAAGAAGCTTTGATTTGGTGGAAAGAACAATTTGGCGATGACTTTTATCTGGAGGTCATGCGCCATAATCAGGAAGACGAAAATCGTGTCAATAAAACCCTGATTGAATTTTCTCAGAAACACAGCGTAAAATTAATTGCGACAAACAATACCTATTATTTAAAAAAAGAAGACGCCAATGCGCACGACATTTTGTTGTGTGTAAAAGATGGTGAAAAACAAGCGACGCCAATTGGCCGCGGCCGAGGATATCGTTACGGATTACCCAATCAGGAGTACTACTATAAGTCTCAGGAAGAGATGAAAAACCTCTTTGCTGATTTACCGGAAGCGATTATCAACATTCAGGAAATTGTAGACAAGGTCGAGATTTACTCACTTTATCGTGATGTATTGCTTCCTAAATTTGATATTCCTCAGGAATTTGTAGTTGAAGAAGACGAAGCTGATGGCGGAGTTCGTGGTGAAAATAAATATTTGCGACACCTTACGATGGTGGGGGCGAAAAAGAGATATGGCGAGATTACGGAATCGATTCAGGAACGTTTGGATTTTGAATTATTAACGATTTCGAATTCAGGATATCCGGGATATTTCCTTATCGTTCAGGATTTCATCGCCGAAGCCCGAAACATGGATGTATCTGTAGGACCTGGTCGTGGATCTGCAGCGGGATCTGCCGTTGCGTATTGTTTAGGAATTACCAATATTGACCCGATTAAGTACGATTTGCTTTTTGAGCGTTTCCTGAATCCGGATCGTGTATCGATGCCCGATATTGATATCGATTTTGATGACGAGGGTCGTGGTCGTGTTATGGATTATGTAATCAATAAATATGGTCAGAATCAGGTGGCGCAAATTATTACCTATGGTAAAATGGCAACCAAATCTGCGATTCGTGATACGGCTCGTGTACTGGATTTACCATTGTTTGAAGCCGATAGAATTGCAAAACTGATTCCGGCAATGATGCCATCTAAATGGAATTTGGCGCGTTTTATTTCTGAAAGTGAAGACGAGGTTAAAAAAGCACTTCGTTCTGATGAATTTGATAATGTAAAAGAATTAATCGCCATTGCCAATGAAGATGATTTGGCCGGTGAAACAATTCAGCAGGCAAAAATCCTTGAAGGATCGATGCGAAATACCGGAATTCACGCCTGTGGGGTAATCATTACGCCATCGGATATTACGAATTTCGTTCCTGTGACCACAGCAAAAGATTCTGATTTATATGTAACACAGTTTGATAACTCGGTTGCGGAAAGTGCAGGATTGCTGAAAATGGACTTCCTGGGTCTGAAGACTCTTACTTTAATAAAAGATACCGTAAAACTGGTAAAATACAGAAACGGAATTGATCTGGATCCGGATACATTCCCGATTGATGATGAAGAAACATATGCCCTTTTCCAGAGAGGTGAAACGGTTGGAATCTTCCAATACGAGTCACCCGGAATGCAGAAATACATGAAAGATCTGAAGCCAACGGTTTTTGGAGATTTAATTGCCATGAATGCCTTGTATCGCCCGGGGCCTTTAGAGTATATCCCATCTTTCGTTCGAAGAAAAAACGGCGAAGAAGAAATCAAATACGATTTAGATGCCTGTGAGGAATATTTAGGAGAAACGTATGGTATTACGGTTTATCAGGAGCAGGTAATGCTCTTGTCGCAATCGCTGGCTGACTTTACAAAAGGTGAGGCCGACGTTTTGCGTAAAGCGATGGGTAAGAAACAAAAGGATGTACTGGATAAAATGAAACCGAAGTTCGTAGAACAGGCGGCAAAAAAAGGGCATGATGCAAAAGTTTTAGAGAAGATCTGGAAAGACTGGGAAGCATTTGCGAGTTACGCCTTTAATAAATCGCACTCTACTTGTTATGCCTGGATTGCGTATCAAACGGCATACTTAAAAGCACACTATCCGGCAGAATATATGGCGGCAGTTCTCTCAAATAATATGAATGATATTAAACAAGTATCATTTTTTATGGAAGAATGTAAACGAATGGGATTACAGGTTTTAGGGCCGGATGTAAATGAGTCGTTTTATAAATTTACTGTAAACGATGAATATGCAGTACGTTTTGGAATGGGTGCTATTAAAGGAGTAGGTTCCGGAGCTGTGGCAACAATCGTAGAAAGTAGAAAAGATGGCAGGTACAAATCGATTTTTGATTTGGCGAAACGAATAGATTTACGTGCAGCCAACAAAAAAGCAATCGAAAATCTGGCTTTGGCCGGTGGCTTTGATTCGTTTGAAGGAACGACAAGAGCACAATATTTTCATGATGATGGTGATGGAATTACTTTTTATGAAAAAGCGATTCGCTACGGATCGAAGTTTCAGGAAAACGAAAATTCATCCCAGGTAAGTTTATTTGGAGAATCAAGTGAAGTACAGATTGATGAACCGGTTGTGCCTCCGTGTGAAGACTGGAGCACGATGGAGAAATTGGCCAAAGAAAAGGAAGTAGTTGGAATTTATATTTCAGGACATCCTCTTGATGATTTCAGATTCGAAATGAAATACTTCTGTAATTCCCGATTAGAGTCCCTGAAAAGCATGAATGAATATGTAGGTAAAAATCTAAACTTTGCCGGCATCATTAATAATGTACAGCACCGTGTAGCAAAAAACGGGAAAGGCTGGGCAGTATTTAATTTAGAAGGATATGATGAAAGTTATGAATTCAAGATTTTTGGTGAAGAATACCTGAAATTCCGCCATTTCCTGATTCAGAATAATTTTGCTTTCATTAAAATTTTAATAAAAGACGGTTGGGTAAATCATGATACAGGTAAAAAATCAGATCCGAGAATGCAATTTGTTGAGATTAGGCAATTGCAGGATATCCTGGAAGCTTTTGCTAAAAAAATAATTTTATTGCTGAATATAAAAGATTTGCAAACTGAATTTATTCATAAACTAAGTCATTTATTTAATGAGAATAAAGGAGATAATTCTGTGACTTTTGAGATCATGGAGTTAGAAAAAATAAAGCGTTTGGTTGAGGTAGAAACTCCTGCCGATTTTGAAGAAACAAACGATGCTGTTTTTGCAGATGAGAATGAAGATGCAGATGCTGCTCTTGAAGAAACTAAGATTCAGGAAGTAAATGAGGTCGAAGAAATAAAGGTAGTTACTAAATTAACGATGCCAAGCCGCAGGTTAAAAGTTAAGATCTCGACCGAGTTATTGATAGAATTAGAGAAAATGCAGGTAAATTTTAAGCTAAACTAAATTTTAACAGTTAAAATTTGAGATAATGCATTTTTTTTTAGTTAAAAATATGCATGCATAGTAGTTTTTTAGTAATTTAGACTAAAATTACAACGATTTCGTTCCATGTCTAACATTACAAACTGTAAGAATATGTTAAAATATTCTATGTTTGTAAAAAATAATTAAAAAACAGAATTATGAAAAAGAACCTATTTTTACTCGGATTATTAGTTTGCTCTATGGCGACAATGGCGCAAACAGAAAAAGCAGATAAGCCAGAAACGTGGTATTTTAAATTAGGAGGCTCTTATTTTATCCAGACTGCTGCTACTGAATTTCCAACTGTAGGAGGAAATCTTCCTTTAGACAGAACTTATGTAGGAGGAAAATTAGTTTCTGAAGAAAGTGTTACAGGTTCTTTTGGAGAAGGTTTCAGAACCGGAATAACTGCGGGATATAGATTTAATACTCGTTTAGGGGTTGAATTAGGTGTTAATTATTACACAAGTAGAGATAAGACAATGGCACAAACAAGATCAGATGTGCCTATTACGCCAACTGGTGTATATGCTTTTAAATCTGTAGGTCAGATTACTGCTTTTGATCTTGCTCCGGCTTTAGTATTGTTTTTAGGAGAGCACAAAGGTTTTGAACCTTATACTAAAGTAGGTATTTTAGTTCCTGTTCATGGAGATTTAGAAATTACTTCTGATGCCTATGCTCCAATTGCTTTTAATCCAACAACAGGAGCTCCGGTTGCTTTTGGAAATGTTCATAGTGTTGATAAAGTAAAACCAAATCCAACAGTTGGTTTTATGGCAGTTTTAGGGACATCTTATAAAATAGCAAAAAATCTTTCTTTATTTGGAGAATTAGAATACCGTAACTTTACAGTTCACGGAAAAAGTAAAGAAACTACAGAATTTAAAGTGAATGGAAATGATGCTTTAGCAAGTAGAACAACTGCTCAAAGATATACAACTTACAGAGATAGATTGGATGTGAATTCTAATAACCCTTTGTTTAATCCTAATACAGCTACACCAGATACAAAAGACACAACAAGACCAAATGATAAAATGGATGAGTTAAGTTCTTATGTTGGTATTTCAGGTTTGGGTTTGACTGTAGGTGTTAAATACAGCTTATAATTCTTAGAAAATTATACTTTATAAAAAAGAGGATATTCATATGAATGTCCTCTTTTTTTGTTTGTGCGCCCAGCATGGGCGATAACTCTAGGGTGTAAGTCCCGAGCACGCCTTTACAGTGGGAAGTGTTAGCTGAATGCAAGGGTGTCCATCGCGAGGTGGAATCTGAAGGAAGCAGTAGGCAAACTCTTGGCCTGACGAACAGAAACTATATACAAGGCCAGAAATGTTGGATAAAGTTGCAAACCAAACTGAAGTCCCAAACTGTACGGAAACATCATGGTAAATATAGCAGGTATATGAGAGGAAAGTTATCGTTCTTACCTGGGGAGGTCTTATAGACATAGGGAAGTTTTTTTTTTACAGCACTATGGATTAACAATTGCTATAAGAAGTCAGCAGAGGTCATAGTAGGTACTACTTGGTACTGAAGGACTGAACTTAATTAAGTGAGTAGTAAATGAATGTTACCCATGAAGGAACGAATGCAGAAAATATCAAATCATTTTGATAACTACCTTGGCAAGGATAGGACGGAATCCGACAGCTACCAGGGAGTGCAGACCTTTATTGGGATAACTGAAAACAACCTCATGGAAGTACATTTAGGTCAGGGGAAACTCTTAGAGCTAATTCTGAGTCCCTCCAATATGAATTTGGCTTATAAAAGAGTCAAATCCAATAAAGGAAGTTTTGGAATAGACAATTTATCCACTGAGCACTTACAAGAATGGCTCTTAGAACATAAAGAGTCTCTACTCCAGTGGCTAGAGAATGGGAAATACAAACCTCAGGCTGTTCGAAAAGTTGAGATACCTAAAGAGGGAGGTAAGAGAAGATCACTTGGAATTCCTACTGTTGTAGACCGCTTAGTGCAACAAAGTATTGCCCAAATTCTAACCCCTATTTACGAACAAGAATTCCACACAAGTAGCCACGGTTTTAGACCTAAAAGAGGGTGTCATACTGCTTTGAAAGAAGTAGAAAGGCATCTTAATGATAAGTACAGTTACGTAGTGGATTTAGACTTAGAGAAGTTCTTTGATACTGTGAATCACAGTAGACTCATCGAACTGTTATCAAAGAAAGTCAAAGACCCGCGAGTGATATCGCTGATCCATAAGTATCTAAGAGCGGGAGTTGTTGTGGGGAGTAAATTCGAAGAAAGTGTACTGGGTGTTCCTCAAGGCGGTCCATTAAGTCCACTGTTGAGCAATATAATGCTCCATGAACTGGATAAGGAACTTGCCAGACGCGGACACCGCTTTGTACGTTATGCAGATGATTGTTTAATCTTCTGTAAAAGTAAGAGAGCATGTCTTCGTGTCAAGGAAAGTATAACTGCGTTTATTGAAGGCGTATTATACTTAAGGGTAAACAAAGAGAAAACTACGGTTGGGTATATCAAAGGAAAGAAATTCCTTGGGTATAGCTTCTATAACAAAAGTAAAGGGAAATGGGGATTATGTGTACACCCGAAAAGTTATGGTAAACTCAAAGACAGGTTAAAGGGAATTACTAATCGCAGTAATGGTATGGGATATCAAAAGACAAAAGAGCTCTTGCGATATTACTTGCAGGGTTGGGTATCCTATTTTAAACTAGCCGATATGTCAGGCAAGATTAAACGTATAGACGAATGGCTTCGATTTAGAATACGAATGTTAATATGGAAAAGCTGGAGGAAGATAAGCACTAAATACAACAATCTTAAAAAGATTGGAGTTAAAGACAACCAAGCCTACCAGTGGGCTAATACCCGAAAGGGATACTGTCGAACTGCGCTTAGTCCAGTCCTGCATAGAGCCCTAAACACGCAAACTCTAAGAAAAGCCGGATATATGTCCCTGACTGACATCTACCTAAAATGTATCGTAAATTAAGAACCGCCTTGGTACGGATCCGTATGCCGGGTGGTGTGGAAGGTCGCCTAGGGAATTAATCCCTAGGCTCCTATCCGATTTGAACAATCTTGTCGTTCCTCGGAATAACAAACTATAGGAAAATATTGTCATGAAAATAATTGCCTAGCCCCGATAGAAGTGGAAATCCTTTTGTGTCCGCCGCTGCGGACACAAAAGATTGAAACGGATAGCGGGATTAGCTCCTGAAAAAAAAAGATTTGGTTTTATCATAGAAATCGGGATGAAAATATGTTATGATAATTCGTTTAGTTTCATTACTTCAATCCTCTAAATTCCTTCAAAACTTCATCAATCACCCAGGTTGTTCTGGCTGCTGATGTTCCTTTTGATGGATTAATACCTTTGTTATCCAGAATCTCTGCAACTACAGTTTCTATTAGAGGCTGCTGAATATGAAGCGGATTTTCGATCGTAATACTTTCTTTTTCACCATTTTTATATTGAATGTGAATGGGGTCATTGCCAAAAGTAGAGAAAGATATTTTTCCTTTATCGCCTACAATGTCCGTATTGTCATAACGCTCAAAACTGGCGAAATTCCACAATCCGGTTCCATGAATTCCATTTTCGAATAAAAAAGACATCGAAACTGAATCTTCTGCAGGATACGCTTTTAGCTGAGAACTTGCATGCCCGCGAACCGATTGAATTGACCCGAATACAAAATCAAGAAAATCTAAAGTATGACAAGCCAGATCGACAAATATTCCGCCACCTGAAATATGTGGTAAAACCGTCCAGGGCAAATTGATTTCATCATCGTATCGTTCTTCAAACGGATGGTATAAAACGCAATTTACGTGTCTTACGGTGCCAATTTTATTTTGATCAATTAGTTCTTTTATCTTTAGGAATCGTGGTAAACTTCTTCTGTAATAGGCTACAAATAATGGTACATTATGTTCTTTGCAAACGCTGATCATTTCGTTGCATTCTTCAAAATTTAATGCCATTGGCTTCTCCACATAAACCGGTTTTCCGGCTTTGGCACATAAAATAGTATATTCTTTATGAGAGGATGGCGGTGTAGCAATATAAACAGCATCAACTTCAGGATCATTGATCAGGTCAACTGCGTTAGAGTACCATTTAGAAACGTTATGTCGTTTGGCATAATCTTCGGCAAGAGCTGCATCTCTTCGCATTACGGCAACTAAAGCTGAGTTAGGTGTTTTCTGAAAAGCCGGACCGCTTTTAACTTCGGTCACATTTCCACAGCCTATAATTCCCCATTTTACAATTTTCATTTTTCTGGTTTTTTAGTTAATCCAAATTTAAAAAGGTTTGCCATGAATTGCACTAATTTTCCCGAATTATTTTTTCATATAGATTTTGCAGGATTTAATTTTACCGCAAAGCACGCAAAGATTTTATGCTTAGAGGATTTTATAAAAACACAAAGTTCGCAAAGCTTTGTATTGAACCAGCTTTGCGAACTTTGTGTTTTAGAAAGCCAAGCTGATACAAAAACTTTGCGTGCTTTGCGGTAAAATTCTTCACAAAAAACAAAGCTACGAACTCACAAAAATAATTCGTGAATTCGTGGCTGTAAAAAAACAGATTAAAGTTTTACTTTTTCGGTAAAGCTTTGAATCCCATATTATATAGAGTAAATGCTTGAATGTCTACATTTTCCTGAATTGTAGCTGCAACAGATTTTCCTGCTCCGTGACCTGCTTTTACATCAATACGAATTAAAACCGGATTAGGTCCTGTTTGTTTTTCTTGTAATTCAGCTGCAAATTTAAAACTATGTGCAGGAACAACACGGTCATCGTGATCTCCTGTTGTCACCATAGTTGCAGGATATTGAACTCCTTTTTTTACATTTTGTACAGGAGAATATCCTTTTAGGTATTCGAACATTTCTTTGTTATCCTGAGACGTTCCGTAATCGTAAGCCCAACCTGCGCCAGCCGTAAAAGTATGGTAACGTAACATATCCATTACACCAACTGCCGGCAATGCTACTTTCATTAAGTCCGGGCGTTGAGTCATTGTTGCTCCTACTAATAAACCTCCGTTAGAACCTCCGCGGATCGCTAAGAAATCTGATGAAGTATATTTTTGAGCGATTAGATATTCGCCAGCAGCAATAAAATCGTCAAATACATTTTGTTTTTGCAATTTAGTTCCCGCATCGTGCCATTTTTTACCGTATTCACCACCACCTCTTAAATTGGCAACAGCATAAACTCCACCGTTTTCTAGCCAAACAGCATTTGCAATACTGAAACTTGGTGTTAAACTAATGTTGAATCCACCATAACCGTAAAGGATTGTTGGATTTTTACCGTCTAATTTTAATCCTTTTTTATAAGTGATAATCATCGGAATTTTTGTTCCGTCTTTTGACGTGTAGAATACTTGTTTTGATTCGTAATCTTCACTTTTAAAATCAACTACAGGTTTTTGGTATACTTCGGATTTACCAGATTTTGGCTCCAATGAATAAATTGTTCCCGGAGTGGTGTAGTTGGTAAAACTGTAGTATAAAGTTTTCTCGTGTTTTTTTCCTCCAAATCCGCCCGCAGTTCCTACAGCAGGAAGTTTGATTTCGCGCACTAATTTTCCGCTATAGTCATATTGTTGTACAAATGAAACGGCATCTTTAGTATAATTGGCAAAAAAGTATCCACCACCTGTTGAAGGAGACAGAATGTTTTGAGTTTCTTTAATGAAGTCCTTCCAGTTTTCAGGTTTTGGATTGCTTACATCTACAGTTACAACGCGCGTATTTGGTGCATTTAAGTCCGTTTCAATAAACAATTTAGTTCCTTCATTCTCGATAATCTGATTGCTGCTGTTAAAATTGTCTACAATCGTTACAATCTGGCTATTGGCTTTTGTTAAATCTTTAATGTATAATTCGTTTCCGTAAGTAGAATTAGCTGCTGAGATTACCAGATATTTGTCATCTTCAGTAACATAACCGCCTACGTATCTTCTTTTTTGATCTGCTCCAAAAATAACTTTGTCTTCTTTTTGAGAAGTTCCAAGTTTATGGTAATATAATTTATGCTGATCTGTTTTTGCTGATAATTCGCTTCCTTTTGGTTTTTCATAACTAGAGTAATAAAAACCTTCGTTCCCATGCCATGAAATTCCGCTGAATTTTACATCAACAAGTGTGTCTTCCAACACTTTTTTAGACAAAGCATCAATGATGATTACTTTTCTCCAGTCACTTCCTCCTTCAGAAATGGCATAAGCCGCTTTATTTCCATCTTTAGAAAAATCTAAACCGCCAAGCGAAGTCGTTCCGTCTTTAGAGAAAGTATTCGGGTCTAAGAAAACTTCTTCTTTCCCATCAGTTCCTTTTCTATAAATCACAGATTGATTCTGAAGTCCGTTGTTTTTGGAATAATAAGTGAATTTTCCTTCTACAAATGGAGCACTGATTTTCTCATAGTTCCATAATTTTTCCATGCGTTTTTTAAGTTCTTCGCGGAAAGGGATTTTATCTAAGTAACCGTAAGTAACTTCGTTTTGGGCTTTTACCCAGGCACCAGTTTCAGCTGATTTGTCATCTTCAAGCCAACGATACGGGTCGTTTACTTTTGTATCAAAATAGACATCAACTGTTTCGCCTTTTTTAGTTTGTGGATATTGAATTTTATTTTGTGCAAATGAAATTCCTGCAGTTGTGATTGCCATTATAAGAAATGTTTTTTTCATAGTTTAAGTTTAACAGTTGTCACAAAAATAGCGCTTTTTGTTGTGAAAATAAAAGTGATAAGGAACTAAACCATATAAGTCCTGTAAGTTCATTTAATTTAAGTTTAGCTAATATTTACTGATATGACTTATATGGTGTAATAAAGAATTGAGTCTAAAGAGAATAATGAAATAAACCACGCAAGAAATACAAGTTCAACCAAAAACAAAATAAACTGATACTATACTTACATGGTTTAATTAAAAAAATTATAAGTTGAAATTGACTCCCAAAACAATGTTTCGTCCGATATTTGGGATTCCGTCTGTTTTTAATCTTGACAGGTGCGCAATATATTTTTTATCGAACAAGTTGTTTCCGTTCAGGTTAACATCAAAAGCATGTTTGCCTAATTTTACTGTTCCGCCAAAACCCAGATTTACCAAAGTATATCCGTCTGAAGCTGTTTCGAAACCGCTCACATTTTTCTGCGCGAAAGTAGATGAAACGTTTAAGGAAGCATAACCTTCTTCGAACCAGTTTTTGATTTTAAATTCAGTTCTTAATGTATTGTTCCAGTTGTTGGCAGGAATTAAAGGCAGATAATCATTGTTTTGTTTTTTACCCGTTACAGTTTCAAAACTCGTTTCAAAATGCAGCCAGTCTAATGGATGCGGGTGAAAGTGTAAACCAACTTCACCACCATATAATTTTGCATTGTCCTGAACATAAGCAAAAACATCATTATCATCGCGGGTTTCTCCCGTTGGCGAAGTAAAAATATAATTGTTTACGTGGTTGTAAAAACCATTAATAAAAAACTCGAAATGCGTGTTTTTAAATTCTAAATTTAAATCAGTCTGAACGTTTTGTTCTGTTTTTAAATCAGCATTTCCAATTTCATATCGGTTGGTTCCTTCGTGAACCCCATTTGAAGTTAGCTCAGCTAAATTTGGAGCTCTAAATCCAGTTGCGACATTCAGTCGAAGTGTCAGCGGTTCAGCCAGTTTTGTTTTATATCCCAAAGAAGCATTAAAGCTGTCAAAAGATCGGTCTAAAGGTAAAAAATACCCTTCTTCACCTTCAGTACCATGTGCTATTGAAGTAATGTTTCGGTTGTCAAAACGCAATCCTGCTTGTACAACACTATTGTCCCATTCGTAGTTTGCCGTTCCAAAAACACCAATATCATTTGTGGTAGCATCCGGAATTAAATATTCTTCTCCGGAATTTTTATTCGTTTGATGCATTCCCTGAACACCCAGAATCGTTTCAATCTTGCCCAATTTCGGAAAATGATACTTCGCATTATAATTAAAGGTATTCAATCTCATATGAAGAGAGGCTTCATTGCTGTCTTCAAACTCACTTCTGTCATTCGCGATATAACCCAAATCAACATCTAATTTAGAATTTTGAAAAAAGATAACGTTGTTTAAACTCAATAAATGATTGAAAATTCCTTGTCTCGGGAACATCGTGTTTTTGCTTGACGATTGTTCTGCGATTCCATCTTCAGGCATTCCAAGATCAAGCTTGTTGTAATTGTATCTCAAAACACTGGAGAAACTAGAGTTACTGTAGCCAATTCCGGTTTTAAAATCAGTTTCATTATAACGGGTATTGGTTACGCGATCACCATCGGCAATTTTATAATCAGAATGGGTGTTGAAACTTCCGCGAGCCAGAAATTTCCAGTTATCGGTTGAAGTTTTTAATCCAATAGAAGAATTGCTTCCTTGTGTATTGGTGAAATATTTTTGACTGAAATTTGCCTTGAAAGTGTTCGCATCGGCAAATTTTTCGGGGTTAAAATACAGAACTCCACCCAAAGCATCAGAACCGTATAATAAAGAAGCAGGTCCTTTGATCACTTCAACACTTTCGACTCCGGCATCGTTTAAACCCAAACCATGTTCGTCGCCAAATTGCTGGTTTTCGATACGAACACCCTGAGAATATACTAAAACACGATTTCCGCTCAATCCGCGAATTACCGGTTTTCCGATAGAAGTTCCCGTAGAAATCTGTGAAACTCCGGGAATTGTTGCCAAACCTTCAATTAAAGTAGAAGTCCCTTTTTGTTGTAATGTTTTGATGCTTTCATGTTCAACCTTCATCACGTTTTGCGATTGCAGTTTATTGAAAGGTGTCGAAACCACTACTTCATCCATTTCAAAAACAGATTCAGTAAGCGTTATGTCAATGGTGTTTTCTTTTAATAATTTAGAGATTGATTTACTTTGAGTAGTAAACCCGACAAAAGTGAAAGAAAGTCGAAAACTCCCGTTTGGAAGGTTTTTAAATTCATATTTTCCGTTTGTATCCGTAGTTGTTCCTTTGTGTAATTCCGGTGCATAAACGGATACGTTTGCCAACGGTTGGTTTTCAAGATTTGTTACTGTTCCTGAAACCGAATTTTGAGCAGAAAGAATGCTCGAAAACCCTAAAATAAGGGCTAATATTAGTTTTTTCATTTGAAAAAGATGCTATAGTTAATTGATTTTGATCCTTTGAAAAATAAAAATTATAACCCATTGGTTGTAATTAGTTTTAACACATAGAAACATAGATTCTAAACGCTTAAAAAAGGCGTTTCACTTGTTTATAAAGCACAGAGTTCAGCTTTGTGTAAGAAACATGCTTCTTTTTACAATCTTTTTTACAGATTCTAAATCTATGTTTCTATGCGTTAAATGAATTTTTTAGTAATTGCAGCCAACAGATAAATTATAGTAAAATTTGCCGGTCCTGAAAGTTTCAGAATGGGAAATTGACTAATTTTTAAGAATTAGATTCAAAGGATGTTGATTTTATTTCGAAGGTTTCGAAATTAAGAAGCTATAGCTGCAGGCGGGCCACGTAATTGATACGGGTTTTCTGAAATTGAAAATATTTTTTCTGAAAGGGCGAAAAAATAAGGGATTTCGTTGTTGAAAGTATGAAATTGAAAAGCAAATTGTTCAGGAACAATATAACTTCCAAAAACAAAATGACAAACAAAACATACATCATAATCATGATGCTGATGTGTGATCTCGCCATTAGGATCATTATAATTGTGATGGCATTGTTTTTCTGAAAGTTGCTTTACAATATGCTCATAACTGTGTATCGACTGAAACAATATTGAGAACAATACTGTCAGAGCCAAAGAAACACTTAATATGAGTTGTTTTCTTTTCATTCCCGACAAAGGTATAAAAGATCAAAGTAAAATTGATTTATTTTTTGGATTCTGTTGTCTATTTGTTGAAAAAAGTGCAACAAATGATTTTATTATGAACGAAAAAGCGAATAATTACGATCTAATTGCATCCTGAACTAGCATTATATTATATTTGTAAGTAAAATAAATTTACTCTAAAAAACGTTTACTTGAAAAACTCTTTAAAACCAAAACACGATATGCGATTACTTTTCAGTTGTTTATTTTTAGTATCGTTTTTTAATTCCTTTGCGCAGGAGGTTAAGCCGGAGATAAAACCTATCGTAAAAATTGATTCTTTATACCGCGAAGATCAGTTTTATTTTTCGGTAACCTATAATCTATTGCTGCAGGGGCCAACCGGTTTAAAGCAGGATAAATTCTCGGCAGGACTTTCAGGAGGTTTTTTGCGTGATATGCCTATCAATAAAACCAGAACTATTGCAATTGCAGCCGGTTTAGGGTTGAGCTATCAAAATTTTTATCAAAATCTGACCATCTCCAAAGATCAGAACGGAGGCAACATTTATGGAGTAAACAGTTCCAGTGAATATGTTTCGAATAGATACAAACAGTATTCAGTTGATGTTCCGATTGAGTTTAGATGGAGAAATTCTACCTATGAAAGCTATAAGTTCTGGAGGATTTACAGTGGTGTAAAACTGAGTTATATTTTCTCTGACAAATCAATTTTAAATGATGGAGAAAACACCTATAAAATCTCAAATAATAAGGATGTCAATCAGTTTCAGTACGGCGTATATGTGTCGGCAGGATACAATACCTGGAATGTGTATTGTTACTACGGACTGAATGGTTTGTTTGATAAATCTGTAAAAACACTTTCAGGTGAAAGTATAGGATTGAACACTATGAATATTGGTTTGATTTTCTATATTTTATAACCATAAATATAAAAACAGCAATTGCGGCAGTATTCCAATAAAGGTCCCAATCAACAATTCGTTTGGCGAATGTGCCTCCATTTCTAATCGTGACGAAGCTACAATACCAGTCATTAAAATCAAAAAAGCAGCCCAATAAGGGTTTTGCATTTGAAGATGCATATTCAGTCCGATAACAAAAATGGTAAACCCGCTTATTGCCATCATGTGCAAGCTGGCTTTTATCTTAAATAAAGAGCATACCAAAGCTAAAATAGTACTAAACAAAGCGCCCAGAAAAAAGAAATGTAACTCAGGATATCGTGCGATGACAATGCTTCTTTTTACCAATAAAATGTACAAAAAACACTGTAAAATAAGTGGAATTTTGCGCTGCGAAGTTTCATGAATCATCACTGATTTTACATGTCCTGTTGAACGAAGCAATAAGTAAAACAATACCGGCACCAGAATCGTAATGATCAGGATCTGAAATAAAACATAATATTTTTCCTGATTGGTAAAAGCATCATTTTTGCAGAAAAGATAGAATAAAGTGGCATACATCGAGATAAAAATCGGATGTAATATATACGAAAATAAAGGAAGGATTCTTTTCAAAACGTTGTATTTAGCGGTGTTAAACAAATATAAACAAATAATGTTTTTTTGCCACGAATTAAAAGAATTACACGAATTTTAATTTGTGGCAAACTTTTTAATATTTGTTTCACGCAGATTCTGCAGATTTAAAGAATAAAAAATCTGTGCACATCTGCCAAAATCTTTTTAAATCTGTGTGAAAAATAATTTGTGCACTTTGTGGCAAACTTTTTTATCTGTGAAAGAATGTCTCGTAAATAATTAGTGAAAATTTGTGAAATTCGTGGCAAACGTTTTTTTAAATTTGACAAAAAAGAATTTCTAAATGAGCCTAAATATAAAAAGCCTTATCCCTGTTCTTGATGCCGAATGGATCGGTTCAGACACTGATATTTTTGTCGATCATATTTCAATAGATAGCCGTTCGTTACAAAACGGATCCGGAACTTTGTTTATTGCCTTGTCAGGTCTAAATAATGATGCTCATTTGTATATTGCAGAGTTGATCGAAAAAGGAGTTCGGAATTTTGCGGTACAGCATATTCCTGAGAATTCTGCAGGAAAAGCCAATTTTCTGGTAGTAAAGGACACGCTTAAGACGCTTCAGAAATTTGCCGCGTATTATCGGGACCTTTTTCATTTTCCTGTTATCGGATTGACCGGAAGCAATGGCAAAACAATAGTAAAAGAGTGGCTTAATTTCTTGTTGAGTCCGGATTATAATATTATCAGAAGTCCAAAAAGTTATAACTCACAGGTTGGGGTTCCGTTATCTGTAATTGCCATAAATGAAAAGCATAATCTAGGTATTTTCGAAGCTGGAATTTCTACGGTTAACGAAATGGTAAATCTGGAAAAAATGATCAAACCTACAATTGGAGTGCTTACCAATATAGGAAGTGCACACGATGAGGGTTTTTTGAATTTAGTACAAAAGATTGACGAAAAATTAATTTTATTTAAAGACTGTCCGGTAATAATCTATCAAAAGAACGAAATTGTCGACTCTTGTTTGTCTCAGTTTGTGGCTGAATATATGATGCATCCAAGAACACTTTTTTCCTGGAGTTTTACAGATACTTCTGCAGATGTTTTTATTTTAAATAAAGAAAATAAAAGCGATTCAACTCATATTCAATACCAATATAAAGAGGAAGTTTTCAATTTAGAAATTCCTTTTAGTGATACGGCTTCTATAGAAAATGCCATTTCATGTTTGGTAGTTTTGCTTTATTTGAATTATGATTTCGAAACAATTCAAAATAGATTTGAGCGTTTGTATCCTGTGCATATGCGTTTGGAAGTAAAAAACGGAATCAATAACTGCAGCATAATAGACGATAGCTACAGTTCAGATTTTGAGTCGCTTACAATTGCTCTGGACTTCCTGGAAAGCCAAAAGAAAAAGAATGCTTCAAAAACGATTATTCTGTCTGATATTGTTCAAAGCGGATTTTCTAATGAAGAATTATATTCGAAAGTAGGACAATTAATTACCGATAATAAGATTAATAGAGTAATAGCGATTGGAGCTACAATTTCGGCTTTTAAGTCTAAATTTTCTAATGTTATTACTTTTCAAAATACAGCCGAATTTATTGCTCAGATCGAAAATCTGAATTTCGAAAATGAAACTATTTTAATAAAGGGAGCCAGATCATTTCAATTCGAAGAAATTGTGTCGTTACTGGAAGAGAAAACGCATGAAACAGTTCTCGAAATTAATCTGAACTCTATTAGCTATAACCTAAATTATTACAAATCGAAATTAGCCAATAATGTCAAATTGATGGTGATGGTAAAAGCATTTGGTTATGGCAACGGCGGGTTGGAAATTGCCAAATTGCTCGAACATCATAAAGTAGATTATTTAGGTGTGGCTTTTGCCGATGAAGGCATTTCATTAAAAAATGGCGGAATAAAATTGCCTATTATGGTTTTGAATCCGGAATCGACCAGTTTTCCTTCTATTATTCAGTACAATCTCGAACCTGAAATTTATAGTGTCAAAGGTTTGAAAGCTTTCCTGAAAATTGCACGGGAAAAGAATTTAGAAGATTTCCCTATTCATATAAAACTAGATACAGGAATGCATCGTTTGGGTTTTGAAGAAAACACACTCGACGAACTGATTCAGACCTTAAAAGGAAATTCAACAGTAAAAATAAAAAGTGTTTTGTCACATCTGGCAACAAGTGACGAAGTAAAACATTTTGATTTTGTTCATTCTCAAATTAATTTATTCGAAAAATTATCGTCGAGATTAATTTCAGAATTAAATATAGACCCTATTCGTCATATTCTGAATACATCCGGAATTAGTAATTTTCCTGATGCGCAATACAATATGGTGCGTTTAGGAATTGGTTTGTATGGAGTTTCAAACGATCCGGCAGAACAAAAATATCTTGAAAATGTTGGAACCTTAAAATCAATAATTTCTCAGGTTCGTACCATTCCGGCCGGAGATAGTGTAGGGTATGGACGTCGTTTTATGGCCGAAAAAGAAACTAAAATTGCGACAATTCCAATTGGTTATGCTGACGGAATTTCGCGTCTATGGGGAAATCAGGTTGGCTATGTAGTGATTAAAAACCAAAAAGCATCAATTGTGGGCAATGTTTGTATGGATATGCTCATGGTTGATGTGAGTCGTATTGATTGTAAAGAAGGAGATTCGGTTATTATTTTTGGAGAAAATCCAACCGTTATAGAGATGGCAGCAGCCTTAAAAACAATTCCTTATGAAATAATGACCAGTATTTCGCAACGGGTAAAAAGGGTATTTTTTAGATAGAATTATGAAATTATGCAGAAAATTACGTATTTTCGATATCAATTAATTATAAACTAAAATAAACAATTATGGGGATGTTTTCAGAATTTAAGGAATTTGCAATGAAAGGCAACGTAGTCGATTTGGCTGTCGGTGTGATCATTGGAGCTGCTTTTGGTAAAATTGTAAGCTCATTAATTGAAAATGTAATTACACCATTAATACTAAAACCGGCACTAGATGCAGCGCATTTATCGACGATAGAGGAGCTGACAGCTTTTGGAGGTGTTAAGTACGGTTTGTTTCTTTCAGCAGTAATTAACTTTTTAATTGTTGCTTTTGTTTTATTCTTGATCATTAAAGGAATAAATCATGCAAAAAAGAAAGAAGTTCCGGTACCGGCTGCACCAGCAGGACCAACACAGGAAGAATTGCTTATTCAGATTAGAGATCTGTTGAAAAATAAATAATATACCGCTACACTAAGTCTAATTTAACCGTTCCTTAATTGGGACGGTTTTTTTTAGTTTTGTTTGATTTGTAACATTTTGTTATTTTTTGTGAAGCGCCTTGTTTTGATTTTTATTATGTATACTTTTGTACTGTAAAATTAGATTAATTCATACTAAAAATATAAAAATGAGAATAGCCGTTGTAGGTGCCACTGGTATGGTTGGCGAAATAATGCTTAAAGTTTTAGCAGAAAGAAATTTTCCTGTTACTGAGTTAATTCCTGTTGCTTCTGAAAAATCAGTAGGAAAAGAAATTGAATATAAAGGTCAAAAATATAAAGTTGTAGGATTGCAAACTGCTGTTGATATGAAAGCTGATATTGCTCTTTTCTCAGCCGGAGGTGATACTTCATTAGAATGGGCACCAAAATTTGCTGCTGCCGGAACAACTGTTATCGATAATTCTTCGGCATGGAGAATGGATCCTACAAAAAAGTTGATCGTTCCTGAAATCAATGCAGATACTTTAACAAAAGAAGATAAAATTATAGCAAACCCAAACTGTTCAACCATCCAGATGGTGTTGACTTTGGCTCCATTGCATAGAAAATACAACATCAAAAGAATCATTGTTTCTACTTACCAATCGATCACCGGAACGGGTGTAAAAGCAGTAAGACAATTAGAGAATGAATACGCAGGAGTTCAGGGAGAAATGGCTTATAAATATCCAATTCACAGAAACGCGATTCCACATTGCGATAGTTTTGAAGAGAACGGATATACTAAAGAAGAAATGAAATTAGTTCGTGAAACTCAAAAAATACTTGGTGATAATACAATTAGAGTTACGGCAACTGCAGTTCGTGTACCTGTTGTTGGCGGACACAGTGAAGCAGTAAATGTTGAGTTTACAAATGATTTTGACGTAAACGAAGTACGCGAGATTTTACACCATACAGACGGAGTAGTAGTTCAGGATAATTTAGATACTTTTACCTACCCAATGCCATTATATGCTGAAGGTAAAAATGATGTCTTTGTTGGAAGAATCCGTCGTGACGAAAGCCAGGAAAACACTTTAAATATGTGGATCGTTGCTGATAACTTAAGAAAAGGAGCTGCAACAAACACGATTCAAATCGCTGAATATTTAATTCAGGCAGGTTTGGTATAATCAGAGATTAAATAAAATTGTTATAAAGGAAAGACCGCGATTGCAGCAATGTAATTGCGGTTTTTTTGTATTTTTAAAATAGCTTATTTTAATATTTTTATACTCTTTTGAGAAAATCCTGTAATTTAATTTGAGCTAATTTTATAAAAATTATACAAATGAAAAACATACAATTCATATTGATCTTAATTTCAGGTTTCTGCGTAGCACAAAATAAATTTGAAATAAAAAACGGTTCAGGAAAATATTCTGCAGAAATTTCTGTAGATAGTTGCAGTAATGAAAATTGCGAAGGAAAAGCAACTATAAAGTTAATGGATAAAAAAACAAATCGATTTTTTCAGACATTGAGCTCAGATAATTTGTATTTTTTTCTGGATGAAAAGCAAAATCCAACTGTAAATGTAATTCAGCTTTACAATGAACAAAGCCCATTAATATTTAATGATTTTAATTTTGACGGAACAGAAGATTTGGCCATTAGGAATGGAAACGAAAGTGCTTACGGAGGTCCGTCTTATGATGTGTATGTCTATAATTCGACAAAAAAACAATTGGTTTTTAGTGAACAATTAACCAATCTGGCTGTGGATAATTTAGGTATGTTTGAAACAGATCATAAAAGGAAAAGACTAATTACGTATTCTAAGTCAGGATGTTGCTGGCATATAACGGCAGAATATGAAGTTGTTCCCAATAAAGGGCTGCGTAAGGTTTATGAATTTGAAGAAGATGCAATGAATGGTGAAGTTGTAACGGTGACTACAAGAAATCTTGTAAATAATAAGTGGCAAAGTAAAACTAAAAAGTATAAAATTAGCGAGTATTATAAGCAATAGAGGCTAAATAAAAGAAATGAAATAATGAGAACAGAGATTAGTCATTTTTGGTTGGGGAAATTTAAATCAGAAAAAGAATATTCTGATTTTTTAGGTGAAAGTGAAACGTATTATGAAGACGATGATATTGAAGAAAATTACATATCTGAGTTTGCAAAGTCCCAAAATGAGAATTTTTTAGATCATGACTTTATGGAAAGCGGATTTGAAAATGAGGCTGTTTCCTTCGAAGAAAAATTCCTGAAATATTCCTATGCTGAGCAATGGATTCCCGAAGTGAAAAACAGATTACGTTACCAAAATCAAAATCTGGAAGATATTAATACGCTCGTATTTATTTCGAAAGACCAAATTGAAAAGCCTGTTTCAATAGGTAACTTACAATTTGATTTATTATATATAGGAGAAATTGAATATAATATTTGAGTAACATAGACATAGTTTTGTAATTATGCTCCGTGTTTTTATTTAAAGTGAAGCGACTATTGTACATTTTCGAAATCTATGTTTCTATGTGTTAAAATAAAACACAAAGATTTATGAAAAGCGTATCTTAGCTATTAAAACTACGAACAAGATGAACTTCGATAATTATAAAATCATTCCGAACTATAAAACCAATCAAACCAATTTATTCCTTGCCGAAAGAGAAGAAATCCTGGCTTGTGAAAAGACTTTAAATATTGTTTTTGATGAAGATTATAAAGAATACGTTTCTACTTACGGAAGTGGGATCCTTGGCGGAACTTATATTAGAATTTATCTTCCCGAAACTATAATACTAACGATGGATGAATGGAAAAATCGTATTACTGAATATTGGTTTTGGGATGAAGGCAAAGAGGTGCTGACAAAAGAGGAAGTATTAAACTCTGTGAGAATTGGCGATACTTTTGATGGAGATGAAATTATTCTTTATAAAGGAGAATATTTTGTTTTACCAAGACATAGCGAAATGATTTATAAAGCCGGAACTACGCTGGAGGAAACCATAACCTGGTTGTGTACATCAGATATTCTGACTGAACCATTTTCTGAAAGAGAATTTGAACCTTTTGATCCAAATGAACTTACGTAAGATTCAAATAAAAAATTCCAAATACCAAAGAGCAATTGCTATTTTTGGAATTTGGAATTTTTAAAAATTGTAATTTATTTTTTTTAGTATTCAGGTGCTAATTCTAATTCTAATCCTTCTAACTCGGTAGTAATTGGAATCTGACAGCCCAAACGGCTATTTGATTTAACATAAAATGCTTCCGACAACATGGCTTCTTCATCATCTCCCATTTCAGGTAATGCAACATCATTAAGAACATAACACTGACAAGAAGCACACATGGCCATTCCGCCACAGGTTCCTTCAACAGGTAGTTCGTATGCTTTGCATAACTCCATTATGTTCATTGCCATATCAGTTGGAGCTTGTAACTCGTGTATAACTCCTTCTCGATCTTTAATCTTTATTAATACATCCATTTTAATTATTTGGAATTTTACTGTTTAGGATTTTATAACGTGAAAAAATCCCTAATTACATTAACTATTTTTTATACTAAATGCGTATTCTTTTTTGTTGCCTTCTTTAAGGCGCATTTTTACACCAAGGGTATTTCCGTTTTTCTCCAGTATGGTTACAAAAGCAATTACGGAATAATAATCTTTGTCTCCCTGAAAGATTAGAGTTCCTTCGTAAGTCGAATTCATTACTCCTTGTTTGTCTGTTGTTACAGATACTTTTCTAGGATGACTAAAATTTGCTGTGCTATAAGTCGCTTTGTTTGCAAATTTAGCTTTTCCGTTACAGAAATCGAATAAGAAATCATAATTGCCAATTCTCAGGCTGCCTTCTTCATCACTTGCATTAGTCGAAAATACAATCTGACCTGCGTATTTAAAGTCGGACCATTCTTCTGCTTCGTTTAACCAGGCTTTATCAACAATTAGGGTTTGTGTAGTTTGCTGGGCATAACTTACAGAAACAAAAAATAACAATAAAAACAGAGCGTAATAGTTCTTCATAAATTTAAGATTTTGGGGTTATGTGACAAATTTAAGTTAAAAATGTAACAATTCCTTAACTAAAACTCTTAAATCTTTACGTTGTTTTTTGCTAAATTCGCAATAACTGGCTTTGTTCGTATTGAATTTTTGAAAATTCACAAATCAAAGCACTCAAAGAACTATTATTCTTGTTAATTGATAAAATCTAAAAACAGAAAAAAACATGGCTTTTATTACATTATATTAACCACAGTTTCTATTTGTGGAGCATATTTTTTTATTGTTGTTTCAACTCCTGCTTTTAGAGTCATTTGGTTTACGCTACAGCTAATGCAGGCTCCTTCAAGACGAACTTTGACATGTTTGTCATCGTCTATAGAAATTAGCGTAATGTCTCCTCCGTCAGAATTTAAAAAAGGTCTGATTTCGTCTAAAGCCAATAATACGTTGTTTGTTAATTCTTCTGTTGTCATAATATTAATGTGTCAATTAAAGAATGTGCCAATTAGAAAATGTCTCAATCAGATAATTTTTAAAATTACCAATAGCATTACCTAATTATCTCATTATCTAAATTATCTAATTTTTCTTTACTGCTGAACAACCTGCCATAGTTGTAATTTTAATGGCTTCTGTTGCTGGTAAATTATCATTTCTGTTTACTACTTCCTGAACTACATTTCTGGTTATTTCTTCAAAAACGGTTTCGATTGCTGATGCGGTCTGCATTGCTGCAGGACGGCCATAATCTCCCGCTTCACGAATAGATTGTACGATTGGTACTTCTCCTAAAAATGGAACATTCAGATCTTCAGCAAGGTTTTTTGCACCTTCCTGACCAAAGATATAGTATTTATTGTCAGGTAATTCTTCAGGTGTAAAGTACGCCATATTTTCGATGATTCCCAAAACGGGAACATTAATGTTGTCCTGCATAAACATCGCAACTCCTTTTTTAGCATCGGCAAGAGCCACAGCCTGAGGTGTACTTACTACAACAGCTCCGGTAATTGGTAATGATTGCATGATCGAAAGATGAATATCTCCGGTTCCCGGAGGTAAATCGATTAACATAAAATCAAGTTCTCCCCAATCAGCATCAAAAATCATTTGGTTCAAAGCTTTTGCTGCCATTGGACCTCTCCAGATTACAGCCTGACTAGGAGCTGTGAAAAAACCAATAGACAGTATTTTTATGTCATAACTTTCAACCGGTTTCATTTTTGATTTTCCATCAACAGTGATAGAAATTGGTTTTTCGTTTTCAACATCAAACATAATAGGCATCGATGGCCCGTAAATATCTGCATCAAGAACACCAACATTAAAACCCATTTTGGCAAGTGTTACAGCAAGATTTGCAGTAACAGTTGATTTTCCAACGCCACCTTTACCAGAAGCAACGGCAATAATATTTTTGATTCCCGGAATAGCCTTTCCTTTTATTTCGTTCGGATTTTCCTTGGCTTCAACTTTAATGTTTACTTTGATTTTTGCCTCAGGAGATACCAATTCAAGAATTGTTTTTTTGATATCATCTTCAGCTCTTTTTTTAATGTGCATTGCCGGTGTATGTAAAACTAAATCTACTACAACTTCATCGCCAAACGTGATTACATTGGCAACAGCACCACTTTCAACCATATTTTTTCCTTCGCCAGCTATAGTGATTGTCTCTAGAGCTTTAAGAATTTCTTTTCTATCTAATTTCATTTTAATCTACTGTTTTCTATTGAATGAAACCGATTTAAGCATTGTGTTTATTTAAACTGATTTCAGACTACAAAGATAACAGATTATGTTCGGATTCAAACCCTTTTAAATTGTATTTATTGATATTGAGATTGTTCAAAATGATTCTGTTGTTTGTATTTGCTTTCTCAAATGGCAAAAATCTAAATACGGTTTCATTTACAGAGTGCTTTCTGAGTAAAAACAGATGAATTTTACAATAAATTTTAAGAATAGGCGGACTAAAATCTCAATAATCTTCGCTATATTTGAGTACCCTAAATTTGTTATTGCAACTATTTTTTAAAAACTATCTGAAAACTTGGTTGTAGTAAATCATGGGTTTTCGTTATTTTTTGATACAATTTATTTATTAAAATTAAAATCTGAAAAGTATGCGAAATTTTACTTCTTTGTCTGTTGTTGCAGCCGTTATTTTTTCGATGTTTTCCTTTGAATCTTCAGCGAAGGAAATCGATATGAAAATTAAAATGGCCGAATTTGAGAATACTTTTATGAGCAATAAGTATGTTTCGAAAGTTACTGTCGATGCTGCTTCAATTGATCAGTTTTACAAGAAATACCCCAAATTAAAGAAATACCAAAATGACGTTTTAGATCTTTATAAAAAGAAAGAGTACAATGCCATCTGGCATGATGATAAAAGGGTGAGCGAATTTGGTTCATTGTTGTATCATAAAATACGTTTATTGAGTGATCAGGGAATCAAGGCAACGATGCCTTATATGGATTTGGTAGATGATGTTTTTAATGAAAGTGTATCGAACAAGCTTCCTCAGATCGACACAGAACTTTTATTGTCTAATATGTATGTGTTTTATGCCAGTAATGTCTACTCTGGTGTTGACCCCGCAACGTTAAAGAAAATAGGCTGGTTTTTGCCTGCAAAAAGTATTTCGTATGCAAAGATATTAGACTCCTTAATGGTGGATCCGGACAGATTGAATAAAGACGAAAATCTTTTATTTGGACAATATTATAAGCTGAAAGCAATGTTGAAAAAATACCGAACTATTGAACAAAATAATCAATGGACAAAAATCGATATCGACAGTGCGACTTACAAAGACTTAAAACCTTTTGATAGTGGTGTGGCGGTAAAGCAAATCAGAACACGATTGTTTGTGGTGGGAGATTTAGCGCAGGATTCTAAAAGAGATGTATACGATGAGGAGATGATGGCCGGGATCCTGAAGTATAAAAAAAGATACGGACTTAAGCTGAATTATGCCCTTACAAGAGAGCATATCAATCAGATGAATGAACCAATTGGAAATAGAATTAAGACCATAATGCTGAACATGGAAAGATGTCGCTGGATACCAGCAAACTTAGCTCAGGCAAGCGAATATATAATGGTAAACATACCTTCGTTTGTACTGGTATATGTAAAAGATGGTAAATATGAACTAATGTCTGATGTTTTTGTTGGAACGAGAATGACCGAAACAGTGATTTTTAGCGGAATGATGGACAGGATTGTGTTTAGTCCGTATTGGTATGTACCGCAGAGTATCATTAAAAATGAATTAAAGCTAAAAATGGCTGAAGATAAAAACTATCTGGCAGATCATAATATGGAATGGAACGGAGGCAATGTCCGACAAAAACCAGGACCTAAAAATTCTCTGGGATTGGTTAAATTCATGTTCCCGAACCCCAATGATATTTACCTGCATGATACGCCGGCCAAAAGTTTGTTTGATTTTGAGAAGCGTATTTTTAGCCACGGATGTATCAATGTAAAAGAAGCAAAAGGTTTGGCACTTGCGATTTTAAAAGACAATCCGGATTGGCCAGTCGATAAAATAGATCAGGCGATGAGCGGTGAAAAAGAAACGACTTGTACGCTAAAAAATAAAATTCCTATTTATATTGGTTACTTTACAGCCTGGGTAAATAACGACGGCGAAATAGGTTTTTATCCGGATGTATACGACAGAGATCCTCAATTGGATAAATTATTGTATTCTGACGCTGTAGCTGCAAAATAAAAATAAGCTAAATAGAATAAAAGAAACCCACCAGATTTCAGTAATCTGGTGGGTTTCTTAAAAAAATGGTCTACAAGCTTATTCGTATTTTAAATATTTCAGAATGTCTATTCTGGTTACCTGATAGGCTTTAGCCAAAACGATTATTAAAGTAAGAGCCAATAAAGAAACTAACGCAATACTAAAAGGAATAACCGAAACATTGATTCTGTAAGCGAAATCTTCAAGCCATTTTTGCAATAAAAGGTAAGCAGGTACAATGCCAATTACAAAACCTATTAAGCAAAAAACGACGTATTGTTTTGATAGCTCTTTGAGTAAGATATCCGTTTCTGCGCCCAATGTTTTTCTGATCGCAATCTCTTTCAGTCTTCTCTCCATCGAAAAAGAAGCCAAAGCGAATAATCCAAAAACAGCTATAATAATTACTACAAGGTTTAAGATGAAAAATAAATCTTTTTGTTTCACCTGTTCCTGATAAGTTTTAGCAAATCCCTTGTTTACAAATTCGTATTGAAAAGGATAATCCTGATTGATATTTTTCTCCCAATAGGTTTTGAGTTTGTCCAGAGTTTCCGTCAGATTATTTGGAGAAACCTTTACATAAACATTGTCAAAATTATTCCATTTTAAAGTTTTAATACTAATAAAAACCATTGGCGGTACTTTGTTTTGAAGTCCGGTAATGTGAAAGTCTTTGACAACACCAACAACTTTAAACTTTAAGTTCCCTTTTTCATTTCCCCAACCGGAACTTATTATTGTATTTATTGGGTTTTTAAGTCCCAGTGTTTTGGCGAGTGTTTCATTTATCAGCCAGTTGCTAATAGTGTCTGAAGCATATTTTGGAGACAAATCCCGTCCTTTTACAACCTTAATTTTCATCATATCAAGAAAACCAAAATCCATATCGACATTTCGGGGCTGTACAAAAACACCATTGTATGTAAATCCGGAACTTGAGTTGGTGCTGTTGCCAAAAGAACCGGCAAAAGTAGAGACATCCTGAACACCGGATAATTTTTGGATTTCTTGTTTTATAGTCAGGTATTTTTCTATTTTTTTATTGCGGTCGGCAGTTTTAAACGGAATTTTGATTACCTGATCACCACTAAAACCAAGATCTTTACTAGACATGTAACTTACTTGTGAGTTCACAATCAAAGCACCAATGATAAAAAAAGCAGCAATACCAAATTGAAAAATCAGCATAGAATTTCGAATCCAGATACCGCTTTTGCTTCTGGAAAAGTTTCCTTTTAAAACTTTTAATGTTTCAAAATTTGAAATATAAACGGCAGGGAATATACCGGCAAGAACAATCACTAATCCAAATATAAAAATAAGCTGGAGGTAAAATTCACTGCCATTCATGGTCAAAGATTTGCTCAGGAAGTTGTTGTAGTAGGGTAACGAAAGTTCTACTATCGCCAGAGCAAAAAGAATGGCTAAAACTACAATAATAGCCGTTTCAAATATAAATTGTCTGGTAATTTGCATTTTGCTTGCCCCTACAACTTTACGCACGCCTACTTCTTTAGCGCGTTTTACGGCAGAAGCAGTTGCTAAATTGATGTAATTTACAAGTGATAAGATCAGGATCAATACAGATAAACCTACCATGATATAAAGCAGTTGCAAATTGCCTCTTCCTTCAGGAAAATTATAGCTGGCAGCAGATTTTGTACCGTACAATCGGGATTCATCCAATTGATCAAGGATAACCTTAACCTCACCATTTTCTTTCACATATTCTTCAGGAGTCTGGCCATTTGCTTTAGCGTCTTTCATGGTCCTGTTGACAAAATTTACATTTTGCATCTTCTTTAAAACAGTTTCCCTGTCAGCACCTTTTTTGGTTTTGATCATCAAGGTGTAATTGAAGTTTCCCCAACTGTTAACGTCGCCACCTTCTAATAAACCTCCAAAAACATAATTTGGTTCAATAGAAGAAGGGCTCATAACTTTATAAACTGATTTTATGACATAAGGCTTGCTGTCGTTTATAAGAATTTTGCCAATAGGATCTTCGTTTTTAAAGATTCTTTTTGCTTCATCTTCTGAAATGGCGACACTATTTTTCTCTTTAAGAATATCCTTTTTTGCGCCTTTAACAATTGGAAAAGGAAAAATGTCAAAAAAGTCATAATCAGCAACTATTATTTTTTTGCCCATCCATTTTTGATTTTGGTATTTTATTACCTCTTCATAATACCAGCTGTCAAAAAAGCAAATAGATTCGATTTCAGGAATTGTTGCCTTGCAGGTTACGCCAAACGGAATAGTACTTGAGGCCCAGATGTCCCCAGTTGCTCCAATTTTGTTAAGAACCTGATAGACATTTTTTTTCTCAGGATTCCATTGGTCATAGGCGTTTTCATTGTTCCAGTATAAAATGGCGAAAACTACTCCGGCAATTCCAATGCTTAATCCCAGGACATTTAAAAACGAAAACAATTTGTTTTGCTTTAAATGATATATGAATATTTTAAACCAGTTAAAAATCATTTTGTGTTTTTTTATAGTTATTACAGTTGCTTTTTTAGTAACCTGACAGGTTTTATATCATTGCTAATACTTTGCAAACAAATCCAATTAGGATCAAAATTGCTGTTACAATAAACTTTATCATTTTTGAAATTATTTAGCGTCCATAAAAACATCAACATTTCTCTGGTTTAATTTTTCAGAAAATATAACGCCATCCTTCATATGAATTGTTTTTTGCGAGAACGAAGCATCATAATCAGAGTGTGTTACCATCAAAATAGTAGCGCCTTTAGCGTGTAGGTCAGTTAAAAGTTCCATTACTTCATTACCATTTTTACTGTCCAAATTTCCTGTTGGCTCATCGGCAAGAATAATTTTCGGGTCGTTTACCAAAGCCCTTGCTACAGCAACCCTTTGTTGTTGTCCTCCGGAAAGCTGTTGCGGATAATGTTTTAATCTATGAGAGATATTTAATTTCTCGGCAATGGCTTCAATTTTTTGTTTTCTGTCGGCTGCTTTTACATTGTTATAAAGCAAAGGCAGTTCGATATTATCATAAACCGAAAGCTCATCGATGAGGTTAAAGTTCTGGAAAATGAAACCAATATTTTCTTTACGAACAACAGCTCTTCCTTTCTCTTTTAAACCAATCATTTCCTGATCTAATAATTTATAACTTCCGCCATTGGCACTGTCTAAAAGTCCTATGATATTTAATAAAGTAGATTTTCCGCAACCAGAAGGTCCCATAATAGTGAGGAAATCTCCTTTTTTTATTTCTAAAGAAATCCCGCTTAAAGCTGCTGTTTCTACTTCTTCGGTTCTAAAAACTTTGGTTAAATTTTGAATTGTTATCATAGTTCTAAAATTTTAGTTGTTAATGATTATTTTGATTGATGATTGAAACTTTACTAATTGTAAATTATTAATTGTGAATTATTAATTGTGAATTGTAATCTGTGACTGAAAACTGCGACTGAAAACTGAAAACCGTTACTGAGTATTAATCGACAGCTCCTCAATATCTTTATAGTCAGTATAAGAGGAAGTAATGACAGATTCGCCTTCTTTTAAACCTTCCAGAACTTCGTAATACGAAGGATTTTCACGTCCTAACTTTATATTTCTTCTTACGGCTTTATTTCCTTTTGCGACAAAGATCCATTTTCCTGCTGTTTCCTGATTAAAACTTCCTTTTTGAATCACAAGAGTTTTGTTTTTCTCGGATAAAATCAGTTTCACTCCAAAGCTCAATCCGTCCTGTAATGCAATAGCATCTTTAGAGATAAAAGCCAGTTCTACGATAAAATGTCCGCCTTTTACTTCCGGGATCACTTTTGTAACCAGAACTTCCAGATTTTTTCCTTTGAATTCAACTTGCCCTTTCAAGCCTTCGCGTATTTTTTCAAGATAAAATTCATCAACATCGGCAGTAAGTTTATAACCTTGCTTAGAATCTATTTTTCCAATACTTTCGCCAGCCTGAAATGTTTTTCCTAAAACAGGCTGAAACGAAGTCAGCCGACCAGATTCCGGAGCTGTAATCAGGAAATTCTTTTTATTGTTTCTCAAAATATCCAAACTCTTTTCCATGGTCTGAATCGAATTGTTGATTTGCGAAATCTGAATCTGATTGGTTTGTTTCTCTTTCTGAATACTTTGCTGAATTGTTCTTTTTCGTTCTTCCTGAAAACGAAGGCTTTCTTTAAACGTATTCCAGTCATTTCTGGAAATCACCTCTTTCTCATACAATTTGGCATTCATGTCGTATAATCTTTTGGCATCATTATAATCGTGTTCGATCAAAACCAAATCTTTGTTCAAATTTAATTCCTGATTTCTAATATTCAGTTTCCCTGTGTTCAAATTATTGATTTGCTCGATAATTGCAGTTTCCTGAGTCAGGTAATTCAATTCAGTATTTGGGTTGTACAAACGTGCCAATGATTGACCTTTAGTAACTGTTGCGCCATTTTCGACAAAAATCTCTTTTACAGACCCTCCTTCTGTAACATTGACAAGCATGACATTTAGAGGTTCTACTTTGGCCTGAAAAACAACAAAATCTTCAAAAAAGGCTTTTTCAACTTTTTGAATACTTAGTTCTTCAGCTTTTACATTTAAACTTCTTTTAGTGTTAAATGATAAAAAGACGATTGTAGCCAAAACTAAAAAAACTCCAATTGCTATTGTGAGATATCTAAATTTTCTATTTTTACGAGGAATTACTTTGTCCATTTCTTTAATAATTTACTGATTACCAATAGGTAAATACTGTGCCATAAAAAGTATTATTTGTAAAGCATTGATTTTAAAGAAGCTTTAAAAAACATTCAAAAAAGAAGTGTTCGATAATGAACAGTTGACCGTTCGTTATCGAACAAAAAAAGATACCATGCGAAGAAAACTAGCCCAAATATTAATCGTTGACGACCAGGAAGAAATTCTTTTTTCGGCAAAAATGATCCTCAAAAAACATTTTGAAACCATTTTTACTGCAAATAGTCCTAAAAAAATCATTTCTATTTTAAATGAAAATGAAATAAACGTGGTTTTGTTAGACATGAATTATAGAATTGGTTTTGAAGATGGGCGGGAAGGCATTCACTGGCTCAAAGAAATAAAAACACTTTCGCCTCAAACCGTTGTGATTTTAATGACGGCTTTTGGAAAAATTGATACCGCTGTTGAAGGAATAAAAATTGGTGCTTTTGATTATGTTTTAAAACCGTGGAACAACGAAAAACTGCTCGAAATAATTGATAAGGCCGTAACCGAAAGCCGAAAAAACACCAAAAAAGTAGTAGAAGAAAAACCGGCAAAAAACTATTTTGTTGGCAATTCTCTTAAAATAAAACAAGCCTATTCTATCGCTGAAAGAGTTGCCAGAACAGATGCAAATGTTTTGATCTTAGGGGAGAATGGGACAGGAAAGTATGTTTTTGCCGACTTTATTCACCTGAATTCAGAACGGAAATCACAGCCTTTTGTGCATGTTGATTTAGGTTCTTTGAGTGATAATTTATTCGAAAGTGAACTTTTTGGTTATGCCAAAGGCGCTTTTACAGATGCCAAAACAGATACTGCAGGCAGATTTGAAATAGCTTCTGGCGGTACTATTTTTCTGGATGAAATTGGGAATATTCCGTTGCATTTACAATCGAAACTATTGCACGTTTTGCAAACCAAAACCGTAACCCGTTTGGGCGAGAGTAAAGCAAGACCATTGAATGTTCGGGTAATTGCAGCTACAAATAGTGATATAAAAACGGAGGTCAAAAACAAAACCTTCCGCGAAGATTTGCTGTATCGCATTAATACCATGGAAATTCATTTGCCTTCGTTACGCGAACGAAAAGATGATATTGTACCAATGGCATATTTTATTCTGGATAAGATTGCCGAAAAATACCATCAGGAAAATTGGCGTTTTGATGATAATGTAGCGCCATATTTAGAAAAATATCCATGGAAAGGAAACATACGAGAATTGGAAAATAAAATTGAGCGCGCCTTGATTCTGGCGGATAACAATACTATTTCGGTAAATAATCTGGATATTCTCGATTTCGAAGAAATTCAGGAAAACGATGAAAATCCGTTATCAGAAATGGAAAAAAGTGCGATAGAAAAAACACTCTTCAAATACAACGGAAACATCAGTAAAACGGCCGAAGAATTGGGTTTATCAAGAGCAGCTTTATACAGAAGAATCGAGAAATATGACTTAAAAAATTAATTTTACCGCAAAGCACGCAAGGTATTTTTTAGGTTTGTTTTTAATTGGTTTTATTAAGTTCGCAAAGCTGTTTCTAGCGAACTTTGCGAAACCTTTGCGAACCTTGCGGTTAAATATTCAGCTACAGATGCCAATAAAAAAAATAATAATGAAAAACTGGAAATTTTATAATGCTTTGTTTATAAGGGTTCTCTTTATTATGATTCCCTTTTTCTTTTGCGTTTTTTTGATTTATAAAACGCTTTATTACAACGCAATTTTGGTAGGTTTTTTTATGTTTTTATTGTTGTTTGAAATGTATTTTTATATCAAAAATCATTCATTGTTTTATGATAAAATATTGCTTTCGATTTTGCAGAATGATTTTTCGACCAATTTTCCGGAAGACTATAAAGAGCAGAAATTTAATAATCTGTACCTTTTATATAATACCTTAAAATACCAGCAGCAAGATCAGACTTCAAAAGAATTGATTTATAAATCGATTTTGAATAATATTGATACGGCGACTTTAATTCTTGAAAAAGAAAACGAAGACTGGAATATTTTTTTAATGAATGATTGTTTCTCCGGTTTATTCAAAGTGCCAAAAGTCAGTCATTGGAAATACCTTAAAAATTATTTGCCGTCACTTTGCAATGAAATTGAGCAAACAGAATTTACAGAATTAAAATCCGCAATTTCGATTAAAATCGAAGATCAGGATTTACAGACCTTTATGCTCCAAACCTCTTATACGAAAACCTATAACAAAGAGTATTTTATTATTTTACTGGACAGTATTCAGCGTGTGATTGAGAAAAAAGAAAAAGAGGCCTGGATTAATCTGATGAAAATCATCTCACATGAATTAATGAATTCCTTAACGCCAATTCGTGCGCTTTCGCAGAATTTACTTCATATTGTGGATCAGGAAAAACTGGAGGATGATGATTTTGATGATATCAAGAGCAGTATTTCGACCATCATAAACAGAAGTGACCACTTGCAGGTTTTTGTTGAAAATTACAGAAAGCTGGCGATGCTCCCAACTCCAACCAAACAAATGACGCCAATAAATTTACTTTTCGAAGATTGTATGCGCATTATGAGTCCAATCCTGAAAGCGGAAAATATCGAATTGGTAAACGAAATTAGTAGTCCACGATCTATTTTGATTGATAAAAGTCAGATCGAACAAGTGATTATTAATCTAATTACGAATAGCGTTTATGCCTTGAAAGAAAAGGCTGAAAAGAAAATGTTTCTGTCCAGTTATACAGAGAACAATCGTTTTTTCATCATCATTTCAGACAACGGAAAAGGAATCGATCAGGAAATTAGGGATAAAGTATTCCTTCCATTTTTTACCACCCGAAAAGACGGTGCCGGAATTGGTTTAACGCTTTCTAAAAATATTATCGAAGCCCATGGCGGTTACCTAAGCTACCAAACTGATGAAGATAAAACGAGCTTTGTGATTTGTTTGATTTGATTTTTTTTCACCATATAAGTGATATAAGTTCATATTAAGCATTACGCATAAATCTCTCGCAAAGACGCAGAGTCGCAAAGAAAATTTAAAAATAAAACTTTGCGACTTCGCGTCTTTGCGAGATTAAATGACAAAGTGAATCAAGACAATACTTTAAATGAACTTATATAACTTATATGGTGAAAACCTTTAAAATTCAACCTCAGGCATCCAAAAGTGCTTTTCGAAATCTATAATTTGATTATTTACGACTTCAATTCCTTCGCTTTCCAGCAGCTGCTGCATTAAATTAGTTCCGTCAAAATGGTGTTTTCCGGTCAAAAGTCCTTTTCGGTTTACGACCCTGTGTGCCGGAACGTCTTCCATGTTATGACATGCATTCATTGCCCAGCCTACCATTCGTGCAGAACGAGCGGTTCCTAAGGCTTTTGCAATTGCGCCATAAGAAGTTACTTTTCCGTACGGAATTTGTCTGGCGATCGCATAAACGCGTTCAAAAAAATTATCTTCAGCCATAAAATTGATTTTACTTTGAAGTACTCATTTATAAAATTTCACGCAGATTTAAATAGATTAAAGCAGATTCAAAAGGATTTTTTTTAAATTTTCATCTGCTTTAATCTGCAAAATCTGCATGAAACAAATTCGAAAATCATTTTAATCTGTGAATCTCGATAGCTATCGGGAGTGGCTTATATTTTATTAACCAAAATAGTAATTCAGGATATTGAAAAGCGTAATAATGGCAATTAAACCCGTAATACTTCCTATAATCGTATTCATATTTTTCATCAGATAATCGGTTTTCTTCTCGATTCTTCCAAAGAAACCAATATAGCTGTACAGTGCCGCAAACGAACCTAAAACAGATCCGAATACAAAAGTGAAAATAATGTTGTTTTCAAACACAAAAAGGTGATAAGAAGCTAGCGTAACACTTACCACAACATAATACGGGATAGGGAAGAAGTTCAATCCTGAAAGCAGCATTCCTAAAAAGAACCGGCTTTTTTTACTGCTTTTCTTAATCTTCGATTTCTTGGCTTTTGGTTCTTTTGCGATAAACAAAAAGTAAATCGTCAGAACAGAAAATATAGCAAATCCAACCTCGCGCAGTAATGTTACAACATCAGGGCGATTATCGATTACCTGAGCAAATAAAACGGCCAAAGAAACCTGAAAAAAGATTACTAAAACCGCACCGGCAACAAACCATAAGGCATTTTTCTTCCCTTCTTTTAAGTTCACTTTCGCAGCCGTCATGTTGATTAAACCTGGCGGAATAATCCCAATGAAAGCGGCAATAAAACCTGAAAGTAATGGGGTAAGTAATGCCATTCAGTTATTTAATGGGTTGAAAAATGTTTTTAAAACTTACTTAGTCTTTAATCTTAAAGCGAATATACGTAATTGCCTTGTTAATTTCTAAATATTGTTTCTCGTAAAAAGTCTGAAAAGCAGTAACTTCCTCAGGACTTCCTTCGTTTGTATATACGTTATGATTTGCATATAAAACCTCATGTCCCTCACCGTGAAGCAATCCAAGCGTATAACCGTGCATGAATTCACTGTCGGTTTTAAGGTTGACAACACCGTCTTTTTTAAGGATTTTTTTATACAATTTCAAAAACTCAGAGTTGGTCATTCTGTGTTTCGTTCTTTTGTACTTGATTTGCGGATCCGGAAAAGTAATCCAGATTTCATCCACTTCATTTTCATTAAAAATATGGTCGATCAATTCGATTTGAGTACGAATAAAAGCCACGTTATGAAGTCCGGTTTCTACAGCAGTTTTAGCACCTCTCCAGAAACGCGCTCCTTTAATGTCGATTCCAATAAAATTTTTGTCAGGATATCTTTCTGCTAATCCAACAGAATATTCTCCTTTTCCACATCCTAATTCTAAAACTAATGGATTATCATTTTTAAAGAAATCAGAGTTCCATTTCCCTTTCAGAGGCATTAAATCGCCTACAACTTCTTCTCTGGTTGGTTGAAAAACGTTTTGAAATGTTTCGTTTTCTCTGAATCTTTTTAGTTTATTTTTACTTCCCACTTTTACAAAAATTTTCAGCAAAATTAAGGAATATAAACGAATGAAAATAGCGCAATTGGGTTTTAAAGTTTTTTGCCACCAATTTTTACATTTTGGATCTTTTTTCACCGCAAATTACACAAATTTCCACAAATTAATATAATGAGCAAAGTCAAAAAAAATTTGTGAAAATTTGTGTAATTTGTGGTGAAACTTTTTAATATTACCCGTAATGCGCCTCAGTAATAGGTTTTAATTTTGGATCAAGCGTTTCATCATGTTGTGATAAATCAAGTCCAATGTGTTCGTTTTCTTCTGAAACTCTTAGCGGAATAATAAAGTTCGTTACTTTAAACAAGAAATAAGCCCCGAAGAAAGTAAAGATCGAAACCAAAACTAATGCCATCATGTGGTGTCCAAATACATTCCAGCCTCCGTGAAGTAAACTTGCATCTTCGCCGTGAGCAAAAATTGCGGTTAAAATCATTCCCATGATTCCACCAACACCGTGACAGGCAAAAACGTCAAGCGTATCATCAAATCTTTTAGAGAAACGACAATTTACAACCGAGTTTGAAACTAAAGCCGTGATGAAACCAAAGAACATACTTTCAGGAACCGACACAAATCCTGCGGCCGGAGTAATAGCTACTAAACCTACAACAGCACCAATACAAGCACCAAGAGCAGAAACTTTTCTTCCGTTCATTCGATCAAAGAAAACCCAGGTCAACATTGCAGCGGCAGATGAAGTTGTTGTTGTAGCAAAAGCCATTGCAGCAGTTCCGTTGGCAGCAAGAGCAGAACCCGCGTTGAATCCGAACCAGCCAAACCATAACATTCCCGTTCCTAATAATACAAATGGAATATTGGTTGGTATATGGGCACTATTTTTTCTTTTTCCTAAAACCAGTACTCCTGCCAAAGCAGCAAATCCTGAACTCATATGTACTACCGTTCCTCCGGCGAAATCTTTTACGCCAAAATAACTTCCTAAAATTCCTGTTGGATACCAAACCGAATGGCACAAAGGAGCATAAATAAATATCGTAAATAAACTAATGAATAATAAATAAGAGATAAATCGAACGCGTTCTGCAAACGAACCCGTAATAATGGCCGGAGCAATAATGGCAAATTTCATCTGGAATAAAGCAAACAACATAAACGGAATTGTATTGGCCAATTGTTTATGAGGCAAAACACCCACATAATCCATAAAAGCAAAAGTGGTTGGATTCCCGAAAAAGCTATAAAAATGTTCTCCGGAGCCAAAACCTACAGGATCACCAAAAGCCAGACTAAAACCCACTACAACCCATAAAAGCGTTACAACGCCCAAACAAATAAAACTTTGCAACATGGTCGAGATTACATTTTTTCGGCCTACCATTCCTCCGTAGAAAAAAGATAATCCGGGCGTCATGATCAAAACCAGACAACAGGAGGTCAACATCCAGGCAACATCGGCAGGAACGATATGATCGGTTGTGCCAAATTCAGATAATACGTAACTATTTTCAGTAACAGTTGGCCAAAATGCGCCCGTAATACAAACAATACTTATAATAATAAAGGAGATGATCCAGCGTTTTTCTATTTTCATTTTTCAAATACTTTATTGAACCCTATTTTTTTTGGGGTCAAAGTTAAAAAAAAATAAAGATTTTGATTTTAAGGGCTGTTAAAATAGAGGTAGTGTTTTTATTTTAGTCAATTTTGTAAAATTCGATCCATTTTTTTGAGAGTATCTTATTTTGAACTTCTAATTTACGGATAAAATTGTCAATTGTATTATAATTAATTTAGTATTAGAATGGGTAAAGTACTATAAAAGTTAGGATTATAATAAGAAAGTTCGAAATTGTTTATTTTTTCTGAAGCTTCGCAATCAAAACGTCTTCGATAGGCGCTTTTATTTTAGTAACCGCATCCACTTCGTCATTTGGGATTGTCATCGATAACACATAATGCTGAATTTTCCATTCTTTCCCCACTTTAACCAAAACACCCGAACCGCGGCAAATTTTCATCTGCGTATTCAGCAATTCATCAAACCAGGCAATTTTTCCTGATTGATCAAAAAAGATATGACGTTCCAGAGCCGTAAAATTCCAGGTAGTTCCTTTGTCGAAAAATGGTTTAGCCCAAACTTTAAAATCTTTTTTTGTCCAGTTTTCAGTAGCATCAGTTCCTATGAAAATTCCGTCTTCAGCAATTAGATTAAAGTAAGCATCGAATTTTACATCGGCCGCAGCTTTATGCCATGCATCGATAGTTTGACTGACTTTGTCTTTCTCAGAAGTTTGTGCATTTGCAAAAGTTGCAACGAATAATAAAAGGAGGATTGATTTTTTCATGAGAGGTTTTATTTTGGATTTAAAGTTAAGGAATATTGCAGTATTCTTTCACCATATAAGTAATGTAAGTTCATTTAAAAAGTTTCTTTGCGCAATTTTCTAACACATAGAGACATAGCTTATCCTTGTGGGAAAAGGCGCTTCACTAAAAATAAATCGCATAGTACTATGCGAAAAAATCATGATTTTCTATTAGCATCTTCATTCTCCAATTCAAAATCTATGTTTCTATGTGTTTCATCAAGTAATTGTAACATTTATAAGGCTTGTCATAATTAATATGAACTTACATTACTTATATGGTGAAAATTTTACCGCAATCTTAAATTGTCTTATATTACTTATATGGTGAAATCTTACTATATTTGAGAGCTTTAAAAATCTACATCATGAATCCAAAAATACTTATCACCTCCATATTTGTTACTTCCCTGGTTTTTACTTCTTGCAAAAAAGAATTAGAACCACAGGAAAACACACCAACATCTGAATTGGTAAAACTAGGACTGGCAAAAGACACCACAAACACACAGCAAGCAGTAGTTCAGAATCCGGCAACGAATCCTAATACCGTAATGGGTGAAAACAACGGAATAAATCCTGCTCACGGGCAACCCGGACATCGTTGCGATATTGCTGTTGGCGCACCTTTAAACTCAGCTCCAACGCAAGGACAGACAACGCAAACTGCACAACCTGTACAAGTAAATGCGGGTCAGCAAAATGTAGTAACCACAACAACTGTTGCGCCTGCAAAAGTAGCCAAAGGAATGAATCCTGCGCACGGACAACCCGGACACAGATGTGATATTGCGGTTGGAGCACCTTTAAATTCTGCGCCGGCGAAACAACCTGCCACCACTACAGCCCAAAGCGGTACGACATCACAAAACTTTACCGTTACACCACCGCCTGCAAATAATGCAGTTCCGGCCTTATTAAGCACCGAAGAAACAGCAGTAGCAGACGGAATGAATCCAGCACACGGAAAACCCGGACATCGCTGTGATATCGCCGTTGGAGCGCCATTGCCAAAATCATAATAGTAAGTCAATAATAATCTGGGCGTGCCACCAATAAAAAAAGGGGCCAACTATGCAAATCGCTTAGTCGGCCCCTTCTTTTATTGCTGTCGGGCTATCACTGCTACTGCGGTAGCTTAGCTCTATCCCAATGTCATTAAGTTAAGCACTTTTGATCTAATAATGGTTAATTCTTTTTCGCGCAAAGACGCAAAAGCGCAAAGGTTTTAGGCGTAAACTTGGCGGCTTGGCGACTTTGCGTGAGATTTATTCGGTACAGTATTGCGGCTGTTTTTCTTAACTTAATGACATTGAGCTCTATCCCTCACGCAAAAAAAATAGATCATGTGTAAAATAAATGAGATAAAAAATATTTAACACATAGAAACATAGATAATAAAATAAAAAGAATGCAAAAAAGTAAACATCTTTACTTCACATAGCTCTGTGTGCTTAAATAAGTGAAACGCCTTTTTTCTGCATTTACATAGTCTATGTTTCTATGTGTTAAAATCAATTTTGTACCAACAAGTTATATTTATCAACCCTTATTCAATCTCAAAAATCGCCTGAATTTCTACAACAGAATTTATCGGTAACGAAGCAGCTCCAATAGTTGCTCTCGCGTGTTTTCCTTTTTCGCCAAAAACCAAAGCCGTCAAATTCGAAGCCGAATTCATAAGTCCGGCATGTTGCGTATATTCCGGAGTGGTATTAAAATATCCTGTTAGTTGCACACATTGTTTTACCTTGTTCAAATCGCCTCCGCAAGCCTCTTTCAATACCGCAATTACATTTAGCATTGTTTGGTATGTGGCTTCTTTCGCCTGATCTTCAGTAACTGTTGCGCCAACTTTACCCGGATTCAGGATTTTGCCCTCTTTCAAAGCGACTTGATTAATATATACTTTATGATCCGAAATCGTAAACGGAACATAATTTCCAACCGGTTTAGGCGCTTCAGGAAGCACAATATTATTGTCTTTTAATGTTTTGTTGATATCACTTTTACTTTCAATCGAAGTTGTTTTAACACCTTTTATGTTTGCCGTATTTTTCAATCCCGATGCCACTCTTGCCAAAGCTTTTCCTTGTTCTTTAGCCAGATTCAATTCGCTTTGCGACGGACGAGTTCCGGTTGATCCCGCTAATGAAGTGGCACCAAAAGGCGTATTTCCTTGCGGAACCGTTTTGTCTAAAGTAGCCGTTCCCATAATTCCGGTTGGTACAATCACCATTCCGTGAGATGCCAGGATATTCCAGAAAGATAAAATCGCAGCTTCTTTTCCTGCGCCCGATCCTGCCGACATGAATACGGTTGCCGGTTTTCCTTCCAGAGTTCTTGATGTCCAAAGCGGAATACTCTGGCTGAAAAAGTAATTCATATCAGCACTAATATTCGCAAAATGAACCGGACTTCCAAAAGCGATTCCGTCATAATTGGCCAATTCTTCTATTGTTGCAACAGGTAATTTCTCTACCTCAGCATTTAGTTTTTCTTTTGTGTTAATAGAAGGAACACGTTTTAAAATTGCTTTTGTATTAGGATATTCCTGAACACCTTCGGCAATTGCTTTTGCCATTTTGTATGTTCCGCCGTTTTGAGAATAAATCAAAACCAGCACATTGGTTTCAGATGATTTTGTTTGCGCAATGGCACCAAAACCTATAAAAACTGTGATTAATAATACGAGTAGTTGCTTTTTCATGAAGATATTTTTTAATAATTTGTAATGGACAATCTCAATTAAGAAACTGTTTTTATTTCAAAAACGAGTTCCTTTTTTGGGACTGCAAAATTACTTCTTACAATACCAAAAAGCGTTATTATTATCTTAATTGTCCAATGAAGCATAGTTAATTTTAGTCCCATCGGGACAACATATTTATAGAAAACAACAGGATGATAGCTTCTATAGCTCCATCAGTGCGGCACATCTATAGAACAGCATGACACTATATTTATAGCTCCATAGGAGCGAAATATTTATAGAAAATTAAAAACAACACCCACCAGAACCCCGTCGGGGTGATATATTGAATCGTGATAAAAAGCATATGCCGCACCGCTGGAGCTGATTTTAGGGACGGATAATAAATTAGCTATAAATATGTCGCTCCTATGGAGCTGTAAATTAAAAATTATAGGTTTGTTTTTTGCCAAGACCTGAGCAACAGCAGACAGGCGAAGCCATCTTCAAAATCTCCATGAAAAAAAATTAACACATAGAAAGTAGATTAATCATTTTAATCCTTTAATCTGTGGTAAAATAATTTTAAGAATTCAAAATCTATGTCTCTATGTGTTTAAAAGATAGCCGCATATAAATAGATCAGAAAAAAAATCTGCAAAATCTGCGTGAGACAAAAATATATTAATCATTCTAATCTGTGAAATCTGTGGCAAAATTTTCTAACTTCGAGAAAACAAATCGCCTTATGATAAAAAAAGCAATTGTATACGGAGCAAGCGGATTAGTAGGATCTTATATTCTCGAAACATTGTTGAATAACGCCAATTACGAGCAAGTCATAATTGTAGTCAGGACAGCGCTGAACATTGAGCATCCAAAACTAAAAACCATAATTGGAGATTATAATTCATTATCCGAAGTTGTAAAAGGTATTCAGGCAGATGAAATTTTTATTGCGCTTGGTACCACGCAAAAGAAAACCCCGGATAAAAAACTCTATTATCAAATCGATCATGATTATCCGGTTTTAGCCGCAAAACTGGCCAAAGAAAACGGAGCAAAAGCAGTTTTTCTGGTTTCGGCAATTGGAGCAAATGCAAAATCGTCAATATTTTATACGAGGATGAAAGGCGAAACCGAACAGGATATTATCAATCTGAATTTAGATCACACCAATATCTTTCGTCCATCGATGATTTTAGGAGACAGAAAAGAAAGCCGGCCTCTGGAAAAAGTCTTTATCGGAATATTCAAATTCATCAATCCGTTGTTTGTGGGAGAAATGAATAAATATAAAGGAATAGAAGCGAGCGATATCGCCAAAACAATGGTAAAGAGTGCGGACCAACTCAACGAAAAAGTCAAAATACTGCAGTGGGAAGAAATGACCAAATTGCTGAAATAAAAAATGGCATTATCCTGATTAGAGATAATGCCATTTGCATTTGATATATATAAATTAAAACGATTTCTGTTTTTCGAAAGTCGTAGTAAGTGATTTTTTTGCTTTGGCAAGAGCACCGCTAAACGCTTTTTCAATTGTTTCGGAGTGGTCTGTTACGGTTAAAGGTTGTAAATTGGCTACACGAACTTCAATTACGCATTTTTTATCGTTTAAGCTGAATTTTTCTCCATTTTCATCTCCAAAATGTACTTCGATGCGGGTTATTTTTTCTTCAAAACGCGCTAAACCTTTTTCTAATTCTTCAGAAAAATAAGCTGCTAATCTTTCGTGTCCTTCGATGTTCTTGTCGGTATTGATTTGAATTTTCATATCGGTTTATATTTAATGATTATTCTCAAAGCTATCTATTTTAGAATGAAAAGCCAAGTGAGTTAATAAAACATTATGAAAAAATGTTGGAGAATTTCAAGGCCATTTTTTTATCAGACTTAGCGATTCAGAAATGTTATTATCGAACGCGGATTTAACGGATTCACTTCGTGAAAACGCGGATAAGAACAGATTTTTTTATTGTATTTTTTGTCAGGCCGAAGGTCCCGAGACTTCGGGAGAAGCCCTGTAATAATAAGCAAGTTAAAAACTAAGAAAATTACCCGTAACTTTTTTGATTTTCGTATGTTTGCAGTCCTAAATGCAAGAACTTATGATCTCAAAAAAACTTTGTGCCCGTGTGGTATGGTGGCGGTATTGGAAACAACTGCAACGCTCTTGCAGCGTAGGACACCTAACCTGCGCGGGTTTTATAATTCCTAAAATGCAAGATTATGAGTATAAACACCCTTTCAAAAGAAACCGAATTGCGGTTAACTGATTTCTTCAGCAATTCGATTGATCCTGAACTAATGGCCAAAACCATCAGAAAATTAAATTATATCCTCGCCTTAAGCATAATGCGGGATTGCGAAACTCTCGAAACCGAAAAAACAAACCTCGAACAAGGTTTTTATTGGCTCAATGAATTAGCAGAAATTCTAAATCCTTATCTGGATGTTGAATAATTAAAAATGAGAAAAGCCACTGTGAAAAGTGGCTTTTTTTGGTTTTTTGTTTTTTCCGCCTGCTTTGTCATTTCGAAGAATGAGAAGCGCAACATTGTCAGGCTGAGCGAAGTCGAAGCTCCGTTGCGATTTTCAAACTTGTCTTTCTGCAATTGTGTTTTAACAATTCAGATTCTTTTAATTTTAAATTTTGTTATGTGTTCGCATACATTACATTTTACAAAACTATTATCATCAACAAACATATCGATTTCAATTTCGTAATCACAAACAGGACAATTGTAAATTATATCTATAAGTTCTATAGGCGGATTAAGTACAGTTGGTATTTCTAAGATTGAATATTCTAGCATGTTTTTTAAAATTAACCAAATTGTAGATAATCATATATAAAATCATTTATTTCTTCTCCTTCAGAATCAAACTTCAAAATAATTCTTGAGCATAAATTATCAACCCAATTTTCAATTTCTTCTAAAGAGTGAATGTTATTTAGAAAAGTTAAAAGTTCATTTTGATCTGAAAAATCATCTATGAACATATTAATATCTTCTTTAAAACTATCTGCATAATTTTCATTTGGTTGAGATAAGTAATTTTCTAAATGCTGAATTTTTTCATTTAAGGTTAACATAGGAATTTTATTTCAAAGATAAATAAAAACCTGACTATACTCCGTTGTTTTAGAGTCTACATTTTGCAACTTTTGTTAACATGGATATTAAGCAAAAATTCGGACTTAAAATTAAAGAGCTTAGAAAACTCAAAGGATTATCTCAAGAAAAGCTAGCCAATTTAGCAGAGATAGATCGAACTTATTTGCCAACTATTGAAAAAGGTGAAAGAAATGTTTCTATTGAAGTTGTTGAGCGATTAGCAAATGCTTTGGATGTAAATATAAAAGATCTTTTTGATGAATGATATTAATATGATTGTAATGAATAAAGTTGAGGATAATTGTAAAACAATACTCTAATAGAAAATATGAGCGAAGAAAATATAAGTATTACAAATGTATTAGAATTCATTAGGGTTAAGGCTGAAGAATTTGGAGCAAACAATGATAAGGAATTTAATAAATCATATGTTGAGAGGAATAATACCAAGCCAGATGTACTTAAAGATAGAGGAGCTTTTTTTGGTTTTATTCATCCGGAGGAAGAATCTGGAGGACCATTTCATGATTTTTCATTAACTATTTTCCCAAGTATTGACAATAAACCTTGGTTAGTTTGTTTAGGTATTGGGTCAAACGGTTTCAAAAATGATTACGAGCTTGCCAACTATCCTGGAGTAAGAAGACTTTTTTCAAAACTTATTAATGAAAAAGGTTATTGTAAATCAGATTTTGCAGATATAGAAACACCTCTACCAAAAACGATTGCTAATAGTGAAGATCTAGAGCAAATAAAAAATACAATAAAGACTTATACAAAAGTTTTACCTGCTTGCCAAATTGTTGAAAATCCTGAAAGTGAAGAAGGAAAGAAAATAATAACTGCATTTGTTGCTGGTTATGCGAAACTTAGAAATTGGCCATCTAATAAGGATCAACGTAAAGCAATTTCAGACGCATTAAATCCTTTTTTTGAAGAAGATAAAATAAATGAAGTTGAAGAAATAAAAAATCTCCTTAGTGAGAGGAAATATGTTGTTCTTCAAGGATCTCCCGGAACCGGTAAGACTAGAACGGCGAAGGAAGTTGCAGAAAAAATGAAAGCAAAAACATTTTTTACTCAATTTCATGCAGAAACAAGTTTTTCTGATTTTATATTCGGTATACGACCAGATTTGAATAATGAAAATCTTAGCTATAAAGAAAATTTAGGGATTTTAACTAAGGCTTTGAAGCATGCAAAAGAAAATGACGAAACCACACTTTTGATAATTGATGAGATTAACAGAGCAAATCTTTCTAATGTTTTAGGGCCAATTTTTTATTTGTTTGAACACAAAATGGACAAATGGGATGTTGAAATAGAAATTTCTCCAGATTTTAAAATTAATAAATTACCTAATAATTTCCATGTCATCGCCACAATGAATACGGCCGATAGAAGTTTGTCGGTAATTGATTTTGCTTTGAGAAGAAGATTTGCATGGTATAATTTAAAACCAAGACCTATTATTGGTAAAAAGAAGAATTTAGAAAATGCTAGCGTATATGAAATAAATAATTCTGAAGAATACTTCTTTTTTGAAGATTTTTTAAAAATTAATGAAATTTTTGATTGGTACGCTTCTAGTAATGAACTTTCATTACAACCTGGACAAGGCTACTTTATTGCAAAAAGTGAAGAAGAAATGAAAAGTAGAATTCAATATGAAATATTTCCATTGATAAAAGAGTATTTGCAAGAAGGATTGGTTAGAAATGCCAAAGAAGAATTCAATAATTATTTTACTTCACGTATAAATCAATCACTTTTTGAATGAGTAAGCCATTAGATGTTTTTTTTGAGATACCTTGCCTAACTGAACAATCCAGACAGTTAAGTGGAATTTATTTGCAAAAAAAATGGTTTAAATCAGCGGATCGGAGAATTATCGGTCAGAATCTTCAAAAGTTTATAGAATACAATTTAACTCAATTTAAATTTTTAGGTATTCAGCCATTGATAATTGGTACTGATCAAAATACTTCCCTAGTTTTTCGATCATCTGGCTTTATTGGAACTATTCCACTAAGAGCATCTGATACCGGTAAACAAATAGGTGATTTTGTAGTAATGCCAAGATTTACTGGTCGTGATCGCTTTGAAGATTATATCGAAATTCTGAATTTACTTGGTGGTGAAATAAGCCCTGAAGTAATTGATAGCTTATCTCTTGCTTCGGGTAAAAATTTCCGACCACCACTATATTTAGAAGCGGTAAAATTCATTGCCTCTCTTGAAGTATTATTGTCTAAGCCTTGGTGTAAATTTGATAATGTTGAAAAAATATCAAATCAACCAAGTGGACAAATCAATTGGAACAAATACATCAACAATGAATTCAAAATTGAAAATCGATTAAAGTTTCCTATCCGAAAAAATATATTAAGCGAATTTCATAGTGAGTATGCAGAAGTACGTTATGTATTTGACATTTGTAAGGGCGAGTTGCTTTCTCCAAATACTCCTCAAAGAATTAAAAACACAATGAGAGCAAGGATAAATTTCATTGAAGAAAAATTATACTATCACAAACCGAAAATAACAAATAACATTACAGTTAAAACATCTGATAATGTAATTGTAAAATCTTGCAAAGAACAAGCTAATAAGATATTAAACTTTGATCTAATTGATTGTACTGCCTGGAGAGTTGATTTTTGTGATGTTTTTGAAAAATTTGTTCAATATATTTTCAGAGAAGTTGCTAAAGAAACTGGTGGTAGATTGTTTTCAAATTTTAAATTTCATTCTAAAACTACTAAACATTATTCTTGGGAGCTAAAGCATATTGAACCGGATGCTATTTATCAAAAGGAAAATTTCATGATATTCATTGATGCAAAATATAAATCAAATTTATATAATAAGTTTAGTAACAGTGGAGCTCTCCAAGATGATTATAGACATGACTTACATCAGATTATGGCTTATTCTTCATTTGGTAAGACAGATTTAAAGTTTGGTTTTTTATGTTATCCATCTGACCAATTAGAAATAAAAACAATTGAGTATAAAAACAAAATAAATGAAGTTACAAGTATGATTTTTGTACTTGGAATACCATTAAAAAAAGACTGTATATTTGAAGCAAAACGCTTACTTATAAAGGAATTTAATATCATAGAAAATATGATAAAAATCTAAATTATCAATTATTAATATTTCTAAACTTCTTATAAAACCAAAATCTCTAGCCCTGATGGGAACGGCATCCTTTTGTTGCTTTCTTTAAGCAATAAAAGATATAGTGGACAGCAGGAAATAGCTCCTAGAAAACTAAATTATAATATTTTATCCCGAAGCATTGGGACCAAATTCCAAGTTGCAAAAGACTCTTCGACTTCGCTCAGAGTGACAAATCTTTGGCGAGTTACTAGTGTGATCTCTCCTTTCGTCGAGATGACAAGATTGTGGTAAGTTTTGCGATAATTGATTCGTTCGGAATTGCGATAAAAAAACTACTTCTCCTTCTTTCCCCATTTAATTTTCATTTTTCCTGCATCATCAACTGCAATTAAATGCAGGACAATTCCGCGTTCTCGAACGGCGTCACGCTCGGCTTTGGTGGCGAGTTTGATGTCGTTTTTGGAGTTTCGGAGTGGGATGGTAAGGGCGAGATTGGTGCCTCGGCCAAAGGAATAAATACCTTCTGCATCGAGGTTTAAGACGCTGGAACTAATGGTGAAATTATTGACATCGATTTGCTCGCCGCGCAATTTTAGAGTACCGGATAAATCGCTAAACGTGATATTCTCGACATCGCGGAAGGGAAAAGCAAACTTGCCAATTTTTACGATAGGCTCAAAGTTTAACAAAGCGCCCTGATTGACGTTGAATATCAGATTGCCGTGCATAGAATTGGTGATCAGTTCGCCATTGCTGTTGATAAATCCGGTAACATTGGCCTTACTGCTAAGTTTTCCTTTGATGTTATTGGGCTTAAAAGACGTAACGCCAAAGTTGTTGAACGATTTTAAAAAACTCGCAATATCTACACGATTTACCTGCGCGTTAGAGCTAAAGGCAAAGTTTTTTCCGCTTGGTTTTACTTCACTGTCAAAAGTGATGCTTCCGCCGGAAGTCTGCAGCGAACCGTTTTTAATAACCAATCTCGAATCGATCATCTGCACGGTTGCGGTCGTGTTGGTCGCCGTTAGTTTATTGTAGTTGATTTTGTCGGCTTTGATGTCGATAACTACAGCACATTTGTCGATTACGGTTCTTAGATGATTCGAAATCGTGGGTCTTTTAGTGGTTTTGGCAGTGACTTTTGCTTTTTGAGAAGTGGCCAGAACACCCAGAAATTGTTTCAGGTCGATATTGGGACAATAGATTTTCCAGTTTACAACCATTTTTTCAGGTGCATCATAATAAAGGTTCAGGAAATTGTCGATTTTTCCTTCGATGAAAATCGTGTTCTTATTGTGTTTGTAGGTGATTTGTTTGATCAGCAGCGCTTTTTCGGTAAAATCAAGATGAATGTTGGTTTTTACGGCATGAACATTTTTCGGGATATAATGAAACGAAGCGTCATCGACATCTACTTTGCCAATAAAACGTGGTTTGGTGATGTACAAATCGACAATATCAAACTGAAATTTCAGATTGGCTTTTGCGTGTCCGGAACTGAACTGAATCCATTTGTCGTTGCTGATTTGGTTGAGTCTTTCGACATCAAAATCAGAACTTACGTTTCCGGTGGCCAATGGTTTTTCGAGATTGTTAATCGTCAATTGCGGAATCGTAAGGGGAATATTCTCGTATTCGCCCGCAAACTGTGTTAAGATAATAGCCGAATTGGCATCGTTGTAACCGTCTTTTGGTTTGAAATTATTGGTAAAAATTCCTTTAAAATGACATTTTTGAATTATCCCGTCGGGAATACTCAATTCGTTGTCTTTTATAATGGCCTGAACGACAATTCTGGGATCTCCTTCGGCATTAAAATCACCTTTGATGTCGCAATTGACGTCGATGGGTTTGCTCAGATTAAAGCGATTCAATTTTGAACTGATATTGCCGGACAGTAAATTTGAGGCATTTTGCCATAAAATAGAAGTCCCAATATTGATTCCGAATAGCGCGTTTCCTTTGGCAAGATTAAAAAAGGCAATGATATCAAAAGAATCTGTTCCTATTTTTAGATTTCGGGTTACGACATCAATCTTCTCTTTTTTGGAAGAATATGAAACATTAAAAGTTCCTTTGAGTTCTTTTTCTTTGGCAAAACTTCCGTGCACGGTATTAAAAGCCAGACTCTTTATCTGCGTATCCAGAAATACATTAGTTTGCCAATCATCTCCGTTATAATCGACTTTTGTGGTTAAATTGGCCACATCAAAATCGAATAATTTATGCCCAAGCCGATTGTCAAGAATAAAATGTACGTCGTTGAGTTCGACCTGATCAATTGTGGTTTCCCGATCTGATTTGTTTTCAGGAGTTTTTTTCTTTTTAGGTTTAAAGATATCAGCATTCGAATAGCCATCTTCGGCTTTATAAACATAAATGTTGGCGCCGTTAATGAGGATTTTGTGAATGTTGATTTCGTTATGCAGTAAACTCCAAACGTTTAAGCGGGCTTCGATTTCGGTCGCTTTCAGTAAAGTGTGTTGGTGTGTCGCCCATTGATTGTCTTTGAGTTCGACATCTTTTAAGGCCAAAGTAAAATTAGGGAAACCAGTTAAAAACTTATAATGAAAATCGCCAATATGGAATTTTCCGTTGATGTTTTCGTTGATTTTGGTATTGATCCTGGCAATGATTTCGGTTTTATTTCGATTAAAATAAATCGACAATCCACCACAAGCGATTAATAACAATGCAATGAGTCCCAATATGAAAAAGCCAAAACGCTTTGCATATTTTTTGAAATGAACGGATTGAAAGAAGTTTTTGATGTGGCGTAAAATTGTTTTCATCTCGTGGAATTTTCTGGATCATTAAAGATAAGGTAAAAAACTGACGTTATTCTAAAAAGATGACTCTCAATTATGCGTAAGGTAAAACTTATGATTGGATTTTTTCTTGTTAATTATAATTATTGACAATACATTTATAATGAAAACTAATCTGGTTATGGTGTTTCATTAGTATTTAATTTTTAAATTTGTACTTTAGTTTGAGATGAAATAAATTCAGACAATAATTTTAAAAAGACAAGAAATTATGGCATTAGCAATAACAGATGCTACTTTTGATGAAGTAGTTTTGAAATCAGATAAACCTGTAATGGTAGATTTTTGGGCAGCATGGTGCGGTCCTTGTAGAATGGTTGGTCCAATCATTGACCAAATCAGCGAAGAATACGCTGGTAAAGTAGTTGTTGGTAAAGTAGATGTAGATGCTAACCAGGAATTTGCTGCAAAATATGGTGTGCGTAACATACCAACCGTTTTGGTTTTTCATAACGGTGAAGTAGTAGGTAAACAAGTAGGAGTTGCTCCGAAACAAACCTACGCAGATAGTTTAGACGCTTTGTTGTAATCGTAAGATTATGATTTATATAAAGAAGGTTTGGCGAAAGTCAAGCCTTTTTTATTTGTGTTTTTTTGCCACAGATTAAAAGGATTTTTTTTTCACCACAACCCGAGCGATAGCGAACAAGCGAAGCAATTACACTAATCTTCTTGAATTATTTATTTTGATGCTGCTTAAAAAGGTTGCCACAGATTAAAACGATTCGCACGGATTTAAAAAAAAAATCATTTTAATCTGCGTAATCTGTGGCAAAAAGAATTTTAATTCATGCTAATTCGTGAAATTCGTGGTAAACTTTTTTTATTTTTACAGATCTAATATTCCCTTAAAAATGAAAATTTTCTACAGCTTTCTTTGTCTTCTCGCATTTACTACAATTGGTTTTTCTCAATCGAAACAAAAAGAAAATCTTCTTTTAGAGAATGGCGTTTCAGAGCAAATGGCGCGTTTTCGAAAACATCAAATATCAAATGTAACTTATGGACTTTCGTTTGAAATTCCACAGCAAAAACAACAGGAAATCAATTCGAATCTGACTTTGAATTTGACAATATCAGATTTGACTGAGCCTTTGTATCTGGATTTTAAAGTGAAATCTCAAAATATAAAATCAATTCAGGTTAACGGAAAAAACACGAATGTCGTTCATGAAAAAGGACATATTGTTATTGCTGCTAAAGATTTGATTCAGGGAAAAAATACAATTTCGATTTCCTTTGTCGCCGGAGATTTATCTTTAAACCGAAATGATGATTTCTTATATACCTTATTAGTTCCGGATCGCGCCAGTACTTTGTTCCCGTGTTTTGATCAGCCGGATATTAAAGCGACTTATAAATTGAGTTTAACGGTTCCAAAAGACTGGACCGTTTTGGCTGGGGCCGATGTAAAAGAAAAAGTAGAAAAAGGAAATTTTACGAGTTATACTTTTGGAGAGTCAGATAAAATGAGCACGTATTTGTTTTCGTTTGTGGCCGGAAAATTCAAAACGGTGAAGCAGCAGCCGGGGAATAGAAAAATGACAATGCTGTATCGTGAAAACAATGCAGAAAAAATACGCGTGAGCACCGATACTATTTTTAATTTACACCAACAATCAGTAGACTTTTTAGAAAAATATACCAATTATAAATTCCCTTTTCAGAAATTGGATTTCGCTTCGATTCCTGTTTTTCAATATGGCGGAATGGAACATGTTGGGGCGATTCAGTATAGAGAATCGACTTTGTTTTTAGATAACAGTTCTACCGACAGCGAGAAATTAGATCGTGCAAAATTGATTGCGCACGAAACCTCGCATATGTGGTTTGGCGATTTGGTTACTATGAAATGGTTCGACGATGTCTGGATGAAAGAGGTCTTTGCCAATTTTATGGCCGATAAAATCATGAACCCGATTTTCCCGAAAGTCAATCATAATCTCCAGTTTTTAACAGCGCATTATCCTAACGCTTATGCGGAAGATCGTTCGCTGGGCACACATCCGATAAAACAACATTTAGCGAACTTAAAAGATGCCGGATCACTTTATGGGGCGATTATTTATAATAAAGCCCCAATTATGATGCGCCAGCTTGAAGCTTCGATGGGAAAAGAAGCTTTTCAGAAAGGAATCGAAAAATACATTAAAAAATACGCCAACGACAATGCCGACTGGAATAATCTGGTCGAAATTCTGGATGCTGAAACACCGCTTGATATGCAAAAATGGAGTGAAGTTTGGGTAAACAAATCAGGAAGAGCTATTTTTAAAAATAAGATCGAATACGAGGCTAAAAACCGTATCAAAAAGTTTGAAATAAGTCAGCAAGCCGAAGATAAATCAACAAATATCTGGCCTCAGATTTTTGAGATTGGTCTGGTTTATCGCGATCAGGTAAAAGTTATTGCGGTTAATATTAAAGATCAAAATCTATTGGTAAAAGAAGCCATTGGGCTTGAAAAACCACTTAGTATCATTTACAATTATAATGGTTTTGGTTACGGTGTTTTTCCGCTTGACGGGAATATAGAATCTGTTTTGACTTTGAAAGATGAGGTAGCGAGAGCATCAACCTATATCAATATTTATGAAAATACCTTAACGGGAAATGTTGCGCCAGGTAAAGCTTTTGATTGTTTTTTAAAAGGAATTCAGCAGGAAGAAAATGAATTGGTTTTGAAAATAATTACCAACCAAACAAGTAATGTGTTTTGGAAATTCCTAACCGAAAAGCAACAAACCAAAGCGCAGAAACAATTAGAAGATGTTTTGTACAGTCGTTTACAAGCCAATTTGCCAGGCAATATCAAAAAGACCGTATTTAATTTATTCAGTTCAATTGCGTATTCAGATTCGGCGAAAGCCAAATTATATTCGTTATGGGATAAAGAAAAAGTGATTCAGAGCTTAAAACTAAATGAAGACGATTATACCAATATGGCAATGAATCTGGCGGTATTTAAACATGATAAAGCAGATGAAATCCTGAATAAAACCAGAACAACAATCACCAATCCGGACAAACAAAAGCGATTTGAGTTTTTGCTTCCTTCTTTATCGAAAGATGAAATGGTTCGTGATGCTTTTGTAAAATCATTGAAAGACGATGAAAACAGGGAAAAAGAATCGTGGGTTGCTGTAGGTTTGGCGAATATCAACCATCCGTTACGTCAGGAAAGTGCTCAAAAGTATATCAGATTTTCATTAGATTTGGTGGAGGAAATTCAGCGTACCGGAGATATTTTCTTTCCAAAAGACTGGCTGAATAATACGATTGGGAAATATTCGTCTAAATATGCGTTTGATGAAGTGCAGCGATTCTTAAAAGAAAACCCTAATTTTAGTCCGATATTAAAACGAAAACTGTTGCAGGCGACAGACGGTTTGTACCGCGCACAAAATATTAAAAAAGAAACGGAATGAAAATCGAATCGGAAATAGAGAAAGTATCCAGTTTTCAGCATCTCGAAATGCTGGCAAATCAGGTTGTAGAAGGTTTTATATCCGGAATGCACAAGAGTCCGTTTCATGGGTTTTCGGCTGAGTTTGCTGAGCACAAAGTGTATAATGCTGGCGAAAGCACCAAACATATCGATTGGAAATTGTTTGCCAAAACAGACCGTTTGTATACCAAACGTTTTGAGGAAGAAACCAATTTGCGCTGTCATCTTATTGTTGATAATTCGTCGTCGATGCATTATCCGGAACTAAAATCCGGTCAGCCATTTTATGAAAAGAAGATTGGTTTTGCAGTTTTGGCATCGGTAGTTTTAATGAATATCTTAAAGAAACAGCGTGATGCCGTAGGTTTGAGCGTTTTCTCAGACAGTTACGAATACTATGCTCCTGAAAAAGGAAGTGATCGCCATCACAGAATGCTGCTCAATAAACTCGAGCAATTATTAGAACAGCCGAAAATAAAGAAAACGACCAACACGATTACATATCTGCATCAGATTGCAGAGAAAATGCACCGTCGTTCGATGATTATTATATTTACCGATATGTTTCAGTCAGAAGATGATGAAAAGCTTTTTAATGCTTTACAGCATCTTAAACACAACAAACACAAAGTTGTTTTGTTTCATGTCGTCGATGATAAAACAGAGCTTAAATTTGATTTTGACAATACGCCAAGAAAGTTTATTGACTTAGAATCAGGAGAAGAAGTATCTATTTTTGCTGATAATGTAAAAGCAGAATATGAAAAGAGGGCAGAAGAGTACTTTAAAAAACTCTCTTTGACTTGTGCAAAGAACCAAATTAAGTACGTTCCGGTGAATGTTGGCGATAATTTTGAAAAAATATTGACTACATATTTAGTTGAAAAACAAAACTTTGGCTAATAATTTGAAAATATATTTTATTTTTTTTAGCAAAACGCTTGCAGAAACGAAATTCTGTACTATCTTTGCAACCGCAATAACGCAGAGGTTTGGTAGTTCAGTTGGTTAGAATACATGCCTGTCACGCATGGGGTCGCGGGTTCGAGTCCCGTCCAGACCGCAATATTGGGAAAAGCCTTTCTTAACGGAAAGGCTTTTTTGCCCAAATACGGTATCTAAGATTAGTTGTGTTGTTTTGCTACGACTTTGTAACTCGTAGCTGGTTTAGTAGTTAGACCAATGAAAAGCTTTCCACTTTTGTGGATGGCTTTTTTGATTTAGGACACTTTTGATTTAACCGCAAAGAACACAATCCTGATAGCTATCGGGATACGCAAAGTCCGCAAAGTTTTTTTAAAGCTTTGCGGATTTTTTGTTTTACTTTATATTAGGTGGAGAAAACACAAAGTTCACAAAGTTGATTCAAGGCTAAGCTTTGCGAACTTTACGTTTTTATAGACCAATCATGAATAAAAGCTTTGCGCGCTTTGCAGTTAAATTCGACTTTTTGGCTTTTTAGATCTGGAATTTGGTCCCGAAGCGTCGGGATTTAACTTTGGAATTTCTTTAAAATCAGTTCATTAAAAATTTCTCAAATTTTATTCGCAAAAAGCCTTGTATAATCCAAGTTCTGTTGTATTTTTGCACTCACAATAACGCAGTTGGTTTGGTAGTTCAGTTGGTTAGAATACATGCCTGTCACGCATGGGGTCGCGGGTTCGAGTCCCGTCCAGACCGCAAATATTGGGAGAAGCCTTTCTTAACGGAAAGGCTTTTTTGTTTTTAAGACTGAACCGCAAAGAGCGCTAAGATTTACGCAAGGTTCGCAAAGTTTTTAATTAAGCTTTGCGAACTTTGCTTTTTTACCTTGTGTCCTTTGCGGTTAAATCTACACAATCCAGTTTTGGAATTTTTTAAAATTTTGGAATTTAAATTTCCCTACATTTATAGCACAAGAAAGATATTCGATTACTTCAATGGAACATTCCGGTCAGAAACTAGATAAATACTATATCAAAAAAGTAGATGCCGATAAAAAAAGCATTTACTGCCACCATGATTTGATGGGTGAATTGTTTGTGCCTACGCATAAACACGACAAAGCACAATTGCTATATGCTGAAGGCGATGTAGTTTTTGTAACGACAGAAACTAAAACCTATTTTTTACCGGCAAGACATTTTATCTGGATCCCCAGTGGTGTTGCGCACAGTATTGAACCAAAATCTGAAAGTGTGACCATGCGTAATTTGTATTTTCCGGTTGAAAAAGACGAAGACCTATTTTATAAGAGCGAAGGTATCTATCCGGTTAATAATTTATTATTACAAATGATGCTTTTTACCAATAGGTGGAATGGTGATCTTAAAAAAGGAAGCCCGAATTTTGCCATTGCCAAAGCGATCAAAGCAATATTACCTCAAATTTGCCTGGCCAATTTGCCTTTAGAATTACCGCAGCCCAAAGATCCGCGTTTGAGTAAAATTCTGCGACATATAGAGAATAATCTGGGAGACACGATTCTGTTTGCTGAGGTGGCACATCAATTTGGGTATAGCGAACGCTCTTTGTATCGCTTGTTTCAGAAAGACCTTAATATGTCATTCATTCAATATTATACTATTCGAAGAATTCTAAAAGCTATTGAGCTTTTATTAGAAAGAAAACTTTCCGTAAAAGAGGTAGCGCTAGAAGTGGGTTATAATAGTGTGCCGACATTTAGTAATACATTTTTTAAATTCCTCGGCCAAAGACCTTCTGATTACTTAAATAGGGAAGAGATTTTAGAAAGGAAGTAAAATTTTTTATTTCAAGCAGATTTGGCAGATTTTAGGAGATCAGCGCAGATTTATTTAAAAATATCTTTCTAAATCTTTACTAAATTTCCATAAGAAATAAAATAATCTGCGTACATCTGTCTAAATTTTTATCCCGATAGCTATCGGGAGCGTGAAACCCCAATTTATATATTTTTTTACAACGTGTTGTTTTTCAATATTTTAATATAACGTTTTCGATAAATAAAATTTTAACATTTGTCCGAAATGAATATGTTATTGACTTTTTAGAATTATCAGTCACCAAAAAAATGCAGGAACTTTGCAGTATTAAAATCTTAAAATATTCATGTTCCTTAAAACAACAAATTCTACAGAAGATTGTTTTCTCAAAATCGTGTTACTATTTTTAATCGTATTGACATTTAATAGTTTACAAGCACAGGAAATTCATTCGGTTTCGTTAAGTGAAGCGGTGAAACTGGCCAAAGAAAACAATAAAAAAATCCTTAGATCTCAGTTAGAGACTACGCTCTCTGAGCAAAACATCAAAGAAAGAAAAGAACTCCGTTTGCCGGATATCGAATTAAACGGCGAATATTCCAGAATTACCAATATAACGGAATTCAAAGGAAATGGTTTCTTAAATGGTAAAGAAGTAACAAAGGCAATTCCGGAGATTTATCAGGTCAATTCTGCTTTTAAAATGCCAATTTATGCCGGAAACAAAATCAACAACGCTATTAAAATTGCCAATCAGGAAAATGAAATTGCCAAAATAAAAACCGAAAAGACCGAAAATGATATCGAGCTTGAAGTAGTGGCCAATTATCTGGCGATTTATAAAATGATGGAACTTCAGAAGATTTTTGAAGAAAATATCAAAGAAGAAAAAAGCCGATTGAAAGAAGTTCAGTCGCTTCAAAAACACGGAACCGTTACCAAAAACGAAGTTCTTAGGGCAGAATTACAACTTTCAGACCGTGAATTAAACTCTTTGACGAATTCAAAAAATATAAAGATTGCATTGCATGATTTAAAAACTTTGATTCAGATTCCTGAAAACGAAGAAGTAGCGATCGATACTACGGCCAATATGGATAAAATGAATGGCTTGGATCCGTATAACTTTTATTTGGAAAAAGCTTTTCAGAACGAAGAAATGCGAATTGCCAGCCAGGAATTAAACATCAAAAAAACAGAACTGAAATTGGTGAAAGGAAATTATCTGCCAACGGTAAACTTCTTTGGGAATTATGGTTTTTATTATCCCAACTACAAGTTTTTTCCACCAAATCCGTATTTGTACACTTTAGGGCAAATTGGTATCGAAGCGCATTTTGATATTTCGGCTTTGTATAAAAACAAGACCAAAGTAGAACAGGCTACGACGCAAATCGAATGGCAAAAAATGCAGTCTGAAATTATAAAAGATGAAATTCAGGATAAACTGTTTAAAGAACATACCCAATACCAGGAAATCCTTGAAAAATTTGTGGTTGTAGATAAAGCTTTGGATTTGGCCAATGAAAATTACCGAATCGTAAAACTAAAATACCTCAATCAACTGGTTTTGATAACCGAAATGGTTGATGCCGATAACGCTTTATTACAGGCGAAATACAATAAGATTTCTACAAGATTAGATGCGATTCTTAAACATTATGAATTACTTCATACGGCCGGAATAATGCCAAGCGAAATTTAGTTTAAGAAGAAAGAGAATAGAGGCAAGAAGAAAGAAGTTAGAATCAAGAGAATAGAATCAAGATAATAGAAAAAGATATAGAGTTTATGGTTAAGATAAAAAATGAAACTAAAAGAAACAGAACGTTTCATGTGTTAATAACAGTTATTGCCTGCATTTTGGTGGCAAGCGGAATCATTTTGGGAATTTGGTTTTATGTGTTCAATAGTAATCACGAAGAAACCAATGACGCGCAGGTCGAACAATATGTAACGCCTATTATGTCGCGTATTACAGGTTATGTGCAGGAAGTTCGTTTTGATGAAAATCAGTTTGTGCATAAAGGCGATACTTTGGTGGTGATTGATAATCGAGAATATAAATCGAAATTGAATGTGGCACTGGCCGATGTTCAAAGTGCGAAACAAAGCAGTGTTGTTGCCGAAAGAAATGTGGCCACAACAGCAAGTACAACCACAATTGGCGAATCGCAATTGGCGGCTGCAAAAACCAATCTTTGGAAAACAAAATTAGAATACGAACGTTACCAGGCTTTGGTAAAAGACGAAGCGGCAACATCGCAACAATTAGAGAAAGTACGAGCGGATTACGAATCGGCGCAAGCACATTTTCAGGAAATGCGAGACAGGATTCAGTCATCCAATTTAAGTACGTCTCAGGCGCAGGCAAATGTTCCTACGATGCAAACCAATATTGCGTCGAAACAAGCTGTGGCAGATAACGCTGCATTGTTTCTTTCGTACACCATAATAACCGCGCCATATGACGGTTGGGTGGGTAAAAGAACTTTGCAGCCGGGACAAATGGTTAAGGAAGGGCAATCACTGCTTTCTATAGTAAGTAAAGAAAAATGGATTACGGCCAATTTCAAAGAAACACAATTGCAATATTTAACCGTTGGTCAGGAAGTTCGCATTCAGGCCGATGCTTTGAGTGGTAAAGAATTTACAGGAATCATCACTTCATTATCTCCTGCAAGTGGCGCGAGATTCTCGTTATTGCCACCGGATAATGCAACAGGAAACTTCGTGAAAATCGAACAAAGAATTCCGGTTAGAATTCAATTAAAAGAAACCAGTAAACAAGCCGACTTTTTAAGAGCCGGAATGAACATCACGGTTATTGCAGAACACCAATAAAATGGAAGATAAAAGTATTTTTAAATCCTGGGTTCCAAAATGGGCAATCATTATTATTTTGTTTGTCTGTTTGCTGCATTCCATGATTTTATTGGGAGTTTATACGTCAAACGTAACCTACGCAGCAAGTTTTCTGGACATTGAGCCCGAAGATTTGCAGTTTGCGATGTGCGTTACGTACGGAACTTTGCTGGCCACGATTTTGATCGAAAGTAGATTTTCGAGTTTTTTTCCTGCCAAGAATTATCTGATGGCGGTGTATTCTGTTATCGGGATTACGATAATTTCATCAGCCTATATTACGAATTTTTATGTTTTTTTATTGCTGCGTGTTGCCGAGGGAATTTTAATGGCGCTTCCGGTAATTACGATCAGACAATTATTGATTGAGCAATTCAATTCTAAAAACGCCATCATAATTGGTTTCTCTTTTTATTACGGTTCCTTGTTGTTGTCAACGCCCTTTATCATGAATATCGCGGTTTGGTTTCTGGATCATTACGATTGGAAATACATGTTGTATGTTTCGGGCGGACTTCAGGTTTTGAATGTTTTTTTGATTCTGGTGACTTTTCGCGGACATAGAATCACAAAGAAAATTCCGTTGTATCAAATTGACTGGATCAGTTATATTTTGGTTCTAACGGCAATTCTTTGCGGAGCGTACTTTTTTGTTTATGCCGAAAAAAAATACTGGTTTGAGTCTTCTCAAATGGTTTTAACATTGATAATCGCTTTGATTACGGGAGGTTTATTCATCTTTAAAGAACTTTTGGTAAAAAGACCCACTTTTGATTTTGAAGTTTTTAAATACGCCAATCTCCGAATTGGATTTTTATTGTTCTTTCTCTTTTATATCAGCAGAGCAACGTTAAGTCTTTGTCATTCGGCGATGTTTTCGATCTGGAATTGGGATCCGTCCAGGGTTGCCGGCGTACAATACATAAACGGATTAGGAAACGTAATCGGTCTAATTTTGGCTGCTTTTTTTCTAATGAAATCCGTTTCGACCAAAGTCATTTTTATCATTGGATTTTCGTTAATTGCGGTATTTCACTTTTGGTTTACCTTTCTTTTTGTGCCCGATGTCGCTTTATCAGATATTATCATTCCGTATGTTTTGCAAGGTATTGGTGTTGGATTTTTATTTGTTCCTCTGATCTTGTTTACCACATCATCGGTTCCGGCAAAAATGGCGGTTTCTTCTGGAATTGTTGGCGTTTCAGGACGTTTCTGGGGAAGCACAATTGGATTTTGTGTCATGCAGAATGCAATGGTATTCCTGAATAAGAAACACTTCCTAAAGTTAAGTCAATTCGTAACCGGAGATAATCCGCAAGCTCAGGAAACGATCTCTAAAACTGCTCAAAGTTTTGCTGCAAAAGGATATTCGCTTGACGAATCGAATACATTGGCGCTCAAAAAAGTTTTTAGCACCGTCGCCAAACAATCGACTCTATTGGCCGATATGGAGATTTATACCATCGTTGGCTATGGTTTGGTGGTTTTAATTATTCTTATCGCATGCAATCAGCATTTAAAACAAACCATGACATTGGTTAAAAGTAAGATTTGGATAGGGTAGGTTTGTTTCAAGTTTGAGGTTTCAGGTTCAAAGTTGTTCGCATTTTTTGTCATCCTGAGCGAAGTCGAAGGACACGCACGGAACTCTGCAACGAAAGCCCAATCTTTGTCGGGTTTAATCTCGCAAAGTCGCGAAGGCGCAAAGTTTTTTGTTTCACGCAGATTTTAAAAGATTTAAGCAGATATGCGCAGATAATTATTATAATTCATCAAAAATAAATCTGCTTAAATTCTGCAGAATCTGCGTAAAAAAAATCCTTTTAATCTTTCTAATCTGTGGCAATAAACAAAACTTTGCGACTCTGCTCCCAATAGCTATCGGGATTGCGAGATTAAAAAAACTCAGCGAATCTCTGCGAGAAACCTTCGTGCAACTCTGCGGAAAAACTTATCTTGCAACCGTTAAAAAAACAAAATCCAGAATGAAACAGCAATGTGTAATTTTTGATATGGATGGCGTGATTTGTCACACCAATCCGCATCATGCAAAAGCTTTCGAGGCATTTTTCGATAAATACCAAATTCCTCATTCAGAGCAGGAATTTGAAGAACATATGTACGGAAAACATAATGGTTATATTATGAGTCATTTTTTCAAACGCCCAATTGCGGGAGAAGAACTCATAAAACTAGAAGATGAAAAAGAAGGAATGTTTCGTGAGATTTATAAAGACAAAGTCGAAACCATTCCGCATTATTTGGAGTTTTTAGGCGAACTGAAATCTCGAGGTTTCAAAACGGCTGTGGCAACATCGGCACCGCGCGCAAATCTTGATTTGATTATGGGAGCATTAAAATTCGAAGACAAAATGGATTCTGTAATGGCAAGTGAAGACGTAAAATTTCATAAACCAAATCCCGAAGTTTATCTGGAATCCGCCAAACGCGTTGGTGTTGCTCCGTCTGATTGTGTGGTTTTCGAAGATTCATTCTCAGGTGTTACAGCGGGACTAAATGCAGGAATGAAAGTCGTAGGTGTTTTGAGTACGCATACAAAAGAACAACTTCCGCCATGTAGTTTTTATATCAATGATTATAGTGAAGTGAATGTTGATAAGATTCTGGAGCTTTTGGGTGAAAAGTAATTTGTAAAAAGTGGATTGTGAAGATTTGAACCACATAAGAAATATAAGTTCATTTTAGTAAAATGAGCATAATTTGAATAGCCTTCAGTTTTAACTGGAGGTTTTTTTTATGTTTTGAAAAGGTTTAGTCGGAAATTAATCCTTATCTAAAAAATGTAATTATTAAGGCAATAGCGACGTATAGAAAAACTGATAAGCTTAATAAAATCCATAAAAGTTTTGGAAGAAGCTTTGTTTTTAAATCCCTGATAAGTAAAATAGAATTGGCAAAAGAAAAAACAACAAGAAAAATACATAAAATTAAAGTGCCAAAACTACCATTTTCATATATCCATCGAAATTCGTCAGAAAATCTGAATCTTTCAATATAACTTTTTGTTAAACAGCTCAAAATAAACAAAATAGGAATTGCTATTGCTAATTTTTGTGTTAGATCAAGTTTTTTGAGTTTTTTTATTGTGATGGTTCGTAACATTTCTTTACGGATAATAAATTATGTCGAATTTACGATTTCTGTCTATACAAAAATAATAATTAGAGTTGAACGCATATATGAGTTCAAATGAAAATAAGTTCTAAGGATTTTTGCTTTTTTAAAACCTTAAAATTATGAGTATAGAAAATTATTCAAAAGAAGTTGAAGCCAGACTAAAAGATTTTTTTATTGATGTTATGGATCCTAAAGATGTGGCAAAGGCAATACGTCAAGTAAATTATGTTCTTTCTTTAGCGGTAATGAGAGAATGCGAAACGGTCGAATCTGAAATAAAGAATATTGAAGATAATTTTTATTGGCTCAATAAATTAGCAGAAGCTTTAGATCCTTATTTAGATCTTGAGTGAAAAGAGTTTTATGCCTAGTTTGTCATTTCGAGCGAAGGAGAAATCACATAAAGTATTCGACAAAGATTGACGACATCCTGTGCGGAGTTTCTGGTGTGATTCTTCGTTCCTCAGAATGACAAACTTTGGGTGTGCGTTACGTTTCAAGGGATTGATCCCGATAGCTATCAAGACTAGCTACAAAATAAATAATTCCTCCGGAATTTTATAAAGAGTTCCGGGGAAACGGAACATATTGTAGGGATGGATTTTAATCCATTCTAAAAACAAAAAAGCTTCTGATTTCTCAGAAGCTTTTTTTCAGTGCGGATAATAGGACTCGAACCTACACGCCTTGCGGCACCAGATCCTAAGTCTGGCATGTCTACCAATTTCACCATATCCGCTCAATTGTGGGTGCAAAGATAAACATAACTTCTATATTTCAAAGCATTTTTTGAAAAAAAATATTAATTCTCTTTTTTGTATTTTTGAACTTCTATAAAAATTATTTCAATGGAAAATATTAAGTCCTACGTTCAACAACATAAAGATCGCTTTATCAATGAGTTGATCGAATTATTAAAAATTCCGTCGGTAAGTGCTGACACTGCATATTCGCAAGATGTTATCGATACTGCCGAGGCAGTAAAGGAAAGTTTATCAAAAGCAGGCTGTGATTTAGTCGAAATTTGCGATACTCCGGGGTATCCAATTATATATGGAGAGAAAATAATCGACCCAAATTTACCAACAGTTCTAGTTTACGGACATTATGATGTTCAGCCACCAGATCCAATCGAATTATGGACATCGCCACCATTTGAACCCGTAATCAAAAAAACCGAAATTCATCCGGAAGGCGCAATCTTCGCTCGTGGTGCCTGCGATGACAAAGGACAAATGTACATGCACGTAAAGGCGCTTGAATATATGGTGCAAACCAATAATTTGCCTTGTAACGTAAAATTCATGATCGAAGGCGAAGAAGAAGTAGGGTCGGCAAGTTTGGCCTGGTTTGTAGAACGCAATCAGGAAAAACTGAAAAACGACGTAATCCTAATTTCAGATACGGGAATGATCTCGAACCAACAACCGTCGATCACGACAGGTTTACGTGGTTTAAGTTATGTAGAGGTAGAAGTTACAGGTCCAAATCGCGATTTACATTCAGGATTATACGGTGGAGCAGTGGCGAACCCAATTAATGTTTTGGCAAAAATGATCGCTTCTATGCATGACGAAGACAATCATATTACCATTCCTGGTTTCTACGACAGAGTACAGGAATTATCTGCTGAAGAAAGAGCCGAAATGGCAAAAGCACCTTTTAGCTTAGAAAAATATAAAAAAGCCTTAGATCTAAACGATGTTTACGGCGAAAAAGGATATGTAACGAACGAACGCAACTCAATTCGTCCAACATTAGACGTAAACGGAATCTGGGGCGGATATCAAGGCGAAGGGGCAAAAACGGTTATTGCAAGCAAAGCATTTGCGAAAATCTCCATGCGTTTGGTTCCTAATCAGGATTGGCATGAAATCACAGAACTTTTTACCAAACATTTTCTAAGTATTGCACCAGCTGGAGTTACCGTAAAAGTAACGCCTCATCACGGCGGGCAAGGTTATGTTACGCCAATTGACAGTATTGGATATCAGGCGGCAAACAAAGCATATACAGAAACTTTTGGAGTTCCTGCAATTCCGGTTCGCTCAGGCGGAAGTATTCCGATTGTAGCCTTGTTCGAAAAAGAACTAAAAAGTAAAACCATCCTTATGGGCTTTGGTCTGGATTCTGATGCAATTCACTCGCCAAACGAACATTTCGGAATCTTCAATTACTTAAAAGGAATCGAAACAATTCCGTTGTTTTACAAATATTTTGTAGAATTAAGTAAGTAAGGTTTTGCCACGAAGTCGCTAAGACACAAAGTTTTTTTCCTCACAGGTTTTTAAAACCTGTGAGGTATCAAAATAAAATCCGTTTATTCTTTAAGAGTAAGCGGATTTTTTTATGGGCGTTCCCTACGGTCGGGCTATCCGCTATATCTTTTTGTTTTTAAAGAAAAAACAAAAAGGATATCGCTCCTATCCCTAACGCTTAAAGAAGATTCAAAGGTTTAAAAAAGGTTCAAAGTTGCAAAGGAACAAAGTGACAAAGGTTTTTCTCATCAGAATTGAATAGCCCCTAGCTTTAGCCAGGGGATTTTTTAGATGAAAAGAATTGTCTTTAGCCGAAATTTTTAAACACCTGAGAAATTATTCGGCTAAAGCCATTTTCTACGCATTTATTTTAAACCCCAGCTAAAGCTGGAGCCTATTCAACTTTCGGCCAACTTGAAACCTGAAACCTGAAACCTGAAACAAAAAAAGCTTTTTTCTTGCATATTAAAAAAATAACTCTACATTTGTAGAGCAACATCTATAAATGTAGAGATAAACTAAAAATATGAAAAACCTTCTTTTACTATTTTTTTGCGGAATGATGCTTTTTAGTTGTAAAAGCAAACTCATTAATCAGAAGATTGATAAAAAGAAAGAAGGTCTTTGGGTCGATAATTACGAACAAGATAGCACTACATACAAATCGTTCGAATATTATAAGAATGATCAGCCGGTAAAAAAGTGGAAATCCTACATCAATGGAAAAATCTACAAAACCGAAAAATACAAAAACGGAATCTGTATTGTAAGATATTATTATGAAAACGGAAAACTACAATCAAAAGGAAAAACCAAAATCGAAGTCAATGCGGTAGAAACACATTGGTTTTATTTTGGTGATTGGAAATTCTATTCAGATAAAGGAAAACTAACCGAAATTAAAAACTATAAGAATGGCGATTTGATTTCAGAAAAAGCAATACAATAGCCCACGGGTTTTGCGGATGAAAAGGATTGTCGCGGATTTTTTTTTAAAGAATATAGAATATAGAATATAGAATATAGAATATAGATTAATCGTAATCATCAAAAAATCCTTTAATCATTCTATCCCGATAGCTATCGGGAGTGGCAAAAAAAATTGAGAAGATTAGCGCAATTCGTGGCAAAAAAACTAGAAACTTAGAACCTTAGCACCTTAGAAAAAAACATGCAACTATCAAACTCAGAAGAACAATTAATGCAACATCTTTGGAAGCTTGAAAAAGCTTTTATGAAAGATTTACTCGAAGCCTATCCCGAACCAAAACCCGCAACCACAACCGTGGCAACGCTTTTGAAACGAATGATCGACAAGAAATTCGTAGCCTATAACGAATTCGGAAATTCGAGAGAATATTATCCTTTGGTCGAAAAGACGGTTTATTTTTCGAAACACGTAAACGGATTAATCAGCAGTTTTTTCAATAATTCGGCATCACAATTTGCTTCTTTTTTCACGAAAGAAACCAATTTGTCGACTTCGGAATTAGAAGAACTTAGAAAAATAATCGATTCAGAAATTCAAAAAAAGAAAAAATGACACTCTATCTTTTAAAATCAGGAATACTGCTTTTGGTTTTTTACGCAGTATATAAATTGTGGCTTGAAAATGAAAAAATGTTTCGTTTCAATCGCATTTATCTATTAGGAAGTTTGGTTTTTAGTTTCGTGATTCCGTTGCAACTTATTTCGATTGCTTCTGGTTTTTCTAACAAAATTGGATTCATTCAACTTGAAGAATTGGTTATTCAAAAAAGCAATGAAAATGCTGAGATGATTTCAGTAAATGATTTTGTGTTTGTTTTAATTGGAATTTTTTACGCCTTTATAGTTTTGATGTTAACGATTCGTCTTGTCCTGAATTTGTATTCATTTTATAAAAGAATAAAAAATAATCAGGTAGAATTTATACAAGGCGAAAAAATAGTTTTAATCGAGCAACCTATTTTGCCACACTCTTTTTGGAAATCGATTTTCATCAATAAAAATGAATTCGAAAAAGGTAAAATTCCGTCAGAACTAATAGCGCATGAGAAAGCACATTTAGATCAGAAACATACTCTGGATATTCTTTTTATAGAAGTTTTGCAAATTGTTTTTTGGTTCAATCCATTGTTGGTCTTTTATAAAAAAGCAATTAAACTCAATCACGAATTTTTGGCAGATGAAGCAGTGAATAAACAGTTTGGATCTGTAAAAAGTTATCAGAATCTATTATTGGACTTTGCTTCACATAAAAATACAGTTGCCTTAGCAAGTAATATTAATTATTTAATAACTAAAAAACGTTTACTTATGATGACCAAAAAAGAATCCCCGATTAAAATTGTGTTAAAGGTATTTAGTGTAGGTGTAGTTTATGCTTTGTTATTGTTTGTTTTTAGTACAAAAGCAACGGCTCAAAAAGCATTGAACAAAGCTGATGTTAAAGAAAAAGACCTTTATGTACTCGCCGATGTTGAAAAATTACCTGAATTTCCAGGCGGTCTCACAAAATTCTATAAATTTATTGGAGAAAATTTTAAAATGTCTGCAGAAGCTAATAAAAATAAAATCGAAGGAAAGGCTTATATGCAATTCATCATTGAAAAAGACGGAAGTTTATCTGGTATTAAAACATTGCAAGATCCCGGTTACGGAATAGGTGATGAGGCAACCCGAGTTTTGAAACTTTCTCCAAAATGGACAGCGGCTACTCAGGAAGGAAAACCTGTTAGGGTCATGTATAGTTTGCCAATAACGCTTCAGGCTGAGAAATAATTTATTATATTAGATAAAAACTATATTATGCTAGCTAAGTTAAACACTGGAAAATTAAAAGTCTTTCCGTTTCTATTTTTCTTTCTTATTGTAAATAATTGTATCTATTCACAAAAAAAGACAGATAATTTAGATGAAAAACTACCGTATAAAACTGTAAGGGAAGTTGAAGTTAAACCAGAATTCCCGGGTGGTATGGAGAAATTTTACAAATTTGTTGGGACTAATTTTAAAATATCTGATAAAGAACCTTCGGGAAAAATATTTGCTCAATTTATAATTGAGACGGATGGGACATTATCTGATATCGAAATATGGAAGAATGAAGTTGGAATTATTTCAGGACAAGAATTTATTCGTGTTTTGCAAAAATGTCCAAAATGGATTCCAGCATCTGACAATGGAAAGCCTGTACGGGTAATTTATATGTTGCCAATTACGTTACAAGGTATTAAATAAAAAATCCGCTTCTAAAATCTAGAAGCGGATAAAATTAAAAACTAAAAAAATTCTAAAAAAAACCAACAAAACCAGACCTTAAAATAAGTCTGGATTATATCCAAAATAAGGCATATCCTGTTCATTAAAAATAACCCCATATTCTTCTAACTCTTTTAAAATAGGCTGATACACTTCTTTTTTTATCGGAAGCTGTACGCCGGGAGTTGTAATTTTTCCGTTCAAAATCAATAACGTTGCGATTGCAACGGGTAGTCCAACGGTTTTTGCCATTGCAGTATAAGTTTGGTCATCGCCAATACAAACCATTTTCGAATCGATTTGCTGTTTTTTGCCATGAAGTTCGTATCCAAATTTATGGTACATGACAATCATATCTTTGTCGTTGGGTTCCAGAGTCCAGCTGTCTGACAATATTTTTTCTAATATCTGGGCAGGAGTGGCGTTGGGTAAATTGACTTTTTTGTCCGGATTAAACAAATCCAGTTCCAGAAGTTTATCCCACATGATATCGTCCTGATCGATTTTTAAGATCAATCGTGTTTTTATTTCTACAGAATCCGTCGGGTGATACGGCAAAAAAGAGTTCACAAACTGACGGTAGCTCATGTTTTCAGAATCTTCCATGATATAACTATCATCTGTCATTCCTAATTGCACAAACATATTCCACGCTTTCGAATAACCGACTCTTCTAATCGTTCCGCGATATAAAGTCAGGATATCATCTAAGCCATAGATCGATCTGTATTTGAGCGAATCACGGTTCGAATAGGCTTCGAATTTTCCGTAATCTTCTACTTCCAGAAATTCGGTTCTGCGAAAAACCGTTCCGTACGGGATATATTTATAAGTGCCTTCCTGAATAAATTTTGCTGCGCCGCCTTGCCCGGCCAAAACCACATTTCGTGGTGCCCAGGTAAATTTGTAATTCCATAAATTGTTATCACATTCCGGAGCGACTAATCCACCGCAAAAAGATTCAAAAAGCAGCATATTGCCGCCTTTTGCCCTAATTTCATCAATAACTTTCATGGCACTCATATGGTCGATTCCGGGATCAAGACCAATTTCGTTCATGAAGATAAGATTGTTTTTTTTGACTTCTTCATCCAGTCCCTGCATCGCATCACTGATATAAGACGCCGTTACAAGATGTTTTTTGAATTCAAGACAATCTTTGGCAATTTCGATATGCAAATGGGCAGGCAGCATCGAGATCACTATATCAGCTTTTTCGATGGCAGCTTTTCTTTCTTCGGTCTCAAAAATATTCAAAGCAATTGGAGTGGCGTTGGGGTGATTCTGTGTCTTTTTTTCGGCTAATGCCAAAGACAGGTCAGCTACAACAAGATGTAGGTTTTCGTTCTCTGATTTAGATAGTAAATAACGTATCAGGGAAGAGGCAGATCTACCGGCTCCAATAATTAAAATGCTTCTCATATTTTAAATTTATCACACAAATATATTAAATTGTTAAATATATAACAATTTTAATTTTGCAAAAATGGTGTATATTTTATTTTAAAGCCAAAATGTAATGAATTTCTTTTTCCTGAAAAGATTTCTGCAAACAAAAATGCTTTTTAAAATGTATTGAAGTATTTTTGTTACAGAATAAAAAGTATAGAAATTATGAAAAGAAAAATTGTTTTAGCAGCAGCTTTCATGGGAATGGTATCAATCATTTTGGGTGCTTTTGGCGCACATTTACTGAAAAAATATTTAGCTGTAGAAGAGTTGAATACTTTTGAAGTTGGTGTTCGTTACCAAATGTATCATGCTCTGTTTTTACTTTTTCTTTCGACCAGAAAAGATATCGCTGAAAAAACCTTAAAAACAATCTATAATTTGGTTGTGGCAGGTGTACTTCTTTTTAGCGGTTCTATCTATTTATTAGCCACGAAAAGTCTTACGGTTTTCGATTTCAAAATTATCGTATTCGCAACACCTTTAGGAGGTTTTTTATTAATTATTGCCTGGGCGCTATTATTTATTGCGATTTTGAAGAGAAAATCATAAAATCCCGAATAAAAAATTCTATCTGAAAATTAATCTTTAATTTTGTCTCATAAATAACATATAATCTTATTTATGTGAATTTCTCTTGTTTTTTACTTTAATTGGTAAATAATATAACAAATTCATTTTGTGGATTATAGGAAAACAAATTAGGGGTGGTTATTTTTTTATTTTATTGATTTTAAAAACGAAATTTTGCTTTATTGATGTAAATAAAAGTGAAATTTAATTTTTTTTAAAGGATTGAGAATAAATCTGTAATTTTGCTTCTTATTAAATTATCACACACAACTAAAATTTATGGACAGTCACACAGTTTTCACGCAATCGATTTCGCTTAAGGACTTAGGAATTGAAAATGCAAAAGTTCGTTACCAATTATCTGCTGATGAATTGCATGCGATCACTTTGCAATCAGGCCAAGGTGTTGAGAACTCTACAGGCGCATTGGCAATTAATACGGGCGAATTTACAGGGCGTTCTCCTCAGGACCGCTATATTGTAAAAGATAGTATTACCGAAGATCAGGTTTGGTGGGGAAATGTAAATATTCCTTTTGAACCAGCTGCTTTTGAAAAATTATATAATAAGGTAACTCAGTTTTTATCGGACAAAGAAGTTTTTGTTCGTGATTCTTATGTTTGTTCTGATCCTAATTATAGATTAAATGTTCGCGTTGTTACAGAAACAGCCTGGTCGAATTTGTTTTGCTACAATATGTTTTTAAGACCGGAAGATTCAGAGTTAACCAACTTTACACCGGAATGGACGGTAATTTGTGCTCCAAGTTTTATGGCAGATCCTGCCGTAGACGGAACGCGTCAGTCTAATTTTGCTATTTTGGATTTTACTAAAAAAATAGCACTTATTGGCGGAACAGGTTATACAGGTGAAATGAAAAAAGGGATTTTTTCTGCTCTAAATTTCATCTTGCCGGTTTTCAAGAATACTTTACCAATGCACTGTAGTGCGAATGTTGGTGAAGCCGGAGACACGGCCATTTTCTTTGGATTATCAGGAACCGGAAAAACAACTTTATCAGCAGATCCTGCACGTAAATTAATTGGAGACGATGAACACGGATGGACTGCAGAAAACACGGTTTTTAACTTTGAAGGGGGTTGCTATGCAAAAGTGATCAATCTGACTGAAGAAAATGAACCGGACATTTTTAGAGCGATCAAAAAAGGCGCGCTATTAGAAAATGTAGTTTTCAAACCGGGAACAAACGAAGTAGATTATGATGATGTTTCTATCACTCAAAATACTCGTGTAAGTTACCCAATAACACATATCGATAATATTCAGCCGGGTTCTATCGGGCACAATCCAAAAAATATATTTTTCCTGACGGCAGATTCTTTCGGAATTTTGCCTCCAATCTCAAAACTAACTCCAGGTCAGGCGGCTTATCATTTTATCTCAGGATATACAGCAAAAGTTGCAGGAACTGAAGCAGGAGTTACAGAACCGCAACCTAATTTTTCGGCTTGTTTTGGAGCGCCTTTTATGCCATTACATCCAACGCGTTACGCTGAAATGCTAACCAAGAAAATGAAAGATGCAGATGTAAAAGTTTGGTTAATCAATACGGGTTGGACAGGTGGTCCTTACGGAACAGGAAGCCGTATGAAACTAAAATATACCCGCGCCATGATTACTGCTGCATTAAACGGAGAATTGGACAATGTAGAATTTGAAAATCATAAAGTATTTGGAATCGCAAAACCACAATCTTGCCCAAATGTTCCAACTGAAATTCTAAATCCAAGAAATACTTGGGAAGATCCTGAGTTATACGATAAAAAAGCACTTGAATTGGCTCAGAAATTCAAAGCGAATTTCGCCAAATTTGAAGAATTTGCCAATGCTGAAATTTTAGCAGGAGCACCGGTTACAGAATAAGGAAGATTACTAATTCAAACTAAAAAAAGCTGTTCAGTGATGAACAGCTTTTTTGTTTTTCTCACTTTTTGCTTTTCAGAAATTTTATTATTTCGTCTTTCTTTTGATTTTCGTCTATTATCTTTTTTAGTTCCTTTATAATTATAGCTAAAGATGTTTGTATCGTATAACTGACGACTTCTTTATTAACACTTTTTTTACCTGTGAAATGATCAAAATCCTTCTTGAAAAAATCACACACTTTAGCCATAAAAAATATATCTATTTTCTTCGCTCTGCCATTTTCAATTTTAGATAATTCGCTCTGAGTAATACCCAACTGAACCGCTAAATTTTCTTGTGACAAATTTACCTCTTCTCTCAATTTTTTAATTTTAAATCCAATCGACATAATAAAAAAGTTTGATGGTTTTTTTTAGTCAAAAAGGGAATACTGATTATTCTATATTGATATGGAAAGAAATAGCTTATGTAAATATATTCGTAAGATATAAAATTTAGTATTAATATTACAAATTTAAAATTATGAAAAAAGTATTATTTACAGTTTTTGCAATTATCGCTTTTAGTAGTGCGTCATTTGCAAAGAAACAGACTAGAGTTAAAGAGTTGGATAATTCAAAAGTAAAAACTGCTATTGTATTATTATTATTTAGTAGTTGTAATGAGAGACAACAGATAGCCATTGATTTATGTAAAGAAAATGGATGTGGAGATGCAGAAGCATTCTTTTATGGCGCTGGAGAATGGGGCAGATGTATGGGAGGAAATTAATTTAAGAAATAGAATCTCCAAAAGTTTTATCTATCCTTATGATAATTAAATATTCGGATAGATCTCCGAATATAAAAGAGGCTGTCTACATTTTTTAGGCAGCCTCATTAAATACAACTTCTTATGAAAATAAATTTTATTTTTTTATTGATTTTTATTAATGGTTATGGGCAAATACAAAACGGCAAAATAGAATATGGTGTATCTATTGAAATGATAGAGGGGTTTAAAGGTAGTATATTAGAAAGACCATATACAGAATCAATTAATAATGCAAAATATTTAAGCTTCACTTTATTATTTAATAAAGAAAATGCTGTTTTTTCTTGTAATGAAAGCCTGGAGGTTGGAAATCAAGATCTTTTTATGTCTAAAGTATCTGCTGGTTACATGAATGAGGTATATCAATATAAAGATTATTCCCTTTGTGCTATTTTCGGTTTTGGCAATTATGTGCTAAAAACGGATGCTGTTAAAGACTGGACGCTAGAAAACGAGACTAAAGAAATAGAAGGCTTTTTGTGTTATAAAGCGACTTCTACAAAAAAAGTGAACAATAGTAAAGGAAATTTTGTTTTTCCTGTTGTTGCCTGGTATTGCCCCAAGATACCTATTTCTTTTGGTCCTAATGGTTATGGTAATCTGCCAGGGTTAATTTTAGAATTACAAGTACGAAATGTTGTGTATGGAGTTAGAAAAATTGATCTGAATTTATCTAAGCCACCTGTTATAGGAAAGCCAAAAGATTATCCAATAATTAATCAGGAAGAATTTGACCAAAAAGTAATGGCAGCATATAAAAATGAAGATTTTAAAAAAGGTTTCAAAAAACCTGAGGATAAGTTTTAGTCATTCATAATTATAATAATCGAAAGTGGTATTAATGTCAATCTAGAAAGTATAATACAAACGAATGCTTAAAAATGTATTTTTCTTATTGTTTTCAGTATTCGCTATTGGGCAATCACATTATACGCTAACAGGTGTAGTTTTGTCAAATTCCGGCTTTAGTTTAGAATCAGCAAATGTTATTGCGAAGCCTTTACAAGAGAAGGGAAATATAAAATTTGCTATTACAGATAATAAAGGACGTTATCGATTAGAATTGGATAAAGGGATAGATTATGAAATCAACGTTTCTTATATCGGTTTTATTGATGAATTGTTTGAAGTTAAATCTATCAATGGCAATTTATCCCATGACTTTATACTTCAACCAAGCGGGGAAAATTTAAGAGAAATTGTTATAAAACATGAATATAAAGCAATTGAAATTAAACAAGATACATTAACCTTTAATGTAAAAAGTTTTGCAAACGGCAACGAACGCAAAATGAAAGAAATTCTCGAAAAACTTCCCGGAGTCGAAGTTGATAAAAACGGAATTGTAACCGTTCAGGGTAAACAAGTAACTCAAATGCTTGTTGAAGGAAAATCATTTTTTGGTGGAGGTTCTAAGTTGGCTGTTGAAAATATTCCGGCAGACGCAATCGATAAAATTGAAGTTATTGACCATTTTAATGAAGTTGGTTTTATGAAAAAAGTTTCCGATAGTGACCAATTGGCGATGAATGTAAAACTCAAAGAAGATAAAAAGAAATTCATTTTTGGGGATGTTGAGGCAGGACTTGGATTAGGAATTGATAAATCTAATCTGCTTCATGCAGGGTTGTTTTATTATGCCCCTAAATTGAATGTAAGTTTTATTGGCGATATCAATAATATTGGTAAAAGTACTTTTACATATGCAGATTTAAGAAGATTTACTGGTGGGTCAAGCAGTTATTTGTTAAAAAGAAAAACATCTAATAATCTGTACTCGCTTACTGAGGATAATACAGATGTAACAGAAAATAAATCGCAATTTGAAGCTATAAATCTAAGTTATAATTTTTCTCCAAAATTTAGTGTTTCAGGATTTTCAATTTTTTCGAAAATTATAAGTGATGCAAAAAATATTGCTCAAAATGAATATTTGGAAAACGCATCTCAGACTTATGAAAACAAGGTAGAAAACAATCAGAACAATAGTATTTTGAATAGTACTAATTTTAAAATAGACTATACTCCGGACAAGAATCAAAAGATATTTTATAATTTACAATTTCAATCCAGTACAAATGATTTAAAAGGTGTTATAAATTCTTTTACGAACGCAGATTCGAATACGTTTAAAACGATTAATGAAGCTGATGATATTTCGTTTAAGCAATATCTGGAATGGCATAAAAATTACAGTCTGGCACATACAACAACATTTGCTGTAAGTCAGTCTTATAAAAACAATACGTTAGGAAATCAATGGACAACAAATGAGCCTTTCTTAGTTGGTTTTATTCCCCTTCAGGAAGATATTGACTATAAAATAGAGCAGTTAAAAAAGTTAAAGACAAATATTGCTGATGCTGTTTTAAAACATTACTGGATCATTAACAATCGCAATCATTTGTATACCAATCTTGGTAATAATTTTGAACATTCTGATTTTGAAACTGCTGAGGTGCAATTGTTAACTGATAATACAATTAATAATTTTAATACGGCCGGATTTGGCAATAGAACAAAATATCAATTCAATGATCTGTATATCGGGTTAGAGTATAAATTTAAAATAGGGAAATGGACAAATAAAGCAGGACTTTATTATCATTGGTATGTCTTAAAAAGTAATCAAATAGATGGCGATTATGAGTTTTCGAAAAAATTATTTCAACCGCAATGGAACAGTGATTTTGAATTTAATCAATCTGAAAAAATAGGTTTTAATTATAAACTTGAAGCAAATTTTCCTGAGGTAAATCAAATTTCAAATAGATATACGTTACAAAAATATAACCTTGTTTATAAAGGAAATGCAATGTTGCAAAATGGCAGATATCATTCTTTCAATCTGTTTTATACAAAAATGAATATGTATAAAGGTGTGTTTTGGAATGGGTATCTAAATTTCACAAAAAGAACAGAAATAATTAGAAACCAGGTGGAAGTAGAAGGTATCAATCAGTTTAATAGACCTGTCTTAACAAATGATCCGGAAACGAATTTAGTTTTTAATGGTTCTTTTATGAAAAAAATATATCGTTTTGAATTGAAGTTAAATGCTAATTTGAATTGGTTAAATTATTATCAAAAATTAAATAATACCGTTACATTAAACGATAGAAACAATCAGAATCTGGCTTTAACAATAAAAACGAATTATAAAGAATGGCCAAATCTTACTATTGGTTATGAAAAAGGCTTTAGTCATTTTAGCGGATTAACTAAGACAAAATATGAATCAGATGCCATTACTGGTAATTTGGAGTTTACGTTTTTTAAATTTTGGATTTATAAATTAGACTATCAAAACCTTAAAAATATAAATTCAAATAACCAAAGTGATTATTATGAAGTAATGAATACGAGTTTACGTTATCAGAGAAAAAATAACCCTTTTGGATTTGAAGTGATTTGTAATAATGTACTAGATGTTCGAAGAAAGAATAGTTTTAATTTTTCGGACTATATTATTAGTCAGCAATCTACCTATATTTTACCCAGAGTACTGATGTTTTCGATTAGTTATAAATTGTAGAAAAAAAGCTGTTCAGTGATGAACAGCTTTTTTGTTGGTTTCAAGTTTCAAGTTTTAGTTTGAACCTGAAACTTGAAACCTGAAACAAAAAAACTATTTCTTAGCCTCATCGATACGTTTCTGCATCAAATCCCAGGCGTAGTAATGAAACGTCATTCCGTTGCTCATGGCTACAAAAAGACCGTTTTTGAAATCTCCTCCTAAATTAAGGCTGGTCACATCGGCTCCATCGCATTCAATAGTAGATGTTGGAATTTCTGCTAACAAAGGATAATCGTTCGGATTGCTTTTTGCGCCTTCTCTTGGATACACCATAAAAGTATTTGCTTGCTGGTTCGAAACCAAAATATATCCGGTAGAATCGGTTTTTTTGTAAATCGCAATTCCTTCATTGTCGGCTTTAAAACCAGTTTTTCCAAAAAGAGCAATTTCTTTGTTATCGTTTAAAGCAGGATCGGCTTTGTATTTTCTGATTCCAAATTGTTCGTCGCAATACAAAATTGTTCCCAATTCATTATCAACCGCAATCGCTTCGATTTCTTTCTTTCCGCTATAAGCGCCAAATTTGCGAACCACTTTTGCCGTAGCGAATTTTCCTGAACCAGAAAGTTCATATTGCCATAAATAACTTCCTGACGGTCCGGATTTTCTGCCTACAATGGCAAATATTTTACCGTCGCTTTTTCGGGTGTACAAAGCAATTCCCATTGGGTCGCGCAATTCTTCGCCGTCGAAAACAGAGATTCCACCATTATCAATTGCTTTTAAATCCGGTAAACTAAAGACTCTGATTTTGTTTGATTCTCGTTCTGTCGTTACGGCAACATCAACTTTTTTTCCGTCGATTATTAAACCGTAAGCGATATCAACATTGTTCGGACGTTTTAGAACCTCTGATTTTGCAATGATTTTTCCTTTTAAATCAAAAGCATACAAAGCACCGTCAGTGTCTTTATCTGTTCCTACAATAATACTTTTTGTGGCATCAGTTGGATGAATCCAGATCGAAGGATCATCAGTATCGTGAGGTAAAGCTTCGGTAACAACTGTTGGTTTTACTGCATTTGCAGCAACGGGCGCTAATTTATCATCTTTACAAGCGGTAAATAAAGTGCTTAAAAGTAAAAAAGCTAATATGGATTTATTTTTCATTATGGATTTTCATTTTAATACAATTAGACAGAACCGCTAAGTTCTGTCTAATTTAAGAATTTATAAATTGATTGTTACAAGTCAAGTTTCAAACCAAAATTATATCTCGCCTGATAATATTCGGCTTGTTTGGTATGTGCCTCAACTCCTTGATAATAACGTAAAGGCTGATTGGTTAAGTTATTGGCTTCAGCAAAAAGACGAAGTTTTGGTGTAATCTTGTATGAAGCATTTGCATCTACAAAAAATTGTTTGTCGTAGTAACTGTCTTTATACGATTCTGAACCCAATTCATCTAAATAATCTGAAGTAAAGTTGGTAGAAACTCTTGCAGAAAAACGTTTGTTTTCCCAGGACAATGATCCGTTGAACATATGTGGAGTTGTTCCCGGAAGGCTGATGTTATTTCTCTCGTTTCCGTCTTCATCGGCAATTCCTTTTGCTTTAGATTTTGTGTACGTATAGTTTAAATAAATACCAAATCCTTTAAGGAATTTCCCAGGAAGAAAATCTAACTGACGTTGAAACGCGACTTCGAAACCGTAAACATCAACTGTATCTCCGTTTCTTGATTGCAAGAATGACCAGTTTTCTCCTGCCGGAATTGGATTATTTTGATTTGGGAAATCAGCGGCAAATTTTGCAGCATTGTATTGATTGTCGCTATAATTGTAAATGAAATTATCTAATTTTTTGTAGAAAACTCCTCCGGAAATCAAACCAACAGATTTGAAATAATTCTCTGCCATAAAATCATAATTGTATGAATAGGTAGCGTCAAGATCCGGATTTCCGGCTGTAATTTCTTTGTCGGCAGCAATATTGTTTACGTAAGGCGCCAGTGCATAATAGTTGGGTCTTGCTAAAGCTGTCGTAACAGCAGCTCTTAATACTAAGTCTTTTGTAGCATTGTATTGCAAAGAGATGCTTGGCAGCAAATTAGTATAGGAGTTTTTGGTATTGATCTGGCTCTCTAATTCTTCTTCGTCTAAAACGCGGTTTCCGGTATAATCAATATGGGTGTTCTCTACACGGAATCCTAAAACCATAGATAATTTATCATTAAAATCCTGATCCCATCTTACATAAGCGGCATAAATGCTCTCTTTTGCATTATAGTTTACGGCTAAGAATTCTGCAGGATCTGATGATTTTTCGAATAAGGCAGAATTGTTCAAATCAAGACTTCCTAAGAAATTTGCTGAGGCAAAAGCTCCCGGAACATATTTGCTTCCCGGATTAAAATTTGTGCCATCATAATAACTCGTTGAAACCTGCGATAATAAAGCCATGTCATCATTGACTGGTTCGTAGGCATAAAAGTTATTGTTTCTTTCTTTTTCTTTCAATCGAAGTCTAAGTCCTGTTCTCAATCTTCCTTTTTCAGATGGAATAATAGTAAAAGGGAAACGGATGTTGATTTTTGCTCCAAATTCGCTTTCGCTTGTTTCATCTGTATTTTCTGTAACCGTTTGAAATTTGAATTTATCCAAAGATTCTCCGGTTGTCGTAATTAATGGAAATCTGATATCTGATAAATCCTGAGTCATTTCTAAACCTTTTTGACGGTATTCGATATAACGCTCTCCCGGACGGTATTCTCTGGCTTTTGCATAGTTTGCAGACCAGTCTAAATCTAGTTTTGAGTTGATTAAGTGCTCACCGCGAATCGAATAATTCTGAACACGCTGATCTTCTAATCGTCTGTTTTTATCACGATCATTATCAATTCCACCTTTTGTCTGGCGTTTTACACGACCTTCAAAACCTGTAATTTGTTGTCCGTTATAAATAGGTTCGATATCATCATAAGTAGTTCTGAAACGATTTTCCCTGTCATCTCTCCAGTTGTAAATAGCGTTGGCAAAAATGGTATTATTTTCGTCAAATTTGTAGTCTAAAGCTACAGATCCGCTGCGGCGAATACGTTGTACATCATATTTTCTGATTTCTGATGCCTGAAGATATTCATTCCCGAATTCGTCTTTTACCCATTCGTTTTCGATGTTATCAGATCCGTAATTTACATTATTATAAGATCCGCTAACAACGGCGCCTAATTTATTGTCTAAAAAACGATTACCGTAAACTAAACCTGCCGTGTATGTGGCGTGTTCACGAATTGGCATATAACCTCCGGCAAGAGTTGCTGAGATTCTTTCGCCATTTGGAGTCGCTCTTGTTACTAAATTTACAGAACCCCCAATTGCATCCGCATCCATGTCTGAAGTCAGTGTTTTATTTACTTCGATAGTCGAAATCATATCAGACGGAATCAAGTCCATCTGTACATTTCTGTTGTCTCCTTCTGCAGACGGAATTCTGTCACCATTTAAAGTTACCGAGTTCAAAGACGGAGCCAAACCTCTAATGATAATATTACGCGCTTCACCCTGATCGTTCTGCATCGTGATACCCGGAACACGCTTTAAAGCGTCTCCAACATTGGCATCCGGAAAACGCCCCATTTGATCAGAGGAAATGATGTTTCCGATATTTTTACTGTTTTTTTGTTGGTTTAATGCCTTAGCCTGACCTTTTAAGATGTCTCCAACCACTACTTCATTCAATTCGGTTCCTGAAGTTTTAAGAGCAAAATCAATAACGTTATTTTTGCCTTGTTCTACAGTGATTTCCTGAGTTATGGCAGTGTATCCAATATATTTTACTTCTACTTTGTACGTTCCAACATTGATGTTTAATAATTCAAAACGGCCGTTGTAATCTGAAACGGTGTACTTGTTTTCACCAACAATTTGAATCATTGCTCCCGGTAAAGGAAGTTTATCGTCAATGTCCAATACTTTTCCTGAGATTATGGCTTTTTGGGCATAACCTGAAAAGGCTAATAACATAAATGTTATTACTAAATAAAATTTTTTCATTGTGTTTTAGTTTGTTTTGTTGCGAAACTAGAACCTTAATGTTATTAAGACCATTAAAAAAAATTAACATAGTGTTATGATTCCTTTCCAACATTAAAAAAAGATTAATGTTAAAGTAACATTTAAGAAAAAAGGAATTTTTAAGGCTGCAAGTCAAAACAAATCAACTATTTACCTGAGAATTAAATTTTTGGCGCTAAATTTGCCGTATCACACGAGCCCGAAGGGCGAACTGAAGAAGTAATCATCAATCAAAAATCATCAATCATGTTAAAACAATTTTTTATCCTTTGTTCTGGGGCTGATCGGGACTTACTCGAAGGCTGCTCAGAAGGCGAACAAACCAAATATGTTGGTATTGGCGCCACCGTTTTCTTTACTGCTGTTATGGCTTTTCTGGCCAGTGCTTATGCGCTTTTCACTGTTTTTGACTCTATTTATCCGGCTGTAGCTTTTGGGTTTGTCTGGAGTTTGTTAATCTTTAATCTGGACCGGTTTATCGTTTCGACAATTAAAAAAAGAGATCGTTTTTTTGATGAATTTCTACAGGCAACTCCGCGAATTATGTTGGCAGTTATTATTGCCATCGTAATTTCTAAACCTTTAGAAATTAAAATTTTCGAAAAAGAAATCAATACCGTTTTGTTGAAGGAAAAAAACGAAATGGAATTGGCCAATAAAAAACAAGTTGGTAATTATTTTAAATCAGATTTAGATAAAAATAAGGCTGAGATTGCAGCTTTAAAAGCAGATATTCTGAATAAAGAAAAAGAAGTAAATGCTCTTTATGCGACTTATATCACAGAAGCTGAAGGAACAACCGGAACTAAAAAATTGGGTAAAGGTCCTGTTTATAAAGAGAAACGAGAGAAACACGATGCAGCTCTAAAGGAATTTGAAACTTTAAAAACGACTAATGAAGCAAAAATAGCTGCAAAAGAAAAAGCAGGTACGCAGCTTCAGGCAGATTTAGATAAAAAAGTATCGCTGACACAGCCTATCATTGAAGGTTTTGATGGTTTAATGGCGCGTATCAATGCATTGGATAAATTGCCCTGGTTGCCGTCATTCTTTATTATGTTATTGTTTCTGGCAATCGAAACGTCTCCAATTATTGCAAAACTTTTGGCTCCAAAAGGGGAATTCGATTTCAAACAGGAAGAAGCTGAAACGGCTATGAAAGCAACTTTGGCACAAAATAAATACCAACGTGATTTATTAGTCAAAACGAGCGCTGAAATGCATGACAAAGTATACGCTGATATTGCAGAAGATAAAAATCTATACGATTTGCAGCGTAAAAATGCAACGGAGTTATTAGAACTGCAATCGAATAGTTTTGTAGAAAAGCAGAAAGCTACTTTGTAAAATGTAGCTTGTAAAATGTAGCTTGTAAAATGTAAAATGTTCATTCTAAAAACAAGTCATAAAAAAAGTCTTAAGTTCAATTAGAGCCTAAGACTTTTTACATTTTACAAATTACATTTTTACATATAACTCAATATTTCTTTTTTGTAAACATCATATTCACCTTGCATGATTAATCCGTTGTCAAGTAATTTTTTGTAATTCTGCAATTTATCGAAAAGTTCTTCTTTAGATAAGTCACTTAATTTACGATCTCCTGATGCAGGCTGTGTTGGTGGCTGAATAGGCTCGTAAGTTTCTGTATAAGATGGAGTAGCAGCCGGCATGATTTCAGCATAATTTGTTACTTCTTCCGTTTCAACTTCTTCTACTTCCTCTTCAAGGTCATCTTCTTCCTCAACAACTTGTGCTGTTTCTACGATTGGAGTTTCTGCGATTGGAGTTTCGGCAACAATTGGATTTTTTATTAAATCTAATTGTTCTTTAGCGTATGTATAAATTTTTCTGGCCTGAATTTTCGGAATGTAATCAATCGAAATTGATAAATCAGTATTGGTATTAAACGAAAATTCTGAACCTAAAATATTTTCTTTTACAAAAGCACCCGCAACATTATCCCAAGTATAATCAGTAAAATCCATTGAAAGACCTAAATTTTTAGGCTGACAAATAATGATTCGTTTGTTTGTTAATACAATACTATCAGGAAAAACAGTGATTGCCGGTTTTTTTTGAACGGCAATATATCCAATTTCTTCACCTTTCATCAATAAATCATGGAGTTTCGAAGTGATTTTCTCAATCGCTTTTGGATCTTGTTCTTCGTTTAGAAATTTTTTAAATTGTTCTTTCATATTTTTATAAGTTGCTAAGTTACATAGTAACTGAGTTGCTAAGTTTTTTTCTTATGGTGCAAATTTAATGCCTAATTTTCTAATTCAATAATTTCATTCTGAATTTTCTTTGTCAAACTTTTGAAAACCAATTCATACGAGTGGTCGATCAATTCCCTGACAAAAGCGGTTGACAAACTCCCGTTTAAAGCAACCGTATTCCAGTGTACCTTGCTCATATGAAATCCCGGTTTTATCTCGTCATATTCTGCTCGTAATTCCTGAGCACGCTCCGGATCGCACTTTAAATTGACTGAAGGTTCATTCTTTTCCCATTGTGACAAAGAAGATAAAGCAAACATTTTTCCGCCAACTTTAAAAACCAAAGTATTTTCATCAAAAGGAAAATGTTCGCTAACGCCTTTTTTTGAAAGACAATATTCGTAATACGTTTCTAGATTCATATCATTTCTTATTTACCAATTTCACCTAAGTGAGTGTATTTAAAACCCTTTTCATATTTTAATCCGTATCCAAAAATCCGATCCATTGCCGAATGTGCAAATAGAATAATTCCGGCTAATTGAATCGTTTCAATACTTAAATAACATCCTAAAGCATAAACTAAAAGTGCAATTCCTTTATGATGAAATACATTATAAAAAAATGCACCGCTTTTGTTTCCAAAAAGATAACCCAACATAGACAAATCCGGGGCTAAAATTAAAACTAAAAACCACCACCATTCAAAATTTAAACGGTTGAATAAAAAGATTCCGAGGATAAATAAAGCCGCTTCTTCGAGTTTGATTATTGTTTTCATAGTTTTTTTTCCATCATTTTTTCAGGATGTTTCAATTCTGTAAAACCAAATTTACGATATAAAAAGTGTGCATCAGTTGTAGCCAATCTCCAAATTTGAATATTTTTAAGAATAGGCTCGTTCATCATATTTGCAATTAAAAGAGATGAATATCCTTTTCCGCGATGTTCCTCGGTAATAAACACATCCATTACGTAACCAAAAACGACATAGTCGGTAATGACTCTCGCAAAGCCAATTTGTTTGTCGTTGAAGTAAATTCCAAAACAAACCGAAGCATCAATTGTTGTCTGCACTTCTTCGATAGTTCTTCCGGCTGCCCAGTAAATATCTTTTAAAAAGTTTTGTATGAACGGAACGTCAAGTTTGGCTTTATCTGTTGAAACGCTAATCATATTGGTTGGTTTTTTTTGCCACGAATTTCGCGAATTTACACGAATTTCGTCTTTTATTCTGCCACAGATTAAAGGATTAAAAGGATAAAATCTGTGTAAATCTTCTAATCTGTGGCAAAAAAGACACAAGCATAATTCGTCAAATTCTTGGCGGCTATTTTAAATCTTATATAAAATTGGTTTTGACGGACTTGCGTCATTTTCGAACGAAGCAATTTGAAGATTTAGGATGTAATTTCCATCTTCGATTTCGTCTGGAACATAAATCATTTCTGTAATTGTTGCATTTAAACGTGCATCAGCATTTAAGTGTAAAGTATCTTTTACATTCCAAAATGCTTTGTGCGCTAATAATTTTCCTTCGTCATGTTCTTTGTCAACACTTGGCAAGTCAATTAATAAATGCTGAACTTCGCTTTCGCGGATGAAAATCGCTGCTTCTTCAGATAAATAAGGTGGATTTGTATTGGAGTATTTTCGTGACTTTTTATCTTTTTGATTTGGAAGTGTTCTGATCACTAAAGCTTCTGTCTTGCTGAGCGGGGTCGAAGCATTTGTGCCATTGAGCGAACTTGAAATGTGCTCTTTTGTAATCACCAAATCCTCCCCAATTTTTTCAGGCTCGATTGTAATCAGTTTCGCAAAGAAGAAAAACTGTTTCAACGATTGATTGATGCTGTAAAATTCATTCGTAATATGTCCTAAACATTCCGTATGCGTTCCGTGCCCGTGGGGATTAAAGAAAATATTATTGAAATTGGTTGATGATTTTCCTTCAGAAACTTTCCCAATCCAATCTCCAAAAACTACAGGTTCGATAACCGGTTTTTCGATGTACCACGCAATCGGATTTTCGTCTGTATTCGTTAACGGAATTGAGATATCAATGGGTTTTGATAGGTTGATTTCGAACTTGTTGATTTTTGCTATCATAAGTTTTAACCGCAAGGGGCGCAAAGGTTCTACGCAAAGTTCGCAAGGTTTTATAAATTATCTTTTTAAATTAAGAAGCTACAGTTTGTTTACAACCCTGCGCATTCCATTTTTTATTAAAACGACATTAAAATTTATAAGTAAACCTAATTTGCAATTTGTTAATTTTAAATAAGTTAATAGTTGCGCGAAATGGATTTCATTTAAAGCGTCAACCGATTTTATTTCCAAAATTAATTTATTTTCAATTATAATATCTAATCTATAACCAATATCTAATTTTATTTCTTCGTAAATTAAAGGGAGTGGTTTTTGCTTTTCAATTGCTAAACCTGATTTTTTTAATTCATAAAAAAGGCATTCTTCATAAGCACTTTCTAAAAGCCCGGGGCCTAAAGTTTGATGGACTTTTAAGGCGCAATCAAAAACAATTCGTGATAATTCATTTTCTGACATGAGTATTAATTTTAATAATTAAAAACTCAAATGTAGTATTTAAAATTTTACATAAATTTATTCCTACAAAAAAACAAATAGCGTTCTTTGCGTAAACTTTAGCGAACCTTGCGGTTAAGCTCTCATTTCAAATTTAAATAAAATAAATCTGAAGCAATTCCATCCGTTAAAAATTTTCCTTTTGCGGTTGGTTTTAGAATATTGTTTTCTATCGAAAGTAAATCGTCGTTTAAGAATTTCTGACTTTGCTTTTTGAGATAATTCAAATATTCTAAGCCAAATTCAGTTTCAATTCGTTCTAAAGAAACGCCCCAAATAGTTCTTAAACCTGTCATAATATATTCATTGTAACGATCAGAAATGGTCAGGATTTCAGTTTCTATTGGAAGTTCATCGTTCTGAATCGATTTTAAATAAAGAGAATTATTGGCAATATTCCAGCCTCTTTTTTCGCCATCATAGCTATGTGCCGAAGGGCCAATTCCGATATATTTTTTTCCCAGCCAATACGCCGAATTGTTTTTAGAGAAATAACCTTCTTTTCCAAAATTCGATAATTCATAGTGAATAAAACCATTTTTTTGAAGCATTTCCACCAAAATCATAAAGTGATTGGAAGCAACTTCGTCTTGTGGTTCGGCAATTTTTCCGGTATCGATTAGTTTTCTTAAAGCCGTTTTAGGTTCAACAGTCAAAGCATAACTCGAAATATGAGGAATGCCAAATGACAACGCAGTTTCAATATTTTTCTTCCACATTTCATCTGTCAAACCCGGAATTCCGTAAATTAAATCAAGTGAAATATTATCAAAGTATTTTGTTGCTTCTGTCAAACAATTTATAGCTTCCGCCGAATTATGAGCGCGATTCATCATCTTTAAATCTTCTTCATAAAAAGACTGAATCCCAATGCTTAAACGATTAATTGGGCTTTTTGATAATTCGAAAATTCTTTCAGTAGATAAATCATCCGGATTGGCTTCAAGCGTGATTTCAGGGTTTTCAACCACTTTATAATTTTTATAAACTTCAGAAATTAAAAAGTTTATTTCGTCATTTGATAATACCGAAGGAGTTCCACCGCCAAAATAAATAGTTTCTACAATTTCAGTTGAAAACTCATTTTTACGCCTGGCAATTTCTTTGGCTAAAGCCAAAACCATATCGTCTTTCTTTTTCATCGAAGTCGAAAAATGAAAGTCACAATAGTGGCAAGCCTGCTTGCAAAAAGGAATATGAATGTAGATGCCGCTCATTTTATAGTGTTCAGTGTTCAGGTTTTTAGTGTTCAGTTATTAGAAAAGTATTCAGTATTCAGTTTTTTAGTGTTCAGTTTTTGAGTTGTTAAAATATTGAATACTAAAAAACTGAATACTGCTTACTCCTTTTTGACTCCAAATTTTTCAGGATTAAAAAGCATGTAATTAATTAGTTTTCCTATTTCAGTACTTTCGGCTAGAAGTTCTTGATATGAATCATTAGAAATGTATTTACAAACAAAAGCAAATTCTAACCAAACTTGTGTTTCAGAATTTTCTCCATCAGAATCAGTTAACTTGCTATAAAAGTGTTTAGGATAGATTCTTTTTCTGTAAGCTTCAGCAATAGTTACGGGTACACTTCGTGAAGAGCGCCTTATTTGATCCGTTAGTGAATAGATTTCTTCTTTAGGAAATGATTTTGTAATATCAAATATTTTCATTGCTAAGGAAAAAGATTTTTTATAAGCGAATAAATCGTGGAATGTCATTATGTATTATTTTAAAAACTGATCACTTTTTAGATAATCTATAAACTGATCACTAAAAAACTGATTACGGAACACTATTTTCTAACTTTATCTTCGTTTTGTTTTACAAAAGCATCCCAACCGGTATAACTTTTTCCGGCAACGATTTTTCCAGAGTTGAAAAAGTGACAAACTGCAGCCGCCAAACCATCTGTTGAATCCAGGTTTTTAGGTAATTTTTTTAAACCTAAAAGTTGTTGGAGCATTTTGGCAACTTGTTCTTTACTGGCATTTCCGTTTCCGGTAATGGCCATTTTTATTTTTTTAGGTTCGTACTCGGTAATAGGAATATCTCTTGAAAGTCCTGCAGCCATTGCAACACCTTGTGCACGACCTAATTTTAGCATCGATTGTACGTTTTTACCAAAGAAAGGCGCTTCAATCGCAATTTCGTCAGGATGGTGCGTTTCGATTAATTCGATGGTACGCTCAAAAATGATTTTTAGTTTTTGGTAATGATTGTCGTATTTGGAAAGTTGCAATTCGTTCAATTGCAGAAACTCCATTTTTTTATTGATGACTTTTATCAATCCAAAACCCATTATCGTCGTTCCGGGGTCAATACCTAATATGATGCGTTCTTTTGTCATTTTTTATTTTGGTTGCACAAAATTGCACTGAGTTGGCACAGAGATTCACAAAGTTTGTTTTTAATCTCTCTGTGTGACTTTGAGGCCGTTTTGTGAATCTTTGTGAAATAGCTTTTTCGCAATAGTTTCCTTTACTTTGCGGCATGATTTCAATTCCTCACAAAGCTAAGCAATTCCTTGTTCTTCTGGTCAAACTTTTGATTGTAGGTGGCGCATTTTACTTTATTTATAATCAGTTGGCGAACAATGACAAACTCGACTGGCAAAAGTTTATTACGCTGTTTCGTAAAAATCAATCGGTTTTAGGAATTGCATTTATTTTGCTGTTGAGTGTTTTGAATCGTTATTTTGAGATTTTGAAATGGCAGAATCTGGCTAAGATTATCGAGGAGATTTCATTAGGAGAAGCGACAAAACAAGTCTTGGCAGCACTTACAGCAGGAATTTTTACACCAAACGGAGTAGGAGAGTACGCAGGAAAAGCATTGTATTATCCGAAATCTGAAGCCAAAAAAGTCATTTTCCTGAATTTGATTTGCAATGGGATTCAGATGATCTTAACGGTGATTTTTGGAACAATTGGTTTGTTATTTCTTGGATATTGGAAATGGGTTTTAGGAATAATCGCAATATCTTTTTTCTTTATTCTATTTTCTTTGCTCTTTAAAAAAATAAAAATCAAAGGATATTCGATTGAGAAATTAATGCATAAAATCAATGAAATTCCAAAACCAATTCATCGTAAAAATATTTTTTTAGGCGTTTTGCGTTATTTGGTTTTCTCCCATCAATATTACTTTTTGTTTTTGGCTTTTGATGTCGATTTGCCTTATTTTACACTGATTGCTACAATTGCTGTGGTTTACTTTTTAGCTTCGTCATTGCCCACTTTTCAGTTTTTGGATTTTGCGGTAAAAGGAAGTGTTGCCATATATTTCTTCGGAATATTAGGCGTAAACGAATGGATTGTCGTTTTTATAAGTACTCTGATGTGGTTTTTAAATGTCGTTTTACCTGTGCTTATTGGTTCCTATTACGTGCTGAATTTTAAAACCAAAGCTGTGTAGGCAATCGTACTTATTTCTCGTTTTTAGCTTTAAGAATAACGGGCAAAATAAATTGGGTTTTTACAGGAAGTCCGCGTTTTAGTGCCGGATTTATTTTAGGGAAATCGATCAGGCGGGCGTGCAAAATGCTATCGATTTTGATAGTGTCATAAGCAACGGAATCCTTAGGAAATTGTGGCTCGAATTTCATGGTTGAGTTTGGAAAAACGGTCACTTTTACTTCTATCGTGTCAAGTTCAGGATACATGATGGAGAGCGTATCAATGTCTAGTTTTTGCTGAATGAGTTGCGCCATAACCTGGAAAAAACATTGTTGACGTTGTTTTTTATCAGCGATTTTATCGCAATTGGCAACGGATGGATATTCGTCAACTTCTTTCCAGTTGATTGATTTTAATTCTTTTTGAAGTAACTCTTTTTCAGACGGAACCTGCTTCTCAAAATATTGACAAGAATTGAAAGATAGAATAACTAAAAAAAGGAAAAACTGCTTCAAGATTTTGATGTTGAATTGAATGAACTAATTAGGGTATAAAAATACGATTATTTTTTTTGAGAAGCTTTGTATTGCAGATAATCTTCGTAGCTTTCTGAAAGCCATTGTTCTTTGTTCTGCGCCGCAACTTCTTTTTGATCAGGATATAACGATGACAAACGATCTGAGAAAGCCGCAATTTGAACGGTATAATTGTAGAAATCTTTTTTCGTTAAAACAACACTTGGATCATTTTTACGATTAAAGTATTCAAAGAAAAGTGCATCAAAATCTTTCATAGAAAAATTTAAAACTTTTTTCTTATTACTTTTATAAATACTATCCTGAATTAATTGATCTTCGACAGAAAGCTTTTTGTTTTGCGCATATGTAGTAGTATTGATCAAAATAATCAATATGGTAAATAATGCTATTTGCAAAAGTTTACGCATTGGCTTGTTTTAATAAGGATCTTTAGGGACAAAATTACAAAAAAATATATGGATTTACTATTGTTGTTACTCGGTTTTATATGTATGATTGTAGGTGTTTTTGGTAGTTTTCTGCCTGTTCTTCCGGGGTTGTCGAGTTGTTGGGTAGGTTTATTATTGCTGTATATGACAAAGGCGGTCGAAAATAATTATTGGGTTTTAGGTATTACACTTTTGATCACTATCGTTATTACGGTTCTGGATTATGTAATTCCGGCAAAAGGAACCAGGAAATTTGGAGGGAGTTCATACGGAATCTGGGGAACAAATATCGGTCTCATCGTTGGGATTCTTGCCCCGATACCTTTTGGTGTCATTATTGGTCCGTTTGTTGGTGCTTTTGTTGGAGAATTGATTTATGATTCTAAAAATCATCAGCGTGCGCTAAAAGCAGCAACGGGATCATTACTTGGTTTTCTTGCTTCTAGTTTTATCAATTTTATGTTTTGTATTATTTTTCTAGGTATATTTTTGCACACCACATGGGAATATCGAAGATTATTGTTTTAATTATGTAATGCGCATTTAGCTTTTTTCCTATTTTTTTATTTTTTTACAAATTTTTTTTTCACTTTGGTTTGATAACGAAAGGGTTATGTTTATTGGCGAAGGGCGTTTTTTTTGTTAAATAAACGCTTGCTGGGGGATTGACTTTTTAACTTATTTTTTGGAAATGTTAAAATATTTTATATTTTTATCCTGATAAACGATAAAAAGCCTCACTTTATCGGTTATCTTGAATAGATTTAAATAATTTTTTAAACAATTTAAGTATGACCCCAAACCTACAAATTGAACTTAGACGTTTTATTTCTTCTAATGTTGTTTCAAAATTGAACAAGTTTTATTTTGAAAATGATGCACTTTTAATCAAGGGAATTGATGTTTCGATAGGTACAGTTTTAATGGGTTTGTACAATAGGATAGAGGAATCGGGTTTTTGCAAAGAAGTCGTTTCGCAAATACAGGACGATTCAACGTTTTATCAGGAAGTCGATTTTACATCCGGAAGGATTTTATCAGTAGATGATTGTTATCGTATCGAAGGAAACGCTTTACTGAAAGAAATTTTTAGCAATAAAAAAGGAAGGATTTCCGAAATGATCTCTAATGAAGTCGGAATCAAAAGTGAGACAGCAAGAGAGATTCTTAATTTTTCAGCTTTATTAGTTGCTTCTTATCTTAAAAATAATCTTCAATTGTTAGACAGTCTCAAATTACTTCTCGACGATCAAAAAAGAGATATTTTAAATAGTATTCCGCCCGGAATCAAAATTATCCTTGGATTCTCCTGTTACGAATCAGTCGAAGAAAAAAATCAATCCATCGGAAGATCTATTTTTACGCTTTTCGGTCATAACTTTTTTTAACTTCTAAAAAATAAAAAATCCCGTCTTACAAAAGTAAAACAGGATTTATATCTCAAATCAATTTTGAAGTGTTTCTTAAACGTTTTTCAAATTGATAACTTCCTGATCTGTCAAAAAACGCCAGTTACCTCGAGGTAAATTCTTTTTGGTCAAACCAGCAAACGACACACGGTCAATACGTAAAACATCATAATCAAAGTGTTCGAAAATTGCGCGAACCACTTTTACATTGGATGAACGTAATTTAAGGCCTACTTCGCTTTTTGCTTCTTTCTCAATATAACTTACTTCTTCAACAAACACGCGGTGTCCGTCAAGAACTAAACCTTTGCTTATTTTTTCTAAATCCTCAAATTTCAGGTTTTTATCTAAAGAAACCTGATAGATTTTAGATGATTTCTGACTCGGTAAAGTAAATTTACGAATCATATCCGTATCATTAGTAAACAACAACAAACCAGTCGTGTTTTTGTCCATTCTTCCAATCGGAGCAATTTTAGCCGTTGTAGAACCACGAACAAGTTCCAGAACGTTACGGTATTCCTGACCTTCGTCAAGTGCGGTTGTAAAGTTTTTAGGTTTGTTCAATAAGATGTATTCTTTCTTTTCAGGAGTCAAAATAGCACCGTCAAAATTAATAACATCATTCAATTTTACTAAATAACCCATTTCGGTAACCGGTACGCCATTTACTTTAACGTTTCCGGACTGAATGTATATATCAGCATCACGACGCGAACAAACACCAGAATTAGAGATGTATTTGTTCAAACGAATTTCGTCTGCAGCTTTTTGTCTTTTTGGAGCCTGATTCTGTTTTTTTAGTTTTTGTGCCGCTTCTTCTTCCGCAGCCTTAACAGCAGGTTTCACTTTTTTCGGCCCTTGAGCACGCTTTTGCATGGCAGGTTTTGGCTTGTTAGAGTTTGGTCTAGAGCTATTTGATCTAGAACCGCCGCCTTTATTGTTGCCTTCCTTATTGTTCATAAATTCTGTAATTTGTGCAAAGATAGTTTATTCTTGCTAAATAATCATAAGTTCATTGTTCTTAGATTAATAGCTATTGTTTTTTGGAGTTGCAGGAGCGTTTCAATTGGCTTTTTTTAAATACGTTGAGAAGAGGTTGTTTTACAAAGGTTTGCAAAGTTAACACAGAGATTTACAAAAGATTAAAACAAAAAAAATCGAAGACCTGCTTAAACACACGTCATCTGTGAGTCCTTTCTAAATCTTTAGAAGTAAATTTTTTCCGTGCCACAAAATACTCGGATTGATCAGAACAATACAGCAAACACCTGAAACAATCAAAAATTTAAGTACATTATGAAGTAATAAATATTGTTCTTTAGAGTTCGATTTCCATAAATAAAGCAGAAAAAACAATAAAACAGCAAAACAGATATAAAAGTAGATGTCCATATAACCTACGTCATAAATGTTGATTAAGAAATAAACGGGAACCACCGTTAATATCGTTAAAATAGTGATGGTTTGTTTGGAAACCGTTTCGTTATAAATTATCGGAATTGTTCTGTAATTATTTGCTAAATCGCCTTTTAGGTTCTCTAAATCCTTGATCATTTCCCGAATCAGCAATAGTAAAAACAGGAAAACGGCATGTGCTGAAATCACCATAAAATGCCCCATATGATCTTCAATTTCTTCAAATGAAATCTTATTGTAGAAATACAGTAAAATGGCAAAAAATGGTAAAACGGCCAGGAAAGCAGCGGTAAGATTTCCGACAATAGGGTATTTTTTTATTTTGTGTGAATAAAACCAAATCAGGAATATATAGGCCGAAAAGAATAAAAAAGCACGCCAGGAAACAATTAAAGCCATTAAAGCAGCAATGAAATTAAGTGTAAAATAAACTGAAAGTTTCGTTTTTTGACTTACCAGCCTGTCCAGCATTGATTTGTTGGGCCTGTTAATTAAATCCTTCTGACTGTCGTAAAAATTATTGATAATGTATCCTGAGGCAATGGTAATTGCAGAAGCAAAAACGATTAGAAATAAGTTGAAATCAAGTAAAATGTCAAGCGCTCTTTTTTCGGGAGCCAATATAAAAATCGAAGATAGATATTGTGCTAAAACAATAATCGGAATGTTATAGCCCCTCACTACTGAGAACAAACTAACAATTTTCATGACTAAAAGTTTGTGCTGTCTGCTTAACATTTTTTAAAGTTCGTTTGGGATTTTAATTTAAGGGTTTGTTTAAAAACTGAATTGGGCTGCAAATACTAAAGTTTGTCTTTTAATAAGGCAGCAGAACCAAAACCTAATTTTCGAATGCAAGCTAAGGCTTCTTTTTGAGAAATTCCAACTTCTTTGATGTCTTTTTTTTCTACAAAGCAAATTGAGCCGCTCCAGGGATTTGGTGCAGCGGGAACAAACACTGAAAAATTGTTGTCGTTTATTTCTTCTATCAAAAAAGCAAATTGTAATCCTGCATCTGTGGGCACTAAAACACCTTTTAGGTTTTCGTTTGATTCAAAACCCATAATATTTTCGTTTGTTTTTTTTATGAACGAATATCCGGGAATGAAACTCAAAATTCCATTTTCAAGTCTTTGAATCAATCTCTTTGCATAGGTGGTCCTGGCTACTAAGCCTGCACTAATACAAATGATGAATATAATTATGATGGCAATTATTTCCTCAATTGCCAGTCCTAAAATTTTCACTTTCGGGAAATGACTGATAATCGGAAGTGTGATTTTTTGGATGATATGGTATCCTTTTTCAAGAATTACTAACAATAAAACCAAGGGTGCTAAAAACAGAATTCCGCCTAAAAAAGTTGCTTTGATAATCTTTAAAATACTTTTCATATTAAATAACTTTTAGGGTGATGATTTCTAGGAAAGCATATTCAATAGGCTTGGATTTTTAAAGAAGTTTAAATTTAGAATTGGTAAACAACTTCTAATTTGTAATCTTTTAAAGATACTTTAGCACGCTCTAAATCTTCAGTAAAACCAAGAATATAACCACCTCCGCCGGAACCACAAAGTTTTAAATAATAATCATTGGTATCGATTCCGTTTTGCCAGATTCCGTGAAATTGTTCCGGAATCATTGGTTTAAAGTTGTTTAAAACGACTTTTGACAGCTTTTTAGTATTGGTAAACAACGATTTCATGTCGCCATGTAAAAAGTTTTCGACGCAGGCATCAGTATATTTTACGAATTGGTTTTTAAGCATCGTACGGAAACCTTTGTCTTTTAGGTTTTCCATAAAAATGTTTACCATTGGCGCTGTTTCGCCTACGATTCCTGAATCTAATAAAAAGACAGCACCTTTTCCGTCAAAACTTTGAGTAGGAATACCGGTAGCTTCAATATTATCTTTTGAATTAATTAAAATCGGAATGCTTAAATAACTGTTTAAAGGATCTAAACCAGAACTTTTTCCGTGGAAAAAACTCTCCATTTGAGCGAATATATTTTTTAGCTGTAACAGTTTCTCACGGGTTAAATTCTCTAAAACCGTTATTTTGTTTGTAGCATATTTATCGTAAATAGCCGCAACAAGAGCGCCGCTGCTGCCAACTCCGTATCCTTGTGGAATACTTGAGTCAAAATACATTCCGGTTTCGACATCATTTTTTAAAGTTAACAAATCGAAAGTTACCAAATCAGGTTGCTCATTTTGTAAAGCTTCTAAATAGGTAGTGTAACGTTGTAAACTTGCGTTGGATGCGATTGCTTCTGCCGAAGGATCTTCGATTTTCTTCAATGCACCATTGTAAAAATTATAAGGAATAGAAAGCCCTTTAGAGTCGCGGATGATTCCGTATTCTCCAAAGAGTAATATTTTTGAGTAAAATAATGGTCCTTTCATAATTGAAAATGAATAATTAACAATTGATAATTATATGTTTTTAGAAGTTTTTATGATACTCGTTAGTAATCTTAATAACTCAATGATTTTAGGTTTAATATTTTGAAATTCGATATCAGAAAGATATTTTGTTTCATACAGCAAATCTAACCAATATTCTGTTTCGTTTGCTTCTTTTAATGAAATAGATAACTTATGAATAAAATCTGCTTTACTTTGAGCATGTTCAGATTCTCTTACATTTGCTCCGATCGATGTTCCTGAACGCAAAACTTGTCTGGATAAAACAAATTCTTTTTTCTCACTTAGAGCTTTGTAAAGGTTTACAATGTCAATTGCAAAAACAAAGGACTTATCTTTTATAACGTTTTTCTTTTCCATAAAGTTACTAATTATTAATTGACAATTGTTAATTATCAATTAATAAAGCTCCGTCTCCAATTTGGTCGCAAATGTACTGACGATTCTGACAAAATACAACTAATTCGTCCTTAATAAATTGTAATACTTTCCCGCTAACGTTTTCGGGATAAAGGACATGTACATTTGCACCGGCATCAAGCGTAAAACAAACCGGAATCTGGGTTTCATTTCTGAATTTCCAAATCGCATTTATAATCTGTAATGTATTTGGTTTCATTAAAATAAAATACGGCATCGATGTCATCATCATGGCGTGTAAAGTCAAGGCTTCGCTTTCGACTACTTTGATAAATTCATCTAAATTTCCACTTTCAAAAATGGCAATCAATTGATCCAGATTTTCATGTGCCTGTGCAAAACGTCTTTCGGCATAAGGATGATTGTGCATTAAATCATGTCCTACAGTACTCGAAACTTGCTTTTCGCCTTTGTCAACCAATAAAATAGTATCCTGGTAATTCTTGAAATTCTCATGAATGGTATACGGAAATTCAACGCCGTATAAATCTGAACTTCCTTCAATATTCGCCTGATTTCCCCATGCAACAACATTTCCTTTGATGCTTCTGCAAGCACTTCCGGAACCTAAACGAGCTAAAAATGAAGCTTTTTGGTAGAAGTATTCCTCTGTCATTTCAGGATTCAAAGCTTTTTCTAAGCTCATAAAATTCATCGCCAAAGCTGCCATTCCAGATGCCGAAGAAGCTATTCCCGAACTATGAGGGAAAGTATTTTGTGTGTCAATTGTAAAATGATACTCTTTCAAAAAAGGCAAATAGATTTCTATGCGTTCTAAAAATTTCTGAATTTTTGGTTTGAAATCTTCTTTTGGTTTTTCTTCAAAAAGCAAATCAAATGAAAAGTCATCACTTGTCACATTGAGCGAAGTTGAAATACGTTTTTTCTCAAATCCCAATTTAGTAATCGTCTTGCAATTATTAAGCGTAAAACTTACCGATGGATTTGCTGGAATTTGATTCTCTTTTTTACCCCAATATTTTACTAATGCAATATTGCTGGGAGCACTCCATTCAAAATTTCCGTTTTCGATCGTCGAAGTATATTTTTTAGGAATAAAATCAGTTGCTGTAAACATGAATTATAAAATTTTGGCAAAGATAGTTTTTAAATATTTTTACCATATAAGTTATATAAGAAAATGCAAGGAAATCTTAAACTAAAATCAACTTAGATTAGTTCTATGGTTTAAACTTTCTTTTTAACTATTTTTGGATAAAATTTAAATAGAATGAACAAGATCACCAAAATCGTCATAGCGCTCTTTATTTGTTTAATGGTAGGTTATTCTGCAAGTACTGTAACCCGACCAAGCGTTGAAACATGGTATCCCACGATTATAAAACCGGGTTTTAATCCGCCCAACTGGGTTTTTATGCCGGTTTGGTCGATACTTTATATTTTAATGGCAGTTGCAGCGGGCTTGGTTTGGGATAAAATAAAGGAACAAAACGAAGAAGTAAAAAAAGCGTTAGGTTTTTTCTTGATTCAATTGACGTTAAATGCCATCTGGTCGTATATATTCTTTGGGTTAAAAAACCCAATGTTGGCTTTAATCGAGATTGCTCTTTTATGGCTGATGATTTATGAAACGTACTTAAAGTTCCTGAAGATTAATAAAACGGCGGGTTATTTATTAATTCCTTATATGGTTTGGGTTGCCTTTGCAGGGATTCTGAATGCGAGTATCTGGTGGCTGAATAAATAAGATTCAATTTTTAGATTCCGCTTTTACCTTTTTAAACGCTTCATTTTTAGCGTATAAAAAATCCATTGTAGTTAATACATTATTATTTTCAAAAAGGTTTTTAGATCTTGGATCAGCATCGCAGAAATCAAGAAAAAGTTGAACTTCTTCAGGGGGTAATTTCAGGTCCTTTGTAAAAAAAGAGGAAGGGATTGATGCCCCTACAAGTTTTCTGAAAACCGTTTCTGAAGTTTTCTTTTCCAGTTCTTCTTTTTTATTATTTTTAAATAGATTTAAGACTCCTTTTCCCATTCGGCCAAAGTCCATACCATTTGGGATCGTTCCGTCATAAACACCAGTATATTTTTGTAAAGACTGATTGTCTTTTGAGAACTTTGCTGCATCCATATCTTGTTGGGAAATTTTAAAAGGAGTAAGCTTTAAAGAAGTTACGATTACTTCATCTAATTCTTCGGCTTTGATAACCATATTGACAAGAATGTTATTTTTATCAATATTTTCCTGAGTTACTTTTAGTCGGGTAAAAAAATAGTCTTTAGCAAAAAACAACAGACTGTCTTTTGCTTTTACCATAATAGAGAACTCACCGTAATCATTTGTTCTGGTGCTCGTTTTGGCTGTTTTATTAATAACTTCTACTTTTTTAATCAGCCTATTGTTAGAAAGGACTTTTCCGTGAAGTAACTTTTCTGTTTGAGAAAAAGAAAGTTGGTACGTTAAAAAAGAAATTGTGGTAAGCAGTTTTACATTCATGAATGGATTTTAGTTTTTAATTTCTGGATTTAACTTTTTAAACTCTTCATTTTTAGCATATAGAAAATCTATCAATTCCAAATCATTTGATTTTTCTAAAAGTATTTTAGATTTTGGATCGGCATTACAAAAGTTTAAGAAAATTTCTTTTTCTTCGGGGTTTATTTTTAAATTTTTGATAAAAAAATCTGAAGGACAAGAAGCGATGGCAAGTTTCTTAAAATGATCGTCACGTGGCTCAATCTTTTTCTTCGGTTTGTCAAAAATCGGGTAATTAATATTTATAGCATTTTTAATTTTACCATCATAAACAGTAACCTTGGTAGTAACATCGTCAAATTGCTTGCGAATTTTAATTTTATTTATTTCTTCTCTATTATTGGCGATTTTTTTAAGATCAGTTTTATTAAAAACAGATCTGGAAACTACAACATTCTCCAATTCTTCGGCTTTTTGATTCATCTCAATAATGAGATAGCTTTTTTCCAGATCTTTCAAAGTTAGCTTTAATCTTATAAATAAGTAATCGTTTGAAAAAAACAATAAACTGTCCTGCTCTTTTGTTAAAATAGAAAACTCTCCCAATTCATTTGTTCTCGTACTTGTTTTCGCTGTTTTGTTGATAACCTCAACTTTATTAAGCGGATAATTGTTAGAAATTACTTTTCCGTAAAGTAGTTTTTCTGTTTGTGAAATAGAAAGTTGATAGGTAAAAAAAGAAATTGTGGTTAGTAATTTTGCTTTCATCTAATGGTGTTTAGCTGAGCGTAAAATTATTAGAATTGTCTTAATGAAAACTTATCGAATCTGTAAATTCTTGTTAATTCGGGTTTTGTTATTTTGCAGTCGCAGTCTCCGTTTTCAGACTGTGACTGAAAACGGAGACTGGATATTTTTATAAAATTTCAATTAATTCTGAAGCATTGTTGATCACTACTTTTGCACCGCTTGCTATCAACTCGTCTTTTGTTCGATAGCCCCAGGAAACTCCAACAGGAAACATATTGGCATTAATTGCGGTTTGCATATCAATATCAGAATCTCCTATAAAAAGGATTTCTTCCGGTTTAAAATTCCATTTTTTACTGATTTCTAAAGCTTCAAACGGATTCGGTTTTTTAAGTTCTTCAGTACTCAAACCAATTGCAGCGTCAAAATAATCAGGGAATATTTCTGCAGCTATCTTTTTGGTAAGTTCATCTGCTTTGTTGGAGAAAACAGCCAATTTTATGTTTCTCGCAGTTAAATCCTCTAATAATTCAACAATTCCTTCATAAGGTTTTGTCTTCAATGTGCAAACCTCACGATATTCGTTGATCATGCAATCAAAACAGATTTCAATTTGATCGTCTGAATTATTTGTCGCGGGAAGTGCTTTGCTAACCAAATTTCGCAAACCGCTTCCAATAAAGTATTGATAAGTTTCGTAAGTATGAGTGGGATAATTTAGACCTGTAAGCACACTGTTCATGGCATCTGAAATGTCTTCTAATGAGTTTACGAGTGTTCCGTCTAAATCAAAAATAATTCCTTTAAATTTCATTGTATTATATATTGTTTGCTAGAATAAATCCGCTTGTCCAGGCGTTCTGGAAATTGAAACCTCCTGTTATGGCATCGATATTGACAATTTCACCGGCAAAATAAAGGTTTTGATGCAACTTGCTTTCCATGGTTTTAAAATTGATTTCTTTTAAATCGATTCCGCCTGCAGTAACAAATTCTTCTTTGAAAGTGCTTTTTCCGTTGACCTGAAAGGTTGCTTTTGTGAGTTGAGAAGCTAAATTCTGCAATTGAATTTTAGACAAATCGGCCCATTTTGTTTCTGCTTCAATTCCGGATGCTATCACTAAACTTTCCCATAAACGGTTCGGAAAGTCGAAAGGTGATTTTTTTGAAACGGCTTTTTTGGCGTGTTCCTGTTTTAAGTCTTTCAGGATTTTCTCGGCATCTTCGGTATCAACATCATTCAGCCAATTGACATAAATCGTAAACTGATAATTTTTATCGAATAAAGTACGGGCGCCCCAAGCCGAAAGTTTCAAAATAGCAGGGCCGCTCATTCCCCAATGTGTGATCAATAAAGGTCCTGTTGATTCGAGTTTGGTATCTTTTACGTTTACGGTAACCTGTGCCGCAACACCCGGTAATTCTTTTATACGGGAATCTTTGATGTTAAAGGTAAATAGGGAAGGTACAGGGCTCACAATGGCGTGTCCTTGCGTTTGCAGCATTTCCCAAATCTTAGGATTGCTTCCGGTTGCTAAAACCAGTTTTTCCGTGGCATAATTTTCGTCCTGAGTATCAATTTTCCAATGGTTTTCGGCTTTAAAAATTGATTGAACACTTTGCCCGGTTAGTACTTTAATGCCTAATTTTCCGGTTGCTTCTAAGAAACAATCGATTATGGTTTGAGAGGAATTTGAAACGGGAAACATTCTTCCGTCGTCTTCTATTTTAAGTTCTACACCATGTTTTTCGAACCATTCGATAGTATCTCCGGAACAAAATTGATGAAAAGGTCCACGAAGTTCTTTTTCGCCACGCGGATAAAATTTTACTAATTCGTTAGGTTCAAAACAGGCGTGTGTTACGTTGCATCTTCCGCCACCGGAAACACGCACTTTAGAAAGTACTTCTTTTCCTCTTTCTAAAATGGCAATTTTTAGTTTCGGATTTTTCTCTGCAATATTAATCGCTGTAAAAAAACCTGCAGCGCCTCCGCCAACAATGATTATGTCGAAATTTTTGATCATATTTTATTTTTTTGCCACGAATTGCACGAATTGGCACAAATTTTTTATTTGCCACAGATTAAAACGATTTACGCAGATTTTTTGCTCTGAATTCACAAATTTAAAAATAAATTAATTTGTCTAAATTCGTGGCGGAAGAGAAATCCTTTTAATCTGTGAAATCTGTGGCTATTCTTTTAATTATAATCTATCCGGAAAATCACTGATGATTCCGTCTACGTTATAGCTTTTTATTTTTTGAATGTCTTCTTCTTCATCTACTGTCCAGGGTAAAACAAGGAAATTTTTTTCTTGCATTTGTTTTACGTTTTCTGAATTCAATAACTGATAATCGGGATGAATGGCGTGTGCTTTTATTAATTCGGCGAAAGCCAAAGCTTTATCCAGAACTTCTTCTGTTAAAACTCCAATAAGAATATTTGAATTTAGATTTGATGTTTCCTGCAGTAAATTCCAATCAAAACTCGAAACAATGAAATTTTCGTAGTTCCAGTTTTTATTTAAAACATATTCTTCAATTAGGGCAACAACTTTACTTGCAGTTCCTAAACCTTTTAGCTCAATGTTGATCAGGCATTTTTTATCCACTAAATCAAATACTTCTGTTAAAGTTGGTATTTGATATTCCCCATCAATCAAAAATGATTTTAGTTCAGCCAAAGAAAAAGTATTTACAATGCCTTTTCCGTTGGTGGTTCTGTCGATCGTTTCGTCGTGAATGACTATAATATGTCCGTCAGAGCTCAGATGAACATCAAGTTCGATTCCGTCAGCATGTAAGTCTAATGCTTTACGAAAGGATTTTAGCGTATTCTCCGGTTCGTATCCTTTGGCACCGCGATGGGCTATTTTTAGCATGTATTTAGCGTTTAACCGCAAAGGTCGCAAAGTTTTACGCAAAGTGCGCTAAGGATTAGATAAAAAGTTACCCACAGATTTCACAGATTTTAGCAGATCTGATTTTAACTATGATCTGCGTGAATCGGCCTAAATCTTTTTAAAATCTGCGTGAAAAGATTTTCCGACTTCACGTCTCTGTAACGTTAAGCAAGTTCCAATAAAACAAGTCCGAATTCAGAATCGATTATGGCTTTTCCGTCCTGAACTTCTGTTTCTATTCCGGAAAATGCATCTTTTAACTTTGTTCCGTTTTGAAAGATAGAATCAACAGGAAGTTCTTTTAAACCAATTCCCAGATCTAAACCAATTATGACTTCATCAGTATAATTTTGATTTGTATAACTTCTCGAAAAAATATACGGTTTTTCAGAGATCATAACATGTATTCCTGCGCCAACTGCGGGATGATTTCTGCGGAATTGCCCTAGTTTTTGCCAATGCAAAAGTATTCTTTGTGTTTTAGGATTTGATTCGATATCGTCCCAATTCATGAAAGATCGTAAAGTAGCATCGCCTTCTGTGTCTTCGATAACCAGGGAACGGCCGGATTCATCACCATAATAAACCTGAGAGATTCCGGGAGAAAGCAACAATTTGGTTCCGGATTCAAAAGTTCGGTTGCGGTGTGCATCAAAAGGATCGGGATCATCGTGCGATGATACATAATTAAGAACGCTATAACCTTTTAGTTCATTTTGAAGTTTTGTTGAATACTTCGAAAATATAAATTCGTAATCATTTTGAGCATCCAGTTTGAACTCAAAATTGATCATGCAGTTGAAACCATGTTCAAAATAATTCACTTTTCGATCTCCAAAATCATAATTTTGTCCGCTGCTTATTTCATAACCGTAAACTTCGGCAATGGTATAAAAAGGGTTTTGGTCTACTATTTCTGATGGATGATTTTTCTTCCAGGTTTCAAAAGCATATTCACATTCTTTTTTAAAATCGACCCAAACGATTTCTTCCGTATGTTTTACGGTGTCGGCTCTGTAACCATCAATTCCGAATTCTGTGATATAATCCGTCAGCCATTTTATGATGTAATATTTTGGTGTTCGGGGATACTTTGTTCTTTTGAAAAACGTATCTAGCGAAGCGATTTCTTTGTCATAGCGCCCTTCGTTTTTCCATTTTTCGATTAAGAATGAAGGTAATTCAACTTCTTGTGTACTTTCGGTTCTTACATCGGGTAAGTTATCTACCAAAGTACACATTGTTGTATTTTCGAATGATTTATAATCACATACAACTCCGGTTCGTACCCAGTCTTCCGGCCAGATAGGATCTTCGGGAGTTACAGGGCCGGTATGATTGATAACACCGTCAAGCATAATTCTGATGCCTTTTGCGTGTGCTTTTTTGACCAGATTGGCGAGATCTTCTTTTGTCCCAAAATTGGGATCTAATGCTGTCCAGTCTCTGGCCCAATAACCGTGAAATCCATAGCTAAGTCCGGTTCCTTCATCAACGCCGTCGTGAATTTGTTCTACAATAGGCGTGAGCCAGATTACATTTATTCCTAATTGATCAAAATATCCTTCGTCGATTTTCTTTATAACTCCGATTAGATCTCCACCTTCAAAACCTCGCAGTTTTCCCGGAGTTTTGGTTCGGTTGAAATTGACATCGTTAGAAGGATTTCCGTTATAAAAGCGATCGGTAAGTAAAAAGTAAATATTTGCTCCTTCCCAAACGAAAGGTATTTTTGAAGTATTGTCGTTATTCATTGAAACTTATTTTGAGCCAGAACCACTCGTGATTAGTAATCTTAAAGATAAAGAAAGAAAAGCATATAAAAAAAATCCGCCACGAATTCACGAATTATTGTTTTGTGAAATTCGTGAATTCATGGCGGAAAAAAAATAATACCCACAGATTAAAATGATTTTTTAAAATCTGTGTTAATCTTTTAATCTGTGGCTAAAAAAACTTTGCTTGCAATAGCTTATTCCAATTCTAAAACAACAGCGGATTTTGGTTCTAAACTAATTTCAGCAGCTAAATCGAATGTTTTTCCAGTCAAAATATCTTTACCAGATTTAAAGTTTTTGATGTTTTCTTTGAAACGATTTGTTTTGATGGTTTGTGCTGTAGCGTTATTATTGAAAACTACCATTACCGTTTTGGCATCTGTATATCTGAAATAAACATATGTGTTGTTTTCAGGAATATAATGTGTCATTTTTCCGAAATGAACTGCTTCATTCGATTTTCTCCAGTTGAATAATTTTGAGGTAAAGTCAAAGTATTTTGCTTGGTCAGCAGTTCTTCCTGCTGCAGTAAAAGCATTGTTTTTATCGCCAGCCCATCCACCAGGAAAGTCCTGACGAATATCAGCATCACCTTTGCTTTTGTCACCGCCCATTCCAATTTCTGAACCATAATACACTTGTGGGATTCCGCGAACGGTTGCCAGTAAAGTCATGGCCAGTTTGTATTTTTTAAAATCGTATTTAAACTTATCATTCATACGATCGGTATCATGATTTTCGGCAAAAACCAAAAGATTATTGGGGTTTGGATATAAAAAATCCATTGCAAAATTATTGTAGAATTTAATCATTCCGTTATCCCAGGTTGGTTCGTCTTCGCTGAACGCAGAAGTAACCTGACTTTGAAGCGTAAAGTCCATTACACTTGGTAAATTGGAATTGTAATTTTCAATCGCGCCAATTTTACTGTCTTTTTGCCAATAGGCTAAATTTGCCTGATTGTGCATCCAGATTTCCCCCACAATATTAAAGTTCGGGTATTCATTGGTGATCGCTTTTGCCCAATTTGCCATAGCTGTTTGATCAGAATAATTATAAGTATCTACTCTAAAGCCGTCAAGATCGGCATATTCAATCCACCAAATCGCGTTTTGAGTTAAGTATTTTGCAACTAAAGGATTTCTTAGGTTTAAATCCGGCATAGAAGGAACAAACCATCCATCGACACAAACTTCCTGATCTATTTTTGAAGCATGGATGTCGGTAATCACTTCACGACGGTGATGCGTTTGTGTAAAAGTTTCGAATTGATTGAACCAGGTTTTAGTTGGCATATCTTTGATCATCCAATGCGTAATTCCCCAGTGATTGGTCACATAATCCATAACCAGTTTCATGTCTTTTTTATGCATTTCTGCCGCAAGACGCACATAATCTTCATTGGTTCCGTAACGAGGATCTATTTTGTAAACATCAGATTGTCCGTAAGTATGATACGAATGCTGTTTGTCATTGTCTTCTAATAAAGGCGTGTTCCAGATTGTAGTTGCACCTAATGAGGAAATATAATCAAGGTTTTTGATAATTCCTTCTATATCTCCGCCGTGACGACCACTTGGATCCTGACGGTTTCCTTTTTCTGTTAAAGCAGCATTGCTGTCATTTTTAGGATTTCCGTTAGCAAAACGATCCGGCATAATCAAATACATCATATCTGATGCATCGTAACTTTTTCTGTTTGCTGAATTTGCTTTTCTTTCTTTAAGCGAATATTTCTGCGTAAAAGCGACTTTGTTTTTGGTTTTGAAAGAGAAAACCAATTCAGAAGCTTTCAGGTTTTGTGTATCAATAGTAACGAAAAGATAATTTGGATTTTCTGTTTTCTCAACATTTTTAATCACCACATTATTTGAAACCGAAGCTTCATATTGTGCAATGTTTTTTCCGTAGAACATAATCTGTAGTTCCGGATTTTTCATTCCTGCGTACCAAAAAGGCGGTTCTGTTTTCTGGATTTGCGCTTTCGCGGAAGCAGAAAATAAGAGGGCCAACAGAATTATGGTATAGAATGAATGGTTTATCTGAAATGATATTTTAGGTGTATTCATAATTTGTATGGATTAATAAATATAATTTAAAATCGCGAATGAGATTGTTAGAATTGAAAAAAAACAAGCTAATCCAAGAGCAGAATTTCGTAAGATTATAAAGTTCTTTTTATTAAACTTATTAGCTTCATTTAAAACAAAAAGTAATGAAATGATGGTGAATGCCAGACTCATTTTAAAGAATGAATCAATTTCCTCAATAAAACCATATCCGTCTTCTCGAATATGCTTAGGTAAAGTATAATATGCCATTTCTGATAATACAATCAGTACAATTATAAAGGCAATAATTCTTATCGATAAGTATTTAATCATTAGACTTGAATAAGTATTATTAAAGGACATTCGGATAAATTAAAAGCCAGAGTGATAATAGTAGTTATTGCTCTGGCTTTTGAAGTTTTATTTGGTTTCGATAATGCTAATTGCATAACCTCCGCCCGGAGCAGATAACTGCGATAATTTTGATTTGTTTGTTACAGCAATTTTCTTGATGGTATAAGCTTGCGGATTTGTTTTGTAATGCGCATCTTTTGCATCAGCATAAATTGTAGCCGTGTATTTTTTACCTTTTTCAAGGAAACTGAAATCGATGTTTGATGTACGCGGCGTTTCTCCGTTTACGTTTCCAACAAACCAGTTGTTTGTTCCTTTTGCTTTACGTGCAACAGTAACATAATCTCCCGGTTCAGCTTCGATATATTTACTTTCAGACCAGTCTACAGCTACATCTTTAATAAATTGAAATGCATCAGGAAAACGGTTGTAGTTCTCCGGAGTATCTGCTGCCATTTGCAACGGGCTGTACATGGTAACGTATAAAGCCAATTGGTTGGCAATAGTACTGTTTACATGAGATTTGTTATCAGGATTCATTTTGCTGATATCCATTTCGAAGATTCCCGGAGTGTAATCCATTGGTCCTCCAATTAAACGTGTAAATGGTAAAACGGTAACGTGATTTGGTTTAGAACCTCCAAAGGCCTGGTATTCTGTTCCTCTTGCAGATTCGTTTCCAATTAAGTTAGGATATGTTCTCGCAATTCCTGTTGGACGAATTGCTTCGTGAGCATTGACCATAATTTTATAATCAGCCGCTTTTTCGATAGCATATTGATAGTGGTTTACAATCCATTGGTTGTAATGGTTTTCACCGCGAGGCAAAATGTCTCCAACATAACCGCTTTTTACAGCATCGTATCCGTTGTCTTTCATAAATTGATATGCTTTGTCCATGTGACGCTCGTAGTTACGAACAGAACCTGAAGTTTCATGGTGCATCATGATTTTTACACCTTTAGATTTTGCATAGGCATGTAAACCTTTTACATCAAAATCAGGATAAGGTGTTACGAAATCAAAAACGTAATCTTTTGAGTGACCAAACCAGTCTTCCCAACCTTCGTTCCATCCTTCAACTAAAACAGCATCGAAACCATTTGCAGCAGCAAAATCAATGTATTTTTTTACGTTTGCATTATTTGCTCCGTGAGTTCCGTTTGGTTTTGCTTTAGAGAAATCAGAAACACCCAATTGTACGGTTGGGAAATCGTTTGTATAGGACCAAGAGCTTTTTCCTGTAATCATTTCCCACCAGACACCAATATATTTTACCGGTTTAATCCATGAAGTGTCATCGATTTTAGATGGATCGTTTAAGTTATAAGTCATTTTTGAAGCTAAGATTTCTCTCGCGTCATCGCTTACCATAATCGTTCTCCAGGGAGAGTGACTTGGTGCCTGCATGTATCCTTTATCACCTTTTGCGTCCGGAGTTAACCACGATTCGAAAATCATGTTTTTGTCGTCAAGATTCAAATGCATACAAGAATAGTTGATCAAAGCCGCTTCGTGCAGGTTGATGTACAAACCATCATTTGTTTTCAGCATTAAAGCCGTCTGAACTCCAGTTGGTGAAAAGTTTTTTTGCGAAACATTGGCAGTATAAGCTTTTTCAGATAAACCTCTGATTTCAGATAATTTCGATTTTGTATAATCGTATTCCTGAGTATCATAATCTCCCGGGATCCAAAAAGCGGTGTGGTCGCCCGCCATAGCAAATTGAGATCTCTCTTCTTTGATGATGAAATAAGTAAGGTTTTTTTGAGTCGGGAATTCATATCTAAATCCAAGCCCGTCATCGAATAAACGGAAACGAATTACGATTTGTCTGTCAGTTCCTTTTTGATTTAAAGTTACAGCCAATTCATTATAATGATTTCTAATTTTATCTACTTCTCCCCAAACCGGTTTCCAGGTTTCATCAAAAGTGGAAGTTTTAGAATCAACAACTGTAAAATCATTCAATAAAGATTTTTTATCATCTTTAAGTTCAAGACCTAATTTACTGGTTTTGATAACCTCTTTGTTTTTGTATTTCAGATTATAAGTTGGAGTTCCGTCGTTTTGAAGCGAAAATTCCATTACGAACTTGCCTTCGGGTGATTTTAATTGTTGTGCTTCTGCAATTGAGCTGAAAGCAAACAAGATTAAACTTGCGAAAAATAAGTTTTTCATGTTTTTTAGTTTTTAGAGTATTGTAATTTAATTAATTTGTACAAGTTTACCTGCAGTTATAGGATTTCCATTCACTACAATTGTTAAATCCTGATCACCATCTACCGTAAAATTGGTTTCATTGTGATTTACAGAGACTTTCAGAATTTGATTTCTAAAGTTTATTTTAAAGGAATATCCTTTCCATTCTTTTGGAATTTTAGGAGAAAAATGCAATTGATCATTTTTCACTCTCATTCCGCCAAAACCTTCCACGATACTCATCCATGTTCCTGCCATTGAGGTAATGTGACAACCTTCCTCAACTTCTTTGTTGTAATCATCAAGATCCAGACGTGATGTTCTTAAATAAAAAGTATATGCCATATCCATTTTATCTAAATGCGCTGCCTGAATCGAGTGTACACAAGGCGAAAGCGAACTTTCGTGAACTGTAAATGATTCGTAGAATTCGAAATTGCGTTTTAGTTCTTCTTTAGAAAAATGATCTTCGAAGAAATAAAAACACTGTAAAACGTCGGCTTGTTTAATGTATGGCGAACGTAAAACGCGATCCCATGACCATTTCTGGTTGATTGGACGTTGTGATTTGTCTAAATCTTTTACAGGAACTAAATCTTTATCTAAGAAACCATCTTGTTGCAAATAAACGCCTAATTCTTCTGATTTTGGGAAGTACATATTGTCAGCTACTTTTTTCCATGCCTGAATTTCAGCTGCTGCAAGATTTACTTTTTCTATAATTCGCTTGTGATCCGCAGGATATTCTGCAGCTACTTTCCTGATTTGTTCTTCAGTATAATCGATACACCATTTTGCAATATAATTGGTGTAGAAATTATTGTTGATGTTGTTCTCGTATTCGTTTGGACCTGTAACGCCAAGAATCACGTACTGATTTTTAGCTGCAGAGAAAGAAGCTCTTTGATGCCAGAAACGGGCAATACCAATTAAAACTTCTAATCCTTTTTCAGGAATATACGAGTAATCTCCGGTGAAACGATTGTAGTTGAAAATTGCAAAAGCAATCGCACCATTTCTGTGAATTTCCTCGTGCGTGATTTCCCATTCGTTATGGCATTCTTCCCCATTCATGGTTACCATCGGGTACAAAGCTGCTCCATCTTTGAAACCTAAATTGTCTTTGGCATTTTCGATCGCTTTATCCAATTGATTGAAACGGTATGTCAATAAATTACGTGCAACCTGCTGATCTTTGGTTGCCATATAAAACGGAATACAATAAGCTTCAGTATCCCAATAAGTAGATCCGCCGTATTTTTCTCCGGTGAAACCTTTTGGACCAATATTCAAACGAGAATCTTTTCCTAAATAAGTCTGGTTTAACTGAAAGATATTAAAACGGATTCCTTGTTGTGCTTTTACATCACCATCAATGGTAATATCTGACATTTCCCAGATTTTTGCCCAGGCATCAATTTGGTTTTGAAGTAAAGTGTCGTATCCTAAACTGAGGGCAGTTTTAATTACTTTTTCGGCTGCAGCCAAAGTGTTATCGTGGTTCAAAGAAACGGTATAACCTCCAATTTTCTGGATAGATGAGGTTTGTCCTTTTGCAATAATAGTTCCGTAAGTAAACTGAACTTTATCAGCAGTAGAATCGATTGTAGAAGGTGAAATATTTACATTTTCGCCATTTGCCAGAATCGTATTGTGCATAAAAGTCGTAACTTTAAAATGCGTTTTAAATGTCTGCGCGGTTACAAAAGCTTCGTTTGTTCCTTTTTTAACTTCAAGAGGTTCCCAGAATTTTTCTTCCCAGTTGGCATCTTCATTGGTTACGCCAGCATCGATATACGGTTTGTAAACGATTTTTGCATCTTTGTTCAAAGGTGTAATTTCAAATTTGATGATTCCCACTTCATCCAGATCCAAAGAAAGAAAACGACGAATGTTTACGGCAATTTCAGTTCCGTTTTTCATTGTAGCTTCAAAAGAACGATTGTACCATCCTTCTTTCATATTCAATTCTCTGCGGAAGTTTCTGACTTCGCTGCAAGTATTTAAATCAAGATTTTCTTCGTTGATTTCAACGTCAATCCCTATCCAGTTTGGAGCATTTAATACTTTTGCAAAATATTTTGGATAGCCATTTTTCCACCATCCCACTTTGGTTTTATCCGGATAATAAATTCCTGCGATATAACTTCCCTGGAAAGTTTCACCGGAATAGGTTTCTTCAAAATTCGCACGTTGTCCCATAGCCCCGTTTCCGATACTGAAAAGGCTTTCAGACGACTTAACACTGCTGGCATCAAATCCTTCTTCGATGATGGACCAGTTGTCTGGTTTTATATAATCCTGATTCATTTGTTCAAATTAGATAATTGGGCAATTAGATAATGTGTCAATTAGAAAATGTGCCAATTTGATCATTACTTGTCTTTGGCTGCTTCTAATTTTATTCTATTCTTAATTGCTCGTTGTTGTACTATTTTACTTTTTAATTGATGATTTTATTTTTAAAATTGGTTTCTTTACTTAGATAATTCAAGATTGCGTGAATTATCTAATTATTAAATTGACATATTGCCACATTTTTCACTAACCAATTAGTTTCTCGATAAACTGTGAGTCGATTTCTGTAAAATCTTTAAAAATATGATCGGCTTCATGTAAAATTGTTTCCTCTCCAATTCCCACACTTACCATTCCGCCAATGTTTGCTGCCTGGATTCCGGCAACAGAATCTTCGAATACAATGGCATTTTTTGGATCAATATTTAATAATTGCGCCGCTTTCAGGAAAACTTCCGGATCCGGTTTGGCATTGGTAACGTCGTTTCCGTCAACAATAACATCGAAATACGAAATAATTCCTGTTTTCTCAAGGATTGGTCTGGCATTTTTACTCGCAGATCCCAAAGCAATTCCCTGATTTTTTTCTTTTAATAGCTGCAGGGTTTTAAAAACTCCCGGAAGAATCTCACTTTCGTTCATATCAACTAAATAAGATAAGTAATCTTCATTTTTTTGAATGAGCCATTTGTCCTTATCCTCCTGAGAAGCCTGAACATTTCCTAATTCAAGAATGATATCCAGCGAACGAACGCGGCTTACACCTTTTAGTAATTCGTTGTTTTCGTGTGTGAAATTGATATTTAATGATTGGGCGATTTTCTGCCACGCTAAAAAATGATATTTGGCAGTATCAACGATTACGCCATCAAGATCGAATATGAATGCTTTTTTGTTCATTATAAGGGGGATTCTTATTTATGATTTTTGAATAGTGTCGTCTACATCTTTTACTTTGTAGACTAAAAGAGCAGCGATTAAAAAGCTGACTCCGCTTGTAATTAAGGCGTAAATAGCATCGCCATTATAAAGGTATTTTACAATTGGCCCTCCAATAAGAGCGTTTACAATTTGCGGAATCACAACAAAGAAGTTGAAGATCCCCATGTAAACCCCCATTTTTTTAGGAGCAATTGATCCGGCAAGAATGGCATAAGGCATCGCCAGAATACTGGCCCAGGCAACCCCAATTAAAATCATGGGCAATACAACCCAATTTTCATCTGGCATAAAATAAATCGAGATCAACCCGATTCCGCCAATGATTAATGAAACGGCATGAGTTGATTTTCGTCCGATTTTTTTAGCGATGTAAGGCAGAAAAAACAGTGCGATAATAGCAGAAACTAAGTTGTAAACTCCAAACAGAATTCCAACCCAATCTCCGGCATCCTGATATTGCTGGCTTGAAGTATCGCTTAAAGGCAATCCGTAAATGTGATGTGCAATGGCCGGAGTTGTAAAAACCCACATACCAAATAATCCGAACCAGGAGAAAAACTGTACCCAACTTAGCTGACGCATTGTTGTGGGCATTTTTGCAAAGTCTGTAAAAATGTCTGTAAGTTTTGATTTTTCTTCAGTAGGGATATCGACTTCACTTTGAGGATCTTCAAAATTGGACAATTCTTCCGGGGAGTATTCTTTTGTTGTAAAAAGGGTTACCAAAATAGAACCAATTAAAACGGCTGCTCCAATGATAAAAGAAAGTGTCAGATTCAAAGGCACGCTTCCCGGAACAGTACTGTTTGAAACATTAAAATACTTGGTTAAGACATAAGGCAAAGCAGAACCAATTACGGCACCAAAACCAATTAATGAGGTTTGAATACTGAAACCTGCGGTACGCTGATCTGTTCTTAAATTGTCACCAACCAAAGCGCGAAACGGCTCCATGGCAATGTTGAAAGAAGCATCCATGATCATCAGCATTCCGGCTCCAACCCATAAGGCTGGCAATACTGAAATGAAAATATTAGCTTGTGGCATTAAGATTAATCCAACGGAAGCTAAGATTGCACCAACAAGAAAAAACGGTTTTCGTCTGCCAAATCGTCCCCAGGTTTTGTCACTGTAATGACCAATAACGGGTTGGACTATTAATCCCATAAGGGGAGCAATAATCCAGAACCATGAAAGTTCATGAACGTCGGCACCAAAAATTTGAAGAATTCTGCTGGCATTTGCATTCTGAAGTGCAAATCCCATTTGTATTCCCAGGAATCCGAAACTCATGTTCCAAATTTCCCAGAAACTTAATTTACGCTTTTCCATTATCGTAATTAAAAAATTAATTAGACGATAAGCGCTTTGCTTATCAAAACTTACTTATGGTTTCGAAGTAAAAGTAAAAGCTTTGAGCAGGCGTAAAAGTATAAATTATTTTTTTAATTCAAATCATAAAAAAACCATAAATAACATTTATGGTTGTAGAATAGGTTGATTTTAAGAAAATTAGTCAGTAGATTCTCTTTTTATAAGATGTGTTTCGATCACTTCGGTAGTATAATTTTCGTTTTCTTCTTCTTCGTCATCGCGGTGTTCTGCTTCGAGTCTTTCGATCAGCATTTTAGCTGCTTTATTTCCCATTTTTTCACCACTTTGGCTTACGGTTGTAATACTTGGCGTAGAGTATTTAGAGATAATTCCGTCTGTAAAAGCAATTACGGCCAGATCTTCAGGAACTTTAAGTCCCATTTTGTTGGCTGTTTTGATAATGGTTACGGCAAAAAGTTCATTTACAGCAAAAACGGCATCAAAAGCCCTGTCGTGTAAAAGCTGGCTGATGGTTATTTCGCAAGTGTCTACGTCTTCGATTTTAATGATTAAATCTTCATTAAAAGGTAATCCGTTATCGAGAAGGGCTTTTTCGTAACCATCTGTTCTTAGTTTTCCAACACTTACATAATCAACAGTAGTAACAAGAGCAATCTTTTTTCGGCCATTGTCAATCAAACTCTGAACGGCTTCGTAAGCGGCAGCTTTATCATCAATAATTACTTTATCGCATAAAATGTCATTGGTCACGCGGTCGAACATGACAACCGGCATTCCCTGATTGATGACTTCTGTAATGTGGTGAAAATCACCTTTGTATTGTGTTTCTTTAGAAAGCGACATGATAAAACCATCGATGCTTCCGTTGGCCAGCATTTCCATATTTAAGACTTCTTTATCGAATGAATCATCAGATAAACAAATCACAACACTATAGCCATTCTCGTTCGCAACCTGTTCGATTCCGTTGATTACGGTAGAGAAAAAATAATGTACAATTTCCGGAATGATAATCCCAATACTTTTGGTTTTCCGGTTTTTTAGACTAAGAGCAATGTTGTTGGGTTTATAGTTGTAAAACTTTGCGAAAGCCTGCACTTTTAATCGTGTTTCTTCTCCTATTTCTAAACTGTTTCTGAGTGATTTCGAGACAGTTGAAATAGATACATCAAGTTCCTTTGCAATTTGTTTTAGGGTTATTTTGCGTCTCATAGTAATTGTTGAAAAAAATCTAATTATTAATAAAGGTATCTTTTATTTTTTGATTTGATATTTTTTGACTGAAAAGATTACAAAAAATAGAAAGTTTTCAACACTACCACGTTTTCGTAATCCAATATAAATTGTAAGTGGTTGGCCGTGTTAATAAATTTCTAAATTTGAAATTCGAAGTAAAATTAAAAACTTAACTAACAATCACAAACTCAAACTAATTTAAACAAAAAGTATGAAAGCAATTTACAAAAAGTTGTTATTTTTATTCTTACTGTTACCGCTTAGTGTACTCGCTCAAAGTACTGTATCCGGAACAGTTGCCGATCTGGCAACGGGACAACCAATCCCGGGAGTAAATGTAAATGTACAGGGTGCTCCAGGCGGTGCATCAACAGATTTTGACGGTAAATTTCAGTTATCTAATGTAAAAAATGGAGACAAAATTTTGGTTTCATTTATTGGATATAAAACGTCAACGATAGTCTTTAATGGCCAAAAAACTTTAGCTGTTTCTTTAGAGGAAGATACCAATCAGCTTAAAGAAGTTGTGGTACAGGTAGGTTATGGTACTGTTAAGAAAAAGGATGCTACAGGTTCTGTATCCCAAATTTCTGCTAAAGAATTTAACAAAGGAATCAACGTTACTCCGGAAAGTTTAATCAGCGGTCGTATCGCTGGTGTAAATGTTGTTGGAGGAGGTGCTCCGGGAGCAAAAGCGGATATTAGAATTCGTGGCGGATCTTCGTTAACAGCTTCTAATGAACCATTGATTGTATTAGACGGACTTCCGTTAAGTAACGCTGTTCCAAGTGGATCAACTAGTATTTTGTCTACAATTGACCCTAATGATATTGAATCTTTTACCGTTCTTAAAGATGCATCTGCTGCCGCGATCTACGGTTCCAGAGCTGCAAATGGTGTAATTGTAATTACGACTAAAAAAGGAAGTAAAGGCGGCGTAAAAGTTAATTTTAGCTCCCAAATTGGTATTAATACAGTGGCTAATACGGTTGATGTGTTAAGTGCAGATCAATTTCGTAATTTAGTAAATACAAAAGGTACTCCTGCTCAACAGGCATTAATGGGTACTGCAAATACAAACTGGCAGGATGAAATTTTTCATACAGCCTTGACAACGAATAATAATATCTCTGTAAGTGGTTCAGTGTTTAATAAATTACCGGTGCGTTTATCTGTTGGAAATGTTGATAATCCGGGAATTCTAAGAAATACTTCTTTTGAAAGAACTACGACATCGATATCGTTAAATCCGGTTTTATTTGATAATCACCTGAAAATTGATATTAGCGGAAACATATCGTTTAATAAAAACCAATTTCAGGATGAAGCAGCAGTTATTGGTGGTGCTATAGGATTTGATCCTACACAATCTGTTTATCAGTCAGGTTCTCGTTATGGAGGATATTTTGAATGGTTAGAGCCTAACGGAAATTTGCCATTATTGCCTTCAAGAAATCCGGTTGCCAGATTAAATGAGGAAGACAAAAGATCAACTTCTACCAGAAAATGGGGTAATATTAGAGTAGATTATAAACTTCATTTCTTCGAAGATTTAAGAATCATCGCTGAAGCAGGTATTGACAGATTTGATAGTAGCGGATACAACAGACAAAGTACACAAAGTCCTTTAGGATATCAGCCAAATGCTTTTAGTTCTGGGAATTGGGTGAATTTAGGAAACTACAATAGTTACACGAATGATCTTCAAAACAAGAATTTAAATACATATTTCAATTATACGAAAGACTTAGGTAAATTTAAGATTGATGCAACTGCGGGGTATAACTATCAAATGTTTCAAAAACAGAAATATGAATCAGGAGAGACTACGCAGCCAACTCGTAATGAATTAACAACTATTGATCCGGACGTTAATTTACAATCTTTCTTTGGTCGTTTGACATTAAACTATGACAGCCGTTATTTATTGACGTTGAATTATAGAAGAGACGGTACTTCTCGTTTTTCTAAAGAAAACAGATGGGGTAATTTTGGAGGAGCAGCTTTTGCATGGAATATTGCTGAAGAATCTTTCTTAAAAGATAATAATACACTTTCTAGTCTAAAGTTAAGAGTTGGTTATGGTACAACCGGACAACAGGATATTTTAGCTCAATACGATTATTTGAGAAGAGTTACGCTTGGTACGATTAATTCTCAGTATATTTTTGGGAACACGATTTATAAAACGGCAAGACCTGAAGGATATAATGAAAATATCAAGTGGGAAGAATTAGGAGAGATGAACCTTGGGGTTGATTTTGGATTCCTAAATGACAGAATTACTGGTACAGTAAATTATTTTGATAAAAAATCAACTGATTTATTAGCAGATGTTGTGGTTCCGGATGGAGCAAATATTAGAAATACAGGAACCTATAATGTTGGTAGTGTAAGAACTAAAGGTGTTGAGTTTAATATTCAGTCTGATATCATTAAAGGAGATAAATTGAACTGGAATGTTGCTTTTAATGCCACCTATATCGATCGAAAAATTACAGATTTAGGAGTTACGGTTCCAGGTTTTGACGGATACTTGACCGGAGATAATATTGCCGGAGGCGGAGGGAATAAAATTCAGGTAAACTCTGTAGGATACTCACCAGAATCATTTTTAGTATACGAGCAATTATACGATGCTAATAAAAAGCCAATTGCCGGAGCTTATGTAGACAGAAACGGAGATGGTAAAATTGATGATGGAGATCGTTACAGATTTCATAAGCCGGCAGCAGATTATTCATTTGGATTATTCTCTACTTTAAACTACAAAAAGTTTGATTTTACAATGAACTGGAGAGCTAGTTTAGGAAATTATATTTTTGATAACGTGAGTTCTAATCTTGGATATTCAGATGCAGGTTTAAGAAGACAAACAGATTTATCGAATGTGGGTTCAGATTATCTTAATACCGGATTTACCTATGAAGATAATGGTACATCTCGTTACTTATCTGATTATTACATAAAAGATGCTTCTTTTATTAAGTTAGATAACGTTACTCTGGGGTACACTTTTGATAAAACGTTATTAAAATCAGCTAGTTTAAGATTTACTGCTGGTGTTCAAAATGTTTTTGTACTTACAAAATACGGTGGTTTAGATCCTGAAAAATTCAACGGAATCGATAATAATGTTTACCCAAGAGCCAGAACATTCTTGTTTGGGGTAAATGCAAGTTTCTAATCGCGGACTGAAAATAAATTTAAAAAGAAATAAAATGAAAATATCATTTAAACATATATCTTATTTTATCCTATTCATATTAGGGTTCAATATGACGCTTACTTCGTGTACTGGCGACTTAGATGTGACGCCTCGTGATAAAAACGAATTTTTATCTGAGACCTTTTTTGAGGACCCGGCTTCATACAAACAAGTATTGGCAAAATTATACGCAGGTTTATATGTAGGAGGTAATGACGGAGATGGTAAACCGGATATTGCGGGGCTTGGTGGAGACTTTAGTAGTTACTTAAGATTGCTTTTTGTGGTGCAGGAACTGCCTACTGATGAGGCAATTATTGGATGGGCTGATGGTGCTTTGCCTACTTTAAATACACAAAATTGGGCTCCTGCAAATGAATTTTTGGCAGGTGCGTACTCACGAGCATTCTATGAAATTAGTGTTGCGAATGAGTTTTTAAGACAAACTACAGAGGAAAAATTGAATGCAAGAGGAGTTGATGCTAACCTGAAAGCTGAAATTGCAACTTTTAGAGCTGAAGCTCGCTTTTTAAGAGCATTCTCCTACTATAATCTAATGGATTTATTTGGAGGTGTGCCTATTACTACTGAAGCTGACCCGGTTGGGTTATTTTATCCGGTACAAAAAACAAGAGCAGAAGTTTTTGCTTTTGTTGAAGCTGAATTAAAAGACATGGATAAAACTTTAGCCGATTCAAAAACGAATGAATATGGAAGAGTTGATAAAACAGCTGCTAAATTTTTGTTGGCGCAAGTTTATTTAAATGCTAAAGTATACATAGGAGTAGAAAAAAATAATGAAGCAGCAGCATTGTGTAATGAAATCATTACTGCTTCAGGGTATACTTTTGCAAATGTTCCTTACAGATATTTATTCTCTTCAGACAATAATAGAAATGGAGCGCAAAGTGAGTTTATTTTTCCTATCATTAGTGATGGTAATGCTATCAGAGCTGTAGGTGGAGGAATGAGTTTTATCATTCACGCTTCTATTGGTGGTAGTATGGACTCTGCTGATCAGGGTATGGATGGTGGATGGCAGGGAACCAGAGCTCGTAAAGAGTTTGTGGCTCTTTTTCCTGATGCTACTGCAACCGGAGATAAAAGAGGGACATTTTATACAGATGGTCAGTCTTTAGATATTAATAATGTATCAACTTTTACAGATGGTTATGCTGTAACAAAGTTCATCAATGTAAACTCTGACGGATCAAAAGCGCAAAGACCAGATGTTCCGGATACTGATTTTCCAATGTTCAGGTTATCTGATGCTTATTTGATGTATGCTGAAGCTACGGTAAGAGGTGCTAGTACAGGTAATGTAGGTACTGCTGTAGGGTATATTAACCAAATTAGAAACAGAGCCGGTGCAACAAATATTACTGCAGGAGATTTGACTCTTGATTTTCTACTTGCGGAAAGAGGGCGTGAATTGTTTTGGGAATGTCACAGAAGAACAGATTTAATTCGTTTTGGGAAATTTACCGGAGGATCTAAAATCTGGCAATGGAAAGGTGGCGTTATGGCTGGTACATCGACGGAATCATTCAGAGATTTAATGCCTATTCCTGCCAGAACTATTCAGGCAAATCCAACATTGAAGCAAAATCCAGGATACTAACACCTTTATAAAATAGTAAAATGAAAAATATATATAAAATTTTAATCGCATTTATTGGTGTATTGGCGGTTTCATGTAATGCTGATGCTGTAGACAACAGGCCAATTGTTGAGGCTGTAACAGCTCCTGAAATAACTGCACCTGCAACAGGAAAAGAATTTGTTTTAGATGCAGATCATGCAGGAGATGTCGCGGACAAATTCACATGGTCAAAAGCTGTATATTCTGCTACTGTAGTGCTGAAATATAAGTTGTTAATTGATAAAAAAGGCGGTGACTTTACAAAAGCAATAACCCTTGAAACAACGAGCAATATTACTGAAGTTTCAGTATTGGTTAAAGATTTAAATCAGGCAGCAATTGATTTAGGTGGCCCAACAGATGTAGCATCTCAGTTTGACGTAAAAGTTTCTTCGGATATTTCAGGAGGAGTTCCTCAAATATCTAAAGCTGTTACAATCAGTGTAACGCCTTACTCAGGAAGAGTGGCATACAATTTTACAGATTGGTATTTAGTGGGAGCTGCTGTAGATGGTGGTTGGGACAACAATGCTGATACGAAACACCAACCGATGTATAGAGATGGAAAAAATGCAGATCTGTATAAATTTACAGGTTTTTTTAAAGCGGGTAATTTTAAGTTGATTTCTGAAAAAGGAAGTTGGGCTTCTCAATTAGGGAAAGCCGGAAGTGATGCTATTGAAATAAACAGTAACGCAGGTGAATTTACAATTCCGGCGGATGGATATTATACTTTTCAATTTAATACGAAAGTTTTAACGTATACATTAGTGCCTTATAATGATTCTGCTGCAAAAACGAATACAACTGTTGGAATTATCGGAGATAGTACGCCAAAAGACTGGGATGCTTCGACACCTATGGTAAACTCTACTTTCAACAAGCACGCATGGAGCCTTGGAGTAACTGCTTTGAAAGATGGTGGACTTAAGTTTAGAGCAAATGACAGTTGGGATGTTGCCTGGGGTGGAGATACTGCTTTCTCAGGAGGCGGTAATGGTGAAAACATACCTGTAGAAAAATCTAAATATGTTATTTATTTCAATGATTTAGACGGAAGCTACTTAATGATTCCAAATCAGGAGTAGTTTTATTAAAATTATAAAGGACTATCTGTATAGGTAGTCCTTTTTTACTATAACTGGTTTCGGGAAAGAAGCAAAGTCAATCTGTGAAACTCCGGTAATGAATTTTTGATAAAGATGAATTAAAATATACTTACTAAGTAAAAGATTTTGGTTTGGTTAGTAATGCAAAAGGGCTGTTCTACATCATGTAGACAGCCCTTTTCTCATGTGATTTTTTGCTATTTCTTCTTATCATTATATTCCCCAATTACCGCAAAATAACCAAAAGTTCCCAAGCCTAAAACAATTAACGGAGTAAGGATAAAAAGGATAATGATACCAAATACCAAATCGTCCTGCTGGTCAGAAAGAAGTTTAGGTAAGCCAAATTCAAAGACACAAAAATAAGCGGCTGCAGCTGCAAGGATAATCCATAAAACACCTAAAATTTGTTTGATCGTATTCATAGTTATTGTATTAAAGGTGATTCGTTTTGTTTTTATTATCGATATAAATCATTCCAATTACAAAGCAAACAGATGCTATAATAATAGGATACCAGAGTCCGTCAAGATAAAAATCCGGTTTTCCGGCTTGTTTGGCATGTGTAACAAAATAAGTCGAAATAGCAGGCAGTAAACCTCCAAAAATACCATTTCCAACATGATAGGGCAGGGACATTGATGTGTATCTGATTTTTGTTGGAAACATTTCGACTAAAAATGCTGCAATTGGTCCATAGACCATAGTGACAAACAAAACCTGAATAAATACCAGAAAAATTAAAGTCCATTCATCGCTTGAATTGATGTTGACTGAAATATGGGTCTGAGCCTCCTTTTTATCTGCAAAATCTGTTTTCTTTTCGATATACGTAGTTCCGTCAGTATAGGTTTTTGAAACAGAAGTTATTTTGTCATTATTTTTATTTGTCTCAGTATTTTGGATTGTTTTTTCAGTGATTTCAGTTTTGTAGTTCACATCCGTCGTGTTATACATCATTTTATAAATGGGCCTGTAAAACAAAATTGCGAGTAACATGCCGCTCATCATGATGTATTTTCGTCCTACTTTGTCGCTTAACCATCCAAAAAAGATAAAAAACGGAGTTCCCATTAATAAGGCAATCCCCAGTAAGGTATCAACCTGAGACGAATCTACATTCATTACAGTTTTCATGAAACTCATGGCGTAAAACTGTCCGGTATACCAAACAACACCTTGCCCCATTGTTGCACCAAATAATGCCAGTAAAACAAATTTTAGGTTATATCTGTTTCCAAAGCTTTCCTTTAGCGGATTTGTACTTGTGGTACCTTCTTTTTTAGCTTTTGCAAATACAGGAGACTCGTCCATGTTTTTGCGAATAAGGTACGAAACCCCTACCATTACAATAGAAACCCAAAACGGAACGCGCCATCCCCAGGAGTCAAAGTCTGCCGGAGAAAGGGCATTTTTTGTGGCTAAGATTACCATTAAAGAAATAAATAAACCTACCGTTGCCGTGGTCTGAATCCAGGAAGTCCAGTATCCTTTTTGCCCTACAGGAGCATGTTCAGCAACATAAGTGGCCGCGCCTCCGTATTCTCCGCCAAGAGCAAGTCCTTGTAGTAAACGCAAAATTAAAACTAATAAGGGGGCCATAAAGCCAATCGTTTCATAACTTGGAATACAGCCTATTAAAAAAGTAGATCCGCCCATTAATAATAGTGTCGCCATAAAAGTATATTTCCGGCCAATGATATCGCCAAGTCTTCCAAAGAATAATGCGCCAAAAGGCCGAACCACAAATCCTGCTGCAAAAGTGGCTAAAGTCGATAAAAATGCGGCGGTGGGATTGTCACTTGGAAAGAATTTAGTCGAAATTACCACGGCTAAACTCCCAAAAATATAGAAATCATACCATTCAATCATCGTACCCATTGAGGAGGCTGAAATTACTTTCCAAATGCCTTTTGTAGAAGTTTTGCTCATAAACTAAATTTGTATACTTGATAATAAATAAAACTATAAAATATTTTTTAACGAATATAAAAGATATTTTTTTATTTATTTGATACTTTTTTAACAAAAATAATTTAATTGTTGATTAAACATTTATTGGCTGAATCAAAGCTTCATAATTCAAAACAAATTGTAGCTTAACCATATGCTGAAGCCCTTTAAAATAAAGAACTATTGTTTTATTAAGAAAGAAAACGCTAGTTTTGCAGCTCAAATTTTAAAACAGGAAATGGTTGTCATATTGATTCAATATTGACATTAAAAGGGAATTTGGTGTAAATCCAAAACTGTCCCGCAGCTGTAAGCTCATGAACTGAAACCCATTGATATGTCACTTTTCATTAAGAAAGGGAAGGCTTGGGTGTAGGGAGCAAGTCAGAAGACCTGCCATTTTTATAGTAATAAATAGCTTTCGGGGATTGAAGCTTGAGTCAGGAACAATACTTTTCACATTGTGTGATAATGGTATCGTTTTGCTATTCTATTCTCGTAAGCCAAAATAGAGTTTATGAGATTTTTTTTCTACAAATATGATATTGTAAAAGCAATTTCCTTCTGGAAGTTTTTCTTTTCGATGTTTTCTTTTTCTCCACTAAAAAAATCATTAAAACGTATCGTCGTGCATTATGCTGTGCTTTTGCAAAAGTTTGTTTATACAACTTTGGGCAGAGTAGCTTGCATTTCGATTTAAACATTTAAGTAGTATAATTTTAAATATTTAATAATGAAAAATCAATTTTTTTCCAGGCCATTAATTGCAATTGCCTCTTTGATGATGCTTACAGTTTCATGTAATAATGATGATGATTTTACAGCGCCTCCTGTAATAAAAGGTGAACAGCAATTGAAAGATACTTTAACCATTGGAAAAACACTTCAATTAAGCTCAAAATTAGCAGACAGAAAAAATGTTTCCTTTGAATGGACTGTAAATGGAAATGTTGTAGGGTCTGATTCTACTTATATTTTTAAACCAGTAGCCAGAGGTGATTTTAAAATTACAATGACCGCTAAAAATGATGGCGGAAAAGTGTCTCTTGCCTATGATATTCATACTTACGGAGCGTATGAAAATGGTTTCTTTATGATCAATGAAGGCTGGTTTGGTCACGGAACGGGAACAGTAGGGTTTTATAGATATGATACAAAAGCCATAGAAGACAGTGTTTTTGTAAAAGTAAATCCGGATAAGGATTTAAAACCGGCATCGTCTACATTAGAATTCGGGGCCCTGATAAATAAAAAACTATTTTTAGTTTCTAAAGTTGGCGGACCAGTTGTAGTAGCAGATGCTTATTCATTAAAAGAAGAAAAAAGAATTCCGGCTAAAGGTGGAAATGACTGGCGTGCAGTAGTAGGTATTGACGAAAACCACGCCCTGCTGACTGCCGGTAAAGGGATATTTAAACTTGATCTGAATACGATGGAGGTAAATGGGCAAATCGAAGGTATTACAGGTCAGGTAGGCGATATTGTTAAGGCTAACGGTTATATTTTTGCGTTGTCAGCTTTAAAAGGGGTGATTGTTATTAATGCTTCAACATTGGCAGTCGAAAAAACTATTCCGGGTATCGTTTTAGGATTTGCTGTTACCGATGATAAAAAAGTATGGGCAGCAGGAGGTAAAAATCTTATCAGCATAGATTCGAATACGCTTGAAGTAAAAGAAATTGCATTAGGTTTTCAGGCTTACGGAAGCTGGGGAGCATGGCATCCGGGATCTATAGCAGCTGCTAAAAATGATGTTTTTATTGCTAAAAACGGCAGTTTTAGCGGTGGTAAACAAGTGTATAAATACAATGGAACTCCAGAGTCATTGACCACACCTTTTATCACTTTAACTGATTCGAATATCTTATATGGTGCAGGAATTGGTTATGACCGAAAGAAAAATACTTTGGTGGTAAATACGGTAAATGAAGGTTTTGGTGCGAATTTCGCGATCAATAATCTTTATTTGTTCAACGCCAATTCAGGAGCTAAAACAGGATCTGTAAATTTTTCAGGATATTATTTTCCTGCAGTTTCTGTGTTTCATCAATAATTTTTTTTCGAAACCATATTTAATTGAAAAAAAATAACCGCAAAGATTGCAAAGTAAAAACACAAAGTTCGCAAAGCTTTATCATAAAGCTTTGCGAACTTTGTGTTTTCTCAACATAACCTTAGGTAAAAATCTAAGCGAACCTTGCGGTAAAACTTTGGAATTTGCCCAAAAGGCTATAAAACAAAAAACCCGAATATTGCTATTCGGGTTTTAACGGTGGTGCCTCCAGGGATCGAACCAGGGACACATGGATTTTCAGTCCATTGCTCTACCATCTGAGCTAAGGCACCGTGCTGATTGCGGGTGCAAAGATAGAATCATTTTTCATTTATCCAAAACATTTTTTTAAAAAAATCAATTCGTATCTTCGCACTGATAAAAAAGTAAAGATGATTTTAACGGTTGATGTTGGAAATACCCGGATTAAAGCGGCTGTATTTGAGGGAAGTACTGTTCTTGAAAATTTTGTTTTTGAGAAAAATGAGCTTGAAAAAAAAATTGAAAAAATTTTAAAAAAATTTCCAAACTGTTCTGATTTGGTTGTTGCTTCAGTCGGAAACGTCGAAAAGCAATCCTTTTTGGCTTTCGAAAACGAGTTAAACATTCATTTTTTAACCCACGAAGATGTTTATCCTTTTGTAAATAAATATGCGACCCCAAAAACGTTAGGGATCGACAGGATGGTTTTGGCTTCGGGAGCAACCCTGCAGTTTCCTAAGCAAAACAGATTAGTAATTGATGCCGGAACTTGCATTACCTACGATTTCATCGACGAAAATGATAATTATTTGGGCGGAGCCATCTCTCCGGGTCTGCGATTGCGTTACGAAGCATTACATAATTACACGGCTAAACTGCCTTTGCTGGCTTTTGAGGTGCCTGAGTTGTATATAGGAAACTCAACAGCACAAGCCATTCATTCCGGCGTTGTGAATGGGTTCGTCTATGAGATTGACGGTTTTATCGATGAATATCGGGCAAACTTTTCAAATTTTATAATAATTTTAACGGGAGGTGATGCAGTTTTTTTGGCTAAACGATTAAAAAATACCATATTTGCCAATTCAAATTTCCTTTTAGAAAGTTTGAACCAAACATTTCAATATAAAATCGACAATGATTAAAAAAATTATAGTAAGCGCTTGTTTGCTTATCTCGTTCGTTTCATTTGCTCAACAGGGTACTGCTTCTCCTTATTCTTTCTTCGGAATTGGAGATGTCAGATTTAAAGGAACTCTTGAAAATAGGTCTATGGCAGGAGTTTCGGTAGAGCAGGATAGTATCCATTTGAATATTGAAAACCCATCCAGTTACGCTAGTTTAAGACAAACTGTTTTTACTGTTGGAGGAACTTTTGGCTCAAATACTTTAAAAACTACTGATGAATCTGCAAAAGCACAAAGGTCTACTTTCGATTATTTGGCATTGGGAATCCCAATGGGGAAATTTGGTGCAGCGTTTGGTTTAGTGCCTGTAACTTCAGTTGGGTATAAAATTCTAAATGATCAGACAGCTGTAGTAGACGGAACAAGTTCACAGCTTCAGGGAAAAGGCGGAGTCAATAAAGTGTTTGCCGGTTTAGGATATAAAATCACACCGAAGTGGAATATTGGAGCTGATGCACAATATAATTTTGGTAAAATTACAACTACCAGTGTAGAGCTTGCTACAGGAATTCAAAACGGTACTCAGGAAACGAATACTTCTGAATTGTCAGGTGTTAGTTTTAATATTGGTACAATGTATCAAACAAAAATTGATAAAAAACTAAGCTTGTTCACGAGTTTGAGCTATACTTTTGCAAGTACATTAAATTCAAACAGTACAAGAGTTATTGCGGTAGATGGTGATCCGGACCCTTATTTAGGCCCGGCAATTGAAACCAATCTAAAACTGCCAAATAAAATTACATTGGGTGCAGGTATAGGTGAGGCAAGAAAATGGTTAGTAGGTACTACACTTGCTTTTCAGGGTAACGGACAACTTGCCAATTATTACAATGCAGCAGATAATGTGCGTTATGAAAAGTATCAGAAATATGCAATAGGAGGATATTATATCCCTAATTATGCTTCATTTACCAGTCATTTAAGCAGAATTACCTATAGAGCCGGATTAAAATACGAGAAACTGGGCCTTGTTGTCAATAACGAATCAATCAATGATGTTGGAATGAGCTTAGGTGCCGGGATTCCTCTTGGTAACGGATCTTTCTCAAATGTAAACGTTGGTTTAGAGTTTGGTAAAAGAGGAACAACCTCTGCAGATTTAATTCAGGAGAATTATTTCAACTTTAGTTTGAGTTTTTCTTTCAATGACAGATGGTTTGTGAAAAGTAAATTCAACTAAAGATACACTTTTGCGCTTTTTTAAGCTCATACAATTTACTACATTTGGCAAATGAATTTACCAAAGAGATATATTATAGCGGCTGTCACAGTTTTTACTGTGACACTGTTTTTTGGATGCGAAAGTAATTTTAAGGAAGTTCAGAAAATTAACTTCTCAGAGTTTGTTCCCGGAAGTGATGCAGATACTGTTAATATTAGATATACTGATTCCGGACTGATTACAGGAGTTCTTAAAAGTCCAAAAATGTTAGATTATTCTAATTTGGAATTTCCTTTTACGGAATTTCCAAAAGGAATCGATGTTACGTTATATGATAAAAAACAAAAGCGTACTTTTATAGTGTCAAATTATGCAGTCTCATACAAGCCAACCGGCATAATAGATTTGCAGGGAAAAGTGAAGATTACATCAGAAACAGGGCAGATACTTGAAACGGAGCAATTGTATTTTGATCAGAAAAACGAGTGGTTTTATACCGAAAGAAAGTTTAAGCTGACCGATGCAAAAGGGGTTTCTTATGGTCAGGGAATTGATTTTAGTAAAGATTTTAAAGTGATTAATTCGCAACGTGTAAGTGGCGAAATAGAATCAGACGAAAAAATATAATTATGGGTTATTTAAAATATACACAATACGTTTACTTGGCATTTGCAGTTTACTTTATCTATGACGGAGTTACAAAGATAAACGAAGGCAATGATGGTGCCACGCTGAGTTTTATTATTTCAGGTATGGCGATTTTTATGTTTTTCTTCAGAAGAAGATTTGCCAGGAAATTCGATGATCGTAACAAAAAACAGTAAAAAATGGAAATTAGTATTATAATACTATGTTTAATACTATCGGCATTTTTTTCAGGAATGGAAATAGCTTTTGTTTCCTCGAATAAAATTTATCTTGAAATAGAAAAAAAACAAGATAATTTTTTATCACAAATCTTAACGAAACTTACTGAGAATCCTTCAAAGTTTATTGCTGCAATGCTTATTGGCAACAATGTAGCATTGGTAGTTTATGGCTTTTATATGGGGGATTTAATTCTAAAATGTATTGTCAATTTAGGATTTCATTTTTCTGATCTGACCAGTTTGTTAGTTCAGACCGTAATTTCAACTTTTATAGTTTTAATAACAGCAGAGTTTTTTCCAAAAGTCTTTTTTCAGATTTATGCCAATTCATTAATTAAGTTTTTTGCAATTCCGGCCTATCTGTTTTATAGGCTGTTTTATTATATCTCTACTTTTTTTATCTGGATTTCGGATTTTGTCCTGCAGAAATTTTTCAAGACAGAAGGCGATCAGGTACAGTTGTATTTTAGTAAAATAGAACTCGGAAATTATATTACCGAGCAAATGAATTCTGTCGAAGACGATGAAGAAGTCGATTCGGAAATTCAGATCTTTCAGAATGCGTTAGAATTCTCAGGTGTAAAAGCCCGCGATATCATGACGCCGCGTACGGAAATTGTCGATATTGATTTGTTTGACAGTATCACGGATCTTAAAGAATTATTCATCGAAACAGGTTATTCGAAAATCATAGTAAGTCAGAACTCAGTTGATGATATTGTGGGTTATGTGCATTCGTTTGATTTGTTTAAAAAACCAAAAACGATAAAATCAGTTTTAATGACTGTAGAGTTTGTTCCGCAGACTATTTTGATAAAAGATGCGCTTAATTTATTGATTAAGAAAAGAAAAAACGTGGCGGTTGTTTTAGATGAATACGGAGGGACCTCAGGAATCATTACGATAGAAGATATAGTAGAAGAGCTTTTTGGAGAGATTGAAGACGAGCACGATTCTGATGAAGAAGAGCTGATCGAAAAAGAATTGGGTGAAGGCAGGTATTTGTTTTCTGCCAGATTAGATGTCGAATACCTGAATGAAACTTATAAGCTGGATATTCCTGAAGAAGATTCTTACGGAACCTTAGGCGGTTTTATTGTTAATTCTACCAAAGAAATTCCTCAAAAAGGCGACGAAATAGTGATAGACAGCTATCATTTTGTAATTGAAGAAGCTTCAAATAAGAAAATTGAATTGGTTAAATTGACAATAAAAGAGTGATTTTTTAAATTAATGAAAAAAATTGTGTAAAATAAAACCCTAGTTGTATTGTTATTAACTAGATAATTGTATTTTCGCAAACTGAATATAAAATTAACGATAATAAAAATGGCAGTTTTAGCAAAAATTAGACAGCGTTCCGCTTTATTGATAGGAGTTATTGCACTTGCATTATTTGCATTTATAATACAAGATCTTTTCACTAGAGGAAGTTTCGGTCAAAGTTCAAAAGATGTAGGAAGCATCGACGGAAAAGATATTTCATTTGAAGACTTTAGAGTTAAAGTGAGTAATGTTGAAAAAAGTGGTCAAGGAATTACTTCCACTGAAGCTGCAAACAGAGTTTGGGATCAAGAGGTTTCGATCGCATTATTATCTTCTCAGTTTGATAAATTAGGATTAAGAGTAGGTGAAAAACATTTACTTGAAGTTTTAAAATCAGATCCGAATATTGGTAAAAACCCAATGTTTTTAAATGCAGCCGGTGCTTTTGACGTAGCTAAATTTAAAGAATACTTTAAAGCTAATCCTGAGGCAGCACAATATATTTCTGAAAAAGAAAAAGATGCTGAGTTAAATGCAAAATTCCAAATCTACAGCACATTAGTAAAAGCAGGTCTTTATACTACAGCCAGTGAAGGAAAATTGAAATATGAAATGGAAGCGAACAAAGTAAACTTTGCTTATGCTGCTGCATTATATTCTTCTATAAAAGACAGCGATGTAAAAATTTCTGATTCAGAAATTGTAGATTATATGAAGAAAAACGAGAAAAAATTCAAAGCGGATGCAACTCGTGAAATTCAATATGTTTTAGTAGAAGACAAAGCTTCAAAAGAAGACGAAGCTGAAATCAAAGCTAAAATCACTGCTTTATTAAACGGAAGAGTAGAGTACAATGCAAAAACAGGTAAAAATGATACTTTGCCAGGTTTTAGAAACGCAACAAATATTGCTGAATTCGTAAACTCAAATTCTGATGTTCCTTACGATTCAACTTATGTACCTAAAAATGCTTTACCGGCTATCGATGCTGATAAATTATTCAGTTTACCTGCAGGAGCAATATACGGACCGTACGTTTTTGGAAGATACTATGCAATTTCTAAGTCTTTAGGATTTAAAGCCGGTGTTAATGCAAAAGCAAGTCATATCTTAATTGGTTACGAAGGATCTCAGACTCCAAACCAAAAAGAAAAAAGAACGAAAGAAGAAGCTAAAGCCAAAGCAGAAGAAATTTTAGCTCAGGTTCAGGCAAATCCGGATAGTTTCATGATGTTAGCTTTTACAAGCTCTGATGATTCATCTGCACAACAAGGTGGTGATTTAGGTTATTTTGGTCCAAACCAAATGGTAAAACCATTCAATGATTTTGTATTCAATAACGGAATTGGAAAAGTTGGTTTAGTAGAAACTCCTTTTGGATTTCACATTATCAAAATTACAGATAAACAAGACGGAATTCGTTTAGCTACAATTGCTCAGAAAATCGAGCCATCTGAAGCTACTTCTGATAAAGTATTTACATTGGCAACTAAATTTGAAATGGATGCTGAGAAAAAAGATTTCAATGCTACAGCAAAAGAATTAGGTTTAAAAATTGCACCTCCTGTAACTGCAAAAGCTATGGATGAAGCATTTGGTCCTTTAGGAAACCAACGTAACATCATTAGATGGGCTTACGATAAAGAAACTAGCGTTGGAGACGTAAAACGTTTTGAAATCGCTAACATCGGACACGTAATTGCTCAATACAAAAGCGAAAACAAATCAGGTTTAGTTTCTGTTACGGTAGCAAGACCTTATGTTGAGTCAATTTTGAAAAATAAGAAAAAAGCTGAAATGCTAAAAGCTAAAATGACAGGTTCTACAATAGAAGCTGTTGCTAAGAGCGCTGGTGTTGCAGTTCAGCAAGCTGCTGACGTTACTATGGATAACCCGGTTTTACCTGGTGGAGTTGGACAAGAGCCTAAAGTTGTTGGTAATGCATTCGCATTGACTGCAAATAAAATCTCTGCTCCAATTGAAGGAAATACCGGAGTTTATGTAGTAAAAAATATTAGTACAGTAAAAGCGCCTGCTCTTGCAAATCATGCTGAGTATGTTGCTAAAGTAAAAGCTCAAAGCGCAAATGACGCAAGCAGAATTTTACCAGCTTTAAAAAGCAATGCTAAAATCGAAGATAACAGATTACAATTTAATTACTAGTTTTTAGTAAATAAAGGTTTAAATATAAAACCCGAAACGTTCAGATGAATGTTTCGGGTTTTTTTATGGATTACATTTTTTTGACTTAAAGCTTTTCTCGGTTTTGAAAATTTGAAAAGACAGATAATAGTATTGAGTTGTTGAGTGTGTTGTTTTTAAAACAATCTTTCTAAATCAATATCATTTCATTGTAAGTAAGAATCGTTTCGTATCCTTTTGAGGCAAAATAGGCTGTTGGGTTCCCTTTTGAAATTACCATTACAAAATCGCCTCCCCATGCTCCCAGACTTTTTACAACACCATTAAAATCAGGAAAAGCAGCCTCTTTAATAGTTCGTATTTCCAGAATATTGCTCAGATGGATCTCATGTTTTTCTACTGCAAAAGCAAATTCTTTCAGTGTTTTTGCGTTGAGGATGGCAGCTGTGATTTTATTGTTGTCAATAATATTGTGCGCTAAGTTTTGATTTTTGTTGTTGTAATAAGCGCTAATGGCTGTTTTGCTATTCTGTTTTTTATTAAGGTAAACGAAAAAGATACTGGATGTAAAATCCGGATTGAAATTAACCGTTTCTACTACAGGCAAATTTTGTTCCAGTCGATACACAATTGGCGTGTCGTTTTGAGCGCAGGCAATATCATAACCACTGCCTCCGAAACTATTTTTTAAGAGGGTAAACGCATCTATATTCGTCCACTGAGCAATATTGTTCAATAAAGTTGATGATGTGCCTAATCCCCAATTTTTAGGAAATGTAAGTTGTGTGCTGATATTATATCCTTCTGAGTTGTTTATAAAACCAGGATTTAGAAGATATGCTTCGTGCAAAATATTGATTAAAGTCGTTTTTACAGTTTCGATTTTGCTTTCGGTATTATTAATTATTTCAGCAAAAGAAATAGTGTCTTCGTACCAAAGCTGTTCGTCGTAATTATAGCTCTTCCATTGAATTTCCTGGTTTGAGCTGTTTTCGATAACTAAGTCTTGTCCAAATTTTGTGGGTAATGCAAAAGCTCTTGCGCCGTCTAAGACTAAATATTCGCCCGTAATTAAAAGTTTTCCGTTGCTGTAAAAAGTTGTTTTCATGCTGTGTTTTTTAGCCCCGATAGTAGTGAAAATCCTTTTGTTTTTTTCTTTAGAAAAACAAAAGATTGTAACGGATAGCGGGAATAGCTCCTTATCCTTCAACTAGTTTCAGAGCGAATAATTATTTGCGTATAGTTTCGATAAACTCAACAACCGCGCTATGTGAAACGGCATTTTTCTTAAAGTGAGATTTAATCAAATGACGTTCTTCATCTGTTGCTTCAAATTGGTTGATGATGTTGTTCAGGTGCATTTTCATGTGGCCTTCCTGAATTCCGGTTGTGGTTAATGAGCGCAATGCGGCAAAGTTTTGTGCCAAACCGGCAACAGCAACAATTTCCATTAACTCTTTGGCTGAAGGCTTTTCGAGTATTTCAAAACACAATTTTACTAAAGGATGCAAAGATGTTAATCCGCCAACAGTTCCTAATGCTAAAGGAATTTCAAGCCAGAAAGTAAAAATTCCGTTCTCGATTTTTGCATGAGATAAACTGGCATATTGACCATTTTTTGAAGCATAAGCATGAACTCCCGCTTCAACTGCCCTAAAATCATTTCCGGTTGCCAGAATGACAGCGTCAACTCCGTTCATGATGCCTTTATTGTGGGTTACGGCTCTAAAAGGTTCGACTTCGGCAATCTGAACAGCCTGTAGAAAACGTTCTGCAAATTCTTGTGGATTGGGAATGTGTTTCTCTGATAAGTCTTCAATAGGGCACGAAACCTCGGCTCTAACGATGCAATTAGGAACATAATTAGACAAAATACTCATCACTACTTTTAGTGTTTCATCTTCTGAAAATAAATCAGAATGTTGAAATTCATCTTTCAAAGTCGTTGCAAATTGCTCTAAGCAAGAATTGATAAAATTCGCTCCCATACTATCCTTAGTCTTGAAAGTAGCGTGAAGCTGAAAGTAATTTTCCAGTAGGCTTCTTTTGTCTTTTAGCTTAATGTCTACAATTCCGCCACCGCGTTGCTGCATGTTTTTGGTAATGCTTTGTGTGTCAGAGAAAAATTTTGGTTTTATTTGATCAAAGAAAGCCTGTAGTTTTTCTGCATCACCATTAAAAGTAAAATGCACCTGACCAATTTTTTCAGTGTCGATTACCGTTGCTTTAAAACCGCCGCGTGTAGACCAGTATTTTGCTGCTTTTGATGCTGCGGCAACCACTGAGCTCTCCTCAATGGCCATTGGAATGGTTTTGTATTTTCCGTTGATTAAAAAATTAGGCGCAACTCCAAGCGGAATATATAAATTTGAAATCGTGTTTTCTATAAATTCATCATGCAATTGTTGTAGCTTTTCGTCTGAATTCCAGTAATTTCTTATAATATTTAGTGCTTCTTCAGGCTTTGAAAAGTAAGTATTGGCGATCCAGTTTGTTTTTTCTTTTTTGGATAATTTAGAAAATCCGGCAACAGCGTTGTTCATTCTCAGTATTTTAAATAATAAAGTTGCGGCAAAGATACCATTTTAAGAGTTTTGTTTGCAATGTATTTGAAATTTGGAAAATACGCAAACGTTATTTTTTTTAACATTTAACACTTAAAATGTGTATTATGTTCATTTTTTTTACTAAAATTGGGCTCTTTTTTATATTTAAAATAATTCTAATGAAATCAGGTAAAATTACTGTAATACTTTTATTTTTAGTTGCTACCGTTTTTGGTCAACAGAAAATTACTGTCGAGAATATTTATAGTGGTGCATTTAGGGCAAAAGGAATGGATGAGCTGCAATCCCTAAAAAATACAGATCAATATACTGTTCTAAATGTAGATCAGGCCAGTAGAAGTATGCAGATTGATTTATACGACTTTGCAACCCTGAAAAAAGTGTCGAATTTAATTGATACTAAAAACCATAAAGCGCTTGCAGACGGAATCGACAGCTATACTTTTGATGCTTCTGAAAAAAAGATCCTGATTGCCTGCAATTCAAATAAGATTTTTCGTCACTCCTTTACAGCAGATTATTTTTTATACGATATAACTTCTAAATCCCTGACAAAGCTTTTTGATTTTCAGGTTCAGGAGCCAACGTTCTCCCCTGACGGAACTAAGATCGCATATGCAAGAGAAAATAATCTTTATGTATATGATGTAGCTTCTAAAAAATCGGCTGCCGTTACAACTGACGGAAAGAAAAATGCCATTATTAATGGTATTACGGATTGGGTTTATGAAGAAGAATTTGCTTTTGTCCGGGCTTTTGACTGGAGTAAAGACAGTAAAAAACTGGCTTATATTCGTTTTGATGAAAGTCAGGTTCCTGAATTTTCGATGTCAATGTTTCATAAAGATCTATATCCAACAGTTGAGACATTTAAATATCCAAAAGCGGGAGAAAAAAACTCAGCAGTTTCATTACATATATATGATGTAGCGAGCAATGCGGCTAAAAAAGTTAATTTAGGAAACTACAATGATTTTTATATAGCAAGATTACAATGGACAAATGATAATAATGTATTGTCGGCTCAGGTTTTAAACCGCCACCAGGACAATCTGGATTTGTTATTTGTAGACGGAACTACAGCAAATGCTAAAGTAGTTTTGAATGAAAAAGATAAAGCCTATGTCGATGTTACAGACAATTTGACTTTCTTAAAAGATAATAGCTTTATCTGGACAAGCGAAAAAGACGGTTTTAATCATATTTATGTATATGACAAAAACGGAAAGCTTAAAAATCAGGTGACAAAAGGAAACTGGGAAGTAGTGTCTTACTACGGTTTCGATGAAAAAAACAAAACGATTTTCTACCAATCTACAGAAAATGGTTCTATCAACAGAGATATCTACAGAATTGCTTTAGACGGAAAAAATAAAGTACGTTTAACTTCAAAAACCGGAACAAGTGCGGCAACTTTTAGCCCTAACTTCCAATTCTTTATTACTACTTTCTCAAGTGCGTCTCAGCCTACTACTTATACTTTAAATGAGTCTAAAGCAGGTAAAGAGATTCAGGTAATCGAAAACAATCAGGCTCTTGCGGCTAAATTGAAAGATTATAATTTGCCAACAAAAGAATTCTTTGTGTTGAAAACGGCTAAAGGAAACGAATTGAATGCATGGATTTTGAAACCAAAAGATTTCGATCCTTCTAAAAAATATCCTGTTTTTATGTACCAATATTCTGGTCCGGGATCTCAACAGGTAAACAATGACTGGAACAATACTGATGATTACTGGTTTGCTTCGCTAACACAGCAAGGTTATATTGTAGCTTGTGTAGATGGTAGAGGAACAGGTTTTAAAGGAGCTGATTTCAAAAAAGTGACCCAAAAAGAATTAGGAAAATACGAAGTAGAAGATCAAATTGATGCTGCAAAAGTAATTGGGGCTTATCCTTATGTGGATGCATCAAGAATTGGAATCTTTGGATGGAGTTATGGCGGTTTTATGGCTTCGAACTGTATTTTTCAGGGCAACGATGTGTTCAAAATGGCAATTGCAGTTGCTCCGGTAACCAACTGGCGTTTTTATGACAGCGTTTATACAGAAAGATACATGCAGACTCCGCAGGAAAATGCAAGCGGGTATGATCAGAATTCTCCAATAAACCATGTAAGTAAACTAAAAGGTAAATTTTTACTGATTCACGGATCAGGTGATGATAACGTGCATGTGCAGAACTCAATGCAAATGATGGAAGCGTTGATTCAGGCAAACAAACAATTTGATTCTCAGATATATCCGGATAAAAACCACGGTATTTATGGTGGTGCAACCAGAATTCAGCTTTATAATAAAATGACTAACTTTATCAAAGAAAATTTATAATCTAAAACTTTAAACCTTAAACAAATAATGAATAAAATGGGAGAAACTCAAGTAAAAACTGCGCATCCAAAAGGGCTTTGGGTATTGTTTGGAACAGAGATGTGGGAGCGATTCAATTTCTATGGAATGCGAGCTTTATTAACTTTATTTCTTGTGAATTCATTAATGATGAAAGAAGAAGAAGCGTCTTTAATTTATGGAGGTTTCCTTGGACTTTGTTACCTGACACCAATGTTGGGAGGTTTTGTAGCCGATCGTTTTCTTGGTAACAGAAACTGTATTTTATTAGGCGGATTGTTGATGGCAATAGGACAATTGTTATTGTTTACCAGTGGAAGTGTTTTTGAAGCAAATCTGCCTTTGGCAAAAATCATTATGTACTCTGCATTAGGGGTTATTGTTTTTGGTAACGGATTCTTCAAACCAAACATTTCAAGTATGGTGGGGAGTTTGTATCCTAAACAGGAAAAAACAAAATTAGATAGTGCCTTCACTATTTTCTATATGGGAATTAACATCGGAGCTTTTTTAGGTCAGTCAATCTGTCCTTTATTAGGAGATGTAAAAGATGGTGGCGGAATTAGAGATATCCACGCTTTTAGATGGGGATTCATGGCGGCTTCTGCTGCAATGTTTTTAGGAACTATTCTTTTTTACTTCCTGAAAAATAAATATGTGGTTTCTCCTGAAGGAAAACCATTAGGAGGCTTGCCTTCTAAAAACGATGCTTCGGATTTCGAAGAAGGGGAAGCACAAAAAGCAAATTTTTCTAATAAAGCCTTGACGATTGCAGGAATTGCATTTATCGCTTTAGGATTCTTTTTTCATTATGTTGTAGGTCAGAACCTAATTTATACATTGATTTACTCCAGTGGTTTGTCATTAGCAGGATTAATTATTTCTGATACTTCTTTGACTAAAATTGAAAGAGACAGAATTATTGTAATTTACATAGTTTCGTTCTTTATTATTTTCTTCTGGGCAGCCTTTGAACAAGCAGGTTCGTCGTTAACTTTTATAGCAGACAATCAAACTGACAGGAATTTCTTTGGCTGGTTAATGCCGCCGTCAATGGTTCAGATTTTTAATGGATTATTTGTAGTTATTCTTGCTGTGCCTTTCAGTATGCTTTGGGATACTTTGAGAGCGAAAGATAAAGAGCCTATTTCTCCGGTAAAATTAGCCGTGGGTTTAGTAGTGATTTCTATTAGTTTCTTTATGATTGCTACTCAGGTTTCGTATATCGGAACTTCAGGATTGTTATTGGTAAAATGGCTTATTTTATTGTATTTCCTAAATACATGTGCAGAGCTGTGTTTGTCGCCAATTGGTTTGTCATTAGTAGGTAAGCTTTCTCCAAAACGTTTTTCTTCGTTATTATATGGTGTATTCTTCTTGTCGAATGCATCAGGTTATGCTTTAGGAGGAACTTTAGGTTCTATCTTGCCGGCAACTGGTGAAAAATTTGCAAAAGCAAAAGAATTAGGAATAGATCTTCAGGCAGTTTTAGATAATAAAGTGGTGCCAACTGCAGAGCAATTAGCTTTGTTAGACCAACATCAGATTAGTGCTCACAATCACTTTTTTGCCGGATTCGAAATTCACAATTTATATGAGTTTTTTATGGTATTTGTTGTCCTTACAGGTATTGCAGCAATTGTATTATTTGCTTTGACTCCATTCCTGAAAAAAATGATGCACGGTGTTCGATAAATAGTAATAATGATATATCAAAAATTACCTATAGGTTTAGACTTATAGGTAATTTTAATTTTAAAAGAGTTTATAATTATGTGGAAAAAACACCCAAAAGCACTGCCTTATTTGTTTTTATCTGAAATGTGGGAGCGTTTTGGTTACTATTTAATGATCGGAATTTTTACTTTATATCTTAAAGATGTAAAGGATGGTTTTGCAATGACAGAGAAAGAAGCTTCTGATTTATACGGAACTTTTATAGCGCTGGTTTTTCTGACCCCTTTTATTGGCGGACTCGTTGCTGACAGGTATTTGGGCTACAGAAAATCTATTGTTTTTGGCGGAATTTTAATGGGTATTGGTTACTTCTTAATGGGAGTGCACGATATAACGGTACTTTATATCGCCATGACATTGGTGATTATAGGAAATGGTTTTTTTAAACCCAATATTTCTACCTTATTAGGAAGTTTTTATTCTGAAGAAAAGTATAAAGATAAAAAGGACGAAGGCTACAATATTTTCTATATGGGAATTAATGTTGGGGCTTTTATCTGCAATTTCTTTGGTGCCGCACTACAGATTCTTTTAGGATGGCATTGGGCTTTTATGGCCGCGGGTGTCGGTATGTTCATAGGGGTTATTGTGTTTTTGTTAGGTACAAAACACTATGTCGGATTCGATCAGAAAAAAGGAGTGCAGGAAGGCGATATGCCATTTTATAAAATTATCCTGTTTATTTTGCTTCCGTCTTTTATTTTTGGGGCAATTGGCTGGTTGATAAAAGGAGTTGCTTCGGAAACTAATTTAGACAGTTATATCTTTGGTTCTGATAGTACCGATGCCTTTATTTTTGCCTGTATTCCGATAGTGTTCTTTTATGGATCACTTTATTTTAAAGCTAAAACAGAAGATAAGCGGCCAATAGGTGCTTTACTGGCTATTTTTGGAGTAGTAATTTTATTTTGGGCAGTATTTAAACTTAACGGTTCTGCGCTTACGACCTGGGCTGATCGCTATACTGACAGAGAAGTGACCGGAACAGCCGGTCAGATCGTGGGTAAATTGAAATTAGCAAAAGAAGTCGAGTATAAAAAGGTATCTACTGAGGTTTATGATCATCAGTTTCGTTTGCAAAAATCAAACGGAGTTGTAGAGACAGAAGTCAATTATCCTTTGTATTTTAGAAATGTTGCTCCGGAAAAATTACCGGAAGAAGGAGCCAAGGTGCATCTTTGGGCCACCAATTTGAGTCAGTCTATTAACCCGGCCTGGGTAATTATATTAACACCGTTGATTGTTGCTTTTTTCTCATTTTTGCGATCCAGAAAAAAAGAACCGTCAACACCTACGAAAATTGCTTTTGGTTTGTTAATTTCGGCGTTGTCTGTTTTGGTTATGGTAGCCGCTGTACAAATTGGTAACGATGGGGCAGAAAAGGTGAGTGCTTGGTGGCTGGTAGCAAATTATGGTATCATAACAATAGGAGAGTTATTTTTGAGCCCAATGGGATTATCAGTCGTCTCCAAGTTAAGTCCGGTCAATATCACTTCCTTAATGATGGGAGGCTGGTTTTTATCGACTTCGATAGGGAATAAGCTGAGCGGGGTTTTGGCTAGTATGTGGGATACATACGATAATAAGGCTAACTTTTTTTGGGTGAATTTTGCATTGTTGATGTTTGCAACCGTACTGATGTTTGGTTTGGTGAAACAGCTTAACAAAGTGATGAAAGAAAAAGGAATTAATTAATTATTTATACATAAATGGAGCAGAAGATCACTTTAGAGGAGATTCAAAATTTTAAAGGCAATTACCCAAAACAATTGTGGTATTTGTTTTTTGTTGAAATGTGGGAGCGTTTTTGTTTTTATGGAATGCGTGGTGTTCTGGTTATTTTTATGGTAGATCAGCTTTTTCTAAAAGAAGATCATGCCAGCGAGCAATACGGAGCTATTCAGGCTTTTGTATATGCCTTTACTTTTATCGGGGGTATTTTCGCTGATAAGGTTTTGGGATTCAAAAAATCATTGTTTTTTGGTGGGATCGTTATGATTCTGGGGAATCTTTTGATTGCTGTCGCGCCTCATGATTTCTTTTATTACGGAATCGCTTTTTCGATTATCGGAACCGGTTTTTTCAAACCAAATGTTTCTTCTATGGTAGGAGAATTGTATCACGAAAACGACGGGCGCAGAGATGCCGGTTACGGAATGTTCTATGCCGGAATAAACGTGGGGGGACTTTTTGGTGGTGCTTTGTGTGTTTATTTAGGGAAATTCTATTCGTGGCAATTGTGCTTTTTATCAGCAGCAATTGTAATGTTTTTAGGTTTAATTACTTTTTTGTTTACTAAAAAACATTTAGGTCCAATTGGAGATTCTCCATTATTACACTTAGATGCCAACAAAAGAAGAATTCGTGAAATTGCAGTATATGCACTTTCGATTTTGAGTTTGCCTTTTATTTTTATAATGGTTAAGAATACTAAATATACAGATTATTTCATGTATACTATTGGTACAGTTGCCGTTGCGTATTTTGTATATGAATTGTTTAAATTAGGGGATGTCAAAATGCAAAAGAAGCTTTTCGCTGCTTTTCTGTTTGTCTTTTTCTATTTCTTGTTCAATTCTATTTACGAGCAAAGCGGCGGATCATTGTCACTTTTTGCAAAAGACAATCTAAATGACCAGTTGTTGTTTTTTACAATAGATCCAAATGTTGTCAACAACAGTTCGAATACTTTTTTTGTAGTGGTTTTAAGTCCGCTTATTGGTTTATTATGGATATGGTTAGGGAAACGAAAAATTGAGCCTAATACTTTGATAAAATTCGGGATTGGATTTTTATTCCTTGCAGCTTCTTTTTATATCTTCTATCTGACCAAATTCTTTGCAGATTCTAAAGGAATTACCTCATTGAATGTGTTTACTTTTGCTTATTTAATAACCACTATTGGTGAGCTTTGTTTGGGGCCAATCGGAATGTCTATTATTACAAAACTGTCTCCAAAAAGACTCTTTGGTATGATGATGGGATTATGGTTCCTGGCTAGTGCTTTTGGGCAATTGGCTGCGGGTAAACTGGGAGCAGAGATTTCCAGGTCAAATACCGGGGATACTTTAGTTTCTAAATTACAATCGTATACAGAAGGATATTATCAACTGGCAATTTATTCACTTGTTGCGGGAGTAATTTTATTGGCAATTTCTCCCATTATTAGAAAATTAATGCAAGAAGTAAAATAGACGACATTTTGCAATTCTTTTTTTGTTTAAATTTGTCAAAAATTAAAGAGATCATGAAAAAGATATACTTAATACTATTGTTTTTAGTTGGTGCATTTGCAACACAAGCGCAAGAATTAAAATGGTACACAGATGTAAGAGAGGCAATTACTGTAAGCAATAAAGAACAAAAACCAATGTTGATGTTTTTTACCGGAAGTGATTGGTGTGGATGGTGTATTCGTTTGCAAAATGAAGTTTTAAAAACACCGGAATTTACTAAGTGGGCTAAAGACAATGTTATTTTAGTAGAGCTGGATTATCCTCGAAGAACACCGCAAACACCTGAAATTAAAAATCAGAATAACGAATTGCAGCAAGCTTTCGGGATTCAGGGATTTCCTACTGTTTATTTTACCAGTGCTGAGGCAAAAGATGGTAAAGTTAACTTTAAAGGATTAGGGCAGACCGGTTATGTTGCCGGAGGTCCATCTGCCTGGTTAACAGTTGCTGAAGGAATTGTTCATCCAAAAAAATCTTAAAAGAGATAGTATATACAATATTTTGCAAAAGCTCCCTGTGTTCTCACAGGGAGCTTTTTTTGTTTAGTAAGAAAAGTTATTCAATGTTTTTAACAATTTTAGGATTTTAATATTTTATTATATTAAAAAAAACATATAATATATTTTTTGTATTAATAAAAATTGGAAAATTAAAATAATATGTTAATTTCGTCATGCTGTACTAACCAAAAACCAATTATACTATGACTAAAAAATTACTTATCCTACTATTTTTTTTAGGTTCATTTTTGCTGCATTCGCAAAACTTAGTCTGGAGAACAAACATGACTGATGCCATTGCAATAAGTAATGAATTAAGAAGACCAATGTTAATTTTATTCACTGCCTCAGGTGTACCGGAAAACCTTCAAAACGAAATTTTTAAAACCCCCGATTTTGCCGTTTGGTCCCGTGACAATGTAGTGCTTGTTAAGCTGGATCTGTCAGACCCTAATGCAGATCAAAGTGATAAAGACCAGAATGTCAAATTAAAAAATGCATTTGGTGTTCAGGACCTGCCGGAAGTTTGTTTTGCAAGTGCTTCAGTCAGAAAAAATAAAACCACATTTAGTGCCTTAGGAAAAATTGCTTACAAGCCGGGTGGTGCTAAAGCCTGGATAGCAGAATCAAATGCGATTTTACACCCAAGTGAACAGTAAATTTAAATTAAGTTTCTTAGTTTAATTTGTAGATTCCCTTTTTGCTTACGGGCGAAAAGGGATATTTTTTTGTACTTACTTTGTTCTTGTCAATCAGTACTTTGTGATTTTTAATAGTTGTTTTTTCTCGTTTTATTAAATAATGAGCTTTTAATTGTGTAATCTGTATTTGTGTGTTTTATTTGTTGTTTTTGGTTTTAAATAATTATTTTTTAATATCATTTGTGTTAAATTAGTCGAATAAATACAATTCATCCAGGCTTCAATATGATAAGAAAACTACTTGCCCCGCTGTTTTTTTTAGCTTCATTTTTACTTCATTCACAAAATGTGGTTTGGAAAACAAATATGAATGATGCGATTAGAATGAGTGACGAACAAAGAAAGCCCTTGTTGATTTTTTTTACTGCAAATGGTATTTCCAAAAGTATACAGAACGAAGTTTTTGCAACATCAGATTTTATAGACTGGTCAGGCAAGAATGTTGTTCTCTTAAAACTTGATTTGTCAGATTCCTCCATATCTGATGATGAGAAAGAGCAAAATGTTAAACTCAAAGAAGCTTTGGGTATCGAAGATTTGTCGCAAGTTTGTCTTGCTAAGGCTTTTATTCGAAAAAATATACCAAGAATTGATAAACTGGGCCTGCTCAATTATAAAGTTGGAGGTGCGAAACAATGGATCTCAGATGCTAAAATAATATTGGATGGCGAGTAAAATAACAGCTTTTAATTCTTAGTTTAGTTTATAAAAACCCTTTTCATTCGTTGCGTGAAAAGGGATGTTTTTTTTGAGACAGGTCGTTTTCCATATTTTCTGAATGGCGTATGAATTTGAAGCATCAGCAATGATGATTTTCGGATGCAGATCCTCTAAAATACGTTCTAAGTTTAGTTTAGGAGATTGGGTTAAGATCAAAATATCAGGTTGAATTTTGTTTTCGTAAGTTCCCGAGCTATCGATTATAAATATTTTTTTTCCGTTATAAAATAAAGTATTCTTAATTTTTTCAGTTGACTTTATTTTACTGAAATTTCCAACTAAATAAGAATTCAGCGCATTGTTTTTAGAAAGTGTATCTGGTGTAAAAACAGTAATATATTTTCCTTTTCTTTCTGAAATCAAGGTGTTTTTCTTCGTATTGTAGACAATGAGTTCATTTCCATTTTCGATTTCTTTTTTTGTGCAGATCAGAGAAATTTGTAATGAAATTATTGTGACCAATAAGAATACCAGTTTGTTGTAAGTTGGTTTTTTAGTCCAGATTACCGCTGAAATAATTACCAAATAAAAAGTAAGCAGATAGTACGAATTAAAACTGATATCCCGTATAACAAACCATTCGAACGAAGCTACAATATGGATTGTCTTGTTTAATAGGTAAATACTTTTTTCGAAGATTTCGATTAATAATAGTGGCGGAGAACTATAAATTGCAATAAGCATTACGATAATTCCGGCAATCATTATAAACGATAAGAGCGGAATAATTATAATATTGGTAACAAAAAATAAACCGGGAAATTGATGAAAATAATACAGGCATAATGGCAAAGTACCTATTTGTGCTGCAAAAGAAACAGTGAGTGCGTTCCAGACTGATATTTTAATTTTGTTTTTGGGAGTCCATGTTTTTTTTAATACAGGCTGCAGCCAGACAATAAAAAACAAAGCAAGATAGCTGAGCTGAAAACCAACATCAAATAAAAAATAAGGTTCAAAGAGTAATATTAGCAGTACAGAAACTAATAGCGTATGGTAAATACTTCCGCTTCTGCGCAAATGGTTTCCAATAGCCAGAAATGAAAACATTACCACAGAACGTAAAACAGAGGGAGACAATCCTGAAATTATGGCAAAAGTGGATAAAGCCAGTAAAATAGAAAGTAGTTTTATTAAAGAGCCTTTTCGCGTATTTGGAATTGGTTTTAAAATAAAATTAATAAAAATCATAATAAATCCCACGTGTAACCCTGAAACGGATAGTATGTGAGTGGCACCTGAATATTGATAATCCTGAATAATATCTTGCGAAATATCTTGTTGTTGTCCCAGAATGAGAGCCAGTGCCACATTCATTTCTTCCTTATTGAATTTGGCTTTTTCTAGATTGCGGACAATTCGGGAATGAAGCTGGCCAGAGTAATACCAAATATCTTTTTTTAGTTTTTTATTGATGGTAATTTCTGTTTTGTTCACGTAAACCTGCGCATAAATTTGCTTGTCAGCCAGATATTTACCGTAATCAAATTGGTTTGGATTTTTGTTTGAGGCATTTTGCTGTAAAGTAGTTTTTACTTTTATGACGTTTCCTATAATAGGATTTTTAAGACTGTCTTTTTGGATATTAACAATTATTTTGCCGGAATAAGCCTGGTGGTTAATCGTATTTATTAAGGCAGTAAAACGGTCGCTGTAAGAGTTGCTTTTTAGCTTTTCGCGTAAAGTAAATGTTATAAATTGTGGTGTTTCAAATGCTTTTTTGCAATATATGTAATTGGATTTCTGAAGCGAATTTGTGTGCAGTAGTAAGGTGAGAACACCAACGAAAAAAGAAATATAATAAGTGCTGACCCCAAAGAACAGGATCAGATTTTTATTTCTTGTACTGGTAAAATAAGAAAGAGCAAAAACAATCAAGCCAATACTAAATGTTGGCAGGGCAACATAAATAGAGGGCTCACAGTAGTAACAAAATAAAATACCAATAAGAAACCAAATTGTAATTTTGGTTAGAGGGAAATCGAATACTTTCATTCCCTAAAAGTATTAAATATCTTGTAAGAAAAAAATTATATTTTTATTTAAGACAAGCTATTCAATGACGCGGTTGATCTGCACGTATGAGTTTTGATAATAAGCTTCTTTTGTAGAAGAAATGATGACTCCTTTTGAAGTAGAGGAATGCACAAATTTTATTTCGCCTGAATTGACTTCTACAATCAGTCCAACATGATTTATTTGTCTGCTTCTGTTGGTTTTAAAGAATATTAAATCGCCTTTTTGAGCATCGTTGAATTTGATTATTTTTCCAACCTTTGCTTGTTCATAAGACGGTCGCGGCAATTTGATGTTCTCTGACTCAAATGTAGTATAAACCAGACCGGAGCAATCGTAGCCATTTCTTGTTGTGCCGCCGGCTTTGTAGCGAACACCAATATTATCGGTGGCTTTACTGATCAGATTGTTAACCACATATTTGTTCTCCTTCTTCGTCTCTCTTTTGCTTACAGCAGTTGAAGTCGATTTACAAGAAGCAAAAAGAATGGATAAAAGCAGTAAAATGTATATTTTTTTCAAACCAGAAAATCTTTAAACTTGTTTTAAATCAGCTACAATAAGTTTAGCTGTTTTTTTACTTGCACCAACACCGCCTAATTTTTGTTCCAGAATATCATAATTCTTAAGCAGTTTTTCGCGATAGTCCGGCTCTAATAATTTTTGTAATTCCTCTTTAATGCGTTTTGTATTGCAGTCACTCTGAATCAATTCAGTCACAACTTCCTGATCCATGATCAGGTTAACCAGAGAAATGTATTTCAGTGTAATAATACGTTTTGCGATCTGATAAGAGATTGAGCTTCCTTTATAACAAACTACTTCCGGAACTTTAAAAAGAGCAGTTTCTAAAGTTGCCGTTCCTGAAGTTACCAAAGCCGCAGTCGAAGAACGCAATAAATCGTACGTTTTATTCGAAACAAATGCGATATTTTTATTGCTGATAAATTGCTGGTAAAACTCAAAGTCCTGACTAGGGGCTCCTGCAATTACAAATTCATAATCCTGAAAATCATCCACAACACTTAGCATCACACTCAGCATCTTTGTAATTTCCTGTTTTCGGCTTCCCGGTAAAACAGCAATAATGGGTTTTTCGCCTAATTGGTTTTCTTTTCTAAAAGTAGTTTCATCAAAAGGCGGCTGATTCTGAATGGCGTCAATTAACGGATGCCCAACAAAATCTACAGGAAAATGATGTTTGTCTTCGTAAAAGCTTTTTTCAAAAGGCAAAATCACAAACATCTTATCGACATCATGTTTAATTGCTTTAATTCGGTTTTCCTTCCACGCCCAGATTTGAGGAGAAATATAATAATGTGTTTTATAATGTAAAGCCTTTGCCCATTTTGCAATACGCATATTAAAACCCGGATAATCAATAAAAATCAAAACATCAGGTTGGAATTCTAAGATGTCTTTTTTGCAAATCTTAATATTGTTCAAAATGGTTTTCAGATTAAAGATAACCTCAATAAAACCCATAAAGGCCAATTCACGATAGTGTTTTACTAAAGTTCCCCCGGCTTTTTGCATTAAATCACCTCCCCAAAATCTAATGTCTGCCTGAGGATCCTCCTCATACAAAGCTTTCATTAAATTTGAACCATGCAGATCTCCCGAAGCTTCACCAGCTATTATGTAATATTTCATATAAATTTTCTTGAAAGTGTGCCTCAATAATCAAACACAACATTTTTTTTGCAAAGCAAAGATAAGATTTAAATAAATAAAGTAGAAATTGCCAGAACGATCACTGCAAGAACGACACCTCTGGCCATAAGTTCCTCGTTTCTTTTGAGTAAAATTCCAAATACAGCAAGGTCCAATACCGTTCCTATAGTGATTACTTTTCCCAAATATCCTTGTTGTTTTATGGTGTGAATTCCTGAAGAAATATCAAATTTGGTAAAAAAAGCAACGAATAAATAACTGCCAAGCAATGCTGTAAAAATCCCGATGATAAAACCAATAAGTATCTCCTTCTTATTCATTCAGGTTCCAGGTATTAAGTTGTTGCATCGAATGATGGGCTGTCAAGTCAAATTGCACCGGAACTACAGAAATATAGCCGTTTTCTAAAGCCCATTCGTCGGTATCTTCGCCTTGATCTTCGTTGGTAAATTTACCTGTCAGCCAGTAATAATCTTTGCCGTGCGGGGTCTGGCGTTTGTCAAATTTCTGCGCATAATATGCTTTCGCCTGACGACAAATTTTGATTCCCTTAATCTCTTCTTCTTTTAATTTTGGAAAGTTAACGTTCAGAACAACACCCGGTGGAAGTTTATTTTTCAACGTTTCTAAAGTGATTTTTTTTACGAAAGATTTTATTGGTTCAAAATCCGCATTCCAGTCAAAGTCCAAAAGAGAAAATCCAATGGCCTGAATTCCTTCTATTCCTGCCTCGACAGCAGCACTCATTGTTCCGGAATAAATGACATTTATAGATGAATTTGTACCATGATTAATTCCTGAAACACATAAGTCAGGTTTTCTTTTTAAAATTTCATTTACTGCCAGTTTCACACAATCAACAGGAGTTCCTGAGCAGCTGTATTCAGTGATGAGATCTTCTTCTTTCGAAATTTTGTCAAGGAATAAAGTATTGTTTATGGTAATGGCATGTCCCATTGCGCTTTGAGGTTTGTCCGGGGCTACTACGACTACTTCTCCAATAGTTTCCATGACACTGATTAAGGCTCTTATTCCGGGGGCTAAAATACCGTCATCATTGGTTACTAATATTAGGGGTTTTTCATTTTTCATGCTGTGATATTTATTCTGATTTGTCAAAATTAAGACTTATAAAAACAAATGTAACAACAGATTTTAGTAGAATACTAACAAATAAGTAAAAATTGTAAACTAAATTCAAGAAGACTTTTGAGCATCAAACATTTTTATATCTTTAACAAAAAATTATAGCGAACTTGGCAAGTTGGCACAATTTTTACCGTTAACTTAGATTAAAAAATTTGATGAATGCTATTATTAAGTTTATGAAAAGAAATTATAAAATACTTATAGCCGTATTATGCTTGTCTTTAACCTTATTTGCTTTTAAAATTAATGCAGATAAGTCAGTTGATCCGGACCCGAACAGAGATAAAACACTTTTAGAATTACTGGCATTTGTTATTGAAAAAGGGCATTACAGCCCGGCAGAAATAAATGACGAATTTTCTAAAGGAATTTTTAAAGATTATGTGAACGCATTAGATCCTTCAAAAAGATTCTTTTTGCAGTCTGATATTGATGAATTCAAACAATATGAGCTGCAGTTAGACGATCAGTTTTTGAATAAGGATTTAACTTTTTTCAATCTTACTTACACAAGATTGATGAAACGTATGGAAGAAAGCAAAAAACGCTATAAGACTATTTTAGCACAGCCTTTCAACTATGATGTTGACGAAACTTTCAATGCGGATTATGATAAATTGCCTTATGCAAAAAATGCAACAGAAATCAACGAAAGATGGAGAAAACAAATCAAATTATCGACACTTTCTTCGCTTGTAACCAAGCAAAAAATAGAAGAAGATAAAAAGAAAACGGATCCTAATTATAAAGTGAAATCTTTTGAAACTTTAGAAAAAGAAACACGCGATAGTTCCCTGAAATCTTTAGATGATAACTTTAGCCTGATTAAAGATCTGAATAAAGAAGATTGGTTTTCTGTATATGTAAACTCAATTATGAGTCGTTTTGATCCTCATACAAGTTATTTTGCACCGGAAGAAAAAGACCGTTTTGATGTAAATATCAGTGGAAAACTAGAAGGTATCGGAGCGAGATTGACTAAGAAAAATGATTTTACGCAAATCGATGAGTTAATTTCCGGCGGACCAGCATGGAAAGGAAAACAGTTGGAATCAGGAGATTTGATTTTGAAAGTAGGGCAGGGAAACGATGAACCTGTAGATGTTGTAGGGATGCGTTTAGACGATGTTGTGAAAAAAATTAAAGGTCACAAAGGAACTGAAGTAAAACTTACAGTTAAAAAAGTAGACGGAACGATCAAAGTAATTTCGATTATCAGAGATGTAGTTGAAATTGAAGAGACTTATGCTAAATCTAGTATTGTAGAAAGAAACGGATTGAAATACGGGGTGATTTATTTGCCTAAATTTTATATCGATTTTGAAAATAAAGACGGTCGTGATGCCGGAAAAGATATCGCTCTTGAAGTTGAAAGACTGAAAAAAGAAGATATTAGCGGTATTGTACTTGATGTTCGTGATGATGGTGGTGGATCTTTGTCTACAGTCGTTGATATTGCCGGTTTGTTTATTGAAGACGGACCAATTGTTCAGGTGAAATCTGCAGGTAAAAAGAAAGAAGTTTTATACGATAAAGATAAAAAAATCGAGTGGGACGGACCATTAGTAATTATGGTAAACAGTTTCTCAGCTTCGGCATCAGAGATTTTGGCTGCTGCAATTCAGGATTACAAACGTGGGGTTATCATTGGCAGTAAACAAACCTACGGAAAAGGAACAGTGCAAAACGTTCTTGATTTGAATCAATTTGTTCGTAACGCAAACTACGGTGATCTTGGTGCTTTGAAAATTACAGGACAGAAGTTTTACAGAATCAACGGAGGTTCTACTCAGCTAGAAGGTGTTCATAGTGATGTTGTGATGCCAGATCGTTATGCTTACCTGAAAATGGGAGAGCGTGACAATGATAATGCTATGCCGTGGGATAAAATTGATCCGGCAGATTACAGCACCTGGAAATCAAACGAGAATTTTGCTAAAGCAATCAGTAACAGTAAAAATAGAATCGCTCAAAATGCTCAATTTAAATTAATTGAAGACAATGCAAAATGGATCGATGTTAAAAACAAAGAAAACACCTACAGCTTAAATATTAATAGTTTTAAAGCAACACAGGAACAAGTAGAAAACGAGGGTAAAAAATACAAACCAATTTCAGATTATAAAAATGATTTGGTTTTTAAATCTTTACCATACGAAGAACTTGAAATGAAAGGTGACGCGAGCCTAAAAGAAAAAAGAGATGCCTGGCATCAGGCACTGTCTAAAGATGTTTATGTGGAAGAAGCATTGAATGTTTTAGATGATTTGCAATCTAAAGGCGGTGTAGTAAAAGGATCAGTTTCTCCTAAAATGAAAAAGGATAAATTAGTAAAATCCTAATTCTTTAAAGAATTAATTTGTTAGAAAACGCTTCAAAAAGTACTGCTTTTTGGAGCGTTTTTTTTGTAAGTTTAACTCAAAATTAAATACGGATAAATGAAGTTTTATATTGTTTTAGGTATAATGGTTTTTGCATTATTGTCATGCAAAAAAGAAACAGTTGATGAAGCTGTGGTTCAGGATCAGGAATCTGGTTTTGTTTCCGGCCAGAATAGTACAGATTCATTATATACCTACGCTTATCTGCCAACTTCGACAACCAGGCAAATTGTAAAACATCAATATTATACGCTTTCGTATCATGAAAAATTTGAGCAGGCAGAATGGGTTGCTTATGAATTAAAAAAAGAATATCTAAAAGGCGCGAACTATAAACGTCCGTATTTTATTGAAGATCCAAAGGTAACAACACGTTCTGCAGACTGGAGAAATTATAAAAAATCAGGCTACGATAAAGGCCATCTTTGTCCTGCCGGTGATATGGAATTTGATCAAAATGCCTATAATGATACATTTTATACCTCAAATATTTCGCCGCAAGACCATAATTTTAATAGCGGAATCTGGAACAGACTAGAGCAAAAAACACGCTATTGGGCAGAAAAATACAATGATATTTATGTCGTAACAGGCGGGATTCTGAAAGATTCAGATAAAACAATAGGAACAGAAAAAGTAACTGTTCCTAAATATTTTTATAAAATCATCCTGACTAAAACCGGAAAAGAGCATAAAGCAATCGCTTTTTTGATTCCAAACGAAGACAGTAAGAAGTCGCTCTATGATTTTGTAGTTCCTATTGAAACCTTAGAAAAAATGACCGGAATTGATTTCTTTCCCAATTTAAAAAACTTAAAAAGCAATAAGGATTTTTAGAATAGCGCTGCTTTTATTTGAGTGAACTTTTTTGTGCTGTTGCAGGGTTAAATAATATAAAACTCAGCAAGGCTAAAATCCAGACGCCAATACCGCCATACAATAATACCATTTCAAAACCATTGGCGAGAGCGGCATGTAAAATCGATCCGGACGAGTCTATGGCATTGAGTTCAGGAAAATCCTGATTCATGGACGTAAAATTTCCTGCTGCCACTTTTTCTGCAATACTTTGTAAAACAGTTGTATTAATAGCCCCTGCAAAAGCAGCATTCAGATAAGAATAAATTCCTTCGACCAGAATAAAGCCCATTAACGCAATATTAATAGAGAGCGTAATCATTCTTGCACTCATATCGATACCGGACGCCATACCTGCGCGATTACTCGAAACAGAACCTGTGGTAGTGTTGGTAACCGGAGTATTTGTAAAACCAAGTCCGATACCTGCCAAAAGAGAACCGGGAAGTATTGTGATCCAGCTGGGATTTTCTGCAACCATACCGTATCTCATCACAATAAATCCTAATCCTAATATAAAAAGACCAAAAGGAATTACAATTCCGGAACGATATCTGACTGAGAAATATTCAGCAAATGGAGGAATAATCAAAGTAGGTAAAGTATACGCAAGCAAAGAAAGTCCTACTGAAACTACATCATATCCTAAATAAGACTGAAAATAAATCGGTAAATAAATGATAAAAGGCCAAAAGCTGAAATTCATTCCAATAGAACCGAGAACAGCACCTGAAAAATTGCGTATTTTAAATACTGAAAAATCAAACATCGGATATTGATTTGTTTTTTCGACCCATACAAATAAAATAAAACTTATTATTGAAATAATGATGCTGCCCAAAGCTATCGGATTTGTAAAGCCCAGATCCGGTCCCTGTGTTATAAAATAAATCAGGCCAAAAATTGCTGCCGATAATGTGATCATGCCCCAAATATCAATTTTTTTAACATTGGGATCTTTAGATTCGTCTACATAACCGTACACAAGAGCTGCAGCAAGAATAGCGATTGGAAAATGGATTAGAAATACCCATTCCCAGGATAATAAGGCGACTATCGAACCGCCAATAATAGGTCCGAAACCCAATCCGACTCCAAGAATAATTCCCCAGATGCTAAACGCTCTACTGCGTTCCTTGCCTTCCTGAAACTGATGTGATAAAGTAGCGACCTGACAAATTAACATCGCTCCGCCACTTACTCCCTGAAAAAATCGGCTGATAACCAATAGCGTTACATTTTGAGCCAAACCGCAGATTAAAGATGATACACCAAATAAAATTAAAGTGATCATGAGAATGCGTTTTCTTCCGTATCGATCGGCAAGAGTTCCGGCGGCCATTAAAATTGTGGTACAGCCAATAGTATAAATATTCATAATCCATTGCATGTCTCGTAGATTTGCGTTTAAAACCTTTTCCAGTGTGGGAAGTATTACGGGAACACTGGAGATTTCGAGAGAAAACATTAATGTGGCCAGACAAATGGCAATTAAGGCAATCGTGTTTTTGGCCGGGGAAATTTTTTGATTCATTGGTATGTTATTTTATGTTTGGCAAAATTAAACTGACATAAAGGTATTGTTTCAGTATAATTTTGTTATAAAAAGGTATCTTTGCTGGATGAGAAAAGAAAATATGCACCAATCTGTAGAAGTACTTTATAAAAAAGTAGACGAATGTCCAATTGTAAATTCGCAGTTTAGCTTTTTTCAGTTGGTGTATGTTATTTCAGGAAATGGATTTCTTCATATTAATGGTAACTGTATTTCTTATCAAACGGGAAACCTGATGCTGCTGACGCCAAATGATTATCACACCTTTGATATTTCAAATACAACAGAGTTTTTACTGGTCAAGCTTAATAGTGAATATGTAAAAGAATACCGGTCTAAAAGTATTGATCATATTGAATGTTTATTGCATTATGCAACACATTTGTCGGGTTGTATTCTCAAGCGCAAAGAAGATGAATTTCTTGTCAGCTCGATATCAGAATCATTAATTCGTATTATAGACAGCAAGGATATTTATGATGAGGATTTAATAATTCATTATGTAAATGCGTTAATTGTAATTGCTGCAAGAAACATAGCAAAAATAAAACCACCGGGAATAAAAGAAAGTGCGGATAAAAGAGTTCTCGAAATCATTAATTATATTCAGGCTAATATTTTCTGTCCTCAAAGATTAAAAGTGTCTGTTATAGCAGAACAATTTGATATTTCAGATTCTTATTTGGGAAGCTATTTTAAAAATCATTGTGGCGAAACGATTCAGTCTTTTGTCTCTAATTATAAAATACGATTAATAGAGCATCGCTTAAATTTCAGTGATATGAGAATCAATGAAATTGTAGATGAATTTGGTTTTTCTGACGAAAGCCATCTCAATAAATTTTTTAAAAAGCACAGAAATATTAGCTTGACCGGATATAGAAAAGCTAAGGTTTTTCAGAATTGATTAAAGGATTGTAAAGGTCTTTTTTCGAGCAGATCTTGCAGATTAGAGCAAATTTAATTTTGGATTTTTATTAAATTAATTCTGCCCTTATCTGTATTAATCTTTTTAAATCTGCGTGAAAAAATAATTCATGAATTGCTTCGCTTTTTTGCTATCGCCCGGTCCGTGGCAAAAAAAAAAATCTACTTAAAAGATTTAGATAGAGTTAACCATGATTTTGCTGATTTTCTTACGAAGATAGGATAGGTTTAATTTAATAAAAAAGCCGAAGATTTCTCTCCGGCTTAGTTTTTATGTCTTTTGAAACTTAGAAAGTTGTCAATGCTTTTAATTCTGCAATCGTCTGAGTTGGATTCTCTGCCTTGAAAACAAAGCTTCCTGCAACTAAAACATCAGCTCCGGCTTCTACTAATTGTTTTGCATTTTTACTGGTAACGCCACCGTCAATTTCGATAATCGTTGAAGCGTTTTTGCGAGTGATTAAAGCTTTTAGTTTTTTTACTTTATCATAGGTGTTTTCTATAAAGGATTGTCCTCCAAAACCAGGATTCACACTCATGATACAAACTAAGTCAATATCGTTTATAACATCTTCTAGTAAGTCGATGTTAGTATGGGGATTGATCGCAACTCCGGCTTTCATTCCTTCAGCTTTAATGGCCTGAAGAGTTCTGTGAAGGTGTGTGCAAGCTTCGTAATGAACACTCAGAATATTGGCGCCCAAATCTGCAAAAGTTTTGATGTATCTGTCCGGATCAACGATCATTAAATGTACATCGATTGTTTTTTTAGCATGTCTTGAAATTGCTTCTAAAACCGGCATTCCAAAAGAAATATTCGGAACGAAAACACCATCCATAATATCTATATGAAACCAATCAGCCTGACTGTTATTGATCATTTCGATATCACGTTGTAAATTGGCAAAATCAGCTGCAAGAACAGAAGGAGCAATAAGTGTATTCTTCATTGTGTAGTTGTGTGTTGTGTTATTTTTTGCAAAGATAGATTTTTTATGACTTACATTGAAATTTAACCGCAAAGTCCGCAAAGATTTACGCAAAGTTCACAAAGTTTTATGCTGAAGGTTTTGGTGAATTTACAAAGTTCGCAAAGTTGGATCAACGCAAAGCTTTGCGAGCTTTATGTTTTTACAAGACCCAAAAGATAAAAAACCTTTGCTGACTTTGCGGTTAAATGAATTTTCAATTAAGGCCAATAAAAAACTCCGGTAATCAGCCGGAGTTTCAATCATCAATCAAAAAACGAACAGTCAATCAAACTGTTGTTTGCTTTAAAGTCCAATATAAGCACTTTCGTAATAAATTCCAAATCCCAATACAATAATTGGAATTTGGAATTTAAAAATATTGGATTTATTTTTTTAATTATCCTAAGTAAGTTTTAAGGATTTTACTTCTTGAAGTATGTTTTAATCTGCGGATTGCTTTTTCTTTAATCTGACGAACACGCTCACGAGTTAAGTCGAAAGTTTCTCCAATTTCTTCTAAAGTCATTGGGTGCTGATCGCCAAGACCAAAATACAAACGAACAACATCTGCCTCTCTAGGAGTTAATGTTTCTAATGAACGTTCGATTTCAGTACGTAATGATTCGTGAATCAACTCTCTGTCCGGGTTTGGAGATTCTCCAGAACGTAAAACGTCATAAAGGTTAGAATCTTCTCCCTCAACAAGTGGAGCATCCATAGATAAGTGACGGCCAGAGTTTTTCATAGACTCTTTTACATCATTTACTGTCATGTCAAGTTCTTTTGCAATTTCTTCAGCTGAAGGCGGACGTTCGTTAGATTGCTCTAATAAAGCGTACATCTTGTTGATTTTATTGATAGAACCAATTTTGTTTAATGGTAAACGAACAATACGGGATTGTTCAGCCAAAGCCTGAAGGATCGATTGACGAATCCACCATACAGCGTAAGAGATGAATTTGAAACCACGAGTTTCATCAAAACGTTGAGCCGCTTTAATTAAACCTAAGTTTCCTTCATTAATTAAATCCGGAAGAGTTAATCCTTGATTTTGATATTGTTTAGCAACCGATACAACGAAACGTAGGTTGGCTTTTGTTAATTTTTCTAAAGCTCTTTGATCACCCGCTTTAATTCTTTGTGCTAATTCTACCTCTTCATCAGCGGTAATTAGGTCAACTTTTCCAATTTCTTGTAGGTATTTGTCTAACGATGCAGTTTCACGATTGGTTACCTGCTTGGTGATTTTAAGTTGTCTCATGTTTTTTGTCTCCTCAATTTTTAAGTGTACAAATGATTATACGTATGAAGTATCAAAAAAGTTACAACTAAATGAAAAATATTTTTTAAAATTTATATGTTACGCCAGATTGTATCGATACACTGTAAGGTTTTGCCGTATTATCTTCATTGTATGTGGTAAGATAATATTTGAAAATTGGATTAAAATCAAGCTGAAATTTTTCTGTTAGCCTATAATTAAAGCCTAATCCCAGATTAAAAGACAAATTGGTTTCTGAAAGATTTTTTAGTTCTCCAATTTTTTGATTTTTAAAGTTTTCCGAAGAAAAGGATAGTTCATTCTTATCCAAAATTAAAATGCTAAAACCTGTAAAAGCTGCTGCACCAAAACGGCTTTCGTCTTTTTTTAAGGCATAATTAAATTCTAAAGGCATTTCATAATAAGAAATTTTTTGTTCAAATTTTCCTTCGCCATCATTTTTAATAAAATTATCAATATCTACGCTGTTATAATTATTCATTGTTATGTTTTCATATCTTAGAGCAGATGGATCATTGACGGTGGTAGCAGTTTTTAAATTTATTTTGGAAACACCCACTTTAAAGCCAATTTTACCATACATCGATTTAAAGTAAAATCCGTAATGAGATGTTATTGGGTGGCTTTTGGAGAAATCATTAAAACCTTTGTTAATCATAGATTCCTTTGCTAATGATCCGGAAATCGCCGGCCCATAATAAACAGAAACAGAATATTCAGGATCTGTTTCACTCTTTTGCTTTGGATAATCCCTTTTTACGTATTCACGTTTTGGAGTTGATTTTCTTTCTGGTTTCTTTAGTAAAGTGTCTTTTTTGACAGTATCTGTTTTTGCAATACTTAATAAAGGTTCATTTATAGTTTCTTCCTTCAATTGAATTGTATTGTTAATTGAGTCTATTGGTTTGGATATAATTGTTTTAGATTTTTTAGGCACCTTATTAATTGTTTTCTTTTTTGAATTTGAAGCTTTCTTTTTATTACTGCTAATCAACTTCTTCGTAGGTAATTTTTTAGTAATTTTTGTGTTTGACGCTTTTTGAGTAGTAGTAATTGTTTTGTTCTTTTTTACAATTACTTTATATTTTTTCACTACTTCATATTCTTCATAATCTTCTGTAGATGTTATTAGTTTTGAAGATTGTTTTATTAATTTCTCAGATCTACTTTTTTTAATGGTAGTTTTTGTTTCAGTAGATGGACCTATTGTTGTTTTTGTTGTTGGTTTAGATTGAGATACGATTAAATTTGTTTTAGTATCCCGAACTTTTATTGTTTTTGAATTGACAGATTTCCCAGGTTGAGATACTGTAGTTTGTTTTGTTTTAGAGGCTTTATCTTTATCCTGAGAAAAATTGGGCTTAGAAACAATTCTGTCTTTTTTCTGAACATTTTCAGTATTAGTTTTACTTTGCTGAGTTTGTTCAAAAAATAAGATTGAAGTTGTAATAGCGGTACATAATAAGATTGGTAAAAGCCAGAATAAAATTTTTCTTTTTCTTTTTTTATTTAAATCAGTTTCAATTGATGCCCATAGATTATCACTTGGTTTCTTGTCCAGAAGTGCCAATTTATCTTTGAATATTTTTCCTATTTCGTTTCTATTTTCCATGATTTGATTTGTAGTTATGGAATGGCTTTTTTGAAGTGATTTTTTCTTTTAAAATTATTTTGGCTCTGTGTAAATTAGATTTCGAAGTGCTTTCGCTTATCGAGAGCATTACTGCAATTTCTTTATGAGAGTATTCGTCTAATTCATATAAATTAAAAACTAATCTATATTGATGGGGGAGTTCTTGTATAAGTGATAACATATAATCCAATGAAAGATCTATTTCGTTTTCTTCTATAAAAACATCTTGAGAAATGTCGTCTTTAATAGGTGTTAAAAAGGAGGAATCACGATATCGGCTAATGGCTTTATTGATCGTAATTCTTTTCATCCAGCCTTCAAAACTTCCCGAACCCTTATAATTTTTGATATTGGTGAATATCTCAATAAAAGCGTCATGAAGATTATCTTCAGCTTCAGAATCATTTGTACAGTACTTTAAACTCGTTACAAAGAGAATTTTGTAATATAAGTTATAGAGTTCTTCCTGTGATTTCCGGTTTTGCTTAATGCACCCTTTTATGAGTTGATCTAAATTCAAAAATGAAAATGTTTAATGGTTTTTAAATATAGGAATTAGAATTACCTTTCGGCAATTAAATTAAAAGTATCTTATTGCTCTGGCTTTGACCGTACCTTTTTCCGGAATTTTTGATGTAACGGTTTTTTCTCCGGTTTTAAAATCAACTGTAGACACCGTATTTGCATCAATTTCTGTAGAGCTCCAGTAAACTGAATCCTGGAAATTTCCTAAATTGTTTAAATATAGGTTTTTGTATACCAAATCAAGTTCATCTGCAGAAGGCAGAAACCAATCGATAAAAACATCCTGAATTTGTTTTATGGCATCTTTTGCTAGTAAAGTTCCGTTATTAGCATTATTGCAAATAGATGGATTTGCGTAGTAATTTGCAAGGTTATCATGATAGTTAATAATCTGGGCGGTATTATAGAATCCGGTTCCTAATTCAGTATTTCTTGCGTTCGGTATCGCCGAAGCAGCGCATCCCCATTCATTATCCTTTAGATCTTTTGTTGCGACTTCCATGTACCTCCATCCAAATGTATATTCGCCTTTGTCGTAAAAAACGATTCCTTTTGCGGGTCCAGTATCTCCAACTTTATACTCTTTTCTCGATTCGTATATGAGTTCCAGTTTAATGTCTTTAGGATCTGTTTTTATAGTGATATTAATCCCGTCTACTTCTACTTCGCGATCAATGTTCCAGTATTTTGCTACTTCGGAATCTCCTTCTAAATTGATGTTAATATGTAGTTTGTCATCAACAAATAAAAAGAAAAACGTTCCGTAATATTTTTGGGTGTTATAATAAAAAAGCAAATAGCCTCCCGAATTTACTAAAAAGCTTCCGCTAAAGTAAGTATTGTCTCCTGTTTCAGAATATTTAATTCTCCAGAAATATTGTAAAGGATTTTGAGTTGGAGGAACCAACAAGTCATTATAATATCTTATAATGTCTTCTCTACTGCAGTTTTTTAGAGCGATAGCCAATTCGGTATTATTATTAACGGTATACTTTGTACCATCTTCTAAAGTTGTTGCTATAGGATAGCTTATGCTTAAAGATTGCCCGTTTGGAAGGTTTTCCAGAATTTTACTAAATTCGACATCGCTGTGTATATTGGTGGAGCCTATACCGTTTAAATTATTGTCATATATTCTTAAACTCAAAGGATAAACAAATTCTACACAAGGAGGAACTTCTCCGCCTTCAAGAGCTTTGCTGGTTGTTGCTTTTTGCAAAGTAATATACAGCTCAGAACTTTTTTCGATTATTTTGCCAGGTGTTCCTGTATCGATACTTGCTGTTTCGCGCCAGTTGTCTTCGAAATTAGAGCATCCGAATATTAAAGCGATTACTAATAAAGAAATTACTACTGTGGTTGTTTTTATAAAGTTTATCATTTTGATTATTTTTAGCCTGGTTCTAATTAATAGTAGCTTAAAATCAAAAAGGTTGCGTGGTAAATAATAAAAAATAAAAAGTTCCAATTCAAGAATGAAGAATTGGAACTCTGGATATAAAGAAGAACGGGGCAAACGGGATTCTAAATTATTTTGTATATGTTTTATTCGGATAAGTCATCATAGGCATCCAGCATATCGTCGAATATCTTTTTCAGGGATTTGATATAAATGGGAAATGCGATGAATAATAATATATATTCCTTTCTGAAAACCGTAATGTCATCCAGGATTTCGTATAAACTGGGGATAATTAAGGTTAATGAAACAGCAACACCAACCCACGGATTGTTTTTTATTTTTCTTAAAATGTCTAAAATTTTCATGTCCGGTTGTTTGGTTAGTGCAATTTTCATTTTAGGCTTTTTTGATTTTGGGGTTTCGTAGGGTAAAAGTAATTTTGATTTCTTCCGTTGGGGTGAAAAATGTCACGAAAGCCTTTTTTCATGTCATGAAATCTTTAGAAATGCTTGTGTATTGGGATATTTCTTTCAAAACAAAAAATCCTCCCGGAATGGAGAGGATTTGTAAAAATGTCTTTGGAATTTTTCTAGGATAAGATATTCATTTTTTTTAAAAAATCTTTATACGTATCGCTTAGGTTTATTTTATGTTCTCCTTTCAGGATGATCAGATTGTCTGCCAGAATAATTTCTTCGATTTTGTCTGTGTTTACAATAGTGTTGCGGTGTGTTTTTACGAATTTATTTTTATCCAGTAAAGTGCTTATTTTGGTTAGGGAGATCTGAATGACAAATTTTTCTTTTTCGGTAATAATATTGCAATAGCGTTCTTCGACTTCGATATATAAAATGTCGTTTATGGCGACTTTTTTTAGTGAGTTTTTCTTCTTGATAAACAAGTAATCATTGCTAATTACGGTGTCTTGTTCTTCGCTCATAAAAACATTCGTTTGAGCATAGAATTTTTCGACGGCCATTTCTATGGCATATAGAATTTCAAGTTCATTAAAAGGTTTCATCAAAAAACTAAAAGGCTTGGTAAGTTTTGCTCTTTCAAAAATTTGACGATCCTGCGAACTGGTCAAAAACACAAATGGTTTCGAAGCGTTAGGAATAATGTTAATAGATTCTGCAAAAGTGATTCCATCTGGTTTTCCGTCCAGAAAAACATCTATAATAATGATATCTACCGTATTCTCGTAAAAAAGTTTTAATGCATCGGTAAAGTTGGCAGCAACGCCTGTAATGTTGTAATTGTTCTCTACCAGGACTTTAACAAGTGCATCGCTTTGTTCTGGAGTATCTTCTATAATTAAAACATTAATATTATCCATTTGTTTTTGTTTTTGGAAAACTTAATATCATTTTAGTTCCCTTGTTAATTTCACTTTCTATAACTAAAGTACCACTATTTTTTTTGATCATTTGTTTGCACAATTGCAATCCTAAACCGGTTCCTATAATTTCGGAGTTGCTTTTTTTGGCTAAAAGTTCTCCTTCCTGCAGTAATTCTTTAATCGTGTTTTCGCTCATACCAATTCCGTTGTCTTCGATTATAAGATCGCAAAAATCAGGATTATTTTCTTGTGTATAAAAACTTATTTTGCCATCTTTATTAGAAAATTTAATGGCATTGTCGAGTAAATTTCGAAGCACAATCTTTGAAGAATCAAGATCGACAAAAATAAAGATATTTTTCGAAACCAAATTTTCAAAAGTAATGGCTTTGTCCAGAAGCAAAGGTTTATAGTTGTATTCGATTTGCTGTACAATAGAATATAAGTGAATTGATTCTTTATGAAAATACAATTGTTTCGTTTGCAGCATCGCCCAATGCAGTAAATTGTCTAATAAACTGTAAGCGCCATTGGCAATCGTGCTATTCTGGATAATAAGCTGGTGGAGCTCATCATAATTTTTAGTTTCGAGTGTGGCAGATAATTTAGCATTACTCGTTTTTAATGCGTTTACAGATGATCGCAAATCATGGCTTACAATAGAAAACAACTGATCTTTAGTGGCATTAAGTTCGTCGAGTTTGTTTTTTTGCAGTAATATAGTTTTCGCATTTTTCACTTTTTGACCGTACAAATAAACTCCTCCGGTTAAAATTAGTAGTAAGCCTATTGAGGCAAAAAACAAACTGTTACGTTGGGTGTCTTTTAGCTTGTTCTCGACTTCTAGTACTTTAATCTGTTTTTGTTTTTGCGCTACAGCAAACTTTTTTTCGTAATCAGCGACTGCCCATATTTTGTTTTGATTGTATATGGAATCTTTCCAATCCTCTGATTCTTTTCGATAGACCAAAGCTTTTTTGTAATTACTTCTATTTTCTTCTACAACGGCCATGTTGAATGCTGTATTTTCTTTTAATTTGAAATCTTTTATATCTTTTGATAATATATAAGCTTTTTGAAAATAGTATATCGCTTGTTGGTCCTTGTATTGTTTGTAATAAAAATTTGCTATATTAATGTTAGCACGAATTACACTTTTTGTAACCTGTTTAGGATTTAATAGAGCATCTTTTCTTAGGTAAGATTCTGCTTTAGTAAATTGATTTAAGTGTAGGTAGCATATTCCAATACATGTGTATATGTCGGCTATCTCGCTTTCATCTCTATGATTTAATATTTCGGTTTCAGCCCTTAAAAAATAAATAATTGCTTTTTTGAAATTTTCTTCAAAATAAAACAATTTTCCAATATTATAATCTACTAAATAATAATATTGGAATGATTTGTTTACTGAGTTAAATTCAACGCTTGCTTGTTCATAAAGGTCCTTCTTTTTTAGAGAATAGCCTCTAAAATAGTGGCAGTAATCTTTTGTTTCTAAATTAGGACTAGAATTCAATTGCTTCATCGAGTAGACTAGGGTTGAATCCCATTCTTCTTTTATGAAAAAAGATTGTGCTTTGTCAAAGTTAATTTCATTTTTTAATGAACTTGCTTTTTTTTGAATAGCAACTTCAAAATAATTCAAATCATTTTCTTTTTGTGAAAAAACTATTAAAGGAAAAAAGAGAAATAGTAAAAGAAAATTATGTGTTTTTTGAATCATTATCAAGTATTTATTACAATTCGGTAATCATCAATAAAGTTATGTAAATCTATCAATGCCTAAAGAAGCAGTTATTCTTAAATTAATCAGGTATACTTGTTTTTGTACCTCTTGATATTTTTGGATCATCTCCTAATCCACCTCCTACATGAGTTTGTGAATTTAAATTTTTCAAATAAGAAATAACTTCAGTGATGTTCTTAACGGTTTTAGAAGTATAATCGATTTCTACATACCAAACATCATAAGTTTCAGGTGATTCATCATCCCAGTCGTAGTCAAAGAAAATTTCGAAAGTATTGCCTTCTTCTGAGAGGCTTCCAACAACCGGAGTCTTAGATTCTCTGGAATTAAGGTAGATAGTAGCACAGATTTTTAATGTGTCAACATTGCCATTTAAGAAATGGGTTGCTGAAGCTAAAGGAGGGACCGGTAAAGTAAGGTTTTCGGTGTCTGTAAACTTGAAATCGTCTCTGTTGATTTTTGTAATCTGGATAACGTTAAATTCCATAATAGGGTTTTTAGGGTTAATATGTTTGTTTTTGGTAGGTTAAAGATATTTTTTTTCTTTGAATAAAGGGCAATTTTTGGCATGTTATTTTAGTTTTATTCGAGTTAGAAATAAAAGGTAATATATTTTTACTGTTATTGTTTTAGAGTAAAAACGAAAAACCCCAATTCAACTAAATGAACTGGGGTTTTCTATGAATAAACCTTTAGTAAACTAAGATCTGATTACTCTTTTTTCTCCTCACGTGGAGGTCTTGGAAGAAGTGCTTTTCTTGACACTTTTTCTTTTCTTGTTTTAGGATCAAGTCCTAAGTATTTCACCTGGAATACATCTCCCATGTTTACTACATCAGTAACATTTTCAGTACGTTCCCAAGCTAGTTCAGATACGTGAAGCAATACTTCGTTTCCTGGTGCAGCAGTATATTCTACTACAGCTCCAAAATCAAGCATTTTGATTACTTTAACTTCGTAAGCTTCTCCCATTTGAGGTTTGAAAGTGATAGATTGAATTTTTGCCAATACCGCTTCAATTCCTGCAGGATCTGTACCTAAGATTTCGATAACACCTTCTTCGTTTACTTCGTTGATCACGATAGTTGTTCCTGTAGCTTTTTGTAATTCCTGAATTACTTTTCCGCCAGGTCCAATTAATGCTCCAATAAAGTTTCCAGGAATAGTTCTGGTGATGATTTTAGGAGAGTGCGCTTTAACATCTGCATTTGGTTTAGCAAGAGTTTCAAGTAACTTTCCTAAGATATGTAAACGTCCGTCACGAGCCTGAGCCAAAGCCTGCTCCATGATTTCGTATTTCAATCCGTCAATTTTGATGTCCATTTGACAAGCTGTAATACCTTCTGAAGTTCCAGTTACCTTGAAATCCATATCTCCTAAGTGATCTTCATCACCTAAAATATCAGATAAAACTGCAAAACGATCACCATCAGTAATCAATCCCATTGCAATTCCGGAAACCGGACGAATCATTTGAATACCGGCATCCATTAAAGCTAATGTTCCGGCACAAACTGTAGCCATAGAAGATGAACCATTAGATTCCAATACTTCAGAAACAACTCTAATCGTGTATGGATTTTCAGCAGGAATCATGTTTTTCAATGCTCTTTGTGCTAAGTTTCCGTGACCAACTTCTCTTCTTGAAGTTCCTCTTAACGGACGAGCTTCTCCTGTAGAAAATGGAGGGAAGTTATAGTGCAAATAGAATTTTTCTTCTCCTTGTTCAGATGGTGAGTCAATTTGGTTTGCTTCTCTTGATGTTCCTAAAGTTGCAGTTGCCAAAGCCTGAGTTTCTCCACGTGTAAACAATGCAGAACCGTGTACAGATGGTAAATAATCTACTTCACACCAGATAGGTCTGATTTCTGTAGTTTTTCTTCCGTCAAGACGAGTTCCTAAATCTAAAGTTACATTACGAACAGCTTCTTTATTGGTTTTGTAGAAATACTTAGAAACCAGGTCTCCGTTTTCTGCCAATTCTTCTTCTGTAAACAACGCTTTTACTTCTTCTTTTACAGCATCAAATGCTGCAGAACGTTCGTGTTTAGCCGAACCTTTACTTGCAATAGCGTAAATTTTATCATAAGCCGCTGCTTTTACTTTTGCGTAAATAGCATCGTCAGTTTTTTCAGTTTCATAAGTACGAACTTCTTTTTTACCAAAAGCAATTGCTAATCTTTCCTGAGCAGCAATTTGTACTTTAATATGTTCGTGAGCAAATTTAATTGCTTCTAACATTTCAGCTTCTGAGATTTCTTTCATTTCTCCTTCTACCATTGCGATAGAATCAGTCGAAGCTCCAATCATCATATCTATATCAGATAATTCTAATTGTGCACGAGATGGATTGATGATAAATTTACCGTCAATTCTTCCAACTCTGGCTTCAGAAATCAAAGTTTCAAAAGGAATGTCAGACAAAGCAAGTGCTGCCGAAGCGGCTAGTCCTGCTAATGCATCCGGCATTACTTCTTCATCATGAGACATTAACTGAATCATAACCTGAACTTCTGCGTGATAATCACTTGGGAAAAGCGGACGTAAAACACGGTCAACTAATCTCATTGTTAATACTTCGCTGTCGCTTGGGCGAGCTTCTCTTTTGAAGAAACCTCCCGGGAAACGGCCAGCTGCTGCAAATTTTTCACGATAATCTACCGTCAACGGTAAAAAGTCGATACCCGGACTTGCTTTTCTTGATGATACAACTGTACCTAAAATAACAGTTTTACCAATTCTTACTACTACAGAACCATCAGCTTGTTTGGCTAAACGTCCTGTCTCGATTGTGATGCTTCTGCCATCACCTAAATCGATACTTTCTACAAATAATTGTGGAATCATAAATTTTTTCCTTATTGGTTATACAATGGGTTTTAGTTGTGTTGTAGTTGTTGTGTGTAGTTGTTGTTTATTCTAAAACCCAATGAAAAACCAAACTTTTTAGCCCCCCAACCCCCAAAGGGGGAGCTTATAAATCATAAAAATATCTTTTGATATTTCCCCCTTTGGGGGGTTGGGGGCTAAAAACAAAAAGAGGCACTTTCGCACCTCTTTTCTATATTGATTATTTTCTGATATTCAATACTTTGATAATCTCACGATATCTGTTGATCTCTTTCTTTTTCAAGTAATCAAGCAACGATCTTCTTTTACCTACTAATAGTACTAATGAACGCTCAGTGTTGTAATCATGACGATTTTTTTTCAAGTGCTCAGTCAGGTGACTAATTCTGTAAGTAAACAATGCGATTTGAGCTTCTGCTTTTCCAGTGTTTGTTGCTTCACCGTGCTGTGCGAAAATCTCTTCTTTTTTCTCTTTAGTTAAATACATTCCAATATTATTTAATGATTTTTATGTATGTCATACATCTATTGTAAGACGGGTGCAAAATTAGTACTTTTTTTTGAAAAAAAGAATTTTATTGCCCATTTTTTGTAATTGTGATAGGTAAGGAGTAAAGAACTCGTACCGGAATGCCTCTTTTTGTACCCGGATTCCAGCTTTTGGCATTTTTTATAGCCTTCATTGCAATTTCGTCTATTCCGTAGCCCACTCCTTTTAGGATCTTTGGTTCAACTAGGCTTCCGTCTTTATCTACAATAAAAGTCATGTATATTTTTCCGTATGCTTTATTTCTTGCCTCTACCGGGATATACATCGATTTACCAATATAACTATAAAATGACTTTATGCCTTTTTTAGGAACGGGCCGCTGTTCAGCAACAGTATAGGGGTGTTCAATATGCAAAGAATCTATGGATATCCCTGAAACCAGTTTGCCATTTTGATGATTTTCTGTAAAACTGCATTTTGATTTTACATACTTACCTTTCCAGATTCCATCTCTTAAACCATTTTTTACTTTTCCGGCTTCTTCTATATACTCGTCTTTATAGTCAAGATCTCCGTTGCCTGAAATGATTTGTTGTTCCTTTTGAGCGTTCCAGTAATTGTTTAATTTATAATCTGTCTCATCATCTTTAGTGGCGAAATATTCAAATTCAGATTTTATGTTGCCGTTTTCATACCAGTTAAATTCCTTTCCGGTTTTTTTGTTGTTCTGATAATTAACGGTTGATTTTTTGTTTCCGTTTTCATAATAGTAAACAAATTGGCCTTCACGTTTGATAACATCTTTGTCTGTGGTAGTGCCAATCATCTTTAAAGCCTTGGATTTGTAGTATTCTTTTAAAACGTAAGCCTTTTTGTCTGAAAAATATTCTTCAACAATTCTGATGTATTTATAGTTGTCTTCTGTGCTTTCGACCCAGGAAGAGTCCAGATAAGTGATCTTATCTGCAGGAGTTGCAGTTTGGGAAAATAGCTTTGTTGAAATTGCGAAGAAAATAAAAAAGCGTAAAATTAGTTTCATAAAGAGTTAAAATTAAAGTTACACGAATGTATTATTTTTAGTACAATGTAGCAACTTCCTGATTTACAAATTCTAAAAATCTTTCGTCAGCTTCTGTAAAAGGATCGATTACATGGCTGTCAATATCGATTTGACCAATATTTTGTCCGTTAACAAATAAAGGGACTACAATTTCAGATTTAACTGTAAAGCTGCAGGCGATATAGTTGTCTTGTGCGGCAACATCCGGCACTACAAAATTAGCGTTGCTTTCGGCTACTTGTCCGCAAATTCCTTTTCCAAATGGAATCACCGTATGGTCTGTTTCAGCGCCAACATACGGGCCTAAGTGTAATGTTTTGGTCTCGTGATTGGCAAAATAAAAGCCTACCCAGTTATAGTATTCTATATTCGCGTTTAGAAGTTGGCAGACCGATAATAATTTTTCGTCTCTGGTAGCTTTATCGTCAGCAACAATAGCGCTTATTTTTGGTTGTAATTCTTGAAATGTCATGATGTAAAAATTTTATACAAAAGTATTTAAAGCTAATCTCAAAAAATGCATAAAGATGAAAAAAATTTCTGTTAAGAAAGACAGGATACCATTTAGGTTTTTTCGATCCTATATATTAAGGAGTAATAAAAATATATTATCCGGATTAATGAGTGTTGTAATGCGGTAAGTATTGTTGGTTTATTGTCGGTAATACAGATTTAAAAAAATAACATTTTATTTAATCTTTTTTTAAGTCTTTTTAGGTAATTTTGCGGCATGAATTTAAAAAAGTGCACAGGACTATTTTTAGCGGTACTCTTGTTGGTTTCCAACATTGGGTTTGCTTTTGATGTGCATTATTGCGGAGGTAAAATTGCTTCTGTTTCATTAAATACTTCCGTTGCTGCTTCTTCTGAAAAGAAATGTTGTGGTGTCTCTGAGAAAGAATCTTCTTGTTGTAAAGACAAAGTAGTTCACTTTGAGAAAAAATCAGATAACGCCACCCTTAAATTTTTCTTTTTTCAATTTGCTTTTGCGCCTGTAGTACAGGAGTTTAAATCGGTTGTTTTTATAGCAATGCCAAGCTTTAAAAGCAGTCAGGTCATTTCGTATTATTCTCATGCGAATGCGCCTCCTTTATTTAAGTTGTATAGTCAATATATTTTTTATTCCTGATTTTAATGTTTTAGAATCAAGCCTTCTTTTGGCTTGTACTATGCTGTTTGTTTCTCAGATTGAGATCCGCTCTAACAGCCTTTCTAATTACTATTAAAATCTTTTTTTATGAAAAAAAATATTATGCTTTTGAGTGTAATTTTACTTTCTGCTGCTGCTTTTTCGCAAGAGAATTTAGAGGAAGTCAAAATTTCAAAAAAGCAAAAAGGAATAAAAAAATCCTATACGCTTACCGCAAATACAACTGTTATTACGAGCAAAGAATTGCTTAAGGCGGCTTGCTGTAATCTGGCCGAAAGCTTCGAAACAAATCCGTCAATAGATGTGAATTTTTCTGATGCCTTAACGGGAACGAAGCAAATAAAAATGCTGGGTCTGACAAGTCCTTATTTAATGATCACCGAGGAGAATATTCCTTCTGTCCGTGGAGCTTCTCAGGCTTATGGTTTGTCATTTACACCCGGAACATGGATTGAAAGTGTTCAGATTACCAAAGGTGCCGGAAGTGTGGTGAATGGTTACGAGAGTATTTCAGGACAAATAAATACCGAGCTTTTAAAGCCTTTAAATGATGTGCCGTTCTTTTTGAATGTTTACGGTTCTACCGATGCCCGTTTTGAAGTCAATACTCATTTTAATAAAAAACTGTCTGATAAATGGGCGACAAGCCTGTTTGTTCACGGAAATGCCCGTGTTGCAAAAAATGACATGAATGATGATGGGTTTCTTGATAATCCCTTGGGTAAACAAATCAATGTCCTGAACCGTTATCAATATTATAATCCTGAAAGTGGTTTGGTGAGTTTTATCAATTTCAGGTATATGAATGATAAAAAACAAACAGGAGAAGTTGATTTTGATAAAGACAGGGATCGCGGAACCACAAATCACTGGGGATCAGAAATCAATACAGAACGTTTTGACGTGTCTACAAAAATAGGCTATGTTTTTAAAGACATGCCGTATCAGAGTATTGGTTTTCAGAATGCTTTTAACAGCCATAATCAAAACTCTTATTTTGGATTGAATTTATACGATATCAGACAGAATAGTTTTTATTCTAATTTAATTTTCAATTCGATTATCAATAATACAAAACACAAGTTCTCGACCGGTTTAAATTTTAGTTACGATCAGTATCAGGAATTTGTTAATGTAACAGATTACAGTAGAATTGATAATTCTGTTGGTGCATTCTTTGAATACACGTATGATAACAATGATAATTTTAGTTTGATTTTAGGAGGAAGAGTAGACAATCATAATCGTCTTGGTTTCTTCGCAACACCTCGTTTGCATATGAGATACAATCCCTGGAAAGATGGAGTGCTTCGTTTTTCTGCGGGAAGAGGAAAACGTTCCGCGAATATTTTTGCTGAGAACCAACAGCTCTTCGCAAGTTCAAGAACGTTCTCGATTTTAGATACCAGTGGAAAAATTTACGGATTGAATCCTGAGATTGCATGGAACTATGGTGTGAGTTTTTCTCAGAGATTTAAGCTTTTCAGTAAAAATGCTGAAGTTGCATTTGATTTCTATCGTACCGATTTTCAAAATCAGGCCGTTGTAGATTTGATGCAGAGTCCGCAGGATGTTTCGTTCTATAATTTAAGAGGAAGCTCTTTTGCAAATAGTTTTCAATTTGAGTTTAATTATGAGTTGGCGAATCATTTGAATTTAAGAACGGCATATAAATATTATGACATTCAAACAGATTATTTGACTGGAACTTTTCAGCGTCCGCTGCAGGCAAAACATCGTTTTTTAGCCAATCTTGAATACGAGACGCATTTGAGGGATGGAAAACAATGGAAGTTTGATTATACTTTTAACTGGTCCGGAAAACAACAGTTGCCTTATACGGCATCAAACCCGATAGAGGATCAGTTTCCTGATTTTTCACCGTCTTATGCTGTTATGAATGTTCAGGTTACGAGAGTAATTTCTCCGGTTTTAGAAGTATATGTTGGGGGAGAGAATATAGGAAACTACAAACAGCAAAAAGCAATTTTAGGCGCCGGAGATCCTTTTGGTCCTAACTTTGATGCTTCTATTGCGTATGCTCCAATTTTTGGACAAATGTATTACGCCGGATTACGATTTAAAATAAAATAAAGAATTCAATTTCAAAAATCAATTTCACTAACAATAAAAAGGATTAACATGAAAAATTTAATTTTAATTGCAATGATAGCTTTTTTAGGATTTTCAGCTCAGGCTCAAACTAAAAAAAATAAGAATTTAAAATACACAACCGAAGTAAATGGCAATTGTGAGCAATGTAAAAAGCGAATCGAAAAAGCGGCTTTTAGTGTTCCGGGAGTAAAGTCTGCTTCATGGGATATTAGTTCACATCAATTGGCGGTAATTTTAAACGAAGAAAAATCATCTCCGGAAGATTTGAATAAGGCTGTTGCCAAAGTAGGGCATGATACTAAGGACGTTAAAGCAACAGAAGCTGATTACGAAAATTTACATTCTTGCTGCAAGTATGTAAGAGAATAATGATCTTGAGGGCCCAAGTGTAAACTTGGGCTTTTAAATAGTTAATTTATCTTTAAAATATCTCAATTTATTGGTGTTGAACCAAATTATTGTTAATTTCACGAACTTATAAATATAACCAAACGCATTTATGAATAATTTTGATTGGAGTCAATTAATTAACCCTGAATTTTATATTACGTTAAGCATCGGAGGTGTTCAAATTGGTTTATTTATTGTCTTGTTTATAGTTTTTGCAGAGACAGGACTTTTTGCAGGTTTCTTCCTTCCGGGAGATAGTTTACTTTTTTTGGCAGGTATTTACAGCCGTGATCTGATGTTGAATGTTGTTGATATTCCGGCAGATTTTATAAACGTTTTTGTGCTTTCGACTCTGGTTGCCATAATGGGAGTTTTAGGTAATATGACGGGATATTGGTTTGGTGCCAAAAGCGGATATTATTTGTTTAAAAAAGAAGATTCTTTCTGGTTCAAGAAAAAGTATTTATTACAATCTAAAGATTTCTTCGAAAAATATGGTGGTAAAGCGATTATCTATGCGCGTTTTCTTCCAATCTTCAGAACATTTGCCCCAATCATAGCGGGTATCGTTTCTATGGATAAAAAGAAATTTATGTTCTATAATATTTTGAGCTCTTTCTTATGGTCATTTGTCTTAATTTTTGCAGGACATTATTTATATGGAGTGTTCTTAAAACAAGGAATTGATCTGAAACACCATATCGAATATATCATTATCATAATTGTTATCATATCTACATTCCCGGTTTTGGTAAAGCTTTTAAAGAAAAGACCAAGCGAAAAGATATAATTAAAATATATAATACAAAAAAGTCCGAAGTTCAGAACTTCGGACTTTTTTTATGCCTGAATATGATTTTTTTGCCTTGCCAACATCGAAATATTGAGCGGCCATATATTGTTTTATTATTATACCTAACCCAGGGTTGAAGCCTTGATCTATGTTTGAAATTGATTCTTGTATTTGAAGTTTTGTGCCTTGTTGAACTAGAAGTATATGAAGTTCGAAAATAGCGCTTAAGACCTACAAATTCAATGGATTTTGTTTCGTACTCTGGCGATTAATTGAGTTTAGAATTGGAATTTGGAATTTTTTTATTGGATTTTTTCGGGAAAGCAGACTACCATTCATTTACTTTATTGGCATCCATTTTTAAGAAGATAAACAATAAAATAGTGAATCCCCAAAGTCCGGAACCTCCATACGAAAAGAACGGCAACGGAACCCCAATTGTTGGAAAAATCCCGATAACCATCGCGATGTTTACAAAAAAGTGAGTGAATAAAATTCCGGCAACACAATAACCATAAACTCTGCTGAATTTTGTTTTTTGTCTTTCGGCCAGATAGATTACTCTGAGCAATAAACCCACAAAAAGCGCGATTACAACTATTGATCCTGCAAAACCCCATTCTTCACCAACGGTTGTAAAAATGTAATCTGTGTGCTGTTCAGGAACGAATCCTCCTTTGGTTTGGGTTCCTTCAAGAAAACCTTTTCCAATCCATCCTCCTGATCCAATAGCGATTTCAGATTGGTTGGTGTTGTATCCGATACCTTTCATATCTACAGTTTTACCCAGTAATATGTTGAAACGGTCACGGTGGTGCTGTTTGAAAATATGGTCAAAAACATAGTCTACGGATAAAACAAAAGCTGAAATAATGGCTAATAAAATACCGCTTAAAATTATATTTCGATCAACAGCCCTGCCTTTAAAGTGTATGATAATTAATACTCCCAAAGCAATTAGAATAACAGCGTAAGGTTCTAAAACAAGCGTTAAAACGAATAGTAATATGGTGATAAAACCAGTCCAGACATACCATGAAGGCAATCCTTCTCTGTATAAAACAACAATAAAAATACTGTAGATTAAAGCACTCCCGGGATCGGGTTGTGGTAAAATCAATAATACAGGCAGAAATACAATAGCCAGAGCCTGAACTTGCCTGTTTACATCTTTCAGATTGATTTGTGTGTCGCTTAGATATTTTGCCAATGCCAATGATGTAGCGGCTTTTGCAAACTCAGAGGGTTGTATGGTAAAACTCCCTATAGCGTACCAGCATCTTTGTCCGGCAATGGTTTTTCCAAAAAGGAATAAACCGGCTAAAGACAATAGTGAAACTCCAAAAATAATGCTGGCATATTTTTCGTAGAATTTACCATCAACAAAAAGTACTATAAAAATCAAAGGGATTGTACAGCCAATAAAGATTAACTGTTTTTGATAAGTTCCGTCCGTAGATAATAATGATGAGGAATAAATGTTTAGCCACCCCAGTATTACCAACGCAGTGTAAATAAAAACACTTATCCAGTCAATGTTATTTTTTATACTTTGGTTTTTCATTTGAAATAATAATATTAATTTTCTTGGGTGGTGTCTAAAGGTACTTTTTTAACTTCTACTTTTGGCTGTTTTAGCATTTTAGCTTTCATGACAGAGTCTTTTGGAGTAGATTCAATCGCGCTCGCCGCAGTCATTCCTCCTAATTTTGCATATTCGCTTACAAGACTTTTGTTTAATACCCTAATTTCTAAATCAGTTCTTGAGATTTTCTTTCTCAGGTATTTTTCGATCATCAAACTTGCGATTGGTCCGGCAACTGTAGCACCGAATCCTCCGTTTTCAATCATAATTGCGATTGCAATTTTAGGATTGTCTTTTGGGGCAAAGGCTACGAATATCGAGTGATCTTTAAGCTGTGTTCTTTTTCCGTTGATTTTAGCAAAATTCTCTGCTGTACCTGTTTTTCCGCAAATATCAATACCTTCAACTCTTAATGCGCGTGCAGTACCAAGGTTGTAAACATCAAATAAACCGCTGATAACCGGAGGAAAATATTTCTGATCTATCGTTGTAACATGTTTTTCAGTGAACTTAGGATCTATTTTTTTACCTTCTATCTTTTTAATGATATGAGGCGTATAATAATAACCTTGATTCGCTACTGTTGCCATCATGTTAGCAAGTTGAATCGGGGTCATTAAAACCTCTCCCTGACCAATAGAATTCGATACAATTGTGGTGCTTCTCCAGCCTCCGTTAGGGTATATTTTTTTGTACGTTTTAGATGTTGGTACATTTCCTCTTTTACCAATTGGTAAATCATAACCCATAAACTGACCCAGTCCAAAACTTTTTATGTGATTGCTCCAAACATCTACGGCTTTTGCGGGATTGGCATATTTGTTAATCGTGAGCATATAAGCCTGAGCAAAATAAGTATTACATGAATTGTAGATACCGTTATGCAATTGGTGTGGGCCAAAACCGTGACATTTCATAAAACGGCCTCTACCGTAACTAAATCCGTGGTGACACATGAATGTAGTTTGTTCGTTGATTACGCCTTCTTGCAAAGCAACTAATCCGGTAAGGATTTTAAATGGCGAACCTGGAGGGTATTCTGCCAGAAGTCCTCTGTCGTATAAAGGTTTTGCTATAGAATCGTGATATAAAAGCGTATAGTTTTTAGATCTTTGTCTTCCTACTAAGATACCCGGATCGTAAGAAGGTGCAGTAACTAATGCTAAGATTTCTCCTGATTTAGGTTCGATAGCAACAATTCCCCCTCTTTTATTAATCATTAATTCTTCTCCGTACTTTTGAAGTTCAGAATCAATCGTCAAGTTGATGTCTTCTCCGGCAACAGCGATAGTGTCGTATTTACCATCCTTATAAGAGCCAATTTCTCTATTGTATTTGTCCTTCTGGATGTATTTTACACCTTTTATTCCGCGTAAAACTTCTTCATAGTTTTGTTCGACACCTTGTTGTCCAATTAAATCTCCACTATTATAATACGGGTTTTTGGCTATTAAACGTTCGTTTACCTGTGTAATGAATCCAAAAATATTAGCGCCATAATCTACTTCGTAATCACGAAGTGATCTTTTTTGGAAATAGAAACCTTCGTATTTTCTGATTTTTTCCTGAAAAGCGGCAAATTCAGATTTGTTTAATTGCGGTAAAAATACAGACGGTAATCTTGGGCTGTATACTTTGGCCTTTGCTATGCGCTTATCATAATCTTCTTTGGTAATATTTAATAACGTGCAGAACTCGCTAACATTTAAGTCCTCCTTGATTTCTCTCGGAATAACCATGATGTCGTAAGAAGCCTGATTGGCCACTAATAATTTTCCGTACCTGTCATAGATGTATCCTCTTTCAGGGTAGTCGTACTGTTTCTTTATTGCGTTATTATCTGATTTTAATTTGAAAGAATCGTCTATAATTTGCAAATAAAATACCCTCATCACAAGCAAGGATGCTGCGATAATAATTAAAGAGGGCAGCAGAACTTTTCTCATCGTTTATTGGGCTTAATAAGGTAAATTATTATAATTGAAGTGATTATTGTAAATATAGAACTAAATAAAGTGCGGAGCAAAATGTCCCAGATAAATCTAAACTGAAATGCTTCTAGTATAAACAGTACAATATGATGTAATACAACAGAAACCAGGATAAATGAAAATCTCTCGGGAGTTAATGAATCATTCAGCTTTATGGTTTGATATTCGTAACTAAGTCCAAATGAGAACTTAAAAATATAAGGTCTGTAATAGGCGAGAATAACACAGGCTGTAGCGTGAATTCCTCCCGAATTGCAAAACATATCCATTGTTAGTCCAAGTAAAAAGCTCGAGAAAATTAGTCCCGCCTTGTTGCCGTTTACCGGATACAAAATAATGTATAGGATGTATGGGAAGGGACTTATATACCCTAAAAAATTCATATTATTGAAAATAACAACTTGAATTGTTAGTAACATAATAAAACGAAGAATATTGACTAACAAAGCGCTATTCATTTTTTTTCTTGTTTTCTAAATTAATAAGTTCCTCTCTGTCCCTGCTTTTAATAATATAAACGTGTCCTAAGTTGGTCATATCGTTAAATAGTTTAACGTTTATGACATAGGAGCTAGTGTTGGCTTTTGTTGAAATCTTATCGACGGTACCAATGTTAATTCCTTCAGGAAAAATCACAGATTGACCACCTGTAACGATTGTATCTCCTTTTCTGATAGAAGCTAATCTTGGAACATCTTCTAACTGAACAAATCCGGTACTTTTTCCGTCCCAGGTTAAAGAGCCAAAATGATTTGATTTCTTTAATTTTGCATTAATATGCGATTTCATATTCAAAATACTGACTACCGTAGCGTATCTTGGCGAAGTATTATCAATTATACCAATAATTCCTAAGCTGTTGATTACTCCCATATCCGGCTTGATTCCGTCATTTGCTCCGGAATTTAGCGTGATAAAGTTCTCGTGCGTATTGTAGGAGTTGTGAATTACTTTTGAAACAATAATATCTGCAGGTTTTACACCTTTGATAGTATCCGGCGGCGGAAGTTTTGTAGTATCTTCTTTATTGAATAACAGGCTTTTTAATCTTGCATTTTCAAGTACAAGTTCTTCGTTTTCAGTTCTTAAATTCAAATATTCGTTTACACGGTTGATTTTTTCATAAACACCACCGCTTAAAAAGTTAGCGGAGCTGATTACTCTGCTTCTGTGGTAAGAATGGGATTGAATTGTGAGCGCCAACGAAATGCCTAAAAGCAGCAAAAACAGCAATCGATTACTGTTTCTTATAATAAAATTAAAAATTTGCTGCATTTCTTGTTCGATTATTTTGTTTCAGGATATGCTTTTGGGTTCAAGTTTTACAAGAGTCAAATAAATAAAATTTGACTCTTGCAAGAATATGTTTATTTGTTTAGTGTCTTATTTGATTAAGATACTTTTGAATTTTGCAATGTTTTTAAGTGCCATTCCGGTTCCACGAACTACAGCTCTTAACGGATCTTCGGCAATATAAACCGGTAGATCTGTTTTTAGCGAAATACGTTTGTCAAGACCTCTTAACATAGATCCGCCACCAGCTAAATAAATACCAGTGTTATAGATATCTGCAGCTAATTCCGGAGGAGTTTGAGATAACGTTTCCATTACAGCATCTTCAATACGCTGAATCGATTTGTCTAATGCTTTAGCAATTTCACGGTATGAAACATCTACTTGTTTAGGCTTACCGGTAAGTAAATCTCTACCCTGAACTGACATATCTTCTGGAGGGCTCTCTAAATCTTCGATAGCAGCTCCAATCTGAATTTTTATTTTTTCAGCAGTACTTTCTCCAACAAAAAGGTTGTGTTGAGTACGCATATAGTAAACGATATCATTTGTAAAAACGTCACCTGCAATTTTTACAGATTTGTCACATACAATTCCACCTAAAGCAATAACTGCAATTTCTGTAGTACCACCTCCAATATCAACGATCATGTTTCCTTTTGGCTGCATAATGTCGATACCAATACCAATTGCTGCTGCCATTGGCTCATGAATCAGGTAAACTTCTTTACCGTTTACTCTTTCACAAGATTCTTTTACAGCTCGCATCTCTACTTCAGTAATACCGGAAGGAATACATACTACCATTCTTAAAGCTGGAGTAAACATTCTTTTTTTCAATGCAGGAATACTTTTAATGAACATATTGATCATTTTTTCCGAAGCATCAAAATCAGCAATTACACCATCTTTCAACGGCCTTATGGTTTTGATATTTTCATGCGTTTTACCTTGCATCATATTGGCTTCCTTACCAACAGCAATGATTTTGCCTGATATTCTATCACGTGCAACGATTGACGGACTATCAATAACAACTTTATCATTATGAATGATTAAAGTGTTTGCGGTACCAAGGTCTATCGCAATATCCTCGGTCATGAAATCAAAAAATCCCATAAGTTTTTTAGGGGTTTAAAATGTTATAAATTATTTTGAACAAAGTTAAACAAATTAATGTTTAAAATGACGCGTTCCTGTAAATACCATTGCAAGATTATTTTCGTTGCAATAATTTATGCTTAATTCGTCTTTTATTGAACCTCCCGGCTGAATTACAGCTGTTATTCCTGCTTTTTTAGCTAATTCTACACAATCCGGAAACGGGAAAAATGCATCACTTGCCATAGAAGCGCCGGTTAAATCAAATCCAAAAGCTTTAGCTTTATCTACAGCTTGTACCAAAGCATCAACTCTTGATGTCTGGCCTGTTCCTGAAGAAATTAATGTTCCGTTTTTTGCAAAAACAATCGTGTTTGATTTTGTGTTTTTACAAATTTTTGAAGCAAATATCAAGTCTTCTATTTCCTGAGCAGTAGGCTCTGTAATGGTAACGGTTTTTAGATGCTCTTTAGTATCTGTAATATTATTTCTGTCCTGAATTAACAAACCATTAAGACATGTTCTTACTTGTCTTGAAGGCAATTCAACTTCATTCTGAACTAATATAATTCTGTTTTTCTTTTCTTGTAAAACTGCAATTGCATCATCATCATAACTTGGTGCGATTACTACTTCACAAAACAATTTGTTGATCTCCTGAGCAGTAGCTAAGTCAATTTTAGTGTTTGCAATCAAAACGCCGCCAAAAGCAGATGTAGGATCACAAGCCAAAGCGGCTAAATAAGCCTCGCTAATCGTTTTTCTTGAAGCTAAACCACAAGCATTGTTATGTTTTAAAATAGCAAAAGTTGGTCCGTCAGTTTTAAACTCGTTGATTAAGTTTACTGCAGCATCAACATCTAATAAATTATTATAAGACAATTCTTTTCCGTGAACTTTTTTGAACATCGCGTCAAAATCGCCAAAGAAGAAACCTTTTTGATGAGGATTTTCTCCGTATCTTAAAACCTGACCGCCTTCGATACTTTCTTTGTAGATCGTTTCGTCAGTGTTGAAATAATTAAAAATAGCACCATCATAATGAGACGAAACATGGAATGCTTTTGTAGCCAGCAATCTTCTGTTCTCAAGAGTTGTTGCTCCGTTTTGTTCTGTAATTAAATCCAGAAGCAAACTGTATTCGTTTACCGAAGCTACAATTACGGTGTCTTTGAAGTTTTTTGCACCGGCACGAATCAATGAAATTCCGCCAATATCAATTTTTTCAATAATATCCTGCTCACTTGCACCTGAAGCAACCGTTTTTTCAAACGGATACAAATCAACAATCACCAAATCAATCTGAGGAATATCAAATTCCTTCATTTGTTGAACGTCACCTTCGTTATCCTGACGGTTTAAGATTCCACCAAAAATTTTTGGGTGTAAAGTTTTTACTCTTCCACCAAGAATTTCAGGAAATGAAGTGATATCTTCAACCGGAACTACAGGAATTCCAAGGTTTTTAATAAAATCTTCTGTTCCCCCAGTCGAATAAAGTGTTACGTTTTGTTCGTGTAATTTTCTAACTATTGGCTCCAGTCCGTCTTTTGAAAAAACAGAAATTAATGCCGATTGTATTGTTTTAGTTGTGCTCATTGTGTAGTTATGATTTTCAGACTGCAAAAGTAGTTTTTTTATATATTATTTTAAAGAAAATTAATGTAACATTATGCTAAAAAAATCTACTGATGAGTAAGTTAACTTTTATTAGGTTTTTGTTTTTAATTTATTGAATTTTACTTTAATGAAAAATACACATACATGCTTGTTTATCTAAGGTTATTAAAAGAAAGTTTCCGCTTTGCCATAAACGCTTTGCGAAATAATAAATTACGTACCTTATTGTCACTGTTGGGAGTTACGATTGGTATTTTTTCGATTATAGCAGTATTGGCTGCGGTAGATTCCTTAGATCGGAAAATTTCAAAAGATCTGAGCAGCTTAGACAAAAACACAATTTATTTAATGAAATATTGTTTCGGACCTTCAGATATTCCACAATGGAAAAGAGAGCAGTTTCCGAATGTAAAATATGATGAGTATATTAATTTAAAAAATTCACTCAACAATACAGAGCAGGTAGCGTACCAGCTTTTTGTAAATCATGAAACTTTAAAATACGATTCGAAAACCGTTAGTGATGTAAATGTCGTTCCTTCGTCTAACGAAATGGTCGATATCGAAGGACTGAGTTTTGATAAAGGAAGATTTTATAATGAATCAGAATCAAACTCAGGAAGTCCGGTAATTGTTTTAGGGTATGATATTGCCGAAGGACTTTTTGGTACAAGTGATCCCATTGGTAAAAATATTCGTTTATACGGGCAGCGCTTTACGGTAATTGGGGTAATTGCCAAGCAAGGCGCCGGTTTTTTCGGGAATAGCAATGATACATCTGTTTATTTGCCAACCAATTTTTTACGCAGAATGTATGGCGACAGCGATTCGATGACTCCTGTGATTGTTCTGAAGCCTGTAAAAGGAGTAGACATGGAAGCGTATAAAGCTGAAGTTGCTCAGAAACTAAGAGCAATTCGTGGAATGAAAGCGGGCGAAGCTGATAATTTTTTTATAAATGTACTTTCTGGTTTTACTGACTTTGTAGACGGAATTTTAGGAAGTTTGAGATTTGGAGGGATTTTTATAAGTTTCTTCTCGTTCCTGGTTGGTGGTTTTGGAGTAGCCAATATTATGTTTGTTTCTGTAAAAGAACGTACGAACTTAATTGGGATTCAGAAATCTTTGGGAGCAAAAAACAGGTTTATATTGTTTCAGTTTTTATTCGAAGCAGTTATACTTTGTTTAATTGGCGGAATAATCGGGTTGCTGATTGTTTGGTTAATGTCTGTTCTTTTGACCAATTTATTAGATTTTGAATTCGTATTAAGTTTCTGGAATGTGATCATCGGAGCTGGATTGTCAATTCTAGTTGGCGTGATTTCAGGAATTTTACCGGCAATTTCAGCTTCAAAATTAGATCCGGTTGAAGCGATCAGAACCGGAATGTAAAATACAATTCTGAAAATTTCATCTTTTTACAACTTCGTATTTTACTTTCTTGTTGAATTTTATTGTAATTTTAATAGCTTAAATTAAAAAACAATAATATGATACCAGTAAAAGCTTACGCAGCCTATGATGCTGAAAATCCGTTAAAACCTTATACGTTTGAAAGAAAAGAAGTTGGCGCTCATCAGGTTCAGATAGAAATTTTATATAGTGGTGTTTGCCATTCAGATATCCATACTGCAAAAGGAGATTGGGGACCTGTAGCTTATCCTTTGGTTCCGGGACATGAAATTGTAGGCCGAATCGTTGCTGTTGGCAGCGAAGTTTCCAAGTTTAAAGTTGGGGAATTAGCCGGAGTAGGATGTTTTGTAGATTCCTGCAGAGTTTGTCCGAGTTGTCAGTCAGGCGAAGAGCAATTTTGTGACGAAGGAATGACCGGAACGTACAACAGTGTCGAAAGAGGAACGAATATCCCGACTCGCGGAGGATATTCAACCAGTATCATTGTCGATGAAAGTTACACACTTCATGTTTCTGAAAAATTAGATATAAAAGGAGTTGCGCCATTATTATGTGCCGGAATTACAACTTATTCGCCATTGCGTTACCTAAAAGTAGGTAAGGGGCATAAAGTTGGAGTTTTGGGTCTTGGTGGTTTAGGGCATATGGCAGTAAAATTTGCTGTTTCGTTTGGTGCCGAAGTTACCATGTTAAGTCATTCTCCGTCTAAAGAAGCAGATGCTAAAAAATTAGGAGCTCATAAATTTGCCCTTACTTCAGATCCTGCAACAATGGAATCTTTAGCTAATAGTTTCGATTTTATATTAAATACGGTTTCGGCAAAACACGATCACAACGCTTACTTAAATTTATTGACAACAAACGGAACCATGATTGTGGTTGGTGCTCCGCCGGCTCCGGCAGAAATTCCTGTTTTTACTTTGATCATGAAACGAAGAAGCATAATAGGAAGTTTGATTGGCGGAATCAAAGAAACTCAGGAAATGCTTGACTATTGTGCAGAACACAACATTACATCAGATGTCGAGATTATCGATATGTCGTATATTAATGAAGCGTACGATCGTATGAACAGAAGTGATGTAAAGTATCGTTTTGTAATTGATATGGCTTCGCTTAAATAGGTTCAAAGGTTCAGAGTTGCAAAGGTTCAAAGGATTTGTATTGTGCTTAAAACTTTGTGTTTTAGGAGTTCTTTGTCCACAGATTAAACTGCTTTAAACTGATTTTCGTAGAGAGTTTGGTCTTTGCGGGGAACGAAGCAATCTCATTTAAATAGCATGAAGGTCTAAAATTTGGCGTCTTTATGAGGTGAAACTTTTAGAGTTATAGATATAAAAAAATCCTGAGAAATATTTTCTCAGGATTTTTTTATTGCAATCAATATGTTCTCGAAAAAACTTATTTTTCTTTTAATAATTTTTCTAAATACTCCACTTTTTCTTTTTCTGCCTGAAGCATACGCTCATAAAGTTCAATTACTTTATCTAGTGGATTGAAATTGCAATGACTCGGATTGAATATTCCGTTTGTGCCATTACTAATACTATTATCGTAAAAATTGTTGAAATAACTAATCATGTTTTCTTCAGTAAAGTTTTTTATAGCCTCAACACTTACACCAAGTGCTTTTGCAACTTGTGCAAGTTTTTCATCTTCTATAGTTTCGCTATTTTCCATGGCAGAAATAGCTTGATGGTTTGTTCCTAAAGCTTGTGCTAATGCTTCTTGCTTCATGTCTTTCAGTTCGCGAATACGGCTAATTTTTCGCCCTATATGGTTTGGTTTTGTTGCTGCGCTCATAATTCAAAGATATTTATATTACTTTAAAAAAAATAGGTTCTGGTAAAAAACAAACCCATTTATGTGTGATACATTTTTTACTATTTTGCTTGGGTACAAAACTATTATTTAGTGATAAATAAGAAACAAAAATACAATTTTTCAGACAAGTATTAATTAGTTGAGATTAAAATCACACATCTAGAAAATTCCGTAGGAATGTAATATTGGTAGCAACGGAATTTATTCCGTTGAGATTGAAACCGCAAGTCTTCAGAAGTTCCGTAGGAACGACATATTTATAGAATAAAAAAATCCCATTTGCCGTAGCGAATGGGATTTTATATGTTTTAGAAGTTCGAAAACTATCTAATTGTATTGTTCTGAATCAAATCGATATATAAGTTGATCTTATCTTTCAATTCTTTTCTTGGCGTGATAAAGTCTAAGAAACCGTGCTCTAAAAGAAATTCAGCAGTCTGGAAACCTTCCGGTAAATCTTTTCCTGTAGTGTCGCGAACAACGCGAGGACCGGCAAAACCAATTAAAGCTCCAGGCTCAGAGATGTTGATGTCTCCTAACATTGCATATGATGCAGTTGTTCCTCCAGTGGTTGGATCTGTACATAACGAGATGTACGGTAATCCTGCTTCTGCAAGCTGGGCTAGTTTTACAGATGTTTTGGCTAATTGCATTAATGAATAAGCTGCTTCCATCATGCGGGCACCACCTGACTTAGAAATCATTAAAAATGGCAGTTTGTTTTTGATCGCGTGATCAATACCTCTTGCAATTTTTTCTCCAACAACCGCTCCCATAGATCCACCAATAAAGGCAAAATCCATACAGCAGATAACAAGTTCTTTTCCTTTAGATTTTCCCACTCCGGTACGCACAGCGTCCTTAAGGTGAGTTTTCTCCATTACATCTTTAAGACGATCGGCATATTTTTTTGTATCAACAAAATGCAATGGATCTTTTGATGTCATGTTTTTATCTAATTCAACAAATTCGTTATTGTCAAATAAGATTTCAAAATAGGTTGCGCTTCCAATTCGAACGTGAAAATCATCTTCAGGGCTCACAAATAAGTTTCTGGCTAATTCGTCAGCATCAATAATTTTTCCCGTAGGAGATTTGTACCACAATCCTTTCGGAACGTCCATCTTATCTTCAGTCGCGGTAGTAATTCCTTTTTCTTGTCTTTTAAACCAAGCCATATTTAATGTTTTTTTTGTTCCAGGTTTAAAGTTTAAAGTTGTTGAAACTTGAAACCTGAAACTTTAAACTTTTAGATTATAGTGTATTCACGTTGTTCAAGTCAGCAAAAGCTTGCTCAAGTCTTGTGTTGAATGTTACTTCGCTTTCACGTACCCATCTTCTTGGGTCATAATATTTTTTGTTAGGAACATCAGCACCTTCAGGGTTACCAATTTGAGTTTTTAAATAGTCAATGTTTTTAACCATATAATCACGAATTCCTTCAGTATATGCAAATTGTAAATCGGTATCAATATTCATTTTGATCACTCCGTATCCAATAGCTTCTCTGATTTCTTCAAGTGTAGAACCTGAACCTCCGTGAAAAACGAAATCTACCGGGTTAGCACCAGTGTTGAATTTGTTTTGAACGAAATCCTGAGAATTTTTTAAGATTTTTGGAGTCAATTTTACGTTTCCTGGTTTGTAAACACCGTGAACGTTTCCAAAAGCAGCTGCAATTGTAAATTTTGGGCTTATTTTAGATAATTCTTCATAAGCATAAGCTACTTCTTCTGGCTGAGTGTATAATTTAGAGCTATCAACGTCAGAGTTGTCAACACCATCTTCTTCACCACCTGTAATACCAAGTTCGATTTCTAATGTCATTCCCATTTTACTCATTCTGGCCAAATACTCTTTACAGATTTCAATGTTCTCTTCGATTGGCTCCTCAGACAAATCGATCATATGAGAGCTGAATAATGGTTTTCCTGTTTCTGCAAAATGTTTTTCAGAAGCATCTAATAGACCATCGATCCAAGGTAATAATTTTTTTGCACAGTGGTCAGTATGTAAGATTACAGTTGCGCCGTAAGCTTCTGCCAAAGTATGAATGTGTTTTGCTCCGGCGATTCCACCAGCGATTGCTGATTTTTCACCTGCATTAGATAATCCTTTTCCAGCGTTAAATTGTGCTCCTCCGTTTGAAAATTGAATGATAACCGGTGCATTAAGTTTTGCTGCAGTCTCAAGAACTCCATTGATTGTGCTTGATCCCGTAACGTTTACTGCAGGTAAAGCAAATCCTTTTTCCTTTGCATAATTAAAAATCTCCTGTACTTGATCTCCTGTAGCTACTCCGGGTTTAATATTGTGTGCCATTGTAATTTTTTTTAGTTGTTTTTAGTTTTTAGGTTGCAAAAATAAGAATTAATTAGCATTAGAACGGATAATTTATTCCAAAATTTAAAACCGAGTGCCCAAAATTGTATTCTTTGAACCAGCGATCTCCTTTCTCATGTGCTGGGTTATAGGTCTTAAAGCCTAAATCTAAACGAATAACAAAAAAGCTTAAATCGTAACGTAAACCGAATCCTGAACCTAAAGCAATTTCAGCTAAATCGTTTAAGTTGTTGAATCTTGCCTTCTCATCTATCACATTATCGAGCACATTCCAGATATTTCCGGCATCTGCAAAGACAGCTCCTTTGACGTCGCCGAAAAGTTTAAACCGGAATTCTGCGCTCATTGCAATTTTCATGTTGGCCTCATTAAAATCGTTCGCCGCATTTGTACTTCCCGGACCCAAAGAATAGGGCTGCCATGCACGGTTATCGTTTGATCCTCCGGCATAATAACTTCGTGAAAACGGAATGTAATTTGAGTTTCCAAACGGAATTGCTATACCAAAAAAGCTTCTTACAGCCAATACCTTTTCTTTTCCAAAATCCCAGTGTTTGATATAATCAAATTCGGTTTTTACATATTCAGAATATTCTAAATTGAATATTTCGTAGTTGCCATTTCCGTTTTTAGGTAAACTTGCAATCCCCGATATAGCTGTCAATAAGGTTCCTGCAGATTCTATTTTGGTTTTGAACTGATAGAAAGTATTATCGGCAAGATCTTTCTTGGTGGTTTTACTAAAAGTATAACTTGTAGCTAATATAAAATCATTTTCAGTCAAACGTCTTCTTCTTTCTTCGATACTTTGCACATCTTTATACTGTGGGTCTCCCGGAAGTAAAGCAGTTTGATTTGTTAATACATTATTAGTGAATCCTGTAGTTCCTGTAGGGATAGCTAGATCTTCTCTCGCTTGTTCTTCAGGTGTTTTTCCCCAATTGAGAGGGTCAAGATTATATTCTTTACCAATGCCATTTAACTCATTGTAAGAAGAAGTATAAACTTTGAAATAGTTGTCCGGATTTAAATTGCGTACAAATTGTACGTTAAGCAATTCAAGTTTTGCAGTGTTATTTCGTTTAGGAGACCAGTTATAAGCAAGTCCGCCGGTGAAGTTTTCCTTGTCTAAACCAATATTCCTTTGTTTAGAAAAACCTGCTGTAATGCTGGTAGAAGGGATCATTCTTTTCGGAATAATTTTTTCAGTTCCAAATGGCATCAGGATTCTCGGGAAATTTAGTTTTAAATCGACACCATATTCTGAAACGTTAAAGAAATTATCATTGGGATTGGCCATATCTTTAGAAGAACCCAGATTCAGACGGGTAGAAATTTCAAGCGTTTCTGCTCTGTTAAATACGTTTCTGATGGTTTCAGAAATACTTGCTCCAATACCAAAATCCTGAATGTTAGAATGGGTTACGTCGAAAGTAGTACCAAAACTATATTTTTTTCTTGGTGTCAGATAAATATTGGCAATTAAGGATTGCGCAGTTGAGTCGCGTTTGTCGACCTGATATTGAATCGAAGGATAATTGAAAATCTTCAGATTATTCAAATACCTTGAAGAAAGAGTTGTTCTCGTGTCAGAGAAAGTACTTCCTTTGTTGATAAAGATAGCATCAGTAATAGCACGGGGTTTGTATTTTAGTTTTTTGTAACTGTACAGATTGAAGTTGTTATAAGTGATACTATCTGTTATTTTACTTTTTGCATTTGCGGCAGAATAATCAGTATAGATGTTAACATCGCTTATTTTGTATAATTTAAAAGGCTCTGTTCTGCTGGAGTCTCTTTCCTGGATGTTGTTATTGTTGATAATTAAAGTAACATCAGCTTTGTGTTTTTTCCCAATTGTATCAATGTCAAAAGTAACATAAGTAGGCTGGAAAAAATAGGCACCGTGGTTTCTGAAATAAGTAGTAAGTCTGTTTTTTTCTTCTTCAAAATCGGCCGTTTTATATTGATTTCCGGATTTTAAAAGCGAAGGGTCATTGTTGGTTCTGTATAATGAATCTAAGGCCGGAGTCATGATGTTAGTTTTGATAGTGTCTAACTTATATGCTGGTCCGGTAGTAATAAGGTAATTTATTTTTGCCTTTTTTCTGGCAACACTATCAATGCTATAATCTGTTGCAACATTAAAATAGCCACTGTTGAAATAATAGAATTTTAAACGCAAAAGAGATTTTTTTGTTTTTGCGGTATCAATAACAACAGGTGGTTCTCCTGTATTTTTCAGGAATTCATTAAGACCTTTGTTCAAAAAAGATTGTCCAAGCCGGTCAACTTGTTTTGCTGATAATAATTTTGCCTGACGTTCATATAAACCCGGGTGTTTTTTGAATTTTGCCTGATAAGTAGAATCCGGATTCAGGTTGGCTAAATTGTATAAATTTAAGCGTAAACGATATCCCAGCAAGGTACCATTTGGTTTTTGATACATTTGGTTAGAGGCTATTTCGTCATTCGTTGCCTTTCCGTTTACGAGAATAGTATTTTTTACAAGAAGGTTTTTTCCATCAGGAACTCTTTTTACAGCATTACAACCGCAAATAAATGTTGCTATTAGAATAAATGCTGTTATTTTTGTGGAATTATTTTTCAAGTGTTTTTAAATATTTAATTCAAAAGTACATTATTTTATGGTTAGTAAAAACCAAATAAAGCTTATCTCAGGCTTACATCAAAAAAAGCAACGTTTTGCAAATCAATTATTTTTCGCCGAAGGAGTAAAAGTAATTCAAGAATTGTTGCTTTCCAATTTTGAATTAGAACATTTATATACGACTTTAAATGATTTTGAGGAAGTTTCTTCTTCAAAACGTACGCTTATTAATGAGCAGGAACTTAAAAAGATTAGTGCTTTATCAACTCCAAATTCATGTCTGGCGGTTTTTAAAATGCCAGCCGAAAATAAAATTATTACTTCAGGTCTGATCCTGGCTTTAGACGATATTCGTGACCCCGGAAATTTAGGGACGATTTTACGTCTTTGTGACTGGTTTGGTATCAAACAAATTATTTGCTCAAAAGAAACCGTTGATATTTATAATCCAAAAGTAGTACAGGCAACGATGGGGTCTATTGCGAGAGTAAATGTGAATTATATTGATTTGAAAACTTTTATTACAGCAACCGATCTCCCTGTTTTTGGAACTTTTATGGATGGCGAAAATATTTATCAATCAAATTTACCTCAAAACGGAATCATTATCATGGGCAATGAAGCCAATGGAATTTCGCCAGAGATTGAAAAAAAAGTTTCCAGCCGACTCACAATTCCCAGATTTGGAGAACTACAAAAAACCGAAAGTTTAAATGTAGCTACTGCAACAGCAATTATTCTTAGTGAATTTAAACGAAATAGTTAAGTTTTTGTTTTAATGAAAAGTAAAATTAATTAAAATAGCTCTTGATTTCATTGAATCGATATTGTCTGTCCACGGGCTAGGTCCGTTTGCAGGATTGTCGCGAATCAATTCATTAGTGATACCAAACATACCTCTGATCGAAGGAGAGAAAATAAAATATTCCGAGAAAATATCTATTCCAAAACCAACCTCGTAGGCAGCAGTCCATTGTTTAACCCTGAATTTCCCTTCGAAGTTATCGTCTTTCGATTTTGCGTTGCTGGATAGGTTTAATGTAGTCGACATTCCACCAACTAAATAAGGGCGGACGTTTCCGGTGCGTAATGCAGAGAATTTTAATAATAAAGGGAAGTGAATATAAGTGCTGTTTACTTCTCTTAAATAGTCTTTTTCTAAAGGTTGATTCGGATAATACAAGTCACGTTTTGTGTAGTACAAACCTGGTTCGAAACGTAAGTTGATATATTCCTGCAATCTTAAATCAGCAACAACACCAACATTAAAACCGGTAGTTTTTTTTACCTGAATATCAGGGCCCGGAGTTTTGTAGTCAAATTTAAAATCAAAACTGTTGAAGCCCAGATAATATCCAAAATAAAGGCGTTGTTTTTGCCAGTTTTCGAGATTGATAATAGGATCTTTACTAAACATGCTTTTGGCAAATTGAGAATATCCGTTTGTCGTTAAGACTAATAAAAGTAAGACTACAATTTTTTTCATACTATTTTTTAGAGGCAGAATAAATGGTGGCAACGCCAAAAGTTTGAGGCATAGCTACAACATCTATAAACCCGATTTTTCTCAAAATATTGTTTAAGGCTTCTCCGTACGGAAAAGCAGCTGCAGATTCAGACAAATAACCATAAGCAGAATTGTCTTTAGAAAACAGCTTTCCGATGATTGGAAGTATGTTTTTGCTATAAAATTTATAGCCTTGTTTGTAAGGCGTTTTGTCAGGAACCGAAGTTTCTAAAATTACAAACACACCATTTGGTTTTAAAACCCTTAAAATTTCAGCAAAACCTTTCTCCAGATTCTCAAAGTTTCGAACACCAAAACCTACAGTTATAGCATCAAAATAATTATCTTCAAACGGTATTTTTTCAGAGTCTCCTAAAACTAAATCAATAATGTTGGATAGTTTTTTTTCTTCAACCTTCTTTTTTCCAACTTCAAGCATTCCGGCAGAGATATCAAGGCCAATTATTTTTTCGGCATTCGTTTGTGCCATTAAAATAGCCAAGTCACCAGTTCCAGTTGCAATATCAAGAATAATTTTTGGTTGTTTGTCCGAAACTATTTTTAAAACCTTTTTGCGCCACTTAATATCGATTCCAAATGAGATGACACGATTCAAATTATCGTAGTTCCCCGAGATGTTATCAAACATTTGGGCAACTTGCTCTTTTTTACCTAAAGAAGAGTCTTTATATGGGGTTATTTTTTCAGACATTTTTTTTATTTACGCAAATATAATACAATCTGACTTAACTGTAATTGAGTTTTTTTATTTGTAAAATAAATGTTTTGGAAGACGGCTTTTTAATTGGTGTTTGCCCTGTAATTTTTGGCTATCACTAAAAGTGGGTATTTTGAAAAAATCACTAAAAGTGGGTATTGTGGAGTAGGTATTTTATGGCCAACTTTGCTACAGTTAAAAGATAAGATTTTAATGATTGATAGTAAAATAATGACTGAAATCAAATGAATGCTTTTTTTGCACTGGTGTTCGTTTGTTCTTGTAAGCAGTTTTGAAAGTATTGTTCTTGGGGACCAATACTCTTTTAAAGTGCGAAGTACGTTCTTAGGATTAAATTTGTTTTTGGAAATTTTAATTTTCTTGCCTTTAATATCTTAGTGGTATTTGTTATTAAAGGCTCTTTGAGATTCGTTCTCATTTAACATTATGTTATTCAGTTATTCAAATGTTTCTTAACATTTGAGATTTTTTTTACCAAAACTATTACCTGAATTAGTCAGATTTAAAAATCAATCGTTTTTTAAAAAACATCCTTCACAAGAGGATGTTTTTTTATTTCCTGATGTATGTTTCGTAAGTGTAGTTGTAAAGATGTTTCTCATCTTTCAGGTTTTCTTCAGATTCTACAAGTTGCCATTCGCTTTTGTTGATTTTCGGAAAAAAAGTATCCGCTTCAAAAGTGTGATGCACTTTTGTAATTTCTATGATATCTGTATAAGGTAAAGCCAGATTGTAAATTTCACCTCCTCCAATAACATAAGAATCTTCATTTTCGGGACATGCAGCAATGGCTTTTTCGATACTGTCCACTACAATACAACCTTCCGGATGATAGTCTTTTTGACGCGTTATTACAACATGAACTCTATTGGGAAGCGGTTTCGGAAAGCTCTCGAAGGTTTTTCGCCCCATAATAATGTGATGATTCGTAGTAAGCGATTTGAATCTTTTAAAATCATTTGGTAAATGCCAAACCAATTCATTGTCTTTACCAAGTGCATTGTTTTCGGCTACTGCCGCTATCATTATAATCATAGCAATTTAATAACTAAATTTTATTTTCAGTATCGTCATTTATTCTGGACTCTAATTGACTAATTCTTTTTTGCTGCAAACCAACAAGTCTGTCAATTTGTTCTCTTTCCCATTTTTTATTCATAAAACGATCTGTTATATACACTTTTATAAAGTGTAGAATAAAGATAAAGAACCATATGGTGATTCCCCAAATGCACCAGTTTTGTTCTGTGTTAGCACCAAGACCAAAAAACCTGTTGGCAATAAATAAAAATAAACTTCCTAGTAGAAAAAGTACAAAATGAAAATATAGAATTTTTTTTTGTCTAAGTCTTCTTCTGGCGTATTCATATTGTTCGTGCACTTCTTTTTCCATAAGATATAAATGAGGTTATAAAGTTAAAATTTATTTTGTAACCACCCTATTTAGATTCTGGAATATTTCTGCCAAAATAAGCTTAGAGTTTGAATTTCAAAATTTAATTAGGATTTAATTATTGATGTAATCAAAAAAATATTCTGTTTTTGATATTATCGTAAATCGACCGTGAAGGTATCGAAAGTTCGTGTGAATTTGTGTAATTTAGTCTATGAATCTAAAAATTAAATAGTTATGTCTTTGAAGAAACAATTTATCAAAACGAAACCGGTAGTTAAAGTTACATTTTCTATAGATGCTAAAGACGCAAATTCGGCAGCGGTTGTTGGTGATTTTAACAACTGGAATATCGAAGAAGGAACTTTAAGTAAGTTGAAAAATGGCACTTTTAAAGCTACTTACGACTTGGTTAAGGATGCGATTTACGAATTTAAGTATGTAATCGACGGAAGTTATGTTAATGATCCTGAGGCAGATTCATACAAATGGAATGATTTTGCAGGAAGTGAAAATAGTGTTTTGGTAGTATGAAAAAAGATATAAAAAAATCCGCTTAAAAAGAATTAAGCGGATTTTTTTATAATTAATATGTTATACAGCAACACTGCCTTTTATGCCGGCATGCGGTTCGTAATCTACAAGTGTAAAGTCGTTATAGTCAAAATCAAAAATGTTTTTAATCTCAGGATTTAAGATCATTTTTGGTAATGGTTTTGGTTCGCGTGTCAATTGCAATTCTAATTGTTCGAAATGATTGTTGTAAATGTGAGCGTCTCCAAAAGTGTGAATAAAGTCACCGGCGTCAAGGTCGCAAACCTGAGCAATCATCATGGTCAATAATGCGTAAGATGCGATATTAAAAGGAACTCCAAGAAATATATCGGCGCTTCGCTGATACAGCTGGCAGGATAATTTTCCTTTAGTTTCTCCTTTTTCAGGATCAGCACTCGAAACGTAAAACTGAAAAAAAGCGTGACATGGAGGCAAAGCAGCTTTGTTGTTGGCGACATTTTCTTCAAAAGATTTCGAAGTGTCGGGCAAAACAGACGGATTCCATGCTGAAACTAGCATTCTTCGGCTGTTTGGGTTTGTTTTAAGTTCTGTAATCAATTCAGAGATCTGATCGATTTCTTCACTATTCCAATTGCGCCATTGGTGTCCGTATATCGGTCCGAGATTGCCATCAGAATCTGCCCAGGCATCCCAGATTTTTACTCCGTTTTCCTGAAGGTATTTGATATTCGTATCGCCTTTTAAAAACCAAAGCAATTCATAAATAATAGATTTTAAATGTAGCTTTTTGGTGGTAACCATTGGGAAACCTTCACTTAAATCAAAACGCATCTGGTAGCCAAAAACACTTTTGGTTCCCGTTCCTGTTCTGTCTCCTTTTTGACAGCCGTTTTCTAAAACGTGCTGTACTAAATCTAAGTATTGTTTCATGATTGCTTTAAGCTTTAGGCTATAAGCTTTAGGCTTTTTCCTAATTGCTTATAGCTTGTTTTTTATGTTTTGCGCTTTAAGCTTACAGCCTAAAGCTTACGGCTTACTGCCTTAAAATTATCTTTTCGAGATTTCGTCTCTGATTTTAGCTGCTTTTTCATAATCTTCCTGAGAAACTGCCTGATCTAAAAGCTCGTTTAGTTCTTGCAGGCTATGTTTGGCATAAAGATCACCGGACTGATTGCTTTCTTCTTCCTGACCAAAAGTTTCCGGATTAGAAAGTACATCATCAATTTCCTGAGAACCCTGATCTGTTTCTGCAGTATTTGATTTTAAATAGATTCCGGCTTTGTCTAAAATGTTTTTATAAGTAAAAATAGGAGCATTAAAACGCAAAGCTAAAGCAATTGCGTCAGAAGTTCTGGCGTCAATAATCTCTTCGATTTTGTCTCTTTCGCAAATTAAACTCGAATAAAAAACACCATCAACAAGTTTGTGAATAATCACTTGTTTTACGACAATATCAAACCTTTCTGCAAAGTTTTTAAATAAATCATGCGTTAATGGGCGCGGAGGTTTAATTTCTTTTTCTAATGCAATAGCGATTGATTGGGCTTCGAAAGCGCCAATAACTATTGGTAATTTTCTTTCGCCATCAACTTCATTCAAAATTAAGGCGTAAGCGCCATTTTGAGTTTGACTGTATGAAATTCCTTTTATGGATAATTTTACTAGACTCATATATGTGGGTAAAAAAGGGCAATTAATGCCTCATTTTAATACTTTTTTTGATTGGAAAATAAAGGTGCAATTTTAATCAAAAAATATGGAACAAAAAAGCCACCTAAAACAAAGATACGATTATCTTGTTTTTAGGCAGCTATATTTTTATAGAGAATTTTTAATTCTAAGAATGTTGCGCTTTGAAAGCTTTTAATTTCTCAGTTAATTTAGGCACAATTTCAAAGGCGTCTCCAACGATACCGTAATCAGCAACTTTAAAGAAAGGAGCTTCTGGGTCGCTATTGATAACTAATTTTACTTTTGATGAGTTGATACCCGCAATATGCTGAATTGCACCGGAGATTCCGATAGCAATATATAAGTTGGTTGCAACTGGTTTTCCTGTTTGTCCAACGTGTTCGCTGTGAGGTCTCCATCCCAAATCAGAAACTGGTTTAGAACATGCTGTTGCAGCACCTAAAACTGCAGCAAGGTCTTCAACTAATCCCCAGTTTTCAGGACCTTTTAGTCCGCGTCCGCCAGAAACTACGATATCAGCATCAGCAATAGATACTTTTCCGCTTACTTTTTCTACAGATTCTACTTTTACTCCAAAATCATTGTCTCCAATTGATGGATTAAAATCTTCTTCGGTTGCAGATCCTGCACTTTCGAAAATTCCGTAAGAGTTTTTAGCTAAGCCAAGAACTTTTACATCGGTATTAATTTCTGTAATGTTGAAAGCTTTGTTTGAGAAAGCATTTCTTTTTACCTGAAAAGGTGAAGTGCTAACTGGTAATCCAACAACATTTGATGCGAAACCGGCATTTAAAGCCACGGCAACTAATGATGAAAGATAAATACTGTCTGTAGTCGAAGAAAGTAAAACTACTTTTGTTCCTTCTTTTTCGGCAGCTTGTTTGATAACATCGGCGTAAGCCTTTGCTGTAAAACCAGCTAATTTATCGTTGTTTACTTTTAATACTTTATCAACTCCGTATTTAGCCAATTCGCTAATGTCACTCGTGTTTACAGTTAAAGCTGTAACGGTTGTTCCTAGTGATTCTGCTACTTTTTTAGCGTAAGAAGCTAATTCAAAAGCAACTTTTTTAAATTTTCCTTCTGCAGATTCTGCATATATTAATATTGACATAATAATTTTAGATTTTAGATTTTAGATTTCAGGTTTTTAAAATTGAAATCTAAAAGGATTATTGATTTAGATTTTGAAGTGAATCAAATTTTGAATTTTAGATTTTATTGCAATCAGCAATCTAAACTCTACAATCTTAAATCACCTTAGCTTCGTTGTGTAATAAATTGATTAGCTCGTCTAAATTATCAGGAGAAATTAATTTTACTGCTGATTTTGGAGCTGGTTTTTCAAATTTCACCGCTTTTGTATTTACAGGAGCATCAACTGGCTCAAGAATAGTAAGAGCTTTTGTTCTTGCTGTCATGATTCCTCTCATGTTCGGGATACGAAGATCTTTTTCTTCAACAAGACCTTTTTGACCACCAATGATTAAAGGTAAAGAAGTGCTTACAGTTTCTTTTCCTCCATCAATTTCACGAACTGCTTTTACGTTATTTCCGTCAACAGTAATTGCTGTACAAGAGTTTAAAAAGTTAGAACCTAAAATTCCGGCAATCATTCCCGGAACCATTCCGCCATTATAATCAAGAGATTCTTTTCCTGCAATTACAAGATCATAACCTCCGTTTTTAATTACTTCGGCTAATTGTTTTGCAACAAAGAAACCATCAGTTGGGTTAGCATTTACACGAATTGCTTCGTTTGCGCCAATTGCCAATGCTTTACGTAAAGTAGGCTCAGTATCCGGTCCTCCAACATTTACTACAGTTACAGTAGCGCCTTGTTGTTCCTGGAACCAAATTGCACGTGTCAGACCAAACTCGTCATTAGGATTAATTACATATTGTACACCATTGGTATCGAATTCTGAGTCACCATTGGAGAAGTTGATTTTTGAAGTAGTATCAGGCACGTGGCTGATGCAAACTAATATTTTCATAAGTATATATTTTATATTTATAATATGCTTCTACAAATTTAGAATTTAATTTGGAATAATTATACTATGCACGCATAATATTTTTGAAAAACTATTACGATTTCGCAGATTATGAAATTTATAAGTGATTTGATCGTGTCAGAAGAGAGATAATGCATTCAATACTGTTGATTGTTAGGGATTTTGCAAAGTGTCGGATTGGGTTAAGTGTTAAAATTTGAGCTGCGCCATACTACTTTTTGATTTATTGCGTTCTAGAGAAAGTATTTTGAAAATACAGAATTAAACAAAAAGAGTTGAATTTGTATGATAAGTGTTTTTATAAGTGAAATAATTGCTATTATATCGATTTCGTAAATGTCACAAATTTTTTTAAAAAGTTAAAAGCGCAGGGCAGGAAGAAGATCATGTGATTTTAAATTCAATTTATGCTTTTAAGTTATTTAAAATAATTATTTTTGCTCTTCAGAAAATTCAACATACAATATAAATATGAGAACAATACAATTTAGAGAGGCCATTTGCGAAGCGATGAGCGAAGAGATGCGTCACGATGAATCCATATATTTAATGGGCGAAGAAGTTGCAGAATACAACGGAGCATACAAGGCTTCAAAAGGAATGCTTGCTGAGTTTGGCGAAAAAAGAGTAATTGATACTCCAATTGCTGAGCTTGGTTTTACAGGAATAGCAGTAGGATCAGCTATGAACGGTTGTCGTCCTATTGTCGAGTACATGACTTTCAACTTCTGTTTAGTAGGTATTGATCAAATTATAAATAATGCTGCTAAAATGCGTCAGATGACAGGTGGACAGTTTAATGTGCCTATCGTTTTTCGCGGACCAACTGCTTCTGCAGGTCAATTAGGAGCTACACACTCACAAGCTTTAGAAAACTGGTTTGCTAATACTCCTGGTCTTAAAGTAGTCGTGCCTTCAACTCCTTACGATGCAAAAGGACTTTTGAAATCTGCAATTCGTGATAACGATCCTGTAATTTTTATGGAGTCTGAGCAAATGTACGGTGACAAAGGTGAAGTGCCGGACGGAGAATACACAATTCCATTAGGAGTCGCTGATATTAAACGTGAAGGAACAGATGTTACTATCGTTTCTTTTGGAAAAATCATCAAAGAAGCTTTTATCGCTGCTGATGAATTAGCGAAAGAAGGTATTTCTTGTGAAATTATTGATTTAAGAACAGTTCGTCCAATGGACAAAGACGCGATCTTAAAATCTGTTAAGAAAACAAATCGTTTAGTAATTTTAGAAGAAGCATGGCCATTTGCAAGTATTTCTTCTGAAATCACTTATATCGTTCAGGAACAAGCATTCGATTTCCTTGATGCGCCAATACAACGTATTACAACTGCAGATACTCCTGCGCCTTACTCTCCGGTGTTGTTAAAAGACTGGTTGCCAAATGCAGGTGATGTAGTAAAAGCAGTTAAAAAAGTGTTATACAAATAATACACATTTAAAATACTCACAAAACTTCATCATTCATAGTTAATTGATGAAGTTTTTTTTTGCTCAGACAATGAAAAAAATAATTTTACTCAGCCTGTTTTTTGTATTTGCCTTCGCGAGTATCGTTACTGCACAAACTAAAGTGAGCGGAATTGTTTTGGATAAATCAAATCAGCCAGTTCCGTTTGCGAATGTTGTTTTTAAAGGATCAAATATAGGGATCGTTTCAAATGAAGATGGTCGTTTTTATCTGGAATCTCCAACTACTTATACCGCTTTATTGGTAAGCTCAGCAGGATTTTCAGATCGGGAAGTTCCTTTGGAAAAAACGGTGAATTATGATTTCAAAATTGTTTTAAGCGAAGCCGAAGCATTGAATGAAGTGGTAATTTTTACCGGAAAAACTTCTAAAAAAAATAATCCGGCATTAGATATATTGAGAAAAATTTGGGAACGAAAGCGTAAAAACGGTTTGTACCAGTTCAATCAATATCAAATGCAAAAGTACGAGAAAGTTGAGTTTGATATGAACACGATCGACAGTGCTTTTATGAAAAACAAACTCTTCAAAGGAATGGAGTTTGTGTTTAAACATGTTGACACCTCTGATGTTACAGGTAAAACCTATCTTCCCATTTTTATCAACGAATCAGTTTATGATGTTTACGGTGATAATAAATTAAAGAAGGTAAAAGAAAATATAACCGGGAATAAAATGTCTGGTTTCAACGGAAATCAACAGATTTTATCCTTTGTAAAAGACCTTTATTCAGATTATAATATTTACGACAATCACCTTAAATTTTTCGATAAAAGTTTTACAAGTCCGCTTTCAAGAACCGGAATTGACGTTTACAATTATGTCTTAAAAGACAGTGCTTTTATTGATAAAAAATGGTGTTATAATATTGTTTTTTATCCAAGACGTAAAAACGAATTAACCTTCAAAGGAGATTTTTGGGTAAACGATACCACTTTTGCCATCAAAAAAATTAATATGGGTGTTACTAAAAGTGCCAATATTAACTGGGTAAAAGATATCTATATCGAACAGGAATTTGAAGTAGAGAATGATTCGACTTTTTTGTTGACGAGGGATTATATGATGTCTGATTTTGCTTTAAATAAAAAAGAAAAATCAAAAGGAGTTTACGGTAAAAGAACTACTTTATATCGAGATCATAAATTTAATATTCCAAAACCTGAGAAGTTTTATAAAGAGGAAGTCAATTTTATTGATAACGCTGTTTATGACCGACCGCCTGAATTTTGGGAGGAAAATCGTTTTGAAAAACTAAATAAAGATGAAGCGGGTATTTATAAAATGCTCGACACGCTGCAAACGGTCAAAAGATTCAAACAGCTTTATAGTCTGGTTTCTATCTTAGGAAGTGGTTATGTAGAATTTAAGAATTTTGATTTCGGGCCAATATTCTCGACATTTGGTTATAATGAAGTCGAAGGTTTGCGACTTCGTGCAGGAGGAAGGACTTATTTTGGCCCTAATGATCCCTGGCGTATACAAGCGTATACCGCTTATGGATTTGATGATAATAAATTCAAATACGGAGTTTCAGGAAAATGGATGGTCGACAAGAAAAAACGAATCATTATCTCCGGAGGAAACAGGCGTGACATCGAGCAAATTGGTGCCAGTTTAACCACAACAAATGATATTTTAGGACGAAGTTTTGCATCCTCAGCATTATTTACAACAGGAAGCAACGGAAAACTGACAAACATTAATTTAAGTAATGTTTCGGTAGAAATGGAGCCAATGAAGAACTTTGTTGTTCAGGCAGGAGTTTCGTATAGAACGTTAGAATCAGCTTCGCCAACGTTTAGTTTAGATTATTATACCACTATGCCAACCGCCGCGAATCCTGCCGGTGTTGTTGCAAGTGCAGTAAAACAATCAGAAGCAAATATTCAGTTCGAATACATGCCCAATCGTAAAACAATTGGTTTTGGTGTAGAGCGCGATCTTGTAGACAGCCCGTTCAGCCATTTCTTTGTGAATTTTAGTTATGGACTAAAAGGAGTTTTAGACAGTGATTTTGCTTACGAAAAAATACAATTATTCTACAAACAGCCTATTATAATTGGACCATTAGGAAGATCGAATATTATTCTTGAAACCGGAAAAACTTTTGGTACAATTCCGTTAGGATTAATGAGTGTAATTCCGGGTAACCAGACTTATTTTACCATCGAAAATACCTTTAGTAATTTGAATTTCTACGAATTTGTAACAGATCAGTATACTACTTTGCAATGGAATCATGATTTTGGAGGAAGATTATTCGCCAGAATTCCATTTATGAGAAAACTAAACTGGAGAGAATTTGTGGGTGTAAAAGGAGTTTACGGAACAATTTCAGATGCAAACAGAGCAATCAATGCATCGGGACAACCTTATAATGCACCAGAAAATGTATATTGGGAATACAACGCCGGAATCGGAAATATCTTCAAAGTATTCCGTATCGACTTCTCCTGGAGGGGAAGTTACCTGAATACACCTGATGCTAATAAATTTGCAGTAAAAGGATCGTTCGGATTCTATTTTTAAGATAAAATAAATTGCCACAAAGACGCCAAGTCGCTAAGTTTAATTTCTAGCAACTTGGCGTTTTTTATTGATTAAAATTATTTAATACAATTGAAAAAATCTACTCAATCTGCGGGTAAAAAAATTATAACTTTGAGATATTTTTTATCTAATTTTAGAAGCTATTTCCCGCACCCAAGCCTGAAAGTGCGAATTGGCGAAGCAATCCGTTACAATCTTTTGTTTTTTAAGAAAAAAACAAAAGGATTTCCACTGCTATCGGGGCTAAAAATTACGTTATGCAAGTAGCCATCGATTTTTATCTTGGTACCTCTATTGCTTAATTGTATCCAGCTTAAAAGAATACCATTACTTTACTTCAAAATCATTAAATTTAAATAGCTTATTGTTTACTGTTTTTACAGTTATATAATATTTTCCCTGAGGTAAATTGAGTTGAATTTTGCCGCCTTTTGGTTTTTCAAGCCATAATAAGACAGGAACTAATAAGTTGGCACTTTTTGTTTTGTTATACTCTTCCCAATCAAAAACGCTGACCAATAGTTCTTCATTTTTATAAGAATTAAAATTGGGGTGTGAAAGCGTAACTGTTTTTATACTTTTGTCCGGATACACATTGGCTAATGTGGCTTCAAGATTATTTATCAGGAAATAATCAGCACTTGATTGCATTAAAGTATCCTTTGCAAAGAACGATCTCGGAATCAAAACAAGTTTCTCTTTTGTTTTCATGATTACTTTTTCCTGATTTATTGTGATAGGGTCAATACCAGAATATTCTTTAAGATAGCTAGCCATAAGGCGTTTCTTGGTATTGCTTTTTTCTAAATGGCCATGTCCTACGTAAATGAAAATTTTTGCATGCGGATCTTTTTCAAGAATCTTTAAAATGTTTTTTGCCTGCCCAATTTCACGATCAATAGTATTGTCATAATTTTCATGCCCTAAAATTGTAAAACCCAAAGCATTTGCTTTTCGTAAAAAATGTCCAAAATAGGGTTCCTTGGTGTACAATCCATTTTTAGAGTTTGGAATTATAATTTTATTGTCTTCAGTATTGGGTGTAAATGCTTCAATAGAAATATATTGAAATCCATTTTGCTTTAGAGTTTCTAAAAGCTGCATCGCAAATAAGCGATGCTTAGGATAATAATGATCTTCGTTGAGCATTATGATTTGATTTTTACTTGCCAGCTCTGAAATTGCTTTAAAAACATCATTGTCCTTTTTTATCTCTGATTGTGAAAAAGCAGGCCATATTGTTTTTTCGAAATTAATTTTTTTCTTTTCAGAATCTTTTATAATGCTGTCATACTCTTTATTATTAGACATAAATGAGTTGAGAGTTGTTATAAAACCATTTTTCCAAAGTTTTTTCCTGGAGTCTTTTATTGGTGCGGTTTTTAGTTTTTCCCTTCCCTGAAGATAGTTGGAGTAGACATTTGTATAATAATTGAAGATTTTTAGATAGGACAATTTCTTCACATTGCTTGAATCTAAATATATCCTTTTCATATTGGATTTGGTAATTTCTAAAACATTTACGCTGTCAGTGAAAGCTTGTGTAACCGTGGTTATTTTTTTTATTCCTTTTTGTTTTTCACCAATTGCGATTCTGTTATTTTCAGTCAAAATGCATTTTTCATGCAATAAAGTATCTACAGGATTATTTATTTTTTCATAGAAATAGTACATGGAGTATTTTTCATTGGGTTGGCAACTTACTATTAGATTGTTGACAGATATTCCTTTGATATTATGTAGTTTCCTCTCTATTTTTTTTCTGTTGATTTCAGACAGATCTTCAAAACCGGCATTTCCTAAAAAGTCTATAGAAACATCTATAGAATCGTTATAGAATATATCGGGCTGATCTTTTTCTCCAGTAATAAAATTGTGTTTAACAATATCATTTTTAATAGGTTTACAGCTAAAAATAGTAAAGACAACAAATGCCATAATATAAAGTGAGTAATAACTATTGTTTCCAAACGCCTTGATACGGATCATAATTGCAATTGGTATTAAATGTGTAATTGAAGTTTTCTTGTGTAATTCATGAAAATAATACGGCTCTAAATAGTTTTACTATTTATTATTTTAAAAAAAATATGATTCATTTTTTTTAGTTTATTCTCTAAATAATCATTTATGAGCTTAGTTTTTGTTATTGTAAATATTAGGAATTTAATTACAATAAAAAAAATAAGTCAGAATTATTTTGTAGTAATATGCCAATAATTTATAAATTGTATAAGAAATATCTTAAATACTATATTGTTGATTATTAACGGTTTGCGGACTGTGTTGTGGATGTTGAATGATGTTGAAACATCAATACTGAAAAATGCATATTTTTGATGTACAGAGTTTAAAGCATAATTATTTTGATGTTTTAAAAAAGGAAAAATTCTCAAGTACCACTATTTCGTTTAAATTTTGAATTTATGCAGGAAGCTATCGATTTTCTATCCGCTAAAAATCCGATATTTCAGGAAATCATTGATAAATACGGATTACCCCCAATCCCGAAACGGCCACAAGGTTTTGAAACTCTGGTATTATTGATACTTGAGCAGCAGGTTTCTATAGATTCGGCGAAAGCCACGTTCTTAAAAATTAAATCCTATACCACTTGCAATCCCGAAACAATGTCTGTCTTGCCAGACGAAGAATTTCGTGCTTTGGGAGTAAGCCGACAGAAAACTAAGTACATCAAAATTCTTGCTGATGCAGTTTTAGATAAAGAATTAAACATTGAAAGTTTAGCCACAAAATCAGCAAAAGAAGTTCGGGAAGAGTTAATTAAATTAAAAGGGATTGGAAACTGGACAATCGATATTTATTTAATGTTCTGCCTTCAGGAACCGGATTTGATTCCGTTAGGTGATATTGCAGTTATAAATACCATTAAGGAATTACTCGATATTCATGATAAATCGGAAATGGAAATCCATGTGCAGCAATGGAGTCCGTACCGATCTTATGCAACATATTTGCTGTGGCATTACTATTTAAACAAGCGAAATCGTAAGGTTACTTATTAACTCTCTGTTTCTTAAACGCAAAGTTCATTAATTAATGCATAAAGTGCATAGATTAATGTCGTTTTTTATTGTGAAAAAGGATTCTTTAGTTACTTTTGCAATCGAAATTATAGAAATAATAAAAAACGAAAATGACCGCAGACAAATTAACAACTTTCGATGTATTAATCGAAATACCACGTGGAAGTAGAAACAAATACGAGTACGATTTTGAAATCAAAAGAATGCGTTTCGACAGAATGTTATTCTCTTCAATGATGTATCCGGCTGATTATGGATTTATTCCTGAAACTTTAGCACTTGACGGAGATCCTCTTGATGTATTGGTTTTGGTAAATGAGCCAACTTTTCCTGGATGTGTTATGGAAGTAAAACCAATTGGTGTTTTCCATATGGCAGATGATAAAGGACCGGACGAAAAAATTATTTGTGTACCTGTTTCTGACCCAATCTGGAATTCTTTGACAGATCTTTCAGATATGAATCCACACTTAGTAAAAGAAATCGAACATTTCTTCCAGGTTTATAAAGATCTTGAAAACAAAAAAGTAGATGTTGAAGGTTGGGGAGACGTAAACGAAGCATTTGCAATTATTGCTGAGTGTACAAAACGTTTTGATGATATCGAAAACAAACCGGAGGGATTATTTAGTATTAAATAATTTTAACCCTGTTCTATTATAAAAAAAGCAATACTGCCGTCAGGAGTATTGCTTTTTTGTTTAAATTCGTTTTAGTTAGCTTATTGAATATTAACCAATAACCATTAAAATATTATGAACGAATTTATGATTTACTTGCCAATTGTTATGGCAATTATAGGATTACTTTTCATGGCAATAAAAAGGACTTGGGTTTTAAAGCAAGATGCCGGAGATGGCAAGATGAAAGAGATTTCAGATTACATTTATGAAGGCGCATTAGCATTCTTAAAAGCGGAATACCGATTACTTACTTTTTTTGTAATTGGAGCAAGTATAGTTCTGGCCGGAATTTCTTTTATTGTTCCTACTACACATATATTAATAGTGGTGGCATTTATTTTTGGTGCATTTTTCTCTGCTTTAGCCGGAAATATGGGAATGAAAATAGCTACTAAGACAAATGTCAGAACAACTCAGGCTGCGCGTACAAGTTTACCACAGGCTTTAAAAGTTTCTTTTGGCGGGGGAACCGTAATGGGACTTGGAGTTGCAGGTTTGGCAGTTTTAGGACTAACAGGATTTTTTATTGTTTTCTTTCAGATATTCATGCACGGGGTTTGGACTTCCTCTGAGGATATGACTAAAGTTTTAGAGACTTTGGCTGGATTTTCATTGGGGGCAGAGTCAATTGCTTTGTTTGCCAGAGTTGGTGGCGGAATCTACACAAAAGCGGCTGATGTTGGAGCAGATTTAGTAGGGAAAGTCGAAGCCGGAATTCCGGAAGATGATCCTCGTAATCCGGCCACAATTGCAGATAACGTAGGAGATAATGTTGGAGACGTTGCCGGAATGGGAGCTGATTTATTTGGTTCTTATGTAGCGACGGTTTTGGCAGCAATGGTTTTAGGAAACTATGTGATCAAAGATATGGGTGGAAACATTCAGGATATTTTTGGCGGTATTGGACCAATTTTATTACCAATGGCAATTGCCGGTTTTGGAATTTTATTTTCGATTATCGGAACTACATTAGTAAAGATATCTGATGATAATGCCAAAGAAGCACAAGTACAAAAAGCATTAAATATAGGAAACTGGGTTTCGATTGTTTTGACTGCAATTGCGTGTTTCTTTTTAGTACGATATATGTTGCCGGAAACTATGCAAATGAGCTTTTTTGGAGAAGGATCTAAAGATATTTCATCAATGCGTGTTTTTTATGCGACTTTAGTTGGTTTAGTAGTAGGCGGCGCTATTTCATCTGTGACAGAATATTATACGGGATTAGGTACAAAACCCGTTATGGCAATTGTGCAAAAATCTTCGACTGGAGCAGGAACAAACGTTATTGCAGGTTTGGCAACAGGAATGATTTCTACTTTTCCAACCGTATTATTATTCGCAGCAGCCATTTGGATTTCGTATGCCTTAGCAGGTTTTTACGGAGTGGCGCTGGCAGCTTCAGCTATGATGGCAACTACTGCTATGCAATTGGCAATTGATGCCTTTGGACCAATCTCAGACAATGCAGGAGGAATTGCCGAAATGAGCGAATTACCAAAAGAAGTTCGTACCAGAACTGATATTTTAGATTCAGTAGGAAACACAACGGCAGCAACCGGAAAAGGATTTGCAATTGCATCTGCAGCTTTAACCTCTTTGGCCTTATTTGCTGCTTATGTAACGTTTACTGGAATTGATGGAATCAATATCTTTAAAGCGCCTGTTTTAGCCATGTTATTTGTGGGTGGAATGATTCCAGTAGTATTCTCAGCTTTGGCTATGAATTCTGTTGGAAAAGCCGCTATGGATATGGTGTATGAAGTACGCCGTCAGTTTAAGGAAATTCCTGGAATTATGGAAGGAACCGGAAAACCGGAATACGGAAAATGTGTAGAGATTTCTACAAAAGCCGCTTTACGCGAAATGATGTTGCCAGGAATCTTAACGATTGGTTTCCCGATTGCAATTGTGCTTTTAGGAAAATTAGTTTACGCAGACAACAATCAGTTAATTGCTGAAATGTTAGGGGGCTATATGGCAGGAGTTACTGTTTCAGGAGTTCTTTGGGCAGTTTTTCAAAATAATGCCGGAGGTGCCTGGGACAACGCTAAAAAATCTTTTGAAGCAGGAGTTTTAATCAACGGAGAGATGACTTACAAAGGTTCTGATGCTCATAAAGCTGCTGTAACCGGAGATACAGTTGGAGATCCGTTTAAAGATACTTCAGGGCCATCAATGAATATCTTAATTAAGTTAACTTGTTTGATAGGTTTGGTAATTGCCCCTATTTTAGGTGAAGGACATGCTACAGCTGGTTTGGCTGAAAAAGGTTCCTGTTGTGCCAAAACTGAAATGCATGCAGGAGGAGTTTCTAAATGTGGAGATTTATCTGGCATGACCAAAGAAGAATGTATTAAAATGTGTAAAGAAAAAGGCTGCACGGCTGAAGAAACAGCGAAATGTCTGGCACATTATGATGCAAAAGGAAAATATGCATACCAAAAAACAGATTGTTTTGATACTACTAAATACAGTAAAAACAGACTTGAGGTGAATTTGTCTACTGTAAATGGAGTCACAACGGGAACCGTAACGAAAACAGAAAATGGCAAAACAACTACAGAAGTTTATGAAGGTACAGAAGCTGAAGTAAAAGCAAAAATTGAAGCTGCGAAATAAAGATAGCCGGATAGCTTTGTCAAAGTTTTAAACTTTGATAAAGTTTTGGAAAATAAAAAATGCCTCTAAAATATAAATTAGAGGCATTTTTTTATTTTGTGTAAATCCGTGTTTCTAAAACAACCCGTTCAATTCAGCATCAATTCTATTAATGATGTTTCCTAAATCTTCCGGATTATCTACAAAGTTTATATTATCAACGTCAATAATTAATAATTTTCCTTTAGTATACGTTTGTACCCAGGCTTCGTATCTTTCGTTTAGGCGGCTTAAATAATCAATAGAAATAGAGTTTTCGTAATCACGTCCGCGTTTGTGAATTTGTCCCACTAAATTAGGGATAGAACTTCTTAGATAAATTAATAAATCAGGCGCTTTTACTAATCCTTCCATTAATTCAAAAAGTGAAGTATAGTTTTCGAAATCGCGACTCGTCATTAATCCCATCGAATATAAATTGGGAGCAAAAATATAGGCATCTTCATAAATCGTTCTGTCCTGAATGATTTTCTTCCCGCTTTCGCGAATTTGTAATACCTGACGAAAACGACTGTTCAAGAAATAAATTTGCAAATTAAAAGACCAACGTTCCATTTGGTGGTAGAAATCATCTAAATACGGATTATCAACTACATCTTCATAATGAGGTTCCCATTTGAAATGTTTAGCTAATAATTTAGTTAAAGTTGTTTTTCCTGCTCCTATATTTCCTGCTATTGCTATGTGCATTACCGTCTTACGATTTTATAATTTGTTATTTCTTTAGCTGTAAAAATAGATAAAATTTGGTCTTAGTAGCAGAATTTGTCAAACGTTTTTTTTAAAATTTAAATTTCAGAAAATGTATCTGAATTTATACCTGTAATGTCTTTAAGATACAACAAATTAGCTTTGCCCAAAAGATATTGATCGATTGTTGATTATTTCGACTGAATCAAAATCAGAGACTTGTAGTAAGTCAGTTGACTCTCTGTAAATAATAGAGATTGAATCTATAGTCCTTATTTATTGTAATAGTCTAATTAATAGTCGGTTTTGTCTATAGCTTATCGGTATTGATATATTTAATTTTCTGTATTTTAAAATAAACAATACATTTGAGTATAGGTTTTCTATGATTTATCCAAATTAAAAAAAAATGTAATGAAAAAAACAATCTATTATATGTTCATGATGCTTGTATGTACTCAAATACAGGCTCAGAAAGATTTTCAGGGAATGGCCGTTTATGAATCTAAAACTCAAGCGCCAAAGTTTGAAGGAATGCGTGGCAATCGTGATATCACACCGGAAATGAAAAAGAACATGGAAGAGGGAATGAAAAAAATACTGGAAAAAACTTTTATTCTGAATTTTGACAAATCGGCTTCTATTTATAAAGAAGAAGAGAAACTCGAAGCTCCGGGACAGCAAAATGGTTTTCGTATAATGGTGGGGTCGATGATGGGAGGCGGAGGCACTTTTTATAAAGATGTAAAAACGAAATCGTATACGGTTGATAAAGAATTTATGGGCAAGGAATTTTTGGTGATAGATTCACTGCCAAAATTAAACTGGAAATTAGAGCAGGAAACTAAACAAATTGGCGGATATACTTGCTACAAAGCTACTGTGGTCAAAGAACCAAGCAAAACTGATTTTAGAAATTTCAGACCTAAAAAAACCGACGATAAAAAAGAGGAAGCTAAAAAAACGTCCGGAGAAACGAAGACCAATTTTGCAGACAATTTTGAGATGCCAAAAGAAATTCTTGTAACCGCTTGGTATACACCTGAAATTCCTGTAAACCAGGGTCCTGAAAATTATTGGGGACTTCCTGGTTTGATTTTAGAAATAAATGACGGAACCACTACAATTTTATGTTCAAAAATTGTTTTGAATGCAAAAGACAAAGCAGAAATAAAACCCTCTAAAAAAGGAAAAGTAATTTCTCAGAAAGATTACGATGAAACGGTTATTAAAAAAATGGAAGAATTTAGAGAAATGAATCGTGGTCGTTCAAGCGGACCGGCACAAACTATTGGAAGGTAGATCTTCTGCTTCAAAGTTTTATTTATTCTAATTTATTCATTTATCAATGAACAAAACACTTTTTATATTCGCCTTTTTATTTACTTCTATATGCTTTTCTCAAAGTGTTCGTTTTGAAGGATTTATTCAGGATGAGCAAAAAAATTCGTTAGAAATGGCCAATATTATGGCGGTAAATACTGCTACAAAAGCAATGGATTCTTACGGAATTACCAATGACAAAGGAAAGTTTCAGCTCACATTGAAGCCTAATACTTCGTACTCAATCAAAGTAAGTTATCTTGGAATGAAGTCGAAAGAGATTTCCGTTGCAACTCAAAGTACAAACATCGTTCAGAACATTGTTATGGATGGTGCGGGAATCGAACTTCAGGGTGTTGAGATTGTGCGCGAAATGCCAGTTTCTATAAAAGGAGATACGATTGTATATAACGCCGATTCGTTTAAATCGGGAACCGAAAAGAAACTGGAAGATGTATTGAAAAAACTGCCCGGAGTTGAGGTAAATGCTGATGGAGAAATTGAAGTGGAAGGCAAAAAAGTCACCAAATTAATGGTCGAGGGAAAAGATTTTTTTGACGGAGATACAAAGCTTGGCGTTAAAAATATTCCTGCCGATGCCATTGATAAAATTCAGGTTTTAAGAAATTACAATGAAGTAAAAGCACTAAAAGGTTTAGAAAATGATCAGGATAATGTAGCGATGAATATTAAGCTGAAAGAAGGTAAAAAGAACTTTTGGTTTGGTGATGTAACCGCCGGAACAGGAGTTGGAGAACTCGATAGTCGGTATATTATAAATCCGAAACTGTTTTATTACAGTCCAAAGTACAGTATTAACCTAATTACCAATTTTAATAATATTGGGGAATTACCGCTCACAGCTCAGGATTATTTTAAGTTTACAGGCGGATTTAAAAACCTGATGAAAAAAGGCGGAAGCAATTTTAATGTTTCCTCAAACGACTTGGGGATTTCGATTTTAAGAAACAATCGCGCAAAAGAAATTGAAACGAAATTTGGAGCGACAAATTTCGCTTATTCCGTTACTAAAAAATGGAATATTAGCGGTTTCGGAATATTGTCGACCTCAAAAACAGATCTTGAAACGAAATCTCAAACTACCATTTTAGATTCTGGAGATCAGCAAAAAAGAGACGAAGAAACGCATCAGAAAAATAATCTGGGACTTTTTAAACTGAGTTCAACTTATAAGCCAAGTGATAAATTTCAGTTTGATTATGATATTTTAACGAAGTTGTCCAAACAAAATGAAGACACAGACGTATTGCGTGAATCGGTGGTGAATACTGTTTCATCCTTAGAGACTATTTTGACCAATAAAAAGCAAGATCCCACATCAATAAATCAAAATTTGAGTTTGTATTATACGCAAAGCGACAAGAATATTTTTGCTTTTGAAATGCAGCATCTATATCAGGACGAAAACCCGTTTTATAATGCCAACCTAAGAACACAACCTTTTGATTTATCCGGCTATATTTCGGGACAAAACAGAAACGATCTGAATCAGGACCGTTATGTAAAAACAAATAAAGTAGATGCCAAACTGGATTACTATTATATGGTAACACCAAAAAGCAATATCAACATCACGTTGGGAAATACCTATTCGTATCAGGATTTTAATTCCCATATTTTTCAAATGTTGGACAATGGAGATAAAAACGACCTGAACAGTGCCGAAAATAATAATCAGGTAAACTATAATTTTAATGATGTGTTTTTGGCATTTCATTATAAAATTCTGGCCGGCAAATTTACCTTAACACCCGGTGTCAGCGTACATTCGTACAATATGAAAAATGGACAATTAGGAACGGATTATTCACAAAATTTCGTAAAAGTATTGCCTGACTTTTTCGCTTTGTATCAAATCAAAAAATCAGAAACCCTGACTTACAATTTCTCTTTGTCAAATGATTTTACAGATATCAACCAATTGGCCGCGGGTTATGTTTTGTCTGATTACAGCAGTTTGTTCCGCGGAAACCGTTTTTTAGAAAATGCTACGTCGCAAGTACATTCCCTGCGTTATTTTAAATACAATATGTTCAATTTCGAAAACATATTTGCCAATGCAACCTATACTAAAAAAGTAGATGCGATTAAAACCAGCGCAGATTTTACAGGAATCAACCAATCGTCATCGCCATATAATTCAAATTTAGCGGATGAATCTTTTAGCGGAATGGGAAATTATGGACGTTCATTCTTAAAGAATTACAAAGCCTCAGTGAATGCCTCTTTCAATTGGGCTAAATTCAATAATATTCAGAATAACGAATTGACAACTACAGAAAGTTTTAGTCAAAGTTATACCGTAAAAGCTTCAACAAATTATAAAAACTTTCCTAATATCGAATTTGGTTATAATGCCCTGATTAATAAATACAGCGGTTCTACTTATTATACGGACAAACCTTTTGCAAGGTTGGATTATTATTTTTTAGACAGTTTTTCGTTTGTTTCAGAGTATGAGTTTTATCATTATTACAATAGCAATAAAACAGTCAATAACGAATATGATTTTTTGAGTGCTAGTTTGACCTATCAAAAAAAGAACAGTAAATGGGAATATAAAATATCAGCTACCAACTTATTAAATACTAAATACCTTAATGATGACAGCTTCTCGCAGTTTTCTACAAGAGTTTCACAATACACAGTACAACCTCGCTACATCATCTTTTCGATGAAATATAATTTATAGTATTTCGATTACAAAACTTTGTGCTTTTTGGTGTTTTTTTAAATAAGAAAGAAATATCTTTGTCTGAAATTGTAACAACTAAAATTTTAAGCATGCGTAATTTTATATGGAGTTCCTTAGCGTTCTTTTGTTTAATATCCGTCTCTTTTTCTCAAACAAAAAAAATTGAGAAAGGATCTTATTTGTCTACCAATAACGGGCAAAAGATCAAGTTGAATTTATTAGAAAATAATAAATACGAATTGGTTTTCTATTCGGGTGATTATGTAGTCAAAGGCGATTCGTTATTGTTTACTCCAAATATAAAAGAAGAAAATGGATTTGAACTCGAATTTAAAAATGATAAAAAAGCAAAAAAAGTCAAAGTAACCTTTTTAGACCCCTCTTACTATTCTTTTTATATAGGAACACAAAAAGGTTCAGGTGATGTTCAATATCAGAGATTATCGGATATTAGAGATAAAGTGAATCCGGAAGGTGACAGACTTAATATAGATTTCGAAATTGACCCGGCAGATTTCCTGTATCTGGTTTATGAAGAATATGGGGGAGAAAGTAAGGTTTCGAAATTTGCTTTACCAAAAGATGTTTCAGAGATTACGATCAAGTATCAGTTGGATGTTGTAGGAGATTTAAAAATTACCGGATTTTTTGATCAGAAAACAAATGAGCTGATGATTGCAGAGCAGTCAGGAAAGAATCCGTTAGTTTTTCGTAATGTCAAAGATAATCAGCCTGAAAAAACGTCAAAAGTACTTCCGCTGGAAAATAAGACAGTTACAAATTGGACTTATCCGGGAAAAGAACCTTTGGTAAGTGATGATTTTGGTGTAGCAATGGATTCTGCCGTTGCAGGAGTGGAAGTTTATGATTTTAAATTAAAAATAGAAAACAATCTCAAAAGTGCTCTTTTGTCAAATAATAATGACAAGAATAAGTTTTTAGTCGTGGTAGCTGACAGCAAAAATCCTTCGGCAAAAGCTGATTTTGATGCTTCTGTTAAAGATCAGGAAACACAGCTTGGTTACAGCATGTATGATTCATATCATCCTGAATATGATTTATACAATTATTATCTGGCTACAGATGATGATAAGAAATGGCTTAAAGCAAATAAGATAACAGATGCTCCAAGTCTTATTATTTTGAATAATAACGGAGAAATTTTAGCGACGGTAAAATCTAATTTAAAAGAGAAACAATATCAGTTTAATTATTATGACGCTATCTATTCAAAGTTGCAGAGAGTGGACAAATTAGCTGCTTTTAGTAAAACAATAAAGAATAAAAAAGCAAGTGATGCTGATTTGATTGCTGCTTTTAATAAAGTTGCAATTCTTGAAATACCATATGATTATAATACAGACTATGAGGAAACAACTGATGAAAGTCAGGCTGAGTTTAAGTTTGTAAAGAATACCGTAGATAAAAAAGAGGTGGTGCAAATATGGAAAAAGTTAATTGAAGCGCATCAAAAAGATACAAAACCCAATATGTATCTGGTAGAAACGATTATAAAAGAAATTAAAAACCAAGGATTCTCGAAACAGTTTTTTAAAGACGATAAAATACTAACAGATACTGATTTTCTTTCTATAGATTATTTGATAAAACATTATGATGCCATCGATTCAGAACGTTTGGCATTTACTGAAAGAGAAGGAGAAACACATATAATAGGCAGTATTAATACTGAAATTGCGACAGCTTTACAACAAAATAAGTATGTTGCCGATAATAATGTTACTGCTGAAAAAGATGATAGTAAAACGATTGCAGTTTATAAAAAACTAATTGCTGCAGGTAAAGGAAATTTTGAGTGTTATCAAAACTATTTTACTTATTTGGCTGAGGTACAGGATAAAGACGGTTCCAGTACGAATTACTTAAAAGAATTCAGTATTTATTTTAATGCTAATCTGGCTGTAGATAAAGGAAGTATTATTGAAAAATTAGACACCATGTTTACTTCGATAGATTCTAGCTCTGAATATTCGTATAACGGATGGAATGCTTTTAAGGAATACCACTCGAACTTATGCAATGAAGCTGCCTGGACAGTAGTTTCTAAACCTGGTAATACTGCTTTTATAAAGTCAGCAATTACATGGTCAGAATATAGTTTGGTGATCAGCAAAAACAATACTTATTACCTGGATACTCTGGCGCAGCTGTATTATAAAGACGGACAGAAAGAAAAAGCAATCGCAACACAAACTCTCGCGGTTAAGTATTTAACCGATTATGTAGAAGAAGAAACTGCTGCAGACATTCGACAAACATTAAGTAAAATGCAAAACGGAATGTATTAAAATGACAAAGCCTTTGAATTATTTTCAAAGGCTTTTTTTTTAGTTCTTAATTTTTACCAGCACTTTTATAGTATAGCTGTTTAATATTTTTTTATTGTTTTTGATCTTGCCATTTGCACTGAGATAAGTAATCAAAATTTTATACTTTGGAGTTTCTGTTACCTGAGTTATTCTTTTATTTGAATTGTAATCGTAATTTTCAAATTCCGGATTTTTATTTACAAAAGCACTTATTTCCAGCGGAACAATATCCTGGTTAATCTGTAGTTTAAAGCCATAATTTTCAACTTTAGAGCTAACAGAATAGTTTTTGTTATCAATTTTTATGCAATCCTTACATTCGAAATTTTTATCATAAGAAGACATATTGAATGCCATATCATATCCCCTAATATTTTCGATCACATTTTGGTCATTGTCATAATAGTAATAATAAAAATCATCATTTTTACTGTCTTTTTTATCATAAGGAGATTTATATTCGTATCCTAAAGCTTTCATTATTGCGGAATCACTTGGAGTTTTTTCTTTTTTAAGAAGCGCTTCAAGTTTTGTTTTGGCGTACGGAACCATAACTTCTATACCATAATTGCTTTCCAGAAAAGAAACAATGCTGCTCAAATCCTGTTCTTGTTCAAAAGTTAGTTTTTTGTGATCTGGGTTTTGCATGTACGTTTCAAATCGGGATAACTGACTGTATTTTGAAATAGAATTGGCACTTTGCGGACCGGCAATAGAAAACAATCCGGCCAGACACATGCTTATTGGAATAAACTTAATTTTAGGATTTTTTTGAATTAGAAAATACGCCACAACAATAGAAAGCCAGATCGATAATAAGAGAACATAATAGCGTTCATGCGTAAATCCGTAAAGATTGATTCGGTATAAAATCGCCCAAAAAAGTAATGCAAGCAGCGGAATCAGCAGAAAGTAAAACCAACGATTGAATGTTCGCATCCATAGATTGCCAGTTTCGGTTGCAATGGGATGCACCAGTAAAAAAGAGAGAATCCCGAAAATAGCAAATACCAAAACAAGATACGAAACCCAGCCAACCGGCAAGGAAAGCGTAACAAGAATTTTAGCCTCGTAACATATTAAAATTACCAGATAAAGACTTATTAAGGGTAACAAAACATATTGTGTAAAGTTTTTAAGTCCTTTTGGATAATTCAGAACCAATGGAGCCTGGCTGTTATTCGTTTCCGGAACTCCGCTTAAAAAGAATATGGTATTAAAGACCCCCGCAATGACAAAAAAGATGTGAAAGTAAATATGATCATAGAATTCGACCGTAAACAATTTATCAACGGCTAATATGGCCAGTGCCAAACCGGAATAAAGTACAATACTGTACAATCCGGCAGTTAAAATTCTAAGAAAAAGCTGCTTGTTGAACTCCCAGAATTCATCCTGATTATAAGTCCTTGGCAAGAAACCTGCAAAAGAAACTAATAGATGCAAAGCAATATTAAGTACCAAAAATTGCTGTATTTCTATTTCTGTAATGTATTCATGAAAATTAAAAACAAAAAGAACGATAAGACCGCCAAAAACAAAACTGGTTATGAAGCGCAGGATAGTATTCTTTTTTGAAGCCAGGAAAAATAAACTGACAGAAAGAAATAAAACAAGACATAGAGAACAGCTCATTAATGCCTTTCGATAAAGCTCGTTGTCAGGATCATTATATTCTTTCTCATTAAGAATTATTGCCAGAATAGTGCCTAAAATGGCAGTTATGGTTTCTAACGGAAATCTAAGAACTGTTTTTAGTGTTGCGTTTAAAACATTTTGTAACGAAGGAAGTCTGCCCATTTTTTTAATCAGTTATTTTATATAAAGTAAGCTAAATTGTAAGGGATAAGCAAATAAAAATAATAATGACAAAAAAAAGGCAGGATCATTTTGTTGAATTTGCATTTCAGTACTATTTCAAATACAAATAAGCTTTTTTTTCTTTGTAAATTACTAAGTTTGGGTTACTAAATAATAACGTATGAAAAATAAAATGATCCTCGTTTTGATTGCCTGTGGAGGAGTAGCTTTTTCGCAAGCAATAAAAAAACCACTCGTTTCAGCAATTACAGATAAAGACCTTAGAACTGATATGTACCAGATGGCCGGTGATCATTTTAATGGTCGTGAAGCCGGAACTTTAGATGAGTTAAAGGTATCGATGTGGCTGGCCAATAAGGCTAAAGAAGCAGGAATGGCTCCTGCCGGTGATGATGGAACGTATTTTCAGTTTTTTGATATGTACAGGCATCAGGTGACTCCAAATACAAAATTCAAAATTGGACAAAAAGAATATAAATTGTGGAAAGATGTTCTGGTAGCTGAAACCACAAATGTTAAAGTCGATGCGCCTTTAGTATATTTAGGAGCTGCAACAAAAGAAGAAATCGAAAAAGCAGATATCAAAGGAAAAGCAGTTGTTTTATTAGCTTCGAAAGAAGGAATTGCAGATGATATTTCGCTTTTTGAAAGACGTTATCCGGGACTTGTTCGAAGTAAATACTATGAGCTTGTATCAAAAAAAGGAGCGTCAGCACTTATTTTCGTAGCAGATGCCTTGGCAGAAGAAAGCTGGTCTCAGGTCGAACCACAAATGACAAGAGGTATTTACGGAATTGAAGGAGTTCGCGATAAAATTGGATCAACTATGCCGGTTTTCTGGGTACATAATGATCAGTTGGCTTATTTGAAAAGCACCAAAGACCTTTTGTCTACAGAAGTAATTTCTGAAACTTATAAGTATCCTTCAGTAAACGTAGTAGGTAAAATTGAAGGAACTGACGCTAAATTAAAAAACGAATACGTACTTTTTAGCGGACATCAGGATCATGATGGAGTAAGACAAAAATACGGTCAGGATTCTATTTATAACGGAGCAGATGACAATGCAAGTACTTGTGTCGCAATGTTAGCAATTGCAAGAGCGTATAAGAAACAACCCGGAAAAAGAACTTCTCTGTTTGTATTTCACGGTGCAGAAGAAAGAGGCCTGTTAGGATCAAGATGGTACGCATCGCACCCAACAGTTCCGGAAAAGGATATTATTGCAGTATTAAACGGAGATATGATTGGCAGAAACAATGTAAATCAGGCAGCTCTTTTAGGTTCCAGTTCTCCTCACGAAAACTCATCAGATTTAGTGGCGATTGCCAAGAAAGCAAATGATGAAGGTCCTAAATTCGATTTGGATAAACTTTGGGACAGACCGGAACATCCGGAATATTTTTATTTCCGTTCAGATCATTTGCCTTATGCAAAAAGAGGAATTCCATCTGTTTTCTATACCAGTGTTTTACACAGTCAATACCATACTCCAATGGATGAATCTGAAAATATTGACTTCGTGAAATTGCATAAAATGACAGAGTGGATGTACCGTACAGGATGGATTTTATCAAATGATGCCAATCGTCCTAAAACATTACCCAATGTACAATTAGAGCGATAATTTTGTAGGTTTAAAAGACGCAGATAAAAACTGATTTTTTTCTTAAGCTATAGAATCAATCTTCTATTTTAATTTTTAGAACTGAGATAATATTTACATTAAATAAAATCCGTAAAATCAGCGTCGAATTAATACACAGATATAAATTACTGAAAATAAAAGAGGCTTTCTAAAATTTTAGAAAGCCTCTTTTTTATGTTTAAGAATAACTAGTTGTCAAAAAAAATCTAACAATCTAAGTTAGTCTAATAATCTAAATTTACAATCCAAATTCTGCTTTTACTTTGTCTACGAAATCAAGTTTCTCCCAGGTAAACAATTCAACAGTAACAGTTTTTACATTTCCTCCCGGAGCAGAAAAAGTTTTAGTTACCACTTCCGGTTTACGTCCCATGTGTCCGTAAGCAGCAGTTTCGCTATAAATAGGGTTTCTTAATTTCAAACGTTGCTCGATAAAGTAAGGACGCATATCAAAGATAGCTTCTACTTTTTTAGCGATTTCACCGTTAGTTAAATTTACTTTAGAAGTTCCGTAAGTATCGATAAAAATACCCATTGGTTCAGCAACTCCAATTGCATAAGAAACCTGAACTAAGATTTCGTCAGCAACACCTGCAGCCACTAAGTTTTTAGCGATATGACGTGTAGCATAAGCAGCACTTCTGTCTACTTTACTCGGATCTTTTCCAGAGAATGCACCACCACCGTGAGCACCTTTTCCACCGTAAGTATCCACAATGATTTTTCTTCCTGTAAGACCAGTATCTCCGTGAGGTCCTCCAATAACGAATTTTCCTGTTGGGTTAATATGGTAGTTGATTTTATTGTTGAATAAATGTGCGTGAGCAGGATTTTTAGCAATGATTCTAGGGATCAAAATATCGATAATATCTTTTTTGATTTTAGCAAGCATAGTAGCTTCCTCATCAAAATCATCATGTTGAGTCGAGATTACAATCGCATCAATACGAGTTGGTTTGTTATCATCGCTATATTCTAAAGTTACCTGAGATTTTGCATCCGGACGTAAATAAGTAATTTCACTATTCTCACGTCTTAAAATTGCTAATTCCTGTAATAATTTATGAGATAAATCAAGTGCCAATGGCATGAAGTTTTCAGTTTCGTTAGTTGCGTAACCAAACATCATTCCCTGGTCTCCTGCACCTTGCTCTTCTGGCTTAGCTCTGTCAACACCTTGATTAATATCTGCTGATTGCTCATGAATTGCAGAAAGAATCCCGCAAGAATTTGCTTCAAACATATATTCGCTCTTAGTATATCCAATTTTACGGATTACGTCACGAGCAATTTGCTGAACATCAAGATAGGTATTCGATTTTACTTCACCAGCTAAAATTACCTGACCTGTAGTAACAAGAGTTTCACAAGCTACTTTTGAGTCAGCATCAAATGCCAAAAAGTTATCAATTAATGCATCCGAAATTTGATCTGCAACTTTGTCTGGATGCCCTTCACTAACAGATTCTGACGTAAATAAATAAGCCATAATAATTTATTAAATTAAAATTAAGTGAGGAAAAAAATTGCTAAAAAGAGCTAAAGGAGAATGTCTGCTTTAGCATTTTTTACTACTGAAATTAAAATCTTTCAGTATTCATAACGAACCATTTCATTATGAAGAGGTTGCAATCAGTTCAAATTTTTCCTCTGTATTCGCGTGCAAAGGTATAAAACCATTTTGATTTGCAAATCAAAGTTTTGATTTTTTTGATTTTATAAGAAGAAATTTAACATAACATACTATTTTGATAGGGTAATAGAAATTATTTCAGTTTTTATTTGGCTGATTAAAAAATAGTTTGCAAATTTGCCTCATCAAAACAACAGAAAAGATGAAATTAACAGTATGCAATATGTCTTGTAAGATGCCGGAGCCTTCCGCAGAGATACTATTGTAGTTTTTGTTCAAAAACATATATATAGAAACCTCTGCAAAACCGCAGGGGTTTTTTTGTTTCAAAAAGAAATTAAATTGTAAATCACTTTTCAAACCAAAATAATAATAAATCAGAAAAAAGTAATGAAAAAAAATGTAGCACTCGCATTAGGTCTTTTAACATTTTCTGGAATCTATGCTCAGGATAATAAAAAAGAGCAGGATACTCTAAAGAATAATGAACTGTCTGAAATAACGATAGTAGGATCCAGAAGTAAAAACCGCGTAAAAACTGATGTTCCCGTTCCTGTAGATGTTTTTAATATCTCAGAGATCACGAAAGGTTCTCCGCAAACAAGCGTTACTCAGATCTTAAATTATGTCGCGCCCTCTTTTACCAGTAATGCGACTTCTACGGCGGATGCTACAGATCATGTCGATCCGGCACAACTAAGAGGTTTGGGACCGGATCAGGTTTTGATATTGGTAAACGGAAAACGAAGACATTCAAGCGCATTAGTAAATATAAACGGATCTCCGGGAAGAGGATCTGTTGGAACAGATCTAAATGCAATCCCGTCATTTGCTATCGAAAGAATCGAAGTTTTGCGTGACGGTGCAGCAGCTCAATACGGTTCAGATGCCATCGCCGGCGTTATTAATATTGTATTAAAAAAAGATGCTAAGTATATTTCAGGAGGTATTCAGTATGGTACCAACTTATCTTCAGGATCTAATAATTTTAAAGGAGGCGCTGACGGACAGAACTTACAGGTAGATTTAAATTACGGAACATCATTAGGTAAAGCAGGAAGTTTTCTGAATATTACCGGAAGCGCCGTAACCAGACAAGCAACAAGCAGAGCCGGAATTAGAAATAACGGTATTTTTAATGCTTATAATGCTGTCGAAAACAGAGCGGCTCAAAATGGAGTTAATATCAATTCATTGTATAGTAATATTAATAACACGCCAAATTCCGCACAAATTATAAGTTCATTACAGCAATATGCACCGCAGGTAAGTTATTTTACACCGGCACAGCAAACTGCAATTTCATCTGCTACTACATTAGCGCAAATGCAGACTGCTTTGAATTTTGATGTAACCAATAATGAAATTGCCTATAGAGGCCAGGAAAGAAGTGATTATAATATGAGTGTTGGTCAGTCAGAACTGGCTTCAGGACAGCTGTATTACAATGCTAAATATCCTGTGTCAGAGATTACATCTTTATATTCTTTTGGTGGTGTTTCGTATAGAAATGGTAAATCGTATGCATTTAACAGACTTCCTAATGGTTCCGGAACTTTTACGCAAGTATATGAAAACGGGTTCCTGCCGGAAATACAATCTAATATTTTAGATGCGTCTTCTGCTGTTGGAGTAACAACTGAATTATTTGGTTTTGATACCGATCTTAGTACAAACCTCGGAACAAACTCTTTTCAATATGATGTCAACAATACCATCAATGCTACTTTAGGAACTAATTCGGGTACCAGTTTTGATGCCGGTAAAGTTTCATTTTTGCAAAGTACAACCAATTTAGATTTCAGTAAAAAGTTAGATGTTTTAGAAGGATTAAACGTTGCTTTTGGTGGAGAGTTCAGATATGAAAATTACCAGATCAAACAAGGAGAAGAAGCTTCTTATGGATTATATGATACAAACGGAAACATAGTTCCGGGAATTCTGCCAAGTAATTCGCCATTAATTGTTACGGACTTTTTCGGAAACAAACGTGGAGCAGGAGCACAGGGATTCTCAGGATTTCAACCATCTGATGCTAAAGAAAAAGACAGACAAAGTGGTGCAGCTTATCTTGATTTAGAATTGAATGCCACTAAAAACTGGCTTTTGAACGGAGCGGTTCGTTACGAGAATTATTCTGATTTTGGAAGTACGGTGATTTTTAAACTGGCTTCTCTTGTAAAATTAAACGATAACATCAATTGGAGAATTTCCGGCCAAACTGGTTTTAGAGCGCCATCATTACAGCAAAAATATTTTGAGGCAAGTTCAACTCAGTTCATAAATGGTTCGCCTTATCAGGTAGGTTATTTTACAAACGATTCCCAGGCGGCAAAAAGTATTGGAGTTGAAAGCCTGAAACCGGAAAAATCTAAAAGTATCAGTACAGGATTTACATTCAAGATTCCTGAAGCAAATATTACCATTGCAACAGATGCTTATTTTACAAGAATCAATGAAAGAGTAGTGTTAACAGGGCAATATGCCAGACCTACAGATGCGCAAATAAATGCAGCAACAACGCCACAGCAAAAAGATGCATTGACTTTGTTTCAACAGGCATTTGATTTAAAAGGTGTTGAAAGAGCTTCGTTCTGGACGAACGGAATTGATTCTGAAACTAAAGGTATAGATGTTGTAATCTCTCAAAAATATGATGTAATTCAGGATTTTACCATCAGAAATGATTTTGCTTTAAGTTATAATACTACCAAAAGAGTAGGAAAGCTAAATGTTCCTCAATCTATCATTGATGCAGGTGGAGATCCTTATATATATTCTTTTTTCCCGGAATCAAGCAGAATTTATTTAGAAGAAGCAATTCCTAAATTGAAAGCAAATTTAATGACCACTTTCAATATCAAAAAACTGGATATTTATTTAAGAAACAGTTATTTCGGAAAAGTGACCGATCCGGGAGCAACAGATGTAAATTTAGATGGTTCATCATCAGTGTACGAACATCCTGAATACAGCTCAAAAATTGTTACTGATTTATCTTTCGGATATCAGATCAATGAGAAATTCAGATTGACACTTGGGTTTAATAATATAGGAGATGTTTATCCGGACAGAAACAATCCGTCAACTCCTGCATTTACCAATACAACGCCAACATTGTCTCCTGCGCCAAGCACTGATTTAACAAATGCCAATCAGTTTGCATATTCAAGAGCAGTATCCCAATTTGGATTGAACGGAAGATTTGGTTTCGCCAGATTAAGTTTCAAATTCTAAAACAGAAGATTGGCCACGGGTTTTACGGATTAAACGGGTTTACGCGGATTTTTTTTGTAATCATTTAAACTGTGGCTTAACTTTTTTTATTTTGGCTTCAATTAAACATGTCACAGATTAAAAATATTTACTCAGATTTTTTAATCATTTTAAACCTTTATCCCGATAGCTATCGGGAGAGGCTAAATTTTTTGAGACAATAGAAGAGGATAAAAAGAATCTGTGTAAACCCGTTTAATCCGTACAATCCGTGGGCTAATTTATAAAGAGAAACACCAGTATTTACAAGGCTTCTAAAAAAAATGTGTTAATTATCAATTTTTAATTTGGTAGTTCTGAAAATAGTTTCTATATTTACTCTATCAAATTAGTCGAGTTTAAAAAAGAATTAATATTTAAATAAAATAAAATGAAAACAATAGCGGATAATATGATGATATGTTGTGAGATGATGCAAATGTGCATCCCAAATCCCTGTTGCCAAAAGTAAAAGAGTAAATCTTTGTTATAGTTAGAACTATAAGCCCTTTTGGTAGCCATCCGAAAGGGCTTTTTTTAATTCAACACTTTTAAATTTTAAATTATGAAAACATTAAATTCAATCGCAATAGAATATTTATTGAGAAACGATTCTCAAAAAAACAATAATAAATCAGAAGATATAACAAGAGAAGTTATAAGAATAAATGCAGAGCAGAATATAAAAGGTCAGAAATCATTACTGTTTTACATGTATGATCTTGAAGAAGAAGCGGAAAATCTTTTGTTTAAATCAAATTAAAAATTATTTTTAAATAACAATATATATAAGTATTAACAATACCTAAAAAACTAAGAAATTATGAGCACACAAAAATTCGCAACAAACGCATTGCATGCAGGACACGATGTTACTAAAAATGCAGGAACCAGAGCAGTGCCAATTTATCAGACATCCTCCTATGTCTTTAATGATTCAGATCATGCAGCCAATTTATTTGGTCTTGCCGAGACCGGATTTATTTATACGCGATTAAACAACCCAACAAACGATATTTTAGAACAACGTCTTGCGGCACTTGAAGGTGGAATTGGAGCTGTCGTTACAGCATCCGGAGCATCTGCAATTTCAACAGCTTTACTGACACTTCTAAAGGCCGGAGATCATATTGTGGCTTCGAATAGCTTATACGGAGGAACTTATAATCTTCTAAATGTAACTTTACCTCGTTTAGGAATTACGACAACGTTTGTAGATCCGTCTCAACCGGAAAACTTTACTAAAGCCGCTAAAGAAAATACAAGAGCCTTTTTTGTAGAATCTTTAGGAAATCCAAAATTAGATGTATTAGACCTGAAAGGAATTTCGGCAGAAGCCAAAAACTTTAAAGTGCCTTTTATTGTAGACAATACAGTTGCTACACCTTATTTATTGAGACCAATTGAATATGGAGCAGATATCGTAATTCACTCCTTAACCAAATACATTTCAGGAAACGGAACTTCATTAGGAGGCGTTATTATAGATGCCGGAAAATTTGACTGGTCAAACGGAAAATTTCCTGAATTTACAGAACCTTCTGCAGGATATCACGGATTAGTATATCATGAAGCGTTAGGAAATGCAGCTTTCATCGCAAAAGCCAGAATTGAGGGATTACGTGATTTTGGTGCAGCTTTAAGCCCCTTCAATGCTTTTCAGATTATTCAGGGATTAGAAACTTTACCAATCCGAATCCAGAAGCATAGCGAAAATGCTTTGGCTCTGGCCTCCTGGTTAGAAAAACAAGATGAGGTAGTCTGGGTAAATTATCCGGGTCTTAAAAACAATAAATATTATGATTTAGCCCAGCAATATTTACCAAAAGGACAAAGTGGCGTAATCACTTTTGGACTAAAAGGTGGTTTTGATGCCGCTAAAAAAGTGGTTGATCAAACGAAATTGTTCTCGCTTTTGGCCAATATTGGTGATACAAAATCATTAATTATTCATCCGGCAAGTACCACGCACCAACAATTGTCAGATGCGGACCAATTAGAAACAGGAGTTTCAAAAGATTTAGTCCGACTTTCTGTCGGAATTGAAGATATCGAGGATTTAATAGCTGATTTGCAGACTGCTTTCGCAAGCGTTACTCAGTCGCAATACACTATTAATAAAAATTAGGTTTTTTTGTTTTTTGTTTGAAAAATTGCCTTTAGTAGCGTGAGTTCTGCTAGAGGTGATTTTTTATAAAAAACTAATCAATATAAAAGTTTTTTTACCATATAAGTGATATAAGTTCATATTAAGCGGTGTGCAAAGTTTCAGCTCTTTCTTAAGTTTACTTATATCACTTATATGGTTTAATTAACCCCCAATAAATTAAAAATTATGTCAAAGCTTAAAATAAATATCATCCTTTTTGGAATTGGGAATATCGGAAGTACTTTGATCAATCAAATTATAGAAAGTCAGGAGTTTTTTCTCGAAAGTAAAAATGTCGACTTTCACTTTCCAATAATTACAAATTCAACAGTAGCTTTTTTCGAGAAAGAAGGCGTAGGATATGCGTGGGAAACTAATTTTCTTGAATTGGCAGTTCCGTTTAAAGTCCAGGATATTATTGAATTTGCCAAAGAAAACGAATTTGAAAATTTGATCGCAGTTGATGCAACGGCAAGTGACGAGTTAATTCATCATTATAATACGCTCATCGAGAACGGATTTAATATTGTGGCGGTAAATAAAAAAGCCAATACATTGCCTATTGATTTGTATAAAGAAATTAGGGTAAATCTTAAAAAATACGATAAAGAGTTTTTATACGAAACATCAGTAGATACAGGTTTTCCGGTGTTACAGACCTTAAGGGATTTGTACTATTCCGGCGAGAAAATAACAAAAATACGAGGCGTTTTTTCAGATAACCTGAGTTACGTATTTAATAGATTCGCGACTGAAGATGCTACTTTCTCCTCTCTTTTAAAAGATGCAAGTTTACTCGGATTAATGCGCTCTACTTTTAAAGAAGATTTATCCGGAAATGATACAGCAAGAAAACTATTGATTTTGACGAGAGAGATAGGGAAAGATTTCGATTTTTCGGATATAAAAATTAATTCTCTTATTACTGAAGAACATCTGGAGAAAAACGGAATTCTTAATAAAGACGCGATCGATAAATCGTTTAAAATTGCCAAAATAGCCCAGGCAGATAATCATGTACTGAGATATGTAGGTGAATTTGATTTACAGAAAAATACTTTAGAAGTAAAATTAGTTTCAGAACCGGTTTGGTCAGCCATTGGTCAGCTAAAAGGATCAGATACCATTTTTGAAATTTATACACAATCTTACGCAGATGTTCCAATCGCGATTCAAAGTGCTTCAGCATGTAAACAAGCTATTTCAAGAGGGATAATAACTGACATTCTGAAAGTCGCTGAGAAAATTAAAAATAAAGAAGCAGTTTGGCTGTAAGTGGTTTCAAATAGTAGTTAGTTGTTCTTTGATATAATGAAACAGGAAAATTCATTAGTAATATTTTTGTAAGTTTTTACATTGTTTTTTTGAAATCTTAAATTTGTAAGATGTTTTTTAACGATAAAAAGATGTTTTTTAACGTTTTTTAAGATTAATTTGCTGATTTTCACTTGTGTAATTGAAAAAATATTCGCACATTTGTAATACCTCAAAACTACCAAAAGTAGATTTGCAATTCTAAGTAATAGTTATGTCGATTGGAACAAAAGTGGAATGACTTTATTTCTTATTGATTTAAATGAAAAGAAGAATAAAGTAAAAATATTCAATAGTTTCGAGAAGTTTATAAAATAAAAAAAATGCAGGAATTTTTTAAAATAGCAAGTAAATCACAGATGAATAAGTCCCTACAGATGAATAAGATGTTTAATGTCGCACGTATTTGTGTACGCGTCTGTTGATACTAAAAGTATATATAAGTTGTATAAAACTTAAACCCTTTTGGTATTCAAATCCAAAAGGGTTTTTTTATTCCATTTGGTTGCCATAACAAAAAATTAAACAAATAATAAAGATTAAAAAACGCAAACTAACATAAACTTAAATATCATGAGCAAATTAAACTACATAACAAAGACTTTTTCTACATTGAAAAACTTAAGAGCAAGAAGAAACAATCCGCCGCCGCCAATAAATGAATTAGTTCATCCTAGATTTGGAATCACGGAAGCAGATAAGGCAGCAGAGAAAAAAGAGCCAAACTCATTATTGTTTTTGATGTACTCAAAAGAAAATGAAACACTTTTTATCTAAATCAAAAAGTATCATAAAATAGGGGAATACCTGCTTAATTTTACTGGGCAAAATGTTCGGTAATTTTTTGCGTACAATAGTTTTTGTTTGAATTATATTTAAGAAATTGATCAATCAGTTTCGATAAAATTTGTTTGTTTAAGAAATTAGTAGTTAATTTGCACCTTTAAGTTCAAAAACGTATTGAAATGTTATAAAGAAAGGACGAGGGATTAGACCCGATGAATCCTTAGCAACCCTTCGTTAAATCGAAGAAGGTGCTGCATTCTACCACGCCCAAACGTGGAAAGATAACAACAAGAATTTTCTAGTTTCACTCTAGTACTTTCTTTCTAATATTTCCACATACAAATCAAAAATAAAAAGATTTGAAATTGGAAAATATACCAAGTCCCATTATAATTCAGGAATTCATCACAGAAAGTGGTGCATCATATCCTTCATTACCATTAAGTTTTACCCTTTCTGGCTTACCACTGTATAGCGCGCCTATCGTTTTGGTCAATCATGCTTTGACCGGAAATGCTCAGGTTACGGGTGAGAATGGCTGGTGGAATGACCTTATTGGTGACGAAAAAACGATCGATACCCAAAGATATACCGTATTGGCATTTGATGTTCCTGGTAACGGGAATAATTCGTTTTTAATAGAAAATTATCAGGACTTTACCACAAGAGATATTGCCAGAATATTTATAAAAGGTTTAGAAGCTTTCAATATTTCACAAGTACACACCATCATCGGAGGCTCTGTTGGCGGCGGAATTGCCTGGGAAATACTCGCATTAGAGCCCAACATTACCCAAAACTTAATTCCGATAGCAACAGACTGGAAATCGACAGACTGGATGATTGCGAATTGTTATTTACAAGAGCAAATTCTCAACAATTCTTCAAAACCTATAGAAGATGCCAGAATTCATGCGATGTTGTGTTACCGCTCTCCTGAATCATTCAAAGAAAAATTTCAACGCACGATCAATAATGACCTCTCTATTTTTAATATAGAAAGCTGGTTAGCACATCACGGCCAAAAATTGCAAAAGAGATACCAATTGGCATCGTATAAATTGATGAACCAATTGCTTAAAACCATAGATATTACAAGAAATAGTGAGAATTTCGAAACGTTATTGTCCAGAACAAATGCAGCGATTCATATTATCGGAATCAATTCTGATTTGTTTTTTACACCAAAAGAAAATCGCGAAACTTTTCAGGAATTAAAGAAGTTTAAAGACAATGTTTTTTACAGCGAAATAGATTCGGTTCACGGACATGACGCTTTTTTAATCGAGTACAAACAATTAGATCATTTACTTGCCGATATTTTTAAGGCAGAAACAATAGAAAAATAAAATGAAAATATTAAAATTTGGAGGCAAATCGTTATCAAACGGAGAAGGACTTAACAAAGTAGTTTCAATCATTTCGGATAAAGTAAAGCAGGGAGAGCAAATTGCTGTTGTTGTTTCGGCTCGCGGAAACGCAACAGATGAATTGGATTACATTTTGAAACTTGCCGCTAAAAATGGAAATTACAAACCATTATTTGAGAATTTTAAAACCTATCAGGTATCTGATTACCCACAAGTAGATTTATCTGAAGAATTTAATGTTTTAGAGAAACTTTTTGAAGGCGTTAGTTTAATTGGAGATTACAGCAATAAAATCAAAGATCAGATTTTGTCTAAAGGCGAATTGCTTTCAGCTAAATTATTAACCGCCATATTAAAAGAAAAAGGAGTTCCGGCTAATTTCGTTGATTCAAGAGAATTGCTCAAAACCGATTCAAAATTTGGTGATGCACAGCCTTTAGAGCAGCTTTCGAAGAAAAATGTCATCAATTATTTCAAAGAGCATAACGGTTCAACCGTAAATATCGTGACCGGTTTTATTGGTTCAAATAATAATAATGATACAACAACTTTAGGCAGAAACGGAAGTAATTATACAGCATCATTAATTGCTAATTATTTAAATGCCGAAGAACTTCAGAACTTCACCCACGTTGACGGAATTTATACGGCAAATCCTGATTTGGTGGCTGATGCTAAAAAAATCGAATTTTTATCTTTTAATGAAGCGAACGAATTAGCGAATTTTGGCGCAACAATTCTGCATGCCAAAACGATAATTCCTTTACTGGAAAAAAATATCCCGCTTCGTATTTTAAATACATTCAATCACGAAAATCGCGGAACGTTAATCACTTCAGATTCAGCTAAAGAAGGAATCAAAACCCTTTCGGTTTTAGAGAATCTGTCATTAGTAAATCTTGAAGGGCGCGGATTGCTTGGGAAATCGGGTGTTGATGCCAGAATTTTTAAAGTAATGGGCGATCATAATATCAGTGTAAGCATCATTTCGCAAGGTTCTTCAGAAAGAGGAATCGGATTGGTTGTGGCTACAGATAAAGCAACTACGGCCATGATCGAATTAGAAAAAGAGTTCGAAAATGATTTTTATTCTAAAGATGTAAACCAGATTACGGTAACAGATAATGTTTCGGTTATTTCGATTATTGGTCAGGATTTAAGCACTTTTCATAAACCTTATACTGCGTTAATCAAGAATAAAATTGTTCCAATTTTGTTTAACAATACCGTTACGGGTAAAAACGTGAGTTTGGTCGTTAAAAAATCAGAACTTAATAAAGCGTTAAATGTAATTCACGGGGAGATTTTTGGAGTTTCCAAGAAAATCAATATTGCCATTTTCGGTCACGGATTAGTGGGAGGAACTTTAATCAATCAGATTTTAGAATCGGCTGCTGCAATCGAAAAACGTAAAGACATTAAATTGAATGTTTTCGCAATTGCAAATTCTAAAAAAGTGCTTTTAAACAAAAATGGCGTAACTTCAAGCTGGAAAAATGACATTCAGAAAGACGGTCTTGAATATACCATCAATGATGTGATTGCTTATGCGAACCAACATCATTTAGAAAATTTAATTGCGATAGATAATACAGCAAGTGCCACTTTCGTAGAAAATTATATTTCTTTGATTGAGAGCAGTTTCGACTTGATTTCATCTAATAAAGTGGCCAACACATTAAGCTACGGTTTTTATAAAGAACTGAGAAAATCTTTAGCAGAAAATCAGAAAAATTATTTATACGAAACTAATGTTGGTGCAGGTTTACCATTGATTGACACGATAAAATTATTGCACCTTTCGGGCGAAAACATCACAAAAATAAAAGGAGTTTTCTCAGGAACATTAAGTTATTTATTCAATAATTTCTCTGCAAAAGATGCTCCGTTTAGTGAGATCCTGCAAGAAGCAATTGACAACGGATACACAGAACCGGATCCGCGTGAGGATTTATGCGGAAATGATGTGGGAAGAAAATTATTGATTTTAGCCAGAGAATTAGATTTGCAGAATGAGTTTGAGGAAATTTCAATTCAGAATTTAATTCCGGAACATTTACGTGAAGGAAACGTATCTGATTTCTTAACGAAACTAAAAGAATTCGACCCGATTTACGATAAAATAAAAGCAGATCAAAAGCCTAATCATGTATTAAGATACATTGGTGAATTGTCCGGAGATTTACAAAATGACAAAGGAATACTGGAAGTAAAATTAGTTTCGGTTCCTTCAGATACTGCTTTAGGAGGATTAAAAGGATCTGATTCTTTCTTCGAAATTTATACAGAATCTTACGGAGACAGGCCAATCGTAATACAAGGTGCAGGAGCAGGTTCTGCGGTAACGGCAAGAGGAGTTTTTGGAGATATATTGAGATTGTCAGATAAAGGGTAAAAATCAATTAATCAAGATTTAAAGAATGAAAAAATTACTGATTTTATTACTGTTCTCGAATATTATTACTGCTCAGATTTCTAACGTTATTAGAAATAAAGACAGTTATACGCAAGATGTTTTTCCTTATAAAGGAATTAGAGCGATTCAGATAGACGAAGTGAGTGCTGTTGGAAATGAGGATAATGTATTTATTTTTTCGAAGATTGAAAAAAATGCGAATCCTGATAAAATGTATTTTCAGCGGTTTACAAAAGTCAATGATAAATGGATCGTAAAATCTATTCTTGAAGTCAATCATAACGGAATCATTTCGGCCTGGGGAAGCAGAAAAGCTTTTGGTGATTATAATAAAGACAAGAGTGTTGATGCTCTTTTTATTTACGGATTATATGATTCAGATTTCAAACAGCAGTCCGTTCATTTGATTTTTTCGCAAAAAGATCAATTTTACACGATTGAATCAAGTGTTTCTGATGATTTTAAAACAGATAAATTTTCTCCTAATTTTAAATCTTTAGATGCAGCATCTAAAAAGCAGGTTTTAGAATATTGGAATAAATTAGACAAAAAAGACAAATAACTTAGGAAAACAAAAAACATGAAAGTAACCTTAAACAGAGTAAACGACGCGTTTCATTTTAAACTCAAAAATGAACGTGGACATGTAGTTGATGTTGATAGCAGAGCCGAATTTGGCGGAAGCGATTTAGGTGCAAGTCCAATGGAATTGGTGTTAATGGGTGTTGCGGGATGCAGCGCGATTGATATGATTTCGATATTAAAGAAACAACGTCAGGAAATAAAGGCATTTAATGCTGAGGTAGAAGGAGAACGCGTAAAAGTTGGAGAGGCAACACCTTTTAAAGAAATCAATGTGGTTTTTTATTTAGAAGGTGACATCAATCCGGAAAAGGCAAAAAAAGCAGCACAGCTTTCTTTCGAAAAATATTGTTCAGTAGCCAAAACGGTTGAGCCAACGGCTACAATAAAGTATAAAGTTGTTCTGAACAACGAAGAATTATAAATTAGAAAATGAGTCAATTTGAGAATTAGATAATGCTCAGATCGGGTATAAATGACATTGACTCGTTTTAGTTTAGATTTTAAGTTTTGTTTTTGCTAACCGTAAGACGCAAAACTTGAAACCTGAAACAAAAAAACAAAAAAACACACAATGAACGAAGAAGAATTTGGCTTTGAAACTTTAGCCATAAGAACACATTTAGAAAAAACCCAATTTCAGGAACATTCTACTCCATTATATTTATCATCAAGTTTTGTATTTGAGGATGCAGAGGATATGAGAGCTTCTTTTACAGAAGAAAAAGTACGTAATATTTATTCCCGTTTCAGCAACCCGAATACAACCGAGTTTGTAGATAAAGTTTGTGCTATGGAAGGTGCTGAATCTGGTTATGCTTTTGCAACCGGAATGGCTGCGATATATTCGACTTTTGCAGCATTGCTGGAATCAGGAGATCATATTGTTTCTGCAGGAAGCGTTTTTGGATCTACACACGCGTTGTTTATGACTTATTTTCCAAAATGGAATATCGAAACAACGTATTTTGACATTAATAAACCGGAAACGATTGAGAGTTTTATTAAACCCAATACCAAAATTTTATACGCTGAAACACCAACAAATCCTGGTGTAGATGTAATTGATTTAGAGTTGTTAGGTCAAATAGCAAAAAAGCACAATTTAATTTTAATTATCGACAATTGTTTTGCTACACCATATATTCAGCAGCCAATTAAATACGGCGCTGATATAGTAATTCACTCTGCAACAAAATTAATAGACGGACAAGGCCGTGTTTTAGGAGGAGTTGCAGTTGGAAATGCAGAGTTGATTCGTAAAATATATTTATTTTCAAGAAATACGGGACCGGCAATGTCGCCATTTAACGCTTGGGTTTTGTCGAAAAGTTTAGAGACTTTGGCAGTTCGTGTAGACAAACATTGCGAAAATGCTCTAAAAGTGGCTGAGTTTTTAGAAAGTCACCCAAATGTAAACAGTGTGAAATATCCATTCTTAAAATCACATCCAAAGTATGAAATCGCCAAAAAACAAATGCTTTTAGGCGGTAACATTATTGCAATTGAAATTAAAGGCGGAATTGAAGCGGGAAGGAAATTTTTGGATAAGATAAAATTATGTTCACTTTCGGCAAATATTGGAGACGTAAAAACGATTGTAACACACCCGGCATCAACAACACACAGTAAATTATCTGTTGAAGAAAAGTTGGCTGTTGGAATTACGGAAGGTTTAGTGCGTGTTTCTGTAGGTCTGGAAACCGTAAAAGATATTATCGCCGATTTAGATCAGGCACTTTCTTAAATAAATTAGATATTTGATTTTTAGATCAAATGTTGGTAATAGATTAGAAAAAGGCTTTTTGACTGTAGTTTGTCTACAGTTAAAAAGCCTTTTTTATTTGGATTTATTTAAACTATACTAATTTAGTAGAACTTAGTTTTTGATTGTGTTATTTTTCTCATTCAAAAAGCTTATTTTTGTTGCAGAAAAATATGAAGTTTGTAATTTTAGAAATAAATCTAAAATCTGCATGCTACAATCTAAAATATATATAAGTGCTTTCAAAGAAAACAAAATACGGAATTAAAGCTTTAACTTATTTAGCCAGACGTGAAAATAATGAACCTGTACAGATTGCCGAAATTGCTAAAAGCGAACATATTTCGATAAAATTCTTAGAAAGCATATTGTTATTGCTTAGAAATTCCGGTTTCCTGGGAGCCAAAAAAGGAAAAGGCGGAGGTTATTATTTGATAAAAGACCCAAAGGATATTAGTATGGCAAAAGTCTACCGTATTCTTGAAGGTCCAATTGCATTGTTGCCATGTGCCAGTCATAATTTTTATGAAAGATGCGATGATTGCGATGACGAAACTACTTGTGCAGCAAGACGTCTAATGATGGAAGTTCGTGACAATACTTTAAAAATATTAGAAAGTAATTCTTTGGCAGATATTGCGTTTTAAAGAAAATTTAAAAACATATTAGTCATATAAGGCAATATAATTTTTGCTTTATACAGGTAGTTTTATAAGCTTATATTAAATGAACTTATATAACTTATATGGTGGAGAAATTAAAAAATCAATTTATATCCCGCTAAGAAAAGCATTATCGCAATAGCGTTTCTAAGGAAAGCATCAGGTACTTTTCCGCTTAACATGCTCCCAACAAAAATTCCCGGAAGCGATCCTAATAATAGCTGACCTAATAAAATTAAATCTAAATTTCCCATTGAGGCGTGTCCAATTCCTGCAACAAGAGTCAAAGGAACGGCATGTGCGATCTCAGTTCCCACCAAACGAGGTGTTGGTAAAAGCGGATACAGGAAAAATAAAGTAACGGTACCTAATGCTCCGGCACCAATAGAAGTTAATGTTACGGTTGCACCCAACAACACACCAATCCCGATAGTCAGCATGTTTTGAGTATGGCTTTCGCTATGAAATTTATCGCCGGCATGTTTTTGAGAGTATACTAATAATCTCTTTTTGAATAAAATGGCAATTGAGGTAAAAAGCAATGCCCATCCCAGGCTGTATTTTATAACCGCATTGATGGTCGAGATATCCGTTTTGATGCTGTTTAATATCCATAAAGTCAACAAGGCTGCAGGGACACTTCCTAAAGTAAGCCAGCCGGTAATTTTCCAATTGATATTGCCTTTTTTATGATGTACAAATACGCCTCCCATTTTCGTAAAAGCAGCATATAGTAAATCGGTGCCAACCGCGGTTGTTGGAGAAATGCCAAACCATAACAAAATAGGAGTCATTAATGATCCGCCGCCAACACCTGTTAATCCAACCACGAAACCTACTACTAAACCGGCAATTACAAGACCTATGTGAAAATCCATGAATAAAAATTTGCTGTAAAAATAAGAACAATTTTATAATAATCCTATGGATTTGGTAGACTTTAAAATGTTATATTTGCAAATGAATATCATTATAGTTTTTATCTTGTTGGAATACAGTCTGATACGATTTTTAACTTCAGAAGCCAATTTGTTATATTATTTGAAGTTGGTATTTGCTTGATCAAAAGAGGATTAGAGTTGTAAAAAAATGGAATAATGTTTTGATATTTAGAAATAAGTACTAATTTTGCATAGTAATCTATTAAGCCGATAGGGTAATAGTTTTCTAAGCTAAAAACCAAGCCATGAATATGGAAAAAGAATTAAAAATAAATAATATTGGTATTAAGGCTTATACCGCAATAAATGCAAAGTTATGGGTTGTAATTCCTGTTATTTTATTAGCAGGTTTGTTAGTTACACTAATGTATAATCATCATGCAGATTTTTCCTGGAATGGGTTTGTTGAGGGATTTGATCAGAATTTTTTAGTGTTTTTTGCAATTGGAGCTTTTGCTCAACTGGTAGACGGGACTTTAGGAATGGGTTATGGGGCGACTTCAACTTCGTTTTTATTGGCTTACGGAGTTCCGCCAGTAATCAGTAGCACAGGAGTTCACGTTGCAGAAATGTTTACTACAGGAGCTTCAGCGATATCGCATCATAAATTTGGAAATATCAATAAAAAGCTCGTAAAGAATTTATTAATTCCGGGAGTTTTAGGTTCAGTTGCCGGCGCTTATTTATTGTCTGATGTTATTAATGGAGATGTTATAAAGCCATTTATTGCAGTTTATATGATTGTGTTGGCAGTTGTCATTATTAAAAAAGCATTAACAAAAACAATCGTTAAAAAGAAAACTAAGAAATTAGGTATTCTGGCAACTTTCGGAGGTTTTATGGATGCTGTTGGCGGTGGTGGCTGGGGACCAATTGTAACTTCTACATTATTAGGAAGAGGCAGAAACCCAAGATATACAATAGGTTCTGTAAATGCGGCAGAATTTGCGATTTCGTTTGCAAGTGGAATTACTTTTATGCTTTTTGGAGGAATTCACGGTTGGCAGGTTATTATAGGTTTGATTTTAGGAGGAGTAATTGCAGCGCCATTAGGAGCTTATCTGGTAAATAGAATCAAGAGAAAACCAATGATGGTGGCAGTTGGAGTATTAATTATATTATTGAGTTTGAAAACATTGTCTAAAATTATTGTAAATATTTTTTAGAAAAGGAAAGAAAGAGATTATGAGTGCGACGATTATAGAATCATTATTAGATAAAACAAAAGATTTTTCGCTGGAAGAAACGCTGGCTTTTATAGCAAATGAATATCCGGGAAAAGTAATCTTCTCGACTTCTTTTGGTCAGGAAGATCAGGTAATCACTGATTTTATTGCAAAAAGTAATCAGGATATAAGCATTTTTACATTAGACACGGGGAGATTGTTTCAGGAGACTTATGATGTTTTTCACAAGACATTAAAAAAATACAAAAAACAAATAGAAGTTTATTTTCCTGAAGCAGCGTCAGTAGAAAACCTATTGAAACAAAAAGGACCAAACAGCTTTTATGATTCAGTCGAAAATAGAAAAGAATGCTGTTTTATTCGTAAAGTGGTTCCATTAAGAAAAGCTTTGGCAGGAAATTCAGTTTGGATTACAGGTTTACGAGCTGAACAATCTGAGAATCGAAACGACTTGCAGTTGTTTGAATACGACGGAGGTTTCGAAATTATAAAGTTCAACCCGTTATTAAAATGGACTTTAGAAGAAGTTGAAACCTATTTATCAGAAAACAATGTTCCTCAAAATGCATTGCACAAACAAGGCTTCGTCAGTATAGGTTGTGCACCATGTACAAGAGCGATTTTCCCTGGTGAAGATATTAGAGCCGGAAGATGGTGGTGGGAATCAAGTCATAAAGAATGTGGTTTGCACAGCGCGAAGAAAGAATAAAGAGCAAAGAGAATAGAGTAAAGGAAATAGAATCAAGAAAAAAGAATATAGATTTAAAGTTCCGGCGGAACGGTTCATATTGTAGCGTTGGGTTTTAACCCGATGGTGGTGATAAAGAGACGACAAGGTTTCGGGATTAACCCTATCGAGATTGATGATAACAACGGATTGAAATCCGTTGAAAAAGACAGAAACAAAAAACACAGAATAACGATAGTTTAGAGGTTTTAGATCAAACTCACAGCGATTTGAAACTAAAAAACTGTCAAGCATTAAATAAAATATCAAATGAGTTCAAGTTCAGTATTAAAAACAAACGCTTTAGAGAGTGAAGCGATATACATTTTCAGAGAAGTAATCTCGCAATTTGACAAGCCTGTTTTACTTTTTTCCGGAGGAAAAGATTCTATAACATTGGTGCGTTTGGCACAAAAAGCATTTTTTCCTGCAAAAATTCCGTTTCCTCTTTTACACGTTGATACGGGACACAATTTTCCTGAAACAATTGCTTTCAGAGATAAACTGGTTGAGGAATTAGGATTAGAACTAATTGTTCGTAATGTTCAGGACGCTATTGATGAAGGAAAAGTAGTTGAAGAAACCGGAAAATATTCCAGTAGAAACAGCTTGCAGACAATCACACTTTTAGATGCTATCGAAGAATTTAAGTTTGATGCTTGTATTGGTGGTGCGCGTCGTGATGAAGAAAAAGCAAGAGCTAAGGAACGTATTTTTTCAGTTCGTGATGATTTCGGTCAATGGGATGAAAAAAATCAGCGTCCGGAGTTATTTGATATTTTGAACGGAAAAATAGAAAATGGTCAAAATGTTCGTGTTTTCCCAATTTCAAACTGGACAGAATTAGATGTTTGGAGTTATATCGAAAAAGAACACATCGAGATTCCATCGATCTATTTTTCACATAAAAGAAAAGTTTTTTTGAGAGACGGTTTGATCTGGTCGCATTCTCCTTTTGTGTATCAGGAAGAAGACGAACAAATCGAAGAAAGAATTGTTCGTTTCAGAACCGTTGGAGATATGACTTGTACTGCTGCTGTTGATTCTTATGCTGCAACAATTAAAGAAGTTGTTGGAGAAATCAGAGAATCAACTATTTCTGAAAGAGGAGCCAGAATCGACGACAAACGTTCTGAAGCCGCAATGGAGAAAAGAAAACAACAAGGGTACTTTTAAGCCCCCTAACCCCCGAAGGGGGAATAATGGGAAAATTAGGAAAAACGAAAACTAGTAATAATTTAAAATATATCTCAGCTCCCTTCCTTTTGGGGAGGGCTGGGGAGGGGCTTATGGAAGTTTTAAAAATAGCAACAGCAGGAAGTGTAGATGACGGGAAAAGTACTTTGATCGGAAGATTATTGTACGATACAAAATCATTGACAACGGACAAAATAGAAGCAATCGAAAAAAGCAGCAAACAAAAAGGATATGATTACCTTGATTTCTCGCTGGCGACTGACGGATTGGTAGCAGAAAGAGAGCAGGGAATCACGATTGATGTTGCACATATTTATTTTTCGACTGCAAAGAAAAGTTACATTATTGCCGATACACCGGGTCACGTAGAATATACCAGAAACATGGTTACAGGAGCTTCGACTTCTCAGGTTTCTATTATTTTAATTGATGCCAGAAAAGGGGTAATTGAGCAAACATACCGTCACTTTTTTATCAATAATTTATTGAGAGTAAAAGAGGTAATTGTTGCGATCAATAAAATGGATTTAGTTGATTATTCTGAAGAAGTTTACAATAAAATCAAAGCAGATTTTCAGGCTTTAAATGCTAAAAGTACTTTTAAAGAACAAAACGTAAGTTATATTCCGTTAAGTGCAATCAATGGCGGAAACGTAGTAGATCAGTCAAAAGATATGCCTTGGTACACTGGTCAAACCGTTTTAGAACATTTAGAAGGATTAGACGCTGATGATGTTTTCGAAACAGGAAAAGCACGTTTTCCGGTTCAGACTGTTATCCGTCCAAAGACAGAAGAATATCATGACTTTAGAGGTTACGCAGGAAAATTATACGGAAACTCAATTAAAGTGGGAGATGCAGTAACAGTTTTACCTTCTTTAACCGAATCAAAAGTATCAAAAATTCACTTTTTCGATAAAACATTTGATGAAGCTGTTGCAGGTTCTTCGATCACAATCGAATTAGAAAATGACATCAATGTAACGAGAGGCGATATGATTGTGAAATCATCAGAACTTCCGAAAATTGAAAAAGAAATCAATACAACCGTTTGCTGGATGGACAGTAAAAAACTGGTTGCAGGAACAAAATATATAGTACAGCATAATACCAATTCAGTTTTGGCAAAAGTTGAAAGCATCAAAAATACGATCTCAACTGATTATTCAGGAACGACAGAAGCTTCGCAATTAGCCATAAACGAAATAGGAGAAGTAAGCATCAAATTAAGCAAGCCATTATATTTTGATGCCTATAATGATAATAAATCAAACGGAGCTTTTATCTTAATTGATGCAGCAACCAATACCACCGCTGGAGTTGGATTTATTAGGTAGTTTTACTGCTGTAAGCAATAAGCAATAAGCTGTAAGCTTTTAGCAAAAAACGTATAAAAAGGCATGCAAGAAGCTTAGAGCCTATTGCCTAAAGCCTGAAGCAAGAAAAATACAAAGTTTAAAAAGCTTATAGCCTAAAGCTTAAAGCCTAAAGCATCAAAAAAAAAATGGAAAGTTTTAGAACAGAAATAGAAAATCCGATCGTTCAGAAAGAGATCATCGATTTAGAAAAAAAGATTCATTTATTCCGTGGAGGAAAAATTGATGATGAACGTTTTCGTAGCCTTCGTTTAGCGCGTGGAATTTACGGACAACGTCAGGAAGGCGTTCAGATGATTCGTATCAAGTTACCTTACGGTAAAGTAACGAGCGAGCAATTAGTACGTATTACTAAAGTTTCTGATGAGTATTCTACAGGACGTTTGCACATTACAACACGTCAGGACATTCAGATTCACTATGTAAGTTTAGACAGAACTCCGGAACTTTGGGCAAATTTGGCTAAAGACGATGTTACCTTGCGTGAAGCATGTGGTAATACCGTAAGAAATATTACAGGAAGCGAATTGGCAGGTGTAGATGTAAACGAACCATTTGATGTTTCGCCTTATGCACATGCTTTATTTCAATATTTATTAAGAAACCCAATTTGTCAGGAAATGGGACGTAAATTCAAAATTTCGTTCTCGTCATCTGATGAAGATACTGCTTTGAGTTATTTGCACGATTTAGGATTTATTCCAAAAGTGGTAGATGGCGTTCGTGGTTTCAAAATCATGCTAGGCGGAGGTTTAGGATCTCAGCCGGCACATGCAGAATTGTTAGCAGAATTCGTACCGGTAAACCAAATCATTCCAACTGCAGAAGGTGTGATTCGTATTTTTGACAGATACGGAGAACGTGCAAAAAGAATGAAAGCGCGTATGAAATTTTTAATCAAAGAAATGGGAAGAGATGTTTTCATGGATTTGGTAGAAAAAGAGAAAAAAGCAATCGCTTTTGAAACTTATGAAATTGATACGACTGCTTTTGATGCGCCAATTCCGGAACCATTATTAACAGCTCCTTCAGTAACTATTGAAGATGCTGCAGCTTATGAAGCATGGAAAAAATCAAACGTAATTGCACAAAAACAAACAGGTTATTATGCTATTGGTATTAAAGTTTTATTAGGGGATTTTTATACTGATAAAGCAAGATTATTGGCTGATTTAATTAAAAATTATGCAGCGAATGAACTGCGTTTTTCATTGCGTCAGAATATTGTAATCCGTCACGTAAAAGAAGAAAATCTACCTTTCTTTTATCAGGAATTAGCCAAGTTGAACTTTGTTGATTTAGGATACAATTCAACAGCAGATATTACAGCTTGTCCGGGAACAGATACCTGTAATTTAGGAATTGCGAGCAGTACGGGAATAGCCGAAGAATTAGAAAAAGTACTGAATGCAGAATACCCTCAATATTTGAACAACCGCGAAATCGAAATCAAAATTAGTGGTTGTATGAATGCGTGTGGACAACACAATATGTCTGCAATTGGTTTTCAGGGAATGTCAATTAATTCAGGGAAATTAGTAGCTCCGGCATTACAGGTTTTATTAGGCGGAGGAAGATTAGGAAACGGATCAGGACGTTTTGCAGATAAAGTAATCAAAATCCCAAGTCGTAGAGGGCCGGATGCGTTACGTACTATCTTAAATGATTTTGATGCCAATGCAAACGGCGAAAAATTCCTTAATTATTATGATCTGAAAGGAGAGAAATATTTCTATGAAATTTTAAAACCTTTCGCAGACGTAACTAATCTGACAGAAGCTGATTTTGTAGATTGGGGTAATGCTGATAACTACGTAAAAGCAGTTGGAGTTGGAGAATGTGCAGGTGTTGTGATTGATTTGGTTGCTACTTTACTATTAGAAGCCAAAGACAAATTGACATTCGCACAAGAATCTTTCGACGAAGGAAAATGGTCAGATGCTATTTACCATGCTTATGCAGGATTTGTAAATGGTGCAAAAGCGTTATTGCTTTCTGAAAACGAAAAAACAAATAATCACGCAGGAATTGTTGATTTATTTGATACTGTTTTCATTACAACTGATAAAATTCAATTGCCGGTAACATTCAAAGAATTAGTATATCAAATCAATAAAACTGAGCCTTCAGAAGCATTTGCAAAACAATACATTCAGGAAGGAATTTCATTTTTTGATACCATAGAAAAATACAGAGCTCAAGAATTAGCAAATGCTTAATACAATACAACCCAAAGTAACTTTAGTTGGCGCAGGTCCCGGAGATCCGGATTTGATTACGCTCAAAGCCGTAAAAGCACTAGCTGAAGCGAATGTTGTTTTGTACGATGCATTGGCGAATGACGAAATATTAGCACACGCTCCTAAAAATGCCATCCGGATTTTTGTTGGAAAAAAAATAGGAAACCACGCTTATACACAAGACCAAATCAATCAGTTGATTGTTGATAATGCATTGACTTATGGAAATGTGGTGCGTTTAAAAGGTGGAGACCCATTTATTTTTGGACGTGGAAGTGAAGAAATAGAGTTTATAGAAAGTTTCGGAATCCCAACAGTTGTAGTTCCGGGAATATCTTCGGTAGTGGCAGTTCCGGCAAGTCAGGGAATTTCGATTACCAAAAGAGGAGTTTCAGAAAGTTTTTGGGCTATTACAGGGACAACTTCAGATAGAAAATTATCTTCAGATGTGGCGCTGGCTGCTCAATCTTCTGCAACGATTGTTATTTTGATGGGAATGCACAAATTGCCTCAAATTATCGATTTGTTTCAAAAAGAAAATAAAGGAAATTTACCTGTCGCTATCATTCAAAACGGAACAACAGCCGAAGAAAAAGTAGGCGTAGGAACAGTAGATTCAATTTTAGAGATTGTAAAAGAAAAGCAATTAAGTTCTCCAGCAATTATTGTTCTGGGAGAAGTTGTTCGCGAAAGCAATAAATTAAAAGGTTTTTACGAAGAATTTCTATCAACGGAAATCGCAAGATAAAGATCCGTAAGAACTATATATTGGTAATGAAAAATCATCTAATTTTGATTAGATGAAAATAAATTAAAATGGAACAGAATGAATTATATCCAATATTCTTAAAACTTCACAATCTAAATGTTCTGATTGTGGGTGGGGGAAATGTTGGATTAGAAAAGCTCTCTTTTTTGCTAAAGTCGAGTCCAAATGCAAATGTTGAGGTTGTAGCGCCAAATTTCCATTTAGAAATAAAGGTCCTGGCAGAAAAACATCCTTCTATTCAATTGACAAAATCGAAGTTTAAGAAAAAGATGCTCAAAAAACGGCACATGGTAATCGCTTGTACTGATGATTTAAAAGTCAATAAAAAGGTATACGATTTGTCCCGAAAGCGTTATTTGATTTGCAATATTGCCGATACGCCAGACTTATGTGATTACTATTTAGGTGGAATCGTAACGAAAGGAAATGTAAAAATCGCCATTTCGACTAACGGAAAATCACCCACAACCGCCAAAAGATTACGGGAGTTTTTTGAAGAAGTAATTCCGGAGGATATCAACAAAATGGTCGAAAACCTCAATGAATACAGGAAGACACTCAAAGGTAATTTTGAAGATAAAGTTAAAAAGATGAACGAGATTACGGCTTCATTAAAAAATAAAGAGTAAAAAAATCCACCAAAGAAATCAATGATAAAAATCATTGGCAGAAGAATAAATTATTCGTTTCTTTGCATTATTAAGAATGATTATAAACAACAACATAATGATTAAAACAGATATACTTATAATTGGAGCAGGACCAACAGGTTTATTTGCCGTTTTCGAGGCAGGATTATTAAAATTAAAATGTCATATTTTAGATGCTTTACCACAAGCAGGAGGACAACTTTCAGAATTGTATCCCAAAAAACCTATTTATGATATTCCTGGATTCCCGGAAGTTTTAGCAGGAGATTTGATTGATAACCTACAAGAGCAAATTAAACAATTTGAGCCAGGTTATACATTAGGAGAACGCGCTGAAACGATCGAAAAACAAGAAGACGGAAGTTTCATTGTAACATCAAATAAAGGAACTAAATTTCACGCACCGGTTATCGCTATTGCGGGAGGTTTAGGAAGTTTTGAGCCACGCAAGCCACTTATTGAGGATATCGAGTTTTATGAAAATAAAGGAGTAAAATACTTCATCAAAAATCCGGAAAAATTCAGAGACAAAAGAGTTGTAATTGCCGGAGGAGGAGATTCAGCATTAGACTGGAGTATTTTCCTTGCAAATGTAGCTTCAGAAGTAACTTTGATTCACCGTAGAAATGAATTTAGAGGAGCTTTAGATTCTGTAGAAAAAGTACAGGAACTAAAAACATCCGGTAAAATTAAATTAATTACACCGGCAGAAGTAATCGGAATCAATGGTGCTGAACACATTGAGTCATTAGATATCGAAGAAAACGGTGCACACCGTAAAATCGAAACAGATTATTTTATTCCACTTTTCGGATTAACGCCAAAGTTAGGTCCAATTGGAGACTGGGGATTAGAGATTGAGAAAAATGCGATTAAAGTAAACAACGCATTAGATTACCAGACTAATATTCCGGGAATCTTTGCTATTGGGGATGTTAATACTTATCCAGGAAAATTAAAGTTGATCCTTTGTGGTTTCCACGAAGCAACTTTGATGTGTCAGGCAGCCTACCAAATCATCAATCCGGGTAAAAAATATGTATTAAAATATACAACAGTTTCTGGAGTAGATGGTTTCGACGGAACTCGTAAAGAAGCTCCAAAAGCGGTAGTTAAGGCTATTATTTAAGGTTCTGAGTTTCTAAGGAACTAAGATTCTAAGATTTTTATATAGAAAGCCCAAACTTTTATAGTTTGGGTTTTTTTTAGTGCTATATTTAAATCCCAGAGGGATGTTACATTTATAGAAGTTAAAATAATGATGCGGAAAAATCCCATCGGGGTGGCATATTGATATTATGATAATAAGATATCGCTCCTCTGGAGCTCTCTTTAACTGATGTAATTATTGGCTATAAATATTACGCTCCGCTGGAGTTTTTAATGTAAGCAAAACATTAAACTCAGTCTCTTAGTCCCGAAGCCTCGGGATAGCCTCTTTTTTTTTTAATCTTAGAACCTTAGCAACACAGAACCTCAGAAACTTAAAAAAAAACACTTGCAAATCGAATGTTGATTTCATACCTTTGCCCTGTTCTTAAAATTATTGAAAGTTATCACGAAAGGCGGAGGGATAGACCCGATGAAACCTTAGCAACCCTTTATCTTAAAGAAGGTGCTAAATTCTACTTAATACTAATTCATAGTATTTAAGATAGATAACACAAATACATAAAGTATTTCCCAAAACTCTTCCTGACAACCATACAATATTATTTTACTGAATTCAGTATTATGAGCGAATCATTGACGCATTTTTTGCAGTCATCGTTCCCGCTTTTGCCTATATCTCTCCGTTTCACTACGAGGATACCGGCTTAAACAAAGTTCACTGAACTCCTATGAAAATAGAAGCTAAGTGAAGTAATCGGGGCTAATTAGCTTACAATAGTGATTTTTTGGAATTAATGTGAATCAAAAATACGTATCCTAACAGGTTTTCAAAACCTGTTAGGTATGTTTATAATAGAATAAAAAACTTAGCATCTTAGTGTCTCAGCACCTTAGCAGCTAAAAGATAAAAGACATGGCAATAACAATTCAGGAAGCAATAAAAAAAAATATCCTAATCCTTGACGGAGCAATGGGAACAATGCTGCAGCGCTATAATTTCTCCGAAGAAGATTTTCGTGGAGAGCGTTTCAAGGATTTTCCGCATCCCTTAAAAGGAAACAACGATTTACTATCCATAACACAACCACAAGCAATCCGCGATGTCCACGCCGCTTATTATGAAGCAGGTGCAGATATCGTAGAAACCAACACTTTTTCAGGAACTACGATCGGTATGGCCGACTATTTCCTGGAAGATTTGGTTTACGAACTAAACTACGAGTCGGCTAAGTTAGCCCGAGAAGTAGCAAATGAATTTACGGCCAAAAATCCGGACAAACCACGTTTCGTAGCCGGTTCTATCGGGCCAACAAACAGAACCGCAAGTATGTCGCCAGATGTAAACGATCCGGGTTACAGAGCCGTAACGTTTGATGATTTGCGTATTGCTTACAAACAACAAGTAGAAGCACTTATGGATGGAGGTTCAGATTTGCTTTTAGTAGAAACTATTTTCGATACCTTAAATGCAAAAGCGGCACTTTTTGCTATCGAAGAAGTAAAAGAAGAACGTAATATCGATATTCCAATTATGGTTTCAGGAACGATTACTGATGCTTCAGGAAGAACACTTTCCGGACAAACCGTAGAAGCTTTCCTAATTTCAGTATCACATATTCCGCTATTAAGTGTAGGTTTCAATTGCGCTTTAGGAGCCGATTTGTTGAAACCATATTTAAAAACATTATCACAGCATACGCAATTTAATATTTCGGCGCATCCAAATGCTGGTTTACCAAACGCATTCGGACAATACGACGAAACACCGGAAGAAATGCAGGTTTTAATCAAAGAATATCTTGATGATAATTTAATCAACATCATTGGTGGCTGTTGCGGAACAACTCCGGATCATATTCGTTTAATTGCTGAAATCGCTAAGGATTATAAACCAAGAGTGGCGCCGGTTCTTGCTTAAATTTTATCGAATAAAAAAAAGCAGAATCTAATTTTTTTCAAATAAAATTAAAACAAGTTCATAATAATGATAAAATATCTAGGATTTATAATTCTATTCAGTGCAATTTCATGTAACAAAATACAAAGTCAGGAAATATCAATTTATAAGAATGATGGAGAGGATATTGAAAATTTTGAAGAATATCCATTAAATGAGATTCAACTTAGTATTCCGGCAAATGAAAAATATAGTTATGTTAAGATCAAAACTATAGAAAATGTAATTAATGAAAAAAAAGAGAATTTACTTTACGAGAGGGATTCTGTAAATAGACTTCGACTTTTTTTTCCTTCTGCAGAATATAAACGAGTGGATAAAGAGAATGCAATATTGGATTTTTGGATTAAAAGTGCTAAAAATAAAAATGTTAAGCAGATCAAAGGAGTTTTATCTTATCTGAAAAATAATAATGAAACAGAGGTTAGTTTTAATTTAAAGGATGATGTCGACAAGAATTTAGTTTCAGATCAATTGCCTTTTAAAATATTTAGAGTTAATAATACTGTTGTTAAAAAATATCGCAAAAAAGGACAAGAAAAAGAAGCAAAAGATTCTGGCAGATTATTGGAAGTAGTTGTAAAAGATGATGAATTTATGACCAAAACATTTGGATCACAAGTTATCGAATTCACTACAAATCAGATTGTATTCTGGATTGAAGGAAATATGGTTAATTTAATCGATATTAAATTTTTTGATAAGGATAATAATGAAATTAAGCTTAGTGAGGATCAAAATGATGCAATAATCACAGAAAGAGGATTATATGCTTTTTATTTTGATCAAAAACCACAAGCTGATTGGAAAATCAAAGTATATCATTCAAATAAAAGAACACTGGTAGAAGTTCCATTTGAAATAAAAAAGTAAAGGTTAAAATACCTTAAAAAAGATAGAATAAAAAACTCAGAACCTTTAGTCCCGATAGCTATCGGGATAGGACCTTAGTAACTTAAAAAGAAATGGCAGAAAATAGAAGAGACCTTGTATTAGCAGGATTAGAACCGTTGATTATTACGCCAACCAGTGTTTTTGTAAACATTGGAGAACGTACGAATGTAACAGGATCAAGAAAATTCCTTCGCTTAATCAAGGAAGAGAAGTATGACGAGGCACTTGATATTGCAAGACAACAAGTAGAAGGAGGGGCACAGATCATCGATATTAATATGGATGAAGGAATGCTTGATGGAGTTCAGGCAATGACAAAATTCCTGAATTTAATTGCATCAGAACCGGATATTTCGAGAGTGCCAATTATGATCGACAGCTCGAAATGGGAAATCATTGAAGCGGGTCTAAAAGTAGTACAAGGAAAAAGTGTTGTAAACTCGATTTCTTTGAAAGAAGGCGAAGAAGCCTTTATTCACCACGCCAAATTAATCAAACGATACGGAGCTGCGGCGATTATCATGGCTTTTGACGAAGTGGGTCAGGCCGATAATTTTGAACGTAGAGTTGAGATTTGTCAGCGTTCGTATGATATTTTAGTTGATAAAGTTGGTTTTCCGCCGCAGGATATTATTTTCGATTTGAATATTTTTCCCGTTGCAACCGGAATGGAAGAACATCGCTTAAATGCTTTGGACTTTTTTAGAGGTACAAAATGGGTTCGCGAAAATTTGCCACACGCGCATATTAGCGGTGGAGTAAGTAATGTTTCGTTTTCTTTTAGAGGAAATGATCACGTCCGTGAAGCAATGCACTCAGTGTTTTTATATCATGCTATTCAGAACGGAATGACAATGGGAATCGTAAATCCCGAAATGCTTTCGATTTATGATGATATTCCAAAAGATTTATTAGAACACGTTGAAGACGTAATCCTAAACAGACGTGATGATGCTACGGAACGACTTTTAGATTTTGCTGAGAATGTAAAAGGCGAAGTAAAAAGTGATGAAAAAGCAATTCAGGAATGGCGTTTAGGAACGGTTCAGGAGCGAATTACACATTCATTGGTAAAAGGAATCGATGCTTTTATAGAAATAGATGTTGAAGAAGCACGTTTAGCAGCTGTAAAACCAATTGAAGTTATCGAAATCAACTTGATGACGGGAATGAATGTTGTTGGAGATTTATTTGGAAGCGGAAAAATGTTCTTGCCACAGGTTGTAAAATCGGCACGTGTAATGAAAAAAGCTGTTGCGTATTTGTTACCATTTATAGATGCGCAAAAACGCCCCCCAGCCCCCGAAGGGGGAGTTAAGACCTCACAACATTGGGAAACTGCAAATCCAATTAATTATGGATTGTTGAAGCAGTTTTCTTTGGATATGAGAAATAAACCTACTGAAACTGAAAAGATTTTATGGGACCAATTAAGCGGAAAACAATTAGAAGGGTATAAATTTAGGAGACAACATATTATAGGCGATTATATTGCGGATTTTGTGTGTTTAAAAGAACGTATTATAATTGAAGTTGATGGGTTAATTCATCAACTGCCTGAAAATGTAGCAAGCGATTTAGAAAGAACTAAATGGTTGAATGAGCAAGGATTTCAAGTGTTAAGATTTACAAACACAGAAGTTTTAACTGGATTAGAAAAAGTTTTAGCTACTATAAAAGATGCATTAGAAGCTCCCCCTTCGGGGGCGGGGGGGGCAGGCAAGATACTAATTGCAACCGTAAAAGGTGACGTTCACGATATTGGTAAAAATATTGTTTCGGTAGTTTTGGCCTGTAATAACTACGAGATTGTAGATCTTGGTGTTATGGTGCCTCCGGAAAAAATTATTGCTGCGGCCATTGAACATAATGTTGACATTATTGGTTTAAGCGGATTGATCACTCCTTCGCTTGACGAAATGGTATATCTGGCCAAAGAATTAGACAAACAAGGAATTAAAATTCCGATTATGATTGGTGGAGCAACTACTTCGCGCGCACATACAGCCGTGAAAATCGCTCCTCAATATAGAGAAACTGTAATTCACGTAAACGATGCTTCGAGAGCCGTTACCGTTGCAGGAAAATTATTAGATCATAACCGAAAAATATACGCAAGTGACATTCGCGCTGAATACGATGCGTTTAGAGAAACGTTTTTGAATCGTTCGAGAGATAAAAACTTCCTGACGATCGAGCAGGCGCGTAAAAATAAATTACAATTGGATTGGGACGAATATACTCCGACTAAACCAAAGTTTATTGGTAAGCAAATTATTGAAGTAGATCTTGATGTTTTGGTTCCGTATATCGACTGGACGCCGTTTTTTAGAACTTGGGAATTGTTCGGGAAATATCCGGCGATCTTGACGGATGAGGTTGTGGGAGAACAGGCGACTTCTGTTTTTGCAGATGCTCAGGCGATGTTGAAAGTAATTCTGGCAGAGAAAAAATTATCTGCTAAAGGAATCTACGGAATTTTCCCTGCGAATCAAATCGATGATGATGATATCGAATTGCGTGATGAAAACGGAAAAGTGCTGGAGAAATTCTTAACGCTTCGTCAGCAGTCACAAAAAACAAAAGGAGCACCAAACATTGCTTTGTCTGATTTTATTCTGCCAAAAGACAGTGGAATCACAGATTATATTGGCGCATTTTGTGTCACAACCGGTTTTGGTGTAGACGAATGGGCAGCCGAATTCGAAAAAGATCTTGACGATTATAATTCTATTATGGTTAAAGCATTAGCGGATCGTTTTGCTGAGGCTTTCGCCGAATATCTGCACGAAAAAGTACGTCAGGAATTCTGGGGTTATGATGCTGAAGAATCACTTTCGACAGAAGATTTGATCGAAGAAAATTATAAAGGAATTCGTCCTGCGCCAGGATATCCGGCTTGTCCGGATCACTTAGAGAAACCAACAATCTGGAAACTCTTGAATGTAGCCGACGAAATTGGAGTGACCCTTACAGAAAGCATGGCGATGTGGCCGGCTTCATCCGTTTCCGGATATTACTTTGGGAATCCGAAAAGTAAATACTTCGGACTTGGAAAAATAAAAGAAGATCAGGTAGTCGATTACGCTAAACGACGCAATGTGTCAACTGAATACGCAAGCAAGTGGTTAAATCCTAATATAGCAGATTAGCCCCCTAACCCCCAAAGGGGGAATAGAAAGGCATTAAAATAACACAAACCTGATGACCCCTTTCAGGAATTACCCCTTCGGGGGCTAGGGGGCTGAATATGAAAGTAACACAACATTTAGAAAACGCCAAAGGAAAAACATTATTCTCATTTGAAATTATTCCGCCTCAAAAGGGGAAAAGTATTCAGGAATTATACGATAATATCGATCCGTTGATGGAGTTTAAACCACCATTTATTGATGTAACAACTTCACGCGAAGAATATATTTATATTGATAAAGGCAACGGACTTTTAGATAAAAAACTAACTCGTATGCGTCCGGGAACGCTTGGAATTTGCGCTTCTATAAAACATAAATACAATGTAGATACCGTTCCTCATGTACTTTGCGGAGGATTTACAAAAGAAGAAACTGAATACCTTTTGGTAGATTGTAACTACTTAGGAATCGACAATGTGATGGCTTTACGTGGTGATGCCATGAAAGACGAACAATATTTTATCCCAAAAGCAGGCGGAAACGATTATGCTGTAGATTTGGTAAAACAAATCAGTTTACTGAACCAGGGAAAATACCTTCATGAGGTAATGGATGCTGATAACAAAGCTGATTTTTGTATTGGTGTTGCGGGTTATCCGGAGAAACACCTGGAATCTCCCTCATTACAATCAGACTTAAAAAGACTTAAAGAAAAAGTAGATGCCGGAGCTGATTATGTAGTAACGCAGATGTTTTTTGACAACTCAAAATATTTTAAATTTGTTGAGAAAGCCAGAGAAATGGGCATCACAATTCCTATCATTCCGGGAATAAAACCAATTGCAGTGCAAAGACATTTACAGGTTTTACCGCAAATCTTCCGCATCGATTTACCGGAGGATTTGATTCACGCCGTAGATTCGTGCAAGAACAATGCAGAAATCAGACAAGTAGGTATTGAATGGGCCATTCAGCAATCTTTAGAACTAAAAGCTGCGGGAGTGCCTGTTTTGCATTATTATTCAATGGGGAAATCTGAGAATATTCGCCAGATTGCAAGCCATCTTTTTTAATTTTTTTTCACCATTAAGAAATTAAGATTATTAAGTGTCAGGCTTAATTTTTTAATAATTAAGAGAATAAAAGTTTTTAGGAGCTATTCCCAGCTGTCCACTATATCTTTTGTGGTGAACCCCACCACAAAAGGATGCCGCTCCCATCTGGGCTAGGATATCAGGAGTTAAATTAAGATATTTAGTAGGTATTCGTGGAGTTGGAATTTGGAATTTTTTAATTTGGAATTTTATTTAAATTTACCATTATGAAACAAGAAGAATTACAAGCAATAGCTTCTCAGCTGAAACATCCAACGGGAGAAAAAGGAATAGAAATGGGGAACATGATGAATGAAACCAACATCAACATGACACGCCATTCAATTCAGAATCTGCATATAGAATCAGGAAATACAATTCTGGAATTAGGTCACGGAAATGCGGGACACGTAGCGTTTATCTTCGATCAGGCTGAAAATATTAAATATTACGGACTTGAAATGTCTGAATTAATGTTTCAGGAAGCGCGCCAGATCAACAGAAATTTTGTTTCCCAAAAACAAGCTTTCTTTTCGATTTATGACGGAACTGAAATTCCGTTTGAAGATAATTTATTTAATAAAGTATTTACGGTAAATACCATTTATTTCTGGCAGGAACCTGAAAAATTACTTTCGGAAATTTACAGGGTTTTGCAGCCAAAAGGAATTTTATGCATCACTTTTGCCGAAGAAAGTTTTATGAAACAGCTTCCTTTTACGCAATTCGAATTTGAACTTTACAGCACTGAAAAGGCCGAAAAGCTAATTGAAAAATCGCCTTTTAAAATCATAAACAAAGAAACGCTGACAGAAAAAGTAAAAAGCAAAACCGACGAATTGGTCGACAGGGCTTTTACTACTTTGGTTTTAGAAAAATAATGATTAATTGGCATCAAGGGTATAATGTGCCGTTAGGCACAAAATGTAGGTAACAACTAAATCCAAAATGCGTTGGCTTGCCGTAGGTACGCAATAGAGATCGGTTTGTTGCGTACCTACGGCACGCTAAATCTATATTTATTCATCATTTCTACCAACATCTTGTGCCTAACGGCACATTTATTAGCATAAATTAAAAATCATTTGAAATCCTTTTAATCAGTGGCATAAAAAAAATAATTTCAGCACTCTTTTTTTGAGTAATTTAATTGATTTTTATTTCAGGTTTCTATTTCCAAATTCTAATACGGCTTAATTATGGAGGTTAAAAAAATCAATTTTCTAAAAAGTTACAGCAGTGTCTTGCTGCTTTTGGGCGGAATCATAATTGGAAGTATTTTTGGATTAGTTTTTAAAGAGAAAGTTGCCGTTATAAAACCGGTTGGAGACATCTTTCTCAACTTGCTTTTTACAGCGATTATTCCGCTAGTTTTTTTTACCATTACTTCTTCAATTGCCAATTTAGAAAAAACAGAAAAGTTAGGAAGATTATTTGTTGTAATGATTGCTGTTTTTTTAGGAACACTTCTTATTTCAGCTATCGTGATGATAATTGCCGTCTCACTTTTTCCTATTCACGAGAACATTATAATTACTAAAATTCCGCTGGAAAATATTCAATCCGGAAATGTTGGCGATCAAATAGCACAGTTACTTACTACAAATGATTTTTACGAATTGTTATCCCGGAAAAGTATGCTGGCGCTTATTATATTTTCATTTTTAATAGGTTTTGCCACTTTGCAATCAGGAGAAAAAGGAAATGCTTTCAAAAGCTTTCTGGATTCAGGAAATGAAGTGATGAAGCAGCTTCTGACGATGATTATGAAACTGGCCCCAATAGGTTTAGGGGCTTATTTTGCTTATCAGGTTAGCTTTTATGGCCCCCAATTATTTGGTGTTTATGCCAAACCACTAGGTGTTTATTATGTTGCCTGCGTATTTTATTTCTTTGTGTTTTTTAGTTTATACGCTTTATTGGCAGGAGGCAAAAGAGCGTTTATCGTTTTCTGGAGCAACAATATCACACCTTCATTAACCGCAATAGGAACCTGCAGCAGTATCGCAACCATTCCGGCAAACCTCAACGCAGCCGAAAAAATGGGCATTCCCAAACATGTCAGGAATTTGGTTATTCCGTTGGGAGCACCTTTACACAAAGACGGTTCAAGTATGTCGTCTATTCTAAAAATCACCTTTCTTTTTGCGATGTTCGGAAAAGATTTTACAGAACCATCAACCATACTTTTAGCATTGGGAATTACTATCATCGTGTCGATAGTAGAAGGCGGAATTCCCAACGGAGGTTACATAGGAGAAGTTTTAGCCATAACGGTTTATGGATTACCAATGGAACAAGCTTTGCCGGTAGCCATGATTTTAGGAACTCTCGTTGATCCAATTGCGACCTTATTAAATGCCAACGGCGATGTGATTTCCTCTATGATGGTCTCGCGTTTTTCTGAAAAAACCAAATGGTAAACTAGCTGTAGAAAACAAAATCTAGTCAAATATATAAATCAGTGTCAATCTGCTTAATTTGTATGATCCGTGGGCTATTTTTGGCAATCACGCAGTCATACTGCTAAGCATTAAAAATAATATAGAATGAATGCAATACTTCAACACGATCTAAATGATCTCGAAAATATACTGAATTGTGCCAGGCAGCAAGGATTAGATTTCCTGAATAATCTTGAAAATATTCCCACTTCAAATAAAAATACGATTGACCCAACCCGAAATTTAAATAAAGAGGGTTTAGGATCATTAGCAGCTTTAAAAGAATTTAAAGAAAGATTAGCGCCTTTGATGGTTGCTTCTCAAGGTCCCAGATATTTAGGATTTGTAACCGGTGGATCAACGCCTGCTTCGATTGTGGGAGATTGGCTGGCATCAGTTTATGATCAAAATACGCAGGCTGTAAATGCTCAGGGAGGGGTTTCGGCTTTGATAGAATTTGAAACTATCAATCTGTTGTTACAATTATTAGACTTGCCAAAATCATTTTCAGGAGGATTTGTAACGGGAGCAACAATGTCCAATTTTACCTGTTTGGGCGTTGCAAGACAATGGTTTGGAGCTCAGTCCGGGAAAGATTTTGCTAAAAACGGAATATCAGAAGCGATTAATATTCTAACTGCAACACCACATTCTTCTTCGATAAAAACATTATCGATGTTAGGTATCGGAAGTAATAATTATACAGCCATAAAAACGATGGAAGACAATCGTGAGGCAATTGATATCGATGATTTAGAAAAGAATATTCAAAATCTAAACGGAAAACCTTTTATTTTAATATCAAGTGCCGGAACGGTAAATACCGCTGATTTTGATGATTTTACGGCTATTTTACAGCTAAAGCAAAAATATAAATTCTGGTGGCATATTGATGCTGCCTTTGGCGGTTTTGCAGCAGTTTCAGAAAAATTCAAACATCTGGTTGAAGATTGGGAAGGAGCTGACAGTATTACAATTGATTGCCATAAATGGCTGAATGTACCGTATGAAAGTGCTTTTTATTTGATTAAAAAAGAGCATATGCATTTACAGGTAGAAACTTTTCAGAACTCGAATGCACCTTATTTAGGTAATCCTCTTGAAAACTTTAATTATCTGAATGTATTGCCTGAGAACTCACGCCGCTTAAGAGCTTTGCCGGTTTGGTTCTCGTTAGTAGCTTACGGAAAAGAAGGCTTTCAGGATATTGTAGAAAATAGTACAGCTTTGGCGTTGCATTTTGCAAACGAACTTATCGAAGACGGCGATTTTGAACTTTTAGCGCCAATTCGCCTGAATAATGTTTGCTTTACTTTAAAAGGAGATCATAATCAGGAAAACGTAAGTCAGTTCCTGACTCATTTAAATGATAAAGGAAAAGTGTTTATGACGCCAACTGTGTATCAAAATCGTAAAGGAATCAGAGCCTCTTTTGTAAACTGGCGTACAACAGAAAATGACATAAAGATGATTATAAAAGAACTCAGAGAAACTATTTTAGATTTGGAGATATAGTCTGTTTTTACATTTTTAAAAGCCTGTTTAGATTGTAAACGGGCTTTTTTTTATGCTTTTTTTTAAGTTTTTTCTAAAATAAAGCTTTAAATTTTAACTTTTTGATTAATGAATTTTAAGCAAATATTAAGTTAAACTTAATTATTTATTAAGAATGTTGATTATTTTTATAAATATCTCTGTTTAAAAGTTAATTGCTGTTCTTATTTAGAATAATTAAAAATAGCTTGCAAAAACTCTTCTGAGAGCTTAATTTTGTTGCAAATTTAATTTTCAAATAAAAAATTTAAATAATGCAAACAAGTAGATTTCTACTCTTGATCACAATTCTCTTCACTTCACTTCAAGGGTACTCACAAAAAAATAAAGTAAGCTTAACGGGAGTTGTAACAAATCTGGGCAAACCTGCCGAAGGCGTTTCTGTAGTTTTGAAAGGAACGGCATATGCGACACTAACAAATAACAAAGGTGAATACAGGATTAATGCAGAAGCCGGAGATTATGTTTTATTGGTTACTCATGTAGGCTATAAAAAGACTGAAGCAGCAGTTTCCTTAAAACAAGGCGCAAAACCTACTCAAAATATTGCAATAGACGAGGATATGGCAAACTTGAATGAAGTTGCCGTTACAGGAAAATCGAAAGTACAAAGAGTACGGGAGCAGGCTTATAACATTACAGCTGTAGATCTTAAAAAAACGTACAACACCTCTGCCGATTTAAATCAGGTTCTAAATAAAACAACGGGAGTTCGTATTCGCGAATACGGAGGATTAGGATCTGCTTTTAATTTTTCATTGAATGGCTTTTCAGGTAATCAGGTTAAATTCTTTCTGGATGGAGTACCGATGGACAGTTATGGTTCAGCTCTTACACTAAATAATATTCCGGTAAACATGGCCGAAAGAATTGATGTTTATAAAGGAGTTGTTCCTATCGAGTTAGGTGCAGATGCATTGGGAGGAGCTGTAAATATTATAACCAATAAAAATGTAAATCGCTATATTGATGCATCTTACAGTTACGGTTCCTTTAATACGCACAGAGCGGCATTGAATACAAGGTTTTCTGGCCGTGACGGATTTATTGCCAACATTAATGCATTCGCGAATTACTCAGATAATGATTATAAGGTTGATGTAAGTGTTGTAGATAAAAATACTTCGAAATATTTACCGGAACAAAAATACAAGCACTTTCACGATGCCTATAAGTCCGGAACCATAATGGCAGAGGCAGGATTTAAAAATAGAAGTTTTGCAGATTATTTGTTAGTTGGTTTTGCTGTAGCGGGTAACAAAAAAGAAATTCAGCAAGGAAGAACAATGCAAAAGGTCGTTGGACAAGCCTTTACAGATAGTGACAGTTTTATTACTTCTCTAAAATATAAAAAAGATAATCTTTTTACAAAAGGACTATCTGTAAATATTAATTCGACTTATGCTTTAGTAAACAGCCGTTCTATAGATACGTCATCAAGAGTTTATGACTGGACAGGGAATTATGTATACAGACAATTTGCAGGAGCTAATGATAAAGGAGAATTGGGTAATAAAACTATGTATGTGTATGATGAAGAAAATGCTCAGGTAAATACAAATTTGAAATATCAATTGGGCGAACAACATTCTGTTGCGGTAAATTATTCTTATTTAGGATACAAGCGTAAAGAAACTAATGAGTATTTAAAAGTAGTTGAACTTGGAGAACCAACAATTAACAAAAATATATTAGGGTTAAGCTACAATTTTAGCGGCTTGGAGAATCGATTAGCAATCTCGGGTTTTGGTAAAATGTTTGATTTAAGTACCGAAATGATTTCTAATAATGTAACTCAATCTTCATCATCTACAAATTACGGTTATGGAGCAACCGCAGCCTATCACATATCAGATAAGTTTCAGGTAAAAGGATCTTATGAACATGCCTATCGTTTACCTGCTGCAATAGAAATGCTAGGAGACGGATTAACAGTAAATAGTAATATAGGATTAAAACCTGAAAGTAGCGACAATGCTAATTTAGGATTGGCTTTTCATACTCAAAAAAACAATAATCAGTTTGCTGCAGAAACGAGCTTGATTTATAGAGAAGCAAAAGATTTTATTAGAGAAAGACAAGACGGAGATAAAACCGTTTTTGAAAATCTTCAGAATGTACAAATAACCGGTATCGATGGTGTTTTAAGATACGGTTATAAAGATCTGGTAAATTTTGAAGTAAATGGTACATATCAAAAGAGCCTCAACAAAAATAAATACAAAATAGGGACAAATAGTCCTGATGCTTTATATGATGCACAATTACCCAACGTTCCAATCTTTTATGGAAATGCAGATTTGACCTTTAATTTTAAAAATATCAAATATAAAGGCGACCGACTTTCTCTAAATATAAGTGCCAATTATATAGATGCTTTTTACCTGACCTGGCCAATATTAGGAAGTTTAGAAACTAAAAAAGCAATTCCGGAACAATTTACTGAAAATGCTATGGTTTCTTATTCCTTTTTAAACGGGAAATACAATCTCGCTTTCGAGTGCAGAAATATTACCGATGTAAAAGTGTACGACTATTTTAAGGTTCAAAAACCCGGACGTGCCTTCTCTGTTAAGTTCAGATACTTTCTTCAGTAATAGAATAAATTTTAATAATAACCCTTAATACATTATAATCATGTTTGTAAACAAATTTCAAAAATGCTTTGCATTGGCATTACTGTCATTAACTACTTTTTCTTGTAGTAGTGATGATGCTAAAACACCAGAAGAGCCAGGTACAACTAATTCTAAATATGTAACCTCATATTGGTTAGACGATTATACGCAGTATATCTTAGATTTTAATTCGATTGATAAATTAATGACCGGAGAAATCAGTGCCAAAGGAGTAGGTATTGAGCAAGGCGGAAGCTGTTTTCCTGTACAAAATACGTTTTTTGCACTAAGTACGGATGATGAAGGAGCGGTTTCATTTCATCTTAATAACGCAGGAAAATTAGTATCCGGAGGTAAACTTGCTTTTGAATCTTCTTATGCTGTTGGTTACACTGATGATAAAAAAATGATCAATATTGGAGCAACCTGGGATGGTAGCTCATCAGACTATGAATTGATGATTTACAATCCTGCAACCGTTTCTATCGATGGCCGTAAATTCAATGATTTTAGTGTTGATCCTGCAAACAAAAAAATATTATACTGGCCAACAGGAGCGGCAGTTTCCGGAGATAAACTTTTTGTTCCGGTATATATTAAAGATGTAACTGACGGAAGTAATAAAGTATTGTCATCCGATGCTATTGTGAGAGTTTACAAATATCCTTCTTTAGAATATGTAACTACAATAAAAGATGCAAGAACAGCTGCTATCGGAATGTATTATACTAATACAGGAATTGTACAAACAGAATCAGGAGATATTTATACGTTTTCATCTAATGCTCATGCTGGTGGTTATCCCCCTACAGCAGTTACTTCTGGAGTATTGCGTATCAAAAAAGGAGATGCTAAGTTTGATCCGGGTTACTTTTTTGATCTTGAAACTAGTACTCTAAAAGGAAAAGTTTTGGCAGCATATCCGTTAGGAGGAGAGAAAGTTTTTATTTCTTATATTCCTAATAGTGTAGATTCAAAAGATAATTTTTATAGCTTCTTAGGTACAAAAACTATTTTCAAGTCTGCAATACTTGACCTGGCTGCTAAAACAATTTTGCCGGTTGCAGGTTTACCTGATCACGGTGGAGATGAGTTTTTCGGATTGGGAAGTTTATTTGTAGAAAACGGAAAAGCATACAAAAGTTTTGTTACAGGTACTGAAGCTCGTGTTTATCAAATAGATATCGCGACTGGTACTGCAAAATCAGGAGCGCTTCTTAAAGAAGGTCTTTATTTGCCTGCTATTGGTAAGTTGACTTTCTAAATAAATACATTTTTAAATGGCTTGGAGTATTATTTAGGTAATCCCAGGCCATTTTTTTAATTTTTTACTGACTGTATAAAAGCATTACTTTCCAAAATTATAATTCAATGGATATTTTTAAAAACCGTACCAATAAACCACCCAATAAAGGAAAATCACGTTTTAGTAAAATCAATGCCTGGCTGCATTTATGGCTCGGATTAGCATCTGGAATAATCGTATTTATTATGGGAATTACCGGTTGTATTTTGGTTTTCGAGCAGGAAATCAAAGCGCTAACTTCACCGTATTTAAATGTCGAAGCGCAAGGCCCTGAGAAACTATTACCGCCTTCAAAAATATATGCTGCTGTTCATAAAGCATTGCCTAATAAAGAAATTCATGGCGTTTGGTATAATGGTTTAGATAAATCAATTAAGGTCGATATCGAATCGGATTCGTTGATTTATGTAAATCCGTATAACGGTAAAATTACCGGAATGGTACATCATGAAGATTTCTTTCATTTTATGGATGAAGGGCATCGTAATCTTTGGTTAGAGCGTGAAATTGGTTCTCAAATAACTGCCTGGGCAACGGTGGTCTTCTTCTTTTTGCTCATAAGTGGACTGATACTTTGGTTCCCGAAAAAATGGAATAAAACAACCCGAAACGCTAGTTTTAAAATAAAATGGGATGCGAAGTTCAAACGCCTTAATTATGATTTGCATAATGTTATGGGATTTTATACGCTGATTTTGGCTGCACTTATTGCTTTTACAGGACTATTGATGAGTTTTCATTGGTTACGGGAAAGTACCTATTGGGTAGCCGGAGGATGGGCTGATGAAAAAGACAAGAAAGAACAAGTTGTTGCAGTAAAAAAAGATACTTTATCGCAACAGCAATTAGATAAATTGGCTGGAGCCGATATTATCTGGAAGAAAGTAAGAACAGAAATTGCGAAGGAAAATAAAGAAGCCGTTATCATTCATTTTCCGGATGAACCAAAAGACGATTTCTATGCTTGTACAGATATGAATAAAGGAGTCTGGAGAGATTTATACTTTAATTCCCAAACGTTAGAATTACTTCCAAGTTCGCAGGACTACATTGGCGATGCCCGTTTTTCAAAATGGTTAATGCGATCCAATTATAGTCTTCATGTTGGTGCAATTGGAGGAATACCAACCAAGATTGTTTATTTTTTAGGCAGCTTGATATGCGCCAGTTTACCTATTACCGGATTTTATATCTGGTGGGGAAGAAAGAAAAAACAAAAAACCAAAACATAATTCGGCTTTAATTTTATTTACTTTTTTGTTGGTTAGTGCTTAAAAGTCTTTTGGTAGAAGTAACATTCTTCAAAAGACTTTTTCTTGTTTAAGAAACAGAATGAAGTATTAACCCAAAACGAATCGTTCATGTGAATATTTCCGTTTGTCAGCCTGAGTGAAGTCGAAGTCCCTCAAAGTGATTCAGCATACGGGATTTCGACTTCACTCAGGCTGGCATTATTGTAGATAAACTGGTAACGTAAAATAAACCGGCGTAAATTGGTTTAAATCCGTGCCATCCGTGTGCCATCTTCGCCCATATTTGCAAGTAATTTATCAACTAAAAACAGAAAGAGCCTGCTAACTACAACAGGCTCTATTCCATCAAAAAAAAAACAAAAACAAGGGGAAACTAAAGATTCAAAATATTAGATTCTATAAGTAAAGGCGATTGTTGCAATGCGATTATCAAGATCATATCTTTTATTGATACTTGTTTGCGCTATAACCGAATTGATGTGAAAATTATTGGTATTGAAAATATCCGTAACATTCAGTTTAATACTTCCTTTTTTCGCAAGTACTTGTTTCGAGATTCCGATACTAAAATCAAAGAACTCATCTCTTTGATAAATACCCAGATTAGATTTCGATTGGTACTGTACGTTTGCTTCGGCTTTCCAGCTTTTTGTGATCGTAAAAGAGTTTTGTATGCTTAAATTTACAGTAACAATGGGTTCAATTTTGTCTGTATTCACCACATTACCCATAAATTTATTTTCGAAAATATTGAAAAGCGTATTTATAGACCACCATTTATAAATTTCGGCAGTATTGGTAATATTGGCCCCGTAGTTATAAGACTTGTCAACATTAATCTGCGAAGTCACCGTAGTATTATTGTCCGGATTGTAGACATAAACTTCTGTAAATACATCTTTAGTTTTACTAAAGTAAAGCGAAGCCATAAACGCACTTTTCCAGGCATAACCTATTTCTGCCGAATGTGTAATTTCAGGAACTAAATTTGGATTTCCCTGAGAGTAGTTGAACGAATCATCATAAAAACGAAACGGGTTCAGATCGAACTGGCTCGGTCTGTTGATTCTTTTGCTATAAGAAGCGTGCATCGAATGATTGCTGGTCAATTCATATTTCATAGAAACACTTGGAAACCATTTCAGATAGTCATCCTTATGTTCTTCGTTCAGGGTTTTTTGTAAAATGTTGATCGCAGTATATTCAGAACGTAAACCAGCCTGAATGTTGAACTTTTCCATTTGGTATTTATAATTGGCGTAAGCCGCATAAATTTGTTCCTTATATTCAAAGTGATTCGTCGAATTAAGGTCAACAATCCATTGGTTGTTGTCATTGTATTCGTAAACGGATGGATTATCATTATTTTTTACGCTGGCTTTAAAGCCCCACTCAATAGATTGTTTTTCTTTAAGCGGATTTGTAAAATCAACTTTTCCTGTAAAAACTTTTAATTGCGACGGAATAAAACCTCTTCGGTCATTAATAGTAGTTACACTTGAAGGATCTATATTTTTTGCACTCTGAAACTGATTCGATCTGAATTTTGAAGTTTCATATTCAAAATCAAAAGACATATTTTTTCCTTCGGTATTAAATTTATGAACTCCCGAAAATGCATACGTATAATCATTCCATTTTTCCTTGCTGTCATTATAAGTTGCTGCATCAAATTGTACCACATCCATGGCATTGACCAAAGTATTTCTACCGTTTGCCATGTTTTCGTAGCGGCCTAATTTTGCATCAACATACACTTCTAAATTGGTTTTAGGAGAAACTTCGTAGGTAGTTCCTATTTTAAAATTATTAGAAGTCAGCGGTTCATCAGTAGTTGAGGTTTGATGGTTTTTTGTCGAAATGGTTTGAAGCGTTGCATCTGTATATTGATTCTGATTGAATTCTTTGCGCTCTTCTTCACCTCTGAAAGTGTAGCTGTAGTTTCCGTAAACGCCAAATTTGTCCTTATTGTAGCTTAAGTTGGCACCCGAGTTGGTTCTGTTCTTTCTGCCTCTTCCATAATTGGTAAAAACAGTTCCTTTAAGTCCGCCAGCATTTGGTTTCTTTAGAATAATATTGATAATTCCGGCTTTTCCGGTTGCGTCGTATTTAGAAGATGGGTTCGTAATTACTTCTATTTGTTTAATATTCGATGAGGTTGTTGATTTTAAATAATTCGCCAGTTCTTTTTGCGAAAGCTGCGTCAATTTGCCATTGATCATTACGCCAACACCTTGTTGTCCGCGAATCGATAATTCGCCATCCTGAGACACTACAACACCCGGAGCACGCGATAAAACATCTAATGCTGTTCCGCCTTCAGAGACAATACTGTTTTCGACATTAAAAACCAATCGATCTGACTTTTGAGTATATAAAACTTTCTTTTTTGTGATTACAATCTCATCTAATGCATTGATAGAAGTTTCGACAATACTATCGGTTTCTTTTTCTGTCTGCGAATAACCGTAGACCGAAAAGGCAAGCATAAGAGATGTTATAATATTCTTCATGATATCTGGATTTGATTTTTGTAATAGGGGATTTTAAAGGGATTTTTTTAACTTTAGAGAAGAAGAAATAATCAGGCCAAAACAATTTGTTCTAATTTATCAGAAAGTATTTTTAGAAAGTGTGAAAAATAACCGGACAGCTTCGAAAAGTATAATGAAATAAGGTGGAGTACAGAGAACATTTGAGTGGTATTTTGAAGTTTCAATTTTCAAATATAATACTATTTATATCAAGTCTAAATAAAAATAGTTAAAATTTACAACGAAAAACCTAAAGAGCTGATAATTAAGGGTTGTTGATTTAGTAAAAATGGATAAAATGTGCTCTAAAAACAAAAGTCCGATAATAAAGTCAATATAATAGCGCTGCATGTAGAGAAGTAACATCAGAAAGTATTGCAAAATAAAAGTCAATTATTTTTATAATAGAAATAATTGACTTTTATCTGTAAACCGAGACTGTAAACTGAGACGCTACTTAGTAATTTCTCTAAAAACAGCTTCCAGGTTTTTATTTTTCTGATTGAGTTGTAATGTTTTTAAACCATTTGCATTTGCGAAGTCAAAAATTGCAGGGCGCATATCTTTTTCAGCAACAAACGTCAATTCCCAGGTCATATCATGGATATTTATGTATGATGTAATATTTTCCAGTTTTGCCAAAAGCTGTTCTTCAATCTGATAATCAAATTCTACTTCGATTACCTGTTCCTTGTTTTCAGAGACTAAATGGTCCAGTTTTTTATCGGCAACAATTTTTCCTTTGTCAATAATAATGACACGATCGCAAATCGCTTCAACTTCCTGCATAATATGGGTCGATAAAAAAACTGTTTTATCTTTCCCTACGTTTTTAATTACATTACGAATTTCCATCAACTGGTTCGGGTCCAGTCCGGTAGTAGGTTCGTCGAGAATCAGAACATCAGGATTGTGCAATAAAGCATTGGCAAGTCCCACACGCTGGCGGTATCCTTTAGACAATTGTCCTATCTTTTTATGGCTTTCGGCTGACAGTCCTGTCAGTTGAATCACTTCTTCAATTCTTAATTTAGGAACTTTATAAACATCTGCATTAAAAGCCAAATACTCACGAACATACAAATCCAGATACAACGGATTATGCTCCGGTAAATAGCCAATAGAACTTTGAACCGCCTTGGTGTCCGTCATGACATCATGACCATTTACAAGGGCTGAGCCGTCATCTGCAAGTAAATACGTAGTCAAAATTTTCATCAAGGTAGATTTTCCTGCTCCGTTTGGACCAAGAAATCCAACAATTTCTCCTTTTTGAATAGAGAACGAAATCGAATTTAATGCTTTTTGAGTTCCGTAACTTTTTGATATGTTGTTTACTTCTATCGACATGACTTTTTATTTGCTACAAAAGTAAACAGAAATAGTTTTGATTACTAAATTTTGCCTTTCAAAGAATTGAATTTAAAAATGAAATGCGCGGGAATAGTGGCATCTTTATTGTTAAAGGACTATTAAAATTAATAAATATCACAATGAAAAAAATGTTAGTTGTTCTTGCATTGGCTATGGTAAGCTTTGCAAATGCTCAAAAAGGGTCTGTTTTAGTAATGGGAAGTATTGAGTACAATTCTCAAAATGTATCCAATTCAGGTTCTGAAACTAAAGAGAATTATTTTGGTTTTTCTCCTAAAGTAGGTTATCAATTTCACGAAAACTGGACTGCAGGTATTGAGGCAGGATTTGGTACTGCAAAAACAGAATTTGGTCGTGCTGAGGATAAAACAAATGATTTTTCATTAGGAGGTTTTTTACGTTATTCTAAGCCATTGAACCAAACTTTTTCTGCTTATGCTGATTTAGGAGTGGGTTACCAAAATACCAAACATACAATTACTGGTACGCCGTTAGCTGGAATTAATAAAGGAGACGGATTTTATGTTGATGTTACTCCTGCAATTTTTATCAATGTTAATAAAGGATTTGGTTTAAACTTCAATATTGGAGGGTTAGGTTACAATACTTATAATTTTGATGGAAATGACGGAAACGGAGATAACGTTAAAAATTTTAATTTCACTTTCGGAAAAGCATTTTCTGTAGGGATCTCAAAGAATTTCTAATTTTTAGAAATATATTTCAATTTCGAAAAAGCATCCGCCGCGGCGGATGCTTTTTTTGTATTTCTAGTGTTCTAAAGAGTTCAAAAAAAACTTGTGTGATATAATTCTTGCTTATTTTACATTGACCTCAAAAATTTCTGTATAAGTAATAGAAGTTTTTTCTTTGTCATTAAATTCATAATTAAGAACTGCTTCTATTGTATTAATTCCCTTTTTGATTAATACCTGTTTTTGACGTTTTTTTTATTGTTCGTTTAACTTTTGTGTTATCGACATCTGTATTTTCAATCTTAAAACTACGTTTAGCATTGGTACATTGGCTATTAAATAGTGATACTTTAGGGTGTCTCCAACTTTTAAATGTTGTTTGACAAATCATTGTGCTTAAATTAATTCGTGAAGATTCGTGAAATTCGTGGCGAATAAAACATTTAACACAAATCATTGGGTTTAAATTAATTCGTGAAATTTGTGGCAAACAAAAACATTTAATCTTTTAAATCAAATTAATCTATGACCTGTTTTTATTCAATATTATCCCAAAATAAACGTATTTTTGACCCTTTAGATCATCAGTCTAAAATCTAAAATCAGAAATCTAAAATATCAAAATGAACTGGGAACAACTTTTATCCTTAAAACGCCAAGGCGATACAAGCAAAAGATTACGTGTAGAACAAGATGATACCCGATTGGGTTTTGAGGTAGATTATGACAGGATTATTTTTTCGGCTGCATTTCGATCTTTACAGGATAAAACACAGGTAATTCCGCTTTCTAAAACAGATTTTGTACATACAAGACTTACGCATAGTTTAGAGGTTTCTGTTGTTGGGCGTTCTTTAGGGCGTCTGGTTGGAAAAAAAATCATTGAGAAATATCCGCATCTAAAAGAAGTACACGGTTACCATATGAATGATTTTGGGGCTATTGTAGCCGCAGCATCATTGGCACATGATATTGGTAATCCGCCTTTTGGACATTCTGGTGAAAAAGCCATCGGAGAATATTTTTCGATAGGAAACGGACTAAAATACAAAGATCAGTTGACGGCCAAAGAATGGCAGGATTTAATTGATTTTGAAGGTAATGCAAACGGATTTTCAGTTCTTACTGCGAGCCGTCCGGGAATCGAAGGCGGACTTCGAATTTCATACGCCACTTTGGGTGCTTTTATGAAATATCCTAAAGAGAGTTTGCCTAAAAAGCCAACAAATGCGATTGCAGATAAAAAATACGGTTTCTTTCAGACTGATAAAGCATTCTTTGGAGAAGTTGCTAAGGATATGGGAATGATCACCAATAAATCAGGCAGCGATATTGGCTTCGAAAGACATCCTCTGGCTTATTTAGTAGAAGCCGCAGATGATATTTGCTACACCATTATCGATTTTGAAGACGGAATAAATTTAGGATTGGTATCTGAAGATTATGCTTTAGAATATTTGATAAAACTGGTAAAAGACAACATCGGAGTTGCAAAATACAAGACTTTAACAACAAAAGAGGACAGAATCAGTTATTTGCGTGCTTTGGCAATAGGAACTTTAATCAATGATGCCGTCAATGTTTTTATTGAGAATGAAGAAGCTATTCTGGCCGGAAAATTCCCTTTTGCCTTAACGGATAAAAGCAAGTACAAAGCGCAGATGAATGATATTATCAATTTAAGCGTCGAAAAAATATATCAGAGCCGTGAGGTTATTGAGAAAGAAATTGTGGGTTATCAGATTATCCAGACTTTACTGGATAAATTTATAACTGCTTTTAATAATACCTATGATGGAACTGCTTCTAATTACGACAAGTTGATTTTGAAAATGTTACCGGAAAAACACCATCTGGATAAAACGAATTTATACGAGCGTTTACTGCATATTTGCCACTATGTTTCGCTGCTGACAGACGGAAATGCATTAGAATTATTCGAAACGATAAACGGACGAAAAAACAATTAAAATAAGCTAAGTTTTAAGCTAAAAAAAATACCACATAAAAACGATGTTGCTATGTGGTATTTTTTTGTTTAATATCTTGAAATATTATTTTTATTATTGAAAAGCGTATACAAGTCCCACTCCTAAAACTTGTCTCAACTGAGCTCTTGGTCCGTTATTTACCTGAGAAGTAGAGCCCGTTGTTGGGTCAACAACATCTTTTTTGGTTTTGATATCATCGTCATAAACCAAATGAATACCAATATTTGCTTTTACATACGCATTTACCACAAGGTCTAAACGAGTATCATAATCAACATCGACATTCCCGAATTTGTTAAGATAATCAGTATATAAGCTTAACCTGTTCTCGTAAAAAATGTTCTTGTAAATTTCACTTTTCATATATCCGGTCACCAAAATACCAAATTCGGCTTTTATTTTCTGTCCGTTTTCAATTAAAATCTGGCTGTTAGGATCCATAGGATCAGGAGCATAAACGGCTTTTTTAACACCAAAAGATCCCTGATTCGCTAAATCCTGGTCTAATACCAAAGTAGTCTTTAGAGTAACAGGAGAGAAGTAAAATGTTCTGTTTTTCTTTTTATTTGAGTTTTCAGCTCCAGCTCCTAAAAATACATATGCCGGTGCAAAAGGTTTAGAGATCGCAATGTCCCTGTTTGGATAATTGTACCCGTTTGTAAATTGCGTATTGAAATTAAATTTAGCCGAATAATACCAATTTGAAAGCGTGTCTTTTCTGAATCCGTAAGTAGAATTCAGCATAAGAGCGTCATCTGTTTTTCTAAGTTCAGTACCGTCTTGTTTGTTTAAACCATATTTTACAATAAGTTCATTAGCCCATTTATGATTTCCTTTGATATAAGTTCTTCCAAATTCACCTTTAAACAAACCAGAAATAGAACTTGTTCCCCCTGCACTCCAATTCACAAAAGCGATTTCAGAAATATCAAAGCCTAATTGATTCTTTTTAGCCCAATTAGAAGGTGGCGGAGGTAATTGGTTGGGTGCCAAAGTCGTTTGAATGATTTGAGCAAAGTTATGTGAGGTACACAAAAGCAATAAAAGCAGAAGGGTAGAACGCAATAATTTCATTATGATTTTAGGTTTTTTGGTAGTGCAAAATAATTATTTTGTATCGGTTGAAAAAAGATTTATCAAACTTTTAACGTCTATTTTGCATAATTGTTGTAATTGATTTACTGTTCCGTGCTCAATAAACATATCAGGAATGCCTAAAAGAGTCACTTTATTATTATAATTATGAGAGGCGGCAAACTCCAGAATAGCACTTCCAAAACCGCCATTTACTGTTCCGTCTTCAATCGTAATTATGTTATCGAACTTAGAGAATATTGTTTCTAGTTGTTTGATATCCATTGGTTTAATGAATGGGAAATCATAGTGGGCAATTGTTTCCGGATTCGTAGATTCATTAATCGCCAAAGTCACATTATTTCCAATTGTTCCGGTCGATAAAACAGCTGTTTTAGTTCCTGATTTTAATAGGTTAGCCTGTCCTATAATTATGTTCTCATAATGTCCGAAATTTTCTACTTCCCAATTTGGCACAACGCCCCGACCTCTTGGATATCGAATTGCGATTGGGTGATTTAAGCCTAATTGAGCGGTATATAAAATGTTTTGCAATGCAATTTCGTTGATTGGTGCGTAGATGATCATATTAGGGATTGCCCTTAAATAAGCGATATCAAAAACACCGTGATGTGTTGCGCCATCTTCGCCCACTAAACCCGCTCTGTCTAAACAAAAAATAACGGGCAGATTTTGCAATGCTACATCATGAATCAACTGATCGTAGGCGCGCTGCAGGAAAGTCGAATAAATAGTGCAATATACGATCATGCCTTGTGTCGCCATTCCGGCGGCAAGCGTTACGGCGTGTTGCTCTGCAATTCCAACATCAAAAGCACGTTCCGGAATTTCATCCATCATGAACTTTAAAGAACTGCCAGATGGCATTGCCGGAGTAATTCCGATGATTTTTTCGTTTTTTCTGGCCAGATCTAAAATCGTTAAACCAAAAACATCCTGAAATTTCGGAGGAAGATTTTCTTCAGATTTCAAAATAATTTCTCCGGTCGAAGCATCAAATTTACCGGGCGCATGATATTTTACCTGATTTTCTTCCGCTTGCTGCAGGCCTTTTCCTTTTGTAGTTACAATATGTAGAAATTTAGGCCCTTTTATCTTTTTTAAACGGTTGAGTTCCTTGATTAAAGCAGGAAGATCATGTCCGTCAATTGGTCCCGAATAATCAAAATTCAATGATTTGATCATGTTATTCTGTCTCGGATTTTTCCCGTTTTTAACCGCTGTTAAATATTTCTTTAAAGCACCTACGCTCGGATCAATTCCAATAGCATTATCGTTTAAAATAACCAAAACATTTGCATCGGTAACACCGGCATGGTTCAAACCTTCAAAAGCCATTCCGGATGCAATAGAAGCATCACCAATAACTGCGATATGCTGTTTGTTGAAGTCGCCTTTTAATTGAGAAGCAATGGCCATTCCCAGGGCTGCCGAAATAGAAGTAGAAGAATGCCCCACACCAAAAGTATCATAAATACTTTCGCTTCTTTTTGGGAAACCGGAAATACCGTCAATTTGTCTGTTGGTATGAAAATTTTCTCTTCTTTCCGTCAGGATTTTATGCCCGTAAGCCTGATGTCCAACATCCCAAACCAATAAATCTTCAGGAGTATTAAAAACATAATGCAGCGCAATAGTCAATTCGATTACGCCTAAGCTGGAACCTAAGTGCCCTTCTTTTACAGAAACGACATCAATAATAAAATCGCGTAATTCCTGAGCAACCTCAATAAGTTGATCTTCTTTTAAAAGACGTAAATCAGCGGGATTGTGTATGTCTGAAAGTAAATTGCTTTTCATTGTAAGGTAAAAAGCAAATTTACGGTTTTAAATTTAATTTTCCTGCTCAGAAGTTTCAGCGGGATCTTTTTCAAATGTTATGGGTAAAGAATAAATCATTCTTATTTTTTTTCCATTGGATTCTCCAGGTTGCCATTTAGGAGATAATTTTAAAACTCGAATGATTTCTTGTTTCAGCGCATCGTCAATTGCTGTCACAGATGCAACATAATTTAAAGAACCATCTGTTTCTACTGCAAAAGAGATTTTAATTTTAGAGGTATCTTTATTTGAATTTTCGGGAAGATTTAATTCATTTGCAAAAAAACTATAAAACTGTTCATTGCCTCCTGGAAAAACGGGTGCTGTTTCTATGGCTGCATAACCATTATAGATTATTTCTTCAGTGTTCTCGTTTTCTGTAACTTCTCCACATTTTGTTGGTACAGGCGGAACGAATTTAATTTTTTTATGGTTCGCTGTTTCCTTCTTTGATTTTGAAGTGCTTGAATTATTATTTACAGGTGACTTCACAAATTTGACCTGATCGACTTTTGGAGGTGGTGGAGGCGGCAAAAGAGGGGTGTTTGAATTGCTGATTTTTGATTTACCCACAGAGATATGTTCTGTTGGAGTATCATTATCAACAACTTCTATTTTGTCAATTTTCTGTTTGTTTCCATCCTTATCTGCACAACTAAACAATGTAGTTCCCATGGCAATAAACAAAGCCAGCAAAAACATTTTGTGATAATGGGTTTGGGTATAAAGTACACGGCTCGGGATCTGAATGCTGATCGAATCTAATTGTGATTTCTTAAACCTTCCGCAAATATTGGTATTTTGATTTTGAATGAAGTAATGCTGTACTTCATCTGGTAACATAATTGTAAAATCCACAACAGTTTTAGAGCAACTCAGGCAAAAACGACCATTATCTTTAGGTGACATCTTGTCCCAATTTTCGTGGCAAGGTTCCGGAATTATTATTTTATGTTTTCTTTCCATTTTTTGAATATCAGCATTTAAATGTAATAAAAAATAAATAGTAAAACCTTATTTTTGCCACTATGATAAATCCCTTCACCGACGAATATTTTATGAAAAAAGCTCTGCAGGAAGCTGAAATGGCTTTTGAGAAAGGCGAAATTCCTGTTGGAGCCATTATTGTCGTTGCAGACAGAGTAATTGCAAGCAGTCATAATTTAACCGAATTACTAAATGATGTTACGGCTCATGCCGAAATGCAATCGATAACCGCTGCAGCAAACTTTCTGGGCGGAAAATACCTAAAAGATTGTACTTTATACGTTACGCTTGAACCTTGCCAGATGTGTGCAGGAGCTTTGTATTGGAGTCAGATTTCGAAAATTGTTTTTGGCGCCCGCGACGAACAACGCGGTTTTATAACAATGGGAACAAAACTACATCCTAAAACTACCGTAGTTTCTGGAGTTATGGCCAATGAAGCTGCAGATCTTATGAAAAGGTTTTTTATTGAAAGACGAAAATAAAAGTAAGATTTTTACTTATTAGCAGTTGATGATTATTTATTTTTGTCATAAATTATTAATAAAGTTTATAGTAGTTTATGACAGATTTTTCAAGAATAAAAAAGCTATTTCACATTACAGAGCCTAATGGTTTTAGTAATGATGAAATTCAAACGGTTAAAAATATTTTCGGGCAGCTTCCAGAGGTTTTTGTTGATTATTATACGGAATTAGGTAAAATTCAAAACCTGAATCATACTCAGGATTTATTAATTGTACCGGAGCGTTTTCAATATTATAAACATGATGATTATTTGATATTTTATTCGGAAAATCAAAAAGCTTGCGTTTGGGGAATTCACAAAGACGATTTGTCGAAATCTGATCCGCCCGTCTACATGAGTGAGGATCAAAAAACATGGAATAAGGAAACTGAAACCTTAATTGAGTTTTTTACTGCAATGGCTTACCTTCAAGCTGTTTTTGGGCTTGAATTTGGTTGTGATGGATTTTATCAGTTAGAGCAAAGTGATTTGAATTTTATTAGTGAAAATTTCAAAAATAAAGGAGTGTCGTTTAAACAATGGATTCAGGGTATAAATTTTTACGGCAATTATGATGATGACGTAATTATGATTTCAAGTAATTATGATATGTTTTATGCCGCAAATAGTAAGGAGCATTTTGCTGAACTCGATGTGGTTTTATCAAAACTGGGAACAGAGTTGTAAAGCTTCTGACTAATGAAACTGCAAATTTAATGAAGCGTTTTTTTTGTTGAAAAAATAAAAAAGAAATTTATTCTTACAAATGTATATATTTGCAATTAATTAATACTACAAATTTTTTAATTGTTTTTTATGGAAAAAATTAAATCTTCAATAGTTATTGGTATAGCAATAATTATTACTGCTTGGATTTTGGGTAAAGGATTTCAAAACAGAAACTCAAACCTCGATTCCATTTCTGTTGTTGGATTAGGGACTAAGGATTTTGTTTCTGATGAAATTCTTTGGTCGGGGAGTTTTACAACTAATAGTACTGATATTAAGGAAGCTTATAATAAAATTGTATCAGATCAGAAAATAGTAAAAGATTTTTTTATTCAAAAAGGCTTTAAACCAAATGAATTTACTTTTAGTGCTGTAGATTTTGAAAAGAATTTTAAAGAAATCAGAAGCGAAAGCAATGAAAGTTTTCAGACAAAATATGAGAAGGTTTTTGTTGGATATCAGGCAACACAGATGATTTCGTTTTCGGCTAAAAAAAATCCTGATTTTATGAAACGTATTGAAGAAGTGTCCAGTAAATCATCAGAACTGGTTAATTCGGGAATTAATTTAGTATCAAATACAATTCAGTACACCTATTCAGGTCTTCCAAGTTTAAAACAAAGTCTAATAGAAAAAGCTACTAAAGACGCTAATGAGAGAGCATCTAAAATTGTCAAAACAGCCGATGGTAGTTTGGGAAAATTGAAAAATGCAAATATGGGTGTTTTTCAGATTACAGGTCAGGGTTCAACAGAGGAAGATAGTTATGGCGGAACTAATGATACATACAGTAAAAATAAAACGGCAAGAATTACAGTTCGGTTAACATATGAACTGGACTAAGGTCTTTTTTTGTTTTTATCACTGCAATTGGAATAATAATTTATCTATTGAAATTTTAAATGATAGTATTTAAAGAATCAAAATCAATTTTAAATAACAGTATTTACTGAATTTTCCTCTTAAATTATTTATAAAAATACTTTATATTTACCGCAATATAATTGGTATATCATTAGTTATGAATTTAACTGTGAAAAGCTAAAAATGTTGTATCAGTTTTAAAATTTGTAACCTTATAATTCTAAATAAAATTGAAAGCAAAAGGATTAATTCTCGTGTTTTGTGTGTTTTTTATTTTTCAATCTTGCGGCAGGAAATCAGCTGCTGATTTTAATTCCGATTTTTCACTGTTCAAAGACTACATCGTGAGCTTTACGGGGGGAATTGTCTCTTCGGAATCTGATATTCGCGTAGTTTTGGCCTTTGATAAAAAAGACTGGAAAGTCAATCAGGTTTTAGACAGCGATTTGCTGGATATTTCGCCAAGTGTCGACGGAAAAGTGATAGCGCTTTCGAGTAATACACTTGCTTTTATCCCTGAGAAAAAATTAAAACCGGGAACAGAATATCAGGTTACCTTAAACTTAGATAAACTAATCACACTCCCAAAAGAGAAAGAGGCGGCACTTTCGAAATTCAATTTCACGGTTAAAACAATCAAACAGGATTTTACTATAAATACCGAAGACATTCAGTCGTATAGTAAAGAATATCAATATTTAAACTGCGTTTTAAAGACAGCAGACAATATTGATGTTGAGACCGCTATAAAACTAGTTACGGCCAATCAAAAAGGAAATAATCTTAAGATTAAATTTGAGAAAAAATCAGGTTCTGCTAAAGAATTTCACTTTATCATTGATAGTATCCAGCGTTACGATGAGGCTACGAATCTTGAGATTGTATATGATGGAAGTGATGCTGATATTGACCAGAAAGGACAAATAGATTATGCGATTACAAGTAAAAATGAATTTAAAATTGTACAAGTTGATGTCCCGGAAGGCAACAATCAGTCTGTATTAATCAATTTTTCAGAACCATTAGAAAAAGGACAGGATTTTAAGGGATTAGTTTCGATTCAGAATACCAATAATCTGAAATTTTCGACTCAGGGAAATGTGCTGAAAGTCTATTTTACTAATCAAGCCGCAGCTAAAAAAGAAGTTTCTGCTCCGGTTGTGGTGCAAGAAACGGCATCTGTTACTGTCGATTCAGCCGCAGTTGTAGTCGATTCAGCTGCTGTTGCCGTAGATACTGTTTCTGAAGTAGTCGAGGTAGTTCCTGACGAAACGCCAGAGCCGGTTATAACAGGAGAGTTGCTTCTTGAAGTTTTTGAGGGAATCGAAAGCCAGTACGGTAAAAAAATGGACTCGAATTACACCGAGAAAATTACTTTTGGCCAAATAAAACCAAGTGTTCGTTTTATTAAAAACGGAACCATTCTGCCAAGTTCAAATAATTTAAAATTGAACTTTGAAGCTGTAAATTTAAGTGCCGTAGACGTAAAAGTATATAAGATTTACAAAAATAATATTCTTCAGTTTCTTCAGTATAATGAATTAAACGGAAGTCAGAATCTTAAAAAAGTAGCGCAGCCAATTGCTAAAACAACGCTTAAATTAAATGAAAGCGGCTTAATAACCCCAAGTAAATGGAATACGTTTGCCCTGGATTTATCTAAGATAATCACGCCGGAACCGGGAGCAATTTATAGGGTAGAATTTGCTTACAAAAAGAAATATTCTGTATATAAATGCGATACTGCTGACGCAGATCAAAATAATGAAGACGAAGAAGAAGTAGATGAAAATGATGTCAACTACAGCGGAAACTCCTATGATGATTACGATTATGACTATGAAGGTTATGATTGGAGAGAAAGTGAAAACCCGTGTACAAACTCTTATTATTATAATGCCAAAATCGGAACCAATATTTTAGCAACTGATTTAGGTGTTATAGCCAAGAGAGGAGAGAATAAATCGTACTTGTTTGCTGTCAATAATATTGTGACTACTGAACCTGTCTCAAATGCAAGAGTAGATTTGTACACTTATCAGCAGCAAAAAATAGCTACCGCGGCAACAAGCAGCGAAGGAATTGCTTCATTTCAGTTGGATAAATTCGCTTATTTTGCTATCGTTACTTTAGGAGATCAATCTACTTATGTCAAACTGGATGACGGACTTTCTTTGTCTGTAAGTAATTTTGATGTTGCCGGCGAGACTTTACAAAAAGGATTAAAAGGATTTATTTATGGAGAGCGCGGGGTTTGGCGTCCGGGAGATAATGTGTATTTGTCGTTTATTTTGAATGATGTTGCGAATAAACTTCCAAAATCACATCCAATTAAATTTAGACTGAACGATCCAAGCGGTAAAACAACTTATCAGACGATTCAGAAAACAAATGAATTAAACCATTATTCATTTGTAGTTCCGACCAGTACAGAAGCGCCAACAGGAAATTGGGAAGCGATGATCAGCGTTGGTGGTGCTAAATTTTATAAAAGCATTAAAATTGAGACAATTAAACCGAACCGATTAAAAATAAAGAATAATTTTTCAAGAAAAACACTTTCATCTTCTTATCCAAACACAAGTAATCTTGAAGTTACGTGGCTTCATGGTGCAATTGCGAAAAACCTGAATGTAGAAATGCAGGCTAAATTTTCGCAGCAGACAACTACGTTTAAAGGATATGAGAAATTCAGTTTTGATGATTTGGTGCGTAAATTTAGTACCGAAGAAATTAATGTTTTCTCAGGAAAATTAAATGAAAACGGAAAAGCAACAGTAAATATTGAACCTAAGTTGCAAGGTCAGGCGCCGGGAATGCTACGCGCTTCATTTATTACAAAAGTATACGAAGAAGGAGGGGACTTTAGTACAGATGTTATTTCGACGACTTATTCTCCTTACAAAACCTATGTGGGTATTAAATCTCCGGAACCTAATAAGTACGGAATGCTGGAAACCAGAGCCAACAATCGTTTTGAGGTAGTTACTGTTGATGAAAACGGAAGACCAAAAGCCGTTAGAAATCTTGAAGTAAGAATTTATAAAGTAGACTGGAGATGGTGGTGGGATTCTTCAAGTGATAATTTATCTAATTATAACTCATCTAATTCCACAACAGCTTATAAAACGACTATAATTGATACCGATTCCAGTGGAAAAGGAAGTTTTGGATTTGAGCTGACCGATGAAGAATGGGGGCGTTATTTGATTCGTGTTTCAGATGAGACAAATGGTCACGCAACAGCTTTGACTGCAAATATTGACTGGCCAATCTGGTCAGGAAAAACACGTAATAGAGATGCTTCAACGGCAAATATGCTGGTGTTCTCAACAGATAAAAAGAATTATGCAGTAGGCGAAAAAGCTCAGATATCTTTTCCTTCAAGCGAAGGCGGACGTGCTTTGATTTCGATTGAAAACGGATCACGAGTAGTGCAGACCCTTTGGGCAAAAACGAAACAAGGAGAGACAAAAGTAGAGATTCCGATAACTTCAGCAATGGCACCTAATGTGTATTTTAATATTACACTTTTACAGCCACATGCTTCGACTAAAAACGATTCGCCTATTCGTATGTATGGTATTGTTCCGATCGAAGTTGTTGACAAAAATACCATTTTGGCTCCAACACTTTCAATGCCGGATGTATTAAAACCAGAGCAGAAATTTACAGTAAAAGTAGGAGAGAAAACAGGCAAAGAGATGACTTATACTATTGCCGTAGTAGATGAAGGTTTGCTGGATTTAACCCGTTTTAAAACACCAAATGCATGGGATAGTTTTTATGTTCGTGAAGCTTTGGGCGTAAAAACCTGGGATATTTATGATGATGTAATTGGAGCTTACGGCGGAAAAATAAATCAGATTTTCAGTATTGGTGGAGATCAGGATCTTGGCGGAGGAAAAGCTAAAAAAGCCAACCGATTTAAACCTGTTGTATTATATTATGGGCCATTTAAATTAGAAAAAGGACAAACCAAGTCGCATGAATTAAAACTGCCAAAATACATTGGTTCCGTTCGAACTATGGTGGTTGCCGGTGATGCCAATACAAGTGCTTACGGAAGTGTCGAGAAAGCGACTCCGGTTCGCAGTCCGTTGATGGTATTGGCTTCATTGCCAAGAAAGATTTCGCCATCAGAAAAAGTAACGATTCCTGTTACCGTTTTTGCAACGGAAAATAAAATTAAAAACGTTTCGATTCAGATCAAAACAAGTGCCGGATTAAAAGTAATGGGAAGTGCAACGCAAAGATTGACTTTTGCACAGCCCGATGAAAAAATGGCATATTTTAATTTAGTAGTAGGAGCTGCAACCGGAATTGCAAAAGTTCAGGTTATTGCCACTTCAGGAAGCGAAAAATCAGTGTATGATGTCGAGATTGATATGACGAATCCAAATCCGGTTACAAGCACTTTTACAGATGTTATTTTGCCCCCAAACAGTACAAAAACAATAGCATGGCAGACCTTTGGAGTGTCAGGCAGTAATAAAGCAAGATTAGAAGTTTCATCAATGCCAACCATTAATCTGAATGGAAGATTGCAATTTCTGATTCAATATCCGCATGGATGTGTAGAGCAAACCACCTCGTCTGTTTTTCCACAATTGTTTTTGAATGATGTGGTCGATCTGGATGCAACAAGAAAAGCACTAATTCAAAAGAATATTACAGCGGGAATTACCAGATTAGGAAGTTTTCAGTTATCAAACGGGGGATTGCCTTACTGGCAGGGAAATACAATCGCAGACGATTGGGGAACCTCATATGCCGGACATTTCCTGATAGAAGCAGAGAAAAAAGGTTATGTGTTGCCAATAAACTTCAAATCAAAATGGACTTCTTACCAACAAAAAGAAGCGAAACAATGGCGTTTTGAACCAAAATATGGCAATGACCTGGCACAGGCTTACCGATTATATACATTGGCTTTGGCCGGTAATGCTGATTTATCATCAATGAACAGGCTGCGTGAAACAAAAGGAATTTCGAACGAAAGTAAGCTTCGTCTGGCTGCAGCTTATGTATTAGCGGGGCAAAAATCGGCAGGGCAAAATCTATTCTTGCGCACCAGTATCGATGGTGAATCGAGTAATTATAATTATTACTATTATGGTTCAAGCGAGAGAAACAGAGCAATGGCTTTAGAAACGATGTTACTTTTAGACCAGAAACAAAAAGCATTCTCGATGGCTTCAAAATTAGCCAAAGAAATGTCTAATAATCAATGGATGAGTACACAAACAACGGCTTACTGTTTATACGCAATGTCGAAATTTGCTGCGAGTAACGGTCCTAAAGGAATTAATATTCAGTTTAGCAAAAACGGTAAAGGCGAAACAATAAGTACGCAAAAAACAATTGCTGACAGAAGCTTGGCAGTTCAGACAGGTTCTAATAGTATTACACTGAAAAATAATAAAAACAATACCATCTATGTTCGTGTATTAAACACGGGAATATTGCCAATTGGACAAGAGAATGCGATTCAGAGCGATGTTTCTGCTGCTATTGTTTTCAAAAACAGAAAAGGCGGTGTGATCAACGTTTCTAAAATTAATCAGGGAACTGAATTTATTGCAGAAGTAACGGTTAGAAACCAAAGGAATGAAGGCATTCAAAATGTGGCATTAACACAAATTCTGCCATCAGGATTTGAAATTGTAAATACTCGTTTTACTGATTATGGGGATGCCACAAACAATGTCGCTGATTATATCGATATTAGGGACGATAGAACTAATTTCTATTTTGGAATGAAATCAGGAGAAACAAAAGTTTTTAGGATTCTGTTGAATGCATCTTATTTAGGAAATTATTATTTGCCTGGATTACAATGCGAGGCCATGTACGATAATACATTCCTTGCCAGAACAAAAGGATTCTGGGTTGAGGTGGTGAAGTAAGATTTCTTATAATTAAGTATCCTAACAGGTTTTCAAAACCTGTTAGGTATCTGTATTAAATATTTAGAATAAAAAGTAAACTAAAGTTAAGAGTAAAGTAGATACCTAGCTGGTTTACAAGCTTGTTAAGATATAATAAAAAGATTAGAAATAATAAATTAGAAGGTGAAGAGGGATGTTTTTGAAACAGGACAATATTATCATGTTTATAACAGAGGGAATAATAAAGAGAATATTTTTATTGAATAGAAAAACTATAATTATTTTCTTGAAAAAGTAAAGAAGTATATTTTACCAATAGCAGATATTTATGCTTATTGCTTGCTTAAAAATCATTTTCATATAGTTTTAAGAATAAAAGACAAAAATAATTTGCCTGATAAATTAAAAGAAAAAATCCATTTAACATTTTCGAATTTATTTAATGCCTATTCTAAAAGTATCAATAAAGCTTATAGTAGAACCGGAAGTTTGTTTCAGGAACATTTACAAAGAAACAGAATAGAAAATGAAAATTATCTAAAGCAGTTAATTCTTTACGTCCACTTGAATCCTGTTAAACATAAATTTAGTGAACATTTGGAAACTTATTTGCATTCATCATATCGTTCTTATTTATCTGTAAGAACAACAAGTATTGATAGAGATTTTATCATTGATTTGTTTGGGGGATTAGATAATTTTAAGTTTTGTCATGATGAAAGAAAAATTATTTATGAAGGATTAATTAATGATGTAAGCTTAAGTGATGAATAGAGTATTTAAGTATTGAATTCGCTCTCCTAACAGGTTTTCAAAACCTATTAGGTATGACGTTAAGATTAGAAAAAGAAGTAATATATTAAAATAAGATATTTAAAATATACCTAACAGGTTTTGGAAACCTGTTAGGATATGAAAAGCAATAAAATTAAATTGAAAAATAAATTAATAGCGTTTCTACAACGCATTACAAATTGGATTAAAAAGAATAAAATAAAATCAGCAATTGCATTTGTGCTTTTGCTGATTTACTATTTTTCGATACCCCGAACTTTATTTAAAGAGCCTTATTCAACCGTAATAGAAAGTAAAGAAGGAGAATTGCTCGGAGCTAAAATAGCAAGAGACGGACAATGGCGTTTTCCTGAACAGGATAGCGTTCCGGATAAATTCAAGAAATGTATTGTTTATTTTGAAGACGAATACTTTTACAAACATCCCGGGTTTAATCCTGTAGCGATGATAAATGCTATAAAACAAAACAGGAAAGCGGGAAAAGTAGTAAGAGGAGGAAGTACATTAACGCAACAAGTTATCCGATTATCAAGAAAAGGAAAAGGAAGAACTTATTTTGAAAAATTCATAGAAATTATTCTGGCAACACGATTAGAATTAGGGTATTCTAAGAATGAAATTCTCGAATTATACGCTGCTCATGCTCCTTTTGGAGGGAATGTTGTAGGACTTGAAATGGCTGCATGGCGCTATTTTGGAGTGCAAGCGAATCAATTGTCCTGGGCGGAAAATGCGACTTTAGCAGTTTTGCCAAATGCTCCGAGTTTAATTTATCCGGGTAAAAATCAGATCAAGTTGTTGAAAAAACGAAACCGGCTTTTGCTGAAATTGCATCAGGAAGGAATAATCGATAAGCAAACGTACGAACTTGCTGTTGAAGAGCCATTGCCTCAAAAACCATATGATCTCCCACAGATTGCACCTCATTTGTTACAACGAGTGGCTAAAGAAGGAGAAGGAACGCGAGTAAAAACGACTATTGATTATGCTTTGCAGAATAGAGTCAATCAAATTGCAAAATATTACTACAATCAATACAGGCAAAATGAAGTGAATAATCTGGCGATTTTAGTAATTGATGTTGCAAATCGAAATGTGATGAGTTACGTTGGTAATGCCCCCACGGATAAAGACCATCAAAAAGATGTTGATATTATCGATGCACCAAGAAGTACCGGAAGTATTCTGAAACCACTTTTATATGCTGCAATGTTAGATGATGGCGAGTTATTGCCTAATACTTTGGTAGCTGATATTCCAACGCAAATTGCGGGTTATACACCTCAGAATTTTAATTTAACTTTTGACGGAGCGGTTCCTGCACATCGTGCTTTGTCAAGATCTTTGAATATTCCGGCTGTTTTGATGCTGCAGGATTTTGGTGTGAATAAATTTTATGAAGAATTACAGAAATTCAAATTAAGAGATATCAATAAAACGCCAGATCATTACGGGTTATCCCTTATTTTAGGTGGTGCCGAAAGTAATTTATGGGATTTGTGCCGAACGTATGCGAATCTTTCTTCAACGGTTAATTATTACACTAAAAACCAGGCAAAATATAGAACCAAAGAATTTACGGAACTCAATTACAGGAACGATTTTGAGCCTGATTTTGGATCAGAAACAGATCAGAAGAACATATTGGGCGCCGGATCGATTTGGTTAACGTATAACGCAATGGAAGAAGTCAACAGACCTGAAGGAGACGAAGCCTGGAAGTTTTATGACAGCTCCCTGAAAATTGCCTGGAAAACCGGAACCAGTTTTGGAAACCGTGATGCATGGGCAATTGGAACAAATTCGAAATATGTAGTGGGCATTTGGGTCGGAAATGCAACAGGTGAGGGAAGACCAAGTCTGACAGGTGTAACAAGTGCCGCGCCTGTTTTATTTGATATTTTTAATTTATTGCCGAGACAAAGATGGTTTCAAACCCCTTATAAAGATCTGGATGAAGTTGAGGTTTGCCGTTTAAGCGGTTATCTGGCTAAAGAAGAATGTCCAAAAATCAAGCAATGGGTTTCTAAAAAAGGAAAATCTACGGCTGTTTGTCCTTATCATAAAAAAGTTCATTTAGATAAAACCGAAAAATTTCAGGTCAATAGCAGTTGCGAAAGCATCGATAATATAGTAACTAAAAATTGGTTTGTCTTGCCGCCCGTTATGGCTTGGTACTACAAAAGCCAGCATATTGAGTATTTGCCTTTGCCTCCGTTTAAGGAAGGTTGTGAGGGAACGCAGACTACCACTATGGATTTTATTTACCCAAAAGCGAATAGCAAAATCTATTTAACGAAAAATTTTAATAGCGAAGTTCAGCCTGTGATTCTTAAAGTAGCCTATTCTGAAAGGGATAAAGAACTGTTTTGGTATGTGGATAATGTTTACAAAGCAACGACAAAAACGTTTCATGAATTGCCAATTACCCCAACAGCAGGGATACATTATATCACAGTTGTAGATGCTTCCGGGAATGAAATTAGGAGAAAAATTGAGATTGTACGAGAGTAGGAATAAATTAATATTTGAAATTTAAACGAAGATTTTCGTTATTAGTAAATCTAATAGTGAGTCCAAATGTAAAGCCTTTGATAACAGGAATGCTCTCTTCGTTAAATGGAACAGAATAACCTATTCCCAGATCCATCAGGTTTACTACCGTAAGTCCTGCAATTGCATAGGCGTTTTTATGTGAGGCTCCAATTTTTGTAAAAATCCATTTCTCGGAGAGATTATAAGACAAATGAAAGTCTGGCAGGCCATAAGTTTTGTCATCATAACGCATAATTCCATATCCTAAACCAAGAAGCAGTTTATTATCATTTTGACAATCTAAACAAAACTCTAAACCAGCTGTATATTGACTTTTTACTGCAATTGAATATGAAATGTAAAAAGCAGGACTTAAGTCTACAGATTCTTTGGTGAAAGAGTTTCGGTCAGATGGAAATTTAACTGGTTTTATTAGTTCTTTACGATATTCGCGTGGAGAGATGTTTTTAGATTTAATAAGTTTACCATCTTCGCTGTACCATTTTGCTTCACCTATTGCGGAGTATTCATTCCTATTATATTGCCCTGTCAAATATCCTTGAAACTGTAACTGATTGTTTTTTGCATAATAATCTTTAATAGAAAAAAGAGTAAAAGAAATAGTGGAACTGCTTTTCTTTACAGAATAACCTAAAGCATCTTCTGCTTTAATTTCTTTTTCAGAAATTCTATAATAAACGGCAAATTCTTTGTTTGGCTCTCTATTCCAATACTTGTCAAAAAAAATTGTGTCATTTTGAGCTCTTACTGCTGAAGAGAATAAAAAGAGAGTTGTGAAGAAATAATAAATAATATTCTTTTTGAATGTAGATTTATAATTTAAGGTTCCGGGCATATCTTTATGAATAATAGTAATTTGTAAATGTACGTGTATAAGAGATATTGCATAGGGCGATAAAAATTTTATTATGTCATTTTAAGGCATAATTATTATTTAAAAAAAAGGCATAAAAAAACCGCCAGTCTTTCGAGAGGCGGTTTAATATTTTTTATTCTGAAATAACATTTCCTTTTTTATCATAGAAATGGTATTCTAAGTACGTGTAAGCGTCACGAGGTATGATTTTCACCCATTTCTTATGTTCAAAAAACCATTTTGAACGTAATGATGGAAAACCTTGACTGAGGTATGCAGCCACAAACGGATGTACATTAAGCACAACATTTTTGTGGGTTTTTAAAAGTCTGTCTAAATCAGATTTAATTCTGTCAATGATTAAAATTGGCGCTTCAATTTCGCCATGTTCATTGTTAGGATCTTCTTCTCTAGTTTTAATATTAACTTCTGGTCTTACGCGTTGTCTGGTAATTTGAACTAAACCAAATTTACTAGGCGGTAAGATTTTATGCTTTGCTTTATCGTCGCTCATTTCTTCTCGCAAGAAGTCGAACAGAACCTTCCTGTTTTCAGGATTAGACATATCGATAAAATCTACTACGATTATTCCGCCCATATCACGCAAACGAAGTTGTCTGGCAATTTCAGCGGCAGCAATCATATTTACTTCCATGGCGGTATCTTCCTGATTGGTCGCTTTATTCGAACGATTTCCACTATTTACGTCTATAACGTGAAGAGCTTCAGTGTGTTCGATGATAAGATAAGCGCCTTTGCTCATAGAAACCGTTCTTCCAAATGAAGTTTTGATTTGTCTCTCTATATTGTATTTCTCGAAAATTGGAGTGTCATTTGATTGATAAAACTTAACAATCGATTGTTTTGAAGGTGCAATTTCTTGCAGATATTCCTTCGTTTGATGGTACAACTCTTCGTCATCTATCTGAATACCGCTAAAGGTATCATTGAATACATCTCTTAATATCGAAGAAGCTCTGTTGAGCTCTCCTAATACTTTTGATGGATGATGAGCAGTTGGTAATTTTTTACACATTGCAGTCCATCTGCCAAGCAGGTTCTGCAAATCTTTTTCTAATTCGGCTACGTTTTTGCCTTCGGCTACTGTGCGAACAATAACACCAAATCCTTTTGGTTTGATAGATAGTACAAGTTTTTTTAGACGATCCTTTTCCTTTTTGTCTTCTATTTTTTGAGAAATAGAAACGCGGTCAGAAAACGGAACGAGAACAATAAATCTTCCTGCCAATGAAAGCTCAGCGCTTATTCTTGGACCTTTGGTAGATATAGGTTCTTTTACAACTTGAACTAAAACAGATTGATTGGCACTTAAAATATCAGTAATGATGCCATCTTTGTCAATCTCTTTTTCAAACTGAAAGGTTTTTAGGGAGAAATCTTTTATTTTACCTGCGCTTACAAGTTTTATGAATTTCAGTTGGGAAGCTAAGTTAGGTCCTAAATCGTGATAATGTAAAAAGGCATCTTTTTCGAAGCCCACATTTACAAAAGCAGCATTAAGTCCGGCAACGGGTTTTCGTATTTTGGCAATAAAAATATCACCAACCTGAAAGTTGCTTTTCTCTTCTTCCTTGTGTAATTCAATTAGTTTTCCATCTTTTAATAAGGCAAAATCTACGGCTTCAGAACTAGATCTAATGATTAATTCTTTATTCACACTGTAAATTTTTATCCGAACTTTCTAGCAATAGGCAGTAGGCAATAGGCAATAGGCAACGTAAATTGCTTAAAGCTTATAGCTTAAAGCTTAAGGCCTAATTGTAAGGATGGATTAAACAATATTTTTTAACAGGTATTGAACCCGGGGAAAAGAAGATTAATAGAGAATAGAGTAAAGAACATAGACTTTTCGGTCTATATTCTATTTTCTTTTTTCTTTCATCTTTTTTCAATTTCAATGAACGTTTAAAAAGAAAAAAGTAGTTTAAAACTACTTTTTCTTTTTGTGACGGTTAGCTCTCGCTCTTTTTTTTCTTTTGTGCGTAGCTACCTTATGTCTCTTTCTTTTTTTACCACTTGGCATATCGTGTCGATTTTATGATTAATTAATAGTATTATTTTGCTTCGTTATTTGTTTTTACTCCTTCTACAAAAACTTTTGCAGGTTTAAACGCAGGAATGTTGTGTGCTGGAATTTTGATCGTGGTGTTTTTAGAAATGTTTCTTCCTGTTTTTTCAGCTCTGGTTTTTACGATAAAACTACCAAATCCTCTTAGGTAAACATTGTCTCCAGTTTCTAATGAAGTTTTCACTTCTTCCATAAAAGTTTCTACTGTTGCTTGAACATCTCCTTTTTCAAGACCTAGTTTCTCTGAAATTTTCGCTACGATATCTGCTTTCGTCATTTTCTTTCCTATTTTATTTTATAAATGGTGTACTATTTTTTTGAGTTTGCAAATATAGGAATTAAAAAAATAATTAATCAAGCTAATTCGTTAAATTTTAATTACATAAACATTTACTTTTGTATTCTAAGTATTTTGCAATGAATTTTTCTAACATATTGATAAAATGGTATTTACAAAACAAACGTGATTTGCCATGGCGAAAAACCACCAATCCGTACCATATTTGGCTATCAGAAATTATGTTGCAACAGACAAGAGTTGCGCAGGGAATGCCCTATTTTTTCGCTTTTACGGAGGAATTTCCTACTGTATTTGATTTGGCAAATGCCTCAGAAGAGCAGGTTTTGAAACTTTGGCAGGGATTAGGGTACTATTCCCGAGCCAGAAATCTGCATAAAACGGCTCAATATGTCGCAAATGATCTCAAAGGAGTTTTTCCTCCTGACTATAAAGAATTACTAAAGCTAAAAGGAGTTGGTGAATATACCGCCGCTGCAATTGCTTCTTTTTCTTATAATGAAGCCGTTCCCGTTGTCGACGGAAATGTGTTTCGGGTACTTTCACGCTATTTTGATATTGAATCAGATATTTCGCTGCCAGCGACCAAAAAAGAATTTACAGTACTGGCGCAGGAATTAATGCCAAAGGACAATCCTGCGATTTTTAATCAGGCGATTATGGAGTTTGGTGCTTTGCAATGTGTTCCTAAAAGTCCGGACTGCCCCGTTTGTGTTTTTAATGACAGCTGCCTGGCGCTTCAGAAAAAGAAAGTTTCGGTATTGCCGGTAAAGTCAAAAAAATTGAAAGTAACCAATCGTTTTTTTAATTATTTGATTCTCGAAGATGTTTTAGGTAATACTTTAATTCAAAAAAGAACAGCGAAAGGAATTTGGCATAATCTATATGAATTCCCTCTTTGCGAAACTTCCGGAATTGTTGGTTTTGATGTTGTGTCAAAAGCAGTTAAAGAAGATGTTTTCCCGTCCTATACTATATTAGGTATAGAAGAGTGTAGTGAAGCAACTGTTATTCATAAGCTTTCACACCAACACCTGCATATTCAGTTTTGGAAAGTCAAGGTTGAAGAAATAATAGAAAAAGGATTGAATGCCAGTGATTTAAAAGCTTTTCCTTTTCCGATTGTAATTTATAATTTTATTGAAAAGCAAGAAATAAATTGCTAAAAAAATGTATCTTTGGGATAAATACCACTAATAAATTATGAACGGAACATTAAATAAGGTTATGCTAATTGGTCATTTAGGAGATGACGTAAAAATGCATTATTTTGATGGCGGAAATTGCATCGGGCGTTTTCAGTTGGCTACAAATGAGGTTTATATTAATAAAACGACCAACGAAAAAATAACTTCTACGGAGTGGCATAATTTAGTTGTACGTAATAAAGCAGCTGAAATTTGCGAAAAATATCTTTCTAAAGGAGATAAAATTTACGTCGAGGGACGAATAAAATCGCGACAATGGCAAGCCGAAGACGGGACGACAAAATATACTACAGAAATTCAGGTTACCGAGTTTACTTTCTTGACTACCAAAAAAGAAACTGGAAATCATAAGCCCAATCAGGATTCAGAATCCGTAAAAAATACTAACTTTGATGCGACGAGTGAAGGCTTGCCTATAAACGACCTGCCTTTTTGATTGTTTAACTAATCTTTTTTAATTTGGACCCGGAGCCCAGTTTGTTTTTTAATACCACTTTAGACATCAATTTAATAATTGGTTTTGTCGGAATATTTGTTTTGCTGTTTTTATCGGCAGTTGTATCAGGTGCTGAAATAGCGCTTTTTTCTTTGTCTCAAAAAGATATCGACGATACTTTACAGGAAAATCAGACCAAAGGAAAAATTATTTCTAATCTTTTAGATAAACCCAAAAAGCTTTTAGCCACTTTATTGGTCGCCAATAATTTCTTTAACATCGGAGTTGTTATTTTGTTCTCTTTTGTAGGGCAGAATATTTTCGCGAATGTTAGTTCTCCTGCGTTAAAGTTTATTCTTGAGATCATCGTAGTTACTTTCTTTATTTTATTGTTTGGAGAAGTGCTGCCTAAAGTCTACGCAAGCAGAAATAATACGAAATTCGCAAAACAAATTGCATATCCAATTGCTGTTTTAGACAAATTGCTCTCACCAATAAGTTTACCCATGCGCAGTGTAACGCTGTATTTGCATAATAAATTGGGGAAACAAAAAAATAGTTTTTCGATAAATCAGCTCTCTCAGGCGTTAGAATTAACAGATTCTGAAGGAACATCGAGCGAAGAACAAAAAATACTTGAAGGAATCGTTTCTTTTGGAAACACAGATACCAAACAGGTAATGAGCCCGAGGATTGATATTTTTGCATTAGAAGTGTCGGAATCCTTTAGTGCAATCTGTCCTAAGATAATCGAGAAAGGATTCTCCAGGATTCCCGTTTATCGAGATAATATCGACCAGATCGAAGGTGTCTTGTTTGTTAAAGATTTACTGCCGCATATCGATAAAGAAGAATTCGACTGGACTTCGTTGGTCAGAGAAGCTTTTTTTGTTCCTGAGAATAAGAAACTGGATAATTTGCTAAAGGATTTTCAGAGCCTTAAAAGCCATTTGGCGATTGTGGTCGATGAATATGGCGGAACTTCAGGATTGGTGTCTTTAGAAGATGTTATCGAAGAAATAGTAGGGGATATTAGTGATGAGTTTGATGATGAAAATCTGAATTTCTCCCAAATAGACGAAAAGAATTTTTTGTTTGAAGGAAAAATAAACATGAAAGATTTTTACAGAATCGTTGATGTTAATGAAGATATTTTTGAATCACATAAAGGAGAAGCCGAAACATTGGCGGGATTCATTCTTGAAATTCTGGGCAATTTTCCTAAAAAAGATCAAAAAGTAGCTTTCGAAAACTGTGTTTTTACAATAGAAACAGTAGATAAAAAGCGTGTAAAACAAATAAAAGTAACAATAGATTAGAATGTTTAAAAAAGCAATTTCAATAGCAACAATTTTACTGGCATTGACTGTTATAAGTTGTAAAGATGATGTGGTGCCTAAGCCGGCAGGATATCTGCGTTTAGATTATCCGGAAGCAAAATATGTTGGTTTTGAAAACAATTGTCCGTTTACTTTCGAAATGAACGAGGCTGCTGTAATTAAAGGCGAAAAAAATTGCGGATTTGCAATTACATACCCTAAAATGAAAGCAACAATTTATCTGACTTATAAACCCGTAAATGGTGATATTAATAAATTGCTTAAAGATGCTCAAAAATTAACGTATGAGCATGTTATAAAAGCTGATGATATATTAGAACAGCCTTATTTAAACCCTCAAAAAAAGGTTTATGGTATGTTTTATCAAGTTGACGGAAACGCGGCGACAAACTCACAGTTTTATGTCACAGACAGTACAAAACACTTTATAACAGGATCTGTTTATTTTTATGCCAAACCTAACTTTGATTCGATTATGCCGGCGGCAAGTTATATCAAAAATGATATGCAAAGGCTAATGGAAACTTTGAAGTGGAAATAAAAAATAAGACATAAAAAAAAGGGCGTTTAATTTATAAACGCCCTTTTTTTATGTCTTAAAATTAAACCTCGCTTTAATAAAAATTCCGATTGCTGTTGGGATTTTTACAAAGTATCGGAATGTGTTTTTTAAGATTTAGTATTCGAAACTTTATAAGTTTTTCCGTCTCCCGTTGCCTGAACAACTTTAGTTAGGTTTTCCTGGTTCTGAACCGTTTTATCAAAAACAACAGTAGCTGTTTTTTTGTCAAAATCAACCGTAGCTTTTTCTACACCGTCAAGATTAGCTAATTCTTTTTCGATTGTTTTGGCACATCCCATCGCGCAAGTCATTCCTTCGATTTCGAAGCTTGCAGTTTGTACATTTTCGGCAGCAATTGCTTTGTGTTCTTTTACGGCTGTAGTTTCAGATTTTATATTTGCCAGGTTTTTGTCTTCTTCTTTTTTGCAGCTTACTAATACTAAACCAGCGATTGCGAAAGTGGCAACGATTTTTGTAAATTTCATTAGGTATGATTTTTAATTGATAAAGTTGTGTTCTTTGCAAAATTAATAAAAAGGAGGAGGTCAGTTCATAAAATTATTACAAATTTGCATCAAAATCATGTTTATGGATGCAAAGCAATTAAAATGGGCTTATTTACTTGTCCTTTCTCTTATTTGGGGAAGTTCTTTTATTTTGATAAAAAGAGGTCTGGTTGGTCTGACAGCTGTTCAGGTAGGTTCGTTCCGAATTATTTTTGCTGCTTTGTTTTTGTTGATTTTTGGTTTTAAGAGTCTAAAGAAAATCTCGCGCCGTCAATGGAAATTTGTTGCCGTAACTTCTGTTTTCGGGACTTTTACTCCGGCCTATCTTTTTGCTATTGCAGAAACCGAGGTCGATAGTTCGATTGTAGCGATTTTAAACTCGCTGACGCCTTTGAATACTTTGGTTCTTGGAATAATTATTTTTGGAATCCAGTTTCAAAAACGACAGGTTCTGGGTGTTTTTGTTGGTCTGATAGGTTGTTTGTTGTTGGTTCTAAGTGGTGCGTCAGCCCATCCGGGACAAAACTATTATTATGTGATTTTGGTAGTCATTGCAACACTTTGTTATGCTATAAACGTCAATCTTATCAAGAAATATTTGTCTGATCTGAATTCGGTGAGTATTACAACAGGAAATTTTGCTGTTTTGCTGATACCGGCGTTAATTATTTTAAGTACAACTGATATTTCGCAAAGAATAAATATTGATATCACGCAGCATTCGATTTACTTTGTAATGATTCTGGGAGTTTTAGGGACCGGAATTGCCAATGTTTTGTTTTTTAAATTAATACAAATGTCATCGCCGGTTTTTGCAACATCAGTAACATATCTGATCCCGATAGTGGCATTTTTCTGGGGATTGTTAGATAATGAAATGCTCACGCCAATTCAGTTTTTTGGAGCATTTATTATTTTAATTGGGGTTTATTTGTCGGCCAAGAAATAAAAGATTTGAATTGAATATCTTTGTTGTGGAGACAGGTTCAAAGGTGCAGAGGTTCAAAGTTACAAAGGTTTGAAAATTAGGATTGAAAAATATTTCACAAATTAACCATAATCATTGTATCCGCAATCTTGTCATTCCTCGTTCCTCGAAATGACAAAAATGGATGAGCAGATACGTGATTTATTTTGCGAAAATTCTCACTTATTTGAAGTTTTTTAGGTATCTTCGTGGTCCTAAATGTTCGATATTATGATTTTAGAAAAAAGTTTTGCCCGTGCAAAATGGTGGCGGTATTGGAAACAACTGCAACGCCTTGAACAGCGTAGGACACCTAAAATGTGCGGGCTTCATATTCCTCTAAATGTTCAAAATTATGAGTACAAACACCCTTTCAAAAGAAACAGAATTGAGATTGGCTGATTTTTTCAGCAATTCTATTGATCCGCAACTTATGGCAAAAACAATTCGGCACGTGAATTATATGCTTGCCTTGAGCCTGATGCGGGAATGTGAAACACTGGAAACCGAGAAAACAAATCTCGAAAATGGTTTCTACTGGTTGAATGAATTAGCAGAAATTCTGAATCCTTATCTGGATGTTGAATGATTAAACAAGAAAGGCTGTCGTAATCGACAGCCTTTCTTGCTTTTAATGTGTGTTGTTCTATGCGAAGTCGAAGAGTGTGCCAATGGGGGCGGGCTTCGACTCCGCTCAGCCTGACAAACAATGAGTAGAAATAGTGCGCATAAAAAAAGCTTTGCCAAAGTTTTTAAACTTTGGCAAAGCCTCTAAAAATCTTAGAACCTTAACAGCTTATTGCCTCAGAACCTTTAAAGGAAATCTTTCTCAGAAACTCCTTCGTTGATCTTGATCTCAGACATTTTTATATCCAATTCAAAACCTACATTCTGAACCAGATTAAAAGGAACTTTAATACCTTTTACTTCTCTGTAGTCGTTGAAGTTTGTTATTTGAGCAGATGATTTTCCGTCTTGTTCGCGAACTTTGCCTTTTGCTGTTTTTAAGCCTGATTTTACATCGTAGTAATATGTTGTTTTGCCATCTTTTATTACATAAGCATCGCTGCCGTTTACAGGCTCGATTCCTTCTACTTTTAAGTCTGTTCTTTTTACGAGTTGTAATTCTTCAAAAGGAGCGGCGTTTGCTTTCATATCAGCAAGATCAGCGCCTTCAAGGTTTTTGCGTTGTCCTTGTTGTTCGATATAAGCGCCTTTTTCGTTTACAACTTGTTTCATCAGATTCATGGTTCCCATAGCAAGGGAAACCATCATTTTTCCTTTAGAATCTAATTTAGACGTAAAAGTCAAAGGTCCTGGTGCCTGAGGAACGGTTGTTGTTCCTGTCATTGCCAGTGTTTTTACTGTAGAAACTGCTTTTTCTCCGCCAATTGCTTTAAGGTAATTTTCGAAAACTGTTTTTGCAGTAATTCCGGCTGGAGCTTCTTTTTTGGTTGCCGGTTTTTCAACAGGGTTTCCGTATCTGTCAAAATAGAAAATCGGAATTTGAAGTTTTTCTAAACCGGTAAGAACGTCAGAACCTTTTCCGGCAATTACAATTCGCATATTGTCTAACAGGAAATATTTGTTGGCAACGCGATAAATATCATCAGCAGTAACATTGTTGATTGTTTGAATGTATTTTTCGTAGAAATCAGCAGGAAGTTTTTCTGTTTCTATGTTCAGGGCATATCTGGCAACGGCTTGTGGTTTTTCGACCTGCATTACAAATCGTCCAATATATCCTGCTTTTACATTTTTTAAAACATCCGAAGAAACTTTTTCTGTTCTGATTCTTTTGATTTCTTTAATAAACTGAACTACTGCGCTATCCGTAACGGTATTTCTAACGGCTGATGAAGCTTTGAATTTGCTTACATATTTTCCGGCTCCAATGTTGGAGCTTGCGCCGTATGTCCAGGCGTGCTGCTCGCGTAAATTCATGTTTAGGTAACTATTAAAATCTCCTCCCAGAATTTGATTTGCAATTACTGCAGGGAAAAAATCAGGATCGCTCATTTTTAAATTCACCGTATTCACTAACGAAATTTCAGACTGAACCGCATTTGGCACATCTACAAAATCAATTTGAAGTTTAGAAACGTTTTCAGGATTTGGATAAGTGCTTTTTGGTGCAGCTTGTTTTTTCCATCCGCTAAAAAGTTTCTCTACGGCTGCCTTTGTTTCTTTAAATTTAACGTCACCAATAATGACTAAATAAGCATTTTCAGGAACAAAGTATGTTGCGTAATTTTTTTGAACATCTTCGAGTGTTACGTTTTTTACTGTTTCTTCTGAAATGTATTCTCCTGAAGGATGATTTTTTCCGTAAGCTAAAACATCAACAACTCTGCTTGCAATTGCAGGAACGCTTTTTTCGTCGGCTTTAAGACCTTCAATTAATTTTGCTTTTTCTTTATCAAATTCAGATTGACTAAAATTGGGTTGCAAAGCACCTTCTGCCAAAAGCTCTAAAACACGTCCTGAATATTTAGAAAGTGAACTTGCGTAAGCGCCTGATGATGTAAAATTAAGGCTTGCTCCGTAAAAGTCGATCTCTTCGTTAAAAGCTTCTTTGGTTGTTTTTTTGCTTCCGTTACCAATTAAGCTGCTTGTTAATTCGTCGACACCTTTTTTGTTTCCTTCTGTAAAAGGAGCGTTGTCTAAGGTTAAATTAAAACTTACTCTTGGTAATTTATGATTTTCAACCACTAAAACTTTCATACCGTTTGCCAAAACAAAAGTTTGTGGTTTTTTGATGTTGACTACCGGTGACGGACCTGGTTTTGGTTGTGGACGATCTTGTGCTTGCATAATTCCAGTCAGGAATAAAAGGATTAAAAATGTATGTATTTTTTTCATGATTCGATAGACTTAGTTTTGAACTTTAGTTGAAGGAATGTAATCTAAAACCAAACGCTGGTTGGGGTTTAAGTACTTTTTGGCAACTTCTCTAATTTCTTCTCTTGTGATAGAGTGGTAAATATCGATCTCAGTATTGATCAGGTTTACATCTCCATAAAGTAAATAGAAAGAAGCCAGGTTTTCAGCAATTCCTTCGACACTTGCATTGGCATTCACAAAATTGTTATCGAATTTATTTTGTAATTTTTCATAGTCTTTTTCAGAAATCAGATCAGTTTGGATTTTTACAATCTCTTCATCCATTTCTTTTAAGATATCGGCTGTAGTATTAGGTGCCATTGGCAAACCGTATAATATGTACATTCCGTAATCTTCCTGACTAAAACCAACAGCACCAATCTGAAGTGCCATTTTTTTGTCATCGACTATTTTTTTGTACAGTTTCGAACTTTTGCCATCACTTAAATAAGAGGAGATTAAATCCAAAACTCTTGCATCCCTGGTTTTCATCGAAGGCGTTCTGTAAGAAGCAACGATCATTGGGATCTGAATATTCGGATCTTCATAAGTTGCTTTTATGGTCTGATTAATCGGTTCTTCGACAAAAGTTTGTTTTTTTACTTCTTCTCCTCTCGGAATTGGTCCAAAATATTTCTGAATCCATTCTTTGGTTTTGGCTTTGTCAAAATCTCCCGCCACAACTAAAACAGCATTATTTGGCGTGTAGAATTTTTTATTAAATGCCTGAAATTCTTCCAGGGTTGCAGCATCCAGATCTTTCATAGAGCCGATAGTGGTCCAGCGGTAAGGATGATTTTTGAACATGTTTTTCTTAACCTCAGGAAGTATGTTTCCGTAAGGCTGATTGTCGTAACGCATTCTTTTTTCTTCCTTAACTACTTCGTTTTGCGTGTCAACACCAATTTTATTGATGATAGGGTGCATTAAACGTTCAGATTCCATCCATAAGCCAAGTTCTAAACTGTTTGATGGGAAAACTTCATAGTAATAAGTTCTGTCGTCAGAAGTATTGGCGTTGTTTACTCCGCCATTGGCGGTAACAATTTTCATCCATTCGCCACGTTTTATGTTTTGTGTTCCTTCAAATAATAAATGTTCAAAGAAATGCGCAAAACCAGTTCGGTCAGGACGCTCGTCTTTTGATCCGACATGGTACATTACTGAGGTAATCACAACGGGAGCTGAGGGATCGTTGTGCAAAATAACATGCATTCCGTTGTCTAAATTATATTCTTCAAAAGCTACCTTTTGAGCATGAGCCACTCCGCCGAGCATTAGTGCTGCACTTAACATCATTATTGATTTTTTCATAAAGATTAATAATTTTTATTTGCCTATAACTTATAGGTAGCCAAGAGTTGATTATCGTTACGCCAAAAATAACTTTTTTTAATTATCAATTACGGGTTTGTTTCTGTTTTGAGGATATTTTAACAGTATTTTACAGCTAAATGTGTTGTTTTACGACCTAAAATGTCTTGAAAAACAGGATTTAAAGCAAAATAAATATTTTTAGAATAAGAGATTGCACAGTAAATTATTAATTGTATATTTGCAACCTTAAAAATCAATAAATCAATTTGGTATGTATGCAATCGTAGAGATAGCAGGGCAACAATTCAAAGTAAGCAAAGACTTAAAGGTTTATGTTAACCGTTTGACTAATGAAGAAGGTTCAAAAGTTTCTTTTGACAAAGTTCTTTTATTAGACGACAATGGTAATGTAACTTTAGGCGCCCCAGCTATAGAAGGTGCTTCAGTAGAAGCTAAAGTGTTACAACACTTAAAAGGAGATAAAGTTATCGTTTTCAAAAAGAAAAGAAGAAAAGGATACAAAAAGAGAAATGGTCACAGACAATATCTTACTCAAATTGTAATTGAAGGTATTACTGCAGCAGGCGGAACTAAAAAAGCAGCAGCTAAAAAAGCAGTTGTGGCAGAAGATGCAGCTACTGAAGAAGTAGAAGCTCCTAAAGCTAAAAAAGCAGCTCCAAAAGCAAAAAAAGAAGCTACTAAAGAATAATAACAATATTTAAACTCATACGTCATGGCTCACAAGAAAGGTGTCGGTAGTTCGAAGAATGGTAGAGAATCAGAATCAAAACGTTTAGGCGTTAAGATTTTTGGAGGTCAAGCTGCTATTGCTGGGAACATCATCGTTAGACAAAGAGGTTCAAAACATAATCCAGGTGAAAATGTTTACATCAGTAAAGATCACACACTACACGCAAGAGTAGCTGGAGTTGTTAAGTTCCAAAAGAAAAGAGATAACAAATCTTATGTATCTATCCTTCCATTCGAAGCATAATCATTAGATTACTTATTACAAAACCCGTTCGCCTTGGCGAACGGGTTTTTTGTTTTTCTGTAAATTGAAATTTACTATCGGCGTATACTTATATATAAGTAAAACGGTAAAATTCATTTTTTTATTATAGGAAGCATATAATAAGTGTTATGTGGTTTTTATTTTTAGTTGAAATTGACACAGAAGCAGGTTTTTGGATTATTAGACTTTCGATCCGATAGCGAACAGGCGAAGCAATTTTAATTTTGGAATTTTTTCAATGTATTATTTTGTATTTTTGGTTAGACTAATCTTACCCAATTTTGAAAAAAATAGTTTTCCTTTTATTTCTTTTCTGTACAAGCCTGTTTGCGCAGGAAATTCATTCTGTTGATGAAATTGTTTCTTTAAATGATTCTCAAAAAAAGATTTTATATGAATATGAGGTTCTTAAAAAGAATGGTTTTGAGACGGATCAATTTTGGCTGAAAAACAAAAATCAATTACCGGAATTAGATGATGCTGTAAGAGATAAATTGGCTGCACAGATTTTTGCGAATTCTGATATCGTTTATTCTCCGCCCAAAGATGCTGCAGTTCAGTTTTGGCTAAAAACACAATTGCTGACCAACTGGATGTTTTATTTGTCTGCATTTATTGCTATTTGTGCGCTTATTGCTTTGTTTAAAAAATATTGGGGTTTACTCATCAATGTATTAATTAGAGGTTTAGCGCCCTTGTTCAGATTTTTATTTTCACCTGTTTTGTTAACTTACGAATTGTTTTTGATAGGTGTGGTCTGTGTGATTTTTGGATGCCTAATTGATGAGTTTGTACTGCGAACTGTAATTATTCATTTAGGTTTGTTCTTGTTGTGGAGTCAGTCGACGGCTTTATTTACTAAAGAATATTGGGTTAAAAAATATTTTTTTGAAATAGAAAATAAATTTTGGGGAACAAATCCCTGGGAAACTGTAAAAACAATATGTCTTCCGGCGATTATTGTTACATTGGCTCTTGTATATGTGTTGTACAAAGTTCCTGTTGATGTTTTTTATAATTATGAAATTGTTGTATTTGGACTTGCAGCAGTTTATGCACTACCATTTTGGCGTTCTTTAGAAAAATATTTATATCCCGTTTTACTGCCTTTTAAAAATGATTACAGAGCCAGAAGTATAAATTCTCTTGCGGCTTGCACGGTTATAGCGATTGTTGTTGCTGCTGTACTTATATTGCAATGGAGTGCTGTTTTTTATCCTGTAATAGCAGCATTGATAGGTTTATTGCTATTGTCGTTCCTGGTGCTGTCTTCGAAACTGAATTACAGGTACAATTATAAAAACTATTATTATTTGCAATTTGTGACTGTTCTTTTTCTTGCGGTGGTTTTTCTGTATGGTTTTTATATTCATTTGAACGAAATCATCTGGTTTTCGCTCATAGCGACAAGTATCTTTATTGTAATAAAATATATGGAAGTAATTTCGTTTTTCTCTGACTGGAAAAGAGGAAAAACCTGGGCCTGGAAATTATTAGGTTTGGCTGTAGTATTATGGTTGTTGGGTAAAGGTATTTTGTATGTTTCTAAAATCCTTTTTGTTAGCTAGGTTTACAGAAGATTATTCTCTTTTTTCCACTTTCGGATTCTTCCTCTGGCATTATTGTACGGAGAAGCGGTATTGAATTGTATCATTCTGCCTAATGTCCATTTTTCGTACCAGGGAGTTTCGTACAGTTCAGCGTTGGATTTTTGTTCAATCAATGAGAGGATTTCGTGAACTGTATTGTCCAGTTTATCACATAAAACCAGAAAATTGTCCTCTTCGTAATCTTTGTAGAATTTTTGTGCCAGTTTTCCGAGTTCATTCCATTTATAGCCTGACTCAGGAAAATCGACGATCTCTTGGTTGTCTTTTTTGGTATTCCATTTAAGTACCAGTTTCCCCCAGCCTGTGAGATAAGAAATAAGATTATTAATACTCATTACAGTATCTTTTGCGTGTCCTTCTAAATTCGTAATCGTAGCTAGCTCAACAGGAATGCCTGATAGCTCTTTTTTAAGCTTATTGTAATTGGTTTTGATTGCGATTTGCAATTCTTCTTTATTTGTGGGAACAGCCATAATCTAATAGTATGTAACTTTATCAAATATAGCTAAAAAGTAAAAAACCTTTGTCAGAGTTTTATAAACTTTGACAAAGGTTTATATTGTTTTTTTAGGAAAACTGCGGTCCTGAATTGGAATTTGGAATTTTAAAAATGTGGAATTTAAATTCTGTTACTCGGTATCCTTGGTTTCTTCCAGATCTTCGGATTTTCTTCCTAGTTTTATTTTCGGATTATCCTGTGTTCCGGTTACAGTTAAAGGGATTCCGAAGATGCCAAGAGGAGGGAGGCCTAAACGCATTTTTAGGTTTAGTTTTCCGTCCAGGCTTGTTGTTCCTTCAATTCTCGGTCTGAAGCCTGCAAATTTAAATTTGAAGCGTTCTACAGTCATGATATTGTTCTTGATTGTAGTTTTGATGTCGACCTTAGAAAGATCAGGATTTTGCATCGATTCAGAGTTCGTTGCCTTACTTACGGCATTAAACATTTTTAATCCTCTTACTTTTACATCTTTCACAGAAAGTGTTCCGCCGCCAACAAGTGATGGGTAAACCGGATCCATGTTGCTGTTTAAGCGGCCTTTTAACTGGTAATCTACAGAAACAATTCCTTGTGCTTTTTCAGCAGCGCTGGCCATTTTTCTGAAAACTTCTATTTCGTTATATGCTTTTTTAATGTCAAAATCAGATCCTTTGATATTAAAATCAAAATTTGCTTTTTGAGGAGTAATAGCCTGATAATTGGCGTTCATGGCAACATTGCAGCCAATTAAGTTAAAGCCTGTGTTTTGCATGCTCAGTTTGCCTTTGTTCATGCTTAAATTTCCAACTGCATTTAGAAGGTTTAATTTGTCAAAATTTACTTTCTGGGCATTTGCTGTAAATTGCAAATTCAAATTTGTCGGAACTATGATAACTCCTGTTTGTTTTACTTCGGTTTGTGGGGCCGGAGTTTCTGTTTTAGTTTCTGTTAAAGTAGTATTTGCCGTTGTGCTTGACATAAACTCATCAACGTTGATGTATCGCGAGGTAACTTTAAAAGAGCCTCTTAAAACGCCTGTATTGGTGGTTACATAATTGAAAACGTTTTGCAGGTATCCATTCATTCTAAAATCTGATTCGCCATAAGCAGCCAAAAAGTTATTGAACGACATTTTATCCTGATTGATTTTGAAAATCCCTTCTTTGATGATGAATTTTTTTGGCAGATATTCTGATGCGATACCAATTTTTCTAAGTTCAAGAGTTCCTTTGTTATAAAGTTTGCTGTATTTTCCTTTTTCGGCATCGCTTTGTTTTCCTTTCAAAACAAGATCAGCTTTTACAAAACCATCCAGATCAAGTCCTTTTTGGGAGAAAACTTTATATATTTTATTCACATCAAGTTCGCCTTTTGCTTTAATGTCATACGTTAAATCATTAAAGTTGCTCAGGTCAGCTTCTACAAAAACAGGTTTGCCTTCAAATGTAAATTGAGTGGGTTTTAGAGTTACTTTCAAATCATCAAAAGTTCCTTTTTGATTGTTGATGGTAGATTTAATGATAATATTGGTAATTGGATTTGGGTAATAAGGTGTTTTTAAATAACCATTTTCCAAATTAATAGTTCCGTTTGTAACGGGGAAAAGTTTGTTTTTGAGATCAAATTTCCCGTTTGCTTTTACATCACCGGCCAAACTTCCTTTTAGGACTATAGACGGGATTCCGAGTGCTTTTATTAGTTTTTCAAGATCAATTTTGGCTTTAAAATCAGCATTGATATTTGGGGTGTTTATGCCTTCAACATAGAATTTCGACTTTAAGTAATCCTGGTTGATATTTAAAGACAAATTTTTTGCATCTACAATAACAAGATCCGGATTTAAAGACGGAACCTTTGTTTTGATTTCTAAATTTAAGTTAGAAACCGGAAAAGCACTTTTGTTATAATTTACAAATCCGCTGTCTATTTTTACATCCAGATTTAGATCCGGTGCAATATTTTTAGAAGCAATATAATTTCCTTTTAATGTTAAAAGAAGATTGGTGTTTCCTTTTAATTCGGTTTTAGAAAGCCAGGTAATGTATTTTGGAGGAAAAGCGGTAAAGACATCATACAATTTGCTATTATCTGATTTAATGACAAAATCCATGTTGTAACCGTCTTTCAAAAAGTCAAATTTTCCTTTAAAATCTACCAAAAGCTGATTGATTTTAAGGTTGTTTTGTTGAAAATAGAACGATAGCGAATTTACATTTACTTTGGTAATTAAGTCAGCATCAATTTTTTTGTTCATTAAATACGGTTCACCTTCATAAACGATATTTAGTTTCTCGATTTTAGCTTTTGAGTATAAATCAAACACAGCTTTGGTTAAATCTCCTTTTCCTAAATAATTGAATCCAAAAGCATCAAAATGAACTTTGGTAGATAAGTCGTCATAAATTATTTTACTGTTTAGGATTTCGATTTTTTCCAGTTTTAGCGATGCGTCTGCATCAGTACTGTCTTTAGTATCTGTTTCTGTTGCTGACGATTTGTAAACGTTGTAATTTGCTTCGCCTTTTGCATTTACTTTTACATTAATAAATGAATCCGATAAATAAATCTGGTCAATTTTTACCTCTTTGCTAAATACCAGACTGGCTACATCTATACCAAAAGAAACCTCTTTTGCCGTGATGAATTTTTCGCTTTTATACGGAGCTGATCCGTTAAGGCTTAGATCACTTAAAGTTAGGGTCAGGGAAGGGAAATGCTGAAAAAAGGAAACAGAAACATCAGAATAATTCAATTCTGCGCTTAGTTTTTCGTTTGCCGTTTTTTTAATTTGCTCCTTGATTTTGTCAGCAAAAATAATAGGAGTTAAGAATAATAATCCAATAATTACAACAAAAGTAATTCCCAGGTATTTAGCCGTTTTTAATAAAATAGACTTCGTTTTATTTGCTGACATAACAAATTGTGGTATTTATAGGTAAAATGTAAGTAGAATTAAAAGAATCTATTATCCGTGAACGGTTTCGCTTTTTCCGTAGTTGGTAATAATAGAGCCTTCATATTCAATCCATTCTTTCCAGCGTTTATCAATATCTATGTTGTCTGTATATTTTCTTGCAAATCCTAGAAAAGTGGTATAATGGCCTGCTTCAGAAATCATTAAATCGCGATAGAATTTAGCTAATTCTTCGTCTTTTATATTTTCTGAAAGTACTTTAAAACGCTCACAGCTTCTGGCTTCGATCATTGCTGAGAATAATAAACGATCGCAAAGAGCGTCTTTTCGGCTTCCGTCTTTTTTCATGAATTTAAAAAGTTCATTTACATAATGATCTTTTCTTTCACGACCCAAGGTCAAACCTCTTTTTTTGATAATGTCATGTACCATCTGTAAATGCTCTAATTCTTCTCTGGCAATCACAAGCATTTCAGTTACTAATTCCTCTAATTCAGAATTGTAAGTAACTAAGCTTATGGCATTCGAAGCAGCTTTTTGTTCACACCATGCGTGATCTGTCAAAATTTCTTCGATATTCGATTCTACTATATTTACCCAACGAGGGTCTGTGGCTAATTTTAATCCTAACATAATTTCCCGGCATTTTAGATCTTGCAAAATTAGTGTTTTTTATTACTAAAAATCACGAAATATCGCATGATTGCGCTCAAAAAAGCATTATTTTGTAGCCTCAAATATTTTATAATGAATCAGGTAAAAAAACTTTTAATCATTGGCTTTGTCTGGCCTGAACCAAATTCGTCTGCTGCGGGAGGAAGAATGATGCAATTGATTTCTATTTTTAAGCAAAATGGATTCGAAATTACATTTGCCAGTCCGGCTTTAGACAGTGATTTTATGGTTGATTTATCAGAGTTTGGTGTTACGAAAAAATCTATTGAACTGAATAATTCGAGTTTTGATGATTTTATCATAACGTTAAATCCGGACGTTGTTTTGTTTGACCGTTTTATGATCGAAGAGCAATTTGGCTGGCGCGTTTCTGAAAATTGTCCAAAAGCGATTCGGTTATTGGATACTGAAGATCTGCATTGTTTAAGAACGGCAAGGCAAAAAGCTTTTAAGGAAAACAGGACTTTTGAGCTTTATGATTTGTTGTCTGAAGAAGTAGCGAAACGGGAAATTGCCAGTATTCTGAGATGCGATTTGTCTTTTATTATTTCTGAATTTGAAATGAAAATTTTAAAGGATGTTTTTAAGATAGATTCCGATTTGTTGTATTATTTGCCATTTCTGGTATATGAAATGGCTGAATTGGATTTGTTGAAATTGCCTTTGTTTGAAGAACGGAAAAATTTCGTTTTCATTGGGAATTTTTTACATGAACCCAATTGGAATACGGTTCAGTATCTGAAAGAAACGATTTGGCCTTTGATAAAAAAGCAATTTCCGGAAGCGGTTTTAGAAGTTTATGGCGCTTATCCTTCGCAGAAAGTTTTGCAGCTGCATCAGCCTAAAAATGGTTTTTTTATTATGGGAAGAGCTGAAAATGCAAATGAAGTGGTTAAAAAATCACGCGTTGTTCTGGCTCCAATTCGCTTTGGTGCCGGTCTCAAAGGTAAGTTGTTGGAAGCGATGCAATGCGGAACGCCAAGTGTTACTACAACAATTGGTTCTGAAGCAATGCATGCCAATTTATCCTGGAATGGTTTTATTACAGATGATGTCGAGTTGTTTGCAAAAAAAGCAGTCGAATTGTATCATGATGAAAATTTGTGGAAACAAGCTCAGAAAAATGGAGTTGCGATTGTAAACGAGTGTTATCAGTTAAGTAAGTATTCAACGGCTTTGGTGACAACGATTAATTCGCTTTTGAATGATTCCGAGAGTCATAGACTGCATAATTTTATGGGGAGTTTATTGCAGCATCACACCTTAAAAAGTACCAAATACATGGCAAAATGGATTGAAGCTAAGAATAAGAATTAAGCTTACTTTTTTTTTGAATAATAAAATCCCCGATTACATTCGTAATCGGGGATTTTATTATTTTTCAGTCTCAGTCTTTAATGGTATTGCAAATTGAAAACCGTTACTGAAACTGAAAACTGTGACTGCAAACTATTTCAAAATACCTTCAACAGCCTGAATAGTTGTAGCGTGATAACCGGATTTTGCTTTGTCAAAAACTTGTTTTGCCCAAATTTTTCCTTCAGGAGTTTTAGCCATTTCTTTGTAAAGCATCATTACAGATCCTGTTCTGCTTATTGAAACTAGAAATTGCTCAATCGCAGGATTTGCTGTTTTGTATTGGTGAATTATTGCCTGAACAAACCATTGGCGTTTTATGATAAAGTTTCCGCCTTTTGTAAAGTTGAATTCTGCATCAATTGCTTCCATTTCTTTTGGTGTAATATCCGTTGGAAGATGATCAATAAAATACTGTTTTTCGCTGGTTGTCGTGATTTTTTGACTTAAACCTTTTACACCGGTTGCTCTCCAGTTTTTTTGAATTTTATCAATTGCATCAAAATCCGCAGAAGTTACCGGATTGATATTTGATGGAATTCCCGGTTTGTAAATCCAGTCTTCTGCTTTTATTTTGTCAGCGAGTGCTTTGTCTCCTTTTATGAGGTTTTCGTTGTAGTATTTGATAAAATCTTCTGTTGTGATCGATTTAAAAGCGTGTGCATCGAAATAATTTTTGATGAAAATATCAAATTTCTCACGTCCAACAGCGTTTTCGATCACTCTTAAAAAAGCATATCCTTTTACATAAGGAATTATACTGATTCCGTCATCAGGATTTCTTCCTGTAAGACTTACTTTTAATCTTGTGTCAGGGCTTGTGTCGCCGTATTCTGCTACATTATCAACTAATTCTTTTCGGGTGATAACGTTCTGCATTTCAAATTCTTTTTCGCCAAAAATTGCTTCTCCTATTCTGTGTTCTACATAAGTGGTAAAGCCTTCGTTCAACCAGATATCATCCCAGGTTGCATTGGTTACTAAGTTTCCGCTCCAGCTGTGTCCTAATTCATGTGCCAGTAAACTTGTTAAAGAGCGGTCTCCTGCAATTACGCCCGGAGTTAAGAAGGTTAAATTTGGATTTTCCATTCCGCCGTAAGGAAAGCTTGGAGGTAAAACCAGAACATCATAACGTCCCCAACGGTAAGGTCCGTATAATTTTTCAGCTGCAACAACCATTTTTCCAAGTTCAGCAAATTCCCAGGCTGATTTTTTCAGCATCGATGGTTCTGCATAAACTCCGGTTCTGTTGTCGATAGATTGAAATTCGATATCTCCAACAGCAATTGCCATTAAATAAGAAGGAATTGCTTTGTCTTGTTTGAAAGTGTAAATACCGGTGTCATTTTTTTTCTGTGGATTTACGGCGCTCATTACAGCTAATAAATCTTTAGGAACAGTAACTTTTGCGTTATAGGTAAAACGGATTCCCGGAGAATCCTGACACGGAATCCAGGTACGGGACCAAACACTTTCTCCTTGTGAGAATAAGAAAGGTTTCTTTTTGTCTGCAGTCTGTTCCGCTGTTAACCATTGCAATGCAACAGCGTCTTTAGTTGTGCTGTAGTAAATATTTACTTTAGTTGTGTTAGGTTCGATGGTAATACGAAGAGGTTTTCCGTGAAATTCGACGTCCTTTCCAAGTTCGAATTTGGTTTCTTTTTCGTCATCGCCTAAAGTTACTTTGGTAATGTTAAGTGTGTTTTCGTCGAATATAATTTCGTTTCCTTTGCTGATGTTGTCAATTAACCAGGAAGCTTTTCCGGAAATGGTTTGTGTGTCAAAATCGACTTTAATGTCAAGATCTAAGTGTTTGACTACGGCAAGTTCTGGTTTAGAATAAGTGTGTTCATCTGTAACAACTGCTGGTTTTTCGGTTTGATCTTTTTTCTGACAGGCGATTGCAGTCAGGAATAAAGTTACAAGGATTAGTTTTTTCATTTTACGAAGTATTGAATTTGAGGATGAAAATTAAACAAAAAATCCCGTTTTGAATAAACAAAACGGGATTTTATTATAAATAACCATCAATTTAGCTCAGTCGGCCTTCTGTTTCTATCAGGCTGAGATAACATAGAAATTATGCTAACATTGTAACCGGGCTTTCGATGTATTGCTTTAATGTTTGTAAAAATTGAGCGCCAGTTGCACCGTCAATTGTTCTGTGGTCACACGCTAGTGATAACATCATAGTATTTCCTACAACAATCTGACCGTTTTTAACTACTGGTTTTTCAACAATTGCACCTACAGAAAGAATGGCAGAGTTTGGCTGGTTGATAATTGAATTGAATTCAGTAATACCAAACATTCCAAGGTTAGATACTGTAAAAGTACTTCCTTCCATTTCTTGTGGTCCAAGTTTTTTGTTTTTAGCTCTTCCGGCAAGATCTCTTACTGAAGCACCAATTTGAGATAAACTCATAGCATCTGTAAATTTCAATACAGGAACTACTAATCCGTCTTCAACTGCTACGGCAACACCAATGTTAACGTGGTGGTTGATGATGATTGCATCTTCTTTCCACTGAGAGTTAATTTTTGGATGTTTTTTCAATGCTAATGCACAGGCTTTAATTACCATATCGTTGAAAGATACTTTTGTATCCGGAACAGTATTGATTGTCGCTCTTGAAGCCATTGCGTCGTCCATGCTTACTTCGATCACTAAGTTGTAGTGAGGTGCAGTAAATAATGATTCAGCAAGACGTTTTGCGATAATTTTACGCATTTGAGAGTTTTTGATCTCTTCGGTGAAAACTTCTCCGGCAGGAACGAATACTTTTGGTGCAGCAGGTGCAGCGTCAGCTTTTGGAGCAGCAGCAGTTGCTGTTGCAGCTGGTTGTGCCTGAGCAGCTGGAGTAAAGTTTTCGATATCGCTTTTTACGATGCGTCCGTTTTCTCCTGAACCTTTAACCTGAGTTAATTGGATTCCTTTGTCAGAAGCGATTTTCTTAGCTAATGGTGAAGCTAAAATTCTTCCTCCGTTTGAGGTTTCAGCCACAGTTTCAGTTGCTTTTTCAGCAGCTGGAGCAGCTTTTTCTTCAGTTGCAGGAGCACTTGCAGTTCCTCCGGCAGTATAATTGTCAGCAATTCCGCTAATGTCAGTTCCTGCAGGTCCGATAATAGCTAATAAGCTATCAACAGGTGCAGTATTTCCTTCCTGAATTCCTATGTATAATAAAGTTCCCGCATTGAATGACTCAAACTCCATAGTCGCTTTGTCAGTTTCAATTTCGGCTAAAATATCCCCTTCAGCAACAGCATCACCTACTTTTTTCAACCAGGTTGCTACTGTTCCTTCAGTCATTGTATCGCTCAAACGTGGCATAGTTACAACTATAACTCCTTTTGGTAATTCGGTTGCAGCTTTTGCGGCAGGAGCAGGAGTTTCTGTTTTTTCTTCAGCAGCAGGAGTTTCTTTAGATTCTGCTTTTGGTGCTTCGGCAGCAGGAGCGTCTCCACCAGCTAATAATGCTGATATATCTTCTCCTTCGTTACCAATAATTGCTAATAAAGAATCAACCGGAGCGGTTTCTCCAGCCTGAATTCCAATATGTAAAAGAGTTCCTTCGTTGAAAGACTCAAATTCCATTGTTGCTTTGTCTGTTTCAATTTCAGCAAGGATATCTCCTTCGCTAATTTTGTCGCCTACTTTTTTTAACCAAGTCGCTACCGTTCCTTCCGTCATAGTATCGCTCAAACGAGGCATTGTTACTTTTATCGCCATAATATTGTTATAGTTTATGAGGTGTAAATGGATAGTCTTCTTGTGCGTAAACTACATCGTATAATTGTTGTAATTCAGGATATGGAGATTCTTCAGCGAATTTCACACACTCTTCAACCAAATCTTTAACCCTTTGGTCAATTGCTTCAATTTCTTCTTCTGTAGCATACTTTTGATCCTTAATTACATCTAAAACCTGAGTAATCGGGTCAATTTTTTTGTATTCTTCAACCTCTTCTTTAGAACGGTATAATTGCGCATCAGACATAGAGTGTCCTCTGTAGCGGTACGTTTTCATTTCAAGGAAAGTTGGTCCGTCACCACGACGAGCTCTGTCAATAGCTTCTGTCATTGCTTCAGCAACTTTTACAGGATTCATTCCGTCAACAGGTCCGCAAGGCATTTCGTATCCTAAACCAAGTTTCCAGATATCAGTATGGTTTGCAGTTCTTTCAACAGAAGTTCCCATTGCATAACCGTTGTTTTCAACGATAAATACAACTGGCAATTTCCAAAGCATAGCCATGTTGAAAGCTTCGTGTAGTGAACCTTGTCTAGCAGCACCATCACCAAAATAGGTCATAGTAACTCCTCCGGTTTCAAAATATTTATCAGCAAAAGCTAAACCAGCTCCTACCGGAATTTGTCCACCTACGATTCCGTGTCCACCATAAAAACGGTGCTCTTTAGAGAAAATGTGCATAGAACCTCCCATACCTTTAGAGGTTCCTGTCGCTTTTCCTAAAAGCTCAGCCATTACTCGTCTGGGATCAACTCCCATACCAATTGGCTGAACGTGATTTCTGTAAGCAGTAATCATCTTGTCTTTAGTCAGGTCCATAGCGTGCAAAGCACCCGCTAGTACAGCTTCCTGACCGTTATATAGGTGTAAAAAACCTCTAACTTTTTGTTGAATGTATAATGCTGCAAGTTTGTCTTCAAACTTTCTCCAAAGTAGCATGTCTTCGTACCACTTTAAATATACTTCTTTTGTAACTTCTTTCATCTGAATTCTTTCTTTTGCTAAAGTTTGTTTGTGTTATCAATTGTTGCCTATAACGCAAAATAGTTTCCTCCCACAAATTTGCGCCCGAAAGGTCGGGATGCAAAAATAAGACATTCCTATTAAGAAGTAAAATTTAAACGTGACTTTTTGGCTTTTTTTTACAAGAACTTTTTATCAAACATAAAAGGAAGCAAATTTTTCAGGGATGCTGATTTGTAAACTTCACCAATTTCGCCCATAAAATAGATTTCTATAGGGGTGTCTTGCCTGATTTCGTATTCTGCAATTGATTGTCGGCATGAGCCACAAGGCGGAATTGGAGCTGTAGTCTGATTGGTGTCTGAAGCTGCTGTAATGGCTATTTTTAGAATTTTGGCATCAGGATACATGCTTCCTGCATAAAAAATCGCTACTCGTTCTGCACACAATCCTGATGGATAAGCGGCATTTTCCTGATTAGATCCTAAAACTGTTTTTCCGTTGTCTAATAATAATGCTGCTCCAACTCTGAATTGTGAATAAGGCGCGTATGCTTTTTTGCGAATTTCAACGGCTTGGTTCATTAGGTCCTGAATATCCGCTGAAAGTTCCTGTAGTGTGTCGTAAACGATAAATGACGATGTAATGCTTATATTTTTCATTCTTTTTATGGGAAAAAAAATCCAAATTTCTAAGAAATAGAAATTTGGATTGTTATTGATTTTTTTATTTTTTCTGTTTAATAAACTTCGTATTTGTCACCAAAGTTAAAGGTTAAAGAAAAACGAAGTGTGTTTTCTAGTGGATTTTTTATTTTTGATGTCGAAAATAAGTATGAAACGTCCACTTTAACAACGTTGTATTTGAATCCTGCTCCTAAAGAAAAAAACTGTCTTGCTCCTTTTTGCGGACTTTCATGAAAATATCCTGCTCGTAATGCAAATGCGTCCTGATACATATATTCTGCACCTACACTATAGGTGATTTCTTTTAGTTCTTCGCTAAAACCACCCGGAGCATCTCCAAATGATTTAAAAATACCTGAAACCCAGCCTATGTCATTATAGTTTCTGAAGTTTGTTGCATTTGCCTGTTGCTGAGAGATGTCTCCCGGATCATCATAATCTCCGTCTCCATTTGCATCAACGGGAGTTCCCGGTCCCGGAGGAGTTGGTACTAGAAGTTTCGTAAATTCAACACTAAGAGCTACCTTATTATCGTTGTCAAGAATAAAGTCAAAACCTCCGCCCAGTCTAAGATTGGCCGGTAAAAAGTTGGAGCTTAAATCGTCATTGTCATAGCTTATTTTCTGACCCAGATTTTGCATGTTAAAACCAGCTCTCCATCTTCCGTTAAAGTTAGAATAGGCAATTTCTTCAGATTGATAAAATCCTGCAATATCTACTGCAAACGTGCTGGCAGGTGAGGCATCAACATCTTCTGAGGCAATTTTAAGATTGGAGCGTATGTATCTTGCGGCAACCGCCATCGAGAAGGTTTCGCTTAGTTTCAAAGAGTATGATCCGTCTAGTGCAAACTCGTTAGGTGATACTATTCTTGCGGCTTCGTTAGGATCGCCGGTAGTTCTTAGTTCAATATCCCCAAAACCAAAATAACGAAGACTTCCCGCAAAGGCACTCCGGTCATTGATTTTGTTATAATAGGTTACTTGTCCAAGAGAAATGTCGTTAGCCAAATCTGTTAGGTAAGGAGTGTAGCTAATGGAAAAACCTTGTTTGTCGACTGAAAAAGCATATTTTGCAGGATTCCATTGCTGCGAGAAAGCATCTGTTGATGTTGCGACACCCTGATCTGCTAAACCGGCTGCTCTGGCATCTGCGGCAACTAATAAAAATGGGACTCCTGTCGTAATAGGTCGATTCTCCTGAGCCTGTACTTTAAAAAGAATAAAAGAACAAATTAAAAGTAGTGATATTTTTTTCATTTAGGGAACTTAACGTATTTATGATACAAATATATATATTATTATAAGATGACAAGCTTTTCCTATTTTTCTGCCTTTTTATTTGTCAAATAAATTGACTTTGAGTTGTAAATATAAAATCCTTTTTCGGTTCAACAGCTAAAAATCGTCTTTTCTATTCAGGGTTATTTGTCTGAGTAGAAGTCTTCTTTTAAAATGATTTGTTTTTTTGTCTGACTACTTTTGTTGTGGTTATTGTGAACTCATGCTTAACATCTAAAGATTTTAGTGGCTATTGCACCGAAAACCAGTTTAAAATAGATATAGAATCATTAAGAGCGTGAGTCGATGTTAATGTGCTTCATTCCTTAATAATAAATTTGTAACGGTACGATGTAAATTTCCCGGCTATAAAACTTATAGTGTTTGTGCCGTTAGTTAAGTTTTTGAGAGGAAACGTAAATTTCCTTTGGCTTAAGTGTTCGGTTTTTTCTGTTAATAATCACTATAAATATTCTTCCTGAATTACTATAGTATCATGTTTGATTTGGCTTATTTTATCTGTGTTGTTTTTATTTTCGCACTGATACAAAAAATTTATTGTTCCTATATAACTTAACTTTTGGTCTATTATTGCCCTGAGATGATTTTTCGTTTGTTACTCCTTATTAATAGAGGTACTAAGTATGATTAATTTTTGTGAACTGATTGTTTGAATTTTAAATGACATTGCAGGACTATATCTATGATAGTTTAAGGTTGGGAGTATGATATTGAATATTTTACTTGATTAAAAATTCCTGGTCGTGATTGATGAAAAATAATTTTCTAACTATTGAAGTCATAAAAGGTATGGTGTTATGTTGTTCTGATGAAATTGATAGTCGTCAAAAGTATTGAGCTCTTTGGGCTATTTGCTTCCTTATTATAGGTAATTGCGAAAGGAAAGTTTGTCTTGTGTCTCTTGGGGTAATTCTTTTGATGATTTTATTTGGTTTTTCGGGGAATTTCAGTGTGGCAGATCTGCCGGTTCACTAGCTGTAACTGGCTGATATCTGACGTTTGTAGTTTCTGCAGAATTGGTGCTTATGTAGCCTGATTCGTTCAGGTTGAGTAATAAGGTCGTGTTTTTTTAGCAGTATTATATCGAAAGTGGTCCTCTGAAAAGTTTAGAATCTTTAATTTTAAGTTGCCTGAAAATATCTCTTTTTTAACTTGATAATCTCCTGTGAAGTTCCGTTTTATATGAGAAAAAGAGGCAAAGAACGAGGGAAGAAAAAGCAGTATTCGCACTTGTTATATGAGGGAATTAAAGAGTTTTGGATTTTTAGAAAAATAGTAAGTAAAAATATAGTCTTTCATGTTATAGTAAATAATAAAAAGTATATTTTTGCGTTCGTAATTATAGGTTATTTTCTGGTAAAAAAACAGTTAAATAAAATTATTAGAACAGATGTTGCTAATTAAACGTTAATTATTATATTGCAGCACCTAAATTTATCACCTAAGAATGAGTATGAAAGTAAACAAAATTGTAGTCTTGCAATTAATGATGTCAATAATATTGATGTTAGGCACGGCTAGTTGTAGCAAAAAATCGAGTTCCAGTCGTGCTTCCAGAGCAACTGGTTGGGATGTAGATAGTCAGAATGGAACTGCTGCCAGAAATGCAGGAAAAAAACAACAGGCTGGTCCTGGTTTGGTTTTTGTTGAAGGAGGTACGTTTACAATGGGTAAAGTACAAGATGATGTTATGCACGATTGGAATAACACAGCGACCCAACAGCACGTTCAGTCATTTTATATGGATGAAACAGAAGTTACCAATGGTATGTACTTAGAATACCTGGAATGGTTGAAGAAAGTTTTTCCTCCAACAGAAGAAAATTATAAAAATATTTACGAAGGAGCATCTCCGGATACTTTAGTATGGAGAAATCGTTTAGGATATAATGAAACGATGACTAATAACTATTTAAGACATCCTTCATATGCTAATTATCCAGTAGTGGGTGTTAACTGGATTCAGGCAGTTGAATTTAGTAAATGGAGAACTGATCGTGTAAACGAAGCAGTTTTAGAGAAAAACGGTTACCTTAAAAAAGGGGCTAAAACACAAGATGTTAGTGCTGAAAGTATTTTTAATACAGAAGCTTACCTTGCTTCACCATCTACAACTTATGGTGGTAATGAGGAACTTGTATTAAAGAAAAACCCTAATGGTAAAAGAACTAAAGCAGGAAAAGACGGTGTAGTTCCGGACGAAAAGAATGTATATGCACAACGTTCCTCAGGAGTTATCTTACCAGAATACAGACTTCCTACTGAAGCAGAATGGGAATATGCAGCAGCAGCAGATGTTGGGCAAAGAGAATATAATATCATAAAAGGACAAAAGAAATATCCTTGGTCCGGAGATTATACACGTTCATCTAAACGTAAAAACAGAGGAGATCAATTGGCTAACTTTAAACAAGGAAACGGTGATTACGGTGGAATTGCAGGTTGGTCTGATGATGGGGCAGATATTACTAACGCAGTAAAAAGCTACGCTCCTAATGATTTTGGATTATACGATATGGCTGGAAACGTAGCCGAATGGGTTGCCGATGTTTACAGACCTATTATTGATAATGAAGCGAATGATTTTAACTACTTTAGAGGAAATCAATACGCTAAAAATAAAATTGGTAAAGACGGTAAAATTGAAATTATCACTAAAGATAATATTCAATACAAAACGTTAAGCAACGGTAAAAAAGTGGCAACTAATTTACCAGGAGAAATTGCTCAGGTTCCGGTTGATGAAAATGAAACTTATTTGAGACAAAATTTCAGCACAAGTGATAATATCAACTATAGAGATGGTGATAAACAATCATCTAAATATTTTGACTTCGGAGATTCTGAAGCAGGAGCTAAAGCTGATCAGTCAATGTACAACTCTCCTAAACATAATGTAACAACAGACAGTTTAGGTCAGATGGTTAGAAAATATGACAATACTAGTAAACGTACTACACTTATCGATGATAACGTAAGAGTTTACAAAGGTGGTTCTTGGAGAGACAGAGCATATTGGTTAGATCCGGCTCAAAGAAGGTATTTTCCTCAGGATATGGCAACAGACTATATCGGATTCAGATGTGCGATGTCTAGAGTAGGTGCTAAAACTGAAAAAAGAAGATCACCTAGAAACTAAATTCTAGAAAACTTAAAAAAATTCCAAATTCCATACTGAAAATATTCAGCTTTTGGAATTTGGATTTTTTTTTGGTTATTTTTATAATATGTAAATATTTTTTTAAATGAATATTAAGGACATTCATAACTTATTTTTGCAATGCAAATCAGTTTCAATTGATACAAGAAAAATTGAAAAGGGCTCTATGTTTTTTGCTATCAAAGGAGAAAATTTTGATGCCAATACCTTTGCTCTTGCCGCATTAGAATTAGGTGCTTTATTTGTTATTATTGATAATGCATCTTATGCAATTGATCAAAGAACTATTCTTGTTGAGAACAGTTTGGAAACGTTGCAGGAATTAGCGAAATTTCATCGTTCTTATTTAAAGTTGCCTATAATAGCCCTGACAGGAAGTAACGGAAAAACAACAACCAAAGAACTTATAAATGTTGTTTTGGCTAAAAAATACAATACTAAAGCCACCATTGGAAACTTAAACAATCATATTGGGGTTCCGCTGACTTTGCTGTCTTTTACGCAAGAAACAGAAATTGGAATTGTAGAAATGGGAGCCAATCATAAAAAAGAAATTGAATTTTTATGCGAAATTGCCCAGCCTGATTATGGTTATATCACCAATTTCGGAAAAGCACATTTAGAAGGTTTTGGTGGTGTTGAAGGTGTAATTGAAGGCAAAAGTGAGATGTATCGTTTTCTGGCTAAAAATGACAAACTGGTCTTCGTGAATCTGGAGGATCCTATTCAGATTGAGAAATCAGCCGGAATTAAATCATTTTCTTTTGGCGTAAACAATAATGCGGCCAACATACAAATCAAAAATATCAAAGCAAATCCTTTTGTTGCTATAGAATATGATGATTTCAGTGTAGCATCGCATTTAATTGGACTTTACAATGCTAACAATATCAATGCTGCAGTAGCAATGGGATATTATTTTAAAGTAGATAAAAATGACATCAAAGGGGCAATTGAAAATTATATACCGGAGAACAACAGATCGCAATTGTTAAGAATTGAATCCAATCAGATTATTCTGGATGCCTACAATGCTAACCCGAGTAGTATGACTGTTGCGATAACTAATTTTCTGCAGTTGGAAAATCAGAATAAAATAATGATTTTGGGCGATATGTTTGAGCTGGGCAATGAAAGTTCGCAAGAGCACAAGCTCATTGTTGACTCTTTGCTAGAGCAGGACAGATCGAAATGTTACCTGATTGGGAAGTTTTTTTATGAGCATAAAGTGGTTAAGGATAATGTAGTGTTTTTTGAGACTTTCGATTCTTTTGTAGGGTATCTTAAAACAGTTCATTTTAATGATAATACCATTTTAATAAAAGGTTCAAGAGGAATGGCCCTGGAGCGCATACTGGAATATATTAAATAATAAAGAAGCCATTCGGGATACCGAATGGCTTTCTTGCTTTAGATGCTCATGAGAAAACCAATCAGGTTTTCTTTTTTGTTTAAGCCTAGTTTTTTTCGTAATCGATATCGGGCTAATTCGACCCCTCCTGTTGAAATATTCATAATTTCGGCTATTTCTTTTGTCGACATATTCATTAATAAATAAGTTGATAAATCAAGTTCGCGTGGCGAAATTGTCGGATATTTTTCTTTTAATCTCTTTAAGAATTCAAAATGCACGTTTTTGATGTGTTTCTCCAGATCTTTCCAGCTTTTATCTGTATTGACTTCTTTTACAATGCTTTTATGTAATTTGTTGAATTCAAATTTGGTAGAATCATCTAAAATATTCGTGTCGATGTCTTTTAGTTTGTAAATGATTCCGTTCAGTATTTTGTTTTTCTTTACAACTTGTAGCGAGTTATTGACCAATTCCTTATCTTTTGCGAGGATTTTTATCTGTAGTTTGTCGCTTTTTAGTTTTTCAATTTCCTTTTCAAGTTCGTGCTGCTCGTGGCGTATTTTTGATTCTTTTTCGAGATACAATCTTCTTTGCTCGATTGTTTCGTAATACCTGTTTTTTCTGATTTTCAGTTTAATTCTGTTCGAAATGATATATACCGCAGTGATCAGTAAAATGAAGTAAACGAGGTAGGCTAAAAAGTGTCTGTACCAGGGAGGAGAAACTGTAAATGTAATTTCTGAAACATCAGATTCAATTCCGTAACTATTTTTAGCCTTCAGTTTCATTACATAATTGCCCTCTCTTAAGTTGGTATATTCTTTTATTGAAAGCGTCGACCATGTGCGCCAGTTTTCTTCAAAAGGTTCTAATTTATAAGAGTAGGTTACGTTCTCCTGATTTTCGTAAGTAGGCGATGAAAACGTAAATTTCACATGGTTAGAACTGTAAGGAACCGTATAGATCTGCTGATTTTCTGGGATGTTCCCAGTTAAGATAGTGTCTCCGGGAAAAGAAAAACTTTCGATGAATACTTTTGGTTTCGTTATAAATGAGCTCGGAATTTTAGAATCGTAATGAGTTAATCCGTCTGTTTGTCCTATAAAAATATTCCCAGGGTCTATAGTATTCACAGAAATATAGTTGTTTACTAAATTACCTGATAAATTTGAAAACGGCGCTTGTTTTCTGGTAAATGTCCCATTCTGATTTTTTGTCAAAACACCTAAAGATTCATTATAGGCATACCACAAACTTCCTTGTGAATCTTCTATTAAAGTAGTTATGGGGGGAATTCCCTTAAAAAGATCTGTTATTTTTTTGTCTTCAAAAAATGTTCCCTGCTCTTTAGAAAACCTGAAAAAATGGTTTTTTGTCTGAAAGTAAACGATGTTGTTTATATGTTGAAGACTTCCGATTCCGGTATAGGCTGAGGAGATGTTTTTGTGCTTTTTTATATAATCAAACTTTTTGAGATCTTCGGATAATCTCATTTGGTATAAATAAGGATCTTTTTTAAGCCATAAATAGTCTTGGTCCAGTTCGATCGAAAAAGTATTTGTTGTTTCGTCAAATCCTGCGACCTGATGTGAATATTCAAAACCATCGGCTGATTTTTTAAAAATGCTAAAACCATTATAACTTTCTCCTATAATATAGTTGTCGTGATTGGGTATTGTCTTGAATCCAAAATATCCTTTAGAATCCATTTTTTTAGATACTTTATTGTGATCAATAACCAAGGCTCCGCTATTGCTGGCACAAATAAGTACATTGTTGATTACCTGAATATTCCACGCTTGCGAAATCGTTCCTTCTACTCTCGTAAAAGGACTGTCCTTAAACGGGCTATTCCAGGAATGGTAGAATAATCCCTGATTTGTTGCTACGTACAAGTTTCCGTTGAAAATTGTTGACGCATACACGGTACCTATATTGTAGCTATAGTCAAAATAAGAAAAAGGCGAATTTTCATTAATAAAAGTGATTCCGTTATCAAGACCCAGCCAGATATTGTTTTTGTTGTCGATAAACGAGGTAAGTATAGTATTGTTTTGAAGGCCTTTTTGACGATTTAAATGTTGGATAATTTTACCGTTCAAATCACAGACTATGACACCGTCTAAGACTGAGTTAAGCACAATAAATTTACCTTTTATTATAGAGCCGCCAAGTGATGTGTTTTTTTTAATGAAAGCATTTGCCTCAGTTTCCCATGGTTTTACAGAAGTATTATCAGATATAAAAAGACCTTTTTCTAAAGTAGCTAAAAGCATTTTATTTCCGGGAAGAGGAAATACGGACCAAATTTCTTTATCATTAAATACAGTGGTTCCTTTTATTGGTTTGAGCTTTTTGTTTTGGTATTCCAGAATCCCAAGTGATTTGTCCTGAAAGTAAAGCCGGTTATTTACTAAAAATGAAAACTGAAACTTTGTTGGAGCATTTATAAATCTCAGTTTATTGTTTTTTAGGAAAAATATTTTTGTAAAGGATTGAAAAATCACCTCTCCTTTAAACAGGTGTATCCTCCAGATTAAGTTTATATTTTGCTTGTCCTTCTTGTCTACCATATCTGATAAAGAATGGTATTTTAGAATTCCTTTTGTGTCATTCTGAAAGTAACCAAACTCATTGTTTCCTCCCACATAGATTTTGCCTGACGGATCTATCTTCAGACTTCTGATTTCGTTTTGCATCGGAAGAGAATATTTGTGCCAGCTTGATCCATCAAATTGTATAAGACCATTATTATTGGCAAAGTACATATTCCCGTTTTTATCCTGATCGATACTCCAGTTTTGGGTTCCTCCTCTGTAATCCGACCTTTTATAGTTTTTGATACTTGGTATTCCTATGTCCTTAACCTGGGCATAAAGCGATGTTTGTAAGAAAAAAATTATAAGTGATGTAAAAATTGAGTTTATGAATTTCATAAAATTTGTAATGTATTTTTATTGGAAATGTTTTATAAACGGTTTTAATTTTTAATTAATTATTTGCAATGTTGCGTTTTCGTACCATTATTTTGAATAAATGATCAATTTGACTTTATTTCATAAATGTAGTGTTTATTTTTTTACTTAACATTTTTATAACAATATATTATTTTTTATAAAAGTCTTATAATCAATCGTATTAATAATAATTTGATGTGTTTTTGTAGTGTATTAAATTATGCTTTGATGTGTTTTTGTAATGAATTTTTATTGTTGATAGTAAAAATTTAACTTTATTATTGCATCAAATTACTAATTAATTAACCAAAATTTTTAGAAAAATGAAATTAACAAAATTACTTATTTTTTGTATTTCGTCTCTACTGTTTTCAGTTATCGTAATGGCTCAAGATGTTACGGTAACGGGGACAATTAATGATGAAAGTGGAATGCCCGTCCCTGGGGCAACAATTTTAATTAAAGGCACAAGTAAGGCAACAGCTTCAGACTTTGATGGTAAATTTCAAATCGCTGTTCCTTCAAACGGAACTTTAAGTATCAGTTTTGTTGGATACGTTACTGTTCAGGAAGCTGTAAACGGAAGAACAAAACTAGATATCAAATTGAGACCAGAATCTCAAAGTTTAAATGAGGTTGTAGTAGTAGGATATGGTACTCAAAAAAGAAGTGTAGTAACAGGTGCTATTTCCAGCGTTAAAGCAAAGGATTTAGAAAACCTTCCTATAACAAGAGTTGAGCAAGCTTTACAAGGTAGAGTTTCGGGTGTATCTATTGCTTCAAATGCAGGACAACCGGGATCTGCTTCTACAATACGTGTTCGTGGTTTTACAACTCTGAATAATAATGATCCTTTATGGGTTGTTGATGGTGTAGTAGTAGACAATGGAGGTATAGGGTATCTGAACCAATCTGATATCGAGTCTATTGAGGTATTAAAAGATGGTGCTTCTGGTGCTATTTACGGTTCTCGTGCTGCTGCCGGGGTAATTCTGGTAACTACCAAAAAAGGAAAAGCCGGAAAAATCAATGTAAATTATAATGGTTTTGCAGGAACTTCGGCTCCGGCTAAAAAATTAGATTTGCTTAATGGCTCTCAGTATGCAATGATTATGAACGAATCTGCTGTAAACGCCGGACAAGCCCCAAAATACACACCTGCTCAGGTTGCAGGATTTGGACAAGGAACAGATTGGCAAGATGTTATTTTTGATAAACATGCTCAACGTACTTCTCAGGAATTAAGCCTTAGTGGTGGTAATGATGTGTCTACTTTTTATATGTCTTTTGGTTTAATCGACCAAGAAGGTATTGTGACACCACAAATATCCAATTACAACAGAAAAAATATCCGATTAAACTCTACTCATAAAATTGGAAATTATATCAAAGTTGGACAAACTTTAGGATATTCTCACGAAAAAACTATTGGTATTGGTAATACAAATAATGAATTTGGAGGACCATTGGCTTCAGCCATCAACTTAGATCCGTTGACTCCGGTTATTGAAACTAATCCTGCTGTATACAATACATTTCCTGCTAATGCTCTTAAAGATGCAAATGGGAACTATTATGGTATTTCTACTAATGTTATTCAGGAAAATACAAATCCTCTTGCTTATGCACAAACAAGATTAGGCAATAATGATTTCGCTGATAATTTTGTTGGAAACATCTATGTTGAAGCAGAAGTTTTAAAAGGTTTAAAATTTAAATCAGTAGCTGGTGGAAAATTAGCATTTTACGGATCTGATAACTTTACTCCGGTTTCTTACCTGAATAATGCGACTGTAAAAAACACCAATGAGCTTTTTAGATCATACAAAAGATCTTTTAGCTGGAACTGGGAGAACACATTAAATTATGACAAAAAAATAGGAGAACACCATTTCAATGTTTTATTAGGAGTGGGTACTTATGTAGATAATATTACTTCTGGTAACGACATTACGTACAGAGGAATTCCTGCTACAAATCATAAAGATGCTTCTTTTAATGTTGATATTCCAATCAAAGACAAAATTGCAAATGCTTATAATGGGCAAGCTGTAGAACACAGAGTACAATCATTGTTCTCAAGATTAAACTATGACTACAAAGAAAAATACATTGTGTCAGGTATTATTCGTCGTGACGGTTCTACCAGATTTGGACCAACGCACAAATACGGAACTTTCCCTTCTGCTTCGTTAGGTTGGGTACCATCAAAAGAAGAGTTCTGGAAAGATAACAATGTGATCAATACATTAAAAATTAGAGGAGGTTACGGTGTAACAGGTAATGACTCATCACCGGATTTCTTATACTTGTCTACTATCGGAATCCAAAGAAACTACACTATTGGTGCTGATGGATTGCCAATTCCTGGACAAAGTCCAAATGCGATTCCAAATCCTGACTTAAAATGGGAAGAAACAAAACAAGCTAATATTGGTTTTGAAACGACTTTGTTTCATGACTTTAATTTAAGTGTGGATTTTTTCAACAAAAAAACATCTGGTATTATTATGAAAGTGCCAATTCCCGGATTTGTTGGAGTTACAGGAGATACTTATGCCAACTTAGCTGATATGCAAAACAAAGGTTTTGATATTGAATTGGGCTACCGTAAAAAAATAGGAGCATTGAACCTTTCTGTAAATGGTAACTTCTCTTATATCCAAAACGAAGTTACTTACATCGACAAAGGAGTTGATTTTGTAGTAGGTACTGAAAAAGTGCAGTCTACCACTTATGAAATCAACAGAACTCAGGTAGGTCACGCTTACAACTCGTTCTACGGGTTTAAAACAGCTGGTATTTTTCAGAATCAGGCAGAAATTGATGCTTACAAAAGTTCTACAGGTGCGATAATTCAGCCTAATGCTAAACCAGGAGATTTCCGTTGGGAAGACCTTAATGGCGATGGTAAAATCACGGCAGATGACAGAACTTTCTTAGGAAGCTCATTGCCTAAATTTACTTACGGTTTAACATTGAACTTAGATTACCGCGGATTTGACTTATTAGTTTTTGGTCAGGGAGCAGGCGGAAATAAAATTTATCAGGGATTAAGAAGATTAGATGTTTTGAATGCTAATTACCAAACAGAAGTTTTAGGGCGCTGGACAGGAGAAGGAACTTCAAATACCTATCCTAGAGTTACTAATGCTGATACTAATAATAACTTTAATAATCCATCAACTTTCCACTTACAAAATGGTGATTTCTTCAGATTTAAAACGATTCAGTTTGGATATTCTTTTCCAAAAGAATGGATAGAAAGCATTTCATTACAAAAAGTGAGACTTTATGTAACAGGTGAAAACTTGTTTACAATTACAAAATATACTGGTTTTGATCCTGAAATTGGAGGAGCGACTACTGCAGGTGTAAACAATGTGCAAGGTGTAGATAGAGGTTTCTATCCTCAGGCTAAGACATACATGTTGGGAGTTAATTTACAATTTTAATTTAAAAATAAAATATTATGAAACTTATAAGTTTTAAACATTCATTAATAGCATTAGGGGCAATATTGTCACTTGCGTCGTGTGATAACGATGAAAAGCTGGAGGTAAAAGGAGATGGAGTTGTCTTGGAAAAGGATTTTTATAAAACTGAAAAAGACGCTTATTCCGGATTAATAGCGGCTTATGATAAATTAGGGAAATATGCCGGAGCTATGGAAAACGCCCCATTGTTATTATTAAATTCTGCATCTGATGATTTTTATGCAGGAGGAGGAAACAATGCAGATCAGCCAGGACTTCAGGTTATGAACAACTATACAGTAAGCCCTACGAATATTCCGCCGGCAGTATGGTCCAACTATTTTCAGGGAGTTGCAAGATGTAATATCATGGTTGTAAAATTGCCTGAAATTGATATGGATGCTGCTAAAAAAGCGCGTTTCCTGGCAGAGGTTAAAGCATTAAGAGCTTATTACTATTTTGATTTAGTGAGAATGTTTGGAAACGTACCGTTAAAATTAACTCCATATACAAGAGAGGAAATTGCAATAACAGTACAAGCGACTCCGGCAATGGTGTATGCACAAATCGAAAAAGATTTGACTGAAGCAATTGCAGATTTGCCAATTACTTTAGCTCCTGACGAGTTAGGCCGTTTTACAAAAGGTGCTGCAACGGCACTTTTAGGAAAGGCTTATTTATATGATAACAAAAAACCGGAAGCTGCTGCAGAATTTGCTAAGGTAAATGGTACACCGGGATCAACGAGTAGTTTTGGATACAAATTGTTGGATAAGTTTGCTGATTTATGGAATCATAAAAATAAATTCAATACAGAATCAATCTTCGAAATTAGTTATTCTAGCGAAGGAAATACTAAATGGGACAATTTTGAAAGAGGTGATGACGAAGGAAACCTTGTAAGCCAGTTAAGCGGAATGCGTAACTTCAAAAGAACACCGGCAGGTATAGCGGCAGGTATTCCTGATTATATCAACGGATGGGGATTTATGGTGATCACAGCTGATTTGGGTAATACTTTAAAAGGAGATCCGCGTTTTGCATCTACAATTTTTGATGCAGCTGCGCAACAAGCAGCTGGTAACATGACCTATGATCCAAGTTACCAGGAAACAGGATATCATTTTATAAAATATTCACCGGTTAATAGTGATATAGGAACTTCTGAAGGAGCATTGAACTTTGGAGTGAATACTTACATCATTCGTTTAGCAGATACCTATCTAATGGAAGCTGAAGCTCTGGGAGGAACAGGAGCAAGAGCTCAGGCACTTTTAGATGCTGTTAGAAATAGAGTTGGTTTGCCATCTGTACCAGTTTCTATTCCGGCTATTCTGGCTGAAAGAAGATTAGAACTTGCAGGAGAAGGACACCGTTGGTACGACTTAGTAAGAACTGGTGAAGCAGCGTCTAAACTTGCATTTAAAGGATTTACGGCGAACAAAAATGAACTTTGGCCAATACCATACAGTGAATTCAATAACACTAAAATGGTTCAGAATAAAGGTTATAATTAATCTGTACAATAAAATTCAGCATTTGTATTCAAAAAAGACTGAGGCGAAAATCTCTGTCTTTCTAAAAAACAGAAATGCAAAAATAAGTTTAAGTTAAGTTAAGTTTGGTTGCCAGATAGCCCATGTTCACTTAGGATAATGGGCTATTTTTTAAATCAATTATTTGCAAAAAAAAGTTTTAATTATTAAAACAGATACAATGAAAAAAAACGGCCTTATTATTACTTGTTTGTGTTTTTCTCTAGCTGTTTTTGCACAGCAGAAAAATCAGAAACCACAACAAGTATTTACAACAACGAATAAAAAAATCACGGTGTACACCACTGCTGATCATACAAAATTAAGGTTAACCCCTACAGATAATTTATCCTTTGCAGCATCAAAACAACCGGTAGAAACTGAGATTTCAGTTTTTGTTGAGCCATCAAAAAGATTCCAGACCTTTATGGGAATTGGAGGAGCTGTTACTGATGCAAGTGCCGAAATTTTTGCTAAACTATCAAAAGAAAAACAAACAGAATTTTTAAATGCTTATTACGACACTCAAAAAGGAATTGGCTACACATTATTAAGAACTACAATTCAAAGTTCAGATTTTAGTAGTGCGAGTTATTCTTATATTGAAGAAGGCGATAAGGATTTAAAAACTTTCTCGATTGAACATGATAGGCAATATCGCATTCCGCTTATAAAGCAAGCCATCAAAACAGCCGGAGGAAAATTAGTTACTTATGCAACGCCATGGTCACCAAATGCTTTTATGAAAAGCAATAAAAATGTACTCAAAGGAGGAACGCTGCTTCCTGAGTTTTATCAGGCTTGGGCAAATATGTATGTCAAATTTATTAAAGCTTACGAAAAAGAAGGAATTCCAATGTGGGGAACTTCAGTACAAAATGAGCCAATGGCAACACAAACCTGGGAATCTTGTTTGTATACTGCAGAAGAAGAAAGAGATTTTCTTAAAAACTACTTAGGGCCAACGCTTAAAAAAGAAGGTTTAGAAAGAATAAAAATTATTGCCTGGGATCACAATCGTGATTTAATGGTACAAAGGGCAAATGTTATTTTCTCAGATCCTGAAGCTGCAAAATATGTTTGGGGAATAGGATTTCATTGGTACGAAACCTGGACAGGTGCACAACCATTGTTCGAAAATGTGGCAAGAGTTCACGAAGCATATCCGGATAAAAAACTAATGTTTACAGAAGGCTGTGTAGAGAAATTTGATGCCGCCAGATATCAGTTTTGGCCAAATGCCGAAAGATACGGAACTTCAATGATCAATGATTTTAATAACGGAACTGTTGGATGGACAGACTGGAACATTCTTTTAGACCAATATGGAGGTCCAAATCACGTTGGTAATTTCTGTTTTGCCCCAATACATGCAGACACAACAACCGGAGAATTAATATATACTCCGTCTTATTATTATATCGGACATTTTTCAAAATTCATTCGGCCAAATGCTGTTCGTGTAAGCACAGCAGTAAGCAGAAGCTATTTGCAAAGTACTTCATTCTTAAATACTGACGGAACAATGTCAACTGTTGTCATGAATCATACAGACAACGAGATTACTTATAATTTAATAGTAGCTACTCAAAAAACAGTAGTAAAAATACCGGCACACGCAATACAGACTTTAGTTTATTAATATTTTGTTTAGTAGTTAGGGGCTATTTATTTAGCCCTTATTTTTTTTAATAGTATCTAAAAATATAATGAAATCAACCTATAAAATTTTAGTAATTCCAATTTTAATTCTGCTGTTAAGTGGTTATTCATCAAAAGCTGTAGCTCAATCCGGCGGTGCTAAAGCCAAATCGAATGCAAAAATTAATGTTTACACTACTGCTGAAAATACGCCTTTAAGATTGTCATTATCAAATGACCTGATCTCAACTACACAACAAACAAAATCAACGGTTTCTATTATTGTAGATCCGGCAAAAACACACCAGACTTTTCTGGGAATAGGCGGCGCAATTACAGACGCAAGTGCTGAAGTCTTTGCCAAACTATCGCCAAAAAACCAACAGGAATTTCTCACCGCTTATTACGACAAAAATAAAGGGATTGGCTACTCTTTAGCCAGAACCAACATTCATAGTTGCGATTTCAGCAGCGAAAGTTATACTTATGTCCAGGAAGGAGACAAAGAACTGAAAACTTTCAATATTGATCATGATAGAAAATATAGAATCCCATTAATCAAAAAAGCAATAGAAACTGCCGGCGGGAAATTAACTTTATTTGTTAGTCCATGGAGTCCCCCAGCTTTTATGAAAGACAATAATGATATTTTGCACGGCGGCGTTTTATTGCCTGAATTTGCACAGTCATGGGCAAATTATTATGCGAAATTTATAAAAGCATATGAAAAAGAAGGAATTCCGGTTTGGGGTTTAACCATTCAGAATGAGCCAATGGCGACTCAACGATGGGAATCCTGTATTTATACCCCTGAAGCTGAAAGAGATTTTCTAAAAAACTTTCTTGGGCCAACCTTAGAAAAAGAAAATTTAGGTTCTAAAAAAATAATTATCTGGGACCACAATCGCGGAGATATGCTTGTAAAAAGAGCTAATCTTGTTTTCTCAGATCCCGAAGTATCAAAATATGCCTGGGGAATTGGATTTCACTGGTACGAAACCTGGAACGGCGGTACACCAAAATTCGAATCTGTAGCAGAAGTTCATAAAGCCTTTCCCGACAAAAATCTAATTTTTACCGAAGGCTGTATCGAAAAATTCGATGCTGCCAAGTTTCAGTTTTGGGGAAATGCAGAACGCTATGGACTTAACATGATCAGTGATTTTAACAACGGAACCGTTGCCTGGACAGATTGGAACATTCTTTTAGATCAAAACGGAGGTCCAAATCATGTGGGTAATTTTTGTTTTGCCCCAATTCATGGCGATACGGCAAAAGACGAGTTGATCTACACGCCAATGTATTATTATATAGGACATTTATCAAAATTTATCAGACCAAATGCAAAACGTATCGAGGCAACTCTGAGCGATAAAAGCCTGCTAAGTACCTCGTTTAGAAATACAAACGGAAAAATTGTTACGGTTGTAATGAATTCATCTGATAAAGAGATAGTGTACAGCATTACAAAAGGCGCTCTAAAAACGACTATCAGAATACCGGCGCATGCTATGCAGACTTTAGAATATTAGAGTTTTGATTATGGAATAGCAGATCAGAAAAAAGGATTTTCTCTTGAAATACAAATTTAAGTTTAAAAAATTAGGATGAAAAAATTAATTATCACATTACAATTATTGCTTTCAATTACTGCCTTTGGTCAGGGATTTTTGCACAGGGACGGACAAAAAATTGTAGATGGCAACGGACAAAATATAATACTAAGAGGACTCGGAATTGGCGGCTGGATGGTGCAGGAAGGATATATGATGCAGACACAGCCTTTTGCAAGTCCACAATATGTGATCAAACAGAAGATCGAAGAAGTTATTGGAGAACAGGGAACAAAGGAATTCTATGCCGCTTATAAAGCAAACGGACTCACAAAACGTGATGTCGATTCGCTTGCTGTGTGGGGTTTCAATTCTATCCGTTTGCCAATGCATTATAACTTGTATACGCCATCTGTTCAGGAAGAAAAGAATGGCGAAATTACCTGGATCGAAGAAGGTTTTACGATGACAGATAACCTATTGAAATGGTGTGCTGAGAATAAAATCTACCTGATTTTAGATTTGCATGCTGCTCCGGGCGGACAAGGAAATGATGCTGCAATTTCTGACTATGATACCACAAAACCATCGCTTTGGGAAAGTGAAGCCAACCAGAAAAAAATGATTGCCTTATGGAAAAAACTGGCTTCACGCTATAGAGATAATCCATGGATGGGAGCCTACGATATCATCAATGAACCGAACTGGAATTTTACAGGAACCAATAAAAATGGTTGTGATGAAAATTCAAACGGACCTTTGAGAGAATTAATGGTTCAGGTAACCAAAGCGATTCGTGAAGTAGATACCAACCATTTGATTTTTATCGAAGGAAACTGTTGGGGAAATAATTACAACGGAATCTTTCCTTTATGGGATGAAAATATGGCATTGAGTTTTCATAAATACTGGAATTACAATACCAAAGAATCGATTCAGAAAATGCTGGATTACAGAGAACAATACAACGTACCGATCTGGTTGGGAGAAAGTGGTGAAAACTCAAATGTCTGGTTCAAAGATGCCTTGACATTAGTAGAAAGCAATAATATTGGATGGGCATTCTGGCCAATGAAAAAGATAGAAAATATTGCCGGTGTAACGTCAGTGACTAAAATTCCGGAATATGATGTTTTATTAAAATATTGGAAAGATGGCGGACAAAAACCATCTGCTGATTTTGCGAAAAAAACATTGATGAAAATGGCGGATAATTATAAAATGGAAAACATAACCGTAAAACCGGATGTAATTGATGCCATGTTCAGACAAGTACAAACTAACGATACCAAACCGTATAAAAGACATTTGATTCCGGGAAAAATTGCCGCAACTCAATATGATTTAGGAACAAATGGTTATGCTTATCTCGATAACGATTTTATCAATTACAGAGTAGAAACAGGAAAATTTGAGGAGTGGAACAAAGGAAATACCATGAGAAATGATGGTGTTGATATTTTGCCGTGCAAAGATGCCGGATCAAATGGTTACCAGGTTTCGTTTATCGAAGATGGAGAATGGCTGCAGTTTACAACCCAGGTTGCCAAACAAAATGCATACAAAGTAGCCATTCGTTACTCAAGTGAAAATTCAGAAGGAAAACTTTATCTGGAAACTGAAAACGGAAAAAAATCAGAGACGATTATACTTCCTGTAACCGGAGGAAATGAAAAATGGAAAAGCGTTGTTTTATCTGGCGTTGAATTGAATGCAGGAACAAACAAAATCAAAGTAGTATTTGAAAAAGGAGGTTTTAATCTTAATTATTTAGAGTTTTCAGAGGTTAAAAAAACAAAATCAAAAAAATAAAGAGTTTCTAAAAAAACTAACACGTAAACACAAAAATTATAAATTAATCAGGAACACGAATTTTACGGATTTTAACAAATTTTAATCACACAAAGTAATTAGTGCCAATTGGTGAAATTCGTATTTATATTGTACTTGTGACGACACGGTAATACTAAAAGCAAATTTTTATGATATATCTAATATTAATTTTGGGAGAATATATAATTAACATTCTTTTTTTTCATTAAGGCTAGTGAAATGGTAGCTTTACCGGATTAAAATTTTAAACATGAAAAAGAGAAATTCATTTTTTTTAGTCGTGATGCTGCTTTTTGTCAATGCAGCATTTTATGGTCAGAATTTAAAAATTATGTCCTACAACATTCGTTTGGACGTTGCCTCAGATGGAGAAAATGCCTGGCCAAACAGAAAAGATTATTTTGCATCGCAAATTCAATTTTACAGTCCGGATATTTTTGGAGTTCAGGAAGCCACTCCCAATCAGGTTACGGACATCGCTTTGGCTCTGCCCAATTATAATAAATTTGGGATAGGCAGAGAGGAAGAAGGAAAAGGAGAAGCTTGTACTATTTATTATAAAAAAGACCGTTTTCAGGTAGAACAATCCAACACGTTTTGGTTGTCAGAAACGCCCAATGTCGTTTCGAGAGGCTGGGATGCAGCCTGCAATAGAATTTGTACTTATGGATTGTTTAAAGATTTGAAAACAAAAAAAACATTTTGGGTTTTTAATCTTCACCTGGATCACATGGGAGAAGTAGCAAGAGTAAAAGGAGTAGAAGTAGTTCTTTCGAAAATTGCCGCAATAAACACTAAAAAATATCCTGTTTTTTTAATGGGAGATTTTAATTCAGAACCGGATACAAAACAAATTGTAGCCATCAAAAAAGTAATGGATGATAGCAGGGACGTTTCCAAAGAAAAACCTTTTGGTCCATCAGGAACGTTCAATGATTTTAAACATAACGAACCTGTAACCTTATTATTAGATTATATATTTATTTCTAAAAATAGCGGGCTTACAGTACAAAAACATGCAGTTTTAAGTGATTCTAAAGATTTAAGATATCCATCAGATCACTTACCAGTTTATATCGAAATTAATTAAATACGAATGAAGAAATTAACCACATTTACCTTGTTGATGGTATCCTTTTTTGCCGTCGCCCAAGAAGAAACAATAGACCAGAAAGTAAATGCTCTATTGAAGAAAATGACCATTGAAGAAAAAATTGGTCAGCTCAATCAGTATACAGGAGATAATTCTGCAACGGGGCCCATTACCATTAATCCAAACAAGCAAGCCGAAATAAAAGCGGGAATTGTAGGTTCGATGTTAAATGTTGTTGGAACAAAATACACCAGACAATATCAGGAACTGGCGATGCAATCCCGTCTTAAAATCCCATTACTGTTTGGCCAGGACGTTATTCACGGTTACAAAACCACCTTTCCAATTCCGTTAGCCGAGGCTGCAAGTTGGGATTTAACAGCAATTGAACTGGCGGCCAGAGTAGCTGCTACAGAAGCTGCCGCAAGCGGTATTCACTGGACATTTGCACCAATGGTAGATATTGGCCGTGACCCGCGTTGGGGAAGAGTGATGGAAGGTGCCGGAGAAGATACGTATCTGGGATCTAAAATTGCTTATGCCAGAGTAAAAGGTTTTCAGGGAAATAAACTTGGAGATTTAAACTCAGTTATGGCCTGCGTAAAACACTTTGCAGCTTATGGTGCGGCCGTTGGAGGAAGAGATTATAACTCTGTAGACATGAGCGAAAGAATGTTGTGGGAAACCTACTTACCGCCATTCAAAGCAGCATTAGATGCCGGAGCAGCAACTTTTATGAATTCATTTAATGACCTAAACGGAATTCCGGCAACAGGAAATGCACATTTGCAACGTGATATTTTAAAAGGAAAATGGAACTTTCAGGGATTTGTAGTTTCAGATTGGGGTTCGATAGGCGAAATGGTAGCACACGGTTACTCAAAAGATCTTAAAGCCGCTGCACTTTCTGCCATTACCGCAGGAAGTGATATGGACATGGAAAGTAATGCCTACAGATATCATTTAGCTGAATTGGTTAAAGAAGGAAAAGTTCCGGTGGATTTGATTGATGATGCCGTGAAACGTATTTTACGCAAGAAATTCGAATTGGGTTTATTTGATGATCCTTACCGATATTCAGATCAGAAGAGAGCTGATAAAGCGTTGAACAATCCTGAAAACAGAAAAGCAGCTCTTGATGTAGCACAAAAAAGTATTGTTTTATTAAAGAATGAAAATGAAACTTTGCCGCTTTCTAAGAACTTGAAAACAATTGCTTTTATCGGGCCAATGGTAAAAGAATACAAAGCCAATATGGGATTTTGGTCTGTAGAATTACCGGATGTTGATTATAATAAATGGGTCGTTTCGCAATGGGACGGTTTACAAAATAAAGTAGGTAAAAACACTAAGTTACTTTACGCAAAAGGTTGTGAAGTGGATGGAGACAACAAAGATGGTTTTGCAGAAGCAGTTGCGACAGCCAAACAAGCTGACGTTGTTATTTTGAGTATTGGTGAAAGCCGCGATATGAGCGGTGAGGCAAAAAGCCGAAGCAACCTTCATTTGCCGGGCGTTCAGGAAGATTTAGTAAAAGCAATTCAGGCTACAGGAAAACCGGTTGTAGTTTTGGTAAATGCAGGAAGACCGTTAATCTTCAACTGGACGGCTGATAATGTTCCGGCAATTGTATATACGTGGTGGTTAGGAACAGAAGCAGGAAATGCAATCGCAAATGTTTTATTTGGAGATTATAATCCTTCAGGAAAACTGCCAATGACTTTCCCGAGAGAAATTGGGCAAATTCCAATTTATTACGATCATTACAGTACCGGAAGACCAGCAAAAACGGAAACAGAAACCAATTATGTTTCAGCCTATATTGATTTGAAAAACTCTCCTAAATTTCCTTTTGGATACGGATTGAGCTATACTAAATTCAATTATTCAGATTTGAAATTGTCTTCGACAAAAATGAAGAATAACGAAACAATCAAAGTTTCTTTTCAATTATCGAATGTTGGTAAAGTAGCCGGAGAAGAAGTAGTGCAATTGTATCTAAAAGATAAATTTGGTTCTGTGGTAAGACCGGTTTTAGAATTAAGAGATTTCCAAAAAGTAAAATTAAATGCGGGAGAATCTAAAACAATCGAATTTACAATCGACAAAGAGAAACTTTCTTTCTACAATGATAAATTAGAATTTATTGCAGAAGCAGGAGATTTTGAAGTAATGATTGGAGCTTCATCGGCAGATATCAAATTAAAATCTGATTTTGAATTGCTTTAATATTTTTTAAACACATAGAAACATAGATTATAGACGTCAAATAGAAATGTAAAAAAGAAACGCATTTCCTTCACACAGCGAGCTATGAGTATTGCAATTAAGTGAAATGCCTTTTTTTTAAGAATGCAAATCTATGTTTGTATGTGTTAGAAATTAATCGCAACAGTATTTTATAATAAAAAAACGGGGCTAAAATTTAGCCCCGTTTTCTATTGCAGTTTATTTTACCAGTTTCTTAAAATTAAACTTCATCAAATTCATAAAACCTTGTTCTATAATATCAATTCCAAGTCCAAAATTACTGTCAGCCACTTCGTGATGCGCATTTCTGAACTCTTCAAAATCAGCTGGCGGAATTTCTAAATTGACTAATGGTTTAAAATCAATATAAATCGATGCGCCATTTTTTGCGATTTTTTTGCGGCTTGTATAATCAAAATATGGATTTTTGATCGTGCTTTCCTGAACCGTAAATTTTTCTTCTACATCGATTCTCTGATCCGTATAAAGATTGATTTCATATTTTTCATTGTCGAAATTATGCCAGAACGTGATATCCGTGTGCAAAAAGTCTCTTGCATTGTTTTTAATCACATTGCGGTCAAAATACATTACAAAACGATTTTTTTGTGCGTCTGTAAAATACGGATCTTCAATCGTAGCTTTGTATTGAATCGTATATTCGTTCAGTTGTTTGTCATCGCTTAACGTTTCGATCGAGGTATCTTTGAATATATTTCGAACATCAGTTCCGTTTCGGTCATTATTATAATTCAGTGTATAAAAAAAGAAATTATTCCAGGAGTCTATGATTTCTCTTTTGTTGGTATTCTTAAAATACTTGCGCATATAATTGGCACGATTTCCTTTGTAAGTTGTCGTTAATACAAGTTTACCGATGTTTTTTTCAATATTAAAATCAGCTTTTTCATTGATGCCATAATAAGGGAATCGGTGCGATTTTTTTATTTGCAAATCCTGATTCGGTTTCACCTCTAAATAATGCATGAAATAAATAAATCCGCGATTTTCAATTAATCCAAATTCATCACGATTAGTCGCATCAATAAAATAAGTCTCGCCTTTATAATCGATTTTTACAATTACATGATTAAAAGTAAGCAAAGAAGGCAAATAATATTTCAGGTAATGATCTGTGTTGAAATTTACCAAAACCACAGACGAATCTACTTTGATGTAATCCAGAATTACCTTCAGTAAAACACATTTTGCTTTACAATCGCCCTGTTTATTTTGATAGGTTACAGACGGTTCCTGCGGTTTATGACCGTTCATTTCATCCGCATTAAAAACATAATAAACATGATTTTGTACATAATCAATCGCAAATTGCAATTGCTCATCTTTGTTCGTAATAGCCTCCAGTTTTTCGACCAGGTTAGGGGCAAATTCCTGTAAAGCGGCTTTATTATAAACCTCTTCGTATAATGGGGCAATATAATTAGACAAATCGCCCCAGTTACTATCAGTTGCAAAATCAATAAAAGGAGCAATTTCGCGATTGGTATCTACAAAGTTGATATAGTTTTCTTTTTCGATAGTAAACCTTTGACCTTTTTCTAAATAATTGATTTCCGGAGCCAATACATTTCCATCTTCATCCCTGAAGAAAGTTTTCTTGTAGGCAATCCTTTTTTTACGGTCGTTGATAAAAGTGTAATTGTAACTTCCGTAAGCCCAGTACGTACTTGGACTTACCCAAACAAACTTCGAAAATTCCTTACGCAAAAAGTCACGCTCCGTAAAGATTTTTACTCTCGAGTCTTCCATGATTAAAACATCATAAAGGCGTAAATCTTTTATGGTAATATTGATCTTTTTATTACTGCTCAAAACACCGCCATCACTTTGATTCTCGCTGTCAAGAACTTTAATTTTAGTATCAGGAATTTTATCGATCAGAACACCTTCTCTCAAAACACTTATTCTGTGTATAATATAAGTCTCGTTTTCCTCGACCACCACATCCATTACAGAGGCATTTTCCAGATTAGCAGGTTCGTTGAGAGTATAAGCTACACAGGCATATTCACTGTTTTCTTCATCACTCGTGTAATAAATTTTATCTAAAAAATAGCAGTAATCGCGTCCTTCATCTATTTGTTTACTGGCAAAATCTGATTCCTTAATATATTCAATAAGTTGACTGTCATTAGTATTGCTAGCCCATTCTGCAGGCTTTTGAATTTTGTAATTCTCTGATTGAATTAGATTTTCCATCGCTGTATTTTTTTATATTTCAAATAATCGATATAAGTATAATCTTATATTTAATGAACGGGCAAAAATATGTAATTTTAAGAATACTTACCGCGCCTTAGATTAATTAATTTAATTTTCTTAATAAAATTGCAATATTTTGCTGACATTGACAATTGAAATTTAAAAAAAAATCCAAATAAAAAACCTTGCTGTTTTTAGCAAGGTTCAGTGTATTCTAGCGGATGTTTGAAAATTATTTCAAAACTGTATTTATAAAATCCATGGCACCAATTCCTTTATAAGATGCAAATAATGCTTTGTCAAATGCTTCGCGTTTTATCTTTTTATCTTTTGCTTCGCTTATGGCGATCATTTCATTGAAAATTCTTTCCTGCTCTTCACTATATTTTAAAGACGCTTCTAAAAGGTCTGTTTTAGAAACAAATCCCAAAGAGGACCATATTTTTTTAATAAGGCTCTTATTTCGTTTTTCTGGATTGGGAATGCTCATGTTTAAATCAATTTATAGGTGCTTATAGAATAGACGGCTTTCTTTAATTTTTGTTACAATGATTAATGATATTGAATTGTCTATTAGTGTATTATGCCTTTTTTAAAATACTTTTTTGTTTCAAAAACAACAAGTCGGACGCTTAATGTGTTATTATGACGCAATGTACTTATTTTTTTAATTCCATTTTAATTTTAAGTAAAAATTGTGATTTACACACTTCTGTTGCTGGTTTACAATTTGAAATAATATTGCGTTTGAATTTCAAAAAAAAGTTTCAATTTTATTAAAATGAATTAAATTGCACGACCACCGAAGTAAGAAAATTATAATTAATAAAAATTGGATGTCGAAAGGAATAGCAGAAAATAGCGAAAATTACCAACCCGGACTTTCAATAGATTGTGTGATTTTTGGTTTTCATGATAATCAGCTCAAAGTTTTATTGATTAAAACTCCTTATGAAGACAAATGGTCTTTACCAGGCGGATTCGTTCCTCTCGATCAGGATATTGATACCGCTGCAGTTACTGTCCTGAATGACCGGACAGGAATAGAAGGGATTTTTCTGAGGCAATTTGCTACGTTTGGAAGAGTAAAACGCAACGATAAACATTTTGAAGAGGTCGTTTTAGAACATTTTAAAATTCCGGAAAAAGCCAGAAAATGGTTTACACAGCGTTTTGTTACTATTGGATATTATGCCTTGGTTGATTTTCTGAAAGCAATTCCTCAAAAAGAAACCAGTGGGGAAAGCATCGAATGGATTGATCATAAAGAAGTACCTGAACTTATTCTGGATCACAAAGAAATTCTGGATAAAGCTTTACAGACACTCCGAATAGAGTTGAATCTAATGCCGATTGGTTATAATTTATTACCCGAGAAATTTACCATGCCGGAACTTCAGAAATTGTATGAAACAATTTTGGATAAAAAACTGGACAGAAGGAACTTTTTACGCAAGATTAACAACATTGGCATCTTAAACAAACTGGAAGAGAAGAAAAGTAATGTGGCACACAAAGCCCCAAACTTATATGTTTTTGATAAAGAGAAATACGACGAAGTCCTTAAAAACGGACTAAATCAAGGCTGGTAAAATCTATTGAGAGGTGTTTTATAAAATATGAATTAAGTACTCTTTATTATATTTGTAAAAAGAATATTGATATGATTGGCAGCGAAGATTGGAACATAGTTGTTGTTCCGTATGATCCTGATTGGGCAAAAGAATTCAGCAAAATTGAGAAAGAATTGCTTGTAGCCATAATTGATGTAGTTTTGTCAATTGAGCATGTTGGGAGTACATCTGTAACAGGATTATATGCAAAACCAATTATCGACATTGATATTGTGGCGGACAATGATATGTTTGCTCAAGTAAAAGAGAAACTTAAGGAGATTGGTTATGAACACGTGGGTGATTTAGGCATAGAAAGCCGGGAAGCTTTTAGTTATAAAAATAAGGAACATCTTATGGAGCATCACCTATATGTATGTAATAAAAATGCAAGCGAATTAAAACGGCATATAACTTTTCGCGATTACCTTCGCCTGCATGATGACGAGAGAGACAGGTACAGCCGGATTAAAATTGAAATGGCAGAAAAATTTCCTCACGATATAGATAATTATCTCTTAGGAAAACAATCTGTAATTTTAGATATCTACAAAAAATGTGGCTTATTATAAACCTTTCTTGTTGAGAAACGGCAATTAAGAATTAAAATTAATGATCCTTAATGTCTTAATGGTTTAAAATTTTTGTTGGGAAACAATTGTCCTAAAAGTCAAATTCACTCTTGGTTTAGAAGTCGTTTTGGTTGGAGGCAAACGGTGTAACCAATGCGTTTGAGTTGCATCTTTCATGACCAGTAAACTGCCGTGTTCTAAGATTAGCGAAACAGTTTCTTTCGTTTCTTTGTGTTTAAACGCAAATTTTCTTTCAGCACCAAAACTTACAGAACCAATGGCACCGTTCTTTTTAAGGTCTTTTTCGGCATCGCTGTGCCAGGCCATTCCTTCATCGCCGGAATGATATAGATTAAGCAAACAAGAATTGAAAGTTTCTCCTGTTTCTTCTTCAATAACAGCCTTTAATTCTAATAATTCCTTAGTCCACGGAAGCGCCTTTTTTGTGGTATTCGAATAGGTATATTCAAAACCGGAATCGCCATACCATGCTACTTTTCGCTTCGTAATAATTAATTTTCCAAAGATGATGGCTTCGTCATTTTTCCATTCGATAGTGTTTAATAATACATCCAAATAGTGATTGGCACTTTCTCTTGAAAAAAGTTTACCGTAATAATTTACAGTTCCGTCTTTAGGAAGCAGATTAGTTGTCTCGTCAGTTTCGGGATTAAATAAGTCCATTTTTCCAGTTTTGATAGTCGGTTTTCATGCAATGTCCGCAAGGTCTGAAACCATTTTGTCTGGCTTCATTTTCAGATAAAAAGAAAACCCGATTTTCTCGTTTCATTCTTTTGCCTGAAGAACATTTGAGCGTTCCGTAGATTTTTAGTTTTCGGTTTCCGCCAAAGCAAATTTCCGAATTTTTAATTTTATTCCGAAGATCTGAATCCGAAATTTTGTTGTGTTGAAGCATTTCTTTTAAGGTTCAGAGGTACAAAGGTTCAAAGAGGTACATTTAGGTAAAAAACTCTGAACCTTAATTTAACGCATCGTGAAAAATAATTCCCAATGTATGTCGTTCGCCCGAATGAATTTCGCTGACACCATGTTTCATATTCACGCGATAATAGCCTTTGATTCCCTTTACAGGTCTGAAATTGGTGGTAAACACCAAGATGTCTCCTTTTTTAGGTTTCAGTACAATCGCTTTAGATTGTGCTCTGGGCGTTTGCTGTGTTAATACAAATTCACCGCCGGTAAAATCTTCGTCAGGTTCGTTTAAGAAAAGTACAATTTGAATGGGGAAATAAACATCGCCATATAAATCCTGATGTAAGGTGTTGAAACCGCTTTGACCATATTTTAAGATTAAAACAGTTGCTTTTAGCTGATTATTGGCGTGACATTCTTCTAATAATTTTTCATGCGTTTGCGGAAAAACAGTATTGATGTTCAGTGCTTTCATCCAGGCGTTTGCAATTGGAGCGAGTTTAGGATAAACTGAAGTTCGAATTGTCCGGATTAAATCAGGCAACGGATAATTGAAATATTTGTATTCGCCCAAACCAAACCGATAACGCTCCATAACCACTGTTTTTCGGTATAAAGACGGATTGTCGTAATCTAATTTTAAGTCTTCACATTGTTCGTTATTTAGCACATTTGTAATAATGGCAAATCCATTTTGGTGCATAGATTCTGTGATGCTTTCCCAATTAAGAGAAGCAATTTTTGATTGTATATTTTGCATAAGAAATTTAGATTGAGATTTTTTTTGTCACGACGCGAGCGAACAGACAAAGTAATTCAGGAATTATTTTTTATATTTTGAAAAAATGTAGACTGTAGAATTAGTTTAATTCGAGAATTCGTGGCGAAAAAAAATAATGGATTTTATTTATGGATTTATATGTGCGCCTTCCCAGCCAATTATAGCTGTTTTACGGGTGTTTCCCCACATATAACCGCCAAAGGTTCCTGAAGATTGGATTACGCGGTGACATGGAATTAAAAAAGCAACAGGATTGCTGCCAATAGCCGTTCCCACTGCACGGGATGCATTTGGTTTTTCGATTTGGTGTGCAATCGATCCATAAGTAGCAAGTTGTCCCATTGGAATTTTAAGCAAGGTTTCCCAAACTTTCAATTGAAAGTCAGTTCCTTTAAGGTGCAGTTTTATTTCAGCTAATTTACTCCAGTCATTTTGAAAAATAAAGAGAGCGTTTTGTTGCAATAAATCTAGTTTTCGTAAAAATGCTGCATTTGGAAATTTGTTTTTCAGATCCTGAAATCCGGTTTCCTCATCTTTGGCGAAAGCCATAAAACAAACGCCTTTACTGGTAGAAGCTACGATGATATTCCCAAACGGAGTTTCTGCAAAACTGAAATTAATTTCTAAGTTTTTGCCGCCATTTTTATATTCAGCCGGTGTCATTCCTTCGATGTTTACAAACAAATCATGCAAACGGCTGGTTCCTGATAATCCGGTGTCAAAAGCAGCATCAGATAAAGTAGCCTGATTGTTTTCTTTGAGAATTTTTTTGGCGTGTTCGACACTAATATATTGCAAAAATTTCTTCGGACTTGTTCCTGCCCATTCGGTAAACAAGCGCTGAAAGTGAAACGGACTTAAATGCACTTTTTCTGCAACTTCATCTAAGTTGGGCTGCTCCTTAAAGTTGGCTTTGATATAATCGATCGCATCGGCAATACGATTATAATTGATGTTTTCCTGTGTGTTCATTTTCATTCATTTTTATAATGCAAATATCGACAGGGTTTTGCGGGTATAAAATCCGAAACTTGCTTTCTTTTTTTAACCGCAAAGGTTTACTCAAAGAACGCTATGTTTTTTGCTCGCAAAGTCGCAAAGTCGCGAAGTTTTTTTCGCAGTATCGTCATCTTTGTTTTTTTAACAGCAAAGAACGCTAAGGTTTACACAAAGAGCACAAAGTTTTTTCGCAGTATTGTCATCCTGAGCGAAGTCGAAGGACCGCAAAGTAGCTCGACAAAGATTGGCTTAACTTAAATTTTAAATTTTAAACTTTGCGACTTCGCGACTTTGCGAGAGATTATAATGTTATTTCAAACTTTTTTCCATTTTGTAATTGATAAGCTCAACACCTAATCGGATATTTTTTTGTTTGGTTTTTACAACAAATCCCTTTTTCTCAAAGAAAGGCTTTGCAGTAATGCTTACGTTGGCTGTGATGATTTCTGAGTTTTCCTTTTTGGCTTCGAGTTCTAATTCATTAAAAACTTTATCAGCAATTCCCTGTCGTTGAAGATCTTTGTGAACGCACAGGAAATCGATATAATTTCCGTCTTTGAGAGTCCCGTAACCTACAATTTTATCATTAATAAGCGCTAATAAAACAAATTGTGTATGAATAACTTTTAACCAGCGTTCTACATTATTTAGCCCGTAAATCCAGGCGTCAATCTCTAAAGGACTATAATCGTTTTTGCAAACCCATTTTATGGTCTCTATATACATTTCCTGCATTTCTGTTAGGTCTGAAATAGTGGCTTTTTTGAAAACCATTGGTTTATGTTTGAGATGAATAAGTTGATAATATTGTATTATTTTATATTAGGCTTCACGTCAACACAACCTAAAACCAAAACCAATTTATCTAATGCGCCGTAGTTTTAGAAAAAACATTAATTACTACAACACCAATCATAATCAAGGCCAAACCTATAATGGCAGGTAAATCCGGAATTTGTTTGAAGAAAACAGCTCCAATAATAGTAATTAAGACAATCCCGACTCCGGACCAAATCGCATAGGCAATGCCAACCGGAATAGTTCTGATCGCAAAACTTAAAAAGTAGAACGCAGCAAAATATCCCACAATTGTTATGATGCTTGGGAGAAGCTGCGTAAATTGTTCCGATTTTTTTAGGGCCGATGTGGCGATAATTTCGAATAGAATAGCAATACCTAAAAAGAAAAAGTTTTTCATATCACGTTTTTTACAAAGTTAACTTTTGTGTTGATTTGAAAACAGGAATAGGCAATAAAAAATATAGATTATGGCAACTCAACGTCTGTTAGTTTGAAAGGAACTTTTTTGGTTGATTTATCAGTTTCAATATTAAGCACTAATTTCCAGTTTGGATTTGGTTTTTCTTCAAAATAGTAGGTAAACAAGTTATTGCTTCTCATGCTGCCATTTCGTTCTATTTTCTTGCCGGTTGCGTCTTCAAAAAATAAATCGACAAATTTAGCTTTGTCGCCATTCACATAAAAGTAAACTTTATTAGTATCATTGTCATCAGAGCTAAAAAGACCGTCGAAAGCACCTACCAGACCTTCAGCAAGCTGTCTTGCGGCTTCGGGCAGTTTTTTAAGTTCTTCTGCTTTTTTGTTTTTGTTCTCCTGAACATATTTTGCATAAGAGTCTTTCGTCAAATAAACAATTTGAATGTCTGATTTGCCGGGTACAAGATTTACATTGGTTTTATTCTGATAATTAGCGATTTTAATTTCACTTCCATTTGCTACATTAGGATTATACAGACTTATTTCTCCGCTCAGTTCTTTAATGGTTTTTGCTTTTCGGGATGGAATTTTGGTTTCCAGTTTAATTTTAGCCGTCTGATCTATTTTAAGATAGTCAAAATCTGTTCGGTCGTCATTGATAAAGTCAACTCCCTGGTCATCGATCGCCTTAGTGATTTTACTGATTTTAACAAACTTGTATTTTCGAACCTCATCTCCCGATATTTTGAGTTCGATTTCGCATTCGTTGTAAAACGAATTATCTGAGGTAGATCTTTTTTCGTTTATCTCACTAACGGATATTTTTTGAGAGAAAGTGACAGAAGTAAGAAGAAGAAATAAACTTGTAATAAGTAGTTTTGTATTCATTTTTGAGGTTTTATGTATTCAGGTTTTTGATTATTTGTTTTTTATATGTTTAAGAAATTTATTTATTTAAAATCGAAAGGATAATTTATTTCCTTTAAATCTTCTTCTAACAATTTCCAATCTTCAATTTCGTCGACAATCGATAAAACCATTTCTCTGGTTAAGATTGTACCCTGATAAATTTCGGTTACTGTTTTTAATGGTATTCCTGTTTCTTTATAAGAATCTTCAAAATATTCAGTTGCCCAGTCGATATAAGTTTGAGGATTTCCATCAAAAATAGCAAGCAATTCTTCAGAGTTGTCATTGTGATCTTCGATTAATCCTGTTTGCCAGTTTCCGGTTTCATTTGTCCACAAACAAAATGTAGTTCCATAGGAAGCAACGGGCTCGCCAAAAATAAAGTTATTGTAAATTTCCGGTAAGTTTTGAGTCAGATCGGTTTTTTTATTAAACTGAAATTCGTGTGCAAAGCCATTTATAACACAACTATTTTCAAGAAACAATAGTTGCATTAAATCTCCTGATCCGTCTCTCATTTCGCTAAATTCTTCGCCTTCTCCCCATTTAGAATTATAGGAGTAATAACGATATTCCCATTCCGGACAAATAATCGCGTCCAGAACAGAGATTGCCTTACAGATATGCTGTAATGAATTTTTAGCAGGTAATAATTTAAAGTCTCTTGTCGAAATCATGTTTACTTATTTTGGATCAGTTCGAAACTGAATTTCTTTGGCTTCATCATAACAGTCAGCGCATAATATTTTAAAATCGGCCAGATTCTCAAATGCGTCATTCCATTCTTCGCCGTTATCCAGGAGCCATTGCTCGCACGATCCGCACCACGCAATTTGCGGAAGATCTTCTTCGGCTTTTGAATAAAAAAAGCCGACTTTTTCTTTTTTGTCTATTGCCATCGCAATATGAATGCAGGCAAATGACATGTCTTTTGAACCATGTTGGTCACATAAAACTTTTTCAATCATGTTTTTACTGTTCTGAATTAGTAGAAAAGAAGTAGATTTTTATTTCTTCTTCTCTTGTCTTTCTTCTTCTTTTAATCTTTTCTTTTCCTGTTTTTCTTTTTTCTCTTCTTCCTGTTTTTTCTCTAATTCTTCTTTTTTGATTTTATCAGCCTGTATCTGGTTTTGTAAATCCTGAATTTTATTCGAACTTTTTTCAATAGCTGTTTTAGATTTGCTTATTTTTTCATCAGACTTTGCAACTTCTTTTTTAGATCTTTCGATATCTTTTAGAATGTCAGAATTGCTGTTTTTTTCTGAGTTGGTTTCAAGCGCTTTCAATTCGGCACTTTTTATATTTAGCTCAGCTTCTTTTTGTTTTGCTTTTTCCTGAAGTTTTTTCAGTTTTTTTTCTTCCTTGGCTAGTTTGGATTCTTTTGTTTCGATGTTGTTCATCATGCTTGCCATAGCGCGTTGTTGCTGTTGCTGCTGCAAAAACATCTGGTTTTGTTGTCGTACCATTGCATTCGAGGCTTGCATTTGTCTTTGCATACTAGATTGAGCATTGGCAAAAAAAGGCAACAGTATTAGTAAGGTTAAAATTAGGCGTGTTCTCATAAGTAGGTTTTAGATATTGGGGATTTGAAGTTCAAATGTAAAGTTTAAATTTCAAAAACAAACCCGACAGGTTTTTAAAACCTGTCGGGTTTCTTAGAACGAAGATGGTGGAGGCACGCCCATATTAAATTTTAGATTGTAGATTTCGGATTTTAGATTAAAAAAAACGAGTGATCTTAAATGATATTGATTTATTTTTAAGGATTGAATGATAATCCGACACTAAAAAACAATCGCACTTTGTCGATATTATTTATCCAGGAAGTATCAAAATGAATAGGGCCCAAAATGGACTGATAGGAAATAGCGGCTCCTCCGGATATTACAAGGCTAGGGAGGTCGCCATCATCCCATTTTCCTTTTGGACTAAATGCCTTATTGATGTATGTATCAAAAGTTTCAAACCCAACAGTCGCGATATTGAAATGGGGCGTTAAGTAGATTTTTCCCATAAGGTTTATTTGAGAAGCAATTTTTAAGCCCATATATTGTGAAACATTGAGTTCGTCTGCATGCAGGCCGGGAAAATCAAAACGATTACTGCCGGAACTTGGTATAATACCTCCTAAGAAATATTTTGAAGCATAACCATAATCTGAATATGGGATTTGACTGTCTTTAAGTGGATCCTGAAAGATAAAATAAGAATCAAACCCAATAATTCCTGTAATTTTCTTTCTTAAGAGTGCTCTCTTTTCAAAACTGAAACCAAATTTTGTATAACCATTGGTTGCACCGGATATGCTTGTTTTATCTGGATCGTTAAAAGACGTGTAGACATCCGATAACAATGATCGGGTTATATTTGCTTTCATAATTGTTCCATTTTCAGCAAAGAAAACTTTATCCATATCATTGTAGGAATAATGCAAGTTTACTTCTATACTGTTTAAGGTGTAATTCGTGATATCGATAGAGTTAGGATTGTATTCTCTGTCGTATTTTGGTTTTAAGTGGGAGTATTGATAGTTTAAACCATAGCCAAAATAACTTTTTAGTGAATTTATGTTTCTATTGATCTCATTACTAAATTCTACAGAATTATAAAGTACATTATCCGAAGCTTTACCGTTAAAATAAATTTCTTGTCTTAAAAAAGCCCCATAAAGTTCAGATGACCACCACCAGTCTCTGTTTTTTCCGAAATTTTTCTGATAATTGATTCGGGCTTTTGGCTGTTCTGCAATATCGACTGTTAAGAGAAGACGGGATGCTCTGGCAAGAACATTTCTGGCAGTATAATTAAAAATGATTCCAACGCCCCGGTAAGTGTCGTAATGTACAGATGTGTTCAGTTGGTTTTTGGCGCGTTCATGTCCAAATATGGTAACTCCCAGTTTATTGCCGTCTTTGATGAAAAAACTGTGCGTGATCTCGTCAAAAAGATTGGTACCCATGGCCCTGTTAATACCTGCCAGTAAATCTTTGGTGGTATATTTTACATTCGTTTTTAGGTTTATTCTACCTAAAACCAGAGCAAGGTTTTCCGGACTGATGTTTTTATAAACAATAGTATCAAGAATAAATGATGCAGGCATGTTTGGTAATTCGTGAGTTCGTTGCGTGTATCCTTTTAGTTTTTCGGATAATGCAACTAAAGCCGGAAGGTTTTGTGCTGTTGCAATTTTACCATCTTTGTAGATTTCGTCACTATCTGCAAAATCAGCTGTAGAAAAACGTAAATTAGGCAGGTGATCTACTAAGATATTGCAGAGTTTTCGGTTTGCCGGGTTTTTAATATTACTCGGAAACATACTGGTTTGCGTCAATATCGTCAGAAGATTGTTCAGCTTGTCTATGGGTTCCAGTCCGCCACCTACATCACTACCAATGATAATGTCAGCACCCATTTCTTTGGCGACATCTGTTGGGAAATTATTCAAAACTCCTCCGTCGACTAATACCGTTTTTTCGTATGTCATAGGCTTAAAAATACCGGGCAAAGACATACTTGCTCTCATGGCATAAGCAAGAGTGCCTTTGCTTAGAATAACTTCTTTTCCTTCGGCCAAATCTGTGGCCATGGCTCTAAATGGTATTGGCAGACTGTCAAAATCTTTAATATTGTATACCGGATAGGTCAATTCAGAAAGGAGTTCTCTTAAATTTTGATCATTTAAAAGAGAGCCAACACTATTTAGTTTTTTGTCTTTAACACCTATTCCAACTAAGTATCTCTGAAATTCTCTTTTTTCTTCTACACTCACAGATTTTAACGACTGGCCTCCGCCAAATAATTTATCCCAAATAATGTTTTTGGTTAATTTTTCGATACTGTCACCGGAATATCCCATCGCATAAAAACCTCCTATAATGCTGCCCATACTATTGCCAACAATAAGATCAGGTACGATGTGCAAAGAGTCCAGTTTTTGTAAAAGCGGAATATGTGCAATACCTTTTGCACCGCCACCACTTAAAACCAAAACGACTTTGGGTTTCTTTTCCTGAGAAAAAATAATTTGCGGGAGGCTAAGTAAAACTAAGAAGACGAACAAATAAGATGTTTTTTTCAAGAGTACAATGTTTATGTATTTGAGAAATTGAGACTTATTCTATAAAGGTATAATTTTTTTGTAAGAAATGATTTTGTGTATAAAAATAAACGATTTACTTATCTGTATTTCTGATTGAAAACAGAAAACCCGACAGGTTTTTAAAACCTGTCGGGTTTGATATGAATAATCAAAGAAATCTATCCCGATAGCTATCGGGACTGAAATCTTCAATCTAAAATTTACTAGTATCTATAGTATTCTGGTTTGAATGGACCTTCAACCGGAACACCAATATAAGCAGCCTGATCGTCACGTAAAGTTTCCAATTCAACTCCTAATTTAGCTAAGTGTAAAGCAGCAACTTTTTCATCTAAATGTTTTGGTAACATATAAACGTCATTGTTGTAAGCAGCACTGTTTTTCCATAATTCGATTTGAGCCAAAGTTTGGTTAGTGAATGAGTTACTCATTACAAAACTTGGGTGACCTGTAGCACAACCAAGGTTTACCAAACGACCTTCAGCCAAGATGATGATATCTTTTCCGGCGATAGTATATTTGTCAACCTGAGGTTTGATTTCGATTTTAGATGCACCATGGTTTTTGTTCAACCAAGCCATATCAATTTCGTTATCAAAGTGTCCGATGTTACAAACAACAGTTTTGTCTTTCATTTGCTCGAAATGAGATCCAAGAACGATATCTTTATTTCCTGTAGTGGTAATGATGATATCAGCAGTAGCAATTACAGTGTTTAATTTTTTAACTTCATAACCGTCCATTGCAGCTTGTAAAGCACAAATTGGATCGATTTCAGTAACTGTTACAATAGATCCTGCACCTCTGAAAGAAGCAGCAGTTCCTTTTCCAACATCACCGTATCCGCAAACGATAACTCTTTTTCCAGCTAACATTAAGTCAGTTGCACGACGTACAGCATCTACAGCAGATTCTTTACAACCGTATTTGTTATCAAATTTAGATTTAGTAACAGAATCGTTAATGTTGATTGCAGGCATTGGTAAAGTTCCGGCTTTTACTCTTTCGTAAAGTCTATGAACACCAGTTGTAGTTTCTTCAGACAATCCTTTGATTCCGGGAACCAATTCCGGGAAACGGTCAATAACCATGTTAGTTAAATCTCCACCATCATCTAAGATCATGTTCAATGGTTTTCTGTCTTCACCAAAGAATAAAGTTTGCTCAATACACCAGTCAAATGATTGCTCATCTAGACCTTTCCAGGCGTAAACCTGAATTCCTGCAGCAGCAATAGCAGCAGCAGCCTGATCCTGAGTAGAGAAAATGTTACAAGAAGACCAGGTAACTTCAGCACCAAGAGCGATTAAAGTTTCGATCAAAACTGCAGTCTGGATCGTCATATGTAAACATCCAGCGATACGAGCACCTGCAAGAGGTTGTTCGTCTTTATATTCAGCGCGAAGAGCCATTAAACCCGGCATTTCAGCTTCAGCTAATTCAATTTCTTTTCTTCCCCAAGCCGCTAGAGAGATGTCTTTTACTTTGAAAGCCACAAAAGGCGTAGTTGTAGTACTCATTTATAGTATATTTGTAATTGTAAAATTTTTGCAAATTTACGGAATAGGTTTTTAATTCTGACTACTTTCTATAAGATTTGTGAAATGTTTAATTTCTTAATCTTTTGAACTTTAGCTAAATAATTTGCTTTTTACAAGAAGGTATTGAAATTGAGGAGCTATTTTCTGCTGTCCACTATATCTTTTGTGTCCGCGGCGGCGGACACAAAAGGATGCCGTTTCCATCAGGGCTAGAAACCCCAGACGTTAAATTAGAAAATCTGTTTTCAAATCAGGAAAATAATTCATAACTTAAAACTCATAATTCATAATTCAAAAAAGAATGCCTTTATTTCAAACCATACAATTCAACGAAACTACCAAAATCTTAATTTGGCACATAACAGAATCTTTTGAGGAGTTATTGAGCAAAGTAGTTTTAAAAGAAAAAACGCAGCAAAGACTAGACGGAATGAAGTCTCAAATGCACCAGCGTGCTTTTTTGAGCGTTCGTATGCTGATACAGGAAATGGGTTTTACAGATCATGAAATGCATTATGACGAATTTGGAAAACCGTATTTTAATTGTCACAATCATATTTCAATTACACATTCGCATGATTTTGCAGCGATTATAATCAGCCATGAAACCGTAGGCATCGATATGGAACTGCAGCGCGAAAAAATCCTTAGAATCGCCGATAAATTCGTAGATACTGAAAACAGTTATTTAAACACTCAGAATACAACTGATTATATTAAGGAATTGACCGTAATCTGGGGAGCGAAAGAAGCGATCTTTAAAATTAGGAATGAAAAAGGAATCAGCTTCAAGGATCATATCAGAGTAAATGCTTTTTCGTTAAAAGAGAATCTAACAGAGGCTAGCCTGCATTTCGATGATTTGGTAGTAGATTTTAATGTGCATTACAAAGAAATAAAATCAAGTACTTCATGGCAGGACTTTACTCTAGTGTATGCTTTTGAGAAATAGTTTATTGGAATAAAATCACAATATTATAATTGCTTCGCCTGTTCGCTATCGCTAGGGTCCAAAATCCAATCTTCTCTAATTCCGGAATAAGTGCAGATTTCTCATTTCGACCGTAGGGAGAAACCGCACAGGAAAATAATCAGTCTTATTGGGGGCAAGAATGATTTATTTCGTGTGTTTGTTATTGTTTAAGTCTCCCTTTTGGTCAAAATTGATAAATTGATTTTAATTTAAATGATCCGGTGAAGAAGCTTCTGACGTCTTTTTACGATGTTCGAACATACTCATAAACAAAAAAGTTCCCATTTTGCGGGCACGACGTTTTAGGGTTTCTACATTCTCGCCTTCAAAATGTTCTTCTAAAGTCTGAAACCAATAGTTCAGCCAAATTCCAAATTCATTCGAGGTAATTTTGCTTTCAAAATGAGCATCAACTTTATTGTGTACCGCATGCGGATTGCCTCTGTATTTTTTTACTGCAAATAAATTGGTTTCCCAAAAATCAGTCAGCTTTTCGAGATGGGCATCCCAATCTTTGATCATCGTATTAAAATAAAAGCCGATTTCTTCATCGGCTCTTATTTTAGCATAAAACTGATGTACTAAAAAGGAGATATCAGCTCTATTCTCTATTTGTTTTCTCATAGTACAAAACTATTCAGAAATATAAGTAAAACACTTAATAAAGCACTTAAAATAATAAGGTTAAAAACCACTTTATGTTTCATCTGTGCTAAAATTGAAGTATTGGCAAAAACACAAGCCAAAACGATAATTCCCAGCTGAATCATTTGTCCAATAGAGGTTCCGTGAGAAAGAATATACATTGCAGCAGCACCACCTAAACAGCTTTGACCAATTACAGCCATTGCTGCAGAACCCATATAGTTTTTATTGAAATTTTCGAATGTTGTTTGATATAGTGTCATGATATTGAGATTTTATACTACAAAGGTACATGCACTATACAGCTCTGTTTTATGATTAAAATCATAAAACAAGAACTTTTTTATCGGTATACTTTTCTGTTTATAATTTTTAGAATACCCTTTTTTTCTAAAGCTTTAATTGTTCTAATCACCGTTTCAACACGCAATCCGGTTAAGTCTCCAATTTGCTGTCTCGTAAAATTGATGAGGTAACCGTTCTCCTCCTTCTTAAAATTAAAATATACAATTCCGTGATCTATTAGTTTCAAAACACGATGTTCCGGTTCTTGTGTAGACATTTCTGCTGCCATAACTGATTTGTAATACAATCGTTGGGCCAGATTCTCAATTATTTTAATGCTGACAGTCGGGTTTTCTTCCAGCAGTTTCATGAAGTTGTTTTTGGGCAGCAAGAGGATTTCTGCGTTTTCAACAGCAATAGCATTAGCGGGATATTTTTGATTTAAGAATAATGGCGGTTCTCCAAAAGACTGATCTTTATAAAAAATGCCCTGAATAAATTCGCGTCCGTCATCATTATAATTGCTCATTTTGATCTCACCGGAAATAATTTGGTAATAGTGCGTGGGAAGATTGCCTTGTTCAAAAACAATTTCGCTTTTATCGAAAGATTTTTTCAGTGCTCCATATTTCTCCAACACCTCAATTGCAATCATAATTTTCTTTTAGCTGTAATATAAATATAATTCATTCAAAATAGTTCTTCGGGATTAAAAAACTTTTACTTTTACGGCCACTATAAGAACAAACCAAAAAACAACTCAACCCAATGATAGATTTTTTTCTTGAAAGTTACAAAAATGCCCCTTTATGGCACATTGCTTTAGAGTTTTTAGTTTTTGTTTGTGGGATTCTGAGTGTGTGGTTTGCTAAAAAAGAAAACATTTGGGTATATCCAACAGGATTAATTGCCACGGTAATATCTGTTTATCTCTTATATGTTGCGGGTTATATTGGTGATATGATTATAAATGGATACTTCTCTGTAATGAGTATTTACGGTTGGTATATGTGGGCAAAAGGCGGAACTGTCGAAGATAATCTGCCTATTACGAGAACGAATTTTAATGAAAAAATAATCGGAATTTTACTGTTCTTTGTAACCATATTTGTAGTTTTCGGAATTTATAAATATTTTGATTACGAGATTCATAAAGACAATTATGTCGACATGATTTCGTCAGGAATATTTTTTGCAGGAATGTGGTACATGGCCAAGAAAAAGATCGAAAACTGGACGCTTTGGATTATTGGCGATATTATTGTAGTGCCTCTTTATGCCTATCGCGGCTTAGGGATGTTGTCGCTACAATATTTAATTTTTACAATTTTGGCTATTTCAGCTTATTTAGAATGGAGAAAAATCTTAGACAGCAAAAAACAGCTATCATAAAAATTGCTTTGTTTGGTCCTGAAAGTACAGGAAAAACGACATTGGCAAAACAACTTGCAGCATACTATGTAACAGAATGGGTACCTGAATTTGCACGCGATTATTTGCAGGAAAAATGGGAGGAGAATCAGCACATTTGTGTTGCTGAGGATATGATGCCTATTGCATACGGACAGGTTGCATTAGAAAATAAAAAACTCGACTCAGCAAAAAAGTATTTGTTTTCTGACACTAATTTAATGGTTACCAAAGTTTTTTCTGAAATGTATTATGGTTTCTGTGATCCGCTTTTAAACGAAGCCGCACTAGAACATCATTATGATTTGTTTTTCCTTACGGATATAGACGTTCCCTGGGAGAAAGACGATATCAGAGATACTTCAGACGGCAGAGAAACTGTTTTCTCTGTTTTTAAACAATCTTTAATTGATGCCAAAAAGCCATTTATAACATTGTCAGGTAATAAAGAAAGCCGTTTGGCAAAAGCCACAGCGATTATCGATAATTTATCAATTGCAAAACAACATGGGATTTCATCCGCTGATTTTGTGCAGATATACAATCACGGAATTCCTTTTGATAAAATAGTAAGTCAGTTAGAAATTTTTAAAAACGGAATTGCAAAAGCCAGTTTAATAAGTCCGGCAACGATTAATAACGGAATTTTAAGTTTGTCAGAAGCTGAATTCGAAGAGAAGTCCCGTTTTTTTGATCTTCAGAAAGAAAAACTCAAACTAAAGAAGTTTGTGCCGGCCTCCGGTGCAGCAAGCAGAATGTTTAAGTTTTTGACTGCTTTCCTGAAAGATTTTGACATTCAGAAAGAGACTATCAATGCTTATATCAATAGAAAGAAGGACAGCAATTTGTCTATTTTTATTGTAGCACTCGATAAATTTCCGTTTTTTGAAAGTATAGATAAAAAACTCAGAGAAATTCATCCCGATTTTGAAACCTTAGACAGAGATTATAAAAACTATTATTTTATAAAAACATTATTGTCGCCAGATTATTATGACTTCGCCAATAAGCCAAAAGCGGTATTGCCGTTTCATCAGTATAAAACGCATATAGCCAACCCAATCGAAGAACATTTGAATGAATGTGTGCATTATGCAACGGCAAATCAGGTTTCGAATTTGCATTTTACAGTTTCTGAAGCACATCAGAATTTGTTCGAAAATGAAGTTGAAGTACTGAAGGAAAAAGTAGAAAAATTATCGGGTACACAAATTAATATTAGTTATTCCTACCAAAACAAAAGCACAGATTCTATTTGTGTAGACGAAAAAAATATCCCTGTCAGGGATAAAAATAATAATTTGGTATTTAGACCGGGAGGACATGGAGCTTTAATTGAGAACTTAAAAGAACTCGACTCAGATATTATCTTTATAAAAAACATAGACAATGTGATTCAGAATCATATTGATAAAATTGCCTTGTATAAAAAAGCACTGGCAGGAGTTTTGCTTGAAGTACAACAACAGGTTTTTAGTTATTTGAATGCTATTGAAAAGCAGGAAATAAAAGAAAAAAACATTGAAGAAATTGTTGCTTTTTTAATGCAGAAACTCAATATTGAATTGAACAGTGATTTTAATAAGTTTACCGTAGAAAATAAAATCAATAAAATAAAAGAATTATTAGACAGACCGGTGAGGGTTTGCGGAATGGTAAAAAATGAAGGAGAACCCGGAGGAGGACCATTTTGGGTAAGAAATGCCAAAGGGTCAGTTTCATTGCAGATTGTAGAAACGTCTCAGGTAGATTTATCAAATAAAAAACAGCAGGATATTTTAGCCGAAGCCACCCATTTTAATCCGGTTGATTTGGTTTGTGGTATCAAAAATTATAAAAATGAGAAGTTTGATTTATTGCAGTTTGTAGATCAGAAAGCAGGTTTTATAGTAGAAAAAACTGTCGACGGAGAAATAGTAAAAAGCTATGAACTGCCGGGATTATGGAATGGTGCCATGGCTAACTGGCTCACTATTTTTGTGGCCGTACCGTTGATTACTTTTAATCCGGTGAAAACAGTAAACGATTTATTAAAAGCAGCACATCAGCCACAATAATGGATATCGAAAAAATCATATCAGAGTTAACTTTCAAAGCAGTCAGAAGCAGTGGTGCAGGCGGGCAAAACGTAAACAAAGTTTCATCAAAAGTAGTTTTGACTTTTGATCTCAATACTTCTCAGGCTTTATCTGAGGAAGAAAAATTACTTTTACTGACCAATATTGCATCACGTTTGACAACAGAGAATATCCTGATTTTAAATTGTGACGAAGACAGAAGCCAGCTTAAAAATAAAGACATTGTTATAAAACGTTTTCTGGAAATCATCAAAAAAGGATTGTTTGTTCCTAAAGTCCGTAAAGCAACCAGAATCCCAAAATCGGTAATTAAAAAACGAATCAAAGACAAAAAGAATATTTCTGAAAGAAAACAATCCAGAAGAAAACCTGATTTAGAGTAAAATTCCAAAAAATAAATTTCAAATTCCAAAAAGCAATCTTATAAAGTCTAAATTGGAATTTGATTTTTGCAATTGCCATTGATTTTTGTAATTTTTAACACTACATTTGCACTGTCTCAAAGGGGTGCTCTAAATAACGAGCTGAGATCATACCCAACGAACCTGAGCGAGTAATGTCGCTAAGGGAAATAAACGACAATTTTAGCGTGCACACTATATTTTGTCGTGAAACATTTATTAATTTTAACAAAGAATAATTCCCCCTTTTATTCGTAATTCTTTACGAATGAAAACTATTATTAAAGGTACCTTCACAGGTACAAAGACACAAAGGTTCAAAGGTTCAAAGCTGAACAAAAAGTCTATTTTCTTTCTTCTTTCTTCTATTTTCTTTACACAATTTTCTTTTTCACAGGAACAAGATTCAACCAAAGTCAATAAGCTTGATGATGTGTTAGTTTCGGCAGTTCGTGTAACTACAAAAACTCCGGTTACGTTTAGTAATATGGATAAAAAGGAAATTAAATTTAGAAATCTGGGACAGGATATTCCTGTTTTAATGAACTATTTGCCATCTGTTGTGACTACTTCTGATGCGGGAGGAGGAATAGGCTACACCGGAATCAGAGTCCGCGGAAGCGATGCTACAAGAGTAAACGTAACGATCAACGGAATTCCGTATAATGATTCTGAAAGTCAGGGAACTTTTTGGGTAAATATGCCAGACTTTGCTTCGTCTGTAGAAAGTCTGCAGTTGCAGCGTGGTGTAGGAACTTCTACAAACGGTTCAGGAGCTTTTGGAGCGAGTTTAAACATGCTTACAGACAGCTATGCTTCAAAACCAACCGGAGAAATTTCCAGTTCTTACGGAAGTTTCAATTCAAATAAAAACACGGTAAAATTCAGTACAGGTTTATTAAACGATCATTTTGAATTGGCCGGACGTTTGTCTACCATTAAGTCTGATGGTTATGTAGATCGTGCCAGTTCTGATCTGAAATCGTATTTTCTACAGGGAACTTATGTAGGGAAGACAACTTTAATAAAAGCATTGGTTTTTGGCGGAACTGAAAAAACCTACCAATCCTGGAACGGAATTGATGCTGAAACTTTAAATTCAGACCGAACTTATAATTCTGCAGGAAAGTATAAAGATGAAGCAGGAAACGTTCATTTTTATGATAATGAAACAGATAATTATAATCAGAATCATTATCAGCTGCATTGGAGCGAATCATGGTCTGATAAATGGAGTAGCAACTTAGCTTTGCATTATACAAAAGGATTAGGGTATTATGAAAATTATAAATACAATGAACCAATTGAAGGATACGGACCAATTCAATCTACAAAAATGGTGGAGAATGATTTAGGAGAATTAGTTCCGGGAACAGATCTGATTCGTCAGAAATGGTTAGACAATGATTTTTACGGAACAACCTTCTCTGTAAAATACAAAGAAGAAAAACTCGATGTTATTCTTGGCGGAGGCTGGAACAAATATGAAGGCGATCATTACGGAAAAGTAATCTGGGCAAGAAATTCAGCACAGTCAGAATTAGGCGATCATTATTATGATGATTATTCAACAAAAACAGATGGTAATATCTTCGCAAAAGCCAATTATCAGTTTACAGAAAAATTAAGTTTCTATGGCGATTTGCAATACCGAAATGTAACGTATAAAGCCAATAGTAAAGAAACAGGACTGGTGGATGATAACTTCAATTTCTTTAATCCCAAAGCAGGACTAAATTACGAAATCAATGAGAAGAACACACTTTATTTCTCTTACGCCAGAGCCAATCGTGAACCAAACAGAACCGATTATGAAGGTGGAAATGTAAAACCTGAAAAATTAAATGATTTTGAATTAGGATGGAGATTCAATTCAGAGAAATTTCAATTGAATTCTAATTTCTATTATATGGGTTATAAAGATCAATTGATCTTAACCGGAAGATTAGATGATGTTGGGGCGCCAATTCGTGCCAATACTGAAAAAAGTTACCGTTTAGGTTTTGAAGTAGATGCCACAATAAAGCTTTCGGAGAAATTCCTTCTTAGACCAAACTTCACTTTAAGCAGCAATAAAAATGTTGATTTAGCAGTTGAAGGACAATACTATGGAACAACAGATATCGCTTATTCACCAAATATTATTGCCGGAAATATTATTGTATACAGCCCGCTTGAGAGCTTGCATATTTCGTTATTGCAAAAATTTGTTGGTGAACAATACATGAACAATATCGAATTGCCTGCAGCAAAATTGGCAGATTACTTTGTAAACGATTTGAATGTATCTTACGAAATAAAACCCAAATCAATCTTTAAATCTATTATGATTACTGGTTTAGTCAATAATATTTTAGACAAAAAATATGTGTCAAACGGAGCAATGTGGGATATTTATCCGTCCTATTATCCGCAGGCAGGAATTAATTTCCTGGCAGGATTGACTTTGAAGTTTTAAAGATTCCCGAAAACAAAAAAGCCTGAAAGTTTAAATTTTCAGGCTTTTTTTATATTAATTATAAACGTGAATCACAGTTCCGCTTACTTCAACACGATATTGTTTCAAAGGATATTCTTTGCCGCCAAGTCCGGTAAACAAACTATACTCTGATTTATCGCAAGAACACAGAGCATTGATACCGTTAATCGTCATCGCAGTGCATGAGTTTATGGCTTGATTAGGGCAGGCTGCATCAAAAGCATTATAGCCGCTTCCGGCATTAAAAATAATAATTCCTTTTGCACCATAATTAGGAATGATAATGCCATTGCTCACAAACTTAAGATTAGAGTACGCCGGTAAATTCATGTCAATTGATAAATTAACCGAATAACTTGGTATATTAGGATTTTTGTTGCTGATGTTATTGTCGCTGCAAGAGAAAAGTACAGAAACAAACAGGGTTAAGAGCCAGAATTTTTTCATTATTTTAATAAGAATTAGTGAAACAAAAATAATTTATTTAGATTTGATTTTTATATGATTAACATATAATTATGTACTATTAAAAATAATAGTATATTTGTAATACAAAATCCCGTCCCGATGGGATTTTTTGTATTTATATAAACGACGAAGTTATGAGTAAAGTATCTTATTATACAGCAGAAGGATTAAAAAAATTAAAAGATGAGTTGGAGCATTTAAAAAGTGTAATGCGTCCAAAGGCATCTCAAGATATAGCAGAAGCAAGAGACAAAGGTGATTTATCTGAAAACGCCGAATATGATGCAGCAAAAGAAGCACAAGGTTTATTAGAAATGAGAATTGCTAAAATGGAAGAGGTATATTCTAATGCAAGGCTAATAGACGAATCCCAACTTGATGTTTCGAAAGCATTGGTACTTTCTAATGTAAAAATTAAGAACCAAAGCAACGGAATGGAAATGAAGTATACGCTTGTTGCGGAAAGTGAAGCTGACCTGAAAACCGGAAAAATCTCAGTAACATCTCCTATTGGAAAAGGTTTACTGGGGAAATCTGTTGGAGAAGTAGCAGAAATCACAGTACCAAACGGAGTTTTGAAATTTGAAATTCTTGAAATTACCCGTGACTAAATTTTAGTTTAACTGTTTAATCGTTAAATCGGTTAAACTATTAACCAAATAAACGAATAAACAATGTCATCAATATTTACCAAAATAGTAAACGGAGAAATTCCTGCATACAAAATTGCTGAAGACGATAATTATCTGGCTTTTTTAGATGTAAATCCAAATGCAAAAGGACATACACTTTGTATCCCAAAACAAGAAATCGATAAGATTTTTGAGATGGAAGATGAGTTGTATTTAGGTTTGATGAAGTTTTCTAAAAAAATTGCCATTGCTATAGAGAAAACCGTTTCCTGTAAAAGAGTCGGAATGGCGGTTGTAGGATTAGAAGTTCCTCATGCCCACGTACATTTAATTCCGTTAAACGAAATGGATGAAATGCGTTTTCATAATAAAGTATCACTTTCTAAAGAAGAATTTGAAGCTTTGGCTAAAAGCATTCAGGCGAATTTGTAGTTTAATGATAATTGTTTTGATGGATGTCGTCAGGCTGAGCGAAGTCAAAGCCAGGCCATGATTGAACGTAAAAGGTTTCGACTTCGCTCAACCTGGAAAAACGTTCAGAAATAAAAAAACATTAAAAGTGCAGTAAAGCGATTTACTGCACTTTTTTATTTAGTAAAATCTGAAAAGTAGTTCCTTTTCCAATTTCAGAATGTAAAACTTTTATTTTTCCACCGTGGTATTCTTCCACAATTCGTTTGGTCAAAGAAAGGCCTAATCCCCAACCGCGTTTTTTAGTGGTAAAACCAGGTTCGAAAATCGATTTATACTGGTTTTTAGAAATTCCGGTTCCGGAATCTTTCACATTTATTTTTACATGATTTGCATCTTGTTCAATTTGAAGATCCAAACTTCCCTTTCCCTTCATCGCATCGATTGCATTTTTTACCAGATTTTCGATAGTCCAACTGTGCAATGTTGGGTTTATCATTACCAATATTGGTTCTTTTGTACCATGATAAGAGAAAGTAACCTGTTTAGAAAAACGGGATTGCAGGTACTCGTAAGTATGCAGCGTTTCAGCAGTAATATCATGTTCTTCTAAAACAGGAACAGAACCAATTTTAGAAAAACGATCTGTGATAGTCTGTAAGCGTTCAATGTCTTTTTCTATTTCTAATGTTATGGAGGGATCAATATCTTCAGTTTTTAAAATCTCAACCCAGCCTATCAAAGAAGATAAAGGTGTCCCGATCTGATGTGCGGTTTCCTTTGCCATTCCTGCCCAAAGTTTATTTTGAGTCGCCATTTTGGTGCTTTTATAAAAGTTGTAAATCAAGGCACCAAATAAAAAGATGATCAGCAATAAAGCAACCGGATAATATTTAAGTTTATTGATTAAAGCCGAATTTCCATAATAGACCTGCTGGTGTTTTCCGGGAGCATATTCAATAACAATAGGTTCGTTTTCGTTCTTTAGATTTTTTAAATACGAGAGTGATTTTTTTTGTCTGCAAGAATTTCTTCAGGAACATTTACAGAACTTATCACTTTGTCATACATCGTGAGCATGACAGGTACAGAGGTATTGTTGTTTAAAATATCAAGAGGTAAATCCAGATCCGTATTTTCATCGGCATTGATTAATGTTTTTTGCGCATTTGCCCAAAGGTTCATTTTAAGTCTTTCTTCATTTTTAAAAATTTGAAAAAAAGTATAAGTGTTCCAGAGAATCAAAGTGATGATTAAAAAGGAAATGAAAACGATAATCCAGCGGGTTGTATTTCTTCTTTCGGAAAAAGACATAAAATATTTTTTGTGGTATAAATATAACGAAATAAACACATTTAATATTTTGTAAGCCTTTAAAGATTTTTTGTTTTTAAATCTAAAACTATTTCTCTGACAGAAACGATTTCTATACTTTTGCAGTTACCGAAATGAGATTCGGTTAAAAAGAAAAAATATGATTAGCATCGATCCAAAAGAGATACCAACGGCAAAATTGCATGGTTACCTGCAGAGTGCCATCGGACCAAGACCAATTGCTTTTGCCAGTACAATAAGTGCAAAGGGAATTCCGAATTTATCGCCTTTTAGTTTCTTTAATGTGTTCAGTGCCAATCCGCCAATTCTGATTTTTTCGCCGGCACGCCGTGTACGCGACAATACGGTAAAACATACATTAGTTAATGCCGAAGCAACACGCGAAGTTGTCATTAATGTAGTCAATTATGATTTGGTACAGCAAACTTCATTAGCCAGTACAGAATATGGCGAAGGAGTGAATGAATTTATAAAAGCCGGATTAACACAAATCCCGTCAGATTTAGTAAAACCGTATCGGGTAAAAGAGTCTCCGGTGCAGTTTGAATGCAAAGTCACGCAGATTATTCCGTTAGGAGATCAGGGCGGAGCGGGAAATCTGATTCTTTGTGAAGTGGTAAAAATTCATATTCATGAAGCTGTTTTAGATGAAAACGGAGCAATAGATCAGCACAAAATTGATCTGGTTTCGAGATTGGGAAGTAACTGGTATTCAAGATCCAATGAAGGACTTTTTGAAGTGCCAAAACCCTTGACAACATTAGGAGTTGGAGTAGATGTGATTCCAAATTATATCAGGCAAAGCCCCGTTTTTAGCGGAAATGATCTTGGAAAATTAGGTAACATTGAAGCCTTGCCTACAACAGAAGAAGTTAGTATATTTGTGAAAGAAAACTTTTCTGTCAAAGGAGTCTTAAGCTCCGATGATCAGGAAAAAATACATTTAGAAGCCAAAAGGTATCTTGATAATGATGATATCTCTTCGGCCTGGAAAGTGCTTTTAGCAAAAAAAATAGAAAAGAAACAATAATTAATATAGAAGAAGATGGAAGTTACAGGAAAAGTAAAAGTGGTGAACCCAGAGCAACAAGTTAGTGCTGCATTCAAAAAAAGAGAGTTGGTTGTTACCACAGATGAGCAGTATCCACAGCATATTTTGATCGAATTTACACAAGATAAATGCGATTTATTAAGTAGCTACAAACAAGGTGAGGCAGTAAAAGTTTCTATCAATTTAAGAGGAAGAGAATGGGTTAATCCACAAGGAGAAACCAGATATTTCAATAGTATTCAAGGTTGGAGAATCGAAAGAGTAGCACCAGAAGGTCCTGGACAAACTCCGGCTATGCCAGCAGCAGCAGCTTTTGCTCCGGCTACAAACTTAAACGAAGACGAACCGGACGATTTACCTTTCTAAAAAAAGGTTTAAAATCCAAGAGTCAAATTCCAAATTCCAATTCATAAATATGCAATTGGAGTTTGGAATTTTGTTTTTTACTCTCAGTTTTTATTAGACCCTCAAAGCGTTTAGAATTTAAAAATTTTGGAATTTAAAAAATGTACTACGTATTCAACGATTTATTTTTCCCGCCGGTTTCAGAGGCTGATGAAGAAGGAATTCTTGCTATTGGCGGCGATTTAGAACCGGAACGATTGAAATTGGCTTATAAAAGCGGCATTTTCCCTTGGTTTAACGAAGGAGATCCCATTCTTTGGTGGTCACCGGATCCCAGAATGGTTTTGTTTTTAGATGAATTAATTGTGTCCAAAAGCATGCGTAATATCCTGAACAGAAATCAGTTTAAGGTTACCTTGAATCAAAATTTCAGAGATGTTATTTCGAATTGCCAGAACATAAAACGCGATGGTCAAAACGGAACCTGGATTTCAAACGAAATGATCGATGCGTATTGTAAACTCCATGAAGAAGGCGTTGCGAAATCTGTTGAGGTTTGGCAGGATGAGGTTCTGGTTGGCGGTTTATACGGAATTGATCTGGGACATGTTTTTTGTGGAGAAAGTATGTTTTCTAAAGTCTCAAATGCTTCCAAAGTCGCTTTTATTGCTTTGGTAAATCAGTTGAAAAATGAGAATTATAAACTTCTGGATTGTCAGGTTTACAACCCGCATTTAGAGAGTTTAGGCTGTCGCGAAATCGATCGTGAAGAATTTATGTCTATTGTAGAAAATAAGGAATAATGAGTGCAGTTTACAGTGTAAAAGAAATTTATATCTACCCGATAAAAAGTTTAGCCGGAATTAGTTGCCAGCAAGCTTTTGCTGAAGAAATGGGATTCGAAAACGACCGCAGATGGATGTTGATTGATGCTGAAAATCAATTTATCACACAAAGGGAACATCGAATTTTAAGTCAGTTTTATCCACAAATTTCAGATGGAAAAATAAGCATTACTTTTCAGGAGCAAAAGCATGAATTTTCTGCTTACGAGCATTTAGATAATCCTGTACAGGTAAATGTTTGGGATGATAAAAGTGAGGTGGTCGAAGTGAATGAGTCGACTTCAAAATGGTTCAGTGAGCAATTGGGTTTTGAATGTAAATTGGTTAAAATTATTAAACCCGGAGATCGAAAACATGAGAGTTCCCGACTAAAAGAAATCTTCAATGTAAGTCTGGCCGATGGCTATCCTTATTTGATGATAGGAAGTCAAAGTTTGGATTCTCTAAATGAAAAACTAGCAGATAAAATCACCATTTTAAGATTTCGCCCCAATATTGTAATAAGCACCGAAGTTCCTCATGAAGAAGATGATTTTACAACTTTTAAAATTGGGGATGTGCAATTTAAAAACGTAAAACCTTGCGGAAGATGTATTATGGTCAATAATGATCCTGAAAATGGTAAATTAAAAAAAGAACCGCTCAAAACCTTAAGTAAATACCGGGTTGTCAATAATTCCGTTTTATTTGGGACAAATATTGTGAGTTTAAATTCAGGAATTATCAATGTTGGCGATGAAATTATCTTTTAAAAATTCAGTTTTGTAAAGTTCCAGTTTAAAGTGTTAAACAGCACTAGCTCATTTTTTAAAGTCGGTAATTCCAAAATTAATTTTAGGGTTTCGTGTGCCATCATAGTACCAATAATCCCTGGTAAAGTTCCTAAAACACCATTCAGATTACAATTCGGAACATCTTTTGGATCCGGCATTTCGGGAAACAGATCGCGTAAGTTTTTACTTCCGTTGTGATTAAAAACTGCAATTTGCCCTTCGAACTTTAGAATACTTCCGTAAACTAATGGTTTTTGTAGCGCAACACAAGTGTCATTAACCAGATAACGCGTTGTAAAATTATCCGAACCATCTACGACAATATCATATTGCTGAATAATGTGATTGGCATTTTCAGCAGTCAGTTTTTCCGGAATTGCAAGTACTTCAATCAGCGGATTTAGTTTTGAAACGACTTCTTTGGCAACTAAAGCTTTTTCCTGTCCAATTTCATTTTCAGTATACAAGATCTGTCTGTGTAAGTTGTGGATTTCAATTTTATCAAAATCAATAATTCCAATAAAACCAACTCCGGCAGTCGAAATATATTGCAGAATCGGGCAACCCAAACCACCCGCGCCAATGACCAAAACTTTTGCTCTTTTTAGTTTTCCCTGACCTTCGTCACCAATTTCGGGTAATATAGTTTGCCTGTTGTAACGGAGGAATTCTTGTATGATGCTCATTTGTTGATTTTAAAGTGTTGATTTTAGATTTTAGATTATTGGAATTTCCTTACCCATAACATTTGTCCCAATCTTTCCAAACGGGTTCGTAGCCTGAATCGGTTATAATTTGCGCGATTTCTTTTGCGGAGCGTTCATCGCTTATTTCAAATTGTTCCAATGATTGCGGATCAACTACATAGCCACCCGGATTGGTTTTAGATCCCGCGCTCATACTTGTAACTCCAATTGGGATAATGTTGTTTCTGAATTTTTCATTTTCTCGGGTCGAAATGGAGATTTCAAGATCTTCATTCCAAAGACGATACGCACAAATAAGTTGCGTGAGGTCTTTATCATCCATAATAAAATTGGGCTCTATAATGCCTTCTGCCGGACGTAATCTGGGAAATGAAACAGAGTATTTAGTCTGCCAATATTTTTTTTGGAGATAATCCAGATGTAAAGCATTAAAGAAACTGTCTGTTCGCCAATCTTCTAACCCCAATAAAACGCCCAACCCTATTTTATGAATTCCTGCGGTTCCAATTCGATCAGGAGTTTCTAGCCTGTAATCGAAGTTTGATTTTTTACCTTTAGTATGGTATTTTTTATATACTTCCTGATGATACGTTTCCTGATACACTAAAACCGAATATACACCAGCTTCATGTAAACGCTCATAGTCTTCTGTAGAAAGAGGCTGCACTTCGACCGAAATAATTGAAAATTGCTCTCTTATTAAAGCAATCGCATTTAGAAAATAATTAATGTTTACGGTATAATTTGCTTCTCCGGTTACCAATAAAACGTGATCAAAACCAAGGTCTTTTAAAGCTTCTGTCTCAATTTTAATCTCAGAATCTAAAAGTGTTTTTCGTTTGATTTTATTGTCTAAACTAAAGCCGCAGTACGTGCAGATATTTTGGCATTCGTTGCTTAAATATAACGGGACATACATTTGAATGGTTTTCCCAAAGCGTTTTTTGGTGATTTCATGACATTGTTGTGCCATTTGCTCCAGATAATTTTGAGCAATTGGGGAGATCAAAACTAAAAAGTCATCAAGATTGCGTTTGGTTTTTGCCAAAGCTCGTTCGACATCCTGAGAAGTTGTTTTGTATATTTTAGATTGAATGGTATCCCAATCGTAGTTTTCAAAAACTGATTTGAATGTTTTCATTTGAATTGTGGTTTTTTACCGCAAAGAGCGCTAAGGTTTACGCAAAGTTCGCTAAGCTTTGGGTTTCTTTATTTTTGACGAAGAGTTCGCAAAGCTTAGCGAACTTTGTGTAAAAACCTTGCGAACTTTGCGGTTAGATACATTATTCATACAAAAATGATGTCAAAGGACTAGAAGCCACCGCATAATTCTGCTGAGTAGCAATCTTAGCTTCAAAAGCTTTTCGGCCTGCAATAACCGCTTCCTTAAAAGCATCAGCCATTAGTTTCGGGTTTCCGGCTACGGCAATTGCAGTATTGACCAAAACAGCATCAGCGCCAATTTCCATTGCTTTTGCAGCGTCAGATGGTGAGCCAATTCCGGCGTCTATTATAACAGGTACATTGCTTTGTTCGATTATTATCTCTAAAAAGTCAATAGTTTTTAAGCCTTTGTTGCTTCCAATTGGTGAGCCTAAAGGCATGACGGCGGTAGTTCCTGCATTCTCTAAATGTTTGCACAAAACAGGATCGGCGTGTATATACGGCAGGACAAAAAATCCAAGTTTCGCGAGTTCTTCCGTTGCTTTTAAAGTCTCGATAGGATCCGGCATTAAATATTTTGGATCGGGATGAATTTCTAGTTTTAGCCAATTTGTTTCTAGTGCTTCTCTGGCCAATTGTGCAGCAAAAATGGCTTCTTTGGCATTTCTCGCACCGGAAGTATTAGGTAATAAATGAATATTTGGGTGTTGTAAATGCGATAAAATAGCATCGGTTTCGGTTTCTAAATCGATGCGTTTCAGGGCAACAGTCACCAACTCACTTCCTGAGGCTAAAATCGAATCTTCCATTTCAAGGTTAGAACCAAATTTTCCGGTTCCTAAAAATAGACGGGAGGTTAGGGTTTTGTCTCCAATTTTAAACAATGACGTTTGCATATAACTTTTCGTTTAGTTGTTGAATTAATTTCTTTTTGTAATCAGTTTCTGTAATCATTCCGGAAATAGCAATACCATGAATTCCAGTTTCCATTAACGGATTTATATCATTTAATGTAATTCCTCCAATAGCATAAACAGGAGTTGTGAGATTGCTGTTTTTCATCTTTTCAATAATAGCAACATATCCTGATAATCCTAAAATGGGACTTAATTTCTCTTTTGTACTGGTAAATCGGAATGGGCCTAATCCAATATAATCGCAGCCATTTTTAATATGATTTTCGATATCTTCAAAAGTATTTGCCGTTCCTCCAATGATTTTCGTGCTGCCTAAAATAGCTCTCGCTTCGGCAATATTCATATCGGTTAAACCTAAATGAACTCCGTCAGCGGCAATTTGCTGAGCGAGATAGAGATTGTCATTTACAATAAAATTGGCGAGATATTCTTCGCACAAAAATTTTACTGCTTCTGCTAAAGCAAAAGTATCTTTGGTTGATTGATTTTTAAATCGCATTTGTACCCAATCACAGCCAGCATCTAATGCCTGATGAATATTGTACAATTGTTCTTCGATTGTATTGCCTTGTGAGATGTACTGTAATTTGTTATACATAATGATATCCGATTAAAGTTGAATTTGAACTCAGGAATTTTTCTATGTAGGTTTTCGCATTTTTACAAGCTTCTGTTAGCGTTTGATTTAAAGCCAGATTTGAGGCGATGGCAGATGATAATACGCAGCCGGAACCATGTTTTTCGAAGCATTTTTTATTAGACGGAAGTAAATCGATAATTTCATCTTTTAGAAATAATCGATCAGTTCCAATTTCAATAGGATTGTGCCCGCCTTTTAATAAAACAGAAGTGGAGATTTCATTTTTAAGCGAAAGTTGATTCGAAATAAAACCTGGAAATAAGATTTCAGCTTCATTATAGTTGGGCGTAATCAAATCAATTATGGATAGCATTTTATTCAAATCCAATTGATTATCCATATTCATGAATTCAAATGCTGTAGTCGATTTTAAAACGGGATCCCAAACAATTTGTGTAGTTGGTGATACTGCTTTTATAACTGAAAGAATTTGGTTTAAAAAATCTAACGAAGGAACAATCCCAATTTTCACTGATTGAATATTATACCTTTTAAACAATGTTTCAATTGATCGAAGAACAAAACTCAAATCAGTCCATTCAATTTCAAAAAACTCATTTTCAGTCTGAATGGTATTCGCGGTTGTAATGGCAAATCCGGTCACCTGATGCTGCTCAAATGTTTTGATATCGGCCAAAACACCAGCGCCGCCAGTTGGGTCAAAACCTGCTATACTAAGTGCGATTGGACGATTTGTAGACATAATTTGAATTGTTTTATTGGGTTTTCATTATTCCAGATTGTTCCTAAAAGTGCTACATCATCAAAACCGTTTTCTAGTGTTTCTTTGATGTTTTCAGCATCAATTCCGCCTAAAGCGATCACTTTTGTTTTATAATTTATTCGTGATTTTAAAGATTTAAAAAGATTTTCTTTAGGATAATAATATTGTTTAGAGATACTTTGGAAAACAGGACTTAGAAAGGCGTAATCAAAATCATTTTCTAAAGCGTTAAAATCTTCAATAGAATGTGTTGATGTTGATATACAGTATTTTGAAAACCCTTCAATAACATTAAGATTTTCTTTTCTCGTTTTCTCAGAAAAATGAATTCGTTTAATTCCAAAATCCGCCGCTAATTCGTGATGACTGTGCAAAGCCAAGTTAGAACGAAATTCCAATCTTATCTGATGAATATATTGCGCCATTTCAAGCTCAGAAAAATCAGGTTTCCGAATATGAAGCAAAGACAATCCTTCTTCAAATAAAGATTCGAGAATGCTGATTTCATTTGCAATAGAAGCGGGATTTGTAATTACGATCATGGTGGTAACATGTTTTTTGTGAAAGTGTGAAATGTGAGATGTAAATTTGAGCCATCTCACATTTTACAGAAACCCTTTCACTATATATAAATCTCTTTCCCTTGCTCAATAAACTCCTCTGATTTCTCCTGCATGCCTTTTTCAGCTGCAGCGACATCACGAATTTCCTGAGATATTTTCATCGAACAGAATTTTGGTCCGCACATCGAGCAGAAATGAGCGACTTTTGCACCATCTGCCGGAAGGGTTTCGTCGTGAAACTCTCGTGCTGTATCGGGATCTAGAGAAAGGTTAAACTGATCTTCCCAGCGGAATTCGAAACGTGCTTTACTCAAGGCATTATCGCGATATTGTGCACCCGGATGACCTTTGGCCAAGTCGGCAGCATGAGCAGAAATTTTATACGTGATAACACCGTCTTTTACATCTTTTTTATTGGGTAGGCCAAGATGCTCTTTTGGTGTAACATAGCACAACATCGCACAGCCATACCAGCCAATCATAGCTGCTCCAATGGCCGATGTAATATGATCGTAACCTGGTGCAATATCTGTAGTTAAAGGCCCTAAAGTATAAAATGGAGCTTCATGGCAATGTTCTAATTGTTTGTCCATATTCTCCTTGATCATATGCATTGGTACATGACCCGGACCTTCGATGAAAACCTGAACATCATGTTTCCAGGCAATTTTGGTTAGTTCTCCCAAAGTTTCAAGCTCTGCAAATTGAGCGGCGTCGTTGGCATCTGCAATAGATCCGGGACGTAAACCATCTCCAAGAGAAAAAGCAACATCATATTGTTTCATGATTTCGCAAATTTCTTCGAAGTGGGTGTATAGAAAGTTTTCTTTGTGATGAAATAAACACCATTTTGCCATGATCGATCCGCCACGCGAAACGATTCCGGTAACACGATCAGCAGTTAAATGAATGTAACGTAACAGAACTCCTGCATGAATCGTAAAGTATGAAACACCTTGTTCTGCCTGTTCTATTAAAGTATCGCGGAAAACTTCCCAGGTTAAATCTTCGGCGATTCCTTTTACTTTTTCTAAAGCCTGATAGATAGGAACGGTACCAATTGGAACCGGAGAATTTCGAATAATCCATTCTCTGGTTTCATGGATGTTTTTCCCCGTAGATAAATCCATAATGGTGTCAGCTCCCCAACGGCAAGCCCAAACTGCTTTTTCGACTTCTTCTTCGATGCTTGATGTAACTGCGCTGTTCCCGATATTGGCGTTTATTTTTACTAAAAAATTGCGTCCCACAATCATGGGTTCGCTTTCGGGATGGTTGATATTGTTGGGTATTATGGCTCTTCCGCAGGCAACTTCGCTGCGAACAAATTCGGGAGTAATTTTGCTTTTTGGTGTGTTGGCTCCAAAACTATGTCCGTTGTGCTGGCATTGCATGGCTTTGGTTTGCTCGTTTAAAAGTTCAATGCGCTGGTTTTCACGAATCGCGATATATTCCATTTCCGGAGTAATGATGCCTTGTTTGGCGTAATACAATTGCGTTACGTTCGCACCGTTTTTGGCTCTTTTAGGCTGATGTAAGTACTCGAAACGAAGATGGTTTAAACTTTCATCTTTCAATCTGGTTTGCCCGTAATCTGATGTGATTTCGTTTAGGATTTCGACATCATTTCGGTCTAGAATCCATTGTTCTCTTAATCTTGGTAATCCTTTACGAATGTCAATTTCGATATTTGGATCTGTGTAAGGTCCGGAAGTGTCGTAAATAGTTACAGGTGGATTTTTCTCGATTCCGCCATTAGAAAGTTTGGTATCGCTAAGGATTACTTCGCGCATGGCCACTTCGATTGGGTGAATTTCACCTTTTACGTATATTTTTTTGGAGTTTGGAAAAGGGGTTCTGGAAATTTTTTCTTCGTTAGTCATAAGAAAAGAAGTTATGAGTTATAAGTTATTGTAAAGGCGCGCAGCAGTGCGTCTACGTCTGATATGAAATTGGAAATTGGAATTTATTTTTTCTGCCAGGGATAGAAGTGGAAAGCCCGTAAAGAAGAAAACCGTAAAAAATAAGGATTAGGAAAGCGACCAGCGGAAGCTTTGCTAAGACTATATTTTTTTGGTTGACGACTGCGGACTTGCAACGGATAGCCCGTTTAGGCAGTCTTATTATCCTCCTTGCGTTGCTGAAATAATTAAAATTTCGTCAGTTTCGTGTACGAGATGTTGGTTCCAGTTTATTTTTGGAACAACGGTATTGTTAATGGCAACGGCGATTCCGTTTTGTTTGTGGGGAATTTCGAGATCGAGCAATGATTGAACGCTTAGCGATTCAGCATTGAATTGTTTGATTTGTTGGTTGATTTTTAGTTCCATTCCTTTTGAATTTAGTATACAGTTATACTTTAGGAATGGCTACAATTGCGCATAAAAATGCGCGCAGAAGTCATCTTACTTTTCCCTACGCTAGTATGAACTAGATCAGGTTCAGAGGGTAAAATCTCAGCCTGCTTATTAGCAGACACCCCTAAAGTGTGACGCAAATATAGGTAATTTTTGTATGGAAGTTTAAAAAAATTTCAGGTTCCAGGTTCCGGTTGTGAAAAAAACTGAAAACTGAGACTAAAAACTGCGACTATTTTCCCTTTCGGGTAAAACAATCTTCGATATGATCGTTGACCATTCCGGTAGCTTGCATTTGAGCGTAAATTACGGTTGAGCCTACGAATTTAAAGCCTCTTTTTTTTAGGTCTTTGCTAATTTCGTCTGAAAGTGGAGTAGTGGCAGGGACGTCTTTTAATGTTTTTGGGTTGTTGTCGATTGGTTTCCCGTTGGTAAATTTCCAGATATAATCAGAGAAACTTCCAAATTCTTCCTGTACTTTCATAAAGGCCTGAGCGTTCGAAATGGTCGCGCGAATTTTAAGTTTATTGCGAATGATTCCGCTGTCTTGCAAAAGGGATTCAATTTTTTCTTCAGGATAATGGGCTATTTTTTTATAATCGAAATGATCAAAAGCAACTCTGAAGTTTTCTCTTTTGTTTAAAATGGTGATCCAGCTTAAACCTGCCTGAAAAGTTTCTAAAATCAGAAATTCGAACAAAGAGGCATCGTCATAAACAGGAACACCCCATTCTTCGTCATGGTATTTTTTATATAAATCGCTGGAAGAACACCAACCGCATCTTATTTTATTTTCGTTTTCCATTGTTTTCCTATTTTCCAATGATACCCCTTTACGGAAGGAATGTATGCTGAAGTTCCTACGATGATTAAGTCGTTGTAAATCTTTTTGTTGTATTTGATCCCAATTGCTTTTCCTGAAGTGTACATTTTATTGGCTTCGAACTTAATTTTCATTCGGGCATCTGTAAACTTGGCATCTGATACTTTTTCAATAAACCAGGTAGATTTCCATTTGATGTCAATTTCATCTTCGGCAGTTTTTGTAATGCTTTTTATGAGCTTGACGCCTTCTTTAGGAATGTTATGATTTTCGATTAATTCTTTTTGGGTTAATGTTTCTCCCGTTTTACAAGTCGAAAGTAGTTTTCTGAGATAGCTGAAACCTTTTAGTTTTTCATTGTCCAAAGTTCCTGTGTCGGTACTGTCTTTCGTAGTTTTTGCTTCTTCGCTAACAGTTTTATCGTTTTTAATTTTGTTGGGTAATATCGTTTTTGCAATAGAATCTTTAACGGCTGTTATCGTTTCTACAGTGCTCTTTGAGATGTTTTTTATCTTATCAGAAATTGTTGTCGTAGATTTGAATAATTTTTCCCGATCGTTTTTATTACAGCTGAAGAAGCAGAATGATAGTAGAATTAATACTAAGATTAGATTTTGTTTTTTCATTCGTTAGAATCTTCTTTTTGCTCTTTAATAGTGTCTTTTTCGAGATATTTTTTAATCATATGATGCCCGGCATAAATAAGCGGAGTCAATAGAACGGCTATTGATAGTTTAAAAGTATATCCAATTAAAGCTGACGAAAGAAAGGTATCAAAGTTAATTTTTCCCGGTAACCAGAAAGCAATACCTAGAACAATAAAAGAATCAAATAATTGCGAGATTACAGTTGATCCCGTAGTTCTAAGCCATATTTTTCTTTCTCCGGTACGTCTTTTAAAGAACCAGAATATCCAGACATCGATTAACTGAGATACCATAAAAGCAATCAGACTGCCTATAATTATCCACATACTTTGTCCGAATACAGCTTGAAACTGCTCGTCATTTACGGGACTTATTCCTTTTGCGGCCGGAATGACAATGGCCATAAATAATATTAAAAAAGCGTATGCGATCAGGCAAGCAGTTATAAAAGATAATTTCTTAACTCCTTTTTCACCAAAGTATTCATTGATCAGGTCAGTAGTCAGAAAAACTACCGGCCAGGGCAAAATACCGATACTCATTACAAAAGGTCCAACTTGAATTAATTTTCCTCCAATAAGTTCAGCTACAACGGCATTCGTTATAAATATGCCTGCCAGAACTACAAAAACAATTTCTTTTCGGGTTTTAAACATGTGAGTGGTAAATGATCTGCCAAATTTAAACTATTTCTCTATAACTTAAGACAGATGGGATTAAATTAAAGTTCATCTTAACGACAATCAGAAAGTTAAAATTTCTTTTTGAATGCTCATTTTTAGTTACATTTGAAACAATAATCTATTAAATCAAATTAATGATAATGAAAAAATTAATGACAATTTTTCTCATGGGAACAACTTTATTTGCGGCCAACGCACAAACCAATTCCAATAATCCATTGCTTAAAAAGTGGACGGGACCTTACGGAGGAGTTCCTGCTTTTAATGAGTACAAAGTTTCGGATTTTAAGCCTGCGATTCAATTTGCGATTCAGGAAAAACTGAACGAGGTTGATGTTATTGCAAACAATCCAAAAGCAGCAACTTTTGATAATACCATAGCGGCTTTAGAGCGCTCAGGTAAAACAATGTCCAGAATTTATACTGTTTACGGGATTTACGGCTCTACATTAAGTACTCCGGAATTTGACGCTGTAGAAACAGAAATGTCTCCAAAACTATCTGCGTTCAATGACAAAGTTTTACAAAACAAAAAACTATTTACTAGAATAGAAGCTTTGTATAACTCAAAAGACAGTAAGAAACTGACCAGTGAGCAGCAGCGTTTAATCTGGTTGTATTATACTGATTTTGTTCGTGAGGGTGCTAAATTGAATGAAAAAGACAAAGAAAAAGTAGCTAAGATCAATCAGGAATTAGCAAGTCTATTTACTAAATTCAGCCAAAATTTATTAGCAGAAGAGCACAATCAATATGTAGCCTTAAAAACAGAAAGCGATTTTGACGGTTTGCCGGCTGAAGTAAAAAATGCTGCAATCGCTGAAGCAAAAAGCAGAAAATTAGATGTTATGGGCTGCGTGGCTAATACACGTTCGTCTATTGAACCATTTTTAACTTTCTCAACTCGCAGAGAGTTAAGAGAAAAAGCATTTGACATTTTTGTGAAACGTGGTGATAATGGTAATGCAAACGATAACAACTCAACCCTTGTTACTATTTTGCAATTGCGTACTCAAAAAGCAAAATTATTAGGGTTTCCTACTTTTGCTGATTGGAGTTTGTCTAACAAAATGGCGAAAGATCCTAAGAAGACATTAGATTTAATGTTGTCAGTATGGGAACCTGCTGTAGAAAAAGTACATTTGGATGTTGCTGAAATGCAGAAGATTGTAGATGCTGAAGGTGGTAAATTTAAAATTCAGCCTTGGGATTATCGTTACTATGCTGAGAAAGTAAGAAAAGCAAAATACGATTTAGATCAAAATGAAGTGAAGCCTTATCTGCAATTAGAGAACTTACGTGAAGGTATGTTTTGGGTTGCGGGAGAATTGTTTAATTTAAACTTTAAACAAATTACAAATGTTCCGGTATATCATCCTGATGTGCGTGTTTGGGAAGTAAGTAATAAGATTACAGGTAAAGTGATTGGATTATGGTATTTCGATCCTTATGCACGTGCAGGAAAGCGTTCTGGTGCCTGGATGAATGCGTATCGCGATCAGCAGAAAATGGACGGTGAAGTTCTTACAATCGTTTCGAACAATTGTAACTTTATTAAAGGAGCTGCAAATGAGCCGGTTTTAATTTCCTGGGAAGATGCAACAACTTTGTTTCATGAATTTGGACATGCGCTTCACGGATTATGTTCTAATGTAACGTATCCTAGTTTATCAGGAACAAATGTTGCAAGAGATTATGTAGAGTTTCCTTCGCAATTATTAGAGCACTGGCTGGCGACTCCTGAAGTATTGAATAAGTTTGCTTTGCATTATAAAACCAATCAGCCGTTACCACAATCATTAGTAGACAGAATTGAAAAAGCATCTAATTTTGGTGAAGGTTTTTCTACTGTAGAAACGATTTCAAGTTCATTAATCGACATGAAATTACACCTGGCAACAGAAACTATTGATCCTCATAAATTCGAAAAAGAAACTTTAGATGCGCTTCATATGCCATCAGAGATTGTGATGCGTCATAGAATTCCTCAATTCGGACATATTTTCTCAGGAGATGGATATGCTGCAGGATATTACAGTTATTTATGGGCGGATGTAATCAATGCAGATGCCTGGGAAGCTTTTACTGAAGGAAAAGGACCGTATGATAAAGAAGTGGCGAAACGTCTTTATGATGATATTTTTAGCGTAGGAAATACTATTGATCAGGAGAAAGCTTATGAGAACTTCAGAAGAAGAGCTCCTAAGTCTGATGCTTTAATGCGTGCGAGAAATTTCCCGATTAAGGATAAAAAATAATAAGATTAAATTTCTAAATTGAAATCCCCGGATAATGTAATTATTCGGGGATTTTTTTTGGAGTTTGGGGTTGAGTTTTTGGTCACAGATTTTGTGGATTATAGATTTTGTGGATTATAGATTTTAGTAACAAGTTTATCAGATTTGTTAGACTTTGTCAAAGTTTGAAACCAAGGGTGTAAGGAACTTTTGTGAAAGCTCAATTTTAAAGTTGTTACCTAATTTGATTTATATCTTCAAACATAGCCCGTGTTTTCAACCATGGGCTATTTCGGTAAGTTTACAAGTAAAATACTTTGGTAAATTTTTCCTGTTCTGATGTAAACTTTAAATTACGGCCTCTTTATTAATCTTATAAACCTAAGCGAAGACAATAATTACTAAAACAAAAAAAAGCCCGAATAAATTAATATTCGGGCTTTTTGTATTGAAATAATATATTAACCTAAAGTAACTCTTTTGAAACCTGTGATTTCAACGTTGTATCCTTTAACGTAATCACCAACTTTTTTACTATCGTCTTTGATAAAGTTTTGATCTAACAAAGCTTTCTCTTGATCTAAAGTAGTGTTGTCAGAGATGAAACGTTGCACTTTTCCAGGAATAATTTTATCCCAAATTTGTTCTGGTTTACCTTCAGCTTTTAATTCAGCTTTAGCATCTTCTTCAGCTTGTTTTAAAACTTCTTCAGTCAATTGAGAGAAAGAAATATATTTAGGAACATTTTTTAAAGTTTTTCCTAAACGTTTAGCTTCTTCATTATCTTTTTCGATTACAGCAATACGAGCAGCAAGTTCAGATTCAACGAAAGCAGGATCAAAATCTTTGTAAGATAATGTGTCAGCTCCCATAGAAGCAACTTGCATAGAAACATCTTTAGTTAAAACGTCAGCATTAGGAATTGCAGCAGAAATTGCAGTTAATGCAGCAATTTTGTTAACGTGAACATAAGATCCAACGAAAGCACCTTCTAAAATTTCAAAACCACCGATTTCGATTTTTTCACCGATAACACCAGTTTGCTCGATTAATTTTTCAGCAACAGTAATTCCGTTAAAATCTGAAGCTAAGAATTCTTCTTTAGAAGAGAAGTTAATAGCTCTTTCTACTAATTCTTTAGCCAAAGTTACGAAAGCCTCATTTTTACCTACGAAATCAGTTTCGCAGTTTAAAGTGATGATAGCTCCTTTAGTATTGTCAGCATTGATAAAAGAAACAGCAGCTCCTTCAGAAGACTCACGGTCAGAACGGTTAGCAGCAACTTTTTGTCCTTTTTCTCTAAGGTTTTGTATCGCTTTATCGAAATCACCATCAGCTTCAACTAAAGCTTTTTTACAGTCCATCATTCCGGCACCTGTAGTTTGTCTTAATTTATTTACGTCTGCAGCAGTAATTGTTGCCATAATATTTTGAATTTTAATGTTAAAAGTAAAAATTCCATCTTCTAAATCCCAGACTCCAATTTTATTAAATTATCAACATAACGTTTTTAATTTTGTATTTGGAATTTGGAATTTAAAATTTGGAATTTAAATTTGATTTATTCTTCAGTTGCAGGTGCAGCAGCTTCAACAGCTGGTGCAGCAGGCGCAGCTTCTACAGCAGCAGGAGCAGCAGCTTCTTCTGTTGTAGCTTCAGTTTCTTTGTCAGAGCCTCTGTCAGATAGACCGTCGATTACAGCAGCAGTAACTAAAGATAAAATTTTGTCAATTGATTTAGAAGCATCATCATTTGCAGGAATAACGTAATCAACCTCTCTTGGGTCAGAATTCGTATCAACCATTGCGAAAACTGGAATGTTTAATTTTTGTGCTTCTTTTATTGCGATATGTTCAGCTTTGATATCTACTACGAACAATGCAGCTGGTAGTCTAGACATGTCAGCAATTGAACCTAAGTTTTTCTCTAGTTTCGCACGTAGACGATCAACTTGCAAACGCTCTTTTTTAGATAACGTCATGAAAGTACCATCTTTCTTCATTTTATCAATAGAAGACATTTTTTTAACTGCCTTTCTGATAGTTACAAAGTTAGTTAGCATTCCACCAGGCCATCTTTCAGTGATGTAAGGCATGTTTGCAGCTTTTGCTTTTTCAGCAACGATGTCTTTTGCTTGTTTTTTGGTAGCTACGAATAAGATTTTTCTACCTGATGCAGCGATTTTTTTCAAAGCTTCATTAGCCTCTTCAATTTTTGCTGCAGTTTTATATAGATTGATAATGTGAATACCATTACGCTCCATATAAATGTATGGGGCCATATTCGGATCCCATTTTCTAGTCATGTGTCCAAAGTGAACACCTGCTTCTAGTAAGTCTTTTACTTCTATTTTGTTTGCCATTTTTGTACTAGTTTACGTTCTGTTGATTAGCAATGTCCCGTTTTGGATTCAATGATTTAAAAATTCAAAGATTTAAAAATTTCAGTATGTAATTTTTAAATTATTCAATCTTTTAATATTTCAATCCCAGTTTCATTTAGATGCTAAACTATTTCCTACCTCGATAGGAGAGCAACAACAACTGTGTTTTTTAATTTCAATAAATAATTGATCATGTCTTGTCCTAATTGAACAAGACAGGTAATATTAACGTTTAGAGAATTGGAATCTCTTACGAGCTTTCTTCTGACCGAATTTCTTACGTTCAACCATTCTTGGATCTCTTGTTAATAAACCTTCTGGTTTTAAGATAGCTCTGTTTTCAGCATTTACTTCACACATAACGCGTGCTAATGCCATTCTTACAGCTTCTGCCTGACCAGTTGACCCACCTCCGTAAACATTTACTTTTACATCAAAGTTGTTTACATTTTCTGTCATAGACATTGGTTGTAAAACTTTGTATTGTAAAGTTGCAGTTGGAAAGTAAGTTGCGAATTCTTTTTTGTTTACAGTGATTTTTCCTGTTCCTTCAGAAACATATACACGTGCAACAGCGGTTTTTCTTCTACCGATTTTGTGAATAACTCCCATTACTTAAGATCATTTAGGTTAACAGTTCTAGGTTTTTGAGCTCCTTGTTTGTGCTCAGAACCTACAACAACATTTAGATTTCTAAAAAGTTCAGCTCCTAATTTATTTTTAGGTAACATTCCTTTTACAGCTTTTTCTACTAATAATGCAGGGTTTTTAGATTGCAATACTTTAGCAGTTAAAGTTCTTTGTCCTCCTGGGTAACCTGTATGACGCATGTAAATTTTGTCATTCATTTTTGTACCTGTAAGGTTAATTTTTTCTGAGTTGATAACAATTACGTTATCTCCACAGTCAACGTGCGGTGTGTAACTTGGTTTGTACTTACCTCTTAAGATCATTGCAACCTTTGAAGCAAGACGACCTAAGTTATGACCTTCAGCGTCTACAACAATCCACTCTTTAGTAACAGTGGCTTTGCTTGCTGAAATTGTCTTGTAGCTTAATGCGTCCATAATATTATTTTAATTAAACATTCCATCCCCAATAAAGGGGATGCAAAAGTACAATTAATTATTTTAAAACCAAATACCTGAAAAGAATATTTTATCTGCTGAAAATCAGGGTTTCAGTTTTATATTTAAAACAATAAAAAAAAACCACCTTCACAATAACGCGAAGGTGGTTCAATATTTAGAATTATTTGTGTTAAACAATAAATAAATTGGCAATATCTACAACTTGTTGTGTTGTAAGTGGCTCATCGTAAGCTTCTGATCCTGCAGCAGCTCCAAATGCAGCAGCAGTATTAAATCCTGCCTGTACGGTAACTCCTTCGCCGGCGTAAACGGCTTGAGTGGCTGCTGGCATTCCTGCACCTCTCTCGTCATTAGAAATCCATCCTTTTAATCCGCGTAATCGTCTTACTTCTGAAGCATGACGGGCTTCTACAGAATGTATTTGTAATGCGGCAGTTAATAAATCGGGTGTGGTAATTAAGTTTCCAGCCTGGCCTTTATAGGCTCTTACGCCGGTATCTTCAAAAGCTTGTGCCAATGCTAAAAAGGTTTGATAGTCACCAAACGGATTAAATGTTCCGCCAACAGTAAAATCAAAAGTGGGTTTTGCAACAAAATTGGCACTTCCTGATCCGCCCAGTCCAGCAATCAAAAATTTAACATGACTGGACTCATGTGCTGCTATTTGCTGGAACACTTTTAAATCACGGCCACCATTTTCTGATGCAGGAATTACTCCGGAGTCTAATGCCATGGCGTAAAATTCGTTTTCCAGATATTCTAATGTCAATGCAAATTGCAGGGCGCCAATTGGTGTTGCCGGCGTTGCAGTAATATCTTTTGCAAATGCCTTATTTGCCATAGCAGATAATCCAAATGGGATGGATGCGTATGCCAGTGTTTTTCCTATGTTTCCAAACTGATTAAAACTGTCTCTTCTTGAACCAGTGCTTCTCATTAAGCTGTCATCAGTAAAAGTTTCTATAAATTTTAAAATATTCATAATTTCTAAGTTTTAGCTAGTTAAGATTAAGGTAAATATTTGGCAGTAAATTTTGTAGTAATGAAGCCTCCCGCAATTGGCAGGATTTTAGAAGGATCTTTAGCAACATCCAAGCCAGTAGATGTACTTATAATATCATCGCCGGCAAAATCCTTAGAGTTAGGATTGATTAAACTTCTGATAGCAGCTGCATGTCGGGCCTCTACCGAAACAATTTTCCCGGCTAATAGTAAATAATCGGCACTTTTAATTAGTTTTCCGGCTCCGTTATAAGCAGCAACTCCAGTGTCTTCAAGCGCTTTTGCTGTTGCAAGAACATCTGTACGGCTGTTAAAGTTAAGCGAGCCATAATTAAACGCTAATGTAGGAAGTAATTGTGAGCTTGGATTTGGAAGTGCTCCTGATAAAGCAGCTTTAAAGAAATCTCTGTGAATTACTTCGTGATGATATAAATCAGTTAGGATCTGACGTTCAATATCATTAAAGGCGCTGTTAAAGTTTGTAGCGTTTACAACTTTAGTATAAAAGTCAGCTTCCAGTTGTTCAAGAGCATAAGCATATGTTAATACTCCAAAATCTCCAGAGCCTAAATCAAAAACACCATTTCTAACTCCCGGCAATGAAGTGTCTTCCGGTTGGTTATTATCATCATCGTTATTGCTGCAACCAGCTATTACAAGACCTGCGCCTGCTAATGCCAAGCCGCTGAGCTTTAAGAAGCTCCTTCTGTTATTCAATGAAGGGTCAACCTCATGAATTTTAACTTCGTTTTTCATAATCAAGGTTTTTTAAAAAGGTTAATAACATGTATTAAGGTATTAACGAAATTTTATGATGTACGGTTTTGAAAAATCACGGTTTTTTATTTTTATTTTAAAAAAGGCCTTATAATTTCAAATACTGGTAGGTGTTTTTTGTTTTATTTTCGCTAATTCTACTATATTTGTATTAATTACATAAAATTATTTTTAAATGAAAGCTAAAGCAACTCTAAAACAAATTGCGAAAGAACTAGGTGTTTCTGTGTCTACGGTTTCTAAGGCGTTAAATGACAGTCCGGAAATTAGTGAGCAAACGAAGGTGAAGATTAAGGAGTATGCCAAACTCAAAAATTATAAACCGAATGTTATTGGTCTGAATTTAAAGAATCGTAAAACCAAAACGATCGGTGTAATTATACCTAATATATTGAACTCCTTTTTTGCAAAGGTTTTTAGTGGTATCGAAAAAGTAGCCGATAAAAAAGGATACAATGTAATTACGTGTATTTCGAATGAATCTTTAGAGAAAGAAATTCATACACTTGAAATGTTGAGCAACGGAACAATCGACGGATTTATTCTTTCAGTTTCTGAAGAAGCGCAGAAATTACAGGATTATTCACATTTTTCAGCAATTATAAATGACGGAACGCCAATCGTAATGTTTGATCGTATCGCTGATGAAGTAGAATGTGATAAAGTGGTGGTAGATGATTTTGACTCGGCTTTAAATTCAACACAGCATTTGATCAATTTAGGATGTAAAAATATTGCCCTGATTTCTTCAGTAGATAATTTAAGTGTTGGAAAATTAAGAGCAGATGGCTATTTGAAAGCTTTAGCGGATAATAATATTCCGGTAAACGAAAAAATTATTCTTCGTACCGATTCTGAAGAAGATATGAAGAGCAAGATTGATGCGCTCTTAGATAATAAAATTGACGCTATTTTTGCTTTGGATGAAAATGATTCAGTTGCCGCTTTACGTGTAAGTTTGAAAAAAGGATATAAAGTACCTGAAGATATTTCGATTATAGGTTTTGCTGACGGAATTTTAGCATCGAGACGTTTATCACCAAGTCTAACAACTGTAAGTCAACACGGAATTGAAATTGGAGAAGTTGCCGCCAAACAATTGATCAAACGATTAGAAGAATCAGAAGAAGAAACTTCAGATTATGAAACTATCGTTATTAAGACGAAGTTGAAAGAACGAGAATCGACAAGAAAAGTTAAATAAACAAAAAACCATTCGCTGCAACGAATGGTTTTTTTATAATACCTTATTTTGTTTTCTTAATAAGGTATAAACTATTGTCTTTTTTATCCTGGATCAAAGTAAATTGTAAATCAGGATGAGTATAAAAACCGTATTCTGATTTTAAACTTTTTTCCAATTCTTTTTGTTTGTCTTTTACGGTGTCATAGATTGATTTTTCTTCTGTGTCATAATCATCGATAAAAATATCTTCTTTTTTGAATTTTAGCGTGTCATTCGCAAAAAGTATATTAATAAAGGCGATCCCGTTCCAATAATAGTAAGTATAAGAGTCATTCGCTTGGGTTCGTCCCATGACATTTGAATTGTAATCTAATTTTTGGAAATATTTAAACAGTATTTTATCGTTGGGTATTTTGCCAAGGGCATTTTCGTTAGTAACTTTTTTGTTTTGATTAAAACTTTGTTTTTGTGCATTATCAGATATTTTAGATTCGACACCATATAATACATACCATTGATTGTTTGTAAAATAGATGATCGATGATCTTTTGTCAACAGGTATTGACTTATCTCTCCAGGCGTAAAAATTGTCTAAGTAAATACAATTAGGTAAAATAGTGTCGTGATAATATTTTGATAGTTTTTCAGTGTCCCATGTTAAGTCTTTGTTTACAGGGATAAAAGTTTTTTTTGCTTTGTTTCCGTCAGTTGGCCAAGTTTGGTAATAGAGCAGATCTTTGTTAACTATTTGTTTGTTTAGTAAAACAACATCGCCAAATTCGGATTGATTTGACGATGAAGTTTTATAATTTAAAGTATCGGAAATGTTTCCGTGGGAGTCCATTTTAAATACGGTGTTTAAAAAGTTATCACCTTTATTTCCTCCTCCATGATCGTAAGGTTCTGTTTTAGTTATAACTTTAAGTATAATTTCTCCTTTCGAAATTTCAAGTATTTGAAAGTCGATATTGGGATAATATCCTTTGCTTTTTCCAAATAATGTTATATCATGATTACCGAATTTTTTTACTTCAGATAAATTTTTATAACCGACAAGTTTGCTTGGTAATTTTGTGCGAGGAAAAAGATTTATAAAAAAAGTATCAATACCCAAAGCAAGGCCAATATTAATTTGATATACTAAAAACAAAATAATTATTGTCGCAATGGAGTATTTGATTGTTTTCTTTTTCATTTCAGTTTTTTAATGCGCCTCTAGCCAATCTTTACCTAAACCTAATTCAACATCTAAAGGAACACTCATCATAAATGCATTTTCCATTTCGTGTTTAATCATAGGCTGAATTTTCTCGAGTTCATCATTGTGAACATCGAACACAAGCTCATCATGTACCTGAAGCAGCATTCTTGATTTCCAGTTTTCTTCTTTTAGTTTTTTGTGAATGTTGATCATTGCGATTTTAATGACATCGGCAGCGCTTCCCTGAATTGGTGCGTTTACAGCATTTCTTTCGGCAGCACTTCTCACTACGGCATTTGCGGAGTTGATGTCTTTTAAATAACGACGACGGCCTAAAATCGTTTGCACATATCCTTTTTCGCGGGCAAATTCTATTTGTTCCTGGATGTATGATTTTAATCTTGGGTATGTTTTGTAATACGCTTCGATCAAAGCGGCGCTTTCGCTGCGGGACAATGATGTTTGATTGCTTAATCCAAAAGCAGAAACTCCGTATATAATCCCAAAGTTTACAGTTTTTGCATTGCTTCTTTGTTCACGTGAAACTTCATCCAAAGGCACGTCAAAAACTTTTGCAGCAGTTGCTTTGTGAATGTCTTCTCCGTTTTTAAAAGCGGCAATCATATTTTCTTCTCCGCTCAAAGCGGCAATAATTCTTAATTCTATTTGCGAGTAATCGGCAGAGATTAAAGTATGGTTTTCATCGCGGGCAACAAAAGCTTTACGAATCTGACGGCCTCTTTCAGTACGAATCGGAATATTCTGCAAGTTCGGATTATTAGAACTCAAACGTCCGGTTGCAGCAACAGTTTGCATATAATCGGTATGAACGCGTAATGTTTTTTTGTCTACTTGTTCCGGCAAAGCCAAAATATAAGTACTTTGTAGTTTTACCATTTGGCGCCAATCCAGAATCTGTTTTACGATCGGATTGTCATTGGCTAAATAAGTCAAAACTTCTTCGCCAGTCGCATATTGACCCGTTTTGGTTTTCTTTTGTTTCGCCCCGCCAATTTTCATTTTATCAAATAAGATATCTCCTAATTGTTTTGGAGATGCTAAATTGAATTTCTCACCGGCAGTTTCGTATATTTTTTCTTCCAGAGATTTGATCTCAATATCCATTTCTTTCGACATTGTACTTAAGAATTCTACGTCTAGACGAATTCCTTCAGTTTCCATAGCAGCTAAAACACTTACTAACGGAATTTCGATTTCATCAAATAACTTTTTAGTTTCTGTTTTGTCTAGTTCTGTTGTAAAAATTTCTTTTAGTTGCAATGTAATATCGGCATCTTCCGCAGCATATTCCTTAATCTCTTCAAGGGCCACGTCGCGCATTGTAATTTGGTTTTTACCTTTTTTACCTATTAAAGTTTCAATTGATTTAGGAGAATATTTCAAATAGGTTTCGGCAAGAATATCCATATTATGACGCATATCCGGATTGATCAGATAATGCGCAATCATGGTATCAAAAAGTTTTCCTTTTACAACCACGCCATAATTAGAAAGGATTTTCAGATCGTATTTTAAATTCTGACCAATTTTTTCGATGTCTTCATTCTCAAAAAACGGTCTGAATTTATCAACTAAAATCTGAGCTTCTTCCTGATTTTCTGGAAACGGAACGTAAAATGCTTTGCCTTTTTCATAGGCAAAAGACATTCCTACCAATTCAGCATGCAAAGCATCTAAACCGGTAGTTTCTGTATCGAAACAAACGGCAGTCTGTTTTTGTAAATTTTGTATCAGTAATTTAATTCCTAAATCGCCTTCAACGGCCTGGTAGGAGTGAGGTGTATTTTCTAAAGTATTATAGAATGAAGTTCTTTCTTCTGTACTTTCATCTGTGGTTGCGCCACCTCCAAAAAGATCAAACTGATCGTCGTTTTTAGGTTGTGGTTTTTTGTACAACTTAGCATCCGAAGGCTGGCCTGCATTTGCCAGCTCATTTCCTCCGCCCACTTTAAATAAATTATCAAATTGTTCCGCCATTCTTCTGAATTCCAATTCCTGAAAAATAGCATCGGTTTTTTCGATATCAGGGCGGGTTAATTCGTAATCGTCCTCATTAAAAGTTACCGGGCAATCTAATAATATAGTGGCTAATGTTTTAGAAAGTAACCCTTTTTCTTTGTTGGCTTCAATATTCTCTTTCATTTTTCCTTTTAGCTTATCGGTATTTGCTAAAAGGTTTTCCATTGTTCCAAATTCTTTTAAAAGTTTTTTGGCAGTTACCTCGCCAACTCCCGGAAGTCCGGGGATATTATCAGCGGCGTCACCCATCATTCCAAGAAAGTCAATTACCTGCTCAGGACGTTCGATTTCAAATTTTGCCAATACTTCGGGAACACCCCAAATTTCTATTCCGTTACCCATACGGGCTGGTTTGTACATGAAGATGTTCTCAGAAACCAATTGAGCAAAATCCTTGTCAGGAGTTACCATAAAAACTTTATAGTTTTCTTTTTCGGCTTGTTTGGCAATGGTTCCAATTAAATCGTCGGCTTCAAAACCTTCAACCTGAATAATCGGAATGTGCATGGCTTTTAACAGCTCACATATATAGGGTACGGCAATTTTGATTGCTTCGGGTGTAACATCACGATTTGCTTTGTATTCAGGGAATATTTCGTTACGCAATTGGCTTCCTCCTTTATCAAAGGCTACAGCTAAATGATCTGGTTTTTCACGTTTAATAACATCCAAAAGAGAGTTCATAAAACCCATAATCGCTGATGTATCCATTCCTTTTGAATTGATGCGCGGATTTTTTATGAAAGCATAATAACCACGAAATATTAAAGCATAAGCATCGAGAAGGAAAAGACGTTTTTGAGTTGACATATAAAAAATATTAGTCTGTAAAAATAAACAATTGGGTTTCAAAAATTAATCAAAACAGAAAAATTTTATCCTATAAGTAATATAAGTTCATTTTAGCAGCGTACGCTCTGTAAAGATGCAATGCATTGCAGAGACGCACAGCAGCGCGTCTAACATTTCGGTGATAAAATTAAATGAGCTTATATCACTTATATGGTAGAAAAACACCCAATAGTTAATGTCACGTTAAAATAATTATGATCAGGGATTTCTTCATTTTGTCTTCATATTACAGGGGTACATTTGATCTGTAAAATAAAAGGTATTAATTTTTAAATAGTAGAAATCATGAGAAATTTATTGATGTTATTAGTAGCAGTTTTAGGCACAAGTGTAATGGTAAGTGCATTTCCTGCAAAAGAGGTAAAAACAGCTCCTGCAAAAGAAGTAAAAGCGACAAAACACCCTAAAGCCAAATCTGATAAAAAAGTAAAATCAGAAAAAAGCGAGGCTGCTAAAGTAGAGACAGCTAAAGTAAAAAAATAAGAAAAGGTATTGTAAAATAAAAGGTTAATTAATTTAAAATTTAGAAATCATGAAAAATTTATTTATTGTATTAGTAGCAGTTTTAGGAACAAGTGCAATGGTAAGTGCTCAAACAACTCCAGCTCAGACAGCTCCTGCAAAAGAAGTAAAAGCGACAAAGCACCACAAAAACAAAGCAGATAAAAAAGTGAAGTCAGAAGCTGTAAAAGCTGAAACCCCAAAAGCAAAATAAAAAAGGTTATTATAAAGTAAAAGGTTAATTAATTTAAAATTTAGAAATCATGAAAAATTTATTTATAGTATTAGCAGCAGTTTTAGGAACTAGCGCAATGGTAAGTGCACAAACAACTCCAACTCAGGCAACTCCTGCAAAAGAAGTTAAAGCCACAAAACACCATAAAAACAAAGCGGATAAAAAAGTGAAGTCAGAAGCTCCAAAAGCAGATACCGCTAAAATGAAATAATAAGATTGTTTTTCTTTTGCTTTCAAATAATTGTAAGGGAGGCAAAACAGAAGTAATGATTATGAGGATGCAGGGAGAAAGCTGATAAAGAAATTTATCAGCTTTTTTTGATTCGTTATTTTTTTTATAATTTGCAACAAGGCTTTTTATAATTGCTTAAATTTAGTTGCGTTTAAATGCTGTATTTATGAATATTTTAATTGTTGAGGATAATAAGGAACTCGCTGTCGAAGTTTATGATTTTTTGTGCAACGTAGGTTACGTTTGCAAAATTGCCCATAATTGTAGCGATGCTTTAGAAGAGGTTAGTAGTAATGATTATGATGCAATGCTTCTTGATCTTGGTTTGCCTGACGGAGATGGTTTTGATATTTTGAAAACGGTTCGAAAAACAAAATCAAAAATGGCTGTGATTGTACTTACGGCACGAGGAGAGCTGGACGACAGGATAAACGGTCTGCATTTAGGAGCAGATGATTATTTGACCAAACCATTTGCGCTAACCGAACTTAGCGCGCGACTGTTTGCTGTTATTCGCAGGATTCATGGTTTTACGTTGAATAATTTAAGTATTCACGGTTTTTTATTACAGCTTCAGGATTATAAAGTAAGTTACAATGAAATACCAATTAGTCTGACGAAAAAAGAGTTTGATATCTTTCAATATTTGGTTCTGAATAAAAACAGGGTAATTACCAGATTACAGCTTACAGAACATATCTGGGGGGATATTCTCGAAGTCAATTCAGATTCTAATTTTATAGATGTTCATGTTCGAAATCTCCGAAAAAAACTCGATAAACATACTGCTATCGATTGGTTTGAAACCGTTAGAAATGTAGGTTATCGTATTAATGAGTAAATAAAGTATTGTGAAGATAAAACACCAATTGGCTATTTTTAATGCGCTGACGCGATTGTTGGTAATTGTCGTTTTGTGGCTAATGTTGCCTATTCTGGTCGAAAATGTGGTTTACAGGCACATTAATAATGGACTGCTGGAGAAAAAGAAGAAGTTTATTGATCATTTAGATCGAAATGAAATTAATGATTTCATTGAAAATTCAGACGATTCGACTGAAACCTATTCGCAATTTTCTACACTTCATAGCGAGTTTTTGGTACTTTCGAAATCTCCAATAAAACACAATCAGAAGAAAGCTGTTTTTACGAATGAATATCGAATTATCGAAGGCGAAGAAAATGAATACAGAATCCTGCAATATCATTTTACGTTTGATAATCAAGGGTATCAGTTAGAAATTGGGAGTAGTTTAGGAGAAGTAAAAGACCTTACTTTTATCATTAAATTTTTTATTATCATTGTTTTTGTTGTCATACTATTTATTACTTTTTTGGCAGACACATTTTACATCGAATATTTGCTCAAGCCTTTTTATAAAATTATTGATACAAAAATAAGGCGGGTCAACGAGCCTGAAGCCTTTGATCATACGCCAATAAAGGCAAGATCCAGAGATTTTAGAGAGCTGGATTTTGTACTGAATCAAATGATGGATCGTATTGCGGAGCTTTTCAAAAAAGAAAAACAATTTATTTCGAATGTCTCTCATGAATTGCTTACGCCAATTGCTTTGCTTAAAAACAAATTCGAGAATTTACTGCAAAATGAGTCATTAGATGATAATGCTTTTGATAAAATTGCCGGTGCACTGCGAACTTTGGACATGCTCAAGAAAATCATCAATAACTTATTGTTGATTTCCAGAATCGAAAATAACCAGTATGAAGCAAATGAAAGTATTAATTTTCATGAGCTGATTACGGATCTTCAGGAGGATTTGCAGGATAGAATGGAAGACAGGGAAATTCAGTTTTTGAATAAAATGGAGCATGATTTTATCTTCACGGGAAATAAAACACTGATTCATATTCTGATTTATAATTTAGTTATTAATGCTGTAAAGTACAATAAGCCCAAAGGGAGCATTCTGGTTACCGATGGTTTTTTAGAGGATAGGTACTTTATTTCGATAACGGATTCTGGTATTGGAATGATGGCTTCTCAAATAGAAAATATATTTAACAGGTTTGCGAGAATTAGTTCAGATCAGGATGGTCAGGGGTTAGGTCTTGCGATAGCGGATAGTATTGCTTCTTTTCATCATATCGAGATAAAAGTTACTTCTGTAATAAATGAAGGTACAGTCTTTATGTTGCTCTTTCCGGTAGCTGCAAAACATAATTAAAAGTTAATTTTATTCAGGAGGTTCAATCTTCATTTAATCTTCATTTAGTGATTATATCTTTGAGGTATAATAAATGAAAATAATAATAATCATAAAACTTCAATCATGAAAAAATTAGTAATGTTAGCAGTAGCTGTTCTAGGAACAACTGCAATGGTAAGTGCTCAAACAACTCCAGCACAAACAACTCCGGTAAAAGAAGCTAAAGCTCCTAAAAAAGAGAAAAAAGCAGATAAAAAAGCTAAAAAAGCAGAAGCTGCAAAACCAGAAGCTGCAAAGGCTCAAAAATAAAACGACATAGGTTTGCGAATGTAAAGCGTGTTGTGGATTATAAAGGTTTTAAAAAATTTGGTAGAGAAAAAGCTGGTGGAGAAATCTATCAGCTTTTTGTTGTTATTTGAGTTAAATTTTTGATAATAAAAAGCCATAAAATTTCCATTCTTTGTTACTTTGTTTAAAACTATAAATAATGATCTTACGTTTTGTAATTCTATGTGCTCTTTTTTTATTTATTGAGTTCTATTCTTATCAGGCCTTCCGTACTTTAATCAGGCTACGATGGGTTTTGGTAAGTTATCAGGTTATTAGCTTGCTGCTTTTGATTTTTATTGTTTACTCTTTTACACAATTTGATCGTTCTGTTGGGCAAACCAGACAAACCATGTTTACAATGGGGTTAATGTTGTTGGTTTATGTGCCAAAAATAGTTTTGACGCTGGTAATGTTTGGGGAAGATATTTTTAGAATAGGAGCAAGTATTCTGAATTATTTCATGTACAATACACCTCGTTCTGAAATGATGCCAAACAGGCGAAAGTTTGTTAGTCAGATTGCATTAGGTTTGGCAGCGGTTCCTTTTTTGTCATTGATCTACGGAATTTTTGAAGGGAAATATAATTTTAAAGTATTTAGACAAACGATATTTTTCCCTGATTTACCGGATGCTTTTGATGGATTCAAAATTACTCAGATTTCAGACGTTCATAGCGGAAGTTTTGATAATCCGGAGAAGATAAATTATGCCATTGACCTGATTAATGAGCAAGAAGCAGATATGATTTTGTTTACCGGAGATATTGTAAATACTCATGCCAAGGAAATGCACCCATGGTTAGAGACTTTTAATAGAATAAAAGAGTATAAATACGGGAAATTTTCAGTTTTAGGGAATCATGATTATGGCGAATATGTTACCTGGCCATCTGAGAAAGAAAAAGATGAAAATTTTAAGGCGATCAAGGATCTTTATGGACAAATTGGATTTGAACTTTTGTTAAACGAACATACTTATATTCAAAAAGGCAATGATAAAATCGCTTTAATCGGAGTAGAGAACTGGGGACATAATTTTAAAAAGGCAGGAGATTTAAATAAAGCTTCTCAAAATGTGCATCAGGACGATTTTAAGGTATTAATGAGTCATGACCCGAGTCATTGGGAGTATGAGATTAAAAATCATCCTAAAAACTTTCATTTAACATTGGCAGGACATACGCATGGCATGCAATTTGGGATTGAAATTCCGGGTTATTTTAAATGGAGTTTGGCACAATATATTTACAAGCAATGGGCAGGATTATACGAAAATCTTGGTCGATACGTTTATGTAAACCGCGGATTTGGTTTTCACGCCTATCCTGGAAGAGTGGGTATCATGCCTGAAATAACAGTGATTGAACTAAAAAAAGGGAACAATGTGGCTTAATTCGTTAAAAATGCTACATTTGTATATAATTATCTCTTTTTAACAGAATAAAAAATAATTAAATTTTTGGTTTTATGTCAAAATTTGGAGAACTTATAAATGCTCAGGTTCCAGTGTTAATTGATTTTTACACTGATTGGAACGAATCATCCGTATCGATGCATCCTGTAATTAAGGATGTTGCTGCTGCACTTGGCGATAAAGCCAAAGTCATTAAAATCGATGTGGATAAAAATCAGGAATTAGCAGAAGCGCTGCGTATAAAAGGACTTCCTACTTTAATGATTTATAAAGAAGGGCAAATGATCTGGAGGCAGTCAGGTGAGTTAGATGCGAATACGATTATTGGAATTGTCCAGGAGCAATTCAATTTATAAAATACACGACTTCTTTAAGTGATATTATTAGTGAATAATATCAAAAGTATATCCGTTTTCCTTTAAAAAGTGTAAAGTTTTAGGCAAGGCAAATTTTAAATTTGGCGAAGCTTTTATGCTGTCATGAAATACAATTACACTTCCAGATTTTACGTTTTTAGTAACGTTTTCAAGACATTTTTCAGGAGTAATAGTCTGATCAAAATCAGCGCTCAAAACGTCCCACATAATTATTTTATAGCCTAGTTTTCTCAGGATTTTAGATTGTGCCTTTTTTATTTTTCCGTAAGGCGGACGAAATATAAGGTTACAGGTTTTTTCTTCTTCTAAAACAGCAGCGCAATTTTTTACATTTTCGATGTAATCGTTATTGTTGCTCTTCCAGCCGTTAACATGATTCATAGTGTGATTTCCTATGGAGTGGCCATCAGTAATTAGCTTCTCGAATAAAGACAAGTTGGCTTTTATATTTTTCCCGATACAGAAGAAAGTGGCTTTTGCATCAAACTTTTTCAATTCAGATAAAACCCAGTCTGTGATTTCAGGAGTTGGGCCATCATCAAAGGTTAGGTATATTTTCTTTTCATTGTTTGGGATGTCCCAGCAATATTTAGAAAATACCCTTTTGATGAATGAATTTGTTTTTACCCAATAAAAGCTCATTTTGAATAGTTTTATATATGTAAAAATAAAAAATGCAGCTCAATTTATCAAATCGGGCTGCATTTTTTTAATTGCTATGTTTTTCGTATATTATTCTTTTTCTCTTCCAAAACGTTCAAAAACATTTACATAAGTGTTAAATGTCGTTTTGTGTTTTTCGTAGAAAGCAAGGTCTTTGTTGTCTTTCATAACTTGCAATAAGCTTCTGTACCGCTCGATATCAGTAATGATATCGATAGCCAGGTCAGTTTGATCGCCAGGCGTTAAAGTGGCATAATAGTTTAATTCCTCTTTGTATTTCTGAACCAGTTTGTTCAGTAAATCCTGAGCTTTTGCAGTTTCTCCAACTTTATAATATCCTCCGGCAAATGGTTCAACTAAAGAATAGTATCCAAATTTATCTAAAGGCATTTTTGTCATCGCTAAATTAATGATGTTTTTAGCTTTGTCAATTTGGCCCTCTTTAATAAGCTGGTTCATTAAACGGGATAAATTTGTTCGGTACGTAATGCTGTTTCTTCTGGTTTCAGGATCGTGATAGATTTTATCGCTATCGCTGTTGCCCCAATCCCATTTCATTACAATATTGTACATTTTGTCAGCATCAATTTGTCCCATGTCCATTGGTCCGCCATCTTTTGAATATTTGTTTCTGATAGGAACTAATTTGTAGACCATTCCGTCTAATTGTAAATAATCTTTTAACCACAGGTAATCTTCATCGTCAAAAGCACCTCCGCTAAAGTAAATTGGTCGTTTCCAATTGTTGTTAGCAAGGATATCCAGCATTATTAAACGGTTTTTATACAGGGCACTTCCTTTAATGTCAATATCCATATACGGAACGATAGAATCGTTGTATTTAGGGTTCACCACCTTGTTTTTGATGATAGCCTCTTTATCAACAGGAACTCTGATTTTATTTGTTGGATAAAAATGAATTATTTGCCCGTTTTGTAGACCTACAGTTGATTTTGGGTTTTTGATAAAATCAATGAAGTCGTTAATGTTCCAACGTGTTTGAATTTTTGGAATATGAGCAACGTAATCTAAATTATCTCCCACATATTGATCATGTGTAAATGAAATTGGTAAAGGATCTGATTCGTATGCTTTTGCTTTCATTTGATCGATATACCAATCTGTATTCACTAAACTGGTATTTACGATTTTAACATCTGTTCTAAAGCCTTCAATTTCCTGGGCGTACCATAGTGGGAAGGTGTCATTATCACCAATGGTAAATAAAATGGCGTTTTTATCGCAGGAATTCAGGTAAGCTTTTGCCATTGCAACTGCTGTATATTTACCTGATCTGTCATGATCGTCCCAGTTTTGGGAAGCCATTAAAACTGGAGCGGCCAGTAAACTTGCAGCAATTATGGCAGGGCCGGCAATTTTAGGAGCAATATATTTCTGCAGGCTTTCGTAGAGAGAATAAACCCCAAAACCTATCCAGATGGCAAATACATAAAAAGATCCTACAAGTGCATAATCTCTTTCACGAGGCTCAAAAGGTCGCTCATTCAGGTAGATTTTTAATGCAATTCCGGTAAAGAGAAATAATGCTAAAAGCACATAAAAACTTTTAAGGTCTTTATTGGCGTGGTACATTATGCCGATGATTCCTAAGATAAACGGCAGGAAGTAGTAAACGTTTCGTCCTTTGTTGTTTAGAACATCAGATGGTAAATTGTCCTGAGAACCAAGGTGTAAAGAGTCCAGCGCTTTGATTCCGCTGATCCAGTTTCCGTCAAGATTATCGTATTTTCCCTGAATATCACTTTGTTTTCCAACAAAATTCCACATCAGGTACCTCCAGTACATGTATCCAAATTGGTATTCGAACATAAAACTGAAATTATCTGCAGCAGTCGGCTTTTCAATAATTAAATAATCGCCATAGCTTTTTAGAAATTTAACATAACCCTCGTTGTCAATTTGTTTTTGAGCATAAGCATTTCTAAACTCAGTAATCGTTTTTTCGACTTCATTGCGCAGTTGTGCTGTTGCTTTATTGTATTCTTCTTCGGTTAGCTGACTTGCGTCAATTCCGTATTTTCCTAAATCCTGTTCGTAATCGTAGTTAGGATTTAATTTGAATTTAGGAGGATTTGTAAAGCTGATATAGTTCTGAATGTGTCCTGTTTCAGTACTCCACATTCTTGGCAGAAACGCTTTTTGGTTGTCATCTGTGTTTTGACTGGCGTTTTTGAAATTATTGGTAATAATATATTTACCGGTTTTATAATCTCTTTCGTAGTTAGGCTTTTTGTCTGAATATGGATTTTTTGCGTCAAGCCCGGCAAAAACTTCAGTATACTGAGGTCCGTAAAATAAAGGGTTTACACCGTATTGTTCACGATTGTAATAGGCTAATACTTCGGCAGCATCTGATGGTTTGTTTTCGTTGATTACAGGGTTTGCATTAGCGCGAACCGGTAACATCATCCAGGTTGAGAAGCCAATAAAAATAAATAAAATGCAGAGAATTATAGTGTTGTAGAAAATCAATCCCTTTTGTTTGGTCAATTTTAATCCAAAATAGAAAAAAGCAATTAGAAGTAAGGCAACAAAAATAGTTCCTGAATTAAATGGTAGTCCCATGTTGTTTACCATGAAAACTTCAGTGTCAGCAAAAGCTTCCATTGTTAATGGTAATAACAGTTTAAATATAAATAATAGAATACCTATTACTACAATATTTGCAATAAGAAAGTTTTTAATAGTTACTTTTTCATAATGTTTAAAGTAATAAAGAAAGCCTATAGAAGGAATCGTTAGTAAAGCCATGAAGTGAACTCCGAAAGAAAGCCCTACAACAAGTGATATAACAAGTAACCATTTGTTTCCTTTAGGTTTGTCCATGTCTTGTTCCCAACGAAGACCCAGCCAGAAAAGCAATGCAATTAATAAAGATGCCATGGCGTAAACTTCGGCTTCAACGGCATTAAACCAGAAACTGTCCGAGAAAGTGTAGGCAAGGGCGCCAACAAAAGAACTTCCTAATATAACAATGGAGTTGTTTTGGTTGATTTCTGAAAAACGTTCTATAATTTTTTTCAAAATCATAGAAGAAGACCAGAACATGAATAAAATAGTAAAGGCACTTGAGAAAACAGACATCATATTTACCATTAAAGCCACGTGTTGTGCATCTATGGCAAACATGGCAAAAAAAGCACCCATCATCTGGAATAAAGGAGCTCCCGGAGGGTGGCCCACTTCTAATTTAGCGGCTGTGGCAATGTATTCGCCGCAATCCCAAAAGCTCATAGTAGGTTCGACAGTTAATGTATAGGTAATTAAAGCGATTGCAAATGCAAACCAACCAATAATTGTATTCCATTTATTGAAATTGAATTGTGCCATATTTAGGTGTTATAATTATATAAGTTTTCTATCCTACAAAGAAAATGTTTTTTTGTTTAAAGAGAAGAGCATTAACATAAAATTCTACAAAAGTATTTGACTGAAGTAATGTATTGTTTGTGAAATACTTGCAAAAGCATTACGAGTTGAAGAGAAAGAAAAATAAAAAAAAATGATTTTTTTTCGTCAAAAAGTTTGCGCAAACTAAAAAAAGCTTTAAATTTGCACTCGCTTAACAGCAACGCTGGTCTATGGTGTAATGGTAACACAACTGTTTTTGGTGCAGTCTTTCAAGGTTCGAGTCCTTGTAGACCAACATAAAAAGCCTCTCAATCGAGAGGCTTTTTTATTCAAAAAAAAAGTTGTGCAAACTAAAAAAAGCTTTAAATTTGCATTCGCGTAAGCAATCTTACTGGTCTATGGTGTAATGGTAACACAACTGTTTTTGGTGCAGTCTTTCAAGGTTCGAGTCCTTGTAGACCAACATAAAAGCCTCTCATTCGAGAGGCTTTTTTTATGCCATAACTTTTTTAAAAATTCCAAATTTCTGGAATAGATGGCAAATAGGTAAGTATTATGAAATCTGTGTTTTGTCAATAGTTCGAGGTTTTAATCTTGAGAACAAGGATCATGATGGTGTCTCAATTTATAAAGTTTGGAATTTGGAATTTTTAAAATAGGAATTTATATAATGGTTTTATTTCGATAATAAAGAAGAAGGTACAACTCCGAATTTCTTTTTGAAGGAAAAGGAGAAATGGGATAAATCTTCAAATCCAACTCCAATGTAAACTTCGGATGGCGATTTTCCCTGATTAATCAGATAATAGGCTTCCTGTAGTCTTTTGTTTAATAGCCATTTTCCGGGTGTTTCCTGAAAGACTTTCTGAAAGTCTCTTTTGAAAGTGGCTAAGCTTCTGCCGGTGAGATAAGCAAAGCGGGTAAGGTGAACATTGAAATGAAAATTCTTATTCATGAAAGCTTCCAGATCAATTTTGCCGGGCTCATTAAAATCGAATAAAATATCTTTCAATTCAGGATTTACTTTGAGTAAAAGGTGAATGGCTTCTTTTATTTTTAAACGAAATAAAGCTTCGTTGTTTTCTTCTTCGATCTCTAAATAAGATATAAGTGAATTCATGAAAGACTTATAAAGCGAATTTGGGGCTAGGGAAATCATAGCTTGAGAGTCTGGCTTTTTATTGATTTTAAAATCATATTCGGCGCTAACTTCGCGTAAAATTTCCTGATCTAAAAAAAGTGATATCGTTTTAAATTCTCCTCCTTCAGGCGGAATTTTAACGAATTTTGCTAAATGATTTCTTTTGCTAAAGCGAAAGTCTCCTTCTTTAGAATGATAAGTGTTTTTGCTGTCTGAAGCTATCATTTCTCCTGAAATCTGGTAACTGAACACATGTTCGGGTATGAAGTTTTCTCCTTCGCGGCTGCGGGTAAAATAGCAGGAGTAGAGTATTTTTGGCTTTGTAGATGATTTTGCTGTCATAAAGTAAAGTTACTAAAAGATCCGGAAGTCTTTTAGGTAAAGTTTTCCGGATCTGTGAATGTTTGTTTAGCGAATTAAAGCTCTTGGTTCAAGGTAGGCTTCTAGTCCAATTGTGCCAAATTCCCTGCCTATTCCGGATTGTTTAAATCCTCCAAATGGCGCCATCGGATCATGTCCGATTCCGTTTATTTGCACGCGGCCTGCATTGATTTGTGAGGCTACTTTGTGAGCTCTTTTTTCGTCTGATGAGTTTACGTATGCTTGTAGTCCGTAAGTGGTGTCATTGGCGATTTCAATTGCTTCTTCCTTAGTTTTGTAAGTGATAACAGATAAAACCGGGCCGAAAATTTCTTCTCTTGCAATTCGCATTTGATTGTTTACATTGATGAAAACAGTTGGTTTTACGAAGTTTCCTTTTTCAAGTCCTGCGGGTTTTCCTAAGCCTCCAATTAATATTTCAGCGCCTTCGTTAATACCAATTTGAATGTAATTCTGAACGCGCTCGTATTGTTTTACGCTAACCATTGGGCCAACTGCCGTTGTTTTATTTTCCGGATCTCCAACAATAGTGTCGGATAAAGTTTTCTTTAGTAATTCTTTTGCTTCTTCTAGTCTGTTTTCGGGAATTAAGAGTCTGGTTCCTGCAATACAGGCTTGTCCGCTATTCATGTAAGCGGCGATTATGGCAAGCGGAATTACTTGTTCCAGATCAGCGTCGTCGAGAATGATGTTTGGTGATTTTCCTCCAAGTTCGAGAGTGACACGTTTCATGGTTTCGACCGCTTCTTTTGCAATAATTTTTCCAACGTTTGTAGATCCTGTAAAAGAAATTTTTGCAATATCCGGATTTCGGCTTATTTCTGCGCCAACAATTTCGCCTAATCCGTTTACGATATTAAAAATGCCTTTTGGCAATCCCGCTTCGTGAAGACATTCAGTAATTAATTGTGTTTGTTGTGCGCTCATTTCGCTTGGTTTTATTACAACTGTGCATCCTGCAGCTATCGCGGTTGAGAGTTTGCTGCAGATAAAACCATTGCTTGAATTCCAGGGAATAATGATTCCAACAACGCCAAGCGGTGTCATTTGAACTTCAGATTCTCCCATTATTTTGGTAAAATTGTAGGTGTTTAATAGGTTAATTGCAGCATCGAAACTCTTTAACATGTAGTCGTAGCTTATTGTTGAAAATTGCAGTGTTCCGCCATATTCTTTAATCATTACGGCAATGAATTCTTCTTTTCTTTTCTCTATAGAAGCCTTAATGTTTTTTAAGTATTGAATTCTTTCTGAGATTGTGGTTTTGGAAAAAGTTTTGAATGCTGCTTTTGCCGCTGCTATAGCGTTTTGTGTGTCTTTTTTATTTCCTAAAAGTACTTTTCCTAATTTTTCGTTTGTTGTTGGGCTGATTAAATCGAAATATTCTGATCCTTCCGGAGTAACGAATTCTCCGTTAATATAGATTTTGTCTATTGTTTTCATGTTGTATTGTTTATGAATTTTATTTGACAAAGATCCGGATTAAGAGCGCTGTTGGCTTTGTTGTAAAGTTCAAATGGGCTTTGTTGTAAAGCTCATGGTGTAGTTTTTAAAAAGAATAGTTATTTTCAATTGATGCAAAAAAAAGCCTCTCGATCGAGAAGCTTTTTTGTGTTATGAGGAAGGAGAGGTTTGGATCTTGAATGTTAAGACAGGTTTTATGGCATGATTGACTAAACCTTCGCTAATGCTTCCGTTAAAAAAGTGAGCGAAACTGGTTCTTCCGTGAGTGCACATTCCAATAATGTCAGCGTTTATGCTGTTTGAAAAGTTGATAATTCCTTTTTCGATATTGGTGTCGTTGTAAATATGTGTTTGATAATTGCCTGGATTGAATTCAGAAATGAATTTGTTCATGGCTTTTTCTGCGGCATGAGTTGTTTTAAAACTGTTTGGTGTACAAATCGTAACCAGGTGTATTTTTGCTTCGAAGAAGTTGGCCAGGTTGATGAATTTTTCGAAAGGTTTTCTTGTTTCGTATGAAAAATCTGACGCTAAAATAATATTTGAAGTATTGAAGTTTGCAATGTCTTTTTTGATCACTAAAACCGGAATTTCGGAATTGCGAACCATCTTTTCTGTATTTGATCCTAGTAGTAATTCTTCGATTCCTGAGGAGCCGTGAGAGCCCATAACAATCAAGTCGGCATTATGCTCTTTGCTTACTTGTGAGATGCCGTGAATGGGTTTGTCTATTTTTACGATTTCAGTTATCCAAATTCCGTCCAGATAAGGTCTTGATGAGACTTCATCGAGCATTTCGTTCGCTTTTTTTATAAAAAGCATGGTTTCCAGAATGCTTGCTCCTCCTAATACTGCGTCATTCATCTGGCTTGGTAGTTCAAGTATGTGCAAAATGATGATTTCGGAGTTGTTTTTTTTAGCAATTTGTGCGGCGACTTTCAGGGCGTTTTCCGCAGGTTCAGAAAAGTCGGTAGGTACTAGAATTTGTTTCATGATTTTTGGAGTTGAAAAATGTGAAATTCTATTGTTTTGATGCTCTTATAAAGATAAGAAATATTTTTAGGGCAATCTATTATTTTTGGTTTATAAAAAAAACACTATATTTGCACCGTTATTTATTAAAATCTAAATAATGAGGGGACTAAGTGTCCCCTCTTTTTATAAAATTATGACATTTAAAGAAAAAGTAAACGGATTAATAGCGGAGGCTCTTTTAGAAAAGCCATCAATCTTTTTGATTGATCTGGCTATCTCAGACTCTTTCAAGATTAGTGTAGGTTTAGATGGGGATAATGGAGTGGCGCTGCAGGATTGTATTGACGTGAGTCGTGCAGTCGAGAATAATCTGGATCGTGAAGAACAGGATTTTTCGCTTGAAGTAGCATCGGTTGGAGTAGGATCACCATTGAAATTGACAAGACAATACATAAAAAATATTGGTAGAACATTGATTGTTACTACAAATACTGAAAAAATTGAAGCAGAATTAGTGGAAGCTAACGATGTTTTTATAATTTTGTATTGGAAAGCAAGAGAACCGAAAAAAGTAGGAAAAGGAAAAGAAACAGTTCAAAAAGAGCAACAAATACCTTATACAGAAATTAAAGAGGCAATTGTTACAGTAACATTTTAATTAAAGAATTCGCATGGAAAATTTAGCATTAATCGATTCATTCTCAGAGTTTAAGGATAATAAACTTATTGATCGTGTAACGCTTATGGCAATTTTAGAGGATGTGTTCAGAAATGCATTGAAGAAAAAATACGGTTCTGATGATAACTTTGACATCATTATAAATCCTGATAAGGGAGATATGGAGATTTGGAGAAGAAGAGTAATCGTTGCTGATGAAGATCTGGATTTTGAGAACGAAGAAATTACCCTGACTGAAGCAAGAATGATCGAAGCGGATTTTGAAATTGGTGAAGAAGTTTCTGAAGAGGTAAAGCTGATTGATCTCGGAAGAAGAGCTATACTTGCTTTACGTCAAAACTTAATATCTAAAATTCACGAACACGATAATACTAATCTTTACAAGCAATTTAAAGATATTATTGGTGATATTTATACTGCAGAAGTGCACCATGTTCGCCCAAGAGTTGTAATTTTGGTCGATGATGAAGGAAATGAAATTGTACTTCCAAAAGAAAAACAAATCCCATCTGACTTTTTCCGTAAAGGAGATAATGTTCGTGGAATCATTGAAAGTGTTGAATTGAAAGGAAATAAGCCTCAGATTATTATGTCCAGAACTTCTGAGAAGTTTTTGGAAAAATTGTTTGAACAAGAAATTCCGGAAGTATTTGACGGTTTAATTACAGTTAAAAACGTAGTGCGTATTCCAGGTGAAAAAGCAAAAGTAGCTGTGGATTCTTATGATGACAGAATTGATCCTGTTGGAGCTTGTGTTGGTATGAAAGGATCTCGTATTCACGGAATTGTTCGTGAGTTAGGAAACGAAAATATTGATGTAATCAACTATACAAGTAATATTCAGTTGTTTATTACAAGAGCATTAAGCCCTGCAAAAGTTTCTTCAATCAAAATTGATGAAGAGAATAAAAGAGCTGAAGTATTCTTGAAATTAGAAGAAGTTTCTAAAGCAATTGGTAGAGGTGGTCATAATATAAAATTAGCGGGTCAGCTAACGGGTTACGAGCTAGATGTTATCAGAGAAGGTGATGTTGCTAGTGGTGAAGATGATGACGTTGAATTAACTGAGTTTTCAGATGAAATTGAAGGCTGGGTTATCGAGGAATTTGCAAAAATTGGTTTGGATACAGCTAGAAGTATCTTAAAGCAAGAAGTAGAAGATTTAGTAAGAAGAACAGATTTAGAAGAGGAAACAATTCTTGATGTTATGAAAATACTAAAAGAAGAGTTTGATAGCTAGTTATCTGCTCTAACAACACAACGAAAAAGGTAATAATAAAAAGGTTATATGTCTGAAGAGAGAGTAATAAGAATAAACAAGGTTTTAAGGGAATTAAATATTTCGTTAGAAAGAGCTGTTGATTATCTAAAAGATAAGGGGATTGCTATTGATGCAAATCCGAATGCGAAAATTTCTGATAGCGAATTTAATATCCTACAAAGCCAATTTGCGGGCGATAAGGGGAATAAAGAAGCTTCTAAAGAAGTGGGTGAAGAGAAAAGAAAAGAGAAAGAAGCTTTGCGTGTAGAGCGCGAAAAAGAAATTGAAGACAAACGCAGACAAGACGAAGAACGCCAGAAACAACAAGAAGTTATAAAAGCGAGAGCTGTTGTAACAGGACCTGTTCAAGTTGGTAAAATAGATTTAAATCCGAAGAAACCTGTTGCTATTGTTTCTACGCCTGCTGAAGAACCGGTTAAGGTAGAAGAATCAAAAGTAGTTGTTGCTCCAGCTCAGCCAGAAAAGCCTGTTCAAAAAGAAATTGTACAGACAGAGCCAGTGGCTCCTGTAGTTTCTGAAGAGAAAAAGGTGGAAAAACCTATTATTACAGAGAAAAAAGAAGTAAAAGAAGTGAAAGAAGCGAAAGCGGAAACTCCAAAAGTAGCACAAGAGCCAGTTGTTTCAACTGATCCTGCAACTGCTGAGGAGACTATCACTACACAATATCAAAAATTATCTGGAACTACTCTTACTGGGCAAACAATTGACTTGTCTCAATTTAATAAACCTAAGAAGAAGAAAGAAGATCCAAAGATAACTCCTAATAAACCAGGAGCTCCGGGAGCCGGAAATAATGCTAATAAAAATAAGCGTAAAAGAATCGCTCCTAAACCGGGAACACCGGGTGCGGCAAAACCTGCTACACATGCGCCTGGAACTCCAAATCCTAATAAAATTACACCAAATACCGGTGGTGGAGGCTTTAATGCTAACAGAAGTGCAAGACCAGGTTTTGTGAAAGGAAACCGTCCTGCAATTGTTGCTAAAGTAGAGCCTACTGAAGAGGAAGTAAAAAACCAAATTAGAGAGACTCTTGAAAAACTTCAGGGTAAAGGTGGAAAATCAAAAGCTGCTAAGTACAGAAGAGATAAAAGAGATACGCACCGTCAGAAATCTGATGAAGAGCAAAGAGCCATTGACGAAGGAAGTAAAACGATTAAAGTTACTGAGTTTGTTACTGTAGGTGAAATTGCAATCATGATGGATGTGCCGATTACTAAAGTAATTGGAACTTGTATGTCTCTTGGTATCATGGTAACCATGAACCAACGTTTAGATGCTGAAACATTAACTATTGTAGCGGATGAATTTGGTTACGAAGTTGAGTTTATTACAGTTGATATCGAAGAAGCTATTGAGGTAGTTGCAGATAAAGAAGAAGATTTAGTAGTTAGAGCGCCAATTGTTACCGTAATGGGTCACGTCGATCACGGTAAAACATCTTTACTGGATTATATCCGTAAAGAAAATGTTATTGCTGGTGAGTCTGGAGGTATTACACAGCACATTGGAGCATACGGAGTAACTTTAGATAACGGTCAAAAAATCGCATTCTTAGATACACCGGGTCACGAGGCGTTTACTGCGATGCGTGCACGTGGAGCTCAGGTTACGGATATCGCTATTATTGTTGTAGCGGCGGATGATGACATCATGCCACAAACAAAAGAAGCAATTTCTCACGCACAAGCTGCGGGAGTACCGATTATATTTGCTATCAATAAAATTGATAAACCAAATGCTAATGTTGAGAAAATCAAAGAGCGTTTGGCTAGTATGAATTTACTTGTTGAAGATTGGGGTGGAAAAATTCAGTCACATGATATTTCTGCAAAAGTTGGAACAGGGGTAAAAGAGTTATTAGAAAAAGTTTTATTAGAAGCAGAAATCTTAGACTTAAAAGCGAATCCAAATAAAGCAGCACAGGGAACTGTTGTTGAGGCTTTCCTTGATAAAGGAAAAGGATATGTTTCTACAATTTTAGTTCAACAAGGAACATTGAAAATTGGGGATTATATGTTAGCCGGTAAGCATCATGGTAAAATTAAAGCCATGCATGATGAAAGAGGGCATACAGTTCTTGAAGCTGGACCGTCAACTCCGGTATCTGTATTAGGTTTAGATGGAGCTGCTACTGCAGGTGATAAGTTCAATGTATTTGAAGACGAAAAAGAAGCGAAACAAATTGCATCTAAACGTTCTCAATTAATGCGTGAACAATCTGTACGTACACAAAGACATATTACGCTTGATGAAATTGGTCGTCGTATTGCACTTGGTCAGTTTAAAGAATTAAACGTGATCCTTAAAGGGGACGTTGATGGATCTGTTGAAGCATTATCAGATTCGTTCTCTAAACTTTCTACTGAAGAGATTCAAATTAATATCATACATAAAGGTGTTGGGGCTATTACTGAAACTGACGTTATGTTGGCTTCTGCTTCTGATGCGATCATTATCGGATTTAACGTTCGTCCTGCTGGAAATGCAAGACAGCTTGCTGATAAAGAAGAAATTGATATCCGTTATTATTCTATTATCTACGCTGCTATCGATGACTTGAAAGATGCGATGGAAGGAATGTTAGCTCCGGAGATGAAAGAAGAGATTTTAGGAACAGCTGAGATTCGTGAGATTTTCAAAATTTCTAAAGTGGGTTCAATTGCTGGTTGTATGGTGATGGATGGTAAAATCATGAGAACTTCTAAAATTAGAGTTATTAGAGAAGGTGTGGTGGTGCATACAGGTGAGCTTGTTGCATTGAAACGTTTCAAAGATGATGTTAGAGAGGTTTCTAAAGGTTACGATTGTGGTATTCAGATTAAAGGTTACAACGACATCGAAGAAAGAGATGTTATTGAAGCATACCATGAAGTTGCAATAAAAAAGAAATTGAAATAAAATTCAATAATTATATTTTAAAGTCCCAATGAAAATTGGGACTTTTTTTTGTGGTTTTTATTTTTTAAAAGAGGTTCCCTTTTGAAGTCTATTTCTTTTTTCGGAAAGGTTTGATTTGGCTTTGCTTTTAATCCCGAAAGAAGTATTTTAAAGAATGGAATTTGAAGGTGAAGACTCTGGTGCAAATTGCTTTTAGAGCTGGTTTTTATCATGATTCCTGCCTTTATTGAGGTGGAATTTAGAATGGATTAAGTAGGTGGGTATTTGTTTTCTTGGTGTTGTTGTGAAGGTATGTTGTTGAAATAAAAGCTTATTTTATAAAGGAATATATGCGTTATTCTTTTTTGTTTAGTTGTTAAAATGGATGAAAATGTATTAAAGAAGTGGGTTTTAATATCAAAACCGCTTGTATTTTGAGAGGTTTTTTAATCCGTTTTGAATTAGTTATTGGGTATTTCTAAAAGTGAAATGCAAATGTTTTTTTACTGTTTGGTAGATGTGATTTGATTAGATGAGGCTGAATTTTGCTGTTATTTCGTATTTGGATTTCTGGTCGGTCTGGCTTTTTTCTGCTGAATTCTGGTTTGATAAGGGTATTTTTTTCTGGTAAAATTGGTTCTTAAAAGAATTTAATTCCAGGGATTCTGTTGTTTTATCTGTAGAAAAAATACAAAAATTTATTTTAAAAGTGTGTTTTGGGTTTTTACTTTGAGTTTTGAATGTGTTCATTTAAAATAAGGCGTAAAAAAAGCGAGATTTGATCCCGCTTTTTGATGCATTCGTACTGTTTTTATTTACTTGGTTTGATTAAAAAGACGCTTTTGTATCTTTTTTTGATTTCTGCAAGATTTCTTTCAGCTTCGATTCTTGTTTTAAAATTACCTACCATTACTTTATAGTTTGGCGTGTTGAAAATTATCGTGCCGTCAATGGTGTTGTATTCTCTTTTAAAATCCGATAACGTTTTCTTGGCTTCTTCGCTTTTGCCGCTGAAGATTTGGATTTTATAAGTATCGTTTGTATTTATTGACGTGTTAATTTTACGTTTGTCATTCAGTAATTGCTCGAATTTAGGGTCTTGATTTAATATTAAATTTTGGTCTTGAGCATGAATATTATATGCTAAAGTGAACATTGTTAATGTTAAGAAAGCTCTTTTTGAAGGGGCTAAAATTCTCATAATGTGATGGTTTTTATGCAAAAATAGTATTTAAAGTTTGTATGGAAAATTTTAATATTATTTAGAATTGATATAAATTGATATTTAAGACTATTTTAAGGTTTTGAGAATAGTTCATAAGTCGTATTTTTGTGCAAGTTTTAAAAGAAGGTATTAGTTTTTCGTTGATTTTATTACAGTAAAAATCATACCAAAAATTAGTAGATAATTATTATACTATATGAAAAAGGTGGGTAACCATAATTCGATCTCAAGAAAATTGCTACTTAGCTTATCGCTAACGTTAATTTTCTCCCTAACTTCATTTGCTCAAGAAGCTGCTGCTCCGGCGGCGCCTGAAGCTGCTGCTCCGGCTGCTGCTGCAGGTGGTGATCCAGTAAAAGGGAAAGAACTTTTTAATGCAAATTGCGCTGCATGTCACAAATTAGATGCTAAGTCAACTGGTCCGGCCCTAAGAGGGGTTGCTTCCAAACACGATATGGCATGGATTTACAAGTGGGTGCACAACAGTTCAGAAATGATTAAAGCAGGGGATCCTGTTGCTGTTAAATTGTTTGAAGAGCACAACAAGTCAGTAATGACTTCTTTTCCTCAATTGTCAACAGGTGATATTGACAATATTATCGCTTATACTTCTGAAGTAAAAGCTGAGCCAGCTGCTGGTACTGCTGCTACTCCTCCGGGAACTAATGTTGAAGGTGGCGGAATTTCAAATAACATTATTTTAGGGGCTCTTGCTCTTGTGATGGCTATCTTGGTAGTGATGTTGTTCATGGTGAACAAAGTATTGACTAAAGTTGCAAGTAATAATGGTATTGAAGTTGCTCCTAGAGAAGCAAGAACTCCAATCTGGAAAGCTTTTGCTAAAAACCAATTCCTGGTTTTAGTTACTTCTATATTTTTACTTTTGGCAAGTGGTTATTTTGTATATGCTTACTTAATGCAAGTTGGTGTTGATCAGAATTATGAGCCAATTCAGCCAATTCACTATTCTCATAAGATACACGCTGGAGATAACGAAATCAATTGTAAATATTGTCACTCTGCTGCTCGTGTGAGTAAGACTGCTGGTATTCCTTCTTTGAATGTTTGTATGAACTGTCATAAAAACATTTCTGAAGTTGCTGAAACTACTGCTACTCCTGAGTACAGCAAAGCGTTTTACGATGGTGAAATCCAAAAATTATATGATGCTGTTGGTTGGGATAAAACTAAACAAGAGTATACTGGAAAAACGCAGCCTGTGAAATGGGTTCGTATTCATAATCTTCCTGATTTTGTTTACTTCAATCACTCTCAACACGTAACTGTTGCAGGAATTGAATGTCAAACTTGTCACGGTCCAGTGCAGGAATTTGAGATCATGAAGCAATATTCTAAATTAACAATGGGATGGTGTGTTGATTGCCATAGAAAAACTGATGTTAAGATGGAAGGTAATGCTTACTATGACAAAATTCATGCTGAACTTTCTAAAAAATACGGTGTAGAAAAATTGACTGCAGCGCAAATGGGAGGTTTAGAATGCGGTAAATGCCACTATTAATCGAATTATTAAGATTTTAATATTTATATACAATGTCATCAAACAAAAAATACTGGAAAAGTGTTGAAGAACTAGAGAATAGTTCTATTGTTGAGGCGCTTAGAAATAACGAATTTGTTGAAGAAATTCCTACTGAAGAATTCTTAGGAAACGCAGATGCTTTAGCTTCATCTGGGACTTCACGTCGTGACTTTTTAAAGTACGTAGGATTTAGTACTGCAGCGGTTACACTTGCTGCCTGCGAAGGTCCTGTTCACAAGTCTATACCATATGTTTTACAACCAGAACAAATCATTCCTGGTGTTGCTGATTATTATGCGACTACTGTTTTTGATGGTTTTGATTTTGCTAACTTATTAGTAAAAACTCGTGAGGGTCGTCCAATTAAAATTGATAACAATACTATTTCTGGAGCTAAGTTTTCAGCCAATGCTAGAATTCATGCATCTATCTTATCTTTATATGATAGCATGCGTTTGAAAGAACCTAAATTGGATGGAAAAGATAGTAGCTGGTCTGCTGTTGATTTGAAAATTAAATCAAGTCTTGCTGATGCAAAAGCAAAAGGTGGACAAGTGGTATTGTTGACAAATACTTTAGCAAGTCCGTCTACTGAGAAATTAATAGGTGAATTTATCGCTAAAAACCCTAATGCAAAACATGTTGTTTATGATGCAGTTTCTTCATCTGACGCATTAGATGCATTCGAAACAGTTTACGGAGAGAGAGCTCTTGTTGATTATGATTTTTCAAAAGCTTCTTTAATCGTTTCTGTTGGTGCTGATTTCTTAGGAGACTGGCAAGGTGGTGGATATGATGCAGGATATGCTCAGGGTAGAATTCCGGCAGGACCTACCGGATCTAAAAAAATGTCGCGTCATTTTCAGTTCGAATCAAATATGACATTGTCCGGAGCTGCTGCTGATAAGCGTATTCCTATGGGGGTTGCAGATCAAAGACAGGCTTTGGTTCAAATCTATAATATTATTACAGGTTCTTCTGTAGCTGTTTCTTTAGATGCTAAATTTAAGACTGAAGTAGAAAAAGCTGCTCAGCAATTAAAACTTGCAGGTGCTAAAGGGGTTTTAGTTTCAGGTTTAGAAGATAAAAATGCTCAGTTATTAGTTTTAGCTATCAACCAGGTGTTGGCTAGTGAAGCTTTTACAACAGTAGGTACAAGACAAATTAGAAAGGGTTCTAATGCTGTTGTATCTCAGTTGTTAAAAGATATGAATGCAGGAAGCGTTCATACTTTAATCATGAGCGGAATTAATCCTGTTTATACATTAGCTGATTCAGCTTCTTTTGTAGCTGGATTGAAAAAAGTACAAACATCAGTTGCATTTTCTTTAAAAGAAGATGAGACTGCTTCCATAACTACAATCGCTGCTCCGGTTCCTCATTATTTAGAGGCTTGGGGAGATGTTGTAATAACGAAAGGAACTTATAGTCTGACTCAGCCAACTATTCGTCCTATCTTTAATACAAAACAATTTCAAGACGTTTTATTATCTTTAAACGGAACTCCTGGACATTTCTATGATTATATCAAAGCTAATTCAGCTTCATTAGTTGTAGGTTCTTCTTGGAACAAAGTTTTACATGATGGTGTTCTTGTAATTGGCTCATCAGCATTATCTGCTGGTTCTGTTGATTATGCTTCTGCTGCAAATGCTGTTGCAAAATCAAAACCTGCTGGTGACTTCGAGTTAGTATTGTATACTAAAACAGGTTTAGGTGACGGACAACAAGCAAACAATCCTTGGTTGCAAGAGTTTCCGGATCCTATCACAAGAGTTTCTTGGGATAACTATGTAACTGTTTCGAATGCTGATGCTAAAAAAATAGGCTTAACAAATGAAATTGTTGCAAACGGAGGTTTAAACGGAAGTTATGCTACAATTACTACTGCAGACGGTTTAAAATTAGAAAACGTTCCGGTAATTGTTCAGCCAGGACAAGCTGTTGGTACCGTTGGTCTAGCTTTAGGTTACGGTCGTAAAGCTGCTTTAAAAGATGAAATGCAGGTAGGTTTAAATGCTTACACTTTATATAAAAATTTCAGTAGTGTTCAATCTGTTTCTATTGTGAAAGCAAATGGAGTTCATGAGTTTGCTTGTGTTCAGGGACAGAAAACATTAATGGGAAGAGGAGATATTATTAAAGAAACGTCTCTTAAAATCTTTAATTCTGAGGATCCTGAACATTGGAATGAACAACCGATGGTATCTTTAGATCACGAAGAAGTAAAAGCTACAACAGTTGATTTATGGGAATCATTTGATCGTTCTACAGGACATCACTTTAACCTTTCGATTGACTTAAACGCTTGTACAGGTTGTGGAGCATGTGTTATTGCTTGTCACGCTGAAAACAACGTTCCGGTTGTAGGTAAAGCAGAGGTAAGGAGAAGTCGTGATATGCACTGGTTGCGTATTGACAGATATTATTCTTCTGAAAGTACTTTTGAAGGCGATAATAAAAGAAAAGAGGAAATCGCAGGTTTATCTAGTTCATTATCTACATTTAATGAAATGGAGAAAGCTGGAGATAACCCACAAGTTTCTTTCCAGCCAGTAATGTGTCAACACTGTAATCACGCACCATGTGAGACAGTTTGTCCGGTTGCTGCAACATCTCACGGTCGTGAAGGTCAAAACCATATGGCATACAACAGATGTGTTGGTACTCGTTATTGTGCAAACAACTGTCCGTATAAAGTACGTCGTTTCAACTGGTTCTTGTACAACAAAAACAGCGAATTCGATTACCACATGAATGATGATTTAGGACGTATGGTATTAAACCCAGACGTAAACGTTCGTTCTCGTGGAGTTATGGAAAAATGTTCTATGTGTATTCAAATGACACAGGCGACTAAATTGAAAGCAAAAAATGAAGGTCGTCCGGTTGCTGATGGTGAATTCCAAACAGCTTGTTCAAATGCTTGTTCTTCCGGAGCAATGATATTTGGTGATGTTAATGATACTGAAAGCAAAGTGGCTAAATTAGCTGCTGATGATAGATCATACCACTTATTGGAGCATGTTGGAACAAAACCTAATGTGGTTTACCACGTTAAAGTTAGAAATACTTAGAATAAATTATTAATTAAGAAACATATAAAGGATTATGTCGTCTCACTACGAAGCACCCATTAGAAAACCTTTAGTTATAGGTGATAAATCTTATCACGATGTAACTGTAGATGTAGCTGCCCCTGTTGAAGGGCCGGCAAACAAACATTGGTGGATTGTATTTTCAATCGCATTAATAGCCTTCCTTTGGGGGTTAGGTTGTATAATTTACACCGTATCTACCGGTATCGGAACATGGGGATTAAATAAAACAGTTGGTTGGGCCTGGGATATCACGAACTTCGTTTGGTGGGTTGGTATTGGTCACGCCGGAACATTAATTTCTGCGGTATTATTACTTTTCCGTCAACGTTGGAGAATGGCGATTAACCGTTCAGCAGAAGCTATGACTATCTTTTCGGTAGTTCAGGCGGGTTTATTTCCAATTATTCACATGGGACGTCCATGGTTAGCATACTGGGTTTTACCTATTCCAAATCAATTTGGATCATTATGGGTAAACTTTAACTCACCATTGCTTTGGGACGTGTTCGCAATCTCAACGTATCTTTCAGTATCATTGGTTTTCTGGTGGACTGGTTTATTACCTGACTTTGCAATGCTACGTGATAGAGCAATAACACCTTTTAATAAAAGAGTATATTCTATCCTAAGTTTTGGATGGAGTGGTAGAGCTAAAGACTGGCAGCGTTTTGAAGAAGTATCATTAGTATTAGCTGGTTTGGCTACTCCTCTTGTACTTTCTGTACACACGATTGTATCGATGGACTTTGCTACTTCTGTAATCCCGGGATGGCATACCACAATTTTCCCTCCGTACTTCGTTGCCGGAGCGGTATTCTCAGGGTTTGCAATGGTAAATACATTGTTGATCGTTATGAGAAAAGTTTCTAACCTTGAAGCGTATATTACACTACAACATATCGAATTAATGAACATTGTAATCATGATTACAGGTTCGATCGTAGGGGTAGCGTATATCACTGAGTTATTCGTAGCTTGGTATTCAGGAGTAGAATATGAGCAATATGCGTTCTTAAACAGAGCTACCGGACCTTACTGGTGGGCATATTGGTCGATGATGACTTGTAACGTTTTCTCTCCACAATTTATGTGGTTCAAGAAATTAAGAACAAGTATCATGTTTTCATTTATTATTTCGATCGTTGTAAACATCGGAATGTGGTTTGAAAGATTCGTAATTATTGTTACTTCTTTACATAGAGATTACCTTCCATCTTCTTGGACAATGTTTTCACCAACATTTGTTGATATTGGAATTTTCATCGGAACGATAGGTTTCTTCTTCGTATTGTTTTTATTATACTCTAGAACATTCCCTGTAATTGCTCAGGCAGAGGTAAAAACAATTTTGAAAGGAACAGGAGATAATTACATTAGAGAAAGAGCAAATAAAGATACACATCATGAGTAATAAAGTAATATACGCCATTTATAATGACGATGATATTTTGATGGATGCAGTAAAGAAAACCAGAGCTGCTCATCATCATATTGAAGAAGTTTTTACTCCATTCCCAGTTCACGGATTGGATAAAGCTATGGGTTTAGCACCAACAAGATTAGCAATTTGTGCTTTTTTATACGGATGTGTTGGTATTTCTGTTGCAACAACCATGATGAGTTATATCATGATTCATGACTGGCCACAGGATATTGGTGGAAAACCAAGTTTTAGTTTCATTCAGAATATGCCAGCTTTTGTGCCGATTATGTTTGAAATGACAGTGTTTTTTGCTGCCCACTTAATGGTTATTACTTTTTATATGAGAAGTAGATTATGGCCATTTAAAGAAGCTGAGAATCCTGATGTAAGAACAACAGATGACCATTTTTTGATGGAAGTTGCTGTAAATGATAACGAAGCAGAACTGGTTTCTTTTTTCGAAGGTACAGGAGCTGTTGAAGTTAAAGTAATTGAAAAGAATTAATTGTAGCTATGAAAAGGATATATAAAATAACACTTTTAGTTGGTATAACTATTTTAGTTTCATCATGCCACAATACTTCGGCACCAAACTATCAGTATTTCCCTAATATGTATGAATCTTTGGCGTATGAAACATATGCAGAAGCAAAAGTATTTAAGGGAGGAAAAGAAGGACAGCTTCCTGCAGAAGGAAGTATTAATAGAGGTTTTGAGCCTTATGAATATGAAAATTCAACTGCTGGTTACGAATTGGCTAAAGCTAATTTGAAATCACCTTTGGATTCTATCGAAAGAAATTCCGGTAAAGGAAAAGAACTTTTCGAAATTTACTGTATCAGTTGTCATGGTGCAACTGGAAACGGTAAAGGTAAATTGGTTGAGAGAGAAAAATTTCTTGGAGTACCTAGCTATAAAGACAGAGAAATCACTGAAGGAAGTATCTTTCACGTTGAAACTTATGGTTTAAATGCAATGGGTTCACATGCAAATCAATTAAGTGCCCACGAACGTTGGTTAGTTGCTGACTATGTTCTAAAACTAAAAAGCCAATTATAATTGTTGAACAAACTGATCGTAATAGATATGTATACATTTTCAAGTAAATTAAAAACTTTTTCTATCATCCTAATGGCCCTTGGTATATTAGGAATTGGATATGGTTTTTTAACTGCTCCTAAAGATATTCAAGAAGTTGAGAAAATTCTAGCTGCAGATGCACATGGATCTCATGGTGCTGCACATGAAGCAACAGCAGAAACTTCACATCAAGAAGCTGGACATCACGAAGCTGCTGAAGCTTCACATGATTCGCACAAAGGTGGCGAGCATGCAAAAGTTAATGCTGCTGATGAGCATGAAAAACATTTAACTCACGTATTGCACCAATTGCAAAATAAGCCTTGGTCAGCTTTATATGTAGCTTGTATTTTCTTCTTGCTGCTTTCTATGGGAACTTTAGCATTTTATGCTATTCAACAAGTTGCTCAGGCAGGTTGGTCTCCGGTTTTGTTTAGAGTTATGCAGGGTATCACAGCTTATTTGCCTGTAGGTTCTGTTATTTTCTTTATCATTTTAATTCTTTGCGGATTACACTTTAATCACATATTTGTTTGGTTAGGTGAAGGGGTTACTGATCCTAATAGTCCAAATTATGATAAAATTATTGCTGGGAAAGCAGGTTATTTAAACTTTCCTTTCTGGCTTATTAGAGCAGCTATATTTTTAATTGGATGGAATTTATACAATTACTTTTCAAGAAAAAATTGTTTAGCTCAGGATGAAGCTAATGACGATCTTTACTACAAAAAGAACTTTAAGTTAACTGCTGGTTTCTTAGTATTCTTTATCGTATCTGAGTCTATCATGTCTTGGGACTGGATTATGTCAATTGATCCACACTGGTTCAGCACATTGTTTGGATGGTACGTATTTGCTTCTTTCTTTGTAAGTGGTATTACTGCAATTGCATTAGTAACAGTTTACTTAAAATCTAAAGGATATTTAGAGTATGTAAATACAAGTCATATTCACGATTTAGCTAAATTTATGTTTGGTATCAGTGTTTTTTGGACTTATTTATGGTTCTCTCAATTCATGTTGATCTGGTATGCTAATATTCCTGAAGAGGTAACTTACTTCATAACAAGAATTCAATTATACAATTTACCATTCTTTGGTGCTGTGGTTATGAACTTCGTATTCCCGTTATTAATATTAATCAACACAGATTTCAAACGTCTTAGCTGGGTTATCGTAATGGCTGGTGTTGTTATCTTATTAGGTCACTATGTAGATTTCTTTAATATGATTATGCCTGGTACAGTTGGAGATAAATGGTTTATTGGAGTTCCTGAAATTGCATCTATACTTTTCTTCTTAGGTTTGTTTATTTTTGTTGTATTTACTGCATTAACTAAAGCTCCTTTGTTAGCAAAAAGAAATCCTTTCATTGAAGAAAGTAAACATTTTCATTATTAATATTTAAAGAAGTAAACAGATGACAAGTTTGTTGGTAATTGTAGTTTTAGTTTTATTAGCGATTGCATTGTGGCAATTGACCAAGATATTTGATCTTACTCAAGTGGGATCTTCTTCGGACGATACTCAGGTTGCATCAGATAATGATAATAATATTCAGGGATATATTATGTTTGGCTTTTTAGCTTTCATCTATATATTTACGATTTACGGTTTACTAAAATGGGGTAATTTAGCACTTCATACTCCTGCTTCAGAGCACGGGCTTTTAGTAGATAATTTGATGAATATTACTTGGGTTTTAATTTTTGTAGTTCAATTTATTACACAAGGTTTATTATATTGGTTTTCTTTCAAAAACAGAGGACACAAAGATAAAAAAGCATTATTCTTTGCTGATAGTAACAAATTAGAGGCAATTTGGAGTATTATTCCATCGGTAGTTTTGGCTTGTTTGATCCTTTACGGATTGTATGCATGGAACAACATTATGTTTGTTGATAAAGACGAAGATGTAATTGAAATTGAATTATACGCACAACAGTTCAAATGGACTGCAAGATATGCTGGTAATGATAATGTTTTAGGAAAAGCAAACGTACGTTTGATTGAAGGAATCAATACTTTAGGGGTTGATATGTCTGATCCTAATTCTCAAGATGATATCGTAGTTTCTGAGTTACATATCCCAAAAGGTAAAAAAGTACATTTCAAGATGCGTTCTCAGGATGTATTGCACTCAGCTTACATGCCTCACTTTAGAGCGCAAATGAACTGTGTTCCGGGAATGGTTACTGAATTTGCTTTTATTCCAACTTATACAACATCTGAATACAGAGAGTTACCGTTTATGGTGGAGAAAGTGGCAAACATCAATAAACTGAGAGCTGAAAAAAGTGTTGAGTTAGTTGCTAAAGGCGGTACAGCTTTAGATCCTTATACATTTGATTATTTATTATTATGTAATAAAATTTGTGGAGCTTCTCACTACAACATGCAAATGAAAGTAGTTGTTGATACTCCGGAAGATTATAAAAAATGGTTAAGCGAAAAAACTACTTTAGCTCAGGATATTAAAGCGGCAGCAGCTGCTAAGGCACCGGCTGAAGGAGCAGAGGCTACTACAGATAGTACAGCAAAAGATACTGTTAAAGCGGTAATTGATACTGTAAAAGCAGCTATTGCTAAAGTTGCTATGAAATAATATTTATTAAGAAAATTTAAAGTACACATATATGTCAGCAGAAGCGCACGATCACGATCACGGACACGATCACGAGCACGAACACCATCATAAAGAAACGTTCATTACTAAATACATTTTTAGTATTGATCACAAAATGATTGCGAAGCAATACTTAATTACCGGTATTATCATGGGGATTATTGGTATTGCGATGTCCTTGCTTTTTAGAATGCAATTAGCATGGCCGGAAGAGTCTTTCAAAATCTTTAATGTTTTATTAGGAGATAAATTTGCACCTGATGGTGTAATGGCAAATGATATTTATTTGGCTTTAGTAACAATTCACGGTACCATCATGGTATTCTTTGTACTAACAGCTGGTTTAAGTGGTACATTTAGTAACTTGCTTATTCCACTTCAAATTGGAGCAAGAGATATGGCTTCCGGATTTATGAACATGATTTCATACTGGTTGTTTTTCTTGTCTGCTGTGATTATGTTGTCTTCATTATTTGTTGAAGCTGGACCAGCTTCTGCAGGTTGGACAATCTATCCTCCATTAAGTGCTTTACCACAAGCGATTCCGGGTTCTGGAACAGGTATGACTTTATGGTTAGTTTCTATGGCTATCTTTATTGCATCTTCTTTAATGGGATCTTTAAATTACATCGTAACTGTAATCAACTTAAGAACTAAAGGAATGTCTATGACAAGACTTCCACTTACAATCTGGACATTTTTCGTAACAGCTATTATTGGTGTTATTTCATTCCCTGTATTGTTATCTGCAGCTTTATTATTGATCTTCGACAGAAGTTTTGGTACTTCATTCTTCTTGTCTGATATCTATATTGCCGGAGAGGTTTTACACTACCAAGGTGGTTCTCCAGTATTGTTTGAACACTTATTCTGGTTCTTGGGACACCCTGAGGTTTATATCGTAATCTTACCAGCAATGGGTCTTGTTTCTGAAATTATGGCTACGAATTCTCGTAAACCAATCTTTGGATACAGAGCGATGATTATGTCAGTTCTTGCAATTGCATTTTTATCTACGATTGTTTGGGGTCACCATATGTTTATTTCAGGTATGAATCCTTTCTTAGGATCTGTATTTACCTTTACTACTTTATTGATTGCAATTCCGTCTGCTGTAAAAGCATTCAACTGGATTACAACTTTATGGAAAGGTAACCTTCAGTTCAACCCTGCAATGTTATTCTCTATCGGAATGGTTTCTACTTTCATCACTGGAGGTTTAACCGGAATCATCTTAGGAGATAGTACTTTAGATATTAACGTTCACGATACATACTTCGTAATTGCTCACTTTCACTTAGTAATGGGTATCTCTGCACTTTACGGAATGTTTGCTGGTATTTACCACTGGTTTCCTAAAATGTACGGAAGAATGTTGAATAAAAACTTAGGTTATATTCACTTTTGGGTAACGGCAGTTTGTGCTTACGGAGTTTTCTTCCCAATGCACTTTATCGGATTAGCTGGTTTACCAAGACGTTATTATACAAATACAAACTTCCCATTATTTGATGATTTACAAAATGTGAATGTTTTAATTACAACATTTGCTCTTGTTGGAGGTGCATTCCAATTGGTATTCTTATACAATTTCTTTGTTAGTATTTTCTACGGTAAGAAAGCAGTTCAGAATCCATGGAAATCTACAACATTAGAGTGGACTACTCCGGTAGAACATATTCACGGTAACTGGCCAGGTGAAATTCCTCATGTGTACCGTTGGCCATATGACTACAGTAACCCAAATCACGATGTAGATTTTGTACCGCAAAATGTACCAATGAAAGAAGGTGAAGAAGTTTTACACCACTAAAAATATTTTAAAAAGACCATCTGAGAAGATGGTCTTTTTTGTTTTAATATAAATTCCAATAATTTAAATTGCAAATCCCGGGTATGTTCGGGCGCGAAACGAACTGGGTATTTTTTTTAATCAATTTAAATTGAAAATAAACTGTATAACAAATAAGGCTCCTTGATGCTTGATGAAGTAACTGTACAAACAAAGTATTAATTTGGAATTTCAATGATGAATTTCCTTTTTTTATTTGAAATTTATCTGTTTTACAAACTGATTACTTTGTCTATCTTTGTAAAATGAATGAAAACCTAGATCCCACTACAAATGGGTACAATCCAGAAGAATTAGATCTCGAAAAAAGATTACGTCCGCTGTCCTTTGATGATTTTGCAGGACAAGATCAGGTTTTAGAGAATCTGAAAGTTTTTGTTGCGGCAGCCAATCAGCGTGGTGAAGCCCTTGATCATACTCTTTTTCATGGGCCTCCGGGATTAGGAAAAACGACGCTGGCCAATATTCTGGCGAATGAACTTGAAGTGGGTATTAAAATTACTTCAGGTCCTGTTTTGGATAAGCCTGGTGATCTTGCCGGTTTATTGACTAACCTTGATGAAAGGGATGTTTTGTTTATTGATGAGATTCATCGTTTAAGTCCTATTGTTGAAGAATATTTATATTCGGCAATGGAAGATTTTAAAATTGATATTATGATCGAGTCCGGACCAAATGCAAGAACGGTTCAAATCAATCTAAATCCTTTTACTTTAATTGGGGCTACAACGCGTTCAGGATTGTTAACCGCACCAATGCGTGCACGTTTCGGAATTTCATCACGATTACAATACTATACTACGGAACTTTTGACGAGTATTGTCGAAAGAAGTTCTTCGATACTTAGAATGCCAATTTCATTAGATGCTGCTATAGAAATCGCCGGCAGAAGCCGTGGTACACCTCGTATTGCAAATGCATTGTTGCGACGAGTACGTGATTTTGCACAGATAAAAGGAAATGGAACTATTGATCTTGAAATTGCACGTTATGCGTTAAAAGCACTTAATGTAGATGCTCATGGTCTTGATGAAATGGACAATAAAATCTTATTAACGATTATCAATAAATTCAAAGGTGGACCTGTTGGGCTTTCAACTTTGGCAACTGCAGTTTCTGAAAGCAGTGAAACTATTGAGGAAGTTTATGAACCATTTTTGATTCAGGAAGGTTTTATCATGCGAACGCCACGTGGCCGTGAAGTCACGGATAAAGCGTATAAACATTTGGGTAAAATAAACACCAACATTCAGGGCGGATTATTTTAATTCTGTAATAAGATGTCTGAAAACAGAAAATACAATTACCCTAAAAGGCTTTCAATAGTGAGATTCTTCCTGGATGCTGAAGGAGTGCGTAGAAATCCGATTCCTTTTCATAAAGGCTATTTTGATCAATTGGGAGATTCTTTTTCCCTTAAAATTGGCTGGTCAAAACACATTATCTTATCGAGAGACAATGAAATTGCTCAGTATATTCTGCAGAAGAATCAAAAGAATTATCATAAGTCTAAATTTCAATCGGTATACCTTTCAAAATATTTAGGGAAAGGACTTTTGACTGTTGATGGCGATTTTTGGCTCAAACAAAGAAGATTGATTCAGCCTGCTTTTCATAAGCAAAAGATGAATCAGCTGGTCGAAAACATGAATGATACCATTGCTTCAGAGTTAAAAGATGTAGTGGAAGAAGAACCAGTTGATCTTTTTCCTGTAATGAGTCAATTGGCCTTTAATGTTGTGGCGAAATCATTATTCCAACTTTCCATTTCAGACGAAAAACTAAATCGGATAAAATTTATTATAGAAGAAGTTCAGAATTTCTTAATTAAGGAAATCAGGCTTCCGCATAAAGCATGGTGGTTTTCGTTAAGTGGCCAGATAAAGGATCATTTGGAATTGGCTGAGGAGAATAATAGTATTATTCAGGAAATTATTGAGGAAAGAATGACTTCGAAAGAAGAAATTAATGACCTTTTGAATATGCTCTTAGAGACCCGATATGAAGATACCGGAGAAGGGATGTCAGTAAGTCAATTGGTCGATGAAATTAAAGTATTGTTTATTGCGGGACATGAAACGACAGCCAATGCACTGACTTTTACTTTGCATCTTTTAGGGAGAAATCCGGAAGTACAACAAAGAGTTCTTGATGAGATTACTGAAATTGAATCTCAAACAGATGATATTGTTGAGCAACTTCAGAAAATGACCTACACCAATGCAGTTTTAAACGAATCAATGCGTTTGTATCCGCCAGCCTGGATTACCGACAGGCAGAATGTTGCAGATGATACACTTGCCAGTTATCATATCAAAAAGGGAACGCTGATAGGTGTTTCTTTTTATGAGTTACATCGAAATCCTAAATATTGGGAAAACCCGGAAGAATTTAATCCGGAACGATTTCTGGGAGAACAGAAAAAGCAATCGATGCAGTACTTTTATCCGTTTGGTGCAGGTCCAAGAATGTGCATCGGAGCGGGGTTTGCTATTTATGAAATGTGCCTGACTATTGCTCAAATTGTAAAAAAATACGTGATTAAATCCAGTACAGATACTGTTCAGTTTAATCCTCTGATAACATTAAAACCTGTTGGTGTAGAAGTTTCATTCTCTAAAAGATGAGTATTAATGCAAAAGAGACATATTCGAAATTTATAAAATCTGAAGCAAAACGCCTGGGTTTTCTTTCTTGCGGAATATCTAAAGCTGGATTTCTGGAAGAAGAAGCACCACGGCTTGAAAAATGGCTGAACAATAACCATCATGGGCAAATGGCCTATATGGAAAACTATTTCGACAAGCGGCTAGACCCTACATTATTAGTTGATGATGCCAAAAGTGTTGTGTCGCTTTTGCTAAATTATTATCCCGAAGAAACCCAAAGTCAGGATAGTTTTAAAATCTCGAAATATGCGTATGGGCAGGATTATCATTTTGTAATCAAAGAGAGACTTAAAGAATTTTTGCATGCTATTCAGGAAAATATAGGTGATGTTTCCGGACGTGCTTTTGTCGATTCGGCACCTGTTTTAGACAGGGCATGGGCGGCAAAAAGCGGTTTGGGATGGATTGGTAAAAGTGGGAATCTATTGACCCAAAAGGTAGGCTCTTTTTACTTTATTGCTGAGCTGATACTCGATTTAGAATTAGAATACGATCATGCTACTACAGATCATTGCGGTTCTTGTACCGCTTGTATAGACGCTTGCCCCACGCAGGCAATTGTTGCTCCGCATATTGTTGACGGAAGTAAATGTATTTCGTATTACACTATCGAACTCAAAGAGAATATTCCTTATGAAATGAAAGGAAAATTTGACGAATGGATGTTTGGTTGTGATACATGCCAGGATGTTTGTCCCTGGAACCGGTTTTCGAAACCACATTCAGAACCCCTGTTTAATCCGAATCCGGAACTGCTATCTTTTTCTAAAAAAGACTGGATCGAAATTACAGAAGAAACTTTCCGTGCCATTTTCAAAAACTCTCCAATCAAAAGAACCAAGTTCGATGGTTTGAAGCGAAATGTTAAATTTTTAGAATAGTTTTCTCTTATTTTTCAAGGTTTTTTTGTCTTTTTGGACTCTGTCCTTTTCTATCCTATCATTTTTGTTGTTTGTAAGATTTTTACGTTTTTGTCTTGTATTTGAATAAAAACTAACAATACTTTAAAAAATTAAGAAATTTCTCCTGTTTTATTACCGAATAGTTAAGGTTTTCACAACTTGATGTTAATTTTTATCGTCAAAAAGTGTCGTTCAACGTTTATCTGTGTAGTTTGTCGACTAAAGTAGTTAGTAGATAGGTGTTTGCATACTTTCGCGACTCCAAATCTACTAATTTAACCTAAAGGCAATTTTTATGCCTTGAACGACATACATTTATGGTGCAAAAACTACTTTATTTTTGTGACGATCCTGCGAAGAATTTTCCGGGATTTGCAAAAAACATTTCCATTATTTTATCGTATTTATCCTATATGCTGAAAACCACAATTGGTTCTTCGGCTTTCCATCCTTCTATTCTTAATACCACAATTGTCTATGCGTAACTTTACTTTTGGAAAGTATGTTTTTGCAACACTTTCTTTTTTATTATTTTCTGCCAATACAATTTTTGGGCAATGTCCCACTGGACAGATATATTATGTTAATCATGTATATGCGACTAATGTATATTCTAGTACTAATGTGACTAATGCAAACAATGCGGTAGGGAGTGATGATAGTACAACTGCGTCAATTAATAATTCTGGCGTTCTTACTCTTGATATGGTAAGTACGATTAGTAATGGAATTTCTGTAAAAGTAAATGGTATTGATGGGGGAAGAGTAAATATTTCAGTTTGGAATTCAAGTACGAACATATGGCAGGCCGTTGGAACTAATCAATCTTTAGATTATACTTTTGTATCCCCAATTAATTGGAGATACATACAAATAACTAGAGGGAGTAGTGCGAGTGGTAATGTTTCTATAAGTTCTATTGATGCGTCGGTAAAAACTTCAACATGTGTTCTTGATACAGATAGTGATGGAGTGCAGGATTCGTTTGATTTGGATGATGATAATGATGGTATTTTGGATAGTGTAGAATGCTTAGGTTGCTCTGTTAAGTTTGCAAATGGAAGTTTTGAAAGTCCAGTAATTGCATCAGGTACTTACTCTGTAATGGATCAGACAGCTGTACAGGGTTGGAAAACTACAGCAACGGACGGCCAAATAGAAATTTGGTCTTCTCCGTTTAATGGTGTTAACGCTGCAGAAGGAAATCAATTTGTTGAATTAAATGCAAATCAAGTGTCTACCCTGTATCAGGAGTTTTGTCTGAATGGCGCTGGAGGTACTGTTAACTGGTCTGTAAAACATAGAGGGCGCAGTGGAGTTGACGTGGCAAGGGTTAAAATGGGGGAAACCGTAGCAACAGCAGTAGAACAAAGGATAATGAGTGATGGAAATTCTGTTTGGGGGGCTTATTCTGGGACTTATACTATTTCGCCTGGAAAAACAACACTTGTAATTGCTTTTGAATCGGTTTCGTCAGTTGGAGGTGGATCTTTTGGTAATTTTTTGGATGATGTGCAAATAACGATTAATGAATCTTGTGCAGATACAAATGGAAATGGTATACCTAATTCTCTAGAATTAGATAGTGATAGTGATGGCTGTTCTGATGCCAATGAGTATTATAATTCTGCTGCAGCTGATGGAAGTGATGTGGATATGTTGTATGGTACAGGAAAACCAACTGTTGATTATTATGGAAAAGTAACAACAGTAGGAGCAACATATAGTGGTAGTTATACAAACGCAATTACAGCGACAAAAGCTACTGTGACCACACCACCAAGTAATCAAACTGTAGGAGCTTGTAAAACAGCTACTTTTTCTGTTGTAGCTAATGCAGTTAACGCATTAAATTACACTAATGGTATTCCTAACTATAATGGAGGAACCGATGTTTCTGGTGCTTTTGTTTATCAATGGCAAGCAAACGGTGTTGACTTAAGTAATACAGGCGTATATACCGGAGTTAAAACTGCTACTTTGAATATTTCTAATGTTTCAGGACTCAATGGAATTAAATATACAGTAAAAATAAAACATCCTAATTATGTTTGTTTTGATGGTTCGTATGATGCAACGCTAACGCTAACTCCGACACCATCTGCACCAACAGTTGGAATTATAACACATCCAACATGTACAGTTGCTACCGGAAGTGTTGTCTTGAATGGTTTGCCGTCAGGAAACTGGACAATTACTAGATCGCCGGGAAATTTGACTACTACGGGAACGGGATCTAGTTGGACTGTTTCAGGGCTTGCTGTAGGAAATTATACTTTTACCGTAACAAATGCAGATGGATGTATTTCGCCTGCATCTGGCAATGTAGTAATTAATGCACAGCCAGTTGTTTCTGCTAAACCAGTAGCGACTAATGGAACGGCAATAATTTGTGGTGGATTCACAGCGAATTGGAATGCTGTTCCAGGAGCTACTTCTTATGGAATAGCGATTTCAACAAATGAGTTTTTTAGTTCAAATGTTTTACCTTTCGATGGACGAGATTTGGGAAGTAATGCAACATCATACAATTTTACAGGATTAAGCGGGGGAGATTATTATTATAGAGTTTGGTCATACAATAGTTGTGGGGCAAGCGCAGCTTCCTCTAATACAATTAGAGTTTCGGTGGCTGGTACACCTACAGCGTCAGTTGCAGGACCAGCTCAGACTTTCTGTGAAACAGCCACGGCAACCCTTGCAGGGAATACGGCTACAGTTGGAACAGGATT
>FQWG01000037.1 GCA_900129595.1 Flavobacterium frigidimaris | reverse complement strand
AAAACCTGGAATAACTACATTTTGGATTGGAGTGCAAAAATTCACCTCAATTATGCAAGGATGGCAACTATTCCAAGATGTGTCCAGACGGTAGGATAGCAGCGGCATCCTTTTTATTGTTCCTTTAGCAAGAAAAAGATATAGCGGATAGCGGGAAACAGCTTCTAATTTTAATTATTATCGTTTATATTTGCAGTTATTACACAACAAATAATTTAATTTCAATATTATATATAAAATGAAACACACAAAAGTTAAAGACTTATTAAACAGTACGACGACGCTTCAGGAGGTTAATGCAAAAGGATGGGTGAGAACTTTTAGAAATAATCAGTTCATCGCTCTTAACGACGGTTCTACCATTAATAATATACAATGTGTTGTTGATTTTGAAAATACGCCTGACGAAACTTTAAAAAGAATTACTACCGGAGCTGCTATTTCTGTAATTGGTACTTTGATTGAAAGTAAAGGTGCAGGTCAGAAATATGAAATTCAGGTGAACAAACTGGAGATCTTAGGAGATTCTGATGCAGAAAAATTCCCAATACAGCCAAAAAACAAACCTAGTTTGGATTTCTTGCGCGAAAATGCACATTTACGTGTTCGTACGAATATGTTTGGTGCCATTATGCGTGTGCGTTCGGTATTATCGTTTGCGGTTCACAACTATTTTCAGCAAAAAGGTTTTGTGTATGTAAATACGCCAATCATTACAGGCTCTGACGCTGAAGGTGCCGGAGAAATGTTTAAAGTTACGGCTTTACCATTTGACAACACGCCAAGAACTGAAGACGGAAAAGTAAATTATAAAGAAGATTTCTTCGAAAAAGAAACCAACTTAACGGTTTCAGGACAATTAGAAGGAGAAACGTATGCAATGGCTTTGGGTCAGATTTATACTTTTGGACCAACTTTTAGAGCTGAAAACTCTAATACTTCTCGTCACCTTGCAGAATTCTGGATGATCGAACCGGAAGTTGCTTTCAACGACCTTGATGACAACATGGATTTAGCTGAAGATTTTATTCAGTACGTTATAAAATATGCTTTAGACAATTGTCAGGATGATTTAAAATTCTTAGAAGGAAGACTTTTAGACGAAGAAAAATCAAAACCTCAGGCAGAAAGAAGCGAAATGGCTTTATTAGAGAAATTGAACTTCGTTTTGGAGAACAACTTCAAACGTGTTTCTTACACGGAAGCAATTGACATTTTGAGAGATTCTACTCCAAACAAAAAGAAAAAATTTCAATATATCATCAACGAATGGGGAGCTGATTTACAATCAGAACACGAGCGTTATTTGGTGGAGAAACACTTTAAATGTCCGGTAATCTTGTTTGATTACCCGGCAAACATTAAAGCGTTTTACATGCGTTTGAACGACAACACAGAGCCGGGAAGAGAAACGGTTCGTGCAATGGACATTCTTTTCCCAGGAATTGGAGAAATCGTTGGTGGTTCTGAAAGAGAAGAGCGTTACGATGTTCTAATCGAAAAAATGAAAGCTTTAGAAATCGACGAAGAAGAATTATCATGGTATTTAGATACCAGAAGATTTGGTTCTGCAACTCACGCAGGTTTCGGTTTAGGATTTGAGCGTTTGGTATTGTTTGTAACCGGAATGACAAACATTAGAGACGTAATTCCTTTCCCGAGAACTCCTGGAAATGCAGAGTTTTAGAAAAAAGTTCCTAAGGTGCTAAGGTTCTAAGTTTTTAAAAGATAGTAAAATTTGTTTCAGGTTTCAAGTTTCAGGTTGTTGAACGTTCAGCAACCTGAAACTTGAAACTTGAAACTTTTAACAAAAATAAATGCTAAAGCAATTTTTAAATTTAAAATTATCCCAAAAATTATCTCCACAGCAAATTCAGCTGATGAAGTTAATTCAATTGCCTACGCAAGCTTTTGAACAACGTTTATTAGAAGAAATGAACGAAAATCCGGCTCTTGAAGCTGGAAAAGAAGATGAATATGAAGCGGATGAATTCGCTAATGAAGAATACGATGATTATGATGACGCAGAAGGCGACAGAATTGAAGCAGACGACATTAACATTGACGAATATCTAAGCGACGACGATACTCCCGATTATAAAACTCAGGTGAATAATTATAGTGAAGACGAAGAAAGAGAAACTCCTTTTGCTTCTCCAATTAGTTTTCATCAGGATTTGATCAATCAGCTGAATACTTTTATTTTGAATGATGAAGAACGCGAAATCGCCGAATTCCTTGTTGGAAGTATTGATGATATGGGTTATATCCGCAGAAGTGTTCCGGATATTGTAGACGATATGGCGTTTACTCAGGGCATCTATACGGATGAGAAAATGGTCGAGAAAATGCTTCAGGTAATTCACGAACTGGAACCGTCAGGCGTTGGTGCGCGTGATTTGCAGGAATGTTTATTATTGCAATTAAAACACAAAACCCCAACCGAATATGTTGATTTAGCAATTGATATTATCGAAAATCAGTTTGATGCTTTTACCAAAAAACATTACGATAAGTTACTGCAGAAATATGCCGTTTCGAACGAGCAGCTTAAAAAAGCCATTCACGAAATCGAAAGATTAAACCCTAAACCGGGCGGATCTTATACCGGAAACAATAAAGTAACGGAGAATGTCGTTCCTGATTTCGCGATCAGAATTGTTGACGGTGAACTTGAACTGACTTTAAACGGAAGAAATGCTCCTTCCCTGCACGTTTCTAAGGATTATCAGGAAATGATGCAGACGTATAAAGATTCCCGTGATAAATCGTCGGCTCAAAAAGATGCGGTTCAGTTTATCAAACAAAAACTGGATTCGGCTAAATGGTTTATCGATGCAATCAGACAACGTCAGGAAACGCTGTTTGTTACCATGAATGCCATTATGCATTATCAGGAAGAATATTTCCTGGATGGCGACGAGACCAAACTAAAACCAATGATCTTAAAAGACATTGCAGATATGGTTGGTTTGGATATTTCGACAATTTCGCGTGTTGCCAACAGTAAATATGTTGAAACGCCATACGGAACGAAACTAATCAAGGAATTCTTCTCTGAAGCGATGAAAAACGATCAGGGTGAAGATGTTTCGACTTTAGAAATCAAAAAGATTCTTAAAAATACGATTGAAGAAGAAGACAAAAAGAAGCCTTTACCAGACGATCAATTGGCCGAAATTCTAAAAGAAAAAGGATATCCCATTGCGAGAAGAACTATCGCCAAATACCGCGAACAACTGGATATTCCGGTAGCGAGAATGAGAAAGAAGATATAAATTTTTTTTCACCATTAAGAGATTAAGAAAAATTAAACTTACTTTGAGTTTATAATACATAGCAAACCCGACAGGTAAAAAAACCTGTCGGGTTTATTTTTACTCGGCTAATGATATTATTGTATTATTGGCTATTCCGTAGGAATATTTCATCGGTAGAAAAAAAATATTACGATTTTCCAATTGTGTCCTGTAAGCACACTTGTTTCATACAATTAACCACAAATATCCATTTGATTATTCAAACGTTCCTACGGTAACGTAGATTCACAAATCAATTTAAAATAGCTACCGACCAAACATTCCTACGGAATGAATGAAATCCTTTAAAACAAAAAACCCAACAAATTCAAAATCTGTTGGGTTTTCTTTTATATTAGAATCTTTAAACTATTTGTACTGTTCCGGCGTTATTGTAATCTCAAATAAATAATCTGCCTTTTTATCATCATAATTATAAATCAAAGTAAAATTATTATCGCGAAAAGCTTTAAGTCCGGGGTTTGCTTTAACTGTACTAAGCAGGCTTTCTTCAACATTTTGTTTTATTACCTCAATTTCAGCAGTAGCTTTTTCAACATTCAACAGGGTCAAATTATACTGCACCACTTTATCTTTTGGCAACGTAACATTATCTAAACGTATTCCTTCCTGAATTACTAAAGGACAATTATTGTTGTACTTTTCCACTAATTCGATCATTTCCTTGTCCGCAACGGGTTCTTTAAAAGAATAATATAGAATTAAAGCCAATGAAAATGCCACAATTGCACTTACTATTAAAACCGTTGATTTTTTGTTCTTAGTGGGTTGCTGCATTTTTTAGTTTTTTTGTTTTAAAAAAGAAGTTTCTATTTATCCTGAATCTTTTTCATTGCATTGTAATAAGCTGCACGGCTTAACGGCTCGTATTCCTCAGTTTCCCCAAGCATTACCAACTTATCATTATCTGTCTTTCTGAAACTATAATTCGCCAGATTTCCTGTTCTGGTACACACGGCATGAACTTTAGTTACATATTCTGCCGTTGCCATAAGTGCCGGCATTGGTCCGAAAGGATTTCCTTTAAAATCCATATCAAGTCCTGCCACTATCACACGAATTCCCTGATTGGCAAGATCATTACAAACTGTAACAATCTCATCATCAAAAAACTGCGCTTCATCTATACCAATAACATCGCAGCCCTGCGCTAAAATAGCAATGTTAGCCGCAGCCGGAACCGGAGTGGAGCGAATTTCGTTAGCATCGTGAGATACTACCATTTCATCGTGATAACGGGTATCAATAGCGGGTTTAAAAATTTCGACTCTTTGTTTGGCAAATTGAGCACGTTTTAATCTGCGGATTAACTCCTCGGTTTTACCCGAAAACATTGATCCACAAATAACTTCAATCCAACCAAATTGTTCTTTGTGATTTACTGTATTTTCGAGAAACATTTTGTATTTTTCTACCTTTAAAAATGAATAGTTTTTATTACTTTGTACTGGTAATAAATCGACGTGAAAAACTGCTGTTTTTTCACTTTTTCAAAAGTAGAAAATTTTTATCAAATCGAAGATTCGCAAACGCTTATTAACAGAAATAAAAAAATATCTTTCAGATTTCTACCGGGAATAAAGACATTCAAATACAAAATATACTAAAATACCCTATTCACTATAATTTCAACAGTTATGAAAAAAAAATTGGAAGCCGATTTAATCAGCATTGCACATCGAATTTTAAAGCTTAAAAATAAATCCGATATCAATCAGTTGTATCTTGAAACGCAGAAATTATATGAGAAACTAGCGATTTTAAAGTTTGTAGACGAGAATTTCGATACTTTGAAACCAACAATTGGCCACAGCGAAATTACTTCTGAAATTGAATCTATTTTTGATAAAGATTTTGATAAAGAAGAAATAATTGCCGAAGAAGTTAAAATTGAAGAGCCTGTAGCAGTTGCAGAAACTCCAGTTGAAACAATTGCTGAACCGGAAACTGTTGAAGAAATTAAAACAGAAGAAATCCCTGCTGAAGAAGCTACAGAAGAAGTTGCCGAAGAAATCAGTACTGAAGAAGTAGTTGCAGAAATACCGGAAGAAGTAATTCCGGAACCTATCATCGAAACTATCCCGGAACCTGTTGCTGAAACTATTGAAGAACCAATTGCTGAAAAAACAGAGGAACCAATTGCCGGGACTAACGAAAAAACAAATATTGCCGAAGAACTTTCGTTTACAACAATAAGTGATTTAAAACCTATTCCGGATTTTGTACCTCTTTTTCAATTAGAAGAGGAAGAAGTGAAAGAGAAAGAAGAGCCAATAGTCGAAATTCCTGCAAAAAACTCTCCTATTACGATCTCATTTGAGGATTTTGGAGTTAATTATGCCGATGCCCAGTTTGTAAAAGTAGACAGTTATGAAAATGTCACTCCTACTCCAACTCCGGTAATCAGTGAATTGAAAGAGAAAAAAGAAACAATCGAAACTGTTGTTATAGAAAAACCAGCTGAAACAAAAGCAGCTACTTTAAACGAAAAACTGGCCAAAGGTTTTCATGTGGATCTCAATGACAGAATAGCTTTTACCAAAAACCTTTTCGGAAACAGTTCTGAAGATTACAGCCGTGTTTTAAATCAATTATTAACTTTTGATTCTTATGGCGAAGCCCAGGAATTTATAGAAAACATGGTAAAACCGGATTATAACAACTGGGAAGGAAAAGACGATTACGCAGAACGCTTTCTGGGAATTGTAGAGAAAAAATTCTCGTAGTTCTTTTTCACTTTTTACATTTCACTAATAAACAATTATGTCTAAATTATATATCGTTCCAACGCCAATTGGCAATCTTGAAGACATGACTTTTCGCGCCATTCGGATTCTGAAAGAAGTCGATTTGATCCTGGCCGAAGATACCAGAACGAGCGGAAAACTGTTGAAGCATTTTGAGATTGGCACGCACATGCACAGCCATCACATGCACAACGAGCATAAAACAACCGAGAATTTAATCGCACGCTTGAAAGCCGGTGAAACGATTGCCCTGATTTCAGATGCAGGGACTCCGGCCATTTCAGATCCCGGTTTTTTATTGACACGCGCTTGTGTCGAAAATAAAATCGAAGTCGAATGTTTACCCGGCGCAACTGCTTTTGTTCCGGCTTTAGTCAACAGCGGATTACCAAATGACAAATTTATTTTTGAAGGTTTCCTTCCTGATAAAAAAGGACGCCAGACGCGTTTTTTGGCTTTAGCCGAAGAAACCAGAACGATGATTTTATATGTGTCTCCGCATAAACTCGTAAAAACATTAGCTGAATTTATTCAGTATTTTGGAGAAGACAGACAAGTTTGCGTTTCACGAGAATTATCAAAACTACATGAAGAAAATGTTCGTGGAACTGCCAGAGAAGTTTTAACCCATTTTGAAAAAACAGCACCACGCGGCGAAATTGTCGTAGTAGTTGCCGGAAAAACAATAATAAAAGAACCTAAGAAAAGTAAATTTTCTAAGGATGATGAAAAAGAAGAAGAAGAAGAAGATTAAAAAATATTTATGCCACAGATTAAAATGATTCTCACAGATTAATAAAAAGTTTCGCCACGACCCGAGCGATAGGAACAGGCAAAGCAATTTCACTAATTATCACGAATTCAATTAGTGCAAATTCGTGAAATTCGTTCCAAAAAAAATCTTTCTAATCATTTTAATCTGTGGCAAAAAAACTTAAATTATACTCATGAACATACAAGCCTTTTTAGCAAAACTAAAAAAAACTCCAACCGAAATAACATTCCCTGAAACTATTGCTGTAATCGAAGAAAATTACACATTTACTCCAACAGCTTTCCAAAACGGAACACAGCATAATGCAGCCGGAGAAAATTCAGGTTCCTGCAAATTATTTTCTTTCGCAAAATTGCAGAACTTAAGTAAAGACGAAACTTTAGCCTGTTTTGGTGCCTTTTATTTCGAAGAAGTTTTAAAAGATCCAAGCGGAACGAATCACCAAAACATTAGAAATTTCATCAATTTAGGATGGGACGGAATTCAGTTTGAAGGGAATGCACTAGAGCTGAAGTAAAAAATAAAATTCTGCCACAGATTAAAAGATTAACACAGATTAAAAAATCCATTTAAATCTTTTAATCTGTGGCAAAAAAAATAAATATCAGATTAAACGATTTTTGATTTCTCCAATCTAAAATCTAAGATCTAAGATCTAAAATCTACAATAAAAAATGCGTTGGACCTTAAAACCAAAACCTTCTCAAGACAAAGTCAAACATTTGGCGCAAGCCTTAAATGTAGAAGATTTTGTAGCAACACTTTTGATTCAGCGTGGCATTGAGAGTTTCGAAGATGCCAAAAACTTCTTTCGTCCTTCATTACAACATTTACATGATCCTTTCCTGATGAAAGACATGGACAAAGCGGTTGCCCGCATAGAACTGGCCATCGAAAATCAGGAAAACATTCTGGTTTTTGGTGATTATGATGTTGACGGAACAACGGCTGTTTCTTTAGTCTCAGCGTATTTAAAAACGCATTATCCTAATATTGCCACTTATATTCCGGATCGTTATGCTGAGGGTTACGGAATTTCTTTTAAAGGAATTGACTTTGCTGATGACAACGGTTTTTCGCTAATTATTGCTTTGGACTGTGGCATAAAATCTATTGACCATATCGCTTACGCCAAAGAAAAAAACATCGATTTTATTATTTGTGATCACCACAGGCCCGGAGAATTTCTTCCGGATGCAGTCGCTATTTTAGATCCAAAAAGAGAAGATTGTTTTTATCCTTATGACGAATTGTGCGGTTGCGGCGTTGGTTTTAAACTCATTCAGGCTTTAGGAACAAATCGAGGAGAGACTATTGAAGACTTAGTCCCTTATCTGGATTTAGTTGCCACAGCAATTGCTGCAGATATTGTACCTATAACTGGGGAAAACAGAGTTTTGGCTTATTTCGGAATGCAGGTTATCAACTCAGATCCGAGACCCGGAATTAAAGCTTTGGTACATCAGGTAAAAAAGAAAACATTAGATATTACTGATGTCGTTTTTATTGTTTCACCAAGAATAAATGCTGCCGGAAGAATCAAACACGGAAATCATGCCGTTGAATTACTGACGGAATTCAACTTTGAACAAGCACAGCAATTTGCCTCAGAGATTGAACAATACAACTCAGACCGAAAAGATCTGGACAAACAAATTACGAAAGAAGCTTTTCAGCAAATCTTATCAAACAATGAGCAAGACCGATACTCAACTGTTGTTTTTCAGGAAGACTGGCACAAAGGCGTAATAGGGATTGTAGCTTCAAGACTTATAGAAACGTATTATCGTCCGACTTTGGTTTTTACCAAAAGCGGTGACAAATACGCAGCATCTGCAAGATCTGTAAAAGGTTTCGATGTTTATAATGCACTTGATGCCTGTTCTGAGCATTTAGAGCAATTTGGAGGACATATGTATGCAGCAGGAATGACTTTGAAAGCAGAAAACTATAAAACCTTTAAAGACGCTTTCGAAAAACAAGTCGAGGAAACTATTTTACCCGAAATGCGAACTCCCGAAATTGAAGTCGATGCCGAAATTAATTTCAGTGATATCACTCCAAAACTCATCCGGATCTTAAAACAATTTGAACCTTTTGGACCGCTGAATATGACGCCTGTTTTTATGACGAAAGATGCCAAAGACACAGGCTACGCTAAAACTTTAGGGGCAGACGAAGAACATTTGAGACTTTTTGTAAAGCAAAATACCTCAGAAGGAATTGCTGCGATAGGCTTTGGTCTTGGCAAAAAAATAGACCTCGTAAAAAATCAAAAACCTTTTCAGCTAGCGTATTCATTAGCTGAAAACGAGTGGAACGGAACTGTATCTACTCAACTTATGCTTAAAGATATCAGAACAGATGAAAACTAAAACAAACAAGCAAGATCCTTATCAGGCGTTACGTTACAGAGAATTTAATGTATTTCTAATATTGCGTTTTGCCATGGTTTTTGCCTGGTCAATGCAATTTATTGTTATTGAATGGGAAGTTTACAGCTTAACCAAAAATCCGCTTTCGTTAGGGCTTATTGGTTTAATGGAAGTAATTCCGGCTGTTTCTATGGCATTATTCGCCGGACACATGGTGGATCAGCGGGAGAAAAAAGGATTGCTGGTAAAATGTATCCTCGGATTTTCGGTAATCAGTTTTGGATTGTTTTTACTAACCTGGCCAAAAATAGTTGGCGGCTGGTCTACTGATGCTATTTTATATTCTATTTATTTTTTAGTTTTTCTTGGCGGACTGGTGCGTGCTTTTCTTGGCCCGACTATATTCTCGCTTTTATCTTTAATCGTACCTAAAAAAGTATATCCGAATGCAGCAACCTGGAGCAGTTCAGTCTGGCAAATCGGGGCGGTTTTAGGACCGGCTATTGCAGGATTTTCTATTAACTTTATTGGTGTTCACTGGTCAATGTGTTCTGTTTTTGCCTGTTCACTTTTTGCTTTAATTGCCTTATCCCAAATTAGTAAAAAACCGATATTGAATCCTAAGATTGGCGAACCGGTAATGGAAAGTCTTAAAGAGGGAATAAAATTCGTTTTCAATAACAAAACTATTTTAGGCGTTCTTTCTCTTGATATGGTCGCTGTTCTTTTTGGCGGAGCTGTTGCTTTATTGCCCGTTTTTGCCCAGGATATTCTAAAAGTAGGGCCGGAAGGTTTTGGGGTGCTGAGAGCCGCACCGGCCGTTGGTGCCTTTATTACCATGCTGGTATCTGCTTATGTTCCATTATATAAAAAGGCAGGAATGAAACTTCTGGGTGCCATTTTTGTTTTTGGCCTGTCCATAATCTTATTTGGAGTTTCGACAATTTTCTGGGTGTCTGTTGTAGCACTGTTTTTAAGCGGTCTTGCTGACGGAATCTCTGTTGTTATCCGACAAACAATTTTACAACTTAAAACTCCCGATCATATGCGTGGTCGTGTGGCGGCTGTAAACTCTATGTTCGTAGGATCATCAAACGAATTGGGTGCTTTTGAAAGCGGTTTAACAGCAAAATTAATGACACCTGTTATTTCTGTTGTATTTGGCGGAAGTATGACACTTTTGACGGTTTTAGGTTTCGGTTTAAAATCACCTACGTTTAGAAATCTAGACTTACGAAAAGACATGGAAGATCACCAAAACATGGAGTAAATGAAACAATTATTAATAGCTTTCTTTTTTATAATATCCATTTTTGCACATGGGCAAAATCTGTACATTAAAACATACGGAAACAAAAAAGACAAAACAGTAATTTTTATTCATGGAGGCCCAAGTGGAAATGCGACTTTGTTTGAAGGTACAACAGCGCAAAAATTGGCCGACTTAGGCTTTTATGTTATTGCTTATGACCGCAGAGGTGAAGGAAGATCTGCAGATCCTAATGCAGCATTTACTTATAATGAAGCTTTTCAGTATCTAAATGCTATTTATAAAAAATACCATCTAAAAAAAGCAACGCTTCTTGCTCATAGTTTTGGCGGATTAGTAGCTACACTTTACACCGAAAAATATCCGCAGAAAGTTAGCGCGCTTGTATTGGCCGGAGCTTTGTTTTCTCAGCAAGAAACTTACGATCACATTTTAAATTCTCTAAAGAAAAAATACAGCGGTGATTCTGATCAACTGAACACAATAAGTTCGATAGAAAAACTCGATAAAAATTCATCTGAATATCGAAAAGCTTGTTTTAGTCTGGCGGGTGACAATGGTTTTTTTAAGATGCCGAACCCAACTGAAGAATCTAAAAAATTATATGACGATTATGCAGCAAGCGAATTTTTCAAAACGAATATCAGAAATAAAATTGCTCCCGTTCTTTTCTATCAAAACGAAAAGAAAAACAATATAGACACGAGATCATCTTTGAAGAAGATAAAAACAGATGGCGTTTCTATTTATGTCATTTATGGTAAAGAAGATGGGATATTTTCAACAGAACAAATCAGCTCTATCCGAAATATAGCAGGTAAAAATCATTTTGCTTTACTGCATAATTGTTCCCATTATTTATTTGTTGATCAACAGAATGATTTTCTATCTCATTTAAAAAAATGGCTTAAATAGCACTCTTAAACCTTATAAGTGATATAAGAAATTTAAGACTGGCTTTTTTAAAGGAACTTACATTACTTATATGGTGAACAATTTCTCAAAATTTTATGACTTTTTTATTTAGAATTAATATAAATAATAATTATATTTGTTGAAATAAAAGATTTTGTAATGAGAGAAATAGAACAATTATACCATAATAATTTCGGAATTGCCTTTTACTGGAAAAAAGAAAACGAAACTATAACGGATAAAGTACAGTTAGTTTTTAAGGAAACCGGATTCTATTTTACGGTTCAGGAGCTCAATTATTTTTGCGATTTAATCGAAGACAGCATGATCGAAAATGCGTGTTGCGAAGCTTGTGAACTAAAAAACTCTTGTCACAAATTCTTACTTAAAACCCCGTGTGCAGCAATAGACCTCGCCGTTTCTGTAAAAGAACTAAAATCGATTAAGGATTTAGTCGAAGGTTCCTTATTCAGAATCGAACTTGACGAATATGTTTACGGAGTTGGCTTAAATTAAAAAGCATTCTAAACATTTTAACAACATCTTTTCATTATTGAAATATATTTTGATTTTATTCAAAAAAAAGTATATTTACAGCAATGAAAAAAAACCGCATTCTTTTTACTCTTGTTGTTTTGTTGGCTTTTCTAACGGGCTGCAAGAACGAATCTGACAATTACATTGACCCACGAGGAACTGATTACGCCGGTTCTGAAAGCTGTATTCAATGTCATAAAATACAATACGAAACCGCTTTTCACAGCTCTCATTTCAAAGCTACTTCTCCTGCTACCAAAGAAAATATTTTAGGTCATTTTACAAAGGGTCAGAATACCTTTGTTTATGACAAAGACACAAAATTGGTGATGGAAGAACGCAACGACACGCTTTATCAGGTACTTTATAAAAACGGAAAAGAAGTTGAAGCCCACTCTTTTGATGTTCTTTTTGGAACGAAACACGCTCAGACAAGTGCTTTCTGGAAAGATCATTATACTTATGAACTCCCTGTCTCTTACTATAAATCCTTAAATAGCTGGGCAACAAGTCCGGGATACTCTGCTACAGTTGCAAATTTTGGGAGAAAAATAGGAAAAGAATGTTATGCTTGCCATAGCTCTAATATCGCCAGCAGATACGTCACTACAAGCTCAGACAGCATCAATTTTATGAATATGGAAGTGGAGGATTTTATGGATCCCAATACTATCGTTTACGGAATTGACTGTGAACGCTGTCATGGTCCGGCGAAGCAGCATGTTCAGAAACATTTAAAATTTCCTGACCTAAAAATTGCTCAAAATATAACTTCGTTTAAAAACCTCAACCGTCAGCAAAAAATCGATGCTTGTGCGATCTGCCATTCCGGAAATGACAAATTAAAAGTAAAATCACGTTTTCAATTCAAACCCGGTGATGATTTACTAGATTATTTTAGAGGAATCCCCGGATCAGAAGAAAATGCTCATTTTGATGTGCACGGGAATCAGTTAGGATTATTGGCTCAAAGTAAATGTTTCAAGAAAAGCGAAACCATGGATTGCATGACATGCCATAATCCGCACGCGAATGCTTCCGGAAACCTCGCAAGTTATTCTAAAATTTGCATGAGCTGTCATCAGGGAATTCAGCACAATGCGGCAACATCAAAAACGACCTCAGCAACTGTACTTGCCAATAATTGTGTCGAATGCCATATGCCTAAAACAATGTCGAATGCTATTAAATTTCAGGCTTCTAACGATAAAGAAATGTCGAATTATATTCTGAGAACCCACAAAATTGGGATTTATCCAACGAACAAAAAGTAATTATTATTCGAATTTCTGGAGTTCAAAAGTTTCTCCATCAAAAACACCGTACGTAAAGTAACCAATCCAGTCACCCAGATTTACATATTTGGCATCTTGCCCAACCTCTATGATCATAGGCAAATGACGATGACCAAAAATAAAGTAATTATAATGTTTGGTTTCCAGTTTACGTTTGGCGTATAAAACCAGCCATTCATTTTCTTCCCCTAAAAATTTTACATCTTCAGCACCTGAAATCAGTTTATTTTTAACAGACAGATATTGCGCTAAACTGACACCAACATCAGGATGCAGCCAACGGAAAAGCCATTTAGAAAACGGATTTGTAAACACCTTTTTCATGCGCTTATACCCTTTGTCACCGGGGCCTTTTCCGTCGCCGTGACCAATCAGAAATGTTTTTCCGTTAAAAGTAAATTCTTTATTATCATGATAAACCGGAATATTCAATTCGGTTTGAAAGTAATCATTCATCCATAGATCGTGATTGCCTACGAAAAAATAAATTGGGATTCCACTATCACGAATTTCGGCTAATTTCCCTAAAACACGCACAAATCCTTTTGGCACAACTGTTTTATATTCGAACCAGAAATCAAACAAATCGCCCAATAAAAAAATAGCTTCGGCATCTTGTTTTACAACATCTAGCCACGCTACAAACTTTTGTTCGCGCGGTAAACTCAACTCAGGAGTTGGAGCTCCAAAATGCTGATCAGAAGCGAAATATACTTTTTTCATTTAGATTATTAGATTGTTAGACTATTAGACTTCACCCTGGCTAGCTTCATTCTGAGCGAACTAGAAGAATTGGAATTTGGAATTTAAAAAATTGGGATTAAATATTATCACTCGCGTACCATTCTGCAAACGAAGATTCTGTTTCCTGAAGTTTAAGCGAGAAAAGAGAAATATCATTGGGCAAACGCGCAACAATACGATCTGCAAAATCAACGACCATATTTTCGCTTGTTGGCTGATAATCTACTAAAATCACGTGATGACCACGATTTTTTAATTCATTTGCCAATTCGATATGCGGAGTCGTTTCATTAAAAACCGTCGCATGATCAAACTGATCCACGATTTCTTCTTTTACAATTTTCTTTAGATCCGAAAAATCGATCACCATTCCGAATTTTACATTCGATCGATCCGTGATTGGCGAACCAATAACCGTTACCGATAATTTATAACTGTGCCCGTGAACGTTTTTACATTTTCCGTCGTAACCGTACAAAGCATGTCCGGTTTCGAAACTAAATTGTTTTGTAATTCTGATATTACTCATCGATTTGAATTTTAGGTTACAAATTTACAAATTAATAACCGTTTTCATCTCTTTTTTTAGCTCTGTTATACATCCAATACGCAATTCCGATCAAAAAAACGAAAGGAAGAAACGATCCAATGAGAACTCCAATCTGATAACTGTCATCCGGAGCGGTTTTAATTTTCTCCGCAACATCTATTTTCTGAAATAATGAAATGATATACATATTATTTTATTTATCTTGTAAAATTGTTTTAAACACATAGAAACATAGATTGTTTTTCTTCTGAAAAGATTAACAAAAAAGCATGCTTTTAAAACATAGCCTATTGTTGATTAATGCAAGTGAAACGCCTTTTTCCAACACAGTTTGGGCTATGTTTCTATGTGTTTAAACAAACGTCAAACGTTAAGTTTTATTTTTTAAACTGCGTCAGCGCATTTCTCGAAAAATCAGATAAAACCAACTTTCCTGTAATAGCGGCACGTTCTATAAGCAGCGATTCCCAACGCTCTGTCCCTTCCCAGATAATCTTTTTCATTTCTGATAATGCTTCCGGATTGTATGCACTTAATTTTTGGGCAAAATTTACCACAGCATTATCGAGATTTTCCGCCTGATGAATCTCAGAAAATAATTTATTCTCTAAAGCCCATTCTGCCGATTTCCATTCGTGCGCTGCCAAAGTCATTTCGGCCATTGCAGCTTTTCCTATTTTACGCGAAACGGCAGGCTCAATCACAAACGGACCAATACCAATCGCTAATTCAGATAATTTTACAGCACTTTCCGGAGTCGCCAAAACATAATCGCAGGCAGCAATAATTCCAACGCCTCCGCCAACGGCTTTTCCCTGAACACGCCCTATAATGAGTTTAGAACAATTTCTCATTGCGTTCAGTAAATGTGCAAAACCGGAGAAAAATGCTGTTCCCTGTTCCTCATTTTCTACCTGTAAAAGTTCATCAAACGAGGCGCCTGAACAAAAAACCTTTAGACCTTCACTCTGCAAAACGATAACTGAAACACTTTCATTTAAACTTAAAGAATTGATTTCGCTGGTCAAGCGATCCAACAATTTCCTTGGAAAAGAATTGCTTGCAGGATGACCAAATTGCACCGTAGCAACTGCATTATTAAAAGTAGTCTGTAAAGAACCGTTTTGATTTTCTGAACTCATAAAAAATAGATTTGATCGTAAAGTTACGGTTTTGAAAAATAATTTTACCTGAACGTGATTTGAAATTTGTTTTTTGAAAAATAATTGACTTTATTTGCTATCGCTTTGGGGGATTAGCTCATTTGGCTAGAGCGCTTGCCTGGCAGGCAAGAGGTGACCGGTTCGAATCCGGTATTCTCCACAAAAAAACGAAACCCTTGTAATCTTCACAAGGGTTTTGTTTTTTTTATTTCTTCCTTACCATTCTTATAAATTGTCTTAAAGTATTAAAATTAAAACTTATACGGTCTGTTTTATAATTTTTCTCTTCATTTATTTGTGCAAAATAAATAAGACATGAAAAAACTAATTTTATTATTTGCTTTGATCTTTATTACTTCTTGTTCTAAAGATGACACCAATTACGAAGAGGATATTTTTAACGACGATACTTATATGTATTTTGATCCTCCAGGTTGGTTATTGGGAACCTGGACTAATAATCAGGGTGATAAAATAATAGTCACACGAAATAATCTGATTTTTAATGAATACGGAAATCCCGTTAATTCGGCTAATGAAGAAATTGCCTATTATGAGAAGAATTTTGGAAACCCAAACATTCAGGAAACCGCCTATGCGAATTATTACAGCTTAAAGTACAACTACGACAATGAATACCGAATGAAATTTAGTATCATCCAGATATCTGAAAGAAAAATTGACATTACGGGTTTCTTTACAGGAACATTTACCAAAATTTAATACTTTCTATACTAAAGTAAAACCCTTGCAGATTCAATCCTGCAAGGGTTTTTTATTTTTATGCCTATCCTTATTTTTCATTCGCAGAATCCTCGAAATCTATTTCATCTTCATCCGGTTTTTTAAAATCATTATTCAATAAATCCGTAAGTTTCTTTTTCTCTTTCTGATTCTTCTTTGTAATAAATGCAACTAAAACAATTACTACTACAACTAAAATTCCTATTATAACCCAATTGATTTCCATAGTCTTTAATTTTAACTAAATATAAGCTTTTTGAGGCTTCGAAATATTATCAAAACGTTAAAAATGAACATTATAAAAAATCAGAATCCAAAAAAGGAACACAATTTGTTTCGTAGGCAGATAAGAGTTTTGATTTTTGTCAGAAATCTTTTTTATATTTAAAACTTCTAAAAGACTATTCCAAAAAACAAAATGATTAAACAATTAAAGAAAAGCCTCTCCATTGGTTTATTAATTTTCTTCACTACTATTTTAGAGATTTACTGGTCAGTAGGAAATTTTTCCGACAGAATGTCAAGCGGCAATCCCGATGCTTCATTTTTTGATGATGCGTATTTAATGTCTTTGTTTACAACTGTTTTCTTAACCTTTTTATTTCTGCTGGTTTCGTTACTTAAAAACAAATCCCTAAAAATTACGATCGAACTGATACTCTTTATTTCGGTTTGGTTTTTCTGGAATTATACCGTTTTTGTCGATAGAGAATCGTCCTGGAGCACCTATACTTTCAAGGAAGAACTTCTTTATACATTTTCGGTTTCTGCTTTGCCTATTCTGGTTTTATCTATTCCTACCGTTTTTGGTTTAAATTACATCTTGAAAAACTATGAGCCCAAATAAAAAATCCACATTAGTTTTAAGAGTTTATTTGATCCTTAGTTTACTTCTGGCCCTGGATTGCTTACTGTATTATTTTAAATTCATTAGCCTAAGAGGTTATTACAGTGACGTGGTTTTATATTGGCTCTGGTTTGTGACTTCTTTTGTGGTAATTGTAATGTTTTGGAAAAAACTGATGGCCAAATTACTTTTGACAGGAATTATATTGACCATAGTACTTAGCATTTTGCCCATGATGATCCCTTTTTATGCCTGGATACTTTCGACTACATCGCTAGGATTGCTTATCGATAAAAATCTAAATGAAAACTACAGGGCTCAAATCGTAGGCTACAGTGTGATGGCACCGCCATGGCTTGAAGTAATAAAAAAACATGGTTTATTGGAAAAAAGAATATTAAAAAGTACCGATTATCAGCTTATGAATGACGACACAAATGCCAAAATCAGATTTGCGAAAGATATCATTTTCAGAAATGAAACCGACAGTACTCTGACGCTGACCTTATTTTATGGCGGACCAAACAAAACCATAACTTTAGACAAAACCACCGGTAATATTATTGCAATAAAACCCAATTAAATTTAAAATAAAAGAATTTTATGAATACCAAAATTTACATCATTTTCATAGCTTCATTACTTTCTCTACTGTCTTGCAACAAGAAAGAAACGAAAAATAACAAACCGCAATCAGCAAAAACGACAGCCGCTATAAATGATTCCGTACAAGCCGAAGAAGAAACTCCAAGAAAAGAAAGCATAAACCTATTCCGTCTTACTTACAGAGACAGCAGCGATGTAGCCTTTGTTTCGCTTTCCGATATTTATCCGCTAAATGGCAAAGACAACGATAAACTTATTTTGCCGGAAGTAGAAAAAATGGGAATAAAAGCGGCCGGATATTTTACAATCGACAGCAAATACAGGAAACGTTTTTTGACAGAAACCAATACATCCGAAACAGATTCTCTGTTTGTCTACGACTATTCAAAAAACAAATTGGCCGCCTTTTCTATAAAAAACCTAAAAACTGCTGCATTCCTAAATCCTTATTCGTCAGAAGACGCCTGGCCTTATCACTGGTACGATTACATGATTGGATTCGAAATCAATGCGCAATCACTAAAAGGGTTCAGCGATTATTATAGCGATGTTTTGGCATATGTGGGTAAAGAAAATCCTTTTACCAATAAACCATTAACACCAATTGTCTGGAAGAAAATTTCAGCCAAAGAATTTCCTTCAAAAGCAATAAAGAAAAAAGATCTTGCACTCTTAAAAAATAAAACTCCCGGAAATACCTATTCTTATAAAACAGAAGAATATCACTATTTCCTGCAGGAATATCTAAACAATACAGAAGTGGGCTCCAGACGTTTATTGGTAATCGATGCCAACACAAAAGAGGTTATTACTGAAAAAATGTTTATCGAAAGCGAGGGCACCTCACCTGCTCCTCTAAACAGTGCAGACGATGAAGTTGCGGTTCAATATACAGGTAAACTCTTCAAAAATAAGCCTCCGGTTGTTTTTGGGTTTCAATACGAGTCCTTCGGCTGTTCTGCTATATCATTGATCGACAAATCAAACGAAGACATTTATATTCAATGCGATAACCGTCATTAAAGTAATTATTTAAAAAAATCAGGAGCAGAAAAATTGGTTTTCAAAAAGACCAGTTGTCCCGCTCTCAGCTTTATCTTTTTATCCGCAAAAAAGCGAATAAAAAGGATACCGCTTCCATCCTACCGTCTGGACATATCTTGGAATAGTTGCCATCCTTGCATAATTGAGGTGAATTTTTGCACTCCAATCCAAAATGTAGTTATTCCAGGTTTTCGTTCTGAAGCATAAC
>FQWG01000018.1 GCA_900129595.1 Flavobacterium frigidimaris | reverse complement strand
GGCATTTTTTTCCTTCCCTTAAAATCAAAACATTAAAAGCCAAAATGGGCAACAAATAAAAAGCCGTCTCAATTTTTGTTTTGAGACGGCTCCTTCTTTGTTGTCTTTTTTTATCATTCGTTGCCTTCAACGGATTTTAGCCCGTCACCAATGTGTATTTATCGCACCAGTTTGTCATTTCGAGTAACGAGAAATCCTTGCAAGTAGCTCCGTTCCTAATAGTCAATCTTTGTAGAGTTTCTTGCGAGGATTTCTCGTTACTCGAAATGACAAGATTGTCAGGAAATTCAATTTTAAATAAAAAAGCTATCCAAAAATATTTTTCGGATAGCTTTTTTTATTTCTTATAAAAATTATTGTGATCAATATAGTCCCAGACTTTAGGAGGTAAAAGTGGTTGAATATTTTTTCCTTCCTTAATGCTGTTTCGGATAAAAGTAGAAGAAATCTCAACAATTGGCGCATCAATAATATGAACCTTAGGATGCGATTTTAATTCAATATTTTCTTCTCCTTCAGAAATTCTCGGATAAACATAAATGTCATAGTGTTCCAAAAGAACTTCATAGTTTTTCCATTTATGCAGTGTTTTCAGATTGTCTTCACCCATAATCAGTGAAAAATCATGCGTTGGGTACTTTTCATGCAAATGAACCAAAGTATTTACCGTATAATTAGGCTGAGGTAATTTGAACTCAATGTCTGAAGGATTAATTTTTGGATAATCTTCTGTAGCCAGGTAAACCATTTCTAATCGTTGATGATCGTCTAATAATGTAGCTTTCTTTTTTAACGGATTATGCGGCGTAACAACCATCCAAATCTGATCTAAATCGGCAAACTCCGCCATATGATTGGCAATAATTAAGTGGCCAACATGAATGGGATTATACGTTCCGAAATAAAGGCCTATCTTCATAAAAGAGATTTTTTCATAATTCAAATAGTAATTGTTCTATTTAATTATGCTGTGGTATTAAAAAATAGCTTAGTAACGATTCTTTTTTGAAATCAAATAATCAATAGAGAATTTACCGCTTCCGGTAACCAAAAGAAGCACATAAAACAGTAAATACAGAATTCCCATTTCTTTTACATCGATTGGGTCAGCACCATGAATAACAAATACAGCAACCAGCATTGTAATTATTAAGGGCAGAGTGGCTAATCTTGTGGCTAAACCAATGAAAAGAAAAAAGGAGCACACTACTTCTGCAAAAACTGCAAGAGTTAAAGAAGCTGTTTTTCCTACTCCAAGCGGGTCAGGAAATTGAATTTCACCTCCTGCTAAAAGCATGTTCAGTTTAGATAATCCGTGAGAAATCATTAAGGTTGCAATAGCTATTCTAATGACAAGAATGATGATACTCAGGTAATTTTCGTTTCTTTTTATTTCAAATAAATTAATCATAATACAAATATTAATAGCAGTTTACATCCAATGCTAACGATTGTTTTTGTAAAATAGTATTGTTTATGGGGTCTTTAATCCTTATTTACGAAAGCTTTTACCAATTGATACGCTTCTTCTTTTGCTGTATCTAAATCGTAATTTTTGATAATTGTATCAAATTGTGGCGCAGTCGCTAATTCAACAGAGGCTTTTGCAATTCGCATATTGATTTTGTCATCACTTTCAGTAGAACGTTCTTTTAATCTGCGTTTCAATTCATCTACACTCGGAGGTTTTACAAAAACAGCCAAAGTCTGATCCGGAAATTTGTGTTTGATACGCAATCCGCCGGCAACATCAATGTCAAAAATCACGTTTTTGCCCAAAGCCCAGATGCGTTCAATTTCCGATTTTAAAGTACCGTAAAAATTATCGCGGTACACTTCTTCCCATTCCAGGAAATTTTCGGCTTTAATGTGTTTTTTGAATTCTTCCAGCGAAATAAAATAATAATCTTTTCCGTGTTCCTCTTCTCCGCGTGGGTCGCGTGAAGCCGCTGAGATTGAAAATTCTAAATTTAAATCCTCTTTCCCAAGTAAGTGTCTTACTATAGTTGTTTTTCCTGATCCGGATGGTGCAGAGAAAACAATTAATTTTCCTTTGTTCATTAATTTATGCTTTAGGCTTTAAGCAGTACGCTTTAAGCTTTATTCGTTTCGTTTTTCTGCCTATAGCCTATAGCTTAAAGCGTATTGCGTTTACAACACATTCAAAACCTGTTCCTTGATCTTTTCCAATTCATCTTTCATCATCACCACCAATTTCTGCATTTGAGCATGATTCGATTTAGAACCCATAGTATTGATCTCGCGACCCATTTCCTGAGTAATAAAACCTAATTTACGACCATTGGCTTCAGTGCCTTTTATAGTTTCTAAGAAATAATCTAAATGGTTCGTTAAACGCACTTTCTCCTCAGTAATATCCAGTTTTTCTAAATAATAAATCAATTCCTGTTCGAAACGATTTTCATCCACATTTACTTTCAATTCAGAAATTGCAGTCTGCAAACGGTCTTTGATAGCCTGAACGCGTTCCGGATCAAGAGCCAAAGCATCATTCATATATTGACGGATATTTCCAATTCTTAAGTTGAATTCTTTCTCAAGAGATTCACCTTCGTCTTTTCTAAAGGTTAAAATGTTTTGTAATGCCTCTTCAATGATTACCTGAATTTGTTCCCAATCGTTTTCATCGATTTCCTCGCGTTCCGTTTTTAGCGTATCAGGCATACGAACCGCCATTTTCATTAATTCAGTTTCATCGGCATCAGGATAGACCTCCTTTAGCTGAGCAATGTAGTTTTTTACAACAGGTACATTTACTTTAGTCGAAGTCTGTTCAGACGTACTTTCGATGTAAATTCCGAAATCAATCTTTCCTCTTTCTAATTTTGTAGAAATCTGAGTTCTTAAACCTAATTCCATTTCGCGATAAAGCGACGGCATTCTTACGTTCAGATCGAGACCTTTACTATTTAAGGATTTTACTTCAACGGTAATTTTTTTTGTAGGCAATTGCAAAGAAGCTTTGCCAAACCCTGTCATAGATTGTATCATATAATTGAGTATAAAGGCGCAAAGATAAATAAAACTTTGCTGTGTTGCGCTGTAATTCGCTAATCTGTTTTATGCTGAACGACTTAAAGTTTTTTTGCCACGAATTTCACGAATTTACACGAATTTAATTAGTGCGAATTCATTATTTCTCTTTTGCCACAGATTAAATGATTTTATAGATTTTACCAATCTGTGTGAATCTTTTTAATCTGTGGCAACTTTTAAGCTCAACAAATAATTCGTGTAAATTCGTGAAATTCGTGGCTAACTTTTTATTTTTCTAAAGCTTTCGTCACTTGCAATGTCACAGGTTGTGTATTACCAATGTAAATTTTCTCATCAATAATAAAAACCGGACGACTGATAAACGTATAATGTTCTAAAATGTATTTTTTGTAATCGTCTTCCGTTAAAGACTTATTTTTTAAATCCATCGATTTATATAATTGTGCTTTTTTGCTGAACAAAGCTTCGTAACTTCCTGCAAGCTTATGCATTTCCTCCAGTTCTGCTTCAGTAATAGGATTTTGTTTGATGTCGTGAAAAACCAGATTATTGTCTTTAGGCAAACTTTTAATAATTTTTCGACACGTATCGCACGAGGCTAGGTAATATACTTTATTCATTGTTTTTAATTTAAGAGACTACAAAGAAAATTCATTTAAAACTGAAAAATGCCTAATTTTAGAAAAAAAAATAAAATTATGAATTCAGTTTTTGAAGTACAAAAAACTATTAGAGCAATTCTGTCGAAGGTTTTAGATCATCATTCATTAGAGCAATTGAATAAAATTCCGCAAGGGTTTAGTAATAATTTGATTTGGAATATTGGGCATTGCATATCATCCCAACAAGTTCTAATTTATAAGTTATCCGGTTTGCCAACAATGGCTTCAGATGAATTTATCGCCAAATACAAAAAAGGGACTAAACCAGAAGGTGATGTTTCGCAAGCTGAGGTCGATGAAATCCGAAGATTGCTTTCTGCAACTTTACATCAGACAGAAAAGGATTTCCAGAATGAGGTTTTTGTTGATTATCATGAGTATACTACAAGTCTGGGTTTTACGCTTAAAAATATAAACGGAGCTTTAGATTTTAATAATTTCCATGAAGGAATTCATACCGGAATTATAATGAGTATTAGAAAGTTTGTTTAAAAGAAAATCCCGTCGCGCTATTGCTTGACGGGATTTTTTTATTCTACTATAGTTTCGATTGTTACTTTCATAGCGCCGGCACCTTTGTTTTTGGCGATTTCCATAAAAGCTCTTTTCGATAAGTCAAGTTCTCTTGTTTTTACAAACGGACCACGATCTGTGACTTTAACGATGACAAATTTTCCGTTAGCTTCATTGGTTACTTTTATTCGGGTACCAAATGGCAGTTTTTTGTGTGCTGCGGTATATTTGCTGTTATTGAATTTGATTCCGCTAGCTGTTTTTTTTCCGTTAAATCGGTCTGCGTAGTAAGAAGCGTGGGCATTCTTTTTATAAGGCTTTAATTTTAAACCTTTGTCTGTAAATACAGAATCAACCGGAAGGGCAAGTATGTCTGGTTTTACCATTTTTACTGTATCCAGAATGATTTTTGGTTTAGGTTCTGTTGTTGGTTTTGTTTGACTTATGACATAAGTGAAACAACTTAAAAAGGTTATGGTTAGTGTTGTGAGTATAATGTGTTTTTTACTTCTCATGGGTTATTCTTTTTTCAGACTTGGGGAGTTTGTACAAATAATATGCCGAGATAAAAAAAGCCCTATGATTTTAGGGCTTTAATTGGTTTTTAGAACCATAAGTTCCATGGAATTCTACTTAAAATAAGTAATAATCCTAATCCGTAATAGATAGCAAAAGTTTTAAATTTAGCTTCGCTATTAAGTAATTTTTTATGTTTTGACCATCCAATAGTGATCAGGGCGATCGCTATAAGGTTGATTAACGGGTGTTCTAAGGAAGTAAGTCTTAATTCTGCGTTAGACATTTGTCCAAAAGCGGCTTTCCCTAATGGAGACACAAAATAAAGAATCAAGCCAACTAATAATTGGGTATGCGTTCCGATTAAGGCGAACAATGCAATTTTGCGGTCTTTAGCAGTAAAATCTTTTTTTGATGTTACACCAATGATAGCATTTACAACTGCAACTAATAAAAGTAAAAGTGCTAAATAAGCCCAGCCAGAATGGAATTTTTGTAGAAAATGGTACATAAATTAATTTTTTTGTTGAAACAAATATAGCAAAAAAGGCATAAAAAAAACGGCATTAGACTAAAAGTCAATGCCGTTTTTTGGTATTTATTTAGATTCTAAATATTAGAAATCGTAACGTAGAGTAAAGTTCCATGTTCTTCCAAATCCGAAGAATACTTGATTCACGTTAGCAACCCCATTATAAAGCATTCCGTTTGAAGCGTAAGTTCCTTTTGATCCAACTGGTTGTCCAGTAGCGACAGGAAGATTATCATCAGCAAAAGTATTAGTTCTGGACTCAGCAATGTAAATTTTGTCAAGAACGTTATTTACGTTCAATCTGAAGTTTAAAGATTTGTCTTTGTTTTTACCAGTTAACATTTTGTAAGAGAAACCAGCATCCATCAGTCCGTAAGAAGGCAATTCTAATGCTCCTTTATTAGTTGGAGATGTAAAGTTTACCGGGCTTAATCCAGCATATAAATTACCATTGTAATTGTAATTAGCATCAACAGTTACTCTTGTTACAACTTCGTAAGAAGCTCCTAAAGAGGCAGTCATTTGTGCAGCATCACCTACTTTTACTTTGTCCATGTATACAGTTGCTGCAGTATATCCTGCAACCGGAGTATTGTCTGACTGGTTGTAAGCATTTACAGTAGCATTTCCTTTGTATTCCCAGATTCCGTAAGAGAACATACCTGTAACTTTTAATCTGTCAGTAATGTTTGAGCTACCTTCAAATTCAATTCCAGAGTGAACTTCGTTAAGACCTACATATTCTGTGTAAGTTGAGTTAGCAACAACAGTTGCTGAAGCTGGAAGAGCGTTACCTTTTAAGTATCTGTCATTCCATGTAGTATTGTAAACGTTTACCGTAGCGTTAAAGAATCTTGAACGGAAACCGTAACCAGCTTCAAATCCAGTGATTTTCTCGTTAGTAAGATTAGGGTTTACAGTAGATTTGTTGTTTGGATAAACTGAGTTAAAGAACGGTTGTCTTGAGTAGTATCCAGCATTAACATAAACATTGTTTTTCTCGTTGATGTTGTAGTTAGCTCCACCTTTTACGTTTCCACCTGTAAGGTTTTTGTAAGGAGTAGCTGCTAAAGGATCAGTTGATGTGTAAACAAAATTATCTTCTCTTTTGTATCCTTGTTGTGATATAGCTCCCTGAACGAATGCTGTTAAGTTGTCTTTAGCATATTCTAATTGAGTAAATACACCGTACCATTTTACATTACCAGTACTGTTGAATGAAATTTTCTCATAATCTTTCTTTTGGAAAACATTCCATTGAACATCAGTATCGTAAGTTGTAGTCAGATGTCTACCAGCTGGTTTTTGATCAGCAATAAAATTGTCATAATACTCACCTCCACCTAATAGGTTGTTCAAAACTGTATAGTGGTATCCTTTGTAAGTTCTTCCGTCAAAACCAAAATCTAAAGTCAATGTATTAGATAATTTTTTGTTTAAGTTGATTACTGCACCAAACCAGTCATGAGAGTTGATAGATGAAGTTTGTGAAATACCAGAAGTATTAGTGTTTGTTTGCGGGTTGTAATTATTTACATCTGAACCTGCATTAAAGTAAGAACTGTTTTGGTAAACACCACCAATTTGTTGTCTTTGTTGAAGACCAGTCATTCCTCCAATAGTAACTGGCTGACCAGCATTATAAGCATAGATTTTATCATAGTCTACTAAACCGTCCGGAGTTCTGAAAGCTACAAGGTCATTGTATCCTTTTCCTTTAATTCCTCCAGATGCACTAGCTCCTGCACCACGTCCCATAGAAGCATAAAGAACAGAAGAAAGTTTAGTTGTTTCGTTGATTTTATAATCCCAGTTGAAAGAAGCAACAGGTTTGTGGTAGTAATTTTTTCTGATGTTATATTCAGAACCATTCAAATATCCGTTATCAGCATTGTATCTGATGTTTGGATCACCATTATTACCATATTGTTGGTAAGTAGCAATTGTAGAAGCAGTAGATCTTTGGTTGTGCCATTGTGGAGCACCAGTTACAGTAAGTTGAAAGTCATGTTTACCGCTTTTGTTTGCATATCCTAAAGCTACATAATAGTTAGAACCTTCAAATTGAGTTCCGTTAACGTAACCATCTCCCATTGTTTGAGATAACAAGATAGAAGCAGAAAGACCGTTGTCTAATTTTCCAGTGTTGTATGAACCCTGAATTTTGAAGTTTCTTCCGTTACCAAAACCAGAAGCGAAAGATCCGCCTTCTTTTTTGTCAGAAGATTTTGTTACAATGTTAATAGTTCCTCCAACTGAAGGAGTTGCAAGTTTAGAAGCTCCTAAACCTCTTTGAACCTGCATAGCAGATGTTACATCAGATAAACCTGCCCAGTTACTCCAGTAAACAGAACCGTTTTCCATGTCGTTAACCGGCATACCGTTGATCATAACAGCAATGTTGTTTTGGTTAAAACCACGAATGTTGATTCTTGAATCTCCAAAACCACCACCTGATTTAGTAACATATACTGAAGGAGTGTTTCTTAAGATCTCCGGAAATTCCTGAGTTCCTAATTTTTCCTGAATTTCAGCAGCTTTAATTGTAGAAACTGCTACAGGAGTTTTTCTGTCTTTTGCAATATCGACAACTGTACTTTTTACAACAATTTCGCTTAATTCGTTTGAATTAGAAGTTAAAACGATTGTTCCTAAGTTAGTAGTTGTGCCACCAGATACTGAAAATTTTACAGTTTTGTTTTCGTAACCTAAAAAAGAAATAACGATTTCTCCGGTACTTGTTGTTGCGCTGAGAGTAAATTTACCATCAAAATCTGTAGAAGTAGCAGTTGTAGATCCTTTGATCACTACGTTTGCTCCCGGTAATGAACCACTACCGTCGGTAATCATACCTGTAATTTTTCCTTGAGAAAATGCGGTTGAAACAATCATGAACAATAGTCCAGTGAGTAACCAATTTTTCATTGTCTTCATTTGTTATTTAGTTTATTGTTTTTGGCAAAATTATAACATTTTAATCAGATAGTGTTATCAAAATGTTAAGAAAAATAAGTTTTATCTAATGTGTTGCGCATTAAAATGATTTTTTCTTTTTTTGTTAAATAAAATAACGATTTTTTGAATTTTTGAGCCTATAATTTGTTAAAATCGTAATGATTCATATTGTCTTGTAGTGCTAAACTTGCAATAATCAGTGCTTTAGGGGTATTTCGGGGTATATTTATACGAAAAAACGCCTTAATTTCTGTTAAATCAAGGCGTTTCAGTTTGTTGCGAAAAACTTTTTATTATGTTTTATTTATTCTTCAGGAAGTGATGGAGTAAAAATGAAGTCGAGCTGTCATGATTTTCCACAGTCCTGGTGTTAATTTCATGTAAAATAGAGTTAGCTAATTGTTTTCCTAGTTCAACTCCCCATTGATCAAAGCTAAAAATGTTCCAGATCACACCCTGAACAAAAATTTTGTGTTCGTATAAAGCGATTAATGATCCTAAATTTTTAGGAGTTAATTGCTGAATTAAGATAGTATTCGTTGGTTTATTTCCGGCGAAAACTTTAAATGGCAATAAGTAAGATGCCTTTTCTGCAGCAAGTCCTTGTTTGTCGAATTCAGCCTGAACTTGTGCTGCTGTTTTTCCGTTTAATAAAGCCTCTGTCTGTGCAAAAAAGTTAGACATCAGTTTATCGTGATGATCTTCGTTTCCGTATAATGGTTTTACAAATCCAATAAAATCAGTCGGGATTAATTTCGTTCCCTGGTGAATCAATTGAAAAAAGGCGTGCTGCGAATTGGTTCCCGGTTCTCCCCAGATAATAGTTCCGGTTTGATAGTTGACCGGTTTTCCGTCGCGGCCAACACTTTTTCCGTTGCTTTCCATAGTGGCCTGTTGCAAATAAGGAGCCAGTTTAGATAAATATTGTGTGTAAGGAATCAAAGCTTCGCTTTCAGCACCAAAGAAATTATTGTACCAAACGCTCAATAAAGCTAAGATTACCGGAATGTTTTCGTCGAATTCTGCCGTTTTGAAATGTTCGTCCATTTCGTTGGCACCTTTCAATAAATCATTATAATTATCAAAACCAATTGCAAGACTGATGCTTAAACCAACAGCGCTCCATAAAGAAAATCTTCCTCCAACCCAATCCCACATCGGGAAAACATTGTCCGGATTGATTCCAAATTCAGTTACTTTTTGAATGTTGGTAGAAACTGCCACAAAGTGTTTTGCAATATCTTCCTGAGAAGCTGATTTCAAAAACCATTCTTTAATCGTTTCTGAGTTGGATAAGGTTTCCTGAGTAGTAAAAGTTTTAGAAACAATAAGGAAAAGTGTTGTTTCAGGGTTCAGCTTTTTAATTACTTCATTAACATGGTCACCATCGACATTCGATACAAAATGAAGATTCAGGTGGTTTTTATAAAATTGTAAAGCTTCAACTGCCATAACCGGTCCAAGATCAGAGCCTCCAATTCCGATATTTACTACATCAGTAAAAGTCTTTCCTGTAAAACCTTTTCTTTCTCCCGAAATAACTTCGTGGCTGAATTGTTTGATTTTATTTTTTACTTCATAAACTTCTGGAATTACATTTTCTCCGTCAACTTTTATCACTGCTGATTCCGGTGCACGTAATGCCGTGTGCAAAACTGCTCTGTTTTCGGTCTGGTTGATAATTGCTCCGCCAAAATATTGGGCAATCGCATCCTTTAATCCAATTGAATTGGCTAATTCTAATAAAAGAGAGATGGTTTCCTGGCTGATATTGTTTTTAGAATAATCTACCAAAAAGTCATTCCATTGTAAATTGAATTTTTCAACACGGGTATTATCTTGTTGAAAAAGTTCTTGTATCGTAGTTTCGTGAATTGCGTTATAGTGATTTTGCAGATTTTTCCACGCTTCAGTCCCGGTTGGGTTTGTTGTGTTTAAAGCCATTTTATTTGTTTAATTGAGAATGTGGTTATAAAAAACAAAAATACTGAAATTAGTTTTAATAGGGTATGGGTTCACAATTATATAACAAATAGTTACGAAAACGATTTATGGACTTTTGGTTTTTGATTTTGTGGTTATGATAACAGCGCCATCATTTTCTTTGTCATTATATACGATGCGGCTACTGTTTATGTTTAAAAAATCAAAACTGAGTATTTCGTTTTTTTTGAGAGGTAATAGAATCGTGTCCCGTTCTTTGTTGTATTCAAAAGGAATTCCGTTGATTACAATTAAGGGACATTCGCCAATTTGATCTTTCTTAAAGGCATTGTTGACCAATTCTAATGCGAAATATTTGTTTTCTTCTGTGTCATTTAGAATAAAAGCCTTTGGTTTAGAGCATGCAATTGTTAGTGCTGAAGAAAGTAGTAAAAGAGCTCGTTTCATTAAGAAGTGATTGGGTGGGATATTGTTTTGAAATAACGTTTTTTTTACCAAATCTTCCACCATGGTTTTTTATTAATTTCTATTGTTTTCTTAACAATATCAATCTCTATTCTTTTTAATGGTTCAGTTTTAATTTTAGAATCATCAAAAAATAGTTCTCCAGTATCATTCATTCCAATAGGAGGTTTTGTTCTTTGTTTCCAGCTTTCAGTTTGTAATTCCGGAATTAAATCTAAATCAATTTTATCACTGAATTTTTTTCGTGCTTTTTCTATGATTTCTTCTTCTAAGTTTGAAGTTGAATTTTTTAGAAGTAATAAAGCATTATCGGGAATGTTTAAAAGAAGGACCTGTGTTTTGTTTTGGATTTTATAAACATCCAATACTTTAAAATAAGCAATAGTATCTAATAAAAAGTGACCGATTTTTGCCGAATCAGGATTGAATTTCGATAAATCTTTTGGATGGGCACTTGCAATTAAATACCTTAAATTGCCCGAAAGTCCTCCACCCATAGAAGTCATATCAGTAAAACCTTTTTCCTGAATGATTTGTCCGGTTCTGTAATTTGAAATTAGATCGTCAGAAAGAGTAGTGTCTCTGTAAAATAGTTTTAAGCCAGAAAAAGTTTCATTATAAATTGCTTTAAGACGAGCGTTTTTCATAATTCTTCTATTTTTAGAATTGAATTTTTAATACAAAAATTACAAATTCCCAATACTATCCAGTTCTCTTTTCAGCGGCTCGATTTGTTTCATAAAACGGGTTCTGTCATTTCCTGTCAAAGATTCTCCCGTTGGTAAGTTCAGTCTTAGGGCATCAACCTGAACTCCGTTTTGCCAGAAACGGTAGCAAACGTGTGGTCCGGTTGCTAATCCTGTGCTTCCTACTAATCCAATAGTTTGACCTTGCGTTACTCTTTGTCCTCGTTTTACTAAAATTCTGGACATGTGTAAATATTGAGTAGAGTAAGTTCCGTTGTGTTTTACCTTTACAAAGTTTCCGTTTCCTGCTGTATATCCTGTTGTTTCTACCACTCCCGAAGCAGTTGTTGAAATTGGTGTTCCTGTTGGTGCAGCGTAATCAGTTCCTTTGTGCGCTTTCCAGGTGTGCTGAACCGGATGAAACCTGTTTGCAGTAAATCGGGAAGTGATTCTGCTAAACTTGATTGGTGTTTTCAGGAAAAAGTTTTTCAGTGTTTTTCCCTGATCATCATAATATTCTACTTTTCCGGAAAGGGTGTCTTTTTTAAAGGGGAAAGCATATATTATTTTTCCTTTGTATTCAAAAAATGCCGCTTCCAGGTCTTCAACGCCATCATAGGTTTTGCCATTTATAAAGCGTTCTGTAAAAATTAAACCATAACGGTCTCCCTTTTTTAGTTTGAAGAAGTCAATAGACCATGAGAACACTTTTGTGATTCTGCTCGCTAATGCTGCTTCTACACTTTCGTTGCCTAAAGTTTCAGACAATGAACTTTTTAAAACGCCGCCAATGATTTTGCGTTTTAGAGTAACCGGTTTTACTTTTTTGTAAGCTTTTGCGATACTGTCTCTAAAGTCAACAACGTAATAAGTCAGTGCATCCGGCTGGTAAATAAAAACCTGAAGTTTATTAGTTTTGTTTTTAGAACGAAGAAGAGTGTACGGTTTGTGATATCGAATCGTTCTTACGTTGAAAGAATCCTTGATTTGCTCAACGACATCAAAAATTTTCTTGTCGCCAATATTTTGACGCTGTATAATAGAGCCAAAAGAGTCTCCTTTTTTTATCGTGTCATGAAGAACATTAAAATCAGCATAATTAAATCCAAATTCTACTTTTTTTGCTTTTGGTTTAGTGACTTTAATCTCAACTTTTTCAGCGGTTTTATTACATGAAAATAGTGAGAATAATATAATTATCAGTACGAATGCTTTTTTCAAACTTTTAAATTTTTTCAGGAAATTAAATGGTTGTTTCGTTTCCCCAATTGTACAATTCATCTTCGGTCCACAATTTAGGAAAAAAGATGCGTCTTTGGTATTTTGGGTGCATATATTTTTGCCAGTCACTACCTCCCGTCGCTTCACCATTGCCTTTACCGCTTTCCAGAATATATTTTCTTGCGGTATTCAGATGTTGCATTACCCAGGTAATGTTCACGGTTTTATCATAATGGCGCATAGCCTGAATTAGTTCCTGGTTTTGTTGGTCTTCGATAGGTAATTGCGTGAATTTTTGCCAGATATTTTTGGTTTTAAACGTCGCTATTTGTCTTAAAAACTGACCTTTGTATTTCTTTTCGAATTCCTGAAGTAAATACGATTTTTCTCCTGTCTGATAATCTTTTCCGGCAGCCTGCCAGTACAAATGCTCAAAGCTCGTTTCTAAATCCGTGTTTTCGTCAAAGTTTTCTTTGTATCTGCGATCTGTTAGATTGATTACGTCAGTCGAAGCAAATTCTATTAATCTGTATTGTGCGCTCTGAAAACCACTGGCAGGAGTCAGTGTATTTCTAAATTTCATATATTGATCTACATCCATTCCGTTTTCCATAATGCTGAAAGAATTCGTCAGCATATCAAAATATCGGGTGATTCTTGATAATCTCTCGCTAAAAAAAGCAACCTGAATATTTTCGGCGTCTGCTATCTGGTCAATTTCCCACAGGATCATTTTAAAAATCAATTCGTTTACCTGATGGTACATGATAAAAACCATTTCGTCAGGAAGCGTCGTGCGTTGTGTTTGTAAACTTAAGAGCGCATCAGTTTGAATGTAATCCCAATAAGTAATTGGTTTTGACCAAAGTAATCCTTCTAATTGAACCTCAGTTTTTTGATTTATAGCTTGGAATTTAAGGTCAATTTCTTTTAAAATTGATTCTGAATGATCAGTAGGGTTCATTATTTTTTTACTTTAAATGGATTTTTTAATCCTTTATATTCGTCAAGATCGGCTTTGAGTGATCCCACTGCCAAATCTGCTTTTATTCTAACCGGAACTTTGTTGTCGTCGTCTGTGATCCAGAGTGTTACACTTTCTTTTTCTTTAAAAACTCTTCCTGTTTGTACCAGAGGTTTAAACATCATGGTAGAAACGGTTCCAAATTTAGTTGTAATATCTTGACGGCCTACATATTTTAACTTAAATTTTGTGATTTCGTCGTCAAAAAACATATCAATTGTTACCGCTTCGCCTGGTTTAAGTTTGTCGATAGTAGGATGATTTCTCAGATAGTAAAAAGACGAAATAATGTCCTGAACATTATCCGTTACCATAATTGTTTTTTCGGTTTTACGCTTGTAGTCTTTTACTAAAACCTTGTTGTCGTTTTGGTTAAAAAAACCTTCTTGGTCTTTTGTGTAGCCGCCTTCGTTAATTTTTCGGACATAACGATACGGATTTCCGGTTTGTTTGTCAAAATAACTTTCGTATACATCTTCTACTTTAAAGAAAAATTTTGACATTCCGGTGGTATAACCTTTGCCAACAGCATGAAATACTTTTTTATTGCTTATTGTAGCGTCTTTTATTTCAAGTGTGGCATAACCTGCGTTTACAATTCCGTAGTGAATTCGGAATTTAAAGTATTCCCCAGTGTCAAAAGAATCTTCCTTCTGAGTATCGAAACTAAGGGTCGTGAGAATTAACATGATGAGGATTAATTTTTTCATAGTACAATTTTTACATTTCATTATAAAGATAAAGAAATGCAAATTCTATTCCAAATGTACCAAAACAAAAAAACTCAGTCAAGGAATGACTGAGTTTTTATGCTATTAACTAACCAAAAAACTATAAATTATGAAATTTATATCAATTCAGAAGGAAACCACCCCTTCTTGATTTGCGAGTGCAAAGGTATGTGGAAAGTTTAAAAAATAAATAGCAAAATTCGAGTTTAACATAACATTTGCATAAAAACCATCGTTTTATAGAGAATTTTTCTGCATAATGCAAAAATATTGCGATTTTACAATGTACCTCTCAATTCTTGTTCTCTTTCAATTGACTCAAAAAGGGCTTTAAAGTTCCCTGCGCCGAATCCTTTTGCTCCCATTCGTTGAATAATTTCGAAAAAAAGCGTTGGTCTGTCCTGAACCGGCTTGGTAAATATTTGTAATAAGTACCCATCTTCATCCGCGTCTACCATTATCGCCAGTTTTTCGATTTCATTTATATCTTCTTTCATCATTCCCATGTGTGCGCCCAATCTTTCAGGAATTGCCTGATAGTAGGTATGCGGCGGAGCAGATAAAAATTCGACACCTCTTGATTTTAAATCAGAAACGGTTTTGATAATGTCATCTGTTGCAATGGCAATATGCTGGATTCCCGGTCCGCCATAGAAATCTAAATATTCTTCGATTTGTGATTTTTTCTTGCCTTCTGCCGGTTCATTGATTGGGAATTTAATCCTTCCGTTCCCGTTTGACATTACTTTACTCATCAAAGCCGAATATTCAGTATTGATTTGTTTGTCATCGAAGGATAAGAAATTCACGAATCCCATAACATCTTCGTAAAATTTTACCCAGGTATTCATTTCGTTCCAACCCACATTTCCTACCATGTGATCGATATATTTTAATCCTGTTGGTGCCGGATTATAATCTGATTTCCATTCTTTATAACCCGGTAAGAAAACACCGTTGTAGTTTTTTCTTTCTACAAAAATATGAACGGTTTCTCCGTACGTGTAAATTCCGGAACGAACCACTTCTCCAAATTCATCTGATTCTACTGTTGGTTCCATAAAAGAACGTGCGCCGCGCTTCATAGTTTCTTCATAAGCACTTCTGGCATCTTCAACCCAAAGAGCAGCAACTTTTACTCCGTCACCGTGTTTTTTTAAATGCTCATTTATTGGAGAATCTGCATTCAAAGGGGTCGTTAGAACAATTCTTATTTTGTCTTGTTTCAAAACATAAGAAGCTTTGTCTCTTACTCCTGTTTCTAATCCGGCATAAGCCAATGATTGATAACCAAACGCTGTTTTGTAATAATGTGCCGATTGTTTTGCATTTCCTACGTAGAATTCTACATAATCTGTTCCTAATAAAGGAAGGAAGTCTTGTGCTCCTTCGAAGATTTTTTCTAATCCGTATTCTACTGATTTTACTTCTTTACTCATGATAAGTCCCCTAGCCCCCGAAGGGGGAATTCCTATTAGGGGTAAATAGGATTTTAGTTATAAATATTTTAATCTTAGATTCTTTTTAATCGTGTCAAGAATTTTTAATTCCCCCTTCGGGGGTTAGGGGGCTTCCGTCCAAGACTTATAGTATTGCCCATCATCTAATCCCATTGCTTCTTCTGTAACCATAAGTGGCCTGAAAGTATCAACCATAACAGCTAATTCGTGGGTTTCTTTATGACCAATACTGCGTTCCATTGCGCCAGGCGCCGGACCATGCGGAATTCCTTTTGGGTGTAAAGTGATATGTCCCTGCTCGATATTATTACGGCTCATAAAGTCGCCGTCTACATAATACAGGACTTCGTCTGAATCTATATTGCTGTGATTGTATGGTGCCGGAATTGCTTTCGGGTGATAATCGTAAAGTCTTGGGCAGAAGGAACAAACGACAAAAGTGGCCGTTTCGAAAGTTTGATGTACCGGAGGCGGTTGGTGAACGCGTCCCGTTATTGGTTCGAAATTATGAATCGAAAATCCGTATGGAAAATTGTATCCGTCCCAACCCACAACGTCAAAAGGATGTGTGGCATATACTACTTCGTGAATCATGCCTTCTTTTTTGATTTTAATTAAAAAATCACCTTTTTCGTCGTGTGTTTCCAGTTCATTAGGCAAAATAAAATCACGCTCGCAAAATGGAGAATGTTCTAAATGCTGACCCGACTGGTTTTTGTAACGTTTTGGCGTGTAGAAAGGAGAATACGATTCTACGTAAAAAAGCCTGTTTTCTGTCGTTTCAAAATCTATTTGATAAATAATACCTCTTGGGATAATCAGGTAATCACCATATTCAAAAGGAATGTTCCCTAACATGGTTCTTAGTTTTCCTTTTCCTTTATGAATGAAAAGCATTTCATCGGCATCGGCATTTTTATAGAAATAATTTCGAAGCGATTCTTTTGGTGCGGCAAGTCCAATGATGCAGTCTTTGTTGACTAGCATGGCTTTTCGGCTGTCTAGAAAGTCGTTTTCAGGTTTTAATTCAAAACCTTTAAAAAGTAATGATTTTATGTTTTTTCCGATTGCAATTTTGGGTTCAACGGAATAAGAATTTAAAATTTCTTTAACCTGCGTTGGTCTGTGAACATGATAAGATAGTGAGGAATGTCCGTGAAAACCTTCGGTACCAAATAATTGTTCGTAATAAAAACCTCCGTTAGGCTTTTCGAATTGGGTGTGTCTTTTTTGAGGAAAGTTTCCGAGTTTATGATATAATGGCATGGCTTTTCAATTAGATAATTTGTAAATTAGATAATTCGAAAAATTTGAATTGTGTGAACAGATAATTATATCAATATTGTAATTGACTAATTATCTCAATTCGGTAGTTTTACTCAGGATTTCTCTTGATAAGGAATTGAAGATACTCTAATAAACCTGTCCATTTTGTTTTCATTATAACAAATGTCGTAATTTTTATTGATTTAAATTATATATTATATCAATTATTAACGTTAAAAAAATGCGAAAGATATTTTTTAGTATAAAATAACGGGATCTTTATGAAAGTGCTTTTTTAATGTATTTGTATCAGAATTGGAATCCGATACTGAACCAAGTAAAGCTTTTAGACATTTCCGGAGACCATGATTGTTTGATCTCAATTGGGCCAATTATGGTTTCTAACCCGTAACCAACCGCATATCCTGAATATTTAGGCATTGAAACCCAGTCAACCGTTGTAAAAATATCGTCGCCTAAATTGGCGAAATTAGCTGAAAGGTTGACATGATTCTTTTTGAAAATTTCGTAATCTAAAGTAATGTCGGTTTTAATAAAGCTATTTCCGGCAATACTTAAAAAGTCATATCCGTAGAAATAATTAAAATTATTTATTTTACTGTAACCATAACCTCCTAATATAAAATCGAAAAACGGTACACTGTCACTACCAATATTAAATCCGGCATCAGCTCCAACTTTAATGGTTGCTTTTTTGAATAAAGTTTTGGCAAAAGCGATTTCAGCCTTTGCGATCGAGAAAGGTTTGAATTGTTTCGTGTAATCTGAAGATGCTAAATACGTTTGTACCTCTCCGGAAAAATACAATCCGGAATGCGGATAATATTTATTATCAAAAGAGTCGTATTTCAAATAACCAAAAAGACTTACATAGTTGCTCTTCTCGATAATGTTTTCAGCGTTAGCAAGAGTTGGTGAGTTTATTTTCAGGTATTTATACTCAAGACCACCACCCATTAAAAATTTCTGGACAAAAATCGTTTGGAAATACGCCTGGTTGGTAATGTCCATAAAGTCGACATTAATCAAATTTACATTTGGATTTTCCTGGAATAAATTGCTGATGCTGGTTGTAACATTACGATTGAACTGATTCATTCGGGATCTGAAACCGAAACTAATATTAAAACCATTTTCGACATAATAGTTAAAGTCGTATCTGAAATTATCACCCAGAATAATATCAAGTGACGTAATATCATTTTTCAGGAATGTTTTTTTATGCGTCAGATTCAATAAAATGGCACTTTTGTAAAGTCCGTCATAATGCAATCCCAGTTTTAGATACGTCTGTGTTGGATTTTCTTTCAGGACAAGATCGAGATCGTCCTGGTTTTCGTCCGGTTCTAAACAATAAGAGATTGCACTAAAGTTTTGAGTAGCATTCAGATTGTTGATTCCGGTTTTAAGATCATCGTAGGTAATCGTGCTTCCGGGTTTAAAACGAAGTTTTCCGCGAATGTATTCTCGTGTATAATTGTCCAGTATTTCGCTGTTTATTTTTTTGATTTCTAAGGTGTCAGAAGCAATTTTTAGTTTTGGTTTTTTATAAAAATTGTTTTCGTTTGATAACGTTTTGATTTTTTCGTAAACGGCAAAAGCAGCTTCTTCTCCTTTTCGGATAATTTCTTCTCCTTTGTCAAATGAAATAACGCCATAGTCACGAATGTCTGGTTTGATATAAACATCCGTGTCTTTTATTTTGCTTTTCATTTTATCAATCGACTGCAGATTGGTAATCTGAACTAATATTCGGGTAGCATTTTTAAGGCTTTTTCGACTCAGTAAATCATCCTGAACATCAACACCAATAATAATGTCTGCACCAAGATTACGCACTTCTTTTATAGGATAATTGTTAACCACACCACCATCAACCAATAAATTCCCGTCGATTTCTACAGGCGTAAATAACGAAGGAAATGCGGCACTTGCCATCATGGCCTGGACCAGATTGCCTTTGTTCAGTAAGACTTCTTCGCCGGTTTCGATATTGGTACCAATACATAAAAACGGGGTTGGCAGTTTATTGAAATCGCGTACATGACGTACATTTCGGGTAAGGCTGCTTAATAAATTATAATTGTACATTCCTTTTGAAAGTGCCTCAGGAATTCCCACCCTGAAATTGCTGAAAGGCAAAACAATGGCATACAATTCATCATTTTTTTTACCGTAGAAGTTTTTGGATGAACGCGGAATATAATCATTAATAAGTTCATCAAAATTGGTTCTTTTAAAAATAGAATCAATTTGAGAGGCATTGTAACCAGAAGCATAAAGACCTCCAATGATAGATCCCATACTTGTTCCGCCAATATAGTCGATTTTAATTCCGGCTTCTTCCAGAACCTTCAGAACTCCGATATGTGCAAATCCTTTTGCGCCACCGCCACTTAAAACCAGTCCAATTTTAGGTCTTTTGGCTTCGTCTTGTTTTGCTTTTTCGATATTTTCCTGTGAAAAAATATTTTGTGGATTTAATAATAAAATCGTGAAAAGAGCCAACTGCACACCCCAGATGGAAATGGAAAACTGCGAGTGACAAATTGATATTTTTTCCTGTAAAAAAAGAGCAACTTTAGAGGCTCCTTTTTTTAAAGTAGAAAAAAATCGATTTGACCGAGTATTTGAAATGGACAGCTGGATTTGGTGCATAAAAATAGCTAGTTGGTTTTGTAAAAGTCGACAATTTTTTTGGCTTTTGATGCACCAATGACCTCGGATATTTCTTTTTCGGTGGCCAATTTCAATCTTTTAACACTTTTGAAATGTTGTATTAACGTGAGCATCGTTTTTTCGCCTATTCCTGGTATACTTTCTACAGACGAATTAAGTGCTGCCTTGCTTCGTTTATCGCGATGAAAGGTAATTCCGAATCGGTGCGCTTCGTTTCGCAATTGCTGAATTACCTTTAATGTTTCGGATTTTTTATCGAGATATAACGGGATTGAATCTCCGGGATAAAACAATTCTTCGAGGCGTTTTGCGATCCCGATAATAGCAATTTTGCCCCGTAATTCTAAAGCATCGATACTTTTTAAGGCAGCAGAAAGCTGTCCTTTTCCACCATCAATAATAATAAGCTGTGGCAAAGGCTGGTTCTCGTCTAATAATCTTTTGTAGCGACGGTAAACAATTTCGGTCATTGAAGCAAAATCGTCAGGGCCTTCAACGGTTTTTACGTTAAAATGACGATAATCTTTCTTGCTTGCTTTCCCATCTTTAAAAACCACACAGGCTGCTACGGGATTTGTTCCCTGAATATTCGAGTTATCAAAACATTCTATATGTCGCGGTTCAACCGGCAAACGCAAGTCTTTTTGCATTTGCGCCATGATGCGATTTGTATGTCGGTCCGGATCTACGATCTGCAATTGTTTGAGTTGTTCAATTCTGTAAAACTTAGCATTACGAATCGATAAATCGAGAATCTGTTTTTTATCGCCAAGCTGCGGGACGGTTGTTTTGATGTTTTCGCCCAAATTCATTTCGAACGGAACAATGATTTCTTTTGATAGTAACTGAAAACGTTCGCGAAGTTCTATAATCGCCAGTTCTAATAGTTCTTCGTCCGTTTCGTCCAGTTTTTTCTTCATTTCTAAAGTATGCGAGCGAATAATTGATCCGTGCGAGATCTGAAGAAAGTTGACATAAGCGGCACTTTCGTCAGATACGATCGAAAAGACATCAATATTGGTGATTTTGGGGTTTACAATCGTTGATCGCGATTGATAATTCTCGAGAACTTCTATTTTTTCTTTGATTTTCTGTGCTTCTTCAAAACGTAAATCCTGAGCATATTGGTTCATCAGTCGCTTAAAATCTTTCATACTTTCCTTGAAATTTCCTTTTAGGATTTCGCGGATTGCATCGACTTGTCTTTGGTATTCTTCAAGAGGTTCCAAGCCTTCGCAAGGGCCTTTGCAATTGCCAATATGATATTCGAGACAAACTTTGAATTTGCCGGAATCGATATTTGATTTACTTAAATCATAATTGCAGGTTCGCAAAGGATACAATTCTTTGATTAACTCCAGAATAGTATGTACGGTTTTGAAACTGGTATAAGGTCCAAAATATTCAGAGCCGTCTTTGACCATTCGTCTGGTCGAAAATATTCTCGAAAAAGGTTCTCTTTTAATACAAATCCAGGGATAACTTTTGTCATCGCGCAGTAACACGTTATAACGGGGCTGCAGGGTTTTGATTAAATTGTTTTCTAACAAAAGCGCATCGGTTTCGGTAGGAACGACGATGTGTTTTATGGTTACAATTTTCCGGACCAATACATTTGTTTTGGCCGTATCATGAATTTTATTGAAATAGGAAGAAACCCTTTTTTTTAAATTTTTGGCTTTTCCAACATATAAGATCTTTCCCTCTTTATCATAATACTGATACACACCGGGATTATCCGGCAAGGTTTGAATTTGAAGATCTAAAGACGGTTTTTGCATTCTGTTTTATTTCTGAAGTACCTGAAAAGCATTTTTAAAAAATCGTTCTGATTGTATGAAAAAAGCTTAACACTGATTTAGTTTCAAATTTACGAAATCAAAAGAATAATTTCTATATTTAGATTTTATAATTCTATATGAAAAACAGTACACCCTTGGTTATTTTTGGCGAATCGATTTTGCCGGGAGAAAACAAAACAATAAACGTCGAAATTGCGAGGTTGCACACCACCACAAAACTTAATATTCCGGTTATTGTGCGTCGGTCAAAGATGGAAGGTCCGGTAGTTTTATTCTCTGCAGGAATTCATGGTGACGAGATTAACGGAGTTGAAGTAGTGCGTCAGATTATCAGCAAAAAGATCAATCGTCCTGCAAAGGGAACTATCATTTGCATTCCGATTATCAATATGTATGGTTTTGTGAATAAATCCCGTGAGTTTCCGGACGGAAGAGATTTGAACCGCGTTTTTCCGGGAAGTAAAAAAGGTTCTTTGGCCAGTCGTTTTGCGTATCATATCGTAGCAGAAGTTTTGCCGATCATAGATTATGCAGTCGATTTTCATGCCGGAGGTGCAAGCCGGTTCAATGCGCCGCAAATTAGAATTACCGAGAATAATCCTGAACTGAAAGTTCTGGCGGATGTTTTTAATGCGCCGTTTACGTTATATTCTAAAAATATTAATGGTTCTTTTAGAAATACCTGTGAGAAGGCCAATATAAAAATGCTGCTTTTTGAAGGCGGAAAATCATTAGACATTAATAATGTGATTGCCAATGAAGGTGTAATGGGAGTGAAGCGTTTGCTGCATTACCTGAACATGCTGGATCCGAAACAAGTGGTCGAAAAAGCGCATGATCCTTCTATTTATATTAAAAATTCGGTTTGGCTGCGTGCTAAATGTTCCGGTTTGCTGCACGATTATAATCTGATTGGCAAGTTTGTGACCAAAGGAACTATTTTGGCCATTATTACGGATCCGTTTGGTAAATTTGAGCAAAAAGTAAAAGCACCGCATGACGGATTCGTCATTAACGCTAATCATTCGCCTATAGTTTATGAAGGCGATGCGATTTATCATATGTCTAAAAACAGCCCTGAAAATGCCGACGAATAAAAAAGAATTACGACTGCACTATAAAAATCTTCGCAAAGAACTTTCTCCAGATGCGCTTGAAGAAAAGAGTTTGGCGATAGCCAATAATCTGATTCAATTGCCCATTTGGAATAAAACTTATTATCATGTTTTTTTGCCTATCGAAGAACATAAGGAAGTAAACACAGAATATGTTCTGCATTTGCTTTCCGGAAAAGACAAAGAAATTGTAGTTTCGAAAAGTGATTTTGAAACTCGCGGAATGTCGCATTTTTTATTAACGGATAATACCAGAATCAAAAAAAACGAATACAATATTCCGGAACCTGTAAACGGATTGTCTGTTCCGTCAGCAACTATTGATGTGGTTTTTGTACCCTTACTTGCATTTGATCTTCTGGGAAATCGGGTAGGTTACGGGAAAGGTTTCTACGATAAATTTTTAGCAGAATGTAAACCGGAAACGGTTAAAATAGGACTTTCTTTCTTTGAAGCAGAAGATAAAATAGAAGATGTTTTTGAATCTGATGTGAAACTGGATTACTGCGTGACTTCTCTGAAAATCTATACTTTTTAGTTTCTTACCATATAAGTGGTATAAGAAAATATCAAACGAAGTGGTTTTTAGAGCCATCCTGATAGCGATCGGGCGCAAAGAAATCAGGCCTTTTTTGGGCTGATTTTACGTTCGCGAAGAAAACTTATCTCACTTATTTTTTACCACAAGCTTACACTTTAGTTTAAATGAAACTTATATCACTTATATGGTGAATCGACTTTAGATGAAGCTTATTTTTGATTGAAAAATATTTAACAGGAATCTTGGCATGCAATTTGGATTGCGGGAATTACAGATAATTTTCTTAGTACATCCGGAATGCTAATTATTATTTGAGAAAAAAAAATCATTTACTAATTCCTAAAATTTATTTTAAAATGAAAAATAAACCTTTTTATTTGTTGGCATTCCTATTACTGATTGTGGTGAGTTGTAAAAAACAATATGAAGCCACAGAAGATTATGCCGCAGAAGCTACAGATATGGCAGTTACTGCTACTGATGCAATTCCCGAAGAATACATTTCAGATCCTAATACTGAAAGTTATACAGGGCTTGAAGAAAATCCTTTCGAATCTCCTCAAAAATCTCCGCTTTCTACTTTTTCTATTGATGTCGATAATGCTTCTTATACCAATATCAGACGTTTTATTAATGAAGGGCAACAAGTACCTAAAGATGCGGTTCGCGTTGAAGAGATGGTGAATTTCTTTAAATACAATTATCCACAGCCAGCGGGGCAGCATCCGTTTTCGATCAATACAGAATTAAGTGATGCTCCCTGGAATAAAAACAGTCAGCTGCTAAGGATTGGCTTGCAGGGGAAAAATATCCCGATGACCAATTTACCAGCTTCAAATCTGGTTTTTCTAATAGATGTTTCGGGTTCCATGAGTGAGCAGAACAAACTTCCGTTATTAAAAGAATCCATGAAGATTTTGGTAAAAGAGCTTCGTCCTCAGGATAAGGTTTCGATTGTAGTTTATGCAGGTTCAGCAGGTGTTGTGCTGGAACCAACTTCGGGCGATAATAAGGACGATATTTTAGATGCTTTTGATAATCTAAGTGCCGGCGGAAGTACAGCTGGAGGTGAGGGAATAGAACTGGCTTATAAACTGGCACAGCAAAATTTTATTAAAGAAGGAAATAATAGGGTTATTATAGCCACTGACGGTGATTTTAATGTTGGCGCGTCAACAGATGCCGACATGGAAAAACTAATTGAAGAGAAAAGAAAATCGGGTGTCTTCTTAACGGTTTTAGGATACGGAATGGGGAACTATAAAGACAGTAAAATGGAAATACTGGCTGATAAAGGAAACGGAAATTACGCGTATATTGATAACATTCAGGAAGCAAATCGTTTTCTAGGAAAGGAATTCAAAGGTTCGATGTTTGCGATTGCAAAAGATGTAAAAATTCAAATCGAATTTAATCCCAAACATGTTCAGGCTTACCGATTAATAGGATATGAAAACAGAAAATTAAAAGCAGAAGATTTTAAGAATGATGCTATTGATGCGGGAGAATTAGGAAGCGGTCATACCGTTACTGCTTTGTATGAAATTATTCCGACAGGAGTTGAAAGCAGTTATGTTCCCTCTGACTTAAAATATACAAAAGTTAAAAAAGACGAATCTAATTATAGTGATGAACTGGCGACCATTAAATTTCGATATAAAAAACCTGATGGAGCTACAAGCATCGAAATGGTCAATACAATAGAAAATAAAAAAGTGACACTGGACAAAAGTTCTTCAGATTTTAAGTTCACAACCGCTGTTGCATGGTTTGGATTGAAATTGAGAGATTCAAAGTTTATAAGTAATACTTCGGGTTCTGATATAAAAAGCTTAGCCAAATCAGGAATATCAAATGATGAAGACGGTTATAAAGCAGAGTTCGTAAGACTTGTTAGCGCTGTAAACTAATTTCAAATTCCAAAAAAGAAAATCCCAAATTCCATTGTTGTCATGGAGTTTGGGATTTTTTATTTTAAGGTTTAAAAACGTTTATTTTACTTCTTTAATGGTCGAAGCATCAATCCAGCCTTCAGTTCCGTCTGTTAGTTCGATTTTCTTCCATTGTCCAACAGTTTCCATAACATAGACTTTTGCTCCTTCATGTAGTAATAAAATGGCGGCACCGCCTTTTTGCGGTTCACTGCGAACTTCACTTAATTCAGCAAAAACAATCGCCGGACGATCATTATTATAGTGATCTCTTTCTGTTATTCCGGCAGAGACACTTAATAGTAAAGCGACCAAAAGAACAAACATTCCAATAAAATAAATTCGTTTTGAAAGTGTAAGCTGTGAGAAATAGTATCCAATAAAACTCAATAAAAAGGCAAATGCAATTCCGATAGAAATTTTTGCCCAGGTATTGTAATCAAAAATTCCTGTAAAGTTCTGAATCAGTTTTGCAAAACCTACTTTCGGGATTTCTTTGATTTCATCAATCGTTAGTTTTTTAGCAAATTTCAGGTTGTTTAAAACGTCAGGATCGTGAGGTTTCAGAACCAGCGCTTTCTCATAGTTATAAATTGAAGGCGCCACTTTGTTGAGTTTGTAGTAGGAGTTTCCTAAGTTAAAATACAACTCTGCAGAATGCTGTTTGTCTTCTTTGATAATACTTTCATAAACATCAACAGCCTGCTGGTATTGTCCCTTTTGGTACAATGCATTTCCTTTTTCGAAGCTGCTTTGAGCAAAGAAAACCTGTGAGATTAATAAAAAAAGATATACTATATTTTTCATTTTATTTTTGTTAAACCGTATGGGATTTTAAAATCCGTCGGTTAGATTTTTTAAACTTAGTAAAGAACTTTACGATCTTAAAATCAGCTCAATCTACAAACCTTTTCTTAGCGCACTTTGCGGTAAAATTAGTTTTTGTTAAACAATTTGCTTTTCTAATTCTGAAATGATCAAAACAGCTTTGTCGAAATCCTGTTGAATCGAAGCGCTTGACGCCGGAGCATAACGGGCAAACTCGCAGTTTTCTGTCAAATTAATGAAATTCTGAACAGATTCCGGATTTGCATTTCGGGACAATAATAACTCGCTAATGTTGTCTTTGCTCATTTCTGAGGTTTCGATATGCAGTTTCGCTTTCAGGAAATTGTGCATCGCTTTCTCTAAAGCAATATAAAACAGTTCTTTGTTTTTAAGTTGTCTCTTCGCTTCAGAAAGGTATTTCTTCGCGAGTTTATTATTCATCCTAATTCGGTTTCCTGTCACGTCACCATCGATTGCTTCTTTTCGTTTTTTGCCTAGAACAATAATTGGCAGAATCACGAAAGGCAGGAATAATAAAATATAATACAAATTAGAACCATAAAAATCATTTTTGGCTATTGAAACTAAAATGGTTTTCGGTTTAATATATTTGAATTGTTCTGTTGGCGAAATTACGTTTTTAGTAGCAGTTGGATTTGCTTCAGCCAGCGTTGGGCCATCTAAAACATCTACCATAATCTCAGGTGAAGTTATCGTTTTATAAGACCCCGTATTCAGATCAAAATAAGAAAACTGCATTGCTTTTATTGCATACTTCCCTTTATATTGTGGAACTATAGAATATTTGTCTGTAATTTTTCCTGACATCCCCGAAAGTGAAGTTGTCACTTGTTCATCATGAACCGGATCGTACATTTCTAAAGCATTTGGTACTACAGGTTTTGGCAGGCTAAACAATTTCATGTTTCCGTTTCCTGAAGCACTAACGATTAAATCAAGGCTTTCTCCGCTTTTAAGTGTTGTTTTAGATGGCGTAACGGTAAAGTTAAATCTACCTACAGCGCCACCAAAACCATCTGGTTTGGTCGCTTCCGGAAGTGGTTTTACGTTAATTGTTTTTGCACCCGCTGATACAACCCTGTTATCGTCTGATAAGATCATTTGGCCATACATATCACGACGATTTGAAGGCAATTGTACGCCAATATCCAGTGAAAGCGGTTCGATAGTAAGTCTTCCTGATTTTTGAGGATATAAAATAGTCTTTTTCAGGATAACGAAATAACATCTTTGTCCCTGAAAAGTTCCTTCTTCAGTAGACAATTGTTTGATATCGATATTCTGATTCCAGAAATCGTTGTACTTAGGTTTCGCTAATTCTTTAAAGCCGGTAACATTAATGTTGTTAAAGTATAATTTATAAACCACAGTAATTGGTTCATTCAAATACGGATTTGTTTTTGAAATTTCGGCAATAAGGCTTAGCGTTTCATTTGGCATACCTTGTGGCCTGCTGTTGTCATAAGGATCTCTTTCCTGTGCAACGGCATTTGTAACTACTATTTTTATGGGAGCAGTTTTATAAACCTGCCCATTAAATTCAATCGAAGCTTGTTTGATTGTAAAGGTCCCTTTTTGATTGGGCTGTAAAATATAAGAATAGGCTTTCTGAAAAGAACTTCTTCCGTTTACCCAGGACTGACTTACTTGCTGACTTGGTCCGCCAACAATTCTAAAGCCCTCAAATGAAGGCTGGTCAAAGTTATCGCCATCAACATTCATGATAAAGTCAATGCGTAACCTTTCGTTTACTCCAAGCGTGTTCTTGCTTACTTTGGCTTCAAATTGAACTTGAGCCATAAGCCCTTGAAAAGTGAATAGTAATAGAATTAAATATCTTTTCATTAATTGTTTTTCAGTGTTTTTTACGTTAACTGTATAATCGTTAATTTGAATAATCGCCTCTACAATTAAACAAATTAACGATTATACAAATAAACCAAATTTTACCAGTCTTTCTCTGTTTTTCTAGGATTTCCTTTTACTTTTTGAGCGTTTACTTTATCCTGAATTTTCTTTTCTTCGTTGTTTACGGCATCTAATAAATTTTGAACGCGATCTTTAGAGATTCCTCCGGGCTGTGGTTTTGGTTCTCCTTTATTGTCCGACTTATCATCTTTCTTCGGATCGTCCTTGCCGTCTTTTTTATCCTTGTCTTTATCGCCTTTGTCGTCTTTTTTATCTTTGTCCTTATCCTTGTCTTTATTTTTATCCTTGTCCTTGTCTTTATCTTTGTTTTTATCCTTGTCTTTGTCCTTATCCTTATTTTTGTCTTTGTTTTTATCGTTTTTTGGAGGGTTTTCTTTTAACTTTTGTTTTGCCAGAGCATAATTATAACGTGTTTCATCATCGGTCGGGTCGTTACGCAAAGCTTCTTTATAAGCTTCTACTGCTTGTGTATAATCTTTCTCTTTCATGAAGACATTTCCTAAATTGTGAAATGCCTTATGTTTTTCAGGTCTTGTTTTAGCATTTTTTATCGCTTTTGTGTAGGCGAACTTCGCTTCAGAAACCTGATTTTGTTTGTAAATCGTATTTCCTAAGTTATAAGGAGCAGTGACACGTTTTGGAAATTTTGATTCTGAAATTCTGTAATTGGCTTCAGCATCAACAAATTTATTCTGCTTATATTCTTCATTGGCATCAGGCAATGTCTTGTCTTTCTCCTGAGCTGAAACCGCCAAAGAGAACGTTAGTAAAATATAAAGAAGTAAATTTTTCATTCTAATGTTTTTATTTTTTTTGTTCCGAATTTCTAATCTGAACAATTATTTCTTTTCGTTGAATAAATTCAACTCTTTTATCCAATTTGTTTTTCTTTCTAAAAGGAAGATATCAATAAACAACAGCAAGAAGGCAAAACCAATGAACCATTGAAATTGCGATTGAAAATCGGCCATTTGAGTAGCTTCAAATTCTGTTTTCTGAATGTTGTTTAAGGCATTTTTTACATATTCTAAAACTTCCTTCGTACTTCCGCCATATACATAACCGCCTTTTGTGGCTTTTGCAATGGTTTTTAGTCCTTCCTGATTGAGTTTTGTAATAACCGTTTGTCCGTTTTGATCTTTCTGATAACTTCTGACTACACCATTTTCTTTTAATGGAATGGTAGCTCCTTTTTCAGTTCCGACACCAATGGTAATGATTTTCATTCCTAGTTTGTTGGCTTCTTCAGCTGCCGCCGATGCACCTTCAGAATGATCTTCACCATCAGAAATTAAAATCAGTAATTTGCTGGTTTTGCTCTTTTCATCAAAATAAGTAGCAGATAATCTGATTGCCTCGTCAAGTGATGTTCCTTGTGATGAAACCATGTCCGGAGTCATACTCTGCAGGAACATTTTAGCAACGCTGTAATCGGATGTAATGGGTAAAACAGGAAAAGCACTTCCGGCATATGCTACAATTCCGATTCTGTCACTTCCCAGATTGTTGATGATTTGCGAAACCAATTGTTTGCTTTTCTCTAAACGACTTGGCGCGACATCCTCTGCAAGCATACTTTTAGAAACGTCAACAGCAAAAACAATGTCGATACCTTCACGTTTTACCGTTTCCATTTTAGTTCCAATCTTCGGATTTACCAACCCAATAATCAAACAGGTAAGTGCCAGAAGGATTACGCATAATTTTAATACCGGCTTAAAAACAGAGCGTTCAGGGCTCAGTCTTTTTACCATTTCGAGATCACCAAATTCGCGTTGTTTTTTTCTTTTCCAATACATATTGAAAAAGAAAACACACACCACAATTGGGAGTAGTAATAAAAGGTATAAATATTTTTTTTCGTCTAATTCCATTTTTAGTTCTAGTTTTCAGTCGCAGTTTTCAGTCGCAGTTTCAGCTGTAAACTGTAAACCGTGACTGCGACTAAAATATTATATAAAGCTTCTGTAAACCGTATTTCTTAAACCTACTTCCAACAATAATAAAAAGGCTGCCAATAAAACGAAACCTCTGTATTTTTCGTCATAATCATAGAATTTTAATTCCTGGATTTCGGTAGTTTCTAATTTATTAATAGCATTGTATATTTCGGCTAATTTATCATTACTGGTAGCCCTGAAATAAGTTCCATCGGTTTTACGGGCAATGTTTTTCATTAATTGTTCGTCGATTTCTACTTTTTGCATTTTGTATAAAAATCCTCCGTTTGGTGCGTAAGCGTATGGAGATTCTGCCATTCCGTTTGTACCAATTCCAATTGTGTAGACTTTTATACCATATTGTTTTGCAATATCAGATGCTGTTTCCGGTTCAATAAATCCTGCATTATTAACACCATCTGTCATCAGGATAATAACCCTGCTTTTTGCTTTACTGTCTTTAAGACGGTTTACAGCAGTTGCCAATCCCATTCCAATTCCGGTTCCGTCTTGTAAAACCGTATCGTATTTAATTCCTTTTATGGCTTCAAGAATAATCGCTTTATCACTCGTAACCGGTGTTTTGGTATACGCTTCAGAAGCGTACAGAACCAATCCAACCCTGTCATTAGGCCTTTCTCCAACAAAATCTGCGGCTACTCTTTTTAAAGCTTCCATACGGTTAGGCTTTAAATCTTTTGCCAGCATACTTCCTGAAACGTCAATTGCCAAAACAATATCAATTCCTTTTGTGGTTTTAGTCTGACTGCTGATATCAACAGTTCTGGGTCTTGCCAGTGCAATAATTAAAGAACTTAGCCCTAAAATCCTAAAAACGTATAAAGCAGGTTTTAATTTTGTTAACAGCGATTCGCTGTTTTTGAAACCCTGAGTCGAACTCATTTTTAAGGTAGCCGATTGCTGGTTGCGCTTCCAGAAAAACCAAGCGATTGCAATTGGAATTAATAGAAACAACCAAAAAAATTCTGGATTTAAAAAAGTTATCTTATTCATTAGTTGCTCGCTTTTCTAAGTTCAACAGAATTTAAAATTCTAGTCGTAATATCATTGGCATACGTATCGCCCTCTTCGTGTATAATCAAAATTTGTTGTAATCCCTGATCCTGTTTAAACAGTAAAAGTTCATAATAAGCCTTTGTACTTGTTTTGTCAACAGGGTTTAAGATCGTCATTGTTCCATATCCTTTAACTCCCTGAATGCCTTGGCCTGTCTGGAAATCTTCTTGTTTTACAATAATGTTTTGCCCACCCTGAGATTCAATAACTTTTAGAGAACCCTCTAAAGCTTTTGCTAAATCTATTTCGGTTGGGGTTTTAAATTTACTTGTAGAAACGGTTACAAAGAAATTGTCTACCATACTTCCGTAGGTAAATAACTGCATCTCTTTGATTAAAGCCATTGTTTCTTTTGGAAGCACTTTTTGCGTATCCATTCGTTTAAGAACCTTTGGAGTTTCAATTAAAACACCAGGATTTCCGTATTCACTTTTTACCCATTCGCCTTCTAATAATTCTTTTGATGCATTGCCCAGAACATTATCTTTTACAAATTTGAAACCTTTTGTAGCGATAAAGAATGCAGTTACAGCAATGATTAAAAACAGAACCGTTCCTGCTGCAATGGCAATACGTTTGTTGCGTTTTTTTAATAATAACAGCTTAATCTGTTTTTGCTTTTGCGCCTCATTCAATAATTGATCTTCTTCTTCAGCCGGAACTTCCGTTGGGATTGCATTGTCAAGTGTCAGGATTACTTTCTGGATTTTATTTCGATCTTCGGTAATTTCAAATTCAAGAGGTTTAGATTTCGCAAATTTCACCAAATCGGCCTGACGTAAAACACGTTCTAAATTCTCAACAGTTTCCGGTGTTAGTGTCATCTTCTTTTTAGTAGAAGCGTTTCTGATGGCCTGAATCAATTCAGAAGTAGTGCTTTCCATTGCAGGAATATGAATGGCTTCTTCAATATAGTTACGGGCAATATCCGTCAGTTCACTATAATATTCTTTGATTTCGCCTTTTTGAACCAGTTCTTTTTGCTCCAGATTGTTCAGCAAACTAGTCGCTTTTTCGATCGGAGTTTTATAAACTTCTTCTTCAATTTTTTTCTTTTGATGTTTTTTAACGTACCAGTACACAAAAGCTCCAATTCCAAGAATTACGACTAAAGCTAAAATGTATTTCCACCAGTCACCAATACCATTGTCTGGCGCAGTAATGTCTTTGATGTCGTACATTTTCTGTTGCAGTGTGTCTACTTTGACATTCGCAACTTCAACGCGAATAGAATCGGTTAGGAAAGGTTTTTTGTCAATTAGAATTTTGATACTTGGAATGGTATATTTTCCGGAATCAAATTGTGTTAAACCGTATTTTTTGATCAGTTCATAAGTGTCATTTTTCTTCACTGTATCAATTGGATAGGATTGAATTACCTCAAGTTGTCCAATGGTTTTTAATTTCGGAAAAACAACTTTCGACTTTGAGCTGACCACCGTTTTAAGCGTTAGCTTAAATTCGGCTCCAATTTTATTTTTTGTAGTATCAATGCTCGTCTCGACCTGTTTTTGCTGAGCAAAAATAGCTGAGGAAAGTAAAAATAAAAAGATGTAAAACTTTAATTTCATTTGATTTTTTTGATTTCAGATTTTATTCTAAAATGAATGCTTAAAAATGGCACGCGGATGACGCAGATTTAAACAGATTTTATTTTTGGATGCTTAAATTTTTTAAAATCTAATATTCTAATAATCTAAGAAGTCTAACGATCTAAAATTATCTTGACTTGAAATAGCCCAGTAATTTGGTTACGTAATTTTCATCAACTCTTGTGTTTACAACTCCAGCCCCAGATTTACTAAATATATCTTTGAAATAATTGACTCTTTCGTGATAATGTTTTTCGTAATTCATTCTCACTGTTTTTGAGCCTGTATCAACCAGTTGAATTTTTCCCGTTTCGGCATCAAGCATTGTTACCATTCCTAAATTTGGGATTTTTTCTTCGCGGATATCATATACACGAACTCCGGTAATATCGTGTTTTTTAGAAGCGATCTTTAATGTTTGCTCATAATTTTCAGACATAAAATCAGAAATTACAAAAACAATCGCTTTCTTTTTCTGAGTTCCTGACAAAAATTTTAACGCGGCTCCAACATCTGTTTTTTGGCTTTTTGGTTCGAATTCGATCAATTCACGAATGATTCTCAAAACATGCGAACGTCCTTTTTTTGGCGGAATATACAATTCTACATTATCAGAAAATAATATTAAACCAATTTTGTCATTATTTTGTGTAGCCGAAAAAGCCATCGTTGCCGCAATCTCGGTGACGATGTCTTTTTTAAATTGACTTTTTGAACCAAAACCTTCTGAACCTGAGATGTCAACCATTAACATCATGGTCAATTCACGTTCTTCTTCAAAAACTTTTACGTGGGCTTCGTTATAGCGTGCCGTTACATTCCAATCGATGTTACGAATGTCATCGCCGTATTGGTATTGACGTACTTCACTAAAAGTCATTCCTCGTCCTTTGAATGAAGAGTGGTATTCTCCCGAAAAGATATGATTGCTCAGTCTTTTGGTTTTGATTTCTATTTTTCGTACTTTTTTTAAAAGCTCTTTTGTATCCATTTTATTTGTTTAAAGTTTAAAAGTTTCAAGTTTCAGGTTTGCTTTACAACAACCTGAAACTTGAAACATTAAACAAATTTTTAAGGTACTTCAATCTCGTTTACGATTTTGTTGATAATGTCTACAGAAGTAATGTTTTCGGCTTCAGCCTCATATGTTATCCCAACTCTGTGACGTAAAACATCATGTACAACTGCACGAACATCTTCCGGAATTACATATCCACGACGTTTGATAAAAGCATAACATTTTGCTGCAACAGCTAAATTGATACTTCCACGTGGTGATGCTCCAAAACTAATAAGAGGTTTTAAGTCTGCCAATTTGTACTTCTCTGGGTAACGAGTAGCAAATATGATGTCTAAGATATATTTTTCGATTTTTTCGTCCATGTAAACTTCACGAACAGCTTCCTGAGCACGTAAAATTTGCTCTACAGAAACTACGGCATTTACTTTTTCGTAAGATCCTTTTAGGTTTTGACGAATTACAAAACGCTCTTCATCAATTTTTGGATAATCAATTACGGTTTTAAGCATAAAACGATCGACTTGCGCTTCCGGAAGTTGGTATGTTCCTTCTTGCTCTACCGGGTTTTGAGTTGCAAGTACTAAAAACGGACGATCTAATTTGAAAGTCGTGTCGCCAATTGTTACTTGTTTTTCCTGCATCGCCTCCAAAAGTGCCGACTGAACTTTGGCCGGAGCACGGTTAATCTCATCGGCAAGGACGAAATTAGCGAAGATTGGTCCTTTTTTTATTGAAAATTCGTTTGCTTTGATGTTATAAATCATCGTACCAACAACATCGGCAGGTAATAAGTCGGGAGTAAACTGAATACGGCTGAACGAACCTTGCACTGCTTGCGACAAGGTATTTATCGCTAACGTTTTCGCTAATCCCGGAACACCTTCAAGCAAAATATGCCCTTGTCCAAGAAGTCCAATTAATAAACGCTCGACCATATGTTTCTGGCCCACAATAACTTTGTTCATTTCCATTGTAAGAAGGTCTATAAAAGCACTTTCTCTTTCAATTTTTTCATTTATCGCTCTAATGTCTAAAGTCGTTGTATTTTCTTCCATATAAATATTTTTAAAACCTTTTTAAAACAATGATTCTTATGTCTTACTTTTGAGAGTGCAAATTGAATATTTTTTGAGAAGTAAGATGTTAAAGAATGGTTAAAACTTCGACCAACGACCTAATTTTAAGGACTAATTGTGAATCTATTTTTATATTTTTAAGAACTTTGATGATTATGTTTCAGAAAAGCATATTTATTACCAAAAATAACGCAATACAACCATGAGCAAAACAGCATTATCGCCTATAATTTCGGGCACTATGAATTGGGGAGTTTGGGATAAAAACCTTACAACTAAAGAAATGGAAAACCTGATACAACTTTGTATCGAAAACAAAATTACAACTTTTGATCACGCAGACATTTACGGATCTTATACCACAGAAGCTGATTTTGGAAAAGCATTTCACAACAGCAAAATTTCAAGAGAAAAATTACAATTAATTACCAAATGCGGCATTCAGATGATTGCTGAAAAACGTCCGGAAAACAAAATCAAACACTACGATTATTCTAAAGAATATATAATTTGGTCCGTTGAAGAATCACTAAAAAAACTGAAAACAGATTATGTTGATGTTTTCTTATTGCACAGGCCAAGCCCGCTAATGCAGGCAGATGAAATTGCAGAAGCAGTTGAGAAATTAAAATCAGAAGGGAAAATTGTTGATTTTGGACTTTCGAATTTTACAAGTTCTCAAACAGAACTGATCCGTCAGAAAACAGAAGTGAGTTTTAATCAGGTGCAATTTTCAGCTACACATTTTGAAGCAATGACAGATGGAAGTTTAGATTATATGCAGACACACGGAATTCGTCCCTTATCCTGGAATCCGCTAGGAACTGTTTTTAGGGAAGATACCAAACAAACACGCCGTTTGAAGAAACTGCTTGCAGACCTGGTTCAAAAATATGGTTTTGGTTCAGACACACTTTTATTGTCCTGGATTTTAAAACATCCGGCAGGAGTAATTCCAATTGCGGGAACAGTAAATATTGCCAGAATTCAGTCGCTTATGAAAGCCGTAGAATTAGAAATGGACAAAGAAGACTGGTTCGCCATCTGGACAGAAAGTATGGGCGACGACGTTGCTTAAAGATTGCATCTTGAAATGATACGATTAGAAAAGTTTGATAAAGGAGATTATCCGCTATTAATTAATAGCATTAAAGATGCCCGTGAATTAATGCAATTTGCAGGACCGGAATTTATTTTTCCTTTGACAGAAGAACAAATAAAGCAATCACTTTCAGACAAAAACAGAATTGCTTTTAGCATTGTTAATGTTTCTAATGATTCGGTTATCGGACATTGTGAAATTTGTTTTAAAGACAGCTTTGCAAATCTGGGGCGGATCCTGATTATGGATCAGGCACTTAGAGGAAAAGGAATTGGAACGCAAATAGTGACTTTGCTTCTGGAATTTATTATTAAAAATAGTGAAGAAAAGAATGTTGAGCTAAATGTGTTTGACTTTAATTCAAGTGCCATCAAATGCTATCAAAAGATTGGTTTTGTTATTCATCCGGATAAGAAATTTGTCAGGGAAATGCATAATGAAACGTGGATAGCCTTAAATATGAGATTGAATTTAGACAATTGGATCAGAAAAGATTAAAATTTTTTTTTTGCCACAGATTGAAAGATTCTCACAGATTATAAATCATTTTAATCCATTTAATCTGTGGCAAAAAACTTTTAAAATAAAAATAGTAGAATGAAAAAAACAGTTTTAATTACTGGAGCCACAAGCGGAATTGGAAAAGCAACCGCACAAATTATGGCTAAAAATAACTATAAAGTGGTTCTTTGCGGAAGACGTAAAGACCGCCTGGCTGAACTTGAAAAAGAACTTTCGGTTTTTACCGAAGTACATTCTCTGTCCTTTGATGTCAGGGATAAAAAGGATGTTCTGGAAAGTATTAATTCTTTGCCGGGAGCATTTTCAGATATTGATATTTTGATCAACAATGCAGGAAATGCTCATGGTTTAGACCCAATTCAAACCGGAGATTTAGACGATTGGGATGCGATGATCGATATTAATGTAAAAGGACTTTTATACGTTTCGAAAGCGGTAATTCCGAAAATGACAGCTAAAAATTCCGGACATATTATCAATATAGGTTCAACAGCCGCCAAAGAAGTGTACCCAAACGGAAATGTATATTGCGGAACAAAACATGCAGTGGATGCTATTACAGCAGGAATGCGAATTGATTTGAACCCTTTTAATATTCGTGTTGGAGCCATTCATCCCGGAATGGTAGCGACAGAATTTAGCGAAGTGCGTTTTAAAGGAGATATCGAAAGAGCTTCGAATGTTTACAAAGGTTTTGATCCCTTGCAGGCAGAAGATATTGCAGATATCATTCATTTTGTAGTCTCAAGACCGTATCACGTAAATATTGCCGATTTGGTGGTAATGAGTACGGCACAAGCATCGTCGACAATTGTTAAAAGAGGATAACTTAGATTTTAGACTTAATTAGACTTCTTAGATTTAAACAATCAAAATAATCTAAGAGGTTTGATATTTAAAAGTCCAATAAGCTAAGAAGTCTACAAATCTAACTTTCTAAGAAGTCTAAAAATAATGATCAACAAGCGCCTTTTAATAAAAAATTTACTTGCTCATAACGATGAGAGCAGTTTTTATGATAAAAAAAGGCAGTTGAACTTGCATTCACGTGAGGGCAAAGGGAAGTTTCTAAAACACATTTGTGCGTTATCAAATTCAAATCCAACCAATAATTCGTATATCGTTGTTGGAGTTGAGGATCATGACAACGAAATTGTTGGTGATGATTTTTTTGATGATAGCCGAATCCAGAATCTTGTCAATGCTTTTCTGGAAAATCCGCCTAAAATCCAGTATGAAAATGTTCCTTTCCCAAATCTTCCAAAAGATAAAGTTGTAGGATTGGTTACAATTAAGCCCAAGAGTAAAGTATCCTATTTCAAAAAAGGAATCCATACAACTCCGGCAAATAGTGTTTTTATAAGGCGTGGCAGTAACTCTGTTCCTGTTGAAGGTGAAATCGAGAAAAATTACCAGAATACTGAAACGGTAATCGGAATCGAAAATAGTTCCCGGAACAGTATTCAGTATACGCTGGATGGCGTAATCGATTTTATGAATTTCAGGCACAAAGACATGTCGCCTAAATACCATGTTTTTAAAGAATTATTTGTGATTTGCTGGGCTGGAGTTCCTCATAAATCCCGTGATAAAACTTTCTTGTCGCGTGTTGATATCGAGTTAATCAACGAACAGATTAAACTTTTTTATTCGGCTCAGGATGTGGTTACGATTGTTTTTGATGATGATAGTTTCACGATAACTGAATATGTTCCACTTGGGCTAAATGATAAAACGAGTTATTATCCTTTAGAGAAACAAACGATTCATTTTTTTGATAACGGTTATTACAAGATTGATCGCGAAATGCTTTTTCAGCCTCCGGAATTCAACAGGAAAATGTTGTATCATATTTATAATGCGAATACGGCGTTGCTTCAGAAACTGCAAAAAGGCATTGCTTTATCAGATCGTGAATTAAAAGATCTCGAAAATCTTCCGTCGACTTTTATGATTTGTTATCTGAATGGTTTTGATGATGCCAAACAAAAACTTATTGATGCCAAACTGCTTTTGAAACCTTTTGGAAATATCTATTTATCGTTTAAAGAAGCGTTACGGATCTTGAGAAAGATGAAATATGATTTTCAGGAAGGAGCTAAATAAGGCTCAAAGGTTCAGAGTAACAAAGGGACAAAGGTTTTCTGTAGAGGCGCACAGTAGTGGATCTAACACAAAGATCTTTTTTGAATGTGAAGATTAAATCTATTGATATTTCAAATACTTACTGATTGTAGCGTAAGGAAATAAAATCTCTTTTGCGCCATCAGCATACGAAGCCGCTTCGTATGAATTGTAATATAAGAGTAAACCCTGATTAGTATAGAAAATATTCTGTGGCAACTGAAACTTGTCGTTTTCGAACATTAAACCCGTCGCATTAATATTTGATGTTGCAGGAATTTTATATTTTGCCCTGAATTCTTTTTCGGCGAAAGCCTTAAATTCTTTTTCGTTTTTGAATATTGCGTTCGTCGAAATTGTTTTTCCTGTTTTAGGATCAAACAATAAAGATCGGAATCCCTGGTATCCATGAGCGCCACCCGTAAAAGTATAATGGTCAATTTTTATATTTATAATCTGATCGGATTCAAACTCAACGGTTCCTTTTATTTTTGCTTCCCAGCCAAAAGTTTCAGAAGGAAATTTTTTGTGCATTTCTTCAAACGAAGAGATAAAAGATGCTGCCAGACTTTTATAATCATTTGCTTTTGACGGATCTTCCTCAAAATAAACAATTTCTTTTATAACAGTGAAAACCTTTTTATTGATGCTGTCGGCTACAACAGGAATGTTTTTTGCGACAGGAACAGCAATAATAATTTTAGGACAATCTTTTTTGCAGGGAATAGCAGATTCTTTTTCAAATGTCTCAATGTCAAATGAAAGTTCTTTGTGGCAACTTGTGAATGCTAAAAGCAAAAAGGCGGATAAAATATAATGTTTCATGTCAAAAAGTGTTAATTATATACAAAGGTAAGAAGTTGTATCAGGATTAAAATAAATTAAACGGTAAATTTGTACCACGTTTAAGCATTTAAAATTTGTAATAATATGAAATTCAATACTAAAGTTATACATGGCGGTCAACATCATGATCCAAGTACAGGTGCAGTTATGCCTCCTGTGTATCAAACTTCAACTTTTATTCAGACCAGTCCAGGGAAACCTTTGTCGGATTATGAGTATAGCAGAGCCTCGAACCCAACTCGTACGGCTTTAGAAAATGCTTTGGCAAGTATTGAAAATGGTACTCGTGGATTGGCGTTTTCATCTGGTTTAGCAGCGACAGATTGTGTTTTAAGATCTTTTAAAGCCGGAGATGAAATTATAGCAATGGATGATTTGTACGGAGGAACTTACAGAATGTTTTCCCGCATTTATAAAGATTCAGGAATTAAATTTCATTTTGTTGATATGACTGATATCGAGAAACTGAAGTCATTAATCAATGAAAATACAAAACTGATTTGGGTTGAAACACCAACAAATCCGTTAATGAAATTGGCAGATATCCAGGAAGTGGCAAAAATAACTAAAGCGAATAATATTTTATTTGCTGTAGACAATACATTTGCAACACCATATTTGCAAAAACCACTTGATTTAGGAGCAGATATCGTTATGCACTCGGCAACAAAATATTTAGGAGGACATTCTGATGTTATTGCGGGAGCTTTGATTGTAAAAGATGAAGCTTTAGGAGAGCAATTGCATTTTCAGCAATTTGCAACTGGCGCAACACTTGGACCAATGGACAGTTTCTTGGTTTTAAGAGGAATCAAAACACTTTCGTTAAGAGTGCAGAGACATTGCGAAAATGGAGAAAAAGTAGTGGAATATTTAAGCAATCATCCGAAGATAAATACAGTTTATTACCCGGGTTTAAAAAGTCATCCGTTTCATGAAATTGCTAAAAAGCAAATGAAAGCTTTTGGCGGGATGGTTTCTTTTACTTTTAAATCAGGTAAAAAAGAAGATTCTATTGCGTTTTTAGAAAAACTGAAAGTTTTTACACTGGCAGAATCTTTAGGCGGAGTAGAATCTTTGGCCAATCATCCGGCTTTAATGACACACGCATCTATTCCGGCAGATAAAAGAGCTGAAGTGGGTATTACTGACGATTTAGTCCGATTAAGTGTTGGTATCGAAGATGCCGAAGATTTAATTGCAGATATTGAGCAAGCCCTCGCATAAAAATAGAAAGCCCCAACTCTAAAGAATTGGGGCTTTTCGTTTATTTTTATTTGAAATTCTAAATATAAAGCCCGATTAATGAATTTTTATTAAAAATATTAAATTAATGAATATAACACTGTCAAATTACTGTAAATTAGCGAACCTGAAACGTATATTTTTCAGATCAGTTATATAATAGATAAAAGTGCTAAATGATATTTAAAAAATTATTTTGAAAATAGCCATTTAGAGTACATTTGCCTCGAATAACGAAAACGTTTTCTTAAATATTAATAATCTAATAATCATGTCACAAAGTATTGCCGCTTTTATGGATTCGGTTAGCGAAAAAAACCCGAATGAATCAGAGTTTTTACAAGCAGTTTTAGAAGTTGCCGAAACGGTAATTCCTTTTATTGAAGAAAATAAAAAATATCAGAATAAAATGCTTTTAGAGCGTATGGTTGAACCTGAACGTGTTATCATGTTTAGAGTAAACTGGTTAAGCGATAAAGGCGAAATTCAGGTAAACAGAGGATATAGAATTCAAATGAACTCTGCCATTGGGCCTTATAAAGGTGGTTTACGTTTTCATCCGTCAGTTAATTTAAGTATTTTAAAGTTTCTTGCTTTTGAGCAAACTTTCAAAAACAGTTTAACAACATTGCCAATGGGTGGTGGGAAAGGTGGTTCTGATTTTGATCCAAAAGGAAAATCAGATAACGAAATTATGAAATTCTGTCAAAGTTTTATGACAGAGCTTTCAAGACATATTGGTGATAATACGGATGTTCCGGCTGGTGATATTGGAGTAGGCGGCCGTGAAATTGGTTATATGTTTGGTCAGTATAAAAGATTAAGAAATGAATTTACCGGAGTACTGACAGGAAAAGGAATTCAGTATGGAGGATCATTAATACGCCCGGAAGCTACAGGATACGGAACAGTTTATTTTGCTCAGAGTATGCTGGAAACAAAAGGAGACAGTTTTAAAGGGAAAACGGTTGTGATTTCCGGTTCAGGAAACGTTTCGCAATATGCTGTAGAAAAAGCCAATGAATTAGGGGCAAAAGTAGTTACACTTTCTGATTCTAACGGATACATTTATGATGCAGACGGAATTGATAATGAAAAGTTAGCTTTTGTAATGGAGCTTAAAAATGAATTAAGAGGCAGAATCAGCGAGTACGTGGCCAAATATCCTAATGCAAAATATGTAGAAGGAAAACGTCCATGGGAAGTTAAATGTGATGTTGCCTTGCCTTGTGCGACTCAAAACGAACTGGATGGTGAAGAAGCTAAAGTTTTAGTGGCTAACGGATGTATTGCTGTTGCAGAAGGAGCAAATATGCCATCTACACCGGAAGCGGTTACTGCTTTCTTAAATGCTAAAATTTTATTTGCTCCCGGAAAAGCATCTAATGCCGGTGGTGTTGCAACTTCAGGGCTTGAAATGTCACAAAATTCATTGCGTTTAAGCTGGTCTTCAGAAAAAGTGGATCAAAGATTAAAAGAAATCATGTTGGCAATTCATGCTTCATGTGTAAAATACGGTTCAGATAAATCAGGATATGTTGACTATGTAAAAGGAGCTAATATTGCAGGATTTGTTAAAGTTGCAGACGCTATGCTTGCTCAGGGTGTAGTATAAGCTGTAGCTAAATTTTTCAGATGCCTTCATTTGTCTTTGTAAAAGATGTTTGAAGGCATCTTTATTTTTAAATAAAGAAAAATCACCAACTCATTAGTGGCAATTAGTCGAATTCGTGTTTATTTTGTACTTATGTTCACAGGTTAGAGTAACTTCAGGAATAATATTTAAAATCTAATTTTGTTAGTAAAAACCAAAGCAATAGTAATCTCATCGTTGAAATTTCAGGAGAAAAGTTTGATTGTAAAATGTTTTACACTTTCAAACGGCCTGAAATCTTATTTCGTGCGTGATGCTTTTTCGAGTAGAAAAGCCAGCCAGAAAATTGCTTATTTTCAGCCTTTGTCGATTCTCGAAATCGAAGCCATGCATAAAAATAAAGGTACATTAGAGAATTTCAAAGAAATTAAAGCGGCAGTTCCATTTCAAAGCATTCATACAGATATTGTAAAAAGTACAATGGTAATGTTTTTGTCTGAAATGCTGCATTATTCTATTCAGGAAGAAGAGAAAAATGAATCGCTTTTTATTTTTTTAGAAACTGCGCTGATCTGGTTGGATCATCATGACGAAATTTCTAATTTTCATTTGATTTTACTTTTAGAAATTACAAAATATCTAGGTTTTTATCCTGACATATCAGAAATTGATTTGCCTTATTTTGAAATGAACGAAGGTGTTTTTACACTTTTTCATGGTTTGAGTGCACTTACGGAACACGAAACAAATTTGTTTAAAAAACTAATAGATTTAAAGTTTGATAATGTTCAAAAAGTCTTTCATGTGATCGAGAGACAGATTTTATTGAAAATTCTGATCGATTATTACAGTTTTCATTTAGACGGTTTTAAAAAGCCAAAATCCCTCGATGTTTTAAAAGAAATATTCTCTTAAAACGATACCTTTTTTAGTAATCAGATATTCATAAAATAAAGACTGTTTGAGATGTTTTGAATCCTCTTTTTTTTTTTATAAAAGTTAACAATCAGAATTGATTGGTTTTTGGTTTATTAACTCGATTTTTTGAGATTAGTACCGGAAACTAATCAATTCTTTTGTTTTTGTATCTATTATCTCAACAAAAGTTTGTGAAATTTCAAGAAATAGATGGTCAATAATCCAAAATTCCTTACTTTCGCACCTCGTTTAAGAAAAGGATAAAATGAGCACAAAATTTACTGAATACAAAGGACTTGACTTGCCAGCGGTAGCGTCAGAAGTACTTGATTTTTGGAAGGAAGAAAATATATTTGAAAAGAGTGTAACTACTCGCGAAGGTGCAGAGCCTTTCGTATTTTTTGAAGGTCCGCCTTCAGCAAACGGATTACCGGGAATTCACCACGTGATGGCACGTGCAATTAAAGATATTTTTTGCAGATATAAAACTCAAAAAGGTTTTCAGGTAAAAAGAAAAGCCGGTTGGGATACGCACGGATTACCTGTAGAATTAGGTACTGAGAAAGAACTTGGAATTACAAAAGAAGATATTGGTAAAACAATTTCTATCGAAGAATATAACGAAGCGTGTAAAAAAACCGTAATGCGTTATACTGACGTATGGAATGATTTGACCGAAAAAATGGGATATTGGGTAGATATGGAAGATCCGTATGTAACGTATAAACCAAAGTATATGGAGTCTGTCTGGTGGCTTTTGAAACAAATCTATGATAAAGGTTTGTTGTACAAAGGATACACGATTCAGCCTTATTCTCCTAAAGCAGGAACAGGATTGTCTTCTCACGAAGTAAATCAGCCAGGAGCTTACAGAGATGTTACAGATACTACGATTGTAGCGCAGTTTAAAACATTGCCGGAAACATTGCCAGGCTTTTTACAAGGTTTTGGAGATGTTCACATTTTGGCCTGGACGACAACTCCCTGGACATTGCCATCAAATACTGCTTTGACAGTTGGTCCAAAAATCGATTACGTTTTAGTAAAAACTTTCAATCAATATACTTTTGATCCAATCAATGTTGTTTTGGCTAAAAATTTAGTTGGAAAACAATTCGGGAAAGGATTTTTCTTAAGCGAAGACGATGCTGATTTTGACAATGTAAAAGAAGGTGATAAAAAACTTCCGTATAAAATCTTAGCAGAAGCAAAAGGAATTGATTTAGTTGAAATTCGTTACGAGCAATTATTGCCATACGTATTACCTTATCAAAATGCTGAAAATGCATTTAGAGTAATCGCGGGCGATTTCGTTACTACCGAAGACGGAACCGGAATTGTACATACCGCTCCAACTTTTGGTGCAGATGATGCTAAAGTAGCAAAAGAAGCAAAACCGGAAGTGCCGCCAATGTTGGTTCTTGACGAAACAGGAACAGCAGTACCGCTGGTAGATTTACAAGGGAAATTCACTTCGCATTTAGGTGAATTGGCTGGTAAATACGTGAAAAACGAATATTATGATGCAGGACAAGCTCCGGAACGTTCTGTTGATGTTGAAATTGCTATTCGATTAAAAGAAGAAAATAAAGCCTTTAAGGTAGAGAAATACGTGCACAGTTATCCACACAGCTGGAGAACTGATGAGCCGTTATTATATTATCCACTAGACTCCTGGTTCATAAAAGTAACCGATGTAAAAGATAGAATGTTCGACCTGAACGAAACTATCAATTGGAAGCCTAAGTCTACTGGTGAAGGACGTTTTGGAAACTGGCTGAAAAATGCCAACGACTGGAACTTATCTCGTTCTAGATATTGGGGAATTCCGTTGCCAATTTGGAGAACAGAAGATAAAAAAGAAGAAGTTCTTATTGGTTCTGTTGAAGAATTGTACAATGCGATCGAAAAATCTATCGAAGCAGGTTTTCAAAAAGAAAACCCGTTCAAAGGTTTTGAAATCGGAAATATGGCTGAATCCAATTATGATTTAATCGATTTACATAAAAATGTAGTTGATGCAATTACTTTAGTTTCGGCTTCCGGACAACCAATGAAACGCGAAAGCGACTTAATTGATGTTTGGTTCGATTCAGGAGCAATGCCTTACGCCCAATGGCATTATCCTTTTGAAAATAAAGACAAAATTGACGAGAACAAAGATTTTCCTGCGAATTTCATTGCCGAAGGTGTCGATCAGACTCGCGGATGGTTTTATACACTGCATGCAATCGGAACTTTGGTTTTTGATAAAGTAGCGTATAAAAACGTAGTTTCGAACGGTTTGGTTTTAGATAAAAACGGAATAAAAATGTCTAAGAGTAAAGGGAATACAATTGATCCTTTTAAAACCATTGCAGAATACGGTCCTGATGCCACACGTTGGTACATGATTATGAATGCAAACCCGTGGGACAACTTAAAATTTGATTTAGAAGGAATTGCTGAGGTTCGCCGTAAATTCTTCGGAACATTATACAACACGTATTCGTTCTTCTCATTATATGCCAATATCGATGGGTTTAAATACGCTGAAGCGGAAATTCCATTAAACGAAAGACCAGAAATCGATCAGTGGATTATATCTGAATTACATACATTAATAAAATTTGTTGATGAATGTTACGAGGATTATGAGCCAACGAAAGCTGCAAGGGCTATTTCTGACTTCGTTCAGGAAAACCTGAGTAACTGGTACGTTCGTTTATGCCGTCGCCGTTTCTGGAAAGGAGAATATGCTCATGATAAAATTGCAGCGTATCAGACGCTTTATACTTGCTTATTAACGATAAGTAAATTAAGCGCTCCTATCGCTCCGTTTTTTATGGATAAATTATACCGTGATTTAACAATTTCTACAGAAACCGAGCAATATAGCAGTGTTCACTTGGCTGAGTTCCCAAAATTTGTCGAAAACTTTGTTAATAAAACGTTAGAAAGCAAAATGCAGAAGGCGCAAACCATCTCTTCTCTTGTTTTGTCACTGCGTAAAAAGGAAATGATTAAGGTGCGTCAACCTTTGCAAAAGGTAATGATTCCGGTACTTGACGAAAATCAAAGAGTTGAAATTCAGGCTATTTCTGAGCTGATAAAAGCAGAGGTAAATGTTAAGGAAATCATACTATTAGATGATGACTCCGGTATTCTGGTAAAACAAATTAAGCCTAATTTTAAAGCATTAGGGCCTCGTTTTGGTAAAGATATGGGATTGATTTCCAAAGAGATACAGTCTTTTTCTGCAGATCAGATCAATCAATTAGACAAGCAGGGTACGTTAGACATTGTTATTGCTGGAAATAGTGTAACTTTATCATTAGAAGATGTCGAAATAACATCTCAGGATATTGAGGGTTGGCTGGTTGCAAATTCAAACGGAATAACAGTTGCGCTTGATATTACAATTTCTGAAGAATTGAAAAACGAAGGTATCGCAAGAGAATTAGTGAACAGGATTCAAAACATCCGTAAAGATTCCGGATTTGAGGTCACGGATAAAATTAAAGTTCAGATAGTACGAAGCGGGATTTTAGAAGAAGCAATTCTTAAGAATGAAGACTACATTAAGTCTGAGACATTAACAGATGAATTGGTTTTTGTAGCCGCATTAGAAAACGGCACAGAAATTGAATTCGATGATATAAAAACAATGATATTAATTTCAAAATAATATAAATACCATGACAGATGAAATTACAAGATACTCTGATGCTGATTTAGCTGAGTTCAAAGAAATAATTCAAAATAAAATACAAAAAGCACAAGCAGATCTTGATTTGATTAAAAGTGCTTATATGAATGATTTGAATAACGGAACAGATGATACTTCTCCAACTTTTAAAGCATTTGAAGAAGGAAGCGAAACAATGTCTAAAGAAGCAAACTCACAGTTGGCTATCAGACAGGAAAAGTTTATCCGCGATCTAAAAAATGCATTATTCCGTGTTGAAAATAAAACATACGGTATTTGTAAAGTAACTGGAAAGTTAATTGGCAAAGAAAGGCTGAAAATCGTTCCTCATGCTACAATGAGTATCGAAGCTAAGAATTTGCAACGATAAACAAATACTTAATAAATAAGCGCTCCTTTTAGGGGCGTTTTTTTGTTTAATCTTTTGCGAAAATGGGTTTAAGGAGAGTCGTAGAGCTTTTGAAAGAATTTAATTGCAATTTCTCTGAGGAATTAGAAATTGTATTTGCTTTTTTTGTAAGAAGTAAAAAACGTCTGATTTGGGGCAACGAATACTTTTTAAAATTAGAACTATCCTAAAGCAGATAGCTCTAATTTTAAAATAAACTAAAAAAATTAAGCTAAGTTTTTCTCTAACTCTAACTTGTGTTTTCTTAAAACAGCTCTGGTCATTCCTAAATTTGCCTTAGAAGCATCTGCGGCAAGATAAATCATGAATTTTTTGTTTGGAGAAATGTCGATAATGTGAATTTGATTCGAAAGTGTAATTAGGATATCTTCAATGTCCTGATTTAAATTTAAAGCTTTTACTGCACTTAGTTTTGCCTTTACAACCTCAAGATTGTAAGCTGCTGCAAGTTCAGGGTCAAAACCAGGATCAACTGTTAGATTACCAAAGCTTAGGCCGGATTCGATTTCAGTTACTGCAACAGCTATAAAGCCATTTACGTTGGTTTTCATTTCGTTTAGAAACACATTTAAAAAGTCGTTACTCATAATTCAGGTGGATTTTTGGGTTAATGGATTTATGTTATTTTAATAGGGAATTCTTACTTAATTCTATGGCCGCCTCTTCAGTCGAGCGCATTAATAAACCCAGATTGCTTCCGTCTTTTGAAAAAGCAATAATAAAATTGGAACCGCTTATTTTGTTTCCAATCACAACCCCTTCAGAAGTTTTTAAGAAAAGCTGTTTTAAAGCCCCCTTGTCTAAATCAATTAAGAATTTTTCACTCATGGATAAAATTGCAGCACTCATTGCAGCAACGCTGTCTCCGTAATCTATGTTTAAAGATGTGATTAGTTTTCCTTTTCCATTTAAGATTAATGCCGCAGAAGATTTAGTAGTAATCAGGAAGTCGTTGAGAGTAGATGTGATTTCATTCATATTTGTAGGATTTGGGAGAATTGTTAAAATTAATGTATTTTGATGTCTATTGTTAGAAAATATTGCTTTTAGATCTAAACAAGTGTTAATTTTTACTAACAAATATAAATTAAATTATGTATTATTGTAATACCAAATCATGAATAATTTTATTTATTTAACATAAAAAACTTACACAATGGCTAAAGTATTGAAATTCAAAGACGTTAACTCTGATGTGGAGAGTAGAATGAGAGATTTTGAAAAAATTCGTATTAAACTTAAAACCGATGTAAAAAAGGCTGAAGCCAAGAGAGCTTCGGCAGGAAAAGAAGGGAAAGGTTTGTTTAAATCTATTTCTGATTTTTTTGCTGATAGTCCGAAAAAACCGGCTCAGTCAGCTGCAAAAAAATAAACCTTTTGGCGGTGAATGCAATAAGTTAACACATCTTATTTGTGTTAGGAAAGAATTAACGCTCCTTAGGGGGCGTTTTTTTTGATTAAATTGTTACTTTTGCCCATCAAAATTTATTAAAATGTCATTACGAAAAGCGTATTTCCTTATATTTTTAGTTTTAATTGTCGATCAGCTTTCAAAAATTTATGTAAAAACAAACTTTGCTTTGGGTGATGAAGTAGTAGTTTTTGATTGGTTCAGAATACATTTTATCGAAAATGAAGGAATGGCTTGGGGAACAAAAATACCGGGACAATACGGGAAATTGATTCTAACTGTTTTTAGGATTTTTGCTGTTTTCGGGATTGCTTATTGGTTGTCTGATTCGATCAAGAGGCGTCATTCGTCCTATTTGATAGTTGCCATTGCGCTTATCTTTGCCGGTGCGGCAGGAAATATAATAGATTCTGTTTTTTACGGAGTTATTTTTGATGACAGTAATGGTAATCTTGCAACGCTTTTTTCGCCTGAACCTTACGGTACCTGGTTTCATGGTTTAGTAGTAGATATGTTTTATTTCCCGATATGGAGAGGGACATTGCCTAATTGGTTTCCTGTTTGGGGAGGCGAAGATGTTTCTTTTTTCAATGCTATTTTCAATGTTGCTGATATGGCAATTTCTACAGGAGTTGGAATTTTACTGGTTTTTAATAAAAGAGTATTTCCTAAAACCGCATAATTATTTTAAAATTTTCAAAAGAATAAATTCCAAATTCCAATATTCTATGCGGTAAAAAGCATCAAACATTGGAATTTGGAATTTTTGTTTTTTGGACTCTGAAAATTTTACATTATTGGGGTTTAATATTTATTGTGCTACTTTTACAATATAAAACTAAAGTTATGCAAAGTCCGTCCTTTTCTCTTTATGATGCCTCCGCGGGTTCAGGAAAGACCTATACTTTGGTTAAGGAATATCTTAAAATTATCCTTTCGTCTTCTAAGAATGATGCTTATCGAAATATTCTGGCGATAACTTTTACCAATAAAGCGGTTCATGAAATGAAAAGCCGTATTGTAGGGAGCTTGTCTGAATTTGCAAAAGAAGAACCTTCGGGAAAAGCAATGGATTTAATGGAGGATCTGTCTCGTGATACAGGTCTTTCTATTATTAAAATGAAAATAAAATCGCAAAGTATCATTAAGCATCTTATTCATAATTATGCCGCTTTTGATATTTCTACAATTGATAAGTTTACGCATAAAGTGATTCGTGCTTTTGCGCATGATTTGAATTTGCCAATGACTTTTGAGGTAACTCTGGATACGGAGAATTTATTGGTAGAAGCCGTTGATGCGATTATTGCGCAGGCGGGTCAGGATGAAACTTTGACAAAATTGCTGATCGATTTTACGATGGAAAAAACCGACGATGATAAAAGTTGGGATATTTCGCGTGAAATTCTAGATACAGGAAGATTGGTTCTGAATGAAAATAACCGAAATGAAATTTCTCATTTTCAGGATAAATCGATCGAAGAGTTTGTTGCAATAAAAAAGAAAATGCTGGCGCTCTGCAAAGATCTTGAGTCTGAAAATGCAAATTTTGCTGCAGAAGCGCTCTTGCTAATTGATAAAAACGGAATAGATTTAAAATCATTCTCGCGTGGAACCTTTCCGAATCATCTGGAAAGCATTCGTGACGGGAAATTCAATCCCCGAAATAAAACTTTTCATGAGTTCGATGATATTGCGATTAATAAAACAGCCAAGGACAAAGCGTTAATCGAAAATATAATTCCGGAACTGCTTCAGATTTTAGGGAAAATTTATAAAAATTTCGAGAAAAGAGATTTTTATAAAGCATTCCTGAAAAATATTACGCCGCTTTCTCTTCTGAATACAGTGAGTAATGAATTGGCAAAAATACAATCTGAACAAAATATCTTATCGATCTCGGAATTTAATGCTATAATTCATCGCGAAATTCAGAATCAGCCCGCGCCATTTATTTATGAGCGTATCGGAGAACGTTATCGCCATTTTTTTATCGATGAGTTTCAGGATACTTCAGAGATGCAGTGGCAAAACCTGATTCCGTTAATCGATAATTCGCTTTCCGGTTTAGATGATTTTGGAAATAAAGGAACTTTGATGATTGTAGGCGATCCAAAACAATCTATCTATCGTTGGCGAGGCGGAAAAGCAGAACAATTTATAGAATTGAGCAAAGGTTTAAATCCGTTTAATAATCCGGATAAAGAGATCATGCACTTAGATACCAATTACAGAAGTTATAGTGAAGTAATTGATTTTAATAATGATTTCTTTAGGTTGATTTCGACAGAGTTTTCTAATGAAGATTATAAAGATTTGTATGAAAATCATAGTTTTCAAAAGTCAAATTCAAAAAAAGGAGGTTATGTGAATATTTCATTTCTTCCAATAATGGAGAAAAGTGATTTTGGAGACGAAGAAGAAGTGGTTGAAAAATCAGATTTGTATGTTTTGGCAACTTTAAATACAATTCAGAACGTACTTCGTGAAAGTTTCGAATATAAGGATATTGTGATTCTGACGAGAAAAAGAGATCAGGGAATTGCAATTGCAAATTATTTAACAGAACAAGGTGTTCCGATTTTGTCTTCAGAAACATTGATGATTCAGAATGCTGTTGAAGTTCGGTTGATTGTTCATTTGCTGAAATACCTTAATAATAGTGCTGATCTGGAATCAAAGGCTAATTTTCTTCATTTTTTAGCGTCAAACAAAGAGCTTGAAATGCCGGTTCATGATTTTATTGCAAAAGGAATGGCGCAAAAGATTGAAGTTGATTTTGAAAAATGGCTTTTGACTTTTGATGTTGCTCTTTCTTTTGAAAATGTTCGGAAAAAATCACTTTATGAAGCGGTAGAAGTTATTATTTCGAAATTTATACCTCTTTCTGAAGGAAATGCGTATGTTCAGTTTTTTCTGGATATTGTTTTAGAACGAGATATTAGAAATCAGGCCGGAATTGCTGATTTTCTGGCTTATTGGGATAAAAACGGGGAGAAATTTAGTATTCCGTCTCCGGAAGGGATTAATGCAGTGCGCATTATGACGATCCATAAATCAAAAGGATTGGAATTTCCGGTGGTGATTATGCCTTTTGCCGAAGAAGATTATAATCGTAAGCCAAAAGATAAATTATGGCTGGATACTGAAGATGCTAATCTGGATGTTCCAAAAGCGTTGATTGATAATAGCAGTGCGGTCGAAGGTTTTGGCGAAAGTGCTTCGGCAGTTTTTAATTTAAAAAAACAAGAAGAATTACTTGATAATATTAATGTTCTGTATGTGGCATTGACACGTGCAGAAGAACAATTGTATGTGATTTCACAATCTTTGAAAGAAAGAAAAGATGGAGAATTCCCAAGTAATATGGCTTCTTTTTTTATTAAATATCTAATTCATAAAGGAGTGTATGATCCTGAGAGGCTAGAGTATGATTTTGGAAATAGGATAAGGCTTTCATCGCCAACAAAATCAGCTGATTTGGTAAAAACAATACCTGTTGTTTCAGAAGTTTTAAATCCAAAAAATATTAAGATAGCGCAACGTGAGGCCTTGATGTGGGGAACGCATCAGCAGGAAGCAATTGCCTACGGAAACATAATTCACGAGATTTTGGCTTTTGTTAAAGATAAGTCAGACGTTGATTTGGCGATTACAAAAGCAATTGAAAACGGTCTGATAAAAGTGGATCAAATAGATATGGTGTTAAAGTCCCTTCAGGAAATTGTGCATCATCCCGAGTTGAGTGTTTGTTTTGATGGGAATTATACCATTTTGAATGAGCAGACAATAGTTCAGAAAGAAGGTCGAATTTTGAAACCTGACCGAATCGTTTTGACTCAAAGTAAAGAAGCTTATCTTTTAGATTATAAAACGGGAGCTGTAAATTCAAAATACACCCAGCAAATCCAGGAATATCAGGATGCGATTGAGGATTTAGGGTATAAAGTGTTAAAAAAGGCATTGGTATATATAGGAACAGAAATCGATGTAGTAAATTTGTGAAGAAATTAATCAGGTGTTAAATTGAAATTTGGGTTTTAAGAAGTCTAAATTGTTAATTTTTAACGTTTTAAATAAATAAAAAATGTACGGTAAAATAAAGGAACATTTGCAAAGTGAGTTGCAGACAATTGAGGAGAATGGAATTTTTAAAAAGGAGCGAATTATAACTTCTGCACAAGATGCTGAAATTACTATTTCGACAGGAGAAAAAGTCCTGAATTTTTGTGCCAACAACTATTTAGGTCTTTCGTCGCATCCTGAAGTGGTTCAGGCAGCAAAAGATGCCATGGATACTCATGGTTTCGGAATGTCATCTGTGCGTTTTATTTGTGGAACTCAGGATATTCATAAAACATTAGAGAAAAAAATTGCTGATTTTTACGGTACTGAAGATACAATTCTTTATGCTGCGGCTTTTGATGCTAATGGTGGTGTCTTTGAACCTTTGTTAGGAGAAAGCGATGCGATTATTTCAGACAGTTTAAATCATGCTTCTATTATTGATGGTGTGCGTTTGTGTAAAGCGGCACGTTATCGTTATGAAAATAGTAATATGGAGGATCTGGAGCAGCAATTAATTAAGGCTAATGAAGCCGGAGCTCGTTTTAAATTAATTGTTACTGACGGTGTTTTCTCAATGGATGGTCTTGTGGCACCTTTAGATAAAATTTGCGATCTGGCAGATAAATATGATGCAATGGTTATGGTAGATGAATGTCATGCTGCCGGATTTATTGGTGCAACTGGTAAAGGTACGCTTGAAGCAAAAGGCGTTATGGGAAGAGTTGATATCATAACCGGAACCTTAGGTAAAGCTCTTGGAGGAGCTATGGGCGGGTATACAACAGCCAAAAAAGAAATAATAGAATTGTTACGTCAGCGTTCAAGACCTTATTTATTCTCGAACTCACTTGCTCCGGCTATTGTTGGAGCTTCTATTAAAGTTTTTGAATTATTAGAAAAAGATACTTCTTTACGAGATAAATTAGAGTGGAATACGAATTATTTTAAAGAAGGAATGAAAAAAGCCGGTTTTGATATCATTGATGGAGACTCCGCGATAGTTCCGGTGATGTTATATGATGCAAAATTGTCACAAACAATGGCTGATGAACTTTTGAAACAGGGGATTTATGTAATCGGATTCTTCTTTCCTGTTGTGCCAAAAGACAAAGCGAGAATTAGGGTTCAATTGTCGGCTGCACACACCAAAGAGCACTTAGATAGGGCTGTAGAGGCCTTTATAGTTGTTGGACAAATGTTAAAAGTTATATAATTCCCACTTTGGTTAAATTTTTGTAGGTTTTTTTTAACATTTCATTTTGTATTTAAAAAATTTGGTGTTACTTTTGCTTGTAATTAACTAAATTGTAATTAAAAAAAATTAAGTATGAAACATCTTAACAAACTTTTAGTTGCTGTGATGATGGTGATGGGTTTAACTTCTCACGCACAAGACAGTAACAATCCATGGGCTATCTCTTTTGGAGTTAATGCCGTTGACACTAGAACCAGTTCTGGTGCAGGAAGTGGTTTCTTTGATCAACACTTTTCTCAGCCATTCGCTGCAAAAGACAACTGGAATATTCTTCCATCTCTATCTTACATTGGTGTGTCTAGATATGTAGGTAGTGGTTTTTCTGTTGGTTTACAAGGATCTGTGAACAAAATTGATAAATATGTTACTTTCAACCCATCTGCTCCAGGGCATGATTCAAGAGGTAACGTAGTAACTAATCCTGGTGATTTGATGTATTACGGAATTGATGCTACTATTAAATATAGCTTCCAGGAATTAATCAAATCTAAAGTAATCGATCCTTCGTTATCTGTTGGTGGAGGTTATACTTTCTTCGGAGATAGCAGCTACGGAACTGTAAATCCAGGTGCTGGAATTACTTTCTGGTTTACAGATGCTATTGGTCTTGAGCTTGCTACAAGATACAAATGGTCAGTTAGTGGAGACAGAGAAGATGCTGCTGGTGTTCCAGACGCTCCATCTCATTTCCAACACACTGCAGGTCTAGTTTTCAAATTCGGAGGTAAAGATACTGACGGAGACGGAATCTACGATAAAGATGATGCTTGTCCAGATGTTGCTGGTTTAAAACAATTCAACGGATGTCCTGATACTGACGGAGACGGAATTGTTGACGCTAGTGATGCTTGTCCTACTGAATTTGGTTTAGCTGCATTAAACGGTTGTCCAGACAGAGACGGAGACGGAGTTGCTGATAAAGATGACGCTTGTCCAGATGTTGCTGGTTTAAAACAATTCAACGGATGTCCTGATACTGACGGTGACGGAGTTCCAGACAAAGATGACAAATGTCCTACAGTTGCTGGTCCTAAAGAAAATGGTGGTTGTCCTTTCTTAGACGCTGACAAAGATGGTGTAGCTGATAAAGATGATGATTGTCCTACAGTTTACGGTCCTGCTTCAAACAGAGGTTGTCCTGAAGTTACTACTGAAGCTTTAGAAGATCTTAAAGTTCAGGCAAGAGCAGTTTACTTTAACTCAGGTAAAGCTACTTTCAAAGCAGGAGATAAAGAAACTCCAGCTAGATTAGATGCAATTAAAGAAATCCTTAAAAACTATCCAAACGCGAAATTCTCTATTGAAGGACACACAGATAGTACAGGTTCTGCAAAAATCAACGACAAGTTATCTAAAGAGAGAGCTGAAGCTGTGATGAATGCATTAATCCAAAGAGGTGTTAATCCAGAAAACTTAGAAGCTAAAGGATTTGGATCTTCTCAACCAGTTGCAAGTAACAAAACTGCTGCAGGTAAAGCACAAAACAGAAGAACAGAAATTAGACACATTGGTTCTAAATACCAAGGTAAAATCTAATTTACTTTCTAAATAAATACTAAAAGCCATTCTTAATTGAATGGCTTTTTTTATTTTTATCAAATGATAAATACTTCTTTTCTCGGAAAAATTGCGACTGTAATAATTCAGGATTATTCAACTAAATTAGTTCAGACAACTATAGTGTTGCCCAATAAAAGAGCTAAAGTTTTTTTGATTGAAGCGCTGAAAAATGAAACTCATCATACAATCCTTTCTCCTGAAATCATTAGTATCGAAGACTTTGTGCAAGATGTCGCTTCGATACGATCTATAGATGCAATTGAACTTTTGTTTGAGTTCTATGAAGTGTATTTGTCCGTAACCGAAAAACAAAATCAACAGTCATTTGAGTTATTTGCCAATTGGGCAAAAACACTTTTGCAGGATTTTAATGAGATTGATCGCTATTTATTAGATCCAACTCATGTTTTGTCTTACCTAAAAGACATTGAAGACATTAAAAAATGGGGAATAGAAGTCGAAAATAGTACCAAACTTCTTGAAAACTATATTGATTTCTGGAAACTTCTTCCCATGTATTATGACGCTTTATACAATCATTTGCTGAATAAATCAGTGGGATACCAGGGATTAATTTACAGAGAGGCGGTTAATAATCTGAATCACTTTTCGAATACCCTATCAGATCGGACATTTATTTTTGCAGGTTTTAATGCTTTAAACGCTGCAGAGGAAAAAATAGTGCAACATCTTTTAGCTTCGGATCATGCTAAAATTTATTGGGATGTTGATCAAACTTTTCTTAATGATCCCTATCATGATGCCGGGCTTTTTGTGCGACGTTTTAAGGAAAGCTGGAAACACTATAAAACGAATATTTTTGAGTGGATTGTAGATGATTTTTCGCAATCTAAAAATATTCAGGTAATAGGAACACCTAAAACTATTGGTCAGGCAAAATTAGCGGGAAGTATTATCGAAAATATCATTAACGAAGACCCTGCAACATCTCTTGATAAAGTGGCTATTGTGCTTGGTGAGGAAAATTTATTAATGCCAGTACTGTATTCATTGCCGTCTTCTGTTGGAAGCCTGAATATCACGATGGGGTATTCCGGAAAAAACAATCCATCACAGATATTGATTGCTAAATTATTTAAAATGCATACCAATGCACTTTCCCGAAAAGGAGAGAGTTATGTGTTTTACTATAAAGATGTACTAGATATTTTAACGCATCCATTGGTGGAGCCTTATGCCAATGCCAGAAATTTAGTGAGGATTATCAAAGAGAATAATTATACTTTTATTACCCACAATCGAATTATAGAACTCAATTCAGATCATTCGCAGTTATTTAAATTGTTGTTCCAGAAATGGGAAAGCGGATCAATTGCGGTTCTTGAAAATGTCTCGGCAATTTTACTTTTGATAAAAGAAAATTTCAGTAATGACAATGAAGAAGAAAAGATTGCAAAAGCATTTGTTTTTGCTGTTTTTAAAGTGATAAATAAATTGATTAATTATTATACCCAGCACAATCATATTGATAATATAGATACTTTGCATGCCATCTATAAACAAATTATAGATGTTGCCGAAGTTTCGTTTGAAGGGGAGCCTTTGCGTGGACTTCAAATTATGGGGGTTCTGGAAAGTCGTGTTCTGGATTTTGATACTGTAATCGTAACTTCTATGAATGAAGGAAAGTTTCCAGCAGGAAAATCCCAGAATTCATTTATTCCTTATGATGTAAAAAGAGAATTAGGCTTGCCGACTTTTAAAGAAAAAGATGCCATTTATACCTATCACTTTTATCATTTACTGCAAAGGGCTAAAAATATTTATCTTATTTATAATACTGAAAATGATGGATTGGATGCCGGAGAACGAAGCCGTTTTATAACGCAATTAGAAGTAGAGAAACAAGCTAAACACAATCTGAATTTCGATATTTATAATCCGGTATTGCCTACATCTGCCTATCAGCCTATGGTTGTTGCGAAATCTGATGCTGTAATGGAGCGTTTGAAAGAAGTTGCAACTGTTGGTTTTTCACCTTCGGCGTTAACGAGCTATATTCGGAATCCTATTGAGTTTTATTTTCAAAAGATCCTTCGTATTCGGGAGGTTGAAGAGGTAGAAGAAAATATTGCACTAAACACTTTAGGGACTATAATTCACGAAACCTTAAAAGCTTTGTACGATCCTTTTGTTGGCAGGTTTATTTCTGAGGCTGATATCGAAAATTGTTTCAAATTGCTGGATGAGGAAGTTTTGAGACAATTTAAACTAGTGTATAAAGAAGGAGAAATTAAAAAAGGCCGTAATCTTTTGGCTTTTGAAGTGGCAAAACGAAATGTTTCTAATTTCCTGAAAATGGAATTAGAGGCTATAAAAAATGGAGATGCAATTAAAATTATAGCGTTAGAAAAGACTTACGAACGTAAATTGATTCATCCCGGTTTGCCGTTTCCGGTTTTAATTAAAGGAAATGTCGACAGAATCGAACAGCGTAACGGAAAAATTAGAATTGTCGATTATAAGACCGGTAAAGTCGAAAAAACAAATGTAGTACTGAAGTCTTGGAACGGATTGACACAGGAGCTTAAAAACGATAAAATCATTCAGGTTTTGGCTTACGCGTTTATGTATGAGAATGAAGCTGCCGGTTTGCCAATTGAAGTTGGGATTATTTCGTTTAAAAACTTAAAATCAGGTTTTCTTCCTTTTGGATTTAAAGAAGACAAAGAGTTGGACTCAACGGTTACAAATGAAATTCTGAAGAGTTATGTAGAAGAGATTGTCGTCTTGCTGACAGAAATTTTTAATGTTAATACTCCTTTCGAGGAAAAAATAAACTAAATGATCAGAAAGTTAAATAACATCTTTGAATTCTTTAAAACTACTTTAGTTATCAACTTGTCGGTTTGTGCTATTGCTGTTTTATTGACCGGTTTTGATTATTTCTTTACCGTGTTTCTGAGTTTTGGTTTTTTGATGAGTGTTGCTTTTAAGGAACTGTATCGCAAGAATGACTATTTGTTTTATTCGAATAACGGAATCTCTAAAACGAGACTTTTGATTTTTAGTTATCTTCTGACTATTTGTGCTACACTTTTAATTGGCCTTGTAACTTTTTTAATAAAAAGAATATTTTGAAAAAACACATTTTAGAAGTTGATGGAATTCAAAAAAAGTTTAACGAAAGAATTATCCTTTCTGATGTGTATCTGAAATGTGAAACATCTGAAATCATTGGTTTACTAGGAAGAAATGGTTCCGGGAAATCGACTTTATTGAAGATTATTTTTGGCATTGAATCAGCTCCTAATAAATGCATTCGAATTGATTCTGTTTCGAAGAATAATGAAAATAGCTTGTCGAAAGAAATTAGTTATTTGTCGCAGGAACAATTCATCCCAAATCATTTGTCTGTAAAAAAGGCAATTTTATTATCGATCGATAAACAAAAAATAACATTTTTCTATGAAGATGAATTTATTCAGTCGATTTTGAACAAAAGAATACATCAATTGTCTGGTGGGGAATTGCGGTATCTTGAAATTAAAATAGTCCTTTTTAATCCCTCAAAGTTTGTGCTGCTTGATGAACCTTATAATGGTTTGTCGCCAATAATGGCAGATGTGGTCAATGAATTGATAAAAGTAAATTCTGCAGGAAAAGGAATTATTGTTACCGATCACAATTATTTGAACGTAATCAGAATTTCGACTCAATTAGTACTGATTAAGGACGGTAAAACTCATTGTATCAAAGATAAAGCTGAACTTGTTGACAAAGGTTATCTGACCAGTTCAGCTTTTTTATAGATATCTTTTTAGCTAAAGATCTTTTTGAAAAAACCTTTTTTTGCGCGTTCTTCTAAAGCTGGATTATTTATGTTTTCGTTCTGATATTATTTCAAAACTATAATTTTCGCCCCCAATAATGAGAAAAAGACTGTTCATTTAGAACAGCCTTTTTTATTTTTTAGAGTGGTCGAATTATTCGAAAAAATCAGATAATACAGCTTTCAATTCCTCTTTGTTTTCAATCTGGCTCATGTGTCCGTCTTCAAAAGAAACCAGTTTTGCCATAGTATTTTCGATTTGGGTAATGCTTTCCTCGTAATTTAAAACGGGATCTTTTTTGCCTAAAATCAACAGAACCGGAAATGAATTCTTTTGCAAAAGCGACGCTCTGTCTTTTCGCACTTTCATTCCTTCCAGCGAAGCCACAATTCCCTGCAAAGGAGTTTTTAACGCCTGAACCTTTGCTTCTTCAATTTCTTCAGTCAGTCTGGCCCTGTTGTTTTCGCTGAATAAGTTGCCAATAGCAAGATTTACGAAGTTGACATAATTTTGTTTTACTGCTTTTATAGCGCGATTTCGGTTTATTTTTTTCTCGTGACTGTCTGCTTTTGATGTAGAATTGAGCAGAACCAGTTTATTGATGTTCTTTGGGAATAATTCGGCGAAAGCCAAGCCAACATAACCACCCATAGAATGACCAACAATTGTTGCTTTTTCGATGTTTAAATGTTTTAAAACTTCCTGAACAACATTCGCATTATCCTCCATAGAATGCACATATCCCAAAGAATCAGATTCGCCGTGACCCAATAAATCGATCGCAATAACGCGATATTGTTCAGAGAAAAGAGCAACATAATCCTTCCACATTTTTTTGTTTTCCAGAAAGCCGTGAAGTAGTACAATTGCAGTTCCCTGGCCTGAATCAGTATAAGAAATCCTGGTATTTTTATATAAAATATTTTTCAAAATGATGATTTAAATTTAAAGTACAAAGATAAGAAAGCGTAAACTATATGAGTGATATAACTTCATTTGAGTTAAAAATAGTACCTATCGCGTTCAACTTTACGCTGATATTTAAACCATATAAGTGATATAAGTTCATTTTAGTTTAAAAAAAAGTTATTCGGTTCACTTTTATGACAAATATTCAAATCATATAAGCTTATGTGAGTTTAAAAAAAAAAACATAAAGATTATTATTTAAATGAACTTATATGACTTACATGGTTAAGAAAATTCGGTCACTTGAACTGTTTTTAAGAACATTAAATGATTTTGTTATTTTAAATTAGTCTTAATTATATTTTTTATTGCTTTAAATTCTATATTTTTGCGTTATTATATTTTATCAGAATGGCATTAGTTAGTGATTTGACCACCAAAGTATTATTTGAAACCGAAAAAGGATACAGTTATCAATGTGATTTGACCAATAGTATAATTATCAATTTTGTTGATACGGTGTCAAGTTATAAAATTCATGATTTTTTGATTTTTCAAAGAAAGGTTAATAGCGTTGATATTCTCAATATGCTGTATGACTTATCTGATCAGTCAGATGCACAGTTGATTGAAACTACTAAAAGAAATTTCTCCAGAAATCTTACTATCTGCGAAATAGTTCAGTTAAGAGATTTATTAAACGGAACAAAATTCACCCTCACTTTACATTCTTTGCTTTGCAATACTGTCAACGTAGAGCTTATTTAGATTCTTACTTAGATTAAATCCAAATTTTAAGGCATTTAGAGCTGCCTTCTATAATTTTTGTAATTTTACATGGATAAAAACAAAGGTTATGAAAGATTTACTAAGAACAAGTACTTCATTAGTTGAAGGAATAGAAAATATATTGAACTTACAGGCAAAAATAGAAAGCGACGCTTCTAATAAATATTTAGCTATGGCTGCATGGTTAGATAGAAATGGTTATGCAAATACAGCATCTTATTTGTACAAGCAAGCCGAAGAAGAAAGAGAGCATTTTCTAAAAGTTTTCAAATATATTACAGATATGGGAGGGATTGCAGTTACGCCATCTGTTCCGGAAGTGCAGCAGGAATTTGCTTCTTTTAGAGAAGTATTTGAAATTGCTTTGCAAAACGAAATTGCAGTTACTCAGGCGATTAATAAAGTAATTGCAAAATGTAGAGCTGAGAATGATTACGCTACAGAAGATTTTATGATGTGGTATGTAGCTGAGCAAAGAGAAGAAGAGAAAAATGCAAGAAGAGCTTTAGAGCTTTTTGAACTGATTAACGGAAACGAAGCTGATGGCAAATTTCAATTGGATGTTCAGATTTCAAAAATCGGATAGATATCGATTTATTATAAAAAAAAACAAAGCCCTTAATTTTAATATTAAGGGCTTTGTTTTTTTATCATGGTTTATTCATTCATCAAACTTTCGATTTCATCTGCTTCAACCGGAATGTTGCGCATCAGGTTAAAAGGTTCTCCTTTTTCCTGAACCACAACGTTGTCTTCTAAACGGATTCCGAATTTTTCTGCCGGAATATAAATTCCTGGTTCAACCGTAAAAACCATATTGGCTTTCATAGGTTCGTGAAGCAATCCGTAATCGTGCGTGTCAAGTCCCATGTGGTGAGACGTTCCGTGCATGAAATATTTTTTGTATGCTGGCCATTCCGGATTTTCGTTCTGAACATCGGCTTTGTCCAGTAAACCTAAACCAAGTAATTCTGAGGTCATGATTTTACCTACTTCAATATGGTATTGTTTCCAAAGTGTTCCCGGAGTCAACATTTTTGTAGCTTCGTTTTTTACTCTCAAAACAGCATTGTAAACTGCTTTCTGACGATCTGAGAATTTTCCTGAAACCGGAATCGTTCTCGTCATATCGCTGGAATAATTAGCATATTCAGCCGCAACATCCAATAAAATTAAATCTCCGGCTTTGCATTGTTGGTTATTTTCGATATAATGCAAAACATTTGCGTTATTTCCCGAAGCAATAATTGGCGTATAAGCAAAACCTTTAGAACGGTTACGAACGAATTCGTGAATCAATTCGGCTTCGATTTCATATTCTGTAACATTTGGTTTTACAAACGACAACAATCTGCGGAAACCTTTCTCTGTAATATCGCAAGCTTGCTGAATCAAATCGATTTCTTCGCTTTCTTTTACAGAACGAATGCGCTGCAAAATCGGGTTGCTTTTCGCTACATTGTGTGCAGGATAACGCTCTTTCCACCATTTTACAAAACGAGCCTCGCGAGTTTCTGTTTCAACACTTGCGCGGTAATGCTCGTTGGTGTTGATGTACATCGTATCTGCATACGTCATCATTTCGTTCAACACTTTATGAAAATCCTGTAACCAATAAACGGTTCTGATTCCTGAAACCTGCAAAGCGTGTTCTTTACTTAGTTTTTCACCTTCCCAAACTGCAATATGATCGTTGGTTTCTTTTAGAAAAAGAATCTCTTTTTGGCTCTCATAAGGCGCATCCGGAAACAAAAGCAAAATACTTTCTTCCTGATCAACACCACTTAAATAAAAAATATCCCTGTGTTGCGCAAATGGCAAAGTACTGTCTGCACTAACCGGATAAATGTCATTTGAGTTAAAAACGGCAACACTGTTAGGTTTCATTTCTGCCGTGAATTTTTTGCGATTTTTTACAAAAAGAGCGCTGTTTATTTGATGATATTTCATAATAATGTGAGTTTTGAACTTCGAATTTCAAAAATAGTGATTTTTACAGAAGTGACATAAGATTGATTTATTAAAGTTTTCTTATTTGTTTTAGGTTTGCCACGAAGGCACAAAGGCACGAAGTTTTTAAACAAAGTAGTTCCGCCAAGTAAACCTAACAGGTTTTAAAAACCTGTTAGGTTTGTCGAAGATTGACTTTTTTGCACAATGTTTTCATCCCGATAGCGCGGATTTGCAATCCGTGCCCGTAACAATTTGTAAAAAACTATAAACATAAAAAAAACCGAAGCATCTAAAACTTCGGTTTTTCTATAAATATATCTTTCGCAGAAATTATTTTTTCTCGCTCAATAACTTCTCCAAAAAAGTCACTTTCTCTTTTTCAGCTTCAACCAATCTTTCGTAAAGCTTTTTATTCTCTTCAAAAGCTTCAATAAGTTTATCTAAAGGATTAAAAGTACAGTTGTTATTTTTAATCGAAGAAGAATCATTATGATAAGTATTCCCAATAATATTAAAAACAGCTTCTTCAGAAAAATTCTTTATTACTTCGGCAGGAACTCCCAAAGCTTTGGCAATTGCTTTTAGTTTTTCTTCATCAACAGTTTCGCTTCCTTCAATACTAGAGATAGTTTGTTGACTTACGCCAATTGCATATGCAAGAGCTTCCTGTTTCATGTCTCTAAGCTCTCTGATTCGGCTAATGTTTCGGCCTATGTGTTTTGGTTTTAGTGCTGTGCTCATAATTCAAAGATATTTAAAATTCTTTTACGTTTTTTGGTTTTGGTAGAAAACAAGTATGTACTTGTGAGATACATTTTACAAATTGTTTTCAGGATTGTAAAAATACAATTTTTCTGACTATTTGTGATTTCGAAAAAAATAATTGTATCATTTTTTATCATTGCTGCCAATGACAAGATTTTGTAATATTATTGTATCAAAAAACAACCAAAGGTTATGACCATACAAAAAGCAATCCCAAGCGACCACGAAATCCTGACCCAAATCACCAAAAAATCAAAAGCATATTGGGGATATTCTAACGAACAAATCGAAATTTGGGCTCAATTTCTAACGGTTTCTAAGGAATATATCGAAACTAATCCGGTTTATAATTTAGTTGCTGAAGACCAAATTGTAGGGTATTATTCCTTCTTCCACGAAAGTGAAAATACTATAAAACTGGATAATCTTTTTGTTTTGCCTGAATTTATAGGGAAAGGATTCGGGAAAGTACTAATGAATGATTTTCTGCTTCGAATAAAAGATCAAAACGTTCAAAAAATAGTGCTAAATTCTGAACCAAATGCTGAAATATTTTATGCTAAATTCGGATTTATAAAAGTGGGACAAATTGAAACTTCTATTAAAGATCGATATTTGCCTGTAATGGAGTTGAGAATTAATTAATGCACAGTTATAATTTCTTTTCATTAATTAAGAAATCTTTAAAATCCTTTAATCTGTGGCATAAAAAATGGCACAGTTTCTAATAAAAAATAAAATGCAGCATTCAGTTTTTAAATTAATAACAATAAAAGAAATCAAAACGCTATATTCATTTCTAATCGATCACGAAGGATTTGATTATTTTGATGAATGGGAAGATCAGGATTTGTTTTTGGTTTCAAATGAAGATATGACTTTTGAAGGTGATTTTTATTTAGATCTTTATGAAGATAAAGAGAAAAAATGGCTTGGCAAGATCTTAAATCTTCCATTAAAGGAAATTGAAAAAATAAGATTCGAAGGAATTTTAATAAACGGAAATTTTTCTGTAAACGGTACAATTATAAATGCTGAAGGCGATTATGGGCCTTATGTTTATGTTAACGGAAATGTTGATTGCCAAAGTCTATTATTAGGAGGTTCGTATGTTGAAATAAATGGAAATGTAAAAGCCAAAGAAGTAGTGATGACTTCATATAATCATGGTAATTTTAAATGTTCGGGAATTATTGAAGCTCCTGTTTTTATAGTCGAAGATCATTATACCACTTTTGCAGAGCGAAAAAATGACTTGTTTTATTATAACGATAAAACGGATGATTTTGATCCGAAAAGTGCTTGCGAATATGATGATGATCTTGAAGAGAATATTATCTCGAATGAATTGCGCAAACATCTTAATAATCCGTTAATAGAAACTTTTGAAGAGTTTAAACGTGAATTAGAAAACGGCGAATTAGTTTTAAAACAAAATAATCCGCCTGCAAAAACGTATGAATATTGGCAAAAACGAGTACTGTCGAATTATCGTGATTTAAAGTTAGTTCCATCCCAATATAAAACAAGAGAATTGTGCGAGTTGGCGTTGAATATCACATTTCACGCTTTGGATTATGCTGATCCGGAATTTATTACGCCGGAACTTTGCGAAAGTTTAGTTATTAAAAATGGTTTTGCAATCCAGAAAATACCCAGGAGATTCATAACAAAAGAACTTTGTTTTAAAGCTGCCCAAAGCGGAACTCTGATTTCGTTGATTCCAATTGAATTTTATTCGGAAGAATTGATAGTAACGACTTTTAAAAACGGTAAACACGAACCGAATATTAATGATGTTCCGTCTGAATTTATTACAGAAACCTTACTTGAAGAATATGTGAAATTGGGTAAAGGTTTATGGCTAGATAAAGTTTGCAAAGACAATGGAAAAGATAAATTATCGATCCTGAAACGTGTAATTGATTCTGGAATAGAAAATCTTGATGCTGTTTTTGGAAATCATTTTAGTAAAGAAATTGTAGAATATGCTTCTTCTGTTTATAATAATGAAGAAAATAAACCAGAATGGAATAAGTACGTTCGAAAATATAAAGTTAAATTTGAACGTCTGGATTTAAAAGAATATCTGTAAAACAATACATTAGTTTTGAGATTGATTGTAAAAAAGATTGTAACGAAATATAACATAACGAATAACCTATTTATAATATGAAAATTATTTTGACTTTTGTTTTACTTGCTTTTTTTATTTCCAGCCATGGACAAGATAAAGTTCCGGTACCAAAGAAGTTTAAAACAGACACATTTGCTCTATTAGATCTTTGTGGAGACGTGAAAACCGTAAGTTGGGTTTCCTGGAATTATATGGCTAGTGGTAACGCTTCAAACATTTATAAAGGATATTATAAAGGAACAATTGATTTCTGTGATTTGAAATTTGACGAAAAAGGAGCCATAGTAACTTCTAAATATTTAAATAAATCTATTCAAACCTATACCTTTAAAAATGATACCTATAATATTAAGGATGAAAGTGTATTGTTAGATTCTACTTCAACAATAAACATAAAACAGTTTTCTTATTATTTAAATTATAAAAAGTTGATAGTGGATGATAATGCATTAAAACTTATTGATGAAATTTACCAATTTAAATACAATGAGGAAGGGGATTTAGTAGAGAAAATATGTTTTGAAGAAAAGAAATATAAATCGCTTTCATGTCATATTGTATATGAATATGTCTACGATAAAAACAATAATTGGATAGAAAAATCAGTATTTGATATGGAAGATGGTAAAGTATTGACATTGAAAACGAAAAGACAAATTGAATATATGTGAAACTAAACATTGTGATTATAATGAAATTTAAAGCAATGCTATTATTGTTAGTCATTTTACTTTTTTTGATAAGCTGTAAAGAAGTTCCCGCATCGATAAGATTAAAAATTGAATTTGAAAATAAGCTAAATCATGATCTCTCTAAAATTTACGGTATTCAGGTCTATAAAGATGGGAAAAAATTCAAAGAATTTAGTGCTTTTAAAAAGCCATTTATTGAAGAGGAAATTACTTTAGATAGTTTAACAAATGGAACCTACAAGTTTGTTTATGAAAATTTAGTTAATCAGACTTTACAGAAAACAATCGAAGTAAAAGAGAATAAGATTTATAGTGTTTCTATATACCCGGATTATTCTAATTATAAAGATTTTACAAGTAAATCATTTGTTAGGAATCTGGAAGAAAACCAAAAAGTAGAATTTTATTTTGAAAGTTTAGGCTGTTTTCATTCTGCAAAAGAGAGTTTGGTTATTACTAAAAAAGAAAAAGTATATTATGCTGAAAATAAGGGAGAATCTAAAAAGCTAAATAGTGCGCAATTAGATGCTATAATTAAGATGGAATGTGAATTAGCGCTTATAAAATATGGAGGCTGTACTACATCAGATCATTATATCATCAAATCTGGGAAACAAGAAAAAGAATTCTATGATGAGACCTGCAAGTGGAATGGGTGGAAAAATATGTCTAAACAAGTTAATTTAATTTAGAATATACTTGGAACAATAGAATTATGAACTCAAAAGTAAAAATTAGAAAAGTAAAGCAAGAAGATCTTGATTTTGTCTACAAAGCAATTTGTGAACTTGAAAATGAAGTTTTAGATGTTGAAGTTTTTGAGAAAATTTTTAATGAAAATATTTCGAATCCAAACAATCTGTATTTAATTGCCGAAAATGAAAGTGAAGGTGCAGGCTTTATTAGTTTTCATACGCAGAATCTTTTGCATCATTGCGGTTTGGTTGGTGAAATTCAGGAGTTTTTTATTCATCAAAACTATCGTGGTCAGGGAATGGGCCGTTTACTGATAAATGAAATTAAAGATTTTGCCAATCAGAATAATTTGAAAAGTATAGAGGTTACAACAAACAAAAGACGTGTAGAAAATGTATTGATTTATGAAAATTTTGGTTTTAATTTATCGCATAATAAGTTTACGATTTATAAGTAAGTATCTGGTCGTGAAAAGATAGAACTTAAAAAAAAACTGCTATCAATAAGATAGCAGTTTTAATCTATTGATGATTATACTGCTGAATATTCCATACAGGTACTGCCATTTGCTGTTTTGTATAAATACCAGCCACATGAGTTTACTGCATAAAAAGAGGCTTCTTGACCCTTACATAGCGGCCATGGTTCGCAAGGTCTGCCATTACCACCGTCAATTGATTTCAATTCTTCTTTTGATAATTTTTGCAATTTTGATAAATTTTGTAAATTTTTCATAGGTAATTTGTTTTTTGGGTTTTCCTACTCTATAAGTTTTTCGGATACGACTTTGATAAAATTACAAATTATTTTTAAATAAATACTTACAGAAATACTTGTAATCTTAATTTGTTTTTTTTAATACGGTATAAAATTCTTCTTTTTAAAAATTGGTTTGTGCTATTTTACTTCTTTTGTGTTTTTACCAATCGTTGATCTAGAAAATAAGTGGAAAACTGATGAATCTTACTTGAAACAAGTTGAATTAAAGTCTAATATTGTATAGTAATAATCGCTTTAAGAAAAAATGAAACAACTCAACATATCCATAAAACATAATCTAATAATAGGTTTGCTTATTTCGTTATGGATTTTTGTTTTTGCCTTTATCATAAGACCTTTTGATGACGGCACTTTAAATTTTCAATCTTGGTTTTTAATGAGTACTGGGTTTAGTTTGATGGCATTTTTATGTTATGGGGTTCTGATATTTCTTCAAAAAAGGATTTACGATAAAATCTCAAAATGGAGTATAAAGTATGAAATAGTCAGTTTGTTATTTTTTTATGTGATCTATTTTATTGGAATTTATACGTATTATAAAAGTCCAATTTTAAATGGCGGTTATAGTTTTGCTGAATTTTTCTCTACGATTTTTATCAAAGTTGCCTTGATTTTAACCCCTGTGATTACTCTGGCAAGAAGATATTTGATTAAACTGATTCCTTTGCAGGAAGATATCTTGACTTTTAGAGGAGAAAATAAATTAGATGTTTTAAAAATCAAAAAAGAAGATTTGGTTTGTGTTTCAAACGCTCAAAATTATGTCGAGATTTTTTATATCGAGAACGGTAAACTTGTGTCAAAATTGATACGTTCTTCACTCAAAAAAGTTCAGGAAGATTTTGATTTTTTAATGCAGATACATCGTTCTCATTTAATAAATCGGGTGCATTTTAAGTCCTGGAGAAACCAAAATACAATAATTCTAACCCAAATAGAACTTCCCGTTTCCAAAAATTATAAAGAAACTTTGTTGACATTATAATTCCGTACCTAAAACCGATAGTTTTGTACCAAAATCAATAAAACAGGCTGTTAAGAGAGTTCTCGAGATTAGTTTTGTCTCATCAATTTAAAACATAAATTATGACAACAAAACAGCTTTGCCTTCTCGGATTATTATTTTTCCTGATCAGTTATTTATTCTTTTCAAAAGTCTTACCGGACTTTCAGTTACCAATTGATTTTGCACATTGGTTTAATCTTATTGGTGCCTGTTTGTTGTTATCTTTTAATGATGTATTTCCTAAAAACAGATTCAATTTTGTTGCTTCGATTGTCACGGCTTTTGGAGTTATTGCGCATATTGGGCTTTGTACGATAGATTTTATAATGTGGAGTTTTGGTAATAATGAAGTTGATAAAGAAGTATTGAGTAGCCAGATTACTAATACACCTTCTGTTTTTTACCCGTTTGTAGTCATTGGGCCTTCGTTGCTTTTTGTTGGTTTGGCGATACATGCGTTTAGTTTTATTAAAACATGTACTGTAAGTTCATTAATGGTTATTCTTTCTGCTCCGGCAATAGGTTTTTCGTTTTTTGTTTTGAAAAATGGAGTTTATATGTTGTTTAGTTGTGTGATTTTTGTCCTGGGATTGGGTTTGCTTCTTTGTAGAAAAGATATTAGAAGTAGCTGAAAGAATTGAAATTCTGGTTTTAATTTGTATTTTCGTTTGAGTGAAACATAACAATGAATAAATATCTAACATATCTCATTTCGCTCTTTCTGGCTTTTGTCGTGATTGCGAATGATGGTACTTTAGATTCTTATTCAAAATCGGCGAGTTATTATCAGTCTGCTTTTATTACAATCAGAACAGAACTGGATTTTAAAAACTCCCGTTCGTATTTCTTTAATGCGGTTATTTTAGGACTAAAAACGGTATTTTTAGTTCCTTTAATTTATCTTCAGCTAAAAACTGTATTTAGCTTTCAGGTTCAGGTTTTTCTGAAACTGCAAACACTTCTTTATCAAAATCTAACTTCGTTTATAAAACAATCTGTTTTTGTAAATGAAGCAATCACTTCAAATAATTGCTGTAAAAGTTTATACAACGCTTAGTTTGTTCTAAGCCTTTATGCGCTTCAACGCATACGATGATAAAATAATGTCTAATCATTTATCATTTTCAAAATGTATAAACACAAAAAACAAAAACGTTTAGAGCAATCTAAGCGACCACTTCATTGGATAAAAAGAAAACTAATTGTAATAATAACCGCCTTTATGCTCGGAATGTCAAACGGAATGAACGTGCATGATGAAGCGCTTAAAGGAAATCAAAATTATACTGAACAGCATAAGAAGGATTAAATGTTTTTCTGCAAAAAGATCTTTTGAATATACAGTATGTCCTCCTGAGCGAAGTTGAAGGATATGTACGAAATTAACACAAAGAGATTTACATTGTCGAGTTACTTGCGTGTCCTTCGACTTCGCTCAGGAGGACAAGATTGTGCTAATAAAAAAAACCGAAGCAATTCTGCTTCGGTTTTTATTGGAATTTAATTAATCCATTTATAATATCTTGCCCCAATTAAATTAGGGATCTCTTTTTCAATTCTGTCTAAAACCCATTCGTTTTTTGGTGTTCTGATACTTTGTTTTTGTTCCTTTTTATGAAGTTTTTCATAAGTTTCAAAACCAATTTCTATACTTTCTTCGAGGTTTTCAAAAAGTTTGATTTTGGCTAAAGCCGATTGCCATTCCGGTTGAATTGTTCCTTCGAATACTTTTGATTTCGATCCGCTTCCGTAAGCCAGGAATCCGAATTTAGTTCCGGCAACTTCTTGTTTGGTGTCGTAATAATGAGCCAAAGTCGATAATAATCCCATGAAAATAGATCCGGTATAAAGGTTCCCTATTAAAGACGAAGCCAATTCTGCGGGCTGTAATTTCCCGGTTACGAATTTTCTGTATTCATCGGATTTTCCAACCTCTTTGATTTTAGTTTGATAATCTGCAGGTTCGGTATTTTTTGCAATGATTTTATCAGCGTGATCTAAAGCATAAATTTCAGATAACATTCTGCGTCCCTGAAAAGAATACGGCAGGTGCATGATGATGCTGTTCCAGGAATTGTATAAAGTTTCGGTTGTGTTTTTTAATTTTTTAAAGGAAAAGTAAGCGTTTCTCGTACGATCCATATAACATTGATTCGAATATTGACCATCAAAAACCGGTTGGTCTTTATGGATTTCGATTTCGGCTTCTAAATTGTCAAACCAAGGGTCGTTGTTCTCATTTTGTGTAATCGCTTGTTTTGAGATAGTTCTGTAAGGTTTGAAAAAGTCGAAAACACCTTTTGTGCTTGTTGCCCAATTGTCATCAAAAGCAATAATTCTAGGGTTCGAAGTTACAAGCATTGCCAAAGCTCCGGCGCCTTGTGTGTACTCTCCGGTCGAGTTCAAATCGTATTTTGCAAAATCAGTAGTAACGACAATTGCTTTTTTAGCTGGATTCAGTTTTACAAAATCAATGCAATTTTGCAAAGCATCAACGCCGCCAATACAGGCAAAAGTAAAATCGACTACATCACATTCGGCAAGAGAATCTTCTCCAAATTTTTGTTCCATTAAGCTGATTAAGAAAGAACTAATAGGTTTCGAGCTGTCGATTCCGCTTTCAGTTCCAACATAGATTCGGCTAATTTCGTTTAGATTGATTTCGTTGTCAAGAATTAGTTTAGTCAAAGCGTTTGCTCCAAAAACTACAGCATCCTGATGAACATCCGGTAAAGTCATTTTGATAAGTCCGAGACCTTTTTCTAATTTTTCAGGTTCTATATTTCTGGCAATGGCCAAAGTTTTTATGGGTAAATGTATGTTGGCTACGTCAAAAGAGATAGCGTCAATTCCTGTTTTCATTCTGATTTTTTTTGAAGCTGATAAAGGTAAAATTATGCTATTAGAATTTACTTGTTTTCCCTGATTAAAATCGCTGTAGCGTTTATTTTTGAGGAAAATAAATCAAAAAGGGGTCAAAAATAATAATTTGGTAATTATATAAAAGCCAGAAAATGGTCAAAATGGCTTGTGAAAAAAATCTATTTTCTTGTTTTTAAATAATTTGCAATAATATTGGGCAAAGCTCTTTAAAATGATTATAAATAACAACGAAATGGTTGTAGTTCATGTCTAATTGCTTTATTTTTGTATAATTTTTTAAAACAAACTACTTAAACAATTATGGCACAATCTGCACTATTGAATGCTTCCATCTTAAAGAAAGTGGCTATGGCTCTTTCGGGAATATTCTTAATCACGTTTTTAGCGCTGCATGTTTCCTTAAATTTTATTTCTATTATTAGTGTAAATGTTTTTAACGAAGCATCTCACTTTATGGGATACAATCCGCTGATTCAATATGTAATGCAACCAGTTTTGGCAATCGGGGTAATTTTCCATTTCGTAATGGGATTTGTATTGACTGCACAAAATAGCGCTGCACGACCAATTGCGTATGCAAAGTACAACGGAGCGGCTAACGCTTCATGGAGTTCTAGAAATATGATTATTTCTGGATTGGTTATTTTGGCTTTCTTAGGATTGCATTTTTATGATTTCTGGTTTCCTGAAGTTACCTATAAATATATTGCAGGTACAGCACCGGATGCTACAAGGTATTACACTGAATTAGTTCACAAGTTTCAAAGCCCTGTTCGTACAGGATTGTACTGTGTTTCTTTTATTCTTTTAGGATTTCACCTTTGGCACGGATTCAGTTCTTCTCTTCAATCAGTGGGAATGAACAATAAGTATTCTCGATTTTTAAGTAAAATCGGTTATGGGTTTGCGGTTGTAGTACCGGCACTTTTCGTCATAATCGCATTATTTCATCATTTCAATCAACATAATTAATATAAATTATAATGGCATTAGATTCAAAAATTCCACACGGCCCAATATCGGACAAATGGACAGATTATAAAGATCATATTAATTTAGTAAACCCTGCAAACAAACGTAATTTAGATATTATTATTGTTGGTACAGGTTTGGCTGGAGGTTCAGCTGCGGCTACTTTGGCAGAGCAGGGATATAACGTAAAAGCATTTTGTTTTCAGGATTCACCTCGTCGTGCGCACTCTATTGCAGCACAAGGTGGTATCAATGCGGCAAAAAATTATAAAGGTGACGGTGACTCGGTTTACAGATTGTTTTATGATACTGTAAAAGGGGGTGACTACCGTGCACGTGAGGCAAACGTTCACCGTTTGGCTGAAGTTTCTGCTAATATTATTGACCAGTGTGTGGCTCAAGGGGTGCCATTGGCTCGTGAATATGGTGGATTGTTAGATAACCGTTCTTTTGGAGGAACTTTGGTTTCCCGTACTTTTTACGCACAAGGACAAACCGGACAGCAATTATTGTTAGGAGCTTATTCTGCAATGAACCGTCAGATTGGTCGTGGAAAAGTAAAAATGTACAACCGTCACGAAATGCTTGACATTGTTATCGTGAACGGAAAAGCGAGAGGTATTATCGCTCGTAACCTTATTACAGGAGAAATAGAAAGACATTCTGCTCACGCAGTAGTAGTTGGTTCAGGAGGATACGGAAACGTATTTTTCTTATCAACAAACGCTATGGGAAGTAACGCAACAGCAGCTTGGAAAATTCATAAAAAAGGAGCGTTTTTTGCAAATCCTTGCTATACACAAATTCACCCAACATGTATCCCGGTTTCTGGAGATCACCAGTCAAAACTGACTTTGATGTCTGAATCGTTACGTAATGACGGTCGTATTTGGGTTCCTGCAAAACAAGAAGATGCAAAAGCGATCCGTGAAGGAAAGAAAAAAGCAACTGATTTATCTGAAGCTGAGAGAGATTATTTCTTAGAAAGAAGATATCCTGCTTTTGGTAACTTAGTACCTCGTGACGTTGCGTCTCGTGCTGCAAAAGAAAGATGTGATGCTGGTTTTGGAGTTAACAAAACCGGAGAAGCTGTTTACTTAGATTTTGCCGCTGCAATCAAACGTTACGGAACTGAAGAAGCTTTCGTAAAAGGTTTAGATGATAAAGATGCTGCTTTGGTAACAAAATTAGGAGCTGAAATCGTGAAGAGTAAATACGGAAACTTATTCCAGATGTATTACAAAATCGTTGATGAAGATCCTTATACAACACCAATGATGATTTACCCTGCGGTTCACTACACAATGGGTGGAACATGGGTTGATTATAACTTAATGACTACAATTCCCGGATGTTTCTCAATTGGAGAATCTAACTTCTCTGATCACGGAGCAAACAGACTTGGAGCTTCTGCTTTGATGCAAGGTTTAGCTGATGGATATTTCGTATTGCCTTATACTATTGGAGATTATTTAGCTCCGGATATTAAAATGGGAGAAATTTCTACAGATTTACCAGAATTCGTAGCAGCAGAAAAAGAAGTAAAAGATCAAATCGATAGATTTATCAATAATAAGGGAACTCATTCTGTAGATTATTTCCACAAGAAATTAGGAAAAATCATGTGGGATAAAGTAGGTATGGCTCGTAATGCGAAAGGTTTAACTGAAGCTATCGAAGAAATTGCCGCTTTACGTGAAGAGTTTTATAAAGATGTAAAAGTTCCTGGAAGCGCTAACGAATTTAATCAGGAATTAGAGAAAGCGACACGTGTTGCCGATTTCTTAGAGTTAGGAGAATTGTTCGCAAAAGATGCATTGCACCGTAATGAGTCTTGTGGAGGTCACTTCCGTGAAGAATACCAAACAGAAGAGGGAGAAGCACTTCGTGATGATGAAAACTTTGCATACGTTGCAGCCTGGGAATACAAAGGAAAACCAAGTGATGCCGTATTACACAAAGAACCTCTGGTTTACGAAAACATTAAATTAGTTCAAAGAAGCTACAAATAAGAATTTGGTCGAAAGCCCAAAGTCTTAAAGTCCAAACGCAAAATGTGTCGAGCGACTTTCGACTTTCGACTTTATGACTTTCAAACTAAAACAGTATGAAACTTACATTAAAAATATGGCGTCAGAAAAACGCCCAGGATAAAGGGGGAATCGTTGATTACCCAATCGACGGAATCGAACCGGATATGTCTTTCCTTGAAATGCTTGATGTTCTTAACGAACAATTGATCAACAAAGGAGAAGAGCCGGTAGCATTTGACCACGATTGTCGTGAAGGAATCTGCGGAATGTGTTCATTATTCATCAATGGAGAAGCACACGGACCAGACAGAGGAGTTACTACTTGCCAATTGCACATGCGTATGTTTAAAGATGGTGACACGATTTTTATCGAGCCATTTAGAGCAAAAGCTTTCCCTGTAATTAAGGATTTAGTGGTTGACAGAAGTTCTTTTGACAGAATTCAGCATGCAGGAGGATTTATCTCGGTAAATACTTCAGGAAATACAATTGATGCCAATACAATTCCGATCAACAAACATGATGCAGATAAGTCATTTGACGCTGCTGCTTGTATTGGTTGTGGAGCTTGTGTTGCAACTTGTAAAAACTCATCTGCAATGCTATTCGTTGCTGCAAAAGTATCTCAATATGCTTTATTGCCTCAGGGTAAAATCGAAGCTGTTGATCGTGTATTAAACATGGTGCACCAAATGGATCACGAAGGTTTTGGTAACTGTACCAATACCGGAGCTTGTGAAGTAGAATGTCCTAAAGGAATTTCTCTTGAAAATATCGCACGTATGAACCGTGAGTATTTATCAGCAAGCTTACAAGGATAATCTAAAAAACACACTTTTAGTTTTATATAAAAAAAGGATCCGCATATCGGATCCTTTTTTTATTTGCTATTCATAATACAATTGTGAAGCACTTATCTCTTGTTTTTCCTTTCCTTCCTGTTGAATAAAACACGTTAAAGTAGTTCCTCCAATCTGATCAAAATAGCTAATATTTAGTTTATGGAAACCTTTTCCGAGTTGTACAGCTCCATAAGCTTCGTTGAGCCAGTGAATACCGTCGTTATTGACTACTAATTCATTGTCGATAAAAAGCTTCGATCCGTCGTCTGAAAGCGTCGAAATCGTGTAATTTGCTGTTTCGTGAATATAGATGTATCCGTCGAATTTTAAGCCGATATAACGCTCTGTTTTCGTTTTCCATTTTTCACTGCTTATCGTACCTTCGAAAATACCTGAATTAATGGGCTTTATTAATTCCAAATCCTGAACTTGCTGAAATAATGTTCCTCTATAATAATTAAACTTTAAACCTTTCTTAGTTGGTTTTATGGCTAAGGCCGGTTTTAAATCTGAATTTCGAACTATTATTTTATTGATAGAACTTCTTCTTCCGCTTGGGCTGATCTGAACTGTTTTTATGGTTCTGAATTCTCCTTTCGGAATGTTTATCGTTACAGGTTTGGTGTAAAGCTCCGCCGTTTCATCAGGATTATAACCGTCAATGGTATAAAAAATTTGTCCGTTTTTGATGGTTGGTTTTAAATCCAGAACATATTTTGATGCGATTAGTGCCGTTTCATCTGCTCCAAAAGGTGTTGGAACTTTGTACAATCGTTTCTGTGCTTCCAGTTTTTCTAAATGATACGGAATTTGATTCAGAATAAAATGATTGTAATTTTTATTTTGAGGTTGCGTCCAGGCAATTTCAGCCAAAGCAAATACACGAGGATAAATCATATAGTTTAGTTTCGCCGGACTCGTCAAATATTCTGACCAGAGATTTGATTGAACTCCTATAATATATTTTTGCTCTTCGACGGTTAAACTATCAACCGGGGTTGGGTTGTAGTTGTACATTTTTTCAACCGTCGTTAATCTTCCAATTGTTAAAGGTTCATTCGGTGAATAGCCTTGATTATAATCCAGATAGAGCACCTGTTCCGGATTCATGATAACATTGTGTTTTTGTTTTGCTGCGGTAATTCCTCCCGATTCACCTCGCCATGACATTACAGCTGCGTTTGGCGCGAGTCCGCCTTCGAGCATTTCGTCCCAGCCTAAAATTTGTCTTCCGTGTGCGTTTAGAAATTTCTCAATTCGGGTGGTGAGGTAGCTTTGTAATTCATGTTCGTCTTTTATACCTAAAGCCGCAATTCGCTTTTGACAATTCGGACATTCTTTCCATTTTGTTTTTGGGCATTCGTCACCGCCAATATGAATATAGGTACTTGGGAACAAAGCCATAACTTCAGTCAAAACATCTTCTAAAAAAGTAAAAGTTTCTTCTTTTCCGGCACAGAAAATATCATCAAAAACGCCCCAATATTCCACCACTTTATAAGGACGATCCGGAAAACAGGATAAATTCGGATAAGCCGTAACAGCTGCGGTTGCATGTCCGGGCATTTCGATTTCCGGAATGATATTCACATAATGATCTTCGGCAAATTTTACTACGTCTTTGATTTCTTCCTGAGTATAAAAACCTCCGTATGGATTTCCGTCAAAAAAATATGGCGATCTTTCGAATTTATTACCCACTAAAGTTTGGGCTCTTTTAGAACCTACTTCTGTCAGTTTTGGATATTTTTTGATCTCAATTCTCCATCCCTGATCGTCTGTTAAGTGCCAATGAAAGTGGTTTAGCTTATAGCTGGACATTTGTGCGATAAAATCTTTTATAACATCGACAGAGAAAAAATGACGGCAAACATCGAGATGAAGTCCGCGGTAGCTGTATCTGGGCTCGTCTTCGATGGTCACGCAAGGCAATTTGACTTCCTGATTTTTTGGTTGGTTCGGTAAAAGCTGCAACAAACTCTGAACCGCATAAAATAATCCTTCCTCACTTCCGGTAACGGTGATCTTTTTTGGAGTAATAACAATTTTATATGCTTCTTTTTTTAAGGATTCAGCCGGATTTTTAGCAATGAATAAAACTTCAATGTTGCTTTTTTTGTTTGAAGTATTGGAGTTTATAGCCGACTCAAAGATGTTTGCCGTTTTTTGTTCTTTGGTGCTGAATTTATTCTTTTCAAAAATAACTTTGATCTTTCCGTTTAAACGAATACTGTCTCCGGTGGTTTTATAGAAGTTGGGAGCGGGGATAATAAAATTGTTGCCAGAAGAATTTTGTGCATTCGTAAAAGAATAACAGAGTAGTAAAAGGAGAAATATACTTTTTTGCATGGTTGCTTTTTTGGTTGTTAAACAAAAATAGAGTTTATAGATTGAGTTTGCATTTTTTTTGCAAAAGGAATTTATGCTTAAATGTCTTTAAAATAGATGAATTAACTTTTTTATTACTTTGTGTTATAATTTGTTTCGCAATAATATTGCATTTATTGTTTACATTTGCTTTCAACAAAAATGAATTTGCATGAATAATGATAATGAAGTGGTAAATTACACCAAGGAAGAACGTAAAAATCTTATTTTAAAGGAGATTAACTTGCATACCCGTGTAAGTTTTGAAACGCTTTCGGCTAAATTATTTGTTTCAGAAGATACTGTGAGGCGTGATATTAACGAGCTTGAATCAGAATCTTTATTGATTAAAGTAAAAGGTGGTGCGATGACAAAAGCTTATCACCATGCTTCTTCTAATAATCAAACTTATGCAGGGGAATCCAAACAAATTATTGCGCAAAAAACCTTAGGTTTACTTCATGACGGAATGGTTTTGTTAATTGGCGGCGGAACAACCATTCGTGAATTCATTCGCTTGATTCCGGATGATTTAAATCTGACCATTTTTACTGTTACCGTTTTATCTGCTGTTGAACTTCTGGATAAACCCAATGTTAAAATTATCATGATTGGCGGCAGTATTTCTTCTTACAGCCAAATGTGTGTGAGCGGCGATGTCTACAATCAGTTGGCGAATATTAAAGTTGATTTATTAATATTAGGAACCAATGCTTTAGATATCGAAGGTGGTTTCTCAGACTCTGATTGGGAAACCGTTCAGGTAAAAAAAGCAATGATTCAGGCTTCTGAAAAAACCGCTATTTTGACTATTTCTGAAAAATTAGATACAGTCCTAAAAATGAAAATTGCCAACTTATCTGAGGTTGATTATGTTGTCACGGAAGTTGATCCAAACGACGAAAAATTACAAGCGTATAAGAAGGCAGTTCCCAGTTTAGTTTTTCTTTAATCCCAATTTTTCATTAAAAAATTAATCCAGTTCTGGTGAAAGATTTTATCTAAATCTTCATCAGAATAGCCGTTGTTTTTAAATATCAGAACCAGTTTTTGCAAATCGGCAATCGTATCTAAATCGTATGGCCCTTGTTCTGTACCAAAAGCGCCGTCAAGATCTGAACCTACACCAATATGATTGGCATTTCCGGCCAGCTGGCAAATGTGATCCATGTGTTTGAAAACGGATTCAAGATTACAGTTTGTGCCTTTTGGTGTTGAAACCCCTCTTTGCCAATTCGGTACTAACATCCACGCGTCTAAAGCCCCGCCAATAACAGCCCCTCTTGAAATTAAAGCCTGAATCATTTCGTTGCTATATTGACGGTTACGATCCACCAGACTTCTGCAATTGTTATGACTTGCCCAAACGGGTCCGTTATAATGATCCAAAGCTTGCCAAAAAGCATCGTCGCATAAATGGGTTGCATCCAGAATAATATTCAAACGCTCCATTTCTTTCAATAAATCAAGACCATTTTGATTCATTTTTCCCGTTGCGTCTGTTCCGTTGGCGTAACGTCCTGGTCCATAATGTGCAGGACCAATCGCGCGTAATCCGTAATGGTGCGCTTTTTCTAAATACGAAACATCAATAATAGAATCCGCACCTTCCAGACTCAAAATATAACCAATTGGTTTTTTATCGTTAGGCGTTCCGTCATTCCATAAATCAATTTGTTTCAGCAATGATTTTTTATCTGTAATGGCAGTTATTTCTCCGGCTTCTTCCATGGCTTTGTACCACGCCAATTGTCCCTGAGTTTGCGCCCAGGCTTGTTCAGGAGAATTCCAACCCGGAATAATACTGTCGGGTTTTACAAATCTTGCAATTTGAGTCGCGACTACAATACCAATGTTTCCTCTTCGCAAATCAGGAAATGAAACTGTGGCGCGTTCGCGATCCGGTTTGTCGGTCATTCCTTTTTCGAGATGACGTAAAGTAGGTACGTCATTTCTTAAATCTCTGTTCCATTCCATCGCATTCATGCTCAGGTCTAAATGGGCGTCTATTATAAACATAGTATTTTTTTTAAGGCACAAAGGTCTAAAGGTTCAGAGGTTCTCTACAAGTGTTATTATGAGGTCTATTCTCTTTCTTCTTCGCTCTGTTTTCTATTCTTTTTTCTTTATTCTCCTTTTCTGCTGCTAAATATTAATTTTTCTGCTTCGGGCAGCAACTTGCCATTGATCGCAAATTTCATGCGCTGCATTGACCACCTGAACCGAATCGTAAAGGGCGCAAGTTGGGCAAACATGATATGGTTGGGCATAAATCGTGTCGCCAATAACATACTCGTTTTTTCCCCGATTTTCTACAATCAAATGTTCTTCTGAATGCGAAATCGGAATTAAATTTTCATCATTTAAAATCACTAATCTTTTATCGATCGGGTTTTCTGATGAAACGGCTTTGTATCCAATATCAACACAAAGCGTTGTATTTGTTGGTTTTGAAATCACCGTTCCTACAATAACCAAAGCGGGTTTAAATTCCTGTTCGGGTAAATTGGTCTGATAATTAGAATCCCAGAAAACAAAAGTTCCCGGGCTGCATTCTACATTTTTTTGAGTGGCATAAAACGGAAATGTATTCGAACCTCCGGCAACAATTTTTAATTCGTAATCCAGCTTTTTATTAATAGCTTCAACTTCTTCATTAATGCTAAAAAATAAGTTGGAAGCTGCAGCTGTTCGTTCTTCGACATCGCCTTTCAAATGGCCGTCATAAATGTGAATTCCGGCAAAATGAATATTCTTTAAAGGAAGAATTTCATCGATTAAAGCTTTCCAGTTTTTATGAATCGAAATTCCGGTTCTGTTCATTCCGGTATTCAAATCCAGATAAACTGTAAGTTTTAAATGGTTTTTCTCCGCGATTTGATTTAAGGCTTTCGCCGAATCAAGGTTATCAACTATAGTCGAAAAAGCAGTATTTGGATATTTTTGAATCAAAGCAATCCATCTTTCTTTTTTAGCGCCAACAGGCTGATAGGCGAGAAGTACATCCTGAATTTCGTGTATTGCTGCGAGTTCAGCTTCGGCAATGGTGGCGCATTTTATTTTATTGATGTTGCAGGTTTTAAACAAATCCAGAATCTCACCAATTTTATGTGTTTTGATGTGTGGTCTCAATTTTTGAGTGTCACCATTTACAGATTCAATCAAACGGTCGATATTGGCCTGAATACGATCTTGGTAAACAGCCAAAAATGGCGTATCAATGCTGATTTCGGAATTAATTTTCCACCAATTGTTTTGCATAACTTAGTTTCTTATTTTTTCTACTACATCAATTAAACTTTGAAAAGCCTGAAGGGATTGCTCGTAATTTAAGTTCAAAAGCATTTCTTTCGAAAATAAATTAGAACCAATTCCCACGCAAACTACTCCGGATTTGAACCAGGATTTCAAGTTGTTTTCTTCTAAAGTTACGCCTCCGGTTGGCATTATTTTCAAATTCGGGAAAGGTGCTCTAATGGCTTTTACATATCCCGGACCGCCAATTTTATCGGCAGGAAAAAGTTTTACAATTTCGGCTCCTAATTTATTAGCGTGCAATATTTCGTTTAATGTCGCAGCTCCTGGAATCCAGTAAATGTTATTTTTGAGGCAATAGTTTCCAATTTCCAGATCAGTATGAGGACAAACGATACAATCTGCACCTAACTGATGAAATGTTTCGGCATCAGCGACACTTAAAATAGAGCCAACAGCTATTTTTACATTTAAATTGTTTTCCTTTTTAAAGGCTGCCATTTGAGTAAAAACTTCTTTTGCATTATCTGCTCGAGCAGCAAACTCTATAATTTTTATGCCAGCATCAGCCGCCGATTGTAATACTATTTGGGCGGTTTCAATGTTGATTTGTGTTACTAACGGAAGTACACCTTGCGTTTTTAATATGCTGTACATTTTCTTATTTTATCTATTAATTCTATTACTTGAGCCGTTTTTAATAAAATGACTTATTTCGTCGCGATTTGTTATGGCAAAATCTCCGTGAATACTTTGTTTGATTACGCCGCAAGCTGTTGCCCATTCAATGCATTCCTGTCCGGATAATTTATTCGATAATCCGTATAACAATCCTGCGTTGAAAGCATCTCCGGAACCAATCTGATCCGTTACAACGTGTATTTTATGTTCTTGTGTCTGGTAGAAGTTGCCTTCATGAATCAGTAATCCTTTGTATAAATGTGCCGGGCCATCTGATTTTCTAAAACTCATGGCTAATGTTTTTAGAAAAGGCATCTTTACTTTTAATAATTCGAATGTTTGCTGAAAACGATTTTCATCAGATGCTGTAGGATCCGTTTTGATTCCGAAATAAATTTCAATCGCATCAAGATCAGCAACTGTGATTGTGCTGTATTGAAGTAAATCCGGCATGATTTCAGACGGATGTTTTCCGTATTGCCATAATTTTGATCGAAAGTTAAAATCAGAAGAAATTGGAATTCCTTTTTTGTGTGCCGTAAGAATGGCTTCTTTACAAACTAAACCTGCTTCGTGAGAAACTCCCGGACTGATTCCGGACCAGTGAAAATGCGTAACATCGGCGAAAGCCAAATCCCAATTTATTTGATCTTTTTGAATTGTTGCGAAAGACGAATTGCTTCGGTCATAAATTACCTGCGATTGCCTGATTTGATTTCCGGCTTCGACAAAATACAATCCCAAACGTTCTCCGCCATAAACGCATTTTGAGGTATTGACTTTGTATTTCTGAAGTTCGTTTACCGCCAGTTGCGCCAAATCATTTTGTGGTAATCTTGTAATATAATCGGTTTGAATCCCGAGTTGAGAAAGTAAAACACAAACATTTGCTTCAGCACCGCCAACGTGTATTTTTATTTCATTGGCCTGCGTAAACCGGTTTCCATCCGCAACATTCATCCGAAGTAATAATTCTCCGAAAGTTGCAATTCTTGTTTGTGAGGTATTTGTATTCATGGTTGTTGTTTTTTTTGCCACAGATTTCACAGATTAAAATGATTTATTAACCTAACGCTTAATTGTTTTAATACATAGAAACATAGTTTTTGTAGCCGCATAGTAGGCGTTTCACTTGCATTAATACACATATAGCTCTGTGTAAAAGCGAGCTTTTTAAATGTTCTCTAAATAGGTTACAATAAAATCTATGTTTCTATGTGTTTAAATTTTTTTGCTACAGATTAGTTCTAACCTCGAATTCTACAAATTTCCACAAATTAATTTTTACGTACTGATTTGTGAAAATTCGTGAAATTCGTGGCAAAAAAGAAAATAATCCTTTTTAATCATGTAATCTGTGGCATATCTTTTTTAATATAATTCGAAAACAGCTTCAACTTCAACAGGAATATTGTCCGGTAAAGATCCCATTCCTACGGCGCTTCTTACGCCAATTCCGTTTTCTTGTCCCCACACTTCAGCAAACAATTCACTGCAGCCGTTGATTACGTAAGGATGTCTTAGGAAATCGCCATTACAATTGACCATTCCTAAAACTTTTATAACACGTTTTACTTTATTCAGGCTTCCAAAATTGGTTACAATTGTAGAAAGCATTGTTAAGCCGACTTGTCTCGCTGCTAATTTTCCTTCTTCGATATCCATATCATCGCCAATTCGGCCAATGATCAGGGATTTGTCGTCATTAACAGGCCCGTGACCTGAAAGGTATAAATATTTACCATCAACTAAATAAGGTTTATAAATACCAAGTGGTTGTGGTGCCGGTGGTAAGGATAAGCCTAATGTTTCAAATTTTTCTTGTGGTAATAAATTCATGATATTAATGTATTATAGAGTTTAAAATAAAAACGAAAATAATTCCTAAAACAGATACTAGAGATTCCATGACAGTCCATGATTTGAATGTATCTTTCAGGCTGATATTAAAATATTCTTTGAACATCCAAAAGCTTGGATCGTTGACGTGGGAGCACATTAAACTTCCGGCTCCTACAGACAAAACCAATAAGTTAGGGTCGAGTCCGGTGGTTTGTAGTAAAGGTAATAAAACGCTGGCAGTCATTAATCCGGCTGCTGTAGCAGAACCCACACAAACGCGTATGATTGCCGCCATCATCCAGGCCAATAAATACGGATGAATGTTTATTTGTGTTAAGGCAGCTACTATAGTTTCGTTTACACCGCTTACGATCATGACTTCTTTTAAACCTCCGGCTCCACCAACAATGAGAACAATCAGAGCGACATCTTTTATCGCAATGGCATAATCATCCATTACTGATGTGATGCTTCTGTTCATTCTGATTCCAAGAGTGTAGGTACAAATCAATAGAGAAATCAGCATAATCATGCTTGGTTCCCCAACTGTTTTACAAATATTTACTACAGTTTCATTTTGAGAAATCATAGGTAATATTGACGTCACTGTTAATCCGAAAACCGGAAATAAGGCAGAGAATAAACTTAGGGAAAAACTAGGTTGTTTGCCTTCGTTTTCGATTTCTTCGACATTCAGGATTTCATGATCCGATTCGGTTTTGATGTTTTTCAATAAATTCGAAAACAACAAACCCGCAATAAAAATGGTCGGAATCGCAATGATGATTCCGTAGACTAAAACAAGTCCGATATCAGCATTTAAAATACTGCTTAAAGCCATTGGAGACGGATGCGGCGGCAAAAAACCGTGTGCTACTGAAAGCGACGCCAGCATTGGGATTCCCAGATATACTTTTGAAAGTTTAAATTGATGGGCTACTGAGAAGATCAAGGGTACTAACAAAACAAATCCAACACTATAAAAAAGTGGTATCCCAACAATAAATCCGGTAATCATTAAGCCAAGGCGAACGTATTTTCTGCCCGTCCATCCCATAACAGTTTTGGCAATAACATTGGCGGCACCTGATGAAACGGTAAGTTTACCAATACAGGTCCCGAAAACGATAATCAAAGTGATAGATCCTAACATTTCTCCCAAGCCTTTTTGAACGGTTTGTGACAAAGTAGCAATTGGCAGTCCTAAAAACAGACCTGCTAATAAAGCTGTTATGATAAAGGCAATAAACGGATTTATTTTAAGCCAGGCTATCTGAATGATTAAAAACGCAATGCATGCCGTAAGAATTAAAATGCTCATTTATTTTTTGTATTTATTTATCCCGGTTAACGATTGAGGTTTTTAATTTGTGCCGTTAGGTACGTAATATTGGTAGTCATTAGGTTTGAAATTCGTTGGCGTGCCGTAGGTACGCAACAAAACAATGATTATCGCGTACCTACGGCACGCCGGATATTCTGATTCATGTTTGTTCTCTACCAATATTAAGTGCCTAAAGGCACATTTTAATTCTTTAATTATTGTTTATCCCACCACATTCTGGTTGTAAAACTATCTTCTCCCTGACGTTTAACCGCTTCAGCTAAGTTAGCAGAATTCACTGAATATTCACTGGTCGAGTATTTCAAACGTCTTGGAATTGTGCCATTTGTAACATTGCCCGGAAAGTTTACAGGAACTAAAACAGGATAACCCGTTCTTCTCCAGTTGGCGTAAACCTCTTCTTCATCTACAAATAAGGCAACATAAATCTGAGTATGAATCTGACTCATTTTAGCTTCAAAAGATCCTGCCGCGTTGTACGGATTAAGGGTTAAATAAGCAGTTGCATCTGTAATAGCATACGCTGCGCCGTAAATTCCCATGTTTAGGAAAGAAGCTTTTACTCCTTTTTCATATAAATCTTTGTCGGTTTCATTGGTGTACCATCCTCTTGCTGCAGCTTCGGCTAAATATAAATTTGTTTCGGCATTGCTTAAAAGTACAAGTGGCGCATCGTATTTAAAAACAGTACTTTGATTCGGCTCAGAATAAGTGCCTTGTTCCACTGCTGTTGGAGCTGTTTTTGTTCCGTTAGGGAAACCTTTCTGAATGGCAAGAGAAGTATTTTGTGTTGTTCCTTGCCAAACACCTGAATAAACACTGATTCTTGGATCGGCAGTATTTTTTAATAAATCAATGAACGTTTTGGATAATTTTCCTCCTTCAACATTTTTTTGCCCGTAAGATCCCGCTGTAAAATCTTGTCTTCTGGCATCAAAACCAACCGGGTTTTTATTGAAATCATTTGGTCCGTCAGTATAATCCATGATCGCATTATCACTTCCGTTCAAAATTACTCCGCCGGCAATGGCTTTAGTTACCCATGTTTTTGATAAGGCAGGATCAACTTTACTTAATCTTAATCCTAAGCGAAGCATTAAAGAGTAAGAGAATTTTTTCCATTTTGCGACATCCCCGTCATAGATAAAATCAGCTTTACCAAAACTTGGTTTGGCAGGATCTAATGCAATGGCGGCTTCATCCAGTTCTTTTAATAAATCTTTGTAAATGAATTCCTGAGTGTCATATTTTGGAAGAAAAACTTGTGACGTAATTGCTTTTGCAGCATCTGAATATGGAATGTCTCCATATAAATCTGTTGCTTTATGATACAAATAAGCTTTCCAGATTCGCGCAATATTTAATTTATTACTATCATTTGGATTTGCTTTTAAGGCATTAATTACAATTTCAGTTTCATTTAAAGCTGTTGGATAGAGCTGATTGAAATAGGCTGAAAAGTAAACTTCATTGCTTAAATATTTATCTCCAACGCCCGAAGCTTCTTTATATGTAGCATAATGCTGAATCATTCCGCCACATTCCAGAATGTTGGTGAAAAAGTAATTATTATTCAGGCCGTCCAATTGTGCTTTACTGAAAATGTAATTCGGATTTGGTTTGTCAACCACATTCGGGTTGGTATTTATTTCTTCAAAATCCTTGGTACAGGATGACATACTTCCTAAAAGTATTCCTGCGATATATAAAATGGTGATCTTTTTCATGTCTTTTAATTTAAAAATTATCAATTAAGTGCGTTTAAAATTTGACATTTAAACTTAAACCGAAACTTCTGGTTTTTGGCACTCCAAATTGTTCTACACCTTGTGCATTTCCTGCACTAAATACAGATTCCGGATCTACGTTTGGTGTTTTCTTGTAAAGAATGAATAAGTTTCTTGCTACAAATGAAACAGAAGCACTTTGAAGTTTTGATAATCCTTTTATTCTTTGAATTGGAAGGTCGTAACCAAGGATTACCTGTCTTAGTTTTACAAAACTTGCATCATAAATAAAAGTGGATGAAATGTTTCTTAAGCCATCATAATACGTTCTTAAGTTTTCAGGAGCAATCACCATATCAACCGGATTTCCGTTTGTGTCAACACCTTTTATTGGTAAACCGTTTTCGCGGCCTTCAAGCGTTAATTTTGTTAATCCCATACGAGTTCCGTACAAATCAGTTCCGGAATATAAGCTTCCTCCAAATTTACCATCGATCAAAAAGCTGAATGAGATGTTTTTGTATTTGAATTCATTGCTGATTCCTGCTGCCCAGGGATGCACTCCCTGACCTAATTCCTGAAGAGGTCCTTGTGCTACGGTTGCTGAACCGCCGCTTACATTATAAACTGTATTTCCGTTTGCATCTACACGTGGTTTGTATCCTTTTATAATACTATATGGACGGCCAACATCACTTGTTATCGTTACATATCCGTTTACGGCAGTTGCCATAGTAATAGAATTCAGCTGATCTGTAAGCGCTTCAACTGTATTTTGGTTATAAGATCCGTTGAAACTTGCATCCCAGGAGAAATTTTCAGAATTAATGATTTTTCCACTCAATAAAAATTCAACCCCTTTGTTTCTCATTTTTCCAAGATTCAATAAAGCGGTGCTTGATCCTGAAGCGTTAGAGATAGTAGTTTCGACAATATCATTTGTGGTAGCACGGTTGTAAAATGCTAAATCAAGATTTAAGCGATTGCGGAAAAATCCTAAATCCGTACCAATCTCAAATGTTGTAGAAGTCAACGGACTTAAAGTTGGATTTGGCACTCTGGAACTTGTTGGTCCCTGCAATTGCTGACCGTTATGTCCGCCCTGAACCATAGAATACGATTGATTCAATGCATAAGGATCCGGTGTTGCGCCACCCACTTGTGCCCATGAACTTCTTAGTTTGGCAAATGAAATAAAGTCAGGCATTGTTACGATATCAGATAAGATAATGGCGGTTCCAACCGAAGGATAAAAGACAGTATTGTTTTCTTTAGAAAGCGTAGAAAACCAATCCTGACGGCCTGTAATATTTAAAAATACAATATTTTTATAGTCAAAATCTGCGGCTCCGTAAACTGAATTTGTTTTTGTTTTTCCGTACGGATAGCTATAGGTAAGCGTTGATAAATTACTGATGGCATAAAAATTATCTAAGACAAAATTAGAACCTTCAAATCTGGTTTCGTCTCTTAGATTGGTACGCGAGTTCACTCCGATTAAAGCATTTAAAGAGAAATCATCAATGATATTTTTCTTCGTATAATTAAGAATAGCTTCAGAATTCAGATTGGATATTTTAACTCTTGAACCTTGTGCATATCCAACGGGATTGTTTAAAGTCGTTTTTGGGATGTATCCGAAGAATTCATAATCTGTAAAATCCTGCCCAATTCTACCCTGAAGAAATAATTCCGGTGTAAAGTTCAGTTTTACATTCAGCATTCCGATAAAACGATTTTTAGTATCGTTATTTTTAATTTTATTAACCACAAAATAAGGGTTTGTTGCTACTGCAACCGGATTCCATGCTTCTTCAATTCCATTTTCGTCATATCCGGGAGCAAGATTTCTAATGTCAACCGTATTAGCGATCATATAAGTTCCCCAGTTTGGGTTTGCTTCAGCATCAGATACTGTGGTTCTGTTGTTTGATTTTTCTAAATTGTATTGTGCCACAACATCAAATTTCAACCAGTTTGTTAAGTTTACATTACTGGCAATATTGATGCTTTTGCGGTTAAAATCAGAGTTGGGTACAACACCTTTATTCTCCATGTTTGAAAACGAAAGACGTCCCGTTGCTTTTTCATTTCCTCCTGATAAAGCAAGGGAATTGATAAAAGTTGTTCCTGTGTTGTAGAAATTTTTAATGTTGTTTTTCTGTGCAACATACGGTCTTGCCACGCCATCAAACTGAACAACGTCCGTTCCGTCAATTTTAGCTCCCCACGACCAGCGGCCGTCAGCAATGGCTTCTGCCTGATTGGTTGGTTTTTTTCCATTTGCCCCTGAGCCGTATTCATACTGCCAATCTGGTATGATCGATGGTGTTTCGAAAGTAAATGAAGTATTATAATCTACCCCAATTCCTTTTTGAGCAGCTCCTCTTTTCGTCTGGATCAGGATAACCCCGTTTGCAGCATTTGCGCCGTATAATGCAGCGGCAGTTCCACCTTTCAAAACGGTTATGGTTTTAATGTCATCAGCATTGATAACAGAGGTTCCGTCACCTCGGTCAACATTTATTCTTGTTGATCCCGGTCCGTTGCCAATTCCAGGTAAGTTCAGTTGTGTATTGTCAATTGGTAAATCATTTACCACGTACATCGGCTGGTTATTTCCGTTTAGCGAACCATTTCCTCTAATAACAACCCTGCTTGAACCATTTGGTCCGGTTGCCGTACTGCTCACGTTTACACCGGCAATTTTTCCCACTAAGGCATTGGCGATATTGGTTTCCTTGGCTTTTGTAAATTCAGTTCCTTTCAATTCTGTAACTGCATAAGCAACAGATTTGCTGCTTTTTTTAACTCCTAATGCAGTTACCAAAACCTGATCTAAAACATTTTCAGCTGATTTCAGGTTAATAATTAAATCCTGTGTATTGTCTAGTTTATATTCTAAAGTGGCGTAACCCATGTAGCTGATGATGATGTGAGTTTCATTTTCCGGAACATTGAGTTTAAATTTTCCGTTTTCATCTGTTATAGTAGCTATTTTGCTATTGCTTTTGGAGTAAATTGTTGCTCCGGCAATTGGCATTCCGTCGTCCTGACCAAGTACCTGGCCCGAAATTTCCGTCTGATTGCTTTTTTGTTCAAAAAGGTGCTTTTTAATTGCGGTCTCTTTTGCATTTGCTGAGAAGATCATCCCCCCAATAAACACTAATGAAATTAGCTTTGTTTTCATAATTCTGTGGTTTTCATGTTTTTTTTGGTTTTTATTGGCGATCAAATATAAAAATTTATTTTTCACATTTGCATATTTTTTGCATAAATAGCATATTTTTTGCAATATTTTTTCGTGAAGTATTTTTAATATCTAAAATACGGGCTGTTTTTCTTGGTGTTTTGAGAAAATTTTGCAGATTATGCTTTTTTTAGGAAAATCTATTTTAATCTTAAAATTCGTATTTTTGAGAGATGAAAATAGCACTTATTCAATCGGATCTTTACTGGGAAGACGCTTCTAAAAACAGAAAAAGCTTTGAATCGAAAATAAATCAGATCGATTCAGGAGTTAATTTAGTCGTGCTTCCCGAAATGTTTTCAACAGGATTTACCATGAACGCGCCAGAAGTTGCTGAAACCATGCAGGGGGAAACCGTGTTGTGGCTGCAATCTTTAGCCAAACAAAAAAACTTTGCCATTACGGGAAGTTTAATTATTCTGGAGAATGATAAATATTATAACAGAATGTTATTTGTTTTTCCGTCCGGCGAAATTCAGCATTATGACAAGCGTCATTTGTTCTCGCTTGCCGGCGAAGATAAATGCTATACCAGCGGGAACGAAAAGGTAATCGTAGAGTATCTGAACTGGAAGATTTGTCTGCAAGTTTGTTATGACTTAAGATTTCCGGTTTTTGCGAGAAATGTCGAAAATTATGACTTGCTGTTATATGTGGCCAACTGGCCAAAAGTACGCACCAATGCCTGGGACTCTTTGCTGAAAGCAAGAGCCATCGAAAATTTAAGTTATGTCGTTGGTGTAAACAGGGTAGGGCTCGACGCCAATAATTACGAACACACAGGACATTCGCAAGTAGTTGATTTTTTAGGGAATTTTATTCTGGAACCTCAAGAAACAGAAGCTGTCTTTGTTGTTGAACTAGACAAAGAAGTCATGTTGGAAACTCGTAAAAAGCTCGATTTCTTAAGTGATAAAGATATATTTGAGGTTAAAATCTAGAATGCTTTTCTTTTCTTGGCATCCTCTTTTTTCTTCTTATCGACTAGTTTCTTCTCAACTTCAGGATTAAATGGAACGCTTAGATCAATGGTTTCATCTACATCCCAGTTTGTTCTGACATCGACTTCTTTTTGGTAATAAAACACCTCTTCAGAATAGGTTTTGTTGAGGAAGTTACCTGCGTCGTACATTTTGTTTTTATTGTCGTCGTAGATTATTCTCACCGTAAAAGCTTCAGGTTGTAATAAGTCAAAGCTTATTTTTGTGCTTTCTTCAGAATACGCACTGGCCAGTACAACATCTCCTTTTTTATTGGTGATCTCAACAATTATCGGGTAGCGTTTTACGTTTCGCAGATTCAATACCAGGTTTCCGTAATCAGCATATTCTTTTGTAGTTAATTTATAAGCAAGCGTGTCGTTTGTCTTTTCGTAAAAATCAGTCAAAGCGCCCGGGAAAAAGGTAATATTATATTTGTCGACCGGTTCTTTTTTGAAATCTACATATAATTTTTGTTCAAACTCGTCGTATTCTGTCGTAAAATCTACCGCTACAGAATCTTTGTTGACCAATCTGATTTTTGATTTGTCAAATTTTACCAATGGTGTTGCTGATTCTAAGGTAAATTTATCCCTGAAATTCAGAACTCCGTTTTGTAATGCAGTAATATTAAGAGTGTCTTTCTTTTGATCTTTGATCTTGAAAGTAAACTTTTTGTTGTAATTGTCCTTGCTGATTTCCATTGCCAGAGAATCTGCTTTTATTGGCTTGAACCAAACCTGCAAAGAGTCTTTTTTAGGAAAAGCGGTCACAATAGTTTCTAAAACATCGTTGTTGTGTTTAAGGACAATTTTAGGTTTAGAAAGTTTAAAGTTTTGTTTGCCTTCATAAGGAAGGTATACTCTGTTTCCTGATGCCTGAATGGGTTTGAATGCTTTTAACGGAAGCGTTTCTTTGAATAATTCCAATTCAAATACAGTGTCATTTGGTACAGTAATGTAATGTTTAAGAAATCCAATTTTATCATCTTTTGGATTGTATCGGTTGTTTGCACCTTTGTCTTTTAGTGCAACCAGCAGGTATTTTCCGGCTTTTAGATTTTCTAATTTAAAAGTTCTTAAACTGTCTAAAGTATTCGTAATATATCGTGGACTTTGTTTGTAGATTAGAGAATCTTTATACGTGTCATTTACCTCATACAGCATCACTGATACAAAATTGTCTACGTTTTTTTCATACGCATCTTTAATTTGTCCGCTAATCGAAAGTGAATCAATATAAGACCCTGTCGAGAAAATATATTTGAACTGATTGATTGCGTTTCCTTCGTTATTGTCTGCAATACTTTGGCCAAAGTTAAAACTATAGGTAGTGTTGGGCTGTAAAGTATCTTTTATTTTTATGGTAATAACTTTACTTGCTGTAGTTGGCAGGATCAACGGCTCATGTTTCATTGGAGGTGAAATAATAAGCTGTTTGTTTAAGTTTTTAAGTTTTACATATTCATCAAAACCCAGAATGATTTCGTTTCCTTCAAAGTTCGTGCTCATGTTTTTTGGCGAGCTGTATTTTAAAACCGGGGCAAGAGTGTCCTTTAGTCCGCCGGTAATGCTGCCTCGTTTGGCGCAGCTCAACATTAAAAATACAAGTAAAAAGGCAATATATCTGAAGTTGTTTTTCAACATAACGGTTTCTAAATTTGATTGCACAAAATAACGATTATATTTGCTTTAATTGAAATTTTTTATCCATTTATTAGGATTTACAGCTTTGGTATCGTGCTATTTTTTTTGAATTTGAAATCACCGACAGGATATAATTTCTTACTTTTGGTTTTAAATATAATTTTTCCCGGTTTTGATAAGAAGATTTTTTGTTGGTTTATTATTTTTTTTACTGATTTCCTGTGGTAAAAATGAAAAGCCAATTGTTGCTTTTTATTATTGGAAAACCATCTTTAAGTTGTCTCCTGCAGAGAAAGAAGTATTGCGGGATAATAAAGTTAGTAAGCTCTATATTCGCTATTTTGATATTGGTTTACATCCTGAAACGCAGGATCCGATCCCAATGAGTCCGATTCGTTTTCAGGAAAATGCAGCAAATTTTGATATTGTTCCCGTAGTTTTTATCCAAAACAAAGTCATGTCATTGCCTCGTCTTAATATCGATGATCTGGCTCAAAAGACAATTCGCTTAGTCGAAGAAATGAATGCGAAGAACAAAATCGCTGTTGAGGAAATTCAGATTGATTGCGACTGGACTTTGAAAAGTAAGGACAACTATCTTAGATTTATTGAGCAGTTTAAAAAACTTTCGAAGAAAAAACTTTCGGCAACGATTCGTTTGCATCAGGTCAAATATTTCAAAAAAACGAAAATCCCAAATGTCGATTCCGGAGTTTTGATGTATTACAATATGGGAACTATTGCAAATGATTCCCTGAATTCTATTTATAGCAAAAAAGTGGCGGAACGGTATCTTAAAAGTTTAAAGAAATATCCGTTACATCTTGATTTTGCTTTGCCTATATATTCCTGGGCGATTCATATCAGAGAGCAGAAAGTGATTGGTCTGCGTTCTAAACTGAATGTAAATGAACTGAAAAAAGATGCTAATTTTGAGAAAATCGGAACGATATTTTTCAAAGTAAAAAAATCCAATTATAAAAACGGAGTGTTTTATGAAGAAAATGACTTGCTGAAAATAGAAGCAATTTCTTCAGAAGATTTAATAGAAATGGGCAACGATTTAGACAAGAATCTGGTTCATGCCCCAAGAGAAATTATATTTTACGATTTAGACGAATTCAATATTAAAAACTATGAAAAGAATATTTTTAAGCAAGTTATTTCTTGTTTCTAGTGCGGCTTTGCTTTCTGTATACGGAATAATTCATGCTTGTGGCGGAGGTGATGATTGGGATTTTTTTAGCGCTAATTCAAACTTTACACCGGAAACATTTGCAGACAAGTCCTATTCGCCGCTTTTTTTATCAGGAGATATTTTTTACGGAATTGGCTTTGACACCCAGCACAATTCCAGATTTAATGAAGATATAAAATCAGATTGGAGTACATATCTGAAAGGAAAAGCTGATGCTGCCACAATAGCTTATTTTTTAATTGGTGAGGAAACCACAAGATATTCTTCGGAGAAAGGAGCGCCCCAGAATAAAACGGATATTACACAGCTTCATGTTTTTTTTAAGAATAAAAAAGAGAATCCAACTTCATTAAAATGGGGAAAGAAAATCAATTTGAAAGACGATAAAATTAAAAGTTTTATCGAGTTTTTGTATTTGGCTCAAAAGATAGAAACGGTCTCTGTTAATACTGATTACTGGAGTTATGATCCTGTTGTGGCGAAAACTTTTGATGATCTGAAAATGATTCAGTCTATCGAAAATGTTTACAATACAACTTCAGATTCATTTCTGAAAAACAGGTATTGGTTTCTTACTGCGAAAGCCTGTTTTTATAGCAGTAACAAGAAAAAAACAATTGAGTTTTTTAATAAAACAGAAGCTTCAGTGCCTAAAAATGTTTTGTATTACCGTGCACTTTCTTATGTTGCGGGTATAAATCATCAGCAGAAAAAATATTCTACCTCTAATTATTTATATGCACAGGTATTTGATAAATGCCCGGAATTGAGAATTGTTACGGCTTATAGTTTCCGTCCGCAAAATGACGCCGATTGGAATAAGTCTCTGGCAATGGCTAAAAATAATAAAGAAAAAGCAGCGCTTTGGGCGATTCATGGCTATTATAAAGATGAAAGTCAGGCAATAGGAAAGATCTATGAGCTGGATCCTAAAAGTGAACATCTGAATTATTTGTTAACCCGTTTAGTAAACGGTCAGGAACAGGCAATTAATAATTCTTTTGAAGTAAAAGTGAAATCGGATGATTACAGTTCGCCGGTTGTGAAGCAGACTGTTGCCGAAAACAGAGTGGAAAACAAAGCGAAGATTAATACTAAAGCTTTTGATCTGGTCGCTAAAATTGCCGCCGCAGGAAATACCGAAAAACCGTATTTGTGGGATATCTCATTAGGGTATCTGCAGACTTTGAAAGGAGATTATGCTGCTGCCGATATCAATTTGAATAAAGCAGAGAAAACATTACCAAAAACTGAATTGGCGACTTATCAGTTGCGCTTGCTTCGCTTTGTGAACAATATGAGTAAAATTGACAAGCTGACGGATAAAAACGAAAAAACAATTTTAGCCGATTTGAACTGGCTGTATCAGGAACTTCCTAAAACATATAAAGGACAGGAATTCCGTTATCAAAATGCAGCACAATGGAGCAAGAATTATTTGGCTGCTTTGTACAGAGCAAAAGCAAATCCTGTAATGGTAGAGTTGTTTGGTGGCGATGCTCATGCAAATTCCTATTATTGGGGCGGAGGAAATGCGTTTTATGATAATGAGAAGAATTTATCAAATATGAAAACATTTTTGGCTAAGTCAAATAAAACCGAAATCGAGAAAATTGGAACTGGGATTTACTATCTGAAACTAAAAGATATCAATAATTTTCAGGCAGTTCAGGCAACATTCAATAATAAAATTCCTGAAGCAATTGCGTTTATACAACAGGCAGATTCAGTTCAGTATTATACCTTTTTAGGAAATCCGTTTAACGGAAATATCAAAAATTGTCATGATTGTGATCATAAGGCGTATCAGAAAAAGAAATATACACAACTTGAATTTTTGAATACCATAAAAGCAATGCAGGATAAGCTGGCTCAAAAAGAAGATGTTTATACAAATAGTTTGTTGTTGGGAAATGCGTTCTATAATATTACTCATTTCGGAAATGGCAGAACTTTCTATGAAACCAGTATCGTAGGTTACGGTTCAAATCCGTATTCGTTTAGAGATTCAATGAAAAAGATGATTACGAACTGCGATGTTCCAAGAATGTATTATCAAAAAGCATTGGAAGCGGCCACAACAAAAGAGCAAAAAGCAAAATGTACTTATATGCTGTCAAAATGTGAGCGAAACGAGTATTATAATACTAAATATAATAATTTGAAAAACTGGTGGGAAGCAGATGATGATAAAATTAATTTTCTTGCGTGGAGTAATTTTAAAACGTTGAAAAAAGAGTATTCGGATACCAAATATTATCAGGATGTAATTGCGGAATGTGGTTATTTTAATACTTATGTAAATCAATAAATTATATTCAGGATGGTAAATAAAATAGAACATATCGGGATTGCAGTAAAAAACATCGATGATGCCAATGCATTGTTTGAAAAAATGCTGGGTGTTCCGTCTTATAAAATGGAAGCGGTTGAAAGTGAAGGTGTTTTGACTTCTTTTTTTCAAACCGGAACCAATAAAATTGAACTTTTGGTAGCGACAAATCCTGAAAGTCCCATTGCGAAATTTTTAGAAAAAAAAGGAGAGGGAATTCATCATATCGCTTTTGATGTTGAGGATATTCATGCCGAGATAGCCCGTTTAAAAAACGAAGGTTTTGTACTGATTAACGAAGTTCCGAAGAAGGGAGCAGACAATAAATTGGTGGTTTTTCTGCATCCAAAGAATACAAATGGGGTTTTGATAGAGCTTTGTCAGGAGATTCGATAAAAAAATCTCTTTTGAAGATGCGAAATAAGAGGTTGAAAATCAATTATGTTCTGAAAAGACGTGTTATTATTTGAAATTAAATAGAAATCATATCCCAAAATATTTGGAGTGAATGAAAAATAGTAGTAATATTGCATCCTCAAACCGGTCCTATAGCTCAGCTGGTTAGAGCACCTGACTCATAATCAGGTGGTCCCTGGTTCGAGCCCAGGTGGGACCACAAGAAAAAAGCCTTTACAGTAATGTAAAGGCTTTTTTTATGGAAAAAGTTTTTTTTCTTATTTGTTTATCGAATAAAGTCGGGAAATGTATTTTCCAACAACGTCAAATTCTAAGTTGATTTTTGTTCCAACTTCGAAGTTTTTAAAATTCGTGTTTTCAAAAGTATACGGGATAATCGAAACACTAAATTCGTTTGTCTTAGAGTTTACAACCGTAAGACTGACTCCGTTTACCGTTATCGATCCTTTTTCGATCGTAATATTGCTGAGGTTTTTGTCGTATTCAAAAGTGTAGTTCCAGCTTCCGTTTGCTTCTTCGATTTTGCTGCAGGTTCCGGTTTGGTCTACGTGGCCCTGTACAATATGTCCGTCAAGACGGTCGCCAAGCTTCATTCCTCTCTCCAGATTTACAATATCGCCAACTTTCCAGTCGCCAATATTGGTCTTCGAAATAGTTTCTGCGATAGCGGTTACCGTATAAAGCGAATCTTTTATGGCTACAACCGTCAGGCATATTCCGTTGTGCGAAACACTTTGATCTATTTTTAATTCATTCGTAATGGAAGCATCGACTGTAATGTGAAGATTGTTTTGATCTTTTTGTATTTCATGAATCCTCCCAAGGGTTTCTATAATTCCTGTAAACATTGTTGTTTTATTTTACTAAATTTGCACATCAAAATTAGTAATAAATAACCTGAGCTCATGAATAAAAAAGCAGAAAATATAATAGTTGGAATTTCAATTGGAGATTTAAACGGTATTGGAAGCGAAGTTATACTTAAAACATTCGAAGATTCTCGTATGTTAGAAATGTGTACACCGGTTATTTTTGCCAATGCCAAAATTCTTTCTTTCGTAAAAAAGAGTTTTACCTCTACGGTCCAGTTTCACGGAGTGGATAAACTTGATCAGGTTGTACCCGGAAAAGTAAATGTATTCAATCTTTGGAAAGAGGGCGTTGATATTAATTTGGGAACAAATGACGAAAAGATAGGAGAGTATGCTATAAAATCGTTTGTTGCGGCTACAAAAGCTTTAAAAGAAGATTTGATAGATGTTCTGGTTACGGCTCCAATTAATAAATACAATATCCAGTCAGAAGATTTTAAATTTCCCGGACACACTGATTATTTAGATCAGGAATTAGAAGGTAGTGCTTTGATGATGATGGTTCAGGATAATTTGAGAGTTGGTTTGCTAACGGATCATGTTCCTTTAAGTGAAGTTTCTTCGCATTTGACAGAAGAATTAATTATAAGAAAAATCGAAACCGTAAGAAAATCATTAATTCAGGATTTTAGTATTGTAAGACCTAAAATTGCTGTTTTAGGTTTGAATCCGCATGCCGGCGACGGCGGTGTGATTGGTAAAGAAGATGATTTGGTTTTAAAGCCCGCGCTAAAGAAAATATTCGATGCCGGAACGATGGTTTTTGGACCTTTTCCTGCAGATGGTTTTTTTGGGAGTGGTCAATATGAAAAATACGATGCTATTGTGGCAACGTATCACGATCAGGGATTAATTCCTTTTAAGACCTTGTCTTTTGGAAAAGGAGTTAATTATACCGCTGGTTTAAATAAGATCAGAACTTCGCCGGATCATGGCACAGCCTATGATATTGCCGGAAAAGACATGGCAGATTACAATTCATTTAAAGAAGCGGTTTATCTTGCAATAGATATTTTTCACTCGCGTAATCAGTACGAAGAGATGACCCAAAAACCACTTAAAATAAAAGAAAAACAGTTATAAACAAAAAAAGGTGAATAAGATTATTAGTTTTATAATAATTTTATATCTTTGCACCCCAATTCAGGTATCTGATTTTTAGATACGAGTTGGTGAAATTGATGTTGAAATGAGCAAAACAAAAGAATTTTTAATTCCTTTCATAGGGTTAAAGCTAGGAAAACACCATTTTGAGTATCAAATAAGTAACATGTTCTTTGAGAACTTTGATTACGATGAATTTCAAAGTTCAGATATCAAAGTAGGTTTAGTTTTAGATAAGAAGAGCAACATGTTAGAGTTGGAGTTCAAACACAAAGGAACTGTAAATGTACCTTGTGATCTGACAAGTGAGGATTTTGATTTGCCTTTAAAAGGGAAAATGAAGTTGATTGTTCGCTTTGGAGATGAATTCAATAACGATAACGAAGAGTTGCTGATTTTGCCACATGGAGAGCATGAAATAGATGTTGCACAATACATTTATGAAATGATTGCCCTTTCAGTGCCGCTAAAACGAGTTCATCCAGGAGTAAAAGACGGAAGTTTGCAAACTGAAGCCTTGAAAAAACTAAATGAACTAACAGTCAAAGAAACAAAAGAAGAGAGTAAACAAGAAGAAGATATTGACCCGCGTTGGGACAAATTAAAGAAACTATTAACGGATAAATAATATAGTAAAATGGCACATCCTAAGAGAAAAATCTCGAAAACAAGAAGAGATAAGAGAAGAACACATTATAAAGCTACTGTAGCTCAAATCGCTACATGTCCTATTACTGGAGAAGCACATTTATACCACAGAGCTTACTGGCATGAAGGTAAAATGTATTACAGAGGGCAAGTTGTTATCGATAAATCTGTAGCGGTTGCTTAATACGTTTTTGTAAATTATACTGGAACTCTCACATAGTGAGAGTTTTTTTTGTTGGTTATAATTTTCTGTTTTTAAGAAAATAGATACAAATTCGCTTTGTTTTTTTTTGTAATTTTCAAGTCTTTTAAAAATTTTTCAAATCGTAGTATTTGAAACGAAATAATAGAATATAATGAATACAATCACAGCCGCAATTACCGCTGTTGGAGCCTATGTTCCTGACTTCGTTCTTTCGAACAAAGTTTTAGAAACAATGGTCGATACCAATGACGAATGGATTACTACTCGTACTGGAATAAAAGAAAGAAGAATTTTGAAAGATGCTGATAAAGGAACGTCGTTTCTTGCCATAAAAGCAGCACAAGATTTAATTGCGAAAGCAAATATTGATCCTTTAGAGATTGATATGATTATAATGGCAACAGCTACAGCAGATATGCCGGTAGCCTCTACAGGAGTTTATGTTGCAACAGAAATTGGAGCTACAAATGCATTTGCATATGATTTGCAGGCCGCATGCTCAAGTTTTTTATACGGAATGTCAACTGCTGCAGCTTATGTGCAGTCAGGGCGATACAAAAAAGTATTATTAATTGGTGCTGATAAAATGTCATCGATTGTAGATTATACAGACAGATCTACTTGTATTATTTTTGGAGATGGAGCAGGAGCTGTTTTATTCGAACCAAATTATGAAGGTTTAGGTTTGCAGGATGAATACTTACGAAGCGATGGTGTAGGACGCGATTTTCTTAAAATTCCTGCCGGAGGTTCTCTAATACCAACTACAGAAGAGACCGTTAAAAATAGACAACACAATATTATTCAGGACGGAAAAACCGTTTTTAAATATGCTGTAACCAATATGGCTGATGCAAGCGAATTGATCCTGAAAAGAAACAATTTGACTAACGAAGATGTTAACTGGTTAGTGCCACATCAGGCAAACAAACGTATTATTGATGCTACTGCAAGCAGAATGAATCTTGAAGATTCAAAAGTATTAATGAATATCGAAAGATATGGTAATACGACTTCGGCTACATTGCCATTGGTATTAAGCGATTTTGAACACCAATTCAAAAAAGGAGATAATATTATTTTTGCCGCTTTTGGTGGTGGATTCACTTGGGGATCTATTTACCTAAAATGGGCTTACGATAAGAAATAAATTAAAACTAAAAACAAATCATTATGGATTTAAAAGAAATTCAAAACCTAATCAAATTTGTAGCAAATTCGGGAGTTGCAGAGGTTAAGTTAGAAATGGATGATGTAAAAATCACCATCAGAACAACTTTAGAAGGAAATGTAACAGAGACTACTTATGTACAACAATTGCCTGCTCAGGCTGCATTGCCGCAAGCAGTTGCTCCTCAACAAGCTCCAGCTGTTGTAAGCGTAACTAGCGAAGCATCTGTTCCAGCAGAAGATTCTAAATTCATTACTATTAAATCTCCAATAATTGGAACTTTTTACAGAAAACCATCTCCGGACAAACCAGTATTTACTGAAGTTGGAAGTGTTATTTCTAAAGGTGATGTTCTTTGTGTAATTGAAGCAATGAAATTATTCAACGAAATCGAATCAGAAGTTTCAGGTAAAATTGTAAAAATTCTTGTAGACGATATGTCTCCTGTAGAATTTGACCAACCTTTATTCTTAGTTGATCCATCTTAATTTTAGATCGTTAGATTGTTAGGTTTTCAGACTTTTTTAAAAGTGCTTAAAATCTAATTATCCAATTATCTAATTATCTAATTATCTAATTTTAAAAAGATGTTTAAAAAAATATTAATTGCGAATAGAGGGGAAATTGCACTTCGTGTAATTCGTACATGTAAAGAGATGGGAATTAAGACTGTAGCGGTTTACTCTACAGCTGATGCAGAAAGTCTACATGTTAAGTTTGCTGACGAAGCGGTTTGTATTGGTCCTCCTCCAAGTAACTTATCGTATTTGAAAATGTCAAATATTATTGCTGCTGCAGAAATTACAAATGCAGATGCAATTCACCCGGGATATGGATTTCTTTCTGAGAATGCTAAATTCTCAAAAATTTGTCAGGAACACGGAATCAAATTTATTGGTGCTGCTCCTGAAATGATCGATAGAATGGGAGATAAAGCTTCTGCAAAAGCGACTATGAAAGCTGCAGGAGTTCCATGTGTACCAGGTTCTGAAGGATTATTAGAATCTTTCGAACAGACACAACAATTGGCCAAAGAATTTGGTTACCCGGTTATGCTTAAAGCAACTGCCGGTGGTGGTGGAAAAGGAATGCGTGCTGTCTGGAAAGAAGATGAGTTGTTGAAAGCATGGGAAAGTGCACGTCAGGAAGCTGCTGCTGCATTTGGAAATGACGGAATGTACATGGAGAAACTTATTGAAGAGCCACGTCATATCGAAATTCAGGTTGTTGGAGATTCATATGGAAAAGCATGTCACCTTTCTGAAAGAGATTGCTCTGTACAACGTCGTCACCAAAAACTAACTGAAGAAACACCTTCGCCATTCATGACAGATGAATTGCGTGCTGCGATGGGAGAAGCTGCTGTAAAAGCTGCTGAATTCATTAAGTATGAAGGAGCCGGAACAGTAGAATTTTTAGTTGACAAACATAGAAATTTCTATTTCATGGAAATGAATACCCGTATTCAGGTAGAGCACCCAATTACAGAACAAGTAATTGATTACGATTTAATTCGTGAGCAAATTATGGTAGCTGCCGGAATTCCAATTTCAGGTAAAAACTATTTACCGGAATTACACGCTATTGAATGTCGTATTAATGCTGAAGATCCTTATAATGATTTTCGTCCTTCACCAGGAAAAATTACTACACTTCACATGCCGGGAGGTCACGGAGTTCGTTTAGATACTCACGTATATTCTGGTTATACTATTCCGCCAAATTACGATTCAATGATTGCTAAGTTAATTACAACTGCACAATCCCGTGAAGAAGCGATCAGTAAAATGAGAAGAGCTTTAGATGAATTTGTCATCGAGGGCGTAAAAACTACAATTCCTTTCCATAGACAATTAATGGATGATCCAAGATATATCGCAGGAGATTATACAACTGCATTTATGGATACATTTAAAATGAAACCTATAGAAGAATAATATAAGGGCTGTCAATTTCGACAGCCTTTTTTGTTTAATACATTATATGTAGTAAATCCGACAGGTTTTTTAAAACTGTCGGATTTTTTGTTTAATTGATAATGACTTATTCGTTGAAAACCAATATTGCTCTGAGCGAAGTCGAAGGTTTGTAGGGTGAAAAGGTTTTAATTGAAGCAGTATTTTGTGTTTTAACCCATATTATTAACCCGACAGGTTTCTAAAACCTGTCGGGTTTGTTGTTCAAAAGACCTAAGTAAACACTATTTGTGTGTACTTTTTACACAGTATTTCAGGAAATTACACACTTTTCTGTAAATCGAATTTTTGGCACATTGGTGATAAAGCCTTTAAAAATAAGGGATTACAGGGTTGTGGGAGGAATGTTTGAGTTACGGCATAATAATTTCATTATCTAAAGCGTAAACAACTATTAAATAATTAAAATATACACATTATGAAAAATCTATTTTTATCAGCCGCAATTGTTTTAGGAAGTTTAACTTCATTCGCTTCAACTACTCCTATTACAAATACTATCGTAAAAACGATTTCTATTGAAGATGAATACACGGAAATCAAATTAGAAGAATTACCAGCCGCTATCGCAGAGTCTTTGAAAAAAGCATATCCGGATGCTGTAATTACTAAAGCATACAAAAACGAAAAAGCAGAATATAAACTAGATGTTACAGTAGGTGACAAAGTAGGGAATCTTTTTGCTAATGCAGATGGTTCTTGGATTAAAAAATAATCAAAACCATTTAAAATCAATTAATTAACTTTACATTTAAAAAATATATATTATGAAAAATTTATTTTTATCAGCCGCAATAGTTTTGGGAAGTTTAACTTCATTTGCTTCAACTTCTACAATTACAAATACAATCGTAAAAACAGTTACAATTCAGGACGAGTATACTGAAATTAAATTAGAAGAATTACCAGTTGCAATTACAGATGCTCTTAAAAAAGCGTATCCGGATGCAGTACTTTCAAAAGCATACAAAAATGCAAAATCAGAGTATAAACTTGATGTTGCAGTAGGTGACAAAGTAGGATCTCTTTTTGCTAATGCAGATGGAACCTGGATTAAAAAATAATTAGAAATTAACCGTAAAAAACTATCACTATGAAAAAGTTAATATTATCGGCAGCTATCCTGTTAGGAGGGGTGTCAATGCAAGCAGGAAATGTAGCCGTGACAAGTTCAATGGTTCAATCAGTAAACATTCAGGACGACTATAAAGAAGTTGATGCCGTACCGGCAGCTATTAAAACAGCGTTAGACGAAGCTTATCCAGGCGTAAAATTGGATAAAGCATATGTTAATGACAAAAAGGAGTATAAAATAGAAATCACTGTTAGAGGTGAAAAGTCTACTGTTTATACAGATGCTACTGGTAAAATCCTTAAAAAATAATTAAGTAACCCATAAAAACTATTATTATGAAAAAGTTAATCTTATCAGCAGCAATCATTTTAGGAGGTTTGTCAGTTCAGGCAGCTAATCCTGTAGTGAAAATGTCAATGACCCAGTCAGTGACAATTCAGGATGAATTTACTGAAATTGGTGCAGACGCTGTTCCGGCAGCCGTAAAAACAACTCTCGAAAAATCTTTTCCAAATACGAAACTAGAAAAAGCGTATAAAAACGAAAAGAATGAGTACAAGTTAGAGATCTCCAGTGGTGACAAAAAGTATACTGTATTTACAGATGCTTCAGGTAACATCATTAAAAAATAATTTTTAAAGATCGCCTTATGAAAAAATTAATCTTATCAGCAATAATAGTTTTAGGAAGTTTGTCTTCGTACGCAAGTATTGAGGCAGCTCCCGCACAAACTAAGACGGTTGTTTCTGCTCAGGCAGAATATACAGAAGTAAGTGCAGATGCTGTGCCTGCTGCTGTAAAAACCGCGCTGCAAACTGCTTATCCGGGAGCAAAACTGGACAAGGCATTTGTAAATGAAAAAAAAGAGTATAAACTCGAAATATCGGTTGGTGACCAAAAGGCTACTGTTTTTTCAGATGTCAATGGCAACTGGTTGAAGATATAAATTAGGTGAATTTAGATTTATGTTTTTGGTGAAAAAGAGATTGCGATATGCAATCTCTTTTTTTTTGCATAATTTTGTGAAAAGACAATTTTAATAGTCTTATTTTAGCAAAAAAGTCCCTAAAAACAAATGCCAAAGATATTACTGATAGAAGATGATATATCGTTCTGTAAATTATTAGAGAAATTTCTAGTAAAAAAAGAATACGACGTAACAATTGCTTTCTCTGCTGCCGAAGCCAGATTAGCGATCAAAAAAGAATCCTTTGATTTGATTTTGACTGATCTTCGTTTGCCTGATTCTGATGGTATTGGATTGATGTCGGAAATTAAAACTTCATATCCCCAGGTACCTGTGATACTTATGACAGGATATTCTGATGTGAATACTGCCGTTAAGGCAATAAAAAATGGTGCTGCTGATTATATTTCAAAACCCTTTAATCCGGATGAGGTTTTATTGGTTATTACCAATGCTTTAAAATCTTCAGAAACAGAAGAAGAAATTCCTGTAAAGGAAAAAAAAGCAGCTAAAAAAACAACTTCAAATACTGAAAACGAGTTTGTAAAAGGAATTTCTGTAGCCTCAAAAAAGTTATTAGACCATATTCATCTGGTAAGCCCTACCGATATGTCTGTTTTGATTATTGGAGAAAGCGGAACAGGAAAAGAAATTATTGCCAAAAGTATCCATCAGCAAAGTTTAAGAAAGAACAATAATTTTATTGCAGTCGATTGTGGAGCTATTCCAAAAGAATTGGCGGCAAGTGAGTTCTTCGGACATCTGAAAGGATCTTTTACAGGTGCTATCAATGATAAAATGGGTTATTTTGAAGCGGCTAATGGCGGAACTCTTTTTTTAGATGAAATTGGTAACCTTTCGTATGAAAATCAAATACAGCTGTTAAGAGCGCTTCAGGAACGAAAAATTAAACCTGTTGGAAGTAATAAAGAAATTAACGTTGATATCCGAATTATTACGGCTACCAATGAAGATTTGCGTGAAGCGGTTAAAAATGGTGATTTCAGAGAAGATCTGTACCATAGAATCAATGAATTCTCGATTGAATCCCCTTCATTAAAAGACAGGGACGAAGATTTGATGGTTTTTGCTGATTATTTTCTGGAGAAAGCCAATCAGCAATTGAATAAAGATATCATCGGATTCTCGCCGGAAGTAGTTACTATTTTTCAGAATTACAACTGGCCGGGAAATTTACGTGAATTGCAAAATTGCGTAAAACGTGCGACACTTTTATCGCAGGGAGATTTTATCAAAAGCGATGTTTTGCCTGCTGAATTTTTTCAGATACAGAAACAGCCACAAGGTTCGAATGGTAATTTTTCATTATCAGAAAACGAAAAAGAAGCAATTATCCATGCTTTGTCAAAAGCGCAGAACAATAAATCTGAGGCAGCAAAATTGCTTAAAATTACCCGAAAAACACTTTACAATAAACTAAAGCAATATAATATAGATTAAGTTATTTCTTTGTTTAAAGCTGTAAAAAGCAGATCTGTTTTTGATTTTAATACTTTAAAAAGATCTTTCAGATCAGAACTTTCAAGATTTTTATTCTCTAAAACTTTTAAAATGTCACCAATTTCACGTGCCTGAATTTGTTTGAACATTGGGGCAATCCGGTGTGCAATAGAGTTGATTTCTGTTATGTTTTTTTCTCCAATGGCAGTTTCTAGTAAAATCAGGTTTTCTTTACTGCTTTCGATAAACGATTTCAAAACTTCCTGTAATGCACTATTATCATTGCCTAAAAACTCGTTTAAGGTTTCGATCGAGTACAATTTAGAACTTGTTTGTTCCTCCTCTTTATTAATGTTAGCATTGGGTAAAGTATCATTTTCTATAATAAGATGAATCGTTTCCAACAGTATTTTTGGCGAATAGGGTTTTTGTATCACAGTTGTAAAACCTGCTTCGCTATAAACAGCGGCATCCAGATCTGTTCTTCCGGTCAAAGCAATTACAGGCTGGTTTTTATAGGTTGAATATCCGGAACTTTTTAATTTTTTAAGGAACATAAAACCATCCATTTCCGGCATTTGTATATCGGTAATCACAAAATCAAAATTCGTGTTCTGAATTGCTTCCAATGCTTTTGCAGCGCTGTTAAACGATAATACCTGATGTTGTTCCTGTCGTAAAACACCACTTGTTAAATTCAAAAGATTGATATCGTCGTCTAAGACAATAAAAGTTTGCTTTTTAGTAGTGCCAATGACAGGTTTTTTAATCTCAGGAATTGTATTTTGGCTATTGTCCAACTGCAGCGGAAGTTCAACCTCAAAAGTACTTCCTTTTCCAAAAGTGCTTTCCAGTTTTAAATCACCTCCTAAAATCGCTATGATCTTCTGGCAGATTGATAATCCCAAACCAGTTCCGCCATATTTTTTTTCAATATTTTCATTCGCCTGGGCAAACTCTTCAAAAACTAATTTTTGGTTGCCTTTTTCGATTCCAATTCCGGAATCCTGAATCCTAATCACAAATTTCTCATCGCGATCCGTTGTATAAGCACTGATTTTTATAAAACCTTCTTCCGTAAATTTATAGGCGTTTCCTATCAGGTTGCTTAGGATTTGTTTCAGTCGGAACGGATCTCCAACAATTCTCGTATTCAGTTTTTCATCGACATTAATAATAAGGTCAATGTCTTTTTGTTTGTAAACGGTTTGAATGCTTTTAGCTACTTCGTCGATAATTTCGGGCAATAAAAACGGAACTTTTTCAATCGTAATTTTTCCGGCTTCAATCTTAGAAAAATCCAATAAATCCTGTACCAGCTGCGTAATGTATTCTGATGAGTTTTTGATGTTTTTAATAAAATAAGACTGTTTGGTGTTGACATCTGAATTGCCTAATAGTTCAGAATATCCCACAATAGTACTCAAAGGTGTTTTTAAGTCGTGACTAACAGTTGATATTAATTGTTCGCGGCTTTTTAGCAAATTCTTCGTTTTAAAGTTCGCGATTTCGAGCTGTTTTTTGTACAATTGAGATTTAGAATAATCGCTCACAATTAAAAATGAAAAGAACAACGTTAATACCAAACCAACAATAGCGGAAACGGTGACAATTTCGTTGACTTTTTTAAGCGATTTTTCTTTTAATGAATTGTTCTTTATCGAGTTGATGATAATTTCTCTCTCGATAATGCGAAGTACTTTTCGGAGCTGGTCTGAAATGGCAATTTCGTTTTTTAGTAATTTATTTTCTTCAAAATTTAGGGATTCTTTTTTCTTTTCCGCCTTTAGTTTTACATTGCTAAGCAGTTTTTTTGAATTGGCTAAAATCGAGTCAGATGCTTGTTTGCTCAGCGTATTTGTGCTGTCGTCCGGAATATTTTGATTGAGGTAATCAACATATTTCTGCAAAACATTACGTTGGTAACTCCCCAATTGATTTGGATTTTTATTGAAATCCTGAAGCTCTAATTTTCGGAGTTTAAACTCCATTTTAGTAATTTCATCAATAGCCGTATTCACCGAAACTTCGTCGTCGGCTTTGTTTTTTATAGTCTTTAATTGTCTGATGTTTTTCGTTTTTTCAGACAATAAATAAGTAACACTATCCAGTAATGTTTTTTGATATTGTGTAGTGACAATTTTTTTTAAAGTATCGATTCTGTTTTTTAAAGAGTCAGTTTCGATAAGGTAACTTCTAAAGTCTTCTTCAGAATTCGTCTGGATTGTTTTTCTGGCTAAACTTTCTGTTTTATATACATTCGAAAACAGTTTACTAACTCTAAGAATCTTAGTTTTTTCGAACGCAATTTTATCTTCTAATTTATTATAAACGACATTTTCAGCATATAAAAACCATCCAACCGTAACAACCAGAGCCAGTAAAGCAACATAACTGAATAAAACTTTGAGTGCTGTATAACTTTTTTTGCTCTCCATAGATTCTTATTGTGGGGATTTGGAAGTTTTATAATGGGAAATTGCTGCAATTTATTCAAAATTTCTCTCTTAGAAATACAAATTACTGCTAATCTTTTACATAATTAAAAGGTCTGAAAAACAAAATAGCCGCAGATTATATAAAATCTACGGCTATTTTTATGTTTAAATTATTCGATTATAGTGTCTCGTCTAACCATTTGAAAAATTCACCTTGCCAAACCTGAGCATTTTGTGGATGTAAAACCCAGTGATTTTCATCCGGGAAATACACAAATCTCGATTTGATTCCTCTTAACTGAGCTGCCTGAAAAGCTTCTTGTCCTTGTCCAATTGGTACACGGTAATCTTTTCCTCCCTGGAAAATCAAGATAGGTTTATTCCAGTTTTGCACCAAAGTTGCAGGGTTAAAAGTCGTATACGCTTTTTGCGCTACAGCATTGTCCTTTTCCCAATAAGCACCACCAAAATCCCAGTTGTTAAAGAAAACCTCTTCAGTAGTTCCCAACATACTTACCGTGTTGAAAACACCGTCGTGAGCAATAAAAGTTTTGAAACGGTTTTTGTGAATTCCAGCCAGATAAAACACTGAATATCCTCCGTAACTTGCACCCACACAACCCAAACGGGATTTGTCTACATATTTTTCTTTAGCCACATCGTCAATTGCAGAAAGGTAATCGTCCATAACCTGTCCGCCCCAGTCTTTACTAATTTGTTCGTTCCATTCTACACCATGTCCTGGCATTCCACGACGGTTTGGCGCTACCACCACATAACCTTTAGCAGCCATTAATTGAAAATTCCAACGGAAAGAATACGATTGTGTCAACGCAGATTGTGGACCTCCCTGACAGAATAATAAAGTTGGATATTTTTTAGAAGCATCAAAATTTGGAGGTAAAATTACCCAAACCAACATTTTTTTACCGTCAGTAGTCGTCACATAACGTTTTTCTGTTTTGCTAAGTGCTAATGTTTTATAAGTTTCTGTATTAACATTAGTCAATTGTTTCCATGAATTTTTCTTTAGGTTAAAAGAATAAATTTCCGGAGCGTGGTTCATGTCATTTCTTGTTACGATAATATCATCACCTGCCAAACCAACTAAATCATTTATGTCAAAATCTCCATTTGTCAACTGACGAACCTGAATCGCGATTCTTGTTAATCCCGGGAAGTTTACCGTAAACAATTGTTTTGTTCCGTCAACCGCAGCTACAAAAAATACGTTTTTGCCATCTTTACTCCAGATAAAACTATCTACAGTTCCGTCCCAGTTTGCAGTTAAGTTAGTTTTGATTCCTTTAAATTCAACAATAATATCATTTTTATCCGCTTCATAACCGTCACGTTTCATTTGCAGCCAGGTCAAATTTCCTGTTGGAGAAAATTGTGGCGCCGTGTCGTAACCTAAATTACCTTCGGTTCTGTTGGTCGTTTTTTGAGTTTCTAAATTGTACTCATAAATATCTGTGTTGGTAGAAATGGCATATTGCGTTCCTGCTTTTTTCTTGCATACATACAAAATGCTTTTCCCGTCAGGAGACCAGATATAATCTTCGTCACCGCCAAAAGGTTTTTGCGGAGAATCGAAATTTTCACCTTTCAGGATGTCAATTCCTTTTGCACCTTCTTTGTTTTCTTTGTAAAAAACGTGGTTAAATTTACCTTCGTTCCAGGTATCCCAATGACGATAATCTAAACCATCGTAGATCTGAGCGTCAGATTTGTCCAGTTTCGGGTAGAAATCTTTCCCTAAAACCTTGTCAATTTTTACTTCTTCATTGTACACTAAAAATTTTCCGTCAGCCGAAACATTTTTGTCGGACAGAATTTCTTTTGTGTCTTTAATTTCAGTTGCATTTCCGCCATTTACAGGCACAATGTAAAATTTAGAAGACGATTTGTTTTCTTCGATCGAAGGAGTCGAAACCTTAAAAACAACATTCTTCGCATCTTTTGAAAGTCCAAGAGCACTCACTCTTCCTAGTTTCCATAACAATTCCGGAGACATCACATTCTGTCCGATAGCGTTTAAACTCATCATTATTAAGGTTGTAAATAATACTTTTTTCATAATAAAATTCTAATATTCGTGGGGCTAAAAATACGAATATAATTTAGCAAGTAAATGTTAAAAAGTACTAAACCATATAAGTAATGTAAGTTCATTTAAATTTAGTTTCGAAACATTTAATTTTTAATCTCACCATTAAGATATTAAGAAAAATTAAGTGCTGCTTCTTAATCTAACTTAATTACTTAATGGTTAAAAAAATAAATATTTAATGTTTGTTATTAGACATTATATTTTGAAATAATTATTATTTAAAGCTTAATTTTCTTAATATCTTAATGGTAAAAAAGAAAACATTTAAATGAACTTACATTACTTACATGGTTCGAAAAAATCATTATTTTTATAAAAAATTGACAAATGGATTTAAGTTACTGGGAACTTAAAAATTGGTTCACAAATGTTGATTATACCATTGTGGGCAGTGGCATCGTAGGATTACATGCTGCATTGCGCCTGCGCGAAAGATTCCCGGCGGCGAAAATTCTGGTGTTAGAAAAAGGAATGTTGCCGCAAGGCGCAAGTACCAAAAATGCGGGTTTTGCCTGTTTCGGCAGTCTTTCTGAAATTATGGAAGATCTCAAAACGCATTCAGAAGAAGATGTAATAAGTCTGATCGAAAAGCGCTGGAAGGGTCTGCAATTACTTAGAAAAAGATTAGGAGATGCTGCAATTGATTTTAAGCCTCATGGCGGATATGAATTGTTTCTGAAAGAAGAGGAAAGCGGATTTAATGAATGCATTTCAAGATTACCTTTTATAAATGATATTTTGAAACCGCTTTTCAAAGCCGACGTTTTTACAAAAGAAACAGATCGTTTTGGTTTCGGAAATACTGAGGAATATTTGATCTTTAATCCTTTTGAAGCCCAGATCGATACCGGAAATATGATGCAGGAATTGTTAAGACAGGCCGTTTCTGAGAATATTTTAATACTCAATCAGCAAACCGTAACCTCTTATGCTGATCTGGGCAATCAGGTCGAAATTGTGCTGAGCGATTTTAGTTTTAAATCTAAGAAAATACTTTTTGCGACAAATGGTTTTGCAAATATTATTACAAAAGGCGCTGTGCAACCGGCAAGAGCTCAGGTTTTAATTACAGAACCTATTAAAAATTTAGATATCAAAGGTACTTTTCATCTGGATCGGGGCTATTATTATTTCAGAAATATAGACAACAGGATTTTACTTGGCGGCGGCAGGAACTTAGATTTTGAAGCTGAAAACACAACCGAATTTGGACAGACGAAAATTGTACAAAATAAATTGGAGGATTTACTTAAAAATGTAATTTTACCAAATCAGGATTTCCGGATTGCCCATCGTTGGAGCGGCATAATGGGAATAGGAAACAGTAAAAATCCTGTTGTTGCCCAACTGTCTGAAAACGTGTTTTGTGGAGTGCGTTTGGGCGGAATGGGAGTCGCAATTGGAAGTATAATAGGAACAGAATTAGCAGATTTAATATAATGGGAGTAACCAAAAAACCGATACCAAAAACAACAACCGCAAACAAACCGAAACCAAAACCTAAAGCAGCACCAAAAAAAACAAACCGCTCTTTTGGCGATAAAGTAAAAAGGTTTTTTATTAAACTGTGCCTGTGGTTTTTTGGAATCTCGATCGCGTCTGTCATATTCTTCAAATATATTCCGGTACCTTTTACGCCGCTAATGATAATTCGTGCTATCGAAAATAAATTAGATGGTAAAGAAGTTTTCTTTGATCACGATTGGGAACCTATCGAAAAAATTTCGATGAATCTGCAAAAAGCCGTTATTGCCAGTGAAGACGGAACTTTCTTAAAGCACAATGGTTTTGATTTTAAAGCGCTTCAGAAAGCATATAAAAGCAACGAACGCGGACGCCGTATTCGTGGCGGAAGTACAATCTCACAGCAAACAGCAAAAAACGTATTTTTATGGCAGGGAAAAAGTTATTTCCGTAAAGGTTTAGAAGCTTATTTTACTGTTCTGATAGAAGTCATTTGGGGTAAAGAACGTATTATGGAGGTTTATCTGAACAGTATCGAAATGGGAGATGGCGTTTACGGCGCTTATGCCGCAACAGAACATTGGTACCGTCGTGATGCTTCAAGTCTGACGCCAATGCAGGCCGCCGGGATTGCAGCAATTTTACCCAATCCAAGAAAGTTTAAAGCAACAGGATCTTCGAGTTATATTAACAGAAGAAAAGAAAGAATTGTTCGTGAAATGCGCTCTGTTGGCAAAATAAATTACCATGCGAAATAAAAAATCTTTTATTGCGCTTCTGGTATTGACATCGGCTTTGTCTTTTGGACAGGCGAAAACTACCGAAATTGGTTTAATTACTGACAACGATTTATATACATCGTCTAAAAATGATATGTATTATACCAATGGTTTAGAGCTTTTTTACCGCTTTTTATCAAAGAATGAAAACCCTAAAATCAATAAGAAAATCACCGAATTTCGTATCGGGCAATACATTTATAATCCGAGATTTATTAACGAAGCTGCAGTCACGATTAATGATCGCCCTTTTACCGGATATCTTTTTGCCGAAGCCGGAAGAAGCTTTTTTTACCAAAGTGAATCTGTTTTAAAAACAGACTTTCAGTTGGGTTTCATGGGACCCAATGCATTAGGCAAAGAAACTCAGGAAAGCTTTCATCATATTATTGGGTATAAAGAAGTATTTGGCTGGGAAAATCAATTGCATAATGCTTTTGCCGTTCAGGCGGATGTGATGTATTCGAAAAAAATGTTTCCTATGAAACACAATGATTTTATCGATCTTCATTTTCAGTCCGAAGCCAATCTGGGAACTATCTTCGACGGTGTTTCTACAGGATTCCTGACCAGAATTGGTTTCAAAAAGTTACTCCCGATTTACGATTCGAATTTACACGACGCATCCGTAAGTTTTCAGCCGCAATACAATATCAGGGAATTTTATTTCTATGCGATGCCAAGTGTCAATTATCAGTTTTATGACGCTACGATTCAGGGAAGTATGTTCAGTAATACAAGTCCGCTGACTTTTGATTTAGAGCCGCTTCGTTTTAATGCAGAGTTTGGATTAAAGTACAGACACAACAACTTCAATATGTCGTATTCTTTTATATATAGAGGACGAGAGCTAAAAGATCCGGAAACCAATACCAATTCAGGTTATTTTTTCGGATCGATTCGGTTTGGGTATTTGTTGAAATAGTTTTTTTTAAGGCGCTAAGGTTCTAAGATGCTAAGATCCTAAGTTTTTTAATCTTAAATCTTTTCGAATGGGAAATAAAAGTTAGTTGGAGTTAATCAATAATGTCAAATATGATGAAAAAATTAAATAGATTAGCGCAGCCTGTTTTTCTTGTTTCGTTATTGATTCTTCTCTTAAACGATTTGATACTAAAAACGGTTTTTCATAATTATTTCACCGGAAAGTTATCTGATTTTGCAGGGCTACTTGTTTTTCCGTTTTTTTGGAGTGTCCTTTTCCCAAAAAGAACCAAAGAAATTCATATCGCTGTTGCTTTATTTTTTATTTTCTGGAAAAGCCCTTTTTCAGAAAGTTTTGTCAATCTTTTTGGTTTCTACCGAATTGTTGATTTCTCAGATAATATCGCCTTGGTAAGTATTTTGGTTTCGTTTTGGTTATTAAAGCAAGAATCTGTACTATATAAAGTTCAGCCCGTTTTTCTGAAATTGATTTTTCTTCTTTCTTGTTATTCTTTTATCGCTACCACAAGAGAACCGGAGCCTTATAAATTTGAAAATGAGTTTTTATATCTGAATTTGAAAAATGACTCTGATAAAAAAATAGTGATTGACATAGACTTTAAATTTTCTGAAGAAGAAATTACTTTTTATAAAAATCAGGAAATTAAAACTGCTTTAGCGACTCACAAAAAATTTATTAGTGAATACGGAGAAGAATATAAATTGGTTTACGATCCATCAGATTCGATACGAATTGTAAAGGAAATAAGTGATGAATGGCAATTACGGCAAAAAAACAATATCGCTGAACCATTTGTTTTAGATAAAGGTACTGAGCAATCTATTGTATTGCCTTTGCACGCTAAAGATACATTAGTAGGTTTTCCTAAAGATTTTAAAATTTCAATTTTAGACCGTAATTGGAAACCGCTAAAAAGCTATAATAAAAAAGATTTTTTTAGTAAAATAGAAAATAAAGGATTAAATGAATTCTCACGAAGAGAATCCTTCAATTTGACTTTTGGAAAGAAAAAAGAACCATTCAATATTGCTGACTGTTATGGTAAATGGGAATCTGGCGGAAAAGGCGATTTTAATAAAATGGAAATCAATTCTGATTATTTTGTAGACGACAGCAATGGCGAAGTTTATGATTGTAGCTACAAAAATGATTCTATTTGGGTGCATTATTCCAGTCGTAAATGGTATTTGGGAATCGTTAAAAAAGTAACAAAAGATCGTCTTGTAATTTCCTGGGACAACAAACCGGATCAGGTTTATGCAAAGTCAAAGAAACCTACGATTTTGGCGAAATAGGTTTTGGGATATTTACGGGTTTGTTATGTATACAAAGCTGCAAAGTTTCTCCGCAATCTTGTCCTCCCGAGGAACGAGGGATCTCCGCAAGTAACTCGACAAATAAAAGTAATGTATTGTTGGAGGCATTAAACAGGTATAAATACCTAATAGATTGTGTTTGTAAAACAGTAATTTTCGACGATCTTGATTTAATTTTAAAAATATGGTTTTCCGTAAAAGGAGGTGTAATTAAAATAAGATATTTGAGATGCCTTAAAGTAATGATTTTTAAAAACTTATAAATCGATTTATTTTCATTAGTTTAGTTTTAATTATACAATTTGTCTAACTAACCAACTTCCAAAAATGACCACAAATATTCCTAAACAATCTATTAATCAATTAAAGAAAACGCTCGAAAATTTTAAAATTGACGATGCAATTGAATTGTGTACTAATGAAGCTCAAACTCGTAAGTTTTTAATTGAGCCTTTTTTCCATTTGCTGAATTATATTTCGAATGATCTGATACCAGAATATAATGCTGATTTTGGTGAGCGAATTAGTCAAAAGATTGATTACGCTATTTTGTTGAATAAAAAGGACACGATTTTAATAGAAGCAAAAAAGTACAATAGCAGATTAAGTGATAAAGAAGCAGGTCAGCTAAATGGTTATTTTAATAATACTAAAAATTCAAGAATCGCTATACTAACAAATGGTATTGAATATCGGTTTTATTCAGATGTTGTGCAGCCGAATGTGATTGATAATAAACCATTTTTTGTGTTTAATCTAACCAATTTTACAGATAAAGATTTAGAAACTTTAATCAAGTTTGATAAAAGGTATGTGGTTGTCAATGAAATTATAAAAACAGCTCAGGAATGTGTGTTTGTAGAGGATTTTGAGGCTAGTTTGCTCAAGGAATTAATCGCACCCTCAAAAGATTTGTTGAAGATTATTCATCGCAACATGAATTTTAAAGTAAAATTCAATGAAGAAAATCAGGCGAAAATGATTAACATGATTAACTCGGCATTGCTAAAATCTTTGTATGAGAAAAAAGTATTAGCGGAATCAAACTCAAATACCGGCGGAATTATTACTACTGAATCTGAAATACAAGCCTATCATACTATTAGGACTTTGTTGATCCAGAATAAAAAAATACCAAGTCAGAGGATTTTCTTTAAAGATTTTAAGAGCTTTTTTAATATTAGCATTGACGATAATCTTAAAAAAGTCATTTGTAAATTAGTTTTTACAGATTCGAAAATGAAAATTATTATCGAAAACAATGAGTATCTATTAACAAGCATTGATGATGTTTTAAAGTATAAAAACGAATTGACAAATAGAACACTTGCTTTGTTAGAATAAACACGGTTTTTTAACCCGACAGTTTTTAAACCCTGTCGGGTTTGTTATCTATACAAAGCTGCAAAGTTTTTCCGCAAGTAACCCGACAAAGAAGAGTATTGTATTACTGTAGACAAGGATTGTAAATTTTTGGGATTGAGTTGAAAAGAAGGTTATAATTGCTATATTAGCTTTTTGAAATAAGATTTCATTTTTTAATGTGTTGTAAATGAATAATATATGAATATAAAATTACTTAAGTTATTAATTGTTGTGTTGGGGATTTTTCAATTTACTTTGGTAAGTTGCTCAAAGGATGATAGTATTCCGGAAGAACAAGTTGTTGTAAAACCAGAAGAGCCTGCTGGTCCTGTAAACCCGGTAACAGGTGTTCCTAAATCAGAATTGTTGAAACCTGCGATTAAAAATACTAATTTTTCGGCAAAAACGTCTAAAGGATCAGAAGTTCAGAAACGATTGGTGCGATCAATACGATATGCTCAGAATTATATGGGGATAATTTATCACTATAAGTTTAATAATATGGACATTAATACTTATTTGGCTCTACCATCTGAAAATTTATTTGATATCGCTGAGATTGAATTGAACAAAGATACAGAACGTGATTACACTGTGAATTATAAGTATAATGATTTAGGCCAATTAAAAAATATCGCCGCCGGAACAGTATACACCAATAACGGACATACCAATTATCCCGAGGAGTTTACCTTTACATATGATGCACGCGGTGCATTAAATGAAATGATTTCATCGTATGCATTTGGAACTTATAATTATAATAGTAAAGGTTTAATTGATAAAAAAATAGAAAAAGACGGTTTTGTTAGTCTTGAATATGTTTATGACGATTTAGATCGTATACAAAGTGTCTATTATTATATGATGACTCCAAAAGGACGAGAACCACAAATGCACTATACTTATATCTATCTCGATGAAACAAAGTATGTTAAAAATTGGTTTAGTATCGATCCTGTAGATCATACTGAAACGTTGAGCGGCTATGTAACATATACATTTGATCCTGCAAAAGCCGGGGTTTATAATAAAGAACCTTATTATAGAATAGATAATCAGTATTTGCACGTTGTTAAAATAAATTCTCAAATATTTTATAATGGAGTTTGGCAGCTTCAGTTTGAAGCTGTGCCCAAGTATTTTTATGATGCAGATGGCTATCTAATAAAATTTGATTCTGCGGGATATAATTATACTCAGGATATCACAGTGTTTGAGTATGAATAATTTTAATTTAAACAATAAAACGAAAGGCCCGGATTTATAAATCCGGGTTTGTTATGTATACAAAGTTGAAAAGCTTCTCCGCAAGTAACCCGACAAAGAAGAGTATTGTATTCTTAGATAAATTCTCGATAATAAGAATTTTCTAATAGATGGTACAAATCAAAAAAGCCAATCGATTAGACTGGCTTTTTGATCTCAAATATAAATTTGAGAACTATTTCTCTTTCAATAATTTTTCTAAATACTCCACTTTTTCTTTTTCGGCAAGAACCAAACGCTCATAAAGTTCAACCACTTTATCAAGAGGATTAAAGTTGCAAATTGCTCCACTAGCAAAATTTCCAAAGTTTCCTGGACTATCGTTGAAGGTATTAAAATACGTTATCATATTTTCTTCTGAAAAACTTTTTATGGCTTCTGCAGTTACGCCGAGTGCTTTTGCTATTTCGATAAGTTTTTCTTCGTCTACAGTTTCACTGTTTTCGATAGTAGATATCGTTTGCTGGCTCATGCCCAAGGCCTGTGCCAAAGCTTCTTGTTTCATATCTCGTAGTTCACGAATACGGCTAATTTTTCGCCCTATATGATTTGGTTTTGTTGCTGTGCTCATAATTCAAAGGTATTTAAAATTCTTTTACAAAATAGTTTTTGGTAAAAAACAAGGTTGTTCCTGTACGATACAATTTTGTGTTATTGAAAACAAAAATACAATTTTTCATACAAATAATTAAGGTAAAAAGTCTTGTAAAAACCAAAACCTCTCCTTTAGCCCCGATGGAAGCCTACCGTCTGGACACAAATATTTATATTTGGCAAAAAATAAATTTTGAGAGAAAGACAATTAAGGGATATAAAAGATCAGCGTTTATTGAAGAG
>FQWG01000036.1 GCA_900129595.1 Flavobacterium frigidimaris | reverse complement strand
GGATATCGGTTTTATTTTAAAGGCTTCAAAATCTAAATCTAACAAATGATATAATTGAGTTTAAAAAGCAAATCTTTTTCGGACTTTTTTATAAATATTTTGGTTTTCTTTTCTCTGTTGGTTCTGCCGACACTCCATCTTAAAAAAATGTGGTTTATTTATAAAAATACTATATAAATAATTAGTATATATGATATATATAGTATATCTTTGTGTAAGCAAATAAGGAAAAATATAAACCTCTAAATTTTAACATTATGTATTTTGATAAAGCAACTACAATCGAACAAGCTAAAAATTTATTTCGTGATTTATGTAAAAAATTGCATCCCGATACTAGTGGATTTGATTCTGAAAGCGAGTTCATTAAAATGTTTAAAGAATTTAAAAATTTTAAGCCAAATGAGAGTACAGGAGAGGAAAATTTTGATGCTTCAAAGTTTTATGACCTAGTTAAAAAATTTGATGTTTTACAGGACATTAAAATTAATTTCGTTGGAACTTTTATTTGGTTGGAAGATATTAAACCAAATGCAACTTATTTGCAAAGAAATGCTATTAAAAATATAACTCTTGACGGTTTTAATTCTGTAAGGTTCGCACCGACAAAAAAATTATGGTATTTTTCTCCAGTAGATTATGTTCAAAAATCTAAAAGCAAAAAAGACTTTGAAGAAATTAAAAAAACATACGGTGCACAAAGTTTCAATTCTAAAGGAAATTTACAATTAAATTAACATCTAAAATACTATATATTTATACACAATATATAATATATTGTGTATAAATATAAGTTCTAAAAAGATTACAAAAATACTATATAAATAATTAGTATATATGATATATATAGTTTATCTTTGAGTAAGCAAATAAGGAAAATTATAAACCTCTAAATTTCTAAATAATTATGTTGAACTATGAAAATTTAATAAAAAATAATCCTACCGTTTATGACGAAATGATTAATTCTTTAGAGCAAAAAATTACATTTGTGGAGCACCCGACAAAGGGGGATGAAGTGCCAATAATTTGCATTTGCCACGAATTAAAATTAGCTTCTTATTCCGATTTTTTTGAACTGGATGATATGTTAGCAGGTCATAAAGAATACGAGCCTGTTTTTATCTGTGGAGACTTTCAACACGGTGTTTAATTAAATAATCATTCCCTTTTTATTTGAAAATTTAAAGGGAATAAAATAAAAAATTAAAAGTATGCTAAACATAAATTTAAAAATTGAAACAAAAAATAGTTATGTAATAGATAACAAATTTATTACATTTTCTGATATGCCAAGAAGCGAGGAAATAAAACTATACTATCAAATTTTTGAAGATTGTTTTTTAGAAAAATATCTACGAAAAAAAGAATCTAAGAAGTTAAAAAGAAAAGTAATTTTAAATTCATATAAAAATGAAAGACAAAATGAATTATCTTTAAAAATTTCAAAGTTATGTAATAGCCAAATCTATATAAATAAAAAAATATCGCTTTTAAAGAATCCTTTTCCTAGCGAAGATGTTTATATCAAAAGATTAAAATTAGAAGCGCAAACAGAAAGAATAAGTGCTATTATTGAATCTATGAAAGACGAACTTTTTAGTATTTATTTCAAATAAATTAAACATTATTAAAACATTTTTTTAAACAAATAAATTAAATATATGGAAAATTCAATTAAGATTACAGATTTTAAAATCGTAAGAGAAACCGAAAAAGCTATTTTACTGGAAATAGAGAATAAAACATTTTGGTTTCCAAAATCAAAAATTAATGTTTCTGCGGATTCTATCGAAATGGAAAAAACATTTTTTGATGATACAACAAAAAATGAGGTTAAAGAAAAACAAGTTCAGGTTTTTTTGATTGCCGAAAATTATTCGGATAAAGTATATAAATTAATTATACCAATTGAAAAAGGAACGTACAAAGCGGAAAAATTTATTTTCATTCCGAAATCAAAAGTTAAAGAATTAAAAGAAGATTCTGTTATATTTCCGAAATGGATTTGGGAAAAAAGTTTAAATGAAGTTTTAGAAAAAGAGGTTGAATTTTATAATAATAAGTATGATGAAAAAATAAATACTACCGATTATAAAATTACTATTGATGTTTTAGAAGTATAAAAAAAGGGGCGAAAGCCCCGTTTTTATTTCATTATTTTTAGTAATTCTAACGCTTCATCTTTAGTCTTACTTGATAGCTTTATATTAAATCTTTTAAGCAAGTCTTTGTCAATTTTATTTAACTGCTTTGAAATTTCTACGGCTTCCTTTTTATTTTCTTGTGGGAAGTCTTCCAATTTTTTAGATGCTAGATATAACTGAATTGAAATTTTTTTAATGAATGAAGTAATATCTAGTTCTTCATTTTCGGACTGTTGTTTTTCATTTTTCATAATATAATTTTTTGCTAAGATAGTTATTTTTTTAAAGAAATTTATTTTATGGGAAAACCTTTTGTACTGAAATACTTTTTAATTTTTATTGATTTCGGTTTTGTTTTTTTTTTGTTTTCTCTTTAGTTTGGATTTTTTTATTGATTTCGGGTTAGATTTTTTTTGTGTATTCTGGGCGGTTTTTTTGGGCTAAAGAATGGTGCAAAGTTTGGGTTATGGATTGAGGTTAAAAGGTAGGGTTTATGCTCAGTTTGGGTTCAATGGATGGGTAAGCAAGAGGGAACGACGATAAATCGTAGTTCTAAATGTAAAGTGCTGATTTTTAATGTTTTATATTTTTGTGTTTTTTATAATGCGTGCTTAAAGCAAGAATTAAGGAGTAATTGTAAACTTAAGGTCAATAAAATTAGTATATTAGCGTAAAAATATGAAGTACTTAAAGCACGCATTATGGCAGTAAACGTAAAAATATCAGAAACAGCAAAAGAAAGCTTAGATTGGCTTAAAACAAACTATCAGTTCAATAATTTTAGTGATTGTATAAACACAATAGGCACTTTTTTTAAATCTAATTATGTATCTCCTAGAGAAACAATTTCAAATAATTATTCTGAATCTTTGGCGGGGGTTAAATCTGAAATTGTGGATTTACGAAAATTTATTAGTGACGATTCACAAAGTTTAAGAAAAAGATTTGGAGCAATTGAAAGAGATTATTATATCCTGACTAATAGAAAAATTGATGCAGTTTATAAAATTTTATTAGAGAGTTCTATTGATAAAACAAATTCAGATATCGCAGAAAATATTTTAAATAATGATTCTGTAGTTTCTACTTCAGATACTATAAACCCAGTAAATAATAATGATGATATTGTATTAAAACTGAAAAGAGAAATAGCTGAATATGATACACAAATTAAAAGCTATTCTTCTATAGTAGATTCTCAGGAAAATACTTTTAAAGAGTATAAAAAAGTATTAAATAATTTAAAGAAAAATATCGGGTATGAAAAAAATACTTTTGGTAAAACAAAAGTTGTTATTGATTTGGAGAAAGAAGAAGTAGAAGCAATGTTTAACTTATTAGATAAATTGTAATGCATGTTTCTTTTACTGCACATGATGCTAAAAGTTCAACTTCTAGCTCTAATTTAATTGAATATCTTGACAAAGAAAATCAGTTAAATAATATAAATAATGAGGTTAATAATTATGAAAACTATTTTGACACAAATTACGATTCTGTAAATTCTAATCAAAAAATTGATGCACAAGACATAATTAATAATTTAGATTCTAATAGAGGTTCTCAAAAATTATCATCAAGTAATTTTTATATGATAAATATTTCTCCAAGTAAATATGAACTGCAACACATGGAAAAAATTGCGGAAAAAGAATTAAACAGTAGAGGAATTTATGATAATAAAAACGAAGCTTCTAAACTTTATTATAATGAACAGAAAGATGAATTAATGAAAATGCAGTTGAAACTTTACACTAAAGATGTAATGACAAGTTACGCTGAAAATTTTAATCGAGATATTTATGTGAATGAAAGTAAATTACCGAATGACTTAGAAAAAAAATCTTTGAATCTGGAAACTGAAAAAGCTTTTAAAGAATTTTTAAAAGAAAAAAATATTAATCTTTCTTCAGATAATGACAAAGAAAATGTGAAATCAAAAGAATGGATTTCTTTAAATAATGTTGCTATTAAAAGTGAAAGTGATAAATCTTATTGCATTGAAATTGATTTAAAAGAAAAAGGAAAGGCAGAAGTTTTTGTTCCAAAATCTACTTTACAAGTTCAAAAAGATGGAACATATAAACTACCTAAATCTTTATATGAAGAAAAAGAAAAAGAAGTAATTTCAAAGAATAAATTGGTTGAAATACAATGCGATTCTATAAATAAAAAAACAATTAATATAAATAAAAATCCAACAAAAATTATTGAGTTTAACAAAAAAGATAATCGTTTTAAGGATAGGTTATCTTTTGCAATTGATGAAAAAGACCTCAAAATTAAAGATGGAAATTATTATGTTTCTGAACATTTATTAAAAGAAAAAGAATCGTATGCGATACAAAATGCAGTTACAAAAGAGTTCCAAAATGAAAAAGAAAATATCTATAATAAACTAGCAACTGAAAAAGGATTTGACATGACTAAAAGACCATTAACTGAAAAAGATTTAATGTGGTACGGAAAAGTTGAAACTAGCAGAACATACAAACATAATGATAAAATTATTTTAGAAAATCAAAGGAATCAAAAAGAGCATAAAGGTAATTTGCACCGAAATTCAAAAGGAGAAATTATAAAGGTTGGCGATGTTAAAGAGGGCAACCAGTATCACGTTCACGTTGTAGTTTCACGGCACGATAAAACAATGGAAAATCCAAGAAATAAAATTTCACTTTCACCATTGGCAAATCAGAAAGAAAACAATATGAATAATGGTGCGAAAGTTGGTTTTGACAGAAATAATTTTATACAAAAAACCGAAACTATTTTTGATTCAAAGTTTAATTATAACCGTCCTTTAGACAAAAGTTACGAATCGTATAAAAATCAAAGCAAATCTAGTACTTCTCAGGCTATAGAAAACAAGGTTACAAATAAGGGAAAACAACTTATAATGAAACATGCAGGAATCAACGAAGCAAAAAGAATAATAAACCCGATTGCTGATATAAAGAAAGAATTAGGAATTGCAAATATACCAAGTCGATTACCTACAAGTATAAAGGATTTGGCTTTAAAAGTTACAAAGAAAATATTATCACAAGGAATAGATATCGGGTAATCCCATTTAATAAAAAACAAACACTCACTTATGGAAATTTTAGGCTACACAGTAAAAAACTGGATTTATATTATTGGCGTATTCGGTATTTTAACAGGATTAATAATTGCTCTTTTTCGTCTTAAACCAAAAATTCTTTTTGGCTTTTTTTACTTAGCAATATGCGGTATTCTTTACTTTAAATTCAAAGATATATTTATACATAAAATAGGTCTTTTTCTTATTCTACCATCTTTACTTATAGGTGCGTTATACTCTCTTTTAACGTTCCCTGATAAAGTAGACGAACTTTGGGATTGTCCTATTCCAACTACCAAAGGAATAAAGTATATTAAAAATGTGCGAAGAGGAATTTTAATTATTGCTTCAGCAGGTAGTGGAAAAACCGAAAGTCCTATTTTCAGGTTATTACAGCATTTTTCTAATAAAGATTTTAGCGGTATTATTTACGATTATAAAGATGGGGAGCTATCAGAAATAGCAAAACCTTTATTTGGGGATAGGCTTAAAGTTATAGCCATTCACAAGCCTTATATTGGGCTTAGAATTAATCCTTTAAGTGATAGGTATATTTCAGATGAAAAAGACATTAACGAGGTTGTAAATGTTATTATTGATAATTTGGGTGCAGGTAAATCAGGAGGGGATTTTTTTACTGAAAATGCAACCGCTTTATTGTCTGCCATTATACTAAAATTTCACATGTACCACCGAGATATGTGTACGATTCCTCATATTATTGCCTTTATTTTAGCTGTCGATTTTTCTGAAGAAACAGAGAGTAGAGATTTAGGAGCACAGGCAGAAGCTACATTTGGAAAATTAAAGAAATTTTTGCTAGAAGATAAGAGGGTCGCTATACAAGGTTCTGCTTTTATAATGGGTTTAGCATCTGAAAGACAAACAGCATCCGTTTTAAGTACGCTGGCTAATGCGCTAAGGAAACTTGCTTTTCCCGAATCATTTTGGGTATTAAGTGGCGATGATGTTTTTTTAGATGTAAATAATCCTGAAAACAATTCTGTAATTACCATTTTAAATGAACCTAAAGCAGATTCTTTTTTAACTCCAATTATCGCAACAATTATTCATACAGCAACTAAGCAAATGATGGTTAGAGGGCGTAAACAAAGCTTTGTATTATTAGATGAAGCCCCAACAATCAAACTTAGAAATATGGCGAAGATTCCCGCAACAATGAGAAGTTTTGGTGTTTCTGTCGTTTATTGCGCCCAGGATTTAGTACAGGGAGTTGTTCAATATGGGAGAGATAATTTTAAAGAGATTACTGCCAATTTATCAACTCAGTTTTTTGGAAAAGCAAACGATCCCGATACTGCTAAATTTTACGAGGGATATTTTGAACTTGTAAAAGAAGAAACTAAAACTGTTCAAAAGAGCGCAGGAGGAAGTCTTTTTCAATCTACAAAAGGTACTAGCTATGGAGAAAAAGAAGTTTCAAAAGTTAGAGCAAGCACCTTTCTTAAGTTAGGGGTCGGGGATTTTGCGTTTTTATCGGATGGTAAAAGTGAAATTCTAAAATTCAGCCGTCCAATAATTGAAAGAGAAGCTTTGGATGATAGTAAAAACCTAACTACTGAAAAATATAATGCTAATTTCTATAAGATTATAAAAGACGTAGATAGAATAATAAATTCTAATATAGTGTAAATTTATTATATATTTAATAATATAATTATTATATTTGTGACCTAAATATAAACCCTAATTTCTATGAGAAAGTATTTGAAATGCAGTTTAGTTATTGCAGGTCTATTGTTGGCAAGTAACACCTATGCAGGTGGTTCAATAGATTTAACGAGCGGTGCGAATGACGTAGCGAACGAAATTAAAAAATTATTCCCAATTGTAGCAGGTGCGCTGTTTATAGTTGTTTGTTTAATGAACTTAGGACATTTTACAAAAGAGGGGGGAGACTGGAAAAAAGGACTTACTAATATTGTTCTCTACGTTGTTGTAGTGAGTATAATTGCAGGTTTGTATACTTTCGTTTCAAGTCAAGCTTTGTAATAATTAAAAGCAATAAAAGGGCTTTATGCCCTTTTATTTTTATTATGAGAAATTATAAAAAAATTAGACAAACTCCATACATCTATGGATTTTCTATCGTAGGGTTTTTTACGTTCGCTATTGGTTTAATAATTGGATTGCTCGCTTTTATGGGTGGATTCTCTTTACTAAAATTAATATTGGTTTCTATTTATATGGTGGTGCTTTTTGTTGTTTCAAAACTGGTATTATCAAATAAAGCTTTTATCGCAAAAATGACGGATAACGTTTTACCAAAAAAATATTCAGAATATGAGTAAATATATTTATTTAGAAGGAAATAAAATTGTTTTTGCGAACGGGGTTTTTGGACTTGGTTATAAATTAGAGCTTCCTGAAAAATATTCTTTAGGAGGGGATGATTATGCTTCTTTAAATGAATACTGGAATAAAGCATTAAAAGATTTACCAATCGGTTCTATCTTTTATAAACAAGATGTTTTTTTAAAAACAAAGTTTAATTCTTCTTCTTTTAGAAATACAAATTTCTTAGAAAATGCAACACAAAAGCATTTTGACGGAATGACCTATATTAAACACGATTGTTATTTGTTTTTTTTACTTCCAAGTCAGGAAGTAATAAATCATTCCTTAATCAATCCTTTTAAGAAATTAAACAAGAAAGAATTTGACGGGTTTGATGAAAAAATTGATGCTTTTACGCAATCAGTTCTAGAGACAGTACAATTTTTAAATTCAATTAAATTGCAAGGAGGTAATCGCCTTGTTGTTTCTGAAATGGAGGATTATTTTTTAAAAAATTATTATGACCTCTATTTTAATTTGTTTGATGAATCAAAAGTATCTGATAGGTTTTTCAATCACAGCGACATTACCATAGGCACGCAACATGCATCTATGATTTGTATGTTAGATGAAGAAAAATTGCCTGAGACTTTTTCGACACATCGAAAAGACAAATATTTGTCAAATGATAAAACCGTTTTCTTTAAAAATTATGGGGAGAACTTTTCTTTTGATTTAGATTTTTCACATATCTATAATCAAATATGTATAATTGATGACAACAGAAAACATCTTGATGATTTACGAAAAAGAAATGAGCAGTTAAAAAAGTCTTCCAGTTTTGATAAACAGAATAAGTACTTTGCCGATGTAACTGATGAAATCATTCAAGACCTTGTACAGAATATTGATACAGTACGAATGATTCGAGGACACAATAATATTATTGTTATTGCCGATTCTGAGCAGGAACTAGCTAGTAATGTCTTAAAAGTAAATGAACAGTTTAGAGATATTGATGTTAAGCCTTATGTTCCAACAGGAAACTATTTGAACGCTTTATACAACAATAGTTTTCCTTTCTTTTCACAATATCTTACAGAGAGACAATTATATATTGCTTCTTTAGAAATGTTCTGTACTTTTTTAAATAATACAGGAAACTACAAAAATGAAAGTACAGGAATTTTATACAATTCAAGATTAGCAAACACGCCTGTATATGTAGATACTTGGGATGATAAAAAGAAGAACATAAACGCTAGAAACTTTTTTATTCTGGCACCTACTGGTTTTGGAAAAAGTTTTAACGCAAATCATATAATCACTTCGAACTATAGTCAAGGATTAAGACAAGTTATAGTCGATTTAGGAGGAAGTTATAAAAAAATTTCCGCTCTGTTTCCAAATGATACAGCTTATATAACTTATGAGCACGGTAAATCAATTGGAGTAAATCCTTTCTTAATTAACGAAATCACTACTGAAAAAATAGAGGAATTAGTCGAGTTTGTGGGTATTCACTATAAAAGAGGTTCGGAGGTTTCAGAAATGGAAAAAACTTCCTTAAAAATGCTAATAGAATCCTATTATACTAATTATGAATCTGAATATCGCTCAATGCCTGATTTCGTATTGTATATAAAATATACTCCTACGATTTTAAAGGACTTAAACATTAAAGAGGAATTTTTTAATAGAGAGGAATTTTTGCATTTAATGGGCGAATTTGTGGAAAATGGGGCTTATGCTTTTTTATATAAAAAGTCCGAAAAAGATTTAGGAGAAGAATTAAAAGATAAAAAAATTATAGTTTTTGAACTTGACCAAGCACGTAGTAATCCATTACTTTTAACAGTTATGCTACAGCTTGTATTTACTACCATTAATAAAACAATTTGGCAGGATAAAAGCACAAAAGGAGTTATTTTATTTGATGAAGTTGCAGAGCAATTACAATGGGATGGTATCCTTAGACGTATTCAATATTTTTATCAAGCAATTAGAAAACAGAATGGAGCAATTGGAATTATCCTGCAATCAGAAAGCCAATTACCTGAAAATCCTTTATCTAAAGCAATTGTAGAAAACACTCAAATTCTTTATGTCTTAAATGCTAAAGATTACAGATCACTACAAAAAAGATTTGATTTAAGTGAGCACGCTTATTATCAAATGTGTAGTATTCAATCTAATTTTTCAGCACAACGACCTTATTCAGAAATCTTTATAATGAGAGGCAAAATACATCAAGTTTATCGCCTTGAAGTTCCTAAACAAGTTTACTGGGCTTATCAAACGGAGGGAGCAGATAATCAGAAACTACTAGATGTTTACGAAGAATGTGGAGACATGGAAACAGCAATAAATAAATTCTTAATTACTAAAAATTAATACTATGAAAAAATTAATACTATTACTAGCATTAGCAATAACAGGAACAATTCACGCACAAATTCCTGTAACAGACGTCGCAACAAACGGTCAATTAGGATTATTAAACACTACTACTGCCAGCAGTTACGGTAAAATGGCAGAACAAGTTGTAACCGCTGCTAAACAGCTATCACAACTTGAAAAAACGTATAATACGGTAAAAGCAACAGCGGAGAAAGTCGAAAAAGTAAGTGATGCCGTTCAGAGTTATAATGATGTAGATAAGTTCATTTCTAAACAGAAAGAAATAATCAAAAACGTAGGATTAGTAACGAACTCTAAAAAATCAACTATTCCTAGAAATCAATTACAGAACATTTTAAATACTTCTTCTTCTAGTATTAAAAAAATTCAAGAATTTCTTAGTGACAATGTTTTTAATATGAACGACAAAGAAAGAATTGATTTAGTTACAGCAGAAAATAAAAAATTAGAGTTAAGCTTAATGAGAAGTAGAATGTATGCTAATTCAGTAAAATAATGGATTTTACTTTTATAGAAGAATTAAGAAGACTCCTTGAACGGGAAAATGTATTTGGATGGAGTTTTCTCCTTTCAGGTTGTAAAGCGATGGCTTTAGCATTGTTACTGTTTAAATTACTAAATACATACATATCAGATTTTGATAATGAAACTCCCAAATTAGGAAACGTTTTTAATCTTATTGGATATGCTTGTATTATTATGAGTTGTGATTGGATTATCGGTTTCATTGAAGGATTATTTTCTCAAATAGATGGAATGGTTGCAAGTACTCCAAGTAATCTTTACAGCCGAATGAATCAAATTTTAGAGCAACAAATGGAAGTTTATAATAGTGAAGATATTGGTTTTCTTGATATGACAATCGATATTATTTTTTCCTTTTTATTTTACGTTTGTTTCTCTATTGTATCATTTATCTTCAATGTTGCTGATATGTCATTAACATGTTCATATCTGTTGGTAAGAGTATTTTTAATCCAGTTAATGAAACTTCTTTTTCCTCTTATAATAGCAATGTCAACATTAGATTTAACAAAGGATTTGCTAGGAAAATGGATTAAGAAATATATAGGGCTTTTAATTTTAGGTTTGGCATACATTGCGATTATAAATTTTACAAATGTGGTACAGGAACTATTAATTAAACAATTCCTTTCTGATGATGGAACTAATTTCGCAAGTATTGGATATATGTCTCCAACTTTTATAGGCTGTCTTATAACAACGGTAGTTGTATTTAGTGTAAAATTCAAATTATTCACGATGGTAACATCTTATATTACAAATTTTTTTAGTTAGAGTTATGAAAATAGGAAATGATATTTATACGATTTTAAAAAGGAATAATACTATTGTTTGGGCAATGGCTCTTGTAACAGTAATTGTTTCTTGTTTTTCTCTCTTTGTGATTTTTAAGGTTTATAGAGAAAGCCAACAAAATATGTTCGCTATCAATGATAAAGGCGCATTAGTTCCTTTGGTTAAATTAGATGAAAAAAAAGACAGACTAAAACAAGTACAGGCAAACATGGATTATTTCGTTTCTCTTTATTATGACCTTGATGGTTATACAATGAAAGAGAAAAAAGAAAAAATAATGTGGTTGGTAGGTAATAAACCAACAGAAATAATTAAGGATAGAGATAAAAAAGGCTATTTCAATACTTTTCTATCAATTACGGGTTTAGTTCAACATGCAGAAATACAACAAAATTCTTGGAAAATAAGTTCTTATGACGCTCCTTATGATGTTTCTTTTGTTGTTCATATTGTCAGAATTAATGGAGAAGCTAAAGAATTTTATACATCAACAATAACAGCAACTCTGGAAGAAGTAAACAAAAATTACCCTTATAATCCTTACGGATTGATTATAACAAAACTTTCTGAAAGCATTAAACGATTAGACCCTAAGGTTCAGAAAGAGGAAGAACAAATAAATGCAGAGGCAGTTAATCAAAATGAATAATATGGAAAAGTCAGGCACAAAAGACCCGAAAAAAAAGAGCAAAATTACAGCAGAACAAAAAAAGACATACATAGCTTATGCGGTAATAGGAGTTTTTGCTTTAGGCTTAATTATATATGCAGTAAGTGATTTTGATTCAGATGATAAAAATAAACAGGTAGAGGAGTTTGGAACACCCGAGGGGGAAGCTAATAAATACAATTCCAAAATAGAAGCTTTAAACGGAGGGAAAGAACAAGATACGACCATTAATGGCGATTTAATGGGATTCTCTACGAATGAACCTTTAACTGTTCCTGAAACAAATATAAAAAAAGCCCCAAATAAAACGATAGAAGAAGAAAAACCTGTAGAGAATATATCTACTACAGAAACAAAAAAACAATCTTCAGGAGGTTCGGTAAAAAGAAAAAGTACAGCAGTTAAAAAAACACAGCCTAAAGAATATTATACTAATTCTGAAGAAGCACCAGTACAACAGCCAACAGTTGTTGCACAACAAACAAGTACACCTAAACAAGTTAATGCAAATAGTATTAGTAACTTTTTTTCAAGTTCAAAAAAGAAAGAAATTGTTAAACAGGATGTTATTTATGCGGTAATTAAAGGCGACCAAATGGGAATTAAAAATAATCAAAGAGTAACACTTTTATTACCTAAAGATGTTACGATAGATGATAAGCTTTTTAAGAAAAACACAATTGTTTATGCAAAAGCTACTTTCTCAGGAAGTCGAGTAAATTTTACAGTAACAAGTATCAATCAAAATCCTGTTCAGCTTATGGGATATGATGCTCAGGATGGAGGTTTAGGATTGCAAGTAACAGAAAGTTTAATTGGAGAAACAACAAGCGGTGTTATTGACCAAAATGCAAATGATTCAGGATTAGACGATATCCCAGTAGTGGGAAGAACTCTAAATAATATTTTAAGAAAGAAGAATAAAGAAGTAAAAATTGATTTGTTGAATAATCAGAAAATGATTTTAAAACCGTCCTCACGATGAAAAATTGCATCCTTTTATTTCTAACTTTTTTTATTTCTTATAGTCAAGAAAGAACGGTAACAGATACCATTTATGGAACAGAAAATAAGAATACAACTTTGTTTTTTCCAAGCCCCATTAAGAAAGCCATAACAGGAAGTGAAAATTTTGTGTTTGGATATGATGAAGAAAACCCAAGTTCAATTGGAATTTTTAAAGCTTCAGCTGGACAAGAAAGTAATATGTTGGTAATTACCGAAAACGGAAATATATTTTCATTTGTGGTACGATATCAAAATGATATTAAAAAAGCAAATTACTTTATATCTAATGCTATGGCAGTTGGTAATGAAAAAGGAAATTTTATAAAAAAGTCCGAAAAAGAAAATCGTTCAACTGCTACAAATACCACTACTGATAATACCGTTGCCCCTATTTCAGTTAACGACTATGAACAGGATTATGCAACTGATAGTATCGCCAATTATAAAAATATATGCAGAAAAGAAATTGAAAAAGCACCATTCTATAATCGAATCTACGGAGCAAAAGATAATATAATGGTTAAATTAAAAAGTATAAGCTACATCAAAAATGATTTATACTTTACGCTGATTCTTAAAAATGATTCCCCTTTAGATTATGATATCAATTATCTAAATATTTATATCAATTCCAAAAACAAAAAGAGGAACACTACTAGCCAAACAATAAACTATCAGTACAAGTTTGCTTATAATCTCCCTCAAAAATTATACGCAGGAAAAACCTCAGAAGTTGTTTTCGTCTACAGTAAGTTTTCTATAAATGAGAAGAAAATTTTACTGGTCGAAATGGCAGAAGTAAACGGAGAAAGGACGGTAACCTTAGAAATACCGAACTCCTTGATTAATAATCCAAAATAATTTTTTTACATAAGACTTACCTTACCATTGAAAAATGGTAAGGGTGTCTATTACCTAATTTAAACTAAAATACACATGAAAAAACACCTACTACTGATTTTCTTTTTCGGACTTTTTATTCAAGAAGCAAAATCTCAGTCTTATGCTAATGCCTTTGCAATTAATCTTGGAGCGGTTCAAGATGGATTTGGCGGAATAATTAGCTACAACTACTTTTTAGACCGCCACGATTTTATCGATGCAGGATTGTTAATGACAGCCTCTAAGTTTAAATACGTTTCAGGAATTAAAATTCCTTACAACGATTTTACTTTTAATCTTGGCTATTCTAAAAATGTCTATTACAACTATCAAAACACTTTCAATATAAATATTGGAGCAGGGGGAGTTTTTGGATATGAAGCAATCAACAATGGAGATAAAAATTTAAGTAATGGAGCAGTTATAGAAAGTAAATCAGGATTTATTTACGGGGCTTATATCGGAGTAGATTTTGATTATGCAATACAAGATGAATTATCAATAACCTTACGTGCTAATCAATATTATCATTCTAATTCTTCTTTAGGCGAATTTATTCCCTTTGTCGGAATAGGGATAAGATATTATGCCAATTAAAAAAATAACGTGAAAAGCTATTCCGGATCTTTTCTTCAGGAAGGCAAAATAACGTTAAAACGAGAACCAGGAACGAGCTGCAGAAACACAAAATAACGTGAAAACACAAAAAGCGCTTACAGCTGGCCAATTAAAAATAACGTGAAAATTTTATATAACTATGAAAAAATATTACACCTATTTACGGTATTCCCTTTTATTTGCACTCATTATATTAATGGGTTGTACAAAGGACATTGATATTAGAGACCAATTTGATTTTGAATTAACAATTACTGTACCCCAAGAGGGCTATGTTTTTGAAACAGCACCTTTTGATGTTAAAATTAAACCTCAGAGAGTAGTTGACGGAACTACTTATAAAATGAGTTTTGTTTTAGAAACAGGCGAATCTTATCTTGAAACAATTTCGCCTACTATTGCTATAAAGGATAATGAAAAATATATTTTTCCATCGAATTTGGAACAATCTTTTAAATATATTCCTAAAACGGTAGGAGTAAATAAAATAATTGTAACTGTTGAAGATAATCACGGAGTGGTTAAAACTAAAACAATTACGTTTCAAGCGAAATACTCGCCTTTTACGTTCTTATTAACTCCAAACCTTAGTTCTTATAACATTAATGCAAAAGGTGCGGTTACAGCTACTATATTGCGTAAAGAAGTAGATACATTCAATATTTCTTATTTGGTTGAAAATGGTACAGGAACATTTTTTGATGGTACTACAGAAATACCAGTTGGTACAAATTATGTGTTGAAAAATGGAGTTAAAGAATTGCATTATCTTCCTACGACATTAGGAACACATAAAATAACAGCTACTGTAACGGCTTCTGATGGGGCAAAAGTTCAAAGAACAATAGAATTGATTGTTGACAATGTACCTTTCACAGTAAGCGCAACGGCTTCCAGTACTTCAATTAATGTAAATCAGGAACTTGTTATTTCTGTTGATTTGGCTGAACAAATTAGAACAGCAAACGTTACTTATGAAATAGCACATTCTTTCGATTCTAAAGGAATATCAGGAACAATAACAAATCCTTTAGGCGTAGCCGACCAAGCGGGAGTATTTAAACCTATTGAAAAAGGAACACATCAATATAAATTTAAACCAAGCGGTAAGGGTATTGCTGTTATTACTTTTAAAGTTAAAGATAGTAACGGTCAAATAAAGGAAGCTACTGTAACCATTACAGTTGAAAATGTACCTTTCACTTTTACAGCGACACCATCGGAAAAAGCAGTTCGATTAAACGAAAAAACAATATTGAATTTTAATTTAATTCCGAATGCACAAAATAGTGATGGAGTTACTTATAAATTAGTCTATCAACCAGTAGAGGGCGATGGAACAATGACGGATTCTAACGGAACTGTTATTAATGCAGGAACTCCTGTTACTGTTACTAAAGGGGCTTTTAGTTTTGGATATGTTCCTAAAACGTTAGGAAATCATAAGCTTAATTTTGTTGTTACAGATAATAAAGGAGAAGAAAGAACTGGTACTATCGAAATGGGTTCTGCTCATACTCCTGTTACTTTTAATGTTTCTTCAGTAACACAAACCTACGTAAATCAAGGCGTGCCTATTAATTTTGTAATAACACCACAAAGTGCTGTAGATTTAACTTATAAAATGAATTACTTTATAAGCGGTGGAGAGGGAATTTTACAAAACGGAGGTACAACGGTACAATCTGGACAATTTTTTGATGTTCAAAAAGGAGCGTTTCAATATAAATTTACTCCAATTGTTGCGGGTAATTTTGTTTTAACTTTTCAATTAAAAGATAGTAACGGACAGATCGTTTCTAAAGATGTTACAATTGTTGTTTCAAACAATAAATTCAGCTTTACTCCAACGCCTAGCCAAAATGTTTTTGTAAATGAAGATAATGTTTTCTCTTATGCGCTTGTGCCTACGGGAGATTATGCAGGAACAGTTTACAACGTGTCTTATTCTATTGAATCAGGTAAGACGGGTTCATTCTATCAAGACAATACAGCAATACAGCAAGGTATTCCTATTACTGTTACTCCTACAGCTTTTAAATTGACTTATAGACCAACAGCTGTTGGATTACATAAAATTCATTACATCGTTACTGATAGCAACGGATTGAAAGAAGAAATTATACAGGAAGTAAATGTAATTGCTTCAGATTATAAATTCAATATTCAACAAGCGAACACTAAGATTTATAAAAACAATCCTGATGCCTTATTATTAAGTCTTTCACAGGAACAAATTAACCCGAGAATTAAATATAATCTTAAGTACACGATTACGGGAGTTGGACAAGTTTTAGACAATGGAACACCTTTAAAAAATGATACTGATATCACAGCAGGAAACCATAATTATACTTTTGTATCAAATCAAAGCGGAACAAGCAAAATCGAATTTACGATAGTAGATAGTAACGGTATTACTCATAATCAGATTATTAATTATACCGTTATAAATGCAGATTTTACTTTATCTACTTCGGGCGATGGTACTATTAATTTAGGTAAATCAAAAATTATTAATTTCTATTTGTCGCAACTTTTACCTGATGATACAGCTAGTTACCAAGTTAGATACTTAATTGAATCAGGTAGTATAGGAGCAGGGAAAGTAATAAAAGATGGTGCAGAGATTCCTTACGGAACATACAGCACAGCAACACTTGGAAGTACTGCCTTATCTTTTGTAGGAACACAAGTTGGAGCGGTTAATATTAAAGTTGAAGTTAAAGACAGCAACGGAGTTGTTCACTCTTCTATTATTGCTTTTTCAGTAGTAGAAATTGGCTACACCTTTTCAGGAGCAACACAAAATAATTCAATTTTTGTAAACTATTCAACGCCTATAAATTTTGATATTACGGAATCTTCTGTTTCTGAAACTAATTATGAAATTAAATACAGCATACAGGCAGGAGAAGCCGAAATTAGAAATGGAGCAACCACAGAAAGCGCAAATGTTTGGTATCCTGCTTCTGTAGGTTCTTTCAACAAAACTTTTGTCGGTACAACTGTTGGAACTGTTAAAGTATTATTTACAGTTAGAAATAAAACCACTTTGATTGAAAAAACGCAATCAATTGATGTTATTGTTAAACCTACGGAGTTCACTTTTACTGCTAATGCAACCAGTAATAATGAAATTACTAAAACGCCAGTTAACATAAATTTCAACGTGGCTCAAACTGGTGGCGGAGCAGATAGTTACGAAATGATTTTTAGTACTTCTAATACAGGAACTTTTACATACAATGGTATTACTTATACAGCAGGGCAAGTCGTTCCATTCAATATAGGTTCTTCAAATGGTAAATACACGGGAACTGTAGGAGGATTGCATAATATTACTTTTACAGTAAGAAATCAAAATAATCTTACTAGGGTAGCAAATGTAAACCTTACTTATAAAAACAATGATTTTTCGTTAGCTACATCGGGGGATGGTTCTTTGAACATCAATACAGAGAAAGGATTTAATGTTTTCTTGTCTCAAGAAACACCTGATACGGGTATTACTTACCAAGTGAAATACTCTTTAGCAAGTGGAACGGTAGGAAATGGAACTCTTACAGATGGAACAAACGCAATTCCTTATGGAGATTATAATCCAATTTCTAAAGGTACTACAGGAGTAGTATTTAGAGGAACAGCGGAGGGAGTTGTTAATGTACTGGTTACTGTGAAAGATAGTAACGGTATTACGCATACTTCTACATTAACCTTTAATGTTAAAGGGGTTGAATATACTTTCACAGGAGCACCGCAAAATAATGCGATATTCTTAAACGATGCTACACCTTTAAATTTTGATATTACAGAAAATATTGCTTCGGGAACTAATTACGAAATGAAGTTTACTGTGAGCACTGGTGCTGCACAAATTAAAAATGGTTCAACAGTAGAAAATGTAAACGTTTGGTATCCTGTATCTGTAGGTTCATTTAATAGAACTTTGCTTAGTACAACATTAGGCTCAGTAAAAGTCTTATTTACAGTTAGAAATAAAGTTACTCTAGTTGAAAAATCACAAATTATTGACGTTACTGTAAAAGCTTCTGAGTTTACTTTTAATGCTAATGCAACCAGTAACAATGAAATTACTAAAACACCAGTTAACGTAAATTTCAACGTGGCGCAAATTGGAGGTGGAACTGACACTTATAAAATGATTTTCAGTACTTCAAGTACAGGAACGTTTATTTATAATGGAAACAGTTATACAGCAGGGCAAGAAATTCCTTTCGTTGTTGGAGCATCGAACGGTAAATATGTTGGAACTGTAGGAGGAGCACACAATGTTACTTTCACGGTTTCCAATCAAAATAATCTTTCTAGAACGGCAACAATTGCATTAAACTATGTAAATAACGATTTTACTTTAGCAACAACAGGCGATGGTACATTAAACGTAAATACACAAAAAACATTTAATGTTTCAATATCTCAGCAAACACCTGACAATGCTATTTCGTATCAAGTTAAATACTCTTTAGCAAGCGGAACAACAGGAGACGGAATTATTACAGACGGAACAAATACAATTCCTTTTGAACAATATATTTCTATTTCTAAAGGTCTTACAACACCAACCTTTAAAGCTACAGCTTCGGGGGCTATTAGTGTATTAGTTACTGTAAAAGATAGTAATGGTATTACGCATACATCAACATTAAGTTTTGATGTTAAACCGATTGATTATACTTTCACAGGAGCACCGCAGAACAATACTATCTTTATAAATGGTACTACTCCTCTTAATTTCGATATTACTGAAAATGTTTCTTCAGGAACTAATTACGAAATGAAGTATAGTATTACAAACGGAGACGCTATTATTAAGAATGGAGGAACAACAGAAAATGCAAATGTTTGGTATCCAGTTTCAACGGGTTCGTTTAATAGAACATTTGTAGGCTCTACTCTAGGTTCTATAAAAGTGTTATTTACAGTTAGAAACAAAACAACTTTACTTGAAAAAACACAAGTAGTTACTGTTGTTGTGAAACCTTCAGAGTTCACTTTTAATGCTAATGCAACGAGCAACAATCAAGTAGTTGGAACAGGGGTAAATATTAATTTAAACCTTATTCAAACAGGAGGTTCAGGGGATACTTATACATTGCGTTTTGCTACTTCTGGAACTGGTACTTTCACATACAATGGAACGACATACACAGCAGGGCAATTAATTCCTATCGAAGTAGGTGCTTCTAATGGTTCTTATACTGGTACAACGGCAGGAAATCACAATATTACTTTTACAGTAGTAAACCAATTAAACGCCACTAAATCAGATGATGTTTCTCTGAAATACATCATTAATGATTTCACTCTTTCCTCTACAGGCGATGGTACATTGTATATAAATCAAACTAAAGATTTTAACCTTTTTATTGCTCAGCTTCTGCCTGATCCTTCTATAACTTATGAGGTTAAGTATTCTTTCGATTCAGGTACAACAGGAAATGGTATTATTACAAATGGAGGAAATCCTGTCGCTCTTGGAAGTTATCAGCCAATCTCTTTAGGTAGTACTTCATTGAAATTTAAAGGTACTGCTATGGGTGCAGTTAATTTACTTGTTGAAGTAAAAAATAGTAACGGTTTATTAAAATCTACCGTTGTAATGTTAAACACAAAAAATGCAGAATTTACATTTACTGGCGGAGCTGTAAATAACAATCCTTTTGTTGATGGAACTGATGTTTTAAACTTTGACCTTACAGAAATTGCTCCTAGTGGCACGGATTATGAAATCAGTTATTCTTCGACTTCAGGAAGTCAAATAGTAAAAGATGGAAGTACTACATTAAGCCCTTTCCAATGGTATCCTGTTGTAATAGGTAACTTTCAAAGAAATCTTACGACTTTAACTCAAGGACAAAATACACTTGTTTTTACAGTTAGAAATAAAGTAACTATGCAGACAAAAGTTGTTACGATATCTGTAAACTCGTATCAAAAACCTATTCCTGTAAATGTTTACACCAGTCTTGATTATTGGAATAGAAGCGGACACCAAGATTCTTGGGATTGGTATATCTATATGGAATTTAAGAAAAACAGTTCTGCTTCAATCACTACTGTTACCCTTACAATTGAGGGAGAAGTTTTTAACTTAAATGTTTCTGAACTTGGAAGAATTGACGGAGAATTTAAAGGAACTACTTTTCTTCATAAAAACGATAACTCAGGAAATCCTCGTAATCGTTACAGAAATAAACCGTTTACTTTATTAGTAAATGATAGTAACGGTGTTCAATATGTATATAATGGGATTTGGGTAAATAATGAATTTTAAATAAATTCTAAACAAGAAAGGGGGCTAATATAGCCCCCTTTTTCTTTTCTTATTTCTAGTCTTTTAAATTTTCTGTAAAGTAAAGAAAACATCTTGTTTTAAAGTAGTATCGTATTTACTAAAATACATTTCAGATTGTCCTTTACTGTTTTTATCTAATTCAACACTTTTTAATGTTTCGATTACTTTACCATCTTTAGAAACAGTTATAGTCTTTTTATCTTCACTAATTACATAGGTATTAATTTGGTCTGTTTCAGTTGCATCGCAAGCCTTTCCTTGCATTCTATAAATAAAATTGATTTCTGTTATCTCTACCAAATTATCGTAGGTACAAGCGTTGTATCCCTCTTTTAATAAGTCGTTACTACTAACTCCATCGCCATTGCTGTCTATTGCAGTTGCAACGACTGCTTCCGTAACTTTATATTTTCCTAATAAATTACTTTTTTCTACGACTACTGGTCCGTTTCCATCTTCATCATCTTTAGAACAAGAAACGAAAACAACTCCTAAAACTAATACTACTGCTAATGTTCTTACAATTTTTTTCATTTTTTTTTACCTTTTATTTGTTTATAATTTATCTCGATTTCAATATTTTCTTTTTCGCAAAATTCATTTAGTTTTTCCAACGATATTGACGTATTTCCTTTACTATACCTAGCTACCGTACTTTGAGGAACATTTAAAATCTTTGCTAATTCATAATCTGTTTTTATTCCTAAAAAATCTTTCAGTTTTTGAATTGCTAATATTGTAGCTTTTTTCATAAAATCAACATATCAAATTTGTATATTACAAATATAGTAATTATCTTTGGTAAAAAATAATTTAATTATGAAAAAAACAGGACTTTTTTTAGCAACATTACTCTTAATAAGCTTAACAGCTTGTAAGAAAGAGCTTTCGCAACCCGAAGCTATTCAAAAAATAAACTCTTTAGCTTCACAAAAGAATTTTTCTAAAGAAGAGTTTGAAAAAGAACTTTTGCCAATTGTAAATGATTTGTATGAGCAAGATTCTGTAAAATACAGAATTATACATCATATTGCCTTAAAAGCCCAAAAAGAGAAAAGTAAGGACATTTTCGAACTTCAGGTTAAAAGTCTTAAGGATGAAATGAAGTTTGTAAGATAAATATTGTAGTTTTTGCAACATGCTTTTTAGGGTTATTTCGCCTTTTTTGCTTATTTTTGCTTCAAACTCAATGTAATGCTTAAAACGTTAAGAAAGGAATTAAAAATAAACATTAAAGAACTTGATAGCTTTATTAAGAGTAAGCAACTTTCTACAAAATATTATCTTGAAAACTCGTACAGAACAAATAAACTGTTTAGATATCTTCTTTTTTTAAGAATGAAAGGGGTTGATTTGAATAAGTTTTTTGATGATGAAATTAATGATAACGATACTAATAAATAGAATTATGGGAAACGCCATCAAAATAGGTTTATTTGTTTGTTTTGTGGGGTATATGATAGTTTCTTTGCTTATTGACATTCCTACAAAATTGAACAATATTATTTACGGAATATTAGCGATAATTTCCTTGTTTTTTATTTTTACAAATAAGGATTCTTTCGGAATTAATGATGTTTTTAAGAACAATAAGGATAAAGATAAAAGCTAAATTATGAATCCATTAAAATTGCTAATTGGGGAATTTATAAAAATTTTTAAAGACGTAAGGACTTTGATTTTGGCGATAAAAACAAAAAAGGCTAATGCTTCAATTGCTGAAAAAAAGACGGTAGAGTGATATAAAAATAATAGTGTTATGGCGTTCCCTCTGGTCGGGCTATCCGCACTCAATTTTTTTTGAACAGGAAGAAAAATCCTGCTCAAAAAAAGATTTCAAACAATCGCTACTATCCCTAACGCATTCCATTAAACATGACAAAAAAAAAGTACTTCAGATAAACCTGAAGTATTTTTTTTGTCCAGTTCTCAGCCAAAAAGTGAAGCTTCACAGGGGTTTTTATTCTTGGTTAATTTTGGCCAAGTGTAGCCAATTAACCAGGATAAAAACAAGGATATTTTTATGCTGCCACTTTCGCCCGGCTACA
>FQWG01000014.1 GCA_900129595.1 Flavobacterium frigidimaris | reverse complement strand
TAGAAGTCAATTTAGAGGAGTGCGTAAAGTAGATTTCTTCTTATTCAGATTATCTAATCTTTTTGGCTAATCCCCAAGCTTTGCGTTTGATCCTTTAGAATTTTAAAAAATTGTAATTTATTTTAAAATTTTATCCATAAAAAAAAAGTCCTAATTTTCATTAGGACTTTTAGTGGGGAGAGCAGGATTCGAACCTGCGAAGTTTTCACAGCAGATTTACAGTCTGCCCTCGTTGGCCGCTTGAGTATCTCCCCGATCTCAGCGTTAGTGCGCTTTGTTGTTCTAAGCGGTTGCAAATATAGGAACGTTTTTCATGTTTACAAACAAAAAATGAACTTAATTTTAAGTTATTTTAAAGTTATTTTTTAATTCGTTGGAATTGAATAAAATAAAAAACGTCGATTCTGGACTTTTTTTTGATTTGTTTTTGAATGCAGGATTATTCTTATAGGTTAGTCGTGCGTTTTTTATTTTTAATGTTGTTATCTTGTGGTAATAGTAACTACTTTTCCTTATGAAATAAGAATAAAAATTACAAAAATAGAGGCTGACTAAGATTATAAGGAATTGCTTTTTTGAAAGTAGTAATAGCGTAACAACTTTCAGTTATAATAGTTTTTTAAGCCCGCTAATACATTGTTTTGATAAACGGCGAAAGATATTTTAAATCCGTGTTAATTTAGCTTAAACGTTCTTTGTGCTTGCAGCACTAAAATTAAGGTAAGAGCTTAATAGTATAGAGAAAGATAAAAATTGACTCTCTGATGTTTTACCACAGAGAACGCAATTCTGATAGCGATGAGGATGCGTTAAGAATACTTTTAAAAGCACAAAGTTCACGAAGCTAATCACCATATGAAGCTTTGCAAAGTTTGTCTTTTAACTATGAAATATAGCCTAAAACAAAAAAATCTCCACAAGGGAGATTTTTTGTTTTTATTATAGCAGGGCTATTATTTAGCTAAAAGCTCTACTATTTTTGCTCTTAATTCAGGACCTCTTAAATCCTGCGCAACCACTTTTCCTGATGCATCAAGAATAAAAGTTGCAGGAATAGATTCTACCCCGTATTGTTTTGCAATTGGCTCTTCCCAAAATTTCAAGTTAGAAACTTGTGTCCAGGTTAAACCATCTTTAGCAATAGCTTCTTTCCAGGCTGCTGCTTCTTTATCTAAAGAAACCCCAACAATATTCAATCCTTTTGAGTGTAGTTCTTTATAGATCGCTACAACATTAGGATTTTCCTTTCTACATGGTCCACACCATGAAGCCCAGAAATCAACGATAGTAACTTTACCTAAACTTTCTTTAAGCGAAACTACCTTTCCTTCCGGATTAGGAGCTGAAAAATCTGCTCTTCAGTTAGGGCTACCAACAGGAGCTGCTGACGCACCAACTGCAGGCATTTTTGCTTGACCTAGTTTTGTTTTAATTTCTTTTCCAGGAGTAGTGTTTTTTACAGACTCATCTAAAGAATTGTATAAACTTTCAGTTTTTTTGATATCAGCACTTGGATCAGAAATCATACTTTGGATAATCAAAGCAGAGATATACGCTTTTGGGTGAGTTTCAGCATAAGCTAAATATTTCTTTTTAGAATTAGCTTGTACTTCAGTTTGAAGCGTCATGTATTGTTTCATCAAACCATTGATAGTTGCTGTATCCTGAGCTTGTTGAGCTTGTTGCATTTTTTGAGTATTCTTTTTCTGAAAGTCAATTAAACTTTTTTGAGTTTTAGTTAAGTCCTCATTAAATTTTACGTACTCATCATTGTTGTAAGTTCCTGAAACTTTAGATTTATGAATACTGTCTTTATCAATTGTAATAGCAATTTCTCCTGTTTCTAATATAAACGGAATAGGTCCGTTTGCACCTTGAAGGATTAAAGTATGAAAAGCTGGTTCAGTTACTTTTCCTTTTATTTCAAATTTTCCGTTTTCAACTTTAACTGTATCAAGTGATACTGCCATTTTAGTTGTTGGGTCCTGACCTTGTAAAATGATTGTTTTTCCGTTTTCAATACCTGTTGCAGTTCCTGTAATTAAGTATTCTCCGTCTTTAACTTTACTGCATGAAATAATCGCTACAGAAGCGGTTAGTAAAAAAAGTATTTTTTTCATTATAAAAAATTAATTAGTTAATTGATTTGTGCAACAAAAGTATCTAAAATTATAAAACATACAGAATTTTGTAACCTAAAATTTTGTTATAGTTTTTACAGGTGTAATTCGCATGTAATCAAGGTGTTTGCTGTCTTGATTTGATTTAAAACTCTTAATTATATTATTATTATGAATTTAAATAGATAATTTTTTGATTTTTGTGCATAAAAAAAGCACTCTTGTAAGGGAGTGCTTTTGTAAATATTTTGGTATATATCTATTCCTGATTTGTTTTCTTTCTCCAGGTAAAAGAATTCAAAATGTGTCTTTTTGCGAATCTTCCAGGAGAATCAGCATTTACCATTTTCACGTAAGTTGCTTTAGGAACACTGATGTATTCGTAAACACTTCCATTAGAAAAATCGATAATCAAACGACCTTCAACAAATTTATAATCAGTAATTGATGAAGTTGCGATAGTCTCTGTATATTCAGGTAAATTTGCTTTAATCGTCTCAGGATTAATGCTTACCAAAAAGTGATATGCTTCAATGATAGCCTTACTTTTTTCTTCTGCTTCTTTCAAACCTGCGTCATCACCTTGAAATTTATCAGGATGAGATTCTTTCATCGCATTACGATAGATTGTTTTTAAATCTTTTAACTCTGCAGTTTTGTCTACGTTTAGTAACTTGCGGTATTCAACTATTTTTTTCATAAATAAGGTAACTACTTGTCTATTAGTTTGAAATTGAAATTAATTGTTCAAAAAGACAAATTTTTTGCAAAGGTACACTTTTTTTTAACTTTTTAGTTTTGAAGCAAAAAATATTCGAAAAATATCTAAAATATTGATTCTGAATGTCCGGAAGAAGGTTTCTTGTTTGTTTAAAAATAATTAGGAGCTATTTCCCGCTATCCGTTCTAATCTTTTATGCTGAACCCGAGCACAAAAGGATTTCCACTTCTATCAGGGCTAGGGCATTAGTTTTCGTAAGATATTTAGTTTTAAGAAGTTTTTTAACCGCAAAGCACGCAAAGTTTTTTAATTGAGTACTTTATATAAAAACGCAAAGTTCGCAAAGCTTTGTGTTAGTAAGCTTTGCGAACTTTGCGGAAAATCTTAGCGCCCGATGGCTATCGGGATTGCGGTTAAACTCTCCTTTCAAACCTGAAACAATTTTTTATTTATCCTCAGGTTTCTGATTCGCTTTATGAAAGTTTTTTGATTTCTTTGGATATTTATCGTAGCTAATATCACTAGGGTTTTCAATCACGGATTTAATCGTAATCAAGTCACCTACAGCGTGATTGGCGTGTGCGATTTTATAATCTAAAAGATATTCACCACAAAAATAATTATTGTTTTCATCTTTCTCCATGATGCCGGTATAAACCCCTTTTTGCAACATTTTTTCTTGTGAATCTTTAGACATGACTTTTTTATTTTAAAATTATAAGGTACAAAGTTAATCAATTTATGTTTGTTTTAGGGAGTTCTTGACAATCTCAGTATATTTGCACATGCAAAAAAACTTCAAACCACATCCTAATTCGTTCAAAAATACATTTTGTGTTTTTCATGAAGTCCTTTCAAATCAAATTGAAGGATTAAAGAAACAGTTTGAAAGCAAAGCCGGAAGCACCTATTATTATACCGAAGCCGGAATGTACCGCGTTTCGAATCATTGGGGAAGACTGGCCAACAGTAAATGGCGTTTGGTAGCGCGTGAACCGGAAACCGAATCGAAAACAAAAATAGGATTTGCCAACTGGAACGAGTTTTATCCGGACAACGCCGAAGAGAAACTATATTATATCGAAGCTGATTTTGATAAAAATACTGTAACGTATCAGCATAAGAAAAATCCTGAATATGATGGAAAACCAATTTTAAGGACCAGTTTTGAAACCACAAAAAGAATCAAACAGATCAGGAATTTTCAGCAATTAACATCATGGGCAAAACATTTTGATTATGATGATATCGATGATTTACGAAAGCAAATTATCAACGAATTGATTTACACAGAGAAAACTTTAGAAGAAATTAAAAGAGAAATATAATGGGACGCAACAACGAAAGGAATATCAAAAAGCACAACGACAAATTGCACAAAGCCCAAAACAAAGTAAAACAGGCTGAAATTGCACGTAAAGAAAAATTAAAAGAAATTATCAAAAAGTTCAACGAAGACAAAGCGCAGGAATAAAAAGGTTTCAAGTTTTCTTTGTTTCAGGTTTCAAGTTATGCTCAGCAACTTGAAACCTGAAACCTGAAACAAAAAATAACAAAATAATAGATATGAAATTCGAAGATTTAAAAATTAGCGTACAGGAAATTATAGATTTAATTGCCGCAAAAAACAATAGAGAAGCCAATAACAAATTACTTGAAGTAAATGAGACTTTAGACGAAATGTTAGATCATGCAGAAGAAGATGAAGATTTAAGAGAAATCAGCAGATACCAGGTTTTACTGAATCAGTTGCATGTAAAAATTAATGGCGAAGAGCAGGTTGATGGAGAATAAATGCTTTTGTGATAGCGGTTTATTGTTTAAAGATTGCTGCGGATTGTATCTCGAAAACAATCAGAAAGCGCTAACAGCTTTGGCTTTGATGCGTTCAAGATTTTCGGCGTATGCCACTCATAATGCTGATTATCTTATGGAAACCACGTATGTTTCTGAACGAAAATATTATTCGAAACCAGAGATTCTGAAGTGGGCAACAAGCAATAAGTGGCAAAAATTAGAGATTCTAAATGCTACTGAAAATACGGTCGAATTTAAAGCCTATTTTCTCGATTCAAACCAGCAGCCACAGGTGCATTATGAATTTTCGACCTTCAGATTCGAAAATAATGCCTGGTATTATGTTGACGGAAAGTTTGAATAATTAGTAGACTTCTTGCCAATTTGGGCTTATTTTATTGAAATACTTTAACTAAAAATTAATAAACGTTTCTTTTTTCATAATTCTAAAATAGCGTAATTTTAGAATTATGAAAAACGAATTTAAAAAAGGTTTTTATTTTAAGACATACGAAGCCCCATTTCAGTCTCCGTTTGAAAAGCTTTTTGGTATTTTCAAAGAGCTGATTACCCATACTTCGGGTGATTTTGATGAAGCTATAGACTGGCTTCGGGAGTTGGACAAAGAATATAAACTGACCGACGAAAACTACACAATCGATGATTTTGTCGAAGATTTAAAAAAGAAAGGTTACATAAAAGACGAGGTTAAAGAGGATGGAACGGGCGGTTTTGGAATCACTGCTAAAACAGAACGCGCGATTCGGCAACAAGCCTTAGATCAAATTTTTGGAAATTTAAAACGTTCCGGAACAGGAAATCACAAAACAAAACATGCCGGAAATGGCGATGAACATACCGGAGAATTCCGTGAATTTAATTTTGGAGATGGATTAGAGCGTATTTCACTCACCGAAAGTCTTCGGAATGCCCAAATCAATAATGGTGTTGAAAGTTTCATGCTAACCGAAAATGATCTGGTGGTCGAAGAAACTCAATACAAAGCCCAGATGAGTACGGTTTTGATGATCGACATCAGCCACAGTATGATTTTATACGGTGAAGACCGAATTACACCGGCTAAAAAGGTAGCCATGGCTCTGGCCGAATTAATCACGACGCGTTATCCAAAAGATACGCTTGATATTTTGGTGTTTGGAAATGATGCCTGGACAATTCCAATCAAGGATTTACCATACCTGCAAGTTGGTCCGTATCATACAAACACAGTGGCAGGACTTCAGTTAGCAATGGATATTTTGCGCAGAAAGCGAAATACCAACAAGCAAATTTTCATGATTACTGACGGGAAACCAAGCTGCGTGCGCGAGCGTGACGGTTCCTATTATATGAATAGTAACGGGCTTGATGAATATATCGTAGATAAATGTTACACACAGGCGCAACAAGCCAGAAAATTACATATACCTATTACCACATTTATGATTGCAAACGATCCGTATTTGCAGCGTTTTGTCAATCAATTCACAGAAGCCAATCAGGGAAAAGCATTTTATACAGGACTTAAAGGTTTGGGTGAAATGATTTTTGAAGATTATGAGACGAACAGGAAAAAGAGAGTGAGGTAGTTTTTAGCCTCAGTCTCAGTTTACAGTGGTCACGCTGAGCGGAGTCGAAGTGGTTTTTCGTGAAGGTTCAAAGGTTTTCGTTTTGTCACGCTGAGCGGAGTCGAAGCGATTTTATACATAACGTTTATTGTAGAGACGGAAAGCAGTGCATCTGCACAAAGTAATGACACAATCTTTTGTCATTAAAAAAAAATAACAACAAAACATATATTTCAATAAAAATGGAAATAAATAATATAACAACATTAGGACAATTAAAAGCCTCAGGATATAAAAGTACAAGTATCAAAGACGAATTACGAAATAATCTTCGTGAGAAAATCAAATCCGGAAAACCTGTGTTTGAGGGCGTTCATGGTTTCGAGAATACCGTTATTCCAGAATTGGAGCGCGCGATTTTATCACGTCACAACATCAATTTATTAGGACTTCGCGGTCAGGCAAAAACACGTTTGGCACGTAAAATGGTCGAATTATTAGACGAGTATATTCCGTTTGTGGCGGGCTCTGAAATCAATGACGATCCGTTGAATCCAATTTCTCGTTTTGCAAAAGATTTAATTGATGAAAAAGGAGATGAAACCCCAATTTCGTGGTTGCACAGAAGCGAGCGTTTCTCTGAAAAACTGGCAACACCGGACGTAACCGTAGCTGATTTAATTGGTGATGTTGACCCAATCAAAGCTGCAAACCTGAAATTATCGTATGCAGATGATCGCGTAATTCACTTTGGAATGATCCCGAGAGCGAACCGTTGTATTTTCGTGATCAATGAATTACCTGATTTACAAGCCAGAATTCAGGTCGCATTGTTTAATATTTTGCAGGAAGGCGATATTCAGATTAGAGGTTTTAAACTCAGAATGCCGTTGGATATGCAATTTATCTTTACAGCGAATCCGGAAGATTACACCAATCGTGGAAGCATTGTAACGCCATTGAAAGACAGAATTGGATCTCAGATCCTGACGCATTATCCGGAGAGTGTTGCCATTGCCAGAACGATTACAGAACAAGAGGCAAAGCTGGATGAAACACAACATAAATTGGTTTATGTGCCAAGTTTAGCCAAAGATATCTTAGAACAAATAAGTTTTGAAGCGCGTGACAGCGAATACATCGACAATAAAAGCGGTGTAAGTGCGAGAATGAGTATTACTGCTTTCGAAAATTTAATGAGTACGGCAGAACGCCGTGCCTTAAAAGCCGGAGTAGACAAAACAAATTTACGTTTGTCTGATTTCATCGGAATTATTCCTGCGATTACCGGAAAAGTAGAATTGGTTTACGAAGGAGAACAGGAGGGAGCTGCTGCGGTGGCACAAAACTTAATAGGATCAGCTATTCGAACTTTGTTTCCAACACTTTTACCTAAGATCGAGAAACTTGAAAAACCAGACGCAAAAACACCATATTCAGATTTAATCGAATGGTTTTTTGCCGAAAGTGGTTTCGAATTATTAGATGATGCTTCAGATAATGAATATCAGGCTATTTTGGATGAAGTAACTCCGTTAGATGTTTTATTGAAGAAATACCAGCCTCAATTAGATAAAAAAGACCAATATTTCTTTAAAGAATTTATTTTATGGGGATTGGTAGAATATAAAAAATTAAGCAAAGATCGCTTTGCACAAGGGCATCAGTTTAAAGATATGTACGGAAGTTATATTAGTAAATTGTAAATTATCAATTATAAATTTAAGATTGAGTATTACAAATCAAACCCGATAGGTTTTTAAAACCTGTCGGGTTTTTTGTTTCAGTTTTTCAGGCAATTTTTATTAACTTGATTTTTAAGTTTGTCACCCTGAGCGGAGTCGAAGGGCGTTCCAATTGGAATGGGCTTCGACTCCGCTCAGCCTGACAAAACGATGGGTAAAAAATTTTGTCAAAGTTTTTATCGAGAAGTTGACTCAGAAGTATAGCTCTGTAAAAATTGGCGATTTTTATTGCGGAGTTTCTAGTGTGATCCTTCCTTTGTCAGGATGACAAGATTCGGTGAAACTGAGACTGAATCTGATCCCGATAACTATCAGGAGAGACTGATTAATACGTCCGTTCGATCGGATAGGTACAAGAACCAATGTCATTAAGTTAAGCTTTTAGAAAATAAAATTATTGCAAATCAAATCCGTTTTTATCCGCGTTTTTACGAAGTAAATCTGTTTTATCTGCGTCAAAATTAGATGCTGATTTTACTGATTCGCTAAAGCGAAAACGCTGATAAAAACGGATTTTTCTAATTGCTTTCTTGATTAAGCTGTTAAATTATTTTATAGTTTTCTCCTTAACTTAGTAACATTGGGATAGGAGCTAGCTACCGAAGTAGCGTGGCTGGCCAAAAGTATGGTTGCCTTTCTCTTTTTTTTAATTTATTCAAAAACAGCACCTTTCCATTTTTAATTACTCTACCTTGCTCCGTTGACTGTATTTGCAGTTTTCCCAAAAACAAAATGGAAAATGGTTTCGAAGATCTGATTGCGAGTTATATTGAAAACAAAGTGGGTATCTCAGAACATTTTTTAAGTCCTGAATTAGCGAATCATTTAAAGCAAAATTTATTGGATCTCAATCAGAAAAGTTTGTTGATGGCTGCAGGAATCGGGAATTCAGAGAAAGTGTCTTATGACGGCGCGATTAGAAGTGATTCTATTTATTGGCTGGATAAAAAACACAATAATGTGTTCGAAAATGAGTTCTTTGCTCAAATCGATGCCTTTATTATTTATCTGAATGAAAGCTGTTATGCCGGAATTACGGGTTACGAATTTCATTATTCGTTGTACGAAACAGGAGATTTCTATCTCAAACATTTAGATCAGTTTAAAAATAATCCAAGTCGTAAATACTCTATGATCAGTTACCTCAATAGTAATTGGCAGGAAAGCGATGGTGGAGAATTAATGATCCATCAGGAAAACAACGATCAGAAAATAGCACCTACTCAGGGTAAAACCGTTTTCTTTAAAAGCAATGAATTGGTTCATGAGGTTTTGGTTACTCAAAACACAAGAATGAGTATTACAGGCTGGTTAAAGAGTGATTAGTTTTTAGAAAAAAGAAAAAAGAAAATAGAGGATAGAAAAATGAGAATTTTGTCGCAATCCCGATAGCTATCGGGATTGCGACAAAACTCTTTGCGTTAAAAACTCTCATTTTAATTTACAGCAAATATTTTTTGTGCAAAAATAGTGTTTATATTGATATATCAATTATATTTGTCTCAAATAAAAAACCATGAAACTTGAAAATCCAACCGGAACCGCATTGTATTCAATAGAAAAGGCAATAAAAGAATATCGAAAACTGGCACAGAAAAATATTGCCAAAGTAGTAAAAGATATTACTGTAGATCAATGTTTGGTTTTAATTATACTAAATGATAATCAGGATATTGCTCAAAACGAACTGGCCAATCTTGTTTTCAAAGACAATGCTTCGATTACGAGAATGATCGAATTAATGGTCAAAAATGAATATTTAATTCGAACGATTCATCAGGAAGACCGAAGAAAATTTAATCTTGTAATCACCAGTAAAGGAATAAAAACTCTCGAACTAATACAGCCGGTTATTCAAATCAACAGGCAGACAGCACTTGATGGATTATCCTTAGAAGAAATAGCATTGCTGGATAAAACGCTCAATAAAATAATCATCAATTGTAAAAATAAATAGCATGAAATCAAGGTTAACTCTAGTGGTTTTGCTGGTATTTACTTTTGGATATTCGCAAAAAGAACTTAGTACTAAATTAGAACAATACATGGATGCGCAATTTGCCATTAATGATTTTAGCGGTACTGTATTGGTTTCGAAAAACGATTCGATAGTATTTGAAAAAGCATATGGTTTTGCTAATTACGAATGGAAAGTAAAAAATACGATAGATTCTAAATTTAGCCTGGCTTCAGTCTCAAAGCAATTTACGGCCGCCGCTATTTTGCAATTGGCAGAAAAAAAGCAACTTTCATTAGAGGATCCTCTTAGTAAGTATTTTAGCCATTTCCCTAAAGGAGAAAAAATCACTTTAAAAATGTTGTTGAGTCACAATTCTGGTTTAGAAATGGATTTTGATGAATTGTATTTGACCAGAACGGATCTTGATAAAGATTCTGTTTATAGCGATCTGGCAAAAAAGCCTTTGTTGTTTGAGCCGGGAACCCATACAGCCTACAGTAACATTGGTTATTATTTATTGGCCCGAATTATCGAGAAAGTATCCGGACAATCGTATTCAGAATATTTGAAACAGCATGTATTCGATAAAGCAAAAATGTACAATTCAGGTGTTTCAACGAATGATATTATAGTCGATAAAATGACGCAATTGTATTATTTTGAAAATGATAAATTGGTTAAAAACCCATATGTCAACTGGAATTTTAATTTTGGTCATGATGGTATTTATTCGACTGTTGAAGATCTAAATTTATGGAACAAAGCACTTTTTGATAGTGAAATTTTACTATCAGCCGAATCAAAGAAAAAAATGTTCACCTCTTATAATGATCAGAATTTTGGTTTTGGATTTATGATCAATCCTTTTTATAATCAAAACCATCAGATGATTGCTCATGATGGTGGTTTTTTTGGGGCAATGACTTCGTTTAACAAATTTCCGGAGGATAAAGTTTTCATTACTGTTTTATCCAATAATCAGTCTAAATCGTATTATATCTCTTATGGCCTTGCCGGAATATGTTTCGGGAAAGAGGTAGAGCTTCCTTATAAACACATTCAGGCAGCAATAGATACTAAAGTTTATGATCAGTATATTGGCGATTATGGGGACATCAAAATTTTAAAGAAAGACAATAAACTATATTATATTGATTACAATATCGAATTGTTTCCTGAATCTGCAACCAAATTTTTTCGCTCTGATAATAAAAATACTACATTGGAATTTATTAAAAATAAAAAAGGGAAAATTACACAGTTAGAGATTAAAAAGGCTGGAATAAAAGAGGTGAAAAATAAAACTAAAGGAGTTTAAGTACTATTTTTGTGCTCAAAATTTAATTCTATGTTATTTCTTGTTTTAAGTATTCTTTGTAGCGTTATTGTTGGTGTAATTTTTAAAATTACCAGAAAATACAAAGGCAATCCAACTCAAATTGTAGCCTTTAATTATGTGGTTGCCTTAGCACTTTGTTATTTTACTTTTAGCCCCAATCTGAGTGAAATCGATTCAACAGCACCCTGGAATATATATATTGCCATTGGCGTTTTATTACCTTTCGTTTTTTTGTCTTTAATGGCTTCAATAAAACATATTGGTATTGTAAAAACAGATGCAGCTCAGCGTTTATCATTATTCATACCCATACTTGCAGCCTGGTTTATTTTTAAGGAAGAATTCAATACTTATAAGATTGTGGGAATTGTAATTGGCTTTCTGGCTCTCTTATTTATTCTAAGAAAACAATCTGAGAATACAGAGAATAAATGGTTTTTTCCGGCTGCTGTCTTAATAGGTTTTGGAGTTATAGATATTTTATTTAAACAAGTGGCACTTTATACTACTTTGCCTTACCCTACATCCCTTTTTGTTGTGTTTTGTATTGCTTTTAGCGTTGCTATATTAATTGCACTGTATGAAATTGGCTCTAAAAAGATAAAATTAGAACCCAAAAACATACTTTTTGGCGCATTGGTAGGGATCTTTAATTTCGGAAATATTTTGTTTTATTTAAAAGCACATAAGGCTTTTGCTGAAAATCCTTCAACGGTTTTTGCCGGAATGAATATGGGGGTAATAATTTTAGGAAGTCTTGTTGGCTTGCTGTTCTTCAAGGAAAAATTATCAAAAATCAATTTTTTTGGAATCTTTTTAGCTCTGATTTCTATTATTTTCATTGTTATCTCGCAATTTAAATAATTTTTTTCAGGCCTTAAAACGTTAATTTACAGGTGTTTTTGTGTTGTGTTTATTATTTGTTGAAAATAAACTCTACTAATTCTATAGAATTTAAGAAATATATTTATAGATTTGCAGTAACAATGAAAAACTATAGTCTTTATATCATCCCATGCAAGTGCTGCTTCACAATGTGTTGCATGCAGGACTATGCGATGAAATGGCGTTAATAGAGAAATACTTGTTAGTTATTTTTTTTTTTAGCCTTTCATGCACCATGAAAGGCTTTTTTTTAGAATTATTAAAAAATGAATACAATGAGATCAAATAGAAATACAAATAGTATGATGCAATGCTGTCTGATGAAAATTCCATGTTGCAGTAATTAGAAAACAGAAAGTTTTTTGATAGTGCAAAAGCTTTTAAAACATAAAGTTCGAAATAAAAATTACCCAAATTAAAAAAATATATCATGAGTACAGAATTAATAAAACAGAATCCCTTTCAATCTATGATTGATCGCTTTAATATCGCTGCTGATATTCTAAACTTAGACGAATCAATCAGACAGAAATTACAACGGCCTGAAAAGCAAATTGTTGTTAATTTTTCGATCACCTTAGACAACGGTAAAGAACAAAATTTTGAAGGATATCGCGTAATCCATAATACGGCTTTAGGGCCATCAAAAGGAGGAATCCGATACGATACTGCGGTAAACCTCGACGAGGTAAAAGCACTTGCTGCCTGGATGACCTGGAAATCTGCCGTAACCGGAATTCCGTTTGGAGGAGCAAAAGGCGGAATCATCTGTGATCCGAGAACACTTTCTAAAAAAGAATTAGAAAAAATAACAAGAGCGTATACCAAAGCTTTAGCGGATATTTTTGGACCTGAAAAAGATGTGCCTGCTCCTGACATGGGAACTGGCCCTGATGAAATGGGCTGGCTGATGGATGAGTTTTCATTGGTTCACGGCAAAACCATTCATGCTGTTGTAACGGGAAAACATTTGCATTCAGGAGGATCTCTGGGCAGGGTAGAAGCAACCGGAAGAGGTGTAAGTATTATTACCTTATTGGCGCTTCAAAAATTAAAACTAAGACCTGCAAGATCTACTGTTGCAATTCAGGGATTTGGTAATGTAGGATTGCATTCGGCTTTGTTTTTGTTCGAAAAAGGACTAAAAGTGGTCGCTGTTAGTGATGTTTCTGAAGCTTTTTATAATCCTGAAGGACTGAATATTCCGGAACTAATCTTGTATTATAATCTCAATAATAAAAGCATTAAAGGATATCCAAATTCAGTAGCCATCAAACATGAAGAGTTATTATTATTAGATGTCGATGTTTTGATTCCGGCGGCTAAAGAAGATGTAATCACACAAAAAAATGCCCATGAGATTCGCGCTAAAATCATAGTAGAAGGTGCAAACGGACCTGTTTCTTCTGATGCTGATCAAATATTACATCATAATAATGTATTGGTTGTTCCGGATATTTTAGCGAATGCCGGCGGAGTTACTGTTTCTTATTTCGAATGGCTTCAAAATTCGCTTTTAGAATCCTGGAGAATTCATCAAATCAATACCCGTTTAGAAGATATTTTAGAAAAAGGTTTTGAAACTGTTTTTAGAATCGCCGCCAAACATAACGTAACGCCTCGTATTGCTGCTTATATTATTGCGTTACAAAAAGTAGCCGATACACAATCTGTAAAAGAAGTTGCTTTGGCTGAGCCAAAATTTGAGCAGAATTAAAAAGTAGGTTTTAGAATATAAAGACTGTTTTCATTGATTACTATTATTTTCAGAAGAGAAGGTATTAATCGATGAAAATATCTTTGTTTTAAGTTTATAGTAATGCGCTGTATGACGTGAAAAATTATTAAACACATAGTAACATAGATTTTATGTGAAATAAAGGATACAAAAAGAAATACATTTCTTTCGCATAGTTCCGATAGCTATCGGGATGTGTTTTAAATAAGTGAAACGTCCTTTTTTTGAGCAAACAAAAGCTATGTTTCTATGTGTTAAGAATAATTGTCCCAGTGTTTATAGTAAAATGTATTTGAGTTTTTTTTTAATCAAAAAAGGAATTTTTAAAATGAAACATATTAATTTTCTAGCTTTTGCAATGCCTGCTTTTTTTCTGTTCTTATTTTTAGAATATAAATTAGCGCAACGCAAAAAGAGACCGGAAATTTTTAATTACGAAAGTTCAGTTTCTAATATTAGTATTGGTATTGCAGAGCGGCTGATCAATTTATTTATAGCGGCAAGTTTCTATCAATTGTATTATCTGATATATGACAATTATAGAATTTTTGACATTCCGAGCAATGTTTTTGTTTGGTTTGCCTTAATTCTCGCCACTGATTTTGTTTGGTATTGGTACCACAGGTTAGGACATGAAGTCAATTTTTTCTGGGCAGCCCATATTGTACATCATCATAGCGAAGAGTTTAATTTTACCGCTGCTGCCAGAATTACCACTTTTCAGGCCATAGTGAGAACCGGCTTTTGGTGCATCCTCCCGCTGGTAGGTTTTCATCCGTCCATGGTCATTACGATGCTTATTGTTCACGGTGCTTATTCGTTTTTTACCCACACGCAGCTTATCGGCAGAATAAAATGGCTTGAATATGTTTTTGTAACGCCATCTGTTCACGGAGTTCATCACGCTTCTGACGAGAAATATTTAGATAAAAATTACGGCGATATGTTCACTTTTTGGGACCGGCTTTTTGGAACCTTTCAGGAAGAAGAAGAAAAACCCAAATACGGTTTAACGCATCCGCTAAAAAGTTATAGTTTCCTGTGGCAGCATTTTCATTATTATTTTGAAATCTATGAATTATGGAAACGTTCTGAAGGTTTTAAAGCCAAATGGAAAGCTGTTTTTGGAAGCCCTGCTCACATGGATCAGGATATACGGCCTATATTAGAAAAACGTTTTCTGCAGGATAAAACCAATCCGCATCAAAGGCTTCGGTTTAAGAATTATCTTTATATTCAGTTAGGGGTTTGTACTTTGTTTTTAACGGTTTTTACGTATTATTTTGAATTTTTGAATGTTGTTGATAAACTTTTCGTGCTTTCGATTATCCTTCTCACTTTAGTCAATTGTGGTGCTTTATTAGAACAGCGAAAATGGATGTATTATCTTGAATATGCCCGGATTTTTATGTTTACGACTTATTTCTTATACGAAGAAAATCTGATTTCGTTTTTCTTTATTCCGCTAGCCATTATGATTTTTGCCGAGCAATTGTTTTCGTTAAGTAGACGATATCAAAATGTTGTTTTGCAATTGGAGTCTTCGGAGTAAAGAATAAAGAAACAACATCTAAATTGTCGTTTTTTGCCACAGATTGAAGGATTTAAAAGGATTTTTAATCTCTAGACATTTTAAATAAAGTCCCAGTGGGACGTAATATTTATAGAAATCTATAAAGGTGCTGCATAGAACTCCAGAGGAGTGACATATTCTATATACTAAAATAAATATGTCGCTCCGATGGAGCTTTACTGTGGACACATATAAAATTTGCTATAAACATGTCGCTCCTCTGGAGCTAGTCTAATATATTTAAAGGTGTATTCAACTTGAAATGTCATTATAAAACTTAAAAAATATAGCCACGAATTATTATACATATTCTTTATGTGCATAATTCGTGAATTCGTATCTATTTTTTCTCAAAGGTTGAAAAAACAAATCTGTGTCAATCCGTTTAATCCGTGGGCAATTTTTTTTAAATGTTTTTAATCGCCATAATCTTCTCTTCAAAAGTATCCTTAAAATCTGATCTGCTTTTGATTCTGGTCTTGTACGTATAAATTGTAGCTACAGAAAGTTCAAGAAATTCTGCCATTTGACTGCTGTCCTGAATCCCTAATCGGTACAAAGCAAAAATGCGGAGTTCTGTGTTTAAAAGTTCTCCTTTCTTGACGATACATTTATGGTCATTGGGGAATAGATTATTGAAATCAGTTACGAAAGTGGGGAACAACTTCAGGAAGATTTCATCAAATTGATGAAATAGATTTTCGCGTTCTTCCTTTACATTATAACGTTTTAGGCTCGCAATGACTTCATCTGTTTTCTTGGTGATGATTTTATGCAGCGTACTTTTCTGAATATGGTCTATTTTATTAATAAATGCCGAAGTAGCCTTAATAAAATACGTAATATATTCCTCTTTGATCGCATTGGCCTCACTCAGGCTGATATTCATTTCCTGAAGTTGCGCATAGGACGAAGCCATTATTTTTCGGGCCTTATTTCTCTCTTTTAATTGTTTGAAAATGATAATCGAGAACAGAATGATAATCAGCGTCAGGATCGTGAGTAGAATAATGATTCTCTCGAGTTTGTCATTCTTTTCCTTGACATTGTTTAATTGCGCTTTTTCTATGATGGGTAATATCGATGAAATTTCGATTTTGCGATGCCTTGCATTATAAAAAGTAGCATCGTCCATGGCAATATTTATATACTCATTGGCTTTGTCCAGATACCCCATTTTAAAGAGTTCATTGGCTAAGTTTCTTAGCGCGACGGTTTCTTTAGTTGCATTCTTAACATCGGCAATAGCGGCAAGGGCCAGATAATGAATGGCTTTTTTGGTATAGCCTCTTTCAGAATAAATATAGCCCAGGCTTGAGGTTGCAATTCCGTAATAATCCGGCGGTAGTTTATAATTGTTGATCCAGTAGCTAAAAGCAAATTCTGCACCGCGCCAATCTTGCTGTTTTAGTCGTTTTAAGCTTTCTGCTGCCCAATATTCATTAGTATTTGTACCAATTAAAGCTAATGCCTTTTGCAGGAAATGATTTCCTTGCTGTACATAGTGAATATTAAAACGCTGATCCTTATTATAATCGGCTAAGTCATAATAGGCACGGGCTTTTATAGAATAAAATTCGAATTTGTTTTTAAGATCGAGTTTTTTGTCGTCAATTACATTCAAAGTATCAATAGCTTCTTTAAAAAGGCCTGAGGAAAGCAATACAAATCCTTCTTTGATGCGGCTTTTAGCGAGATACTTTGGGTCTTTGAGAACTTTGGCTTTGATCTTGGCCTGCTCTAAATAGTAATACGCTGAATCGTATTTAAAAGATTTATATTCTTCAAACAACAGCATATAATTATCATAGAGGTGATCGTTGTTTTGGCTCAAAGTAAATTTGGATACATTTTTCTTTAAAGCCTCTATTTTACGATACTTCTGTTTCAGGTAAATCTCCTTTTTCAGGAGTACTTTATCTAATTCTTCCAGAACAGGATTTGTTTCTTTCGCAGAGAGAGAAAAACCCGCAATAAAAAAATAAAGAATGACTATTCTTCGCATGTTTTTGGATTGGTTTAGGGGGTAAAAAAATTAAGTTCGGTTTGGGTTAATTCGTTTGGTTATTCAAAAATAGTTTAAGAGCTGTTGATTGGCAACTTTTAAAAATCGGGTAGCTTCTTTCGCAAGTATATATAAAGAAAGGAAGATTATAGTGTGAAAATGGTTTCGAAGTGTTAAAAGTAATCTAATGACTTGCAATTATACAATAAAAACCAATTAAATATATGTATAGTGAAAAAATAATATGCATTATTTTAGATATTGTCATTTTTACCATTAATTATTTGCGTTTTTCATCTCGACAATATCTTGATTTTTGAATTTGCGAAAACGTAATAGTTGATTGATTTTCAGGTAGTTGTATTTAAAAATATGCTAATTATATCTTGATTTTTTAAAGATCTTTTTTTTTAGATTTATTTAACATCTAGTTTCGTACTGTCCTTTTAGAGGGATAAAAAAACTAACAAAAACCAAAATTTATGAGATGTAAAAGTATTTACTGGTTAGCTCTTATGATGTGTTTATTTGCCATTGGCTGTGATAACACTGAAGACGGAAGCTACGTTGATCCGATTACCATTTATGAGAAAGTAAGTGGAAACTGGGGATTAACAAATTTGAAAATGGTGGATGATTTTGCCAAGGCAAATGCGATCGAACCCAGCGAAGAAAACTTGAGTACCTATTTTAACTATGAGGATTTTAAAATCAAATTCAACGTAGATGAAAAAAACAATCCAACAAGTTATGAAGTGACCGGCAATGTGCCTGCACTATTTGCTCCAAAAGGATATTGGAAGCTAAGTTCAGATTTTCAGCCAACAACTCCTGGCAATGCTGTCAAGATTTATTTGTATAGCGATGCACAAAAAACGCAAAAAACAGATGAATTAAGATTGACATCGATTCCGGGTAAAGGCGGTGAAATGGAAATTCAACTGGCGCGTGCCTCCGGAGGTACTGTGTTTTTATCTTATGTGTTTAAATTAAATGCTATTAAATAAAAAGCAATATGAAAAAAATTATATATACAATTTTACTCGCCTTATTAATCGCTCCTAATTTTGTGCAGGCACAAGAAACAACCGGAGCTGTAGGGAGTATGACATCATTTCCTGTAGTATACAAATATGATGAGAAAGTGACGTGGTTTTTTGATCTGTCAGGAACCACATTTGCTGAAAATGAGGTTTTATACTTATGGATTTGGTCTCCATCAGAACCAGATGCAGGAAATTGGGAAAACTCATCAGACTTTGCAAAACTGACTCATGTAAAAGACAAAATTTGGAGTATTACTTTAACTCCAACAGAATATTTTTCTAAAACCCCGACTGAAATTGCAGCAAGTGCAGGATTTTGGCTTCGTATAAAAAACAAAAACGGATCAAAACAAAGTGAAGTGGCAAATATGCCTTATACTGATTTTACCTCATTTTATACAGCCAATGAGCTGATCAGAGCTTATCCGGCTAAACCAACGATTGATAAAGGACTAACTATTTTGTTTAATGCCAATTTAGCTCCCGGTTTTGCTGGTGCTACCAGTGTTCATATCCATAGCGGATTAAACGATTGGGATCTTAAACAAGAATACCAATCATGGCTCCCGGAAATTGTTGCCAAAACGAAATTGAAAGATTTAGGAAATGGTTTCTACAAAATGGATTTGGTTCCTAAAGATTATTACAATGCACCTGATGGTTACGAAATGAAAGATCTGGTTTTCCTGATGGTAAAAGACGACTGGGCAGGCACAACTCCGGATCAGGTTTTGTACGCAGGAGCTTATGTACCGCCGCCAGCACCGGTTTTTGGATTTTTTCCTTTACAAATCAGTCAGAAAGATTTTCTTGGAATGTCCAGAAAAAACAATGAGTCAGGTGTAAACAAACTGATCTATACCATTACAGCAGGAAGCAAAGTAATTCAGGGTGAGTTTGCCGGAACAACGGCTGAAATAAAAGGATTTGTCAATTTGGTTTCAGAACTTAAGGATGTCCCGAGCTTAAATGAAATTCATGTTTTGGTAAAAGACAATAAAGACAAAACGATTTCGGATACGACGATTCCTCTTAAAACTTTAGACAAATAATTCACTATCACATTAAATCAATTCTAATGAAATGAGCATAACCCGAAAACGGGTCGCAAGCCCAAAATTGATATGCGAATGACATAGGACCGATAAAAAACAATAAATAACTAGATATGAATAGTAAAAATACAAAAATAGTCCTGCATCAAATGTGGACTACTAAAAATGTGGTATTCATGATTTTCATGCTTTTTCTTTCGGCAGGAATGTTTGCTCAGGAAAAAAAGCAGGTATCAGGTACCGTTTATGATAATACGGGAAGTGTATTACCGGGAGCTACAGTAATTGAGGTGGGAACCAGAAATGCAACCACAACAGATTTCGACGGAAAATTTGCCTTGACCGTAGCGGTAGGAGGTGCTATTGAAGTTTCATTTATAGGATCAACCACTCAGAAGGTTCAGATCACAGCATCCACCAAACCCAATTTAGATGTTCGCCTGCAAAATGACGGTTATATGCTTGCTGAAGTTCAGGTCGTTTCTGTAGGTTACGGAACGCAAAAGAAATCAGATTTAACAGGAGCTATTTCAAGTGTAAAAGCAGATGATTTAGTAAAAGGGACAATCTCTTCTACAGAACAGGTTTTGCAGGGAAAAGTTGCGGGATTAAATATTATCCGCCCTTCAGGAGATCCTGCCGCAGGCTCTACTATACGTTTGCGTGGAGGAACTTCACTTACAGCAAGTAACAGTCCGCTTATTGTGGTTGATGGTATTGCAGGAGTTGATATCAATATTGTTCAGCCCTCTGATATTAAATCAGTAGATGTATTGAAAGATGCATCGGCAACAGCCATTTACGGATCAAGAGGAGCAAACGGAGTAATTATCATTACAACAAAATCAGGTACAAAAGGAGTTTCTGTTACTTACAGCGGTTTATCAAGTATTGGTTATGTAACAGATAATTTAGATCTTTTGTCAGCCAATCAATGGAGAGGGTATATGCGTTCTACAGGAAATAAAGACGCTGTTGATTTTGGCGGAAATACAAACTGGCAAAAAGCAATTGAGCAAACGGCAATTTCACAATCGCATACTATAAGCATTAATTCAGGTAAAGCTGACAGTGGTTTTAGAACCTCACTTTCGTATTTGAATAATGAAGGTGTTATTAAAAAAACAGGTTTAGAAAGATTAAGCGGAAACGTTAGTGCTTATCAATATCTGGGAGATAATAAAGAGGTGAAATTTGACATGGGTTTATTTGCTAATGTTGATAAATGGCACCCAATGGATTATAGAATTTTTGAGCGTGCTTATAATCTAAATCCAACAATTCCTGTATATGATGCTGATGGAAAATTTTCTAATGTAATCAATACAATTTATGATAATCCGGTAGAGGTTCTTACCAACAGAACAACGAATAATGAAAGACACAGATTATTGGGTTATTTTAAAACTGAAGTAAAGTTTTTAAAAGATTTCCTGGCAGTAGCCAATATTTCGTACGAACATAATGCGGTACAGGGAAATACCTATAAACCAACTTATGCCGTTCTGGAAGGAACAACAGAAAAAGGATATGCGCAAAAAACATACGATGAATTTGCGAATGCACAGGGAGAACTTTATGTAAATTATAATAAAGTAATAGACAAACATACCATTGGTGCTCTTGCCGGATATTCTTATTTACAGAATATCTACGAAGGATTTGGCGCACAACGCAGTGGTTTTGTAACAGATGCTTTTAGCTATAATAACCTTGGTGCAGGATACAATTATCGTTTGGGAGATGTATATTCTTATAAAGGAAAATCAGATTTGGTTTCGTTTTATGGCCGTCTTAATTATTCATATGACGGAAAATATTTGCTAACCGGTACGGTAAGAAGAGATGGTTCAAGCCGTTTTGGAGAAAACAATAAATGGGGAACTTTCCCGTCAGCTTCTGCAGCATGGAAAATTTCAAGCGAAGAGTTTATGAGTTCAGCAAAAGGATGGTTAGACAATCTGAAAGTGAGAGTAGGTTATGGGGTTACCGGTAATCAGGACGGAATTGGAGAATACAAATCACTTTCGATCTTAGGAGTTGGAAATGACAGTTACTACGATCCAACTACAGGAAGATGGAGTTTAGCGTATTCGCCAACACAAAATCCAAATCCTGATTTGAAATGGGAATCAACAAAACAATTAAATATTGGTCTGGATTTTAGTTTGTTTAACAGAATTACAGGTTCATTCGAGTATTATGCAAAAAACACAAACGACTTACTGTATACTTACGAAGTGCCGCAGCCTCCTTATTTAGTAGGAACAATGTTGGCGAACGTTGGTGAAATGTCAAATAAAGGTGTTGAACTTACCTTGAATGCAGATATCATAAAAGGAGATAAATTTTCATGGAATGCTAATTTAACTTTAGGACACAACGTTCAAAAAATAGAAAAACTATCGAACCCTACTTATAAAACAGATGTTATCTATAGCGGATCGCTTCACGGATTATCAGGGATGTCAGGACAGTATTCTCAAATTATTGCCGAGGGTTATGCGGTTGGAACTTTCTGGGGATTCAAAAATGCAGGACTTGATGAAAATGGTAAAATTCAGTACTATAATGCAGCAGGAAATGTAGTGGCTGAAAGCGCTTTAGTCGATGCTGATAAAACAGATTTAGGAAACATTCAGCCTGATTTGACAATGGGTATCGGAATGAATTTTACTTACGGAAACTTTGATTTAGGGATTACAGGATACGGAATGTTTGGTCAAAAAGCTTTAAATGCAACCAACATGATGCTGAACGATCCTAACAGATTACCCACTTTTAATGTTCCTGATGATTTCCTTGGCAGCGGTATTACATCTGCTCCCAAATATTCAGATTACTGGATCGAAGATGCTTCGTTCTTTAGACTTCAGACTCTTTCTGTAGGGTATACAATGCCTTTGAAATATAAAAGCTCTAAACTTAGAATTTATCTTATGGGAGAGAACCTGGCAGTATTTACAAAGTATAAAGGCGTCGATCCTGAAATTGGACTGAACGCACAAGATGGAATAAATCAGACTGGAGTAATGGATAAAACGGGATTAGCGGCTCCTGGAATCGACAGATACAATAATTATCCCCGACCAACTACCATTTCTTTTGGATTAAATTTTACGCTGAATAATTAAGCGAATAACTCAAAAATATAAAAAATGAAAATCAAAATAACAGCAGCATTATTAGTGAGCGTGCTTTTTACGATATCATGTACCAATCTTAATGAAGATTTATATGACAGAGTAGAAGATGGAAATTTTGGAAATACTCCAAAAGAGGTTGATGCATTAGTCGGTGGAGCGTATTCTTCGTTAAGAGGATTTGCAGATGGTATATCAAATAATTATCCAACCAGTGAATATGTATTCTTTTTGAATGAAACAGTTTCAGATGAAGCTACCATTCCAACCAGAGGAACAAACTGGTACGATGGAGGTCAGTACCAGGATGCACAAAAACACACCTGGAAAGCAGATAATCGTCTGATCCTCTCAGCCTGGCGTTACAACTACACCGGAATTGCCAAGATTAATTCGATTATTTATCAGGTAGATAAATCGTCTTTGGCAGATGCGGCGAAAGCGCCAATTTATGCAGAATTAAAAGCACTGAGAGCCTATTATTACTACAATCTTCTCGATGCATTTGGTAATGTACCAATCGTAGTTAATTTTGAAGATACCTCTTTGCCATCAAATTCCACCAGAAAACAAGTATATGATTTCGTAGAGAAAGAATTGCTGGATGCTATTCCGCATTTAACTTCAAATGTGGTGTATTCTAAAATGACAAAAAACGTAGCCTATTCGCTATTGGCAAGATTGTATCTGAATTCAGAAGCTTTTATTGGTACAGCACGTTGGCAGGATTGCATCAACATGTGTCAGAAAGTAACAGGTTATACTTTAGCGCCTGATTTCTTTGCCAATTTTGCAACAGAAAACGAAAAATCACCGGAAATTATTTTTGCAATTCCGTACGATCAAAAAGCAGGGACAGTTGGTAATTATATGAATTCTATGTCTTGTCATTACCTGCATAAATTAACAATTTCTGCCCTGCCAAATGATTATCCGTGGAGTGCCAACGGAATGTGCGCGCAACCGGGCGTTTACTCTGCTTTTGCTGCCACAGACAAAAGAAGAAAATGTATGGTAGCCGGAGATCAGATTAATATCGCAACAGGTCAGGTAATTATGATGGATAGCGGAGAACCTCTTACTTATACAGAAGAAGTAAACAGTGTTGCTGATGCGAAAGAAAATCAAGGAGTCCGTTTAGGAAAATACGAGATGAAAGCCGGCGAACAATGGGAACGTGATCATGATTTTGTTTTGATTCGTTATGCCGAAATTCTGATGATGCAGGCTGAATGTTATGTACGTTTAGGATCTGCTGATTTGGCAAAACCATTTATTCAGCAAATTACAGCTCGTGCCGGAGAAGAAATGCCAACGGTAATCGATCTTGAATTTATTGATAAAGAATTGCTTAAGGAATTTACTTTTGAAGGAAGAAGAAGAACAGATAACATCCGTTTTGGAACATTCTTCAAACCATGGTGGGAAAAAGGAGCAACTGAAAAATACAGAGCTATTTTCCCAATTCCAAGCACCGTTTTAACTACCAATAAAAACCTGGTACAGAATCCCGGATATCCTGCCAATTAGGTTTGTGAATGTCAGTCTTCCATGTTGGTTAGTCGTGGAAGGCTGACATATTTATATTTTTTTTCTGTCGGGATTAAAAAATTAAAAAGATTTTGTTTCACGCAGATTTTGGCAGATTAGGCAGATTATTTTTATCTGTAAAATCGGATTAAATCAATTTAAATCTGCGTGAAATAATTTTGAGCACAGATTAACAGATTAAAATGATTTAAGAATCTATAAAAATCTTTTTAAGCAGTGGCAAAAAAATAAAAACAAATAATACATTAATATGAAAAAAACTATCACATTATTGTTTTTTGGGATCATGAATATTTTAGTGGCCGCAGGTTGCAGCAGCGATGATAAAAATTCTGATAAACCTACAGAACCGGAAACATTTGAACCTGTTGCGATTGAAAAAACAAATAGCACCAAAATTTATGTTCATTATATGCCTTGGTTTGAAACCAATGAAAGTAGTGCCGATAAAAAATGGGGATATCACTGGACAATGGCCAACAAAAATCCAAACAACATTGGTGCAAACAATCGCAGAGAGATTGCCTCGTACTATTATCCGCTAATTGGCCCTTATCATTCAGGCGATAAAAATGTGATTGAAAATCATTTATTATTGATGAAGTATTCTGGTATCGATGGTGTTTTGATAGATTGGTACGGCACGTTTGATGTAAATGATTACCGAATGGTAAAAGAAAATACAGAACAGCTTATTGCCATGTTAAACAAAGTTGGATTAGAATATGCCATTGTTTATGAAGATCGATTTTTACCAAATGTAGTAAATGCAGGAAAAGCAATATCAGTTACCGGTGCAGCAAAAACGGACTTAGCCTATTTGCAAACTAATTATTTTGGAGATAAAAATTACATCAAAATAAATGGAAAACCATTGTTGCTGAATTTCGGACCAATTGTATTGCAGACACCTGCGGAATGGACAAATGTTTTTAATACGTTAACCGCAAAACCTACTTTCCTGACCCTTTGGGGCGAATCTGCAGATGCGGGAGACAATGCCTCAGGAGAATATGCATGGGTGTATAAAAACAATACCTATCTCACGAATTTTTATACCAATACAATGCCAAAACTGAGCGTTGCAATGGGGAGTGCTTATCCTGGTTTTAAAGATTTTTATGCAGAAGGAGGTGGCGGAGCTGCTATTGGATGGACGATAGAACACAACAACGGAGCTACTCTTGATGAAACACTTGCCATGGCCAAGAATGCCAAGGTCAATTACCTGCAATTGATCACCTGGAATGACTTTGGAGAAGGAACGATGTTCGAGCCAACAGTAGAATTTGGTTACACTTATATCGAAAAGGTAAAAGCATTTGCGGGTGTAAAAAATACCGAGAGTGTTTTTCCTGATATCAGTAAAATGTACAATATGAGAATAGAAAAGAAAGGCAATGCCGATGCCCAGAAAAAAATAGACCAGGCTTTTAATTATTTTGTTTCCATGCAGCCCGCAAAAGCAAAACAGTTACTAAACGAAATTAAATAAAGAGTTGTAATTAATACAATTAAATAATGAAAAACATAAAATATAGATACTGTATAATTGCTTTAGCGTCAATATTACTATTTGCCTGCAGTACTAAAAAAACATACAAAATAAGTTCTCCGGGAAAAAACACTGAATTGGTTTTTGAATTAACCGCTTCGGGTCAGCCTCAATATAGTTTTACAGCCAACGGAAAATCAGTTATAGAACCTTCTTTATTGGGATTTGAATTTAAAGGAATCCAAAAAATGACGGATGGTTTTGAAGTGGTTTCCACCGAAGAAAAGGCAGCAGATGAAACCTGGGAACAACCTTGGGGAGAATTCAAAAAAGTTAGAGATCACCACAACGAATTAATTGTTCATTTGAAAGAGTCAAAAGGATACGAGCGTTTGGTCACTATTATTTTCAGGGTTTTCGATGATGGTGTTGGATTCAGATACGAGTTTCCAAAACAGCCACATTTAGAGAAAGTAGAAATAGCGAATGAAATCACACAATTTACCTTTAAATCAGATAATGATGTTTGGTGGATTCCGGTACATCGTGAAAACAGCTATTACGAGAGTACTTATCGCAAAACATCGGTTAGTAAAACCGATACGATCAATACACCGGCTACTTTAGAAACCAAAGAAAAATTATTTGTGGCTATACATGAAGCCAACCTAACCGATTTTGCCTCAATGACGTTACTTAAAACAAATGATAAACAATACAAAAGCGAATTAGTACCTTGGGCTAATGGCGTAAAAGTATATGCAGAAACGCCTTTTAAAACCCCATGGAGAACTATTGTGGTAGGCACTACTCCCGCAGAAGTAGCAACTTCGACAATTATGCTTAATCTCAACGAGCCTTCGAAAATTGAAGATCTCTCGTGGATTACTCCTTCGAAGTACATTGGTATCTGGTGGGGAATGCACTTAGAAAAATATACTTGGGGACAAGGACCAAAACATGGTGCTACAACCAAGAATACAAAAGAATATATTGATTTTGCTGCGAAGAATAATTTAGACGGAGTTCTAGTAGAAGGATGGAACGAAGGCTGGGATGGCGACTGGACGGCTGATGGATCTTCATTTAGTTTTGTAAAAGCATATCCTGATTTTAATCTGGAAGAAATCACAAAATACGCCGCTATCAAAAATGTGCGTTTGATTGGACATCACGAAACTGCAGGTGCTACTAAACATTATGAAAGCCAATTGGAAGATGCTTTTAAATTGTATCAAAAAATGGGTGTAAATACGGTAAAAACCGGTTATGTAAATAAATATCTGGATAAAAAAGAATGGCATGATAGCCAGTACGGAGCACGTCATTACAGAAAAGTGATGGAAACTGCAGCCAAATATCATATCATGATCGACAATCATGAACCTATAAAAGGAACAGGATTACAGCGTACTTATCCTAACTTTATGACACAAGAAGGTGGAAGAGGACAGGAGTACAACGCCTGGTCTGTTGACGGAGGAAATACACCGGAACATCTGACTACTTTACCCTTTACAAGAATGCTTTCAGGTCCGTTTGATTACACGCCGGGGAACTTCAATTTTGATTATAAAACACCTTCCGGAGCAAGAGTACAAACGACTTTGGCCAATCAACTCGCATTGTATGTTATTATTTTTAGTCCGTTGCAAATGGCCTCAGATTTACCGGAGAATTACGAAGGAAAACCGGAGTTTCAGTTCATAAAAGACGTTCCGTGTACGTGGTCAGATACTAAAGTTTTAGATTCCAGAATAGGAGAGTATACAACAATTGTCCGTAAAGACTGGGACGAGAAAAACTGGTATTTAGGCTCTATAACAAATAGCTACGCCCGAAACCTAAAAGTAACATTGTCGTTTTTAGATAGCGGAAAAGACTATGAAGCCGAAATATATGCTGATGGAGCAGGAGCGAATTATAAAACAAATCCATATCCTGTTACAATTTCAAAACAAAAAGTGAATAACAAAACAATATTAGATCTTAAATTGGCAGCCGGAGGAGGAACAGCTATAAAATTCACTCCAATTGAAAAAATAAGTTAGTTTGAATTATTTTGAGTTAAGTTTAAGTTGGTGCAATGTACCCGATAGCTGTAAGAGTTATCGGGTTTGTTATTTTTTGAAGTTTCAAGTTTGAAGTTTCAGGTAAAACCGCAGTACCTTAGAAGCTAAGTGCCTTTAAAAAAAACTAATGTTTATAAAGTTTAACATGATTGCCAAAAGTATAAGCAGCACTAATAGTTGGTCCGTTATAACCCCATTTTAAATATCCATTTAACCTGTCTCTCTCAGTATCTACTTTAAAGTTTAATCCGGTATATCCGGCCGTAAGACTTAAATTTTGGTATACATTATAAGAAAGAGCCAGATTGTAACTTATTATACGGCCATCAATATTATCAATTTTTAGGGCAAGATAATTGGCATTAACATATAGGCCAAATCGTTTTGTCAAAACAAATTCTCCCCAAATCCCCACATCAGGTAGGGGCGCTGTAAAATTAAAACTATCCCTGTATTCTGCAATCGCCTGATTGGCCTCAACGCGCATACCTAAATCAGCAAATAAAACATGTGCCCCAATTAGCAGACCGGCTTCGTATTTTGGTTTGGATAAAAAGGCATAACCATATGCAATTCGGGCAATCTGAACATCAAAAAAGGCACTAACCCTTGTGTTTATTTCGTAAGTATGTTCACCAAAATCAATTTCTTTTTGTAGAGTCTTAGAAGAACTTCTGTCTAAAGCAAAATATTCAAAACCTAATCTTGACCTTCTGGAAATGCGCCAGTCAAATGTTCCCATAAATGACGAGCTGGATTTTGAAAATCCCAAATCATCTTCCAAATCTATTTCCGTACCATGTTTTCCGTTGTTGGTACCCACCTGAATTTGAGTATTATTTACAGGAAAAAAAGCTCCGGCAGTTACTTTAAATCGTCTTGCATGCCAGGGTAATTCGTTTACATCATAATCCTGAAAATCTTCTGAACTGGTTTCTTGCAAAGAAGGTAAGGAATGTTGTACTGGGATTTCGGCGGTAATCTGAGCTTGAATTGGGAGGCAAAAAGAGGAAAGTATCAAAAAATAAAATAATTTTTTCATCGGATTTATTTTTAAATTTTATTGATATAATTTTAACACTTAAAGTTAACAAAAAAAATCATTCATTTTTGTTTTTATTGCTTATTATTTTTTAGATAAGTTTGATAGTCAGTTAATTATGTGTTTTGTTAAAATTAGTTGACATATCACTCTTTTTTGTAATTTTGTTTTATGGAAAAAGAAGAAAAAGATTTTGATGCTTTTAAAGATGGAATTTCAGAAAGTTTTTTCTTTCAGATTCACCGAATAAAACGGACTATTTTTCGTCATACAAATGCCTTGATGAATGAAGCCGGAATAAATTTACAATTAGAGCAATTGCCGTTGATTATGATTCTGCAGCGAAAGAATCTTTCACAAAGGGAACTCTCAGATATTACAATGCGTGATAAATCGTCTATTTTAAGAAGTATAAATGCGTTGGAGAAAAAGGCTTTGCTCGCTGTTCAGAAAGACAAAGAGGACAAACGGAAAAATATTGTAAGTCTTACAGATGAAGGGATAGATCTGGCAAAAAAAATTCGGCTTTTGATGAAAAAAGCAGAAGATGAGGTTCTGGCAGTTTTTTCAGCCAAAGAGAGAGCAGAAGCCTTAGAAACGATTAGAGGTTATGCAGATAAACTGGATACGCTTTAAAATAGCCCACTGATTGTAAAGATCAGACTGGTTTTTGGGAATTTTTCGATTCTAAAAAAAGTTCGCTACGAATTGTACAAATCAGCTCGAATTTTTAAACATGATAACAATAATTAAAAATGCAATTCGTGGCATAAAACAAAAAACAAAAAATACAAAATGAACAAAACCGAATTATTAGAAGGTCCGATACTTTCTTCCTTATTAAAATTAGCAGTGCCTATTATGATTGCTAATTTATTACAAGCCGCTTACCAATTGGTGGATGCTTTTTGGGTAGGACGTTTGGGAGGAGATGCCGTTGCTGCAGTTTCTGTAAGCACACCCGTGATTTTCCTTACGATTGCTTTAGGAACCGGACTCGCAATTGCCGGATCGATACTTATTGCGCAGTATTTTGGGGCAGGCCTTCAGGAAATGGTCAATCATGTTGCCGCTCAAACCTTATTGATGGTAATTACGGTATCTGTAGTACTATCTTTTATTGGCTATTGGCTGAGTCCTTATTTTTTATACCTGCTCAAAGTCACCCCGCAAGTGTATGCAAATGCATTGGGTTTTATGCAAATAGCTTTCATTGGACTGGTTTTTAGTTTTAGTTTCATGATTTTTCAGTCGGTGATGCGTGGCGTTGGCCGTGTTACTTTACCAGTTTATATTGTCTTGGGAACTGTAATTCTAAATTTTGCTTTGGATCCCTTGTTCATTTTTGGATGGCATTTTATTCCGGCAATGGGAGTAAAGGGCGCGGCTTTGGCAACTTTATCTACACAGAGCTTGGCAATTATCATAGGATTTGCCATTTTGTTCAGAGGAAAACACGGAATTCATTTACAGCTCAAAGATTTTAAACCGGATTTTAAACATATTAAAAAAGCATTTAAAATTGGTTTTCCATCTTCGATAGAACAATCGATGCGCGCAGTTGGCCTGACTGCAATTACGTTTCTGATTGTGCATTTTGGTACTACAACTGTAGCCTCTTACGGAGCAGGTTCTAACCTGATTCAATTGATTATGATTCCAGCTTTGGGACTTTCGATGGCAATTGCAACATTGGTAGGGCAGAATATTGGTGCCGGAAATATGCTTCGTGCCGGAAAAATAGCAAAACTGGGGGCTTATTTAGGTTTTGGATTATTAACCGGAATTGGAATCATTGCATATGCTTTTGCACCCTATCTAATCGCTTTTTTCGTACCCAATGATCCCGCAGTTATTGCAGGGGGAACAACTTTCCTGAGAATTACGTGTCTTTCGTGGGGATTTTTAGGACTTCAGATGTGTTTATTGGGTGTTTTTAGAGCCGTAGGAAATACAACGCTTCCTATGATCCTGACCTTGGTTTCGCAATGGGTTTTGCAATTTCCCTTAGCGTATATATTATCGCATAATACATCGCTTGGCGCAGTTGGAATTTGGTGGGCTTTTCCAATTTCGACCGTAATTACAGCTATAGTAACGATGCTTATTTATGCCAAAGGCGATTGGAAAAAGGAAAGACTTAGCGGTAAAACAAATAAACTGATCGATAAAGTCGAAAAAGAAATTGTGAAGGAAGGTTTTGAAGTGAAATAGTTTTTTTAGAAGGGGCAAAGGTTCAGAGGTTCAAAGGGATAAAAGTTTCCTGTAGAGGTGCACAGTAATGCGTCTTTTTTAATGTCGATGAGGTAATTACAATATAGTAGTTATGACGCAGATCTCTCGTATACGAATGCCGGATGAGCGATAGTAGCAATCCGCCATGCGCAGCGGATAGCCCGACACCATCCTGACAAGAGGGTGTTTTAAGCGCACAGTAATTTGCTCTCTTGTCAGGATGGTGGCACGCCCAAAGCTAAATTATGATGACAATATCAAGTGGTGTGTCTGAGATTAAATCTTATTTGTGATCTGGTATTGATATTGAATTTTGCAATTGCTATTTAAATTTTGATTGTCTATATTTGAAAGTATAATCTGAAAACAATTATGGATAAAAATTTAAAGCAATTCTTCGTAAAGTCTTTTGTAGTGCTATTAATCATTCATTTAGGCTATTTTTTATATGGCTATTTTAAGTTTGAAGGAATAGGAAATATTTATATTTATACAGAGTTTTACAGGTTTAAGTTTTATGATGATGTATCGATTTCGCATTTTTTTGTAACAGGATTGTTTTTACTTTTTTTTCTGATCTTTTTGTTGAAAAATCATTCGAGGCGCAATTATTCATTTCCTAATCTGCTCAAAATTGGTGGTGTATTACTGCTGATTTCTTTTTTGAGTTTTTCGTTTTTTATCAGTTACAGTTTTGGTATGAATGCAAAACTAAAAACGGAATTGCCTGAAGCAAAATTCAATAAGGACAAAACGCTGCTGAATGTTCTGAATCCGTTTTTGTATAATTATACGTCTTATAATTCAGAGAAGTTATTCAATCCGCTTAATATATTATACCCAAAACCTTATCCCGTTACAGAGGTTGTAGACAGTACCTTGATTTCGGGTAATTATTATAGTGTTGAATACAAGTATTACAGTATTGATACTCTGAAAATGCTAACTACGGATTTAAATAAAGTCTCTGCTGTAACCAGTACAATTTTGGATAGTATTGGTTTTGGCAAAAAAGAGCTTCTGGAAAGAATAATTAAAAAGAATGTTATAAAAGACAGTACTGAAATTATCTACAAAGGCAGGCAAGTTGATCCGCAATACGACGTTGATATTTGCAAATTTGTAGAGAATAATTCGCTGTACAATCCTGTAAAAGGTATTCCAGTTGAGAAACAACAGTATGATGCTGCAGTAAAACGATACAAGCTTATTTATAAGTATAAGCCGGATTCACTGGTTGCTAATTTTCAGAAACTGGATACTTTGCTTAAAAAGTATAGCGTCCAAAGTTCTATTACTCCTAAACAGCTTGCTAAAGAGGTTGCTTATTTTAAAGATCATAATAATGAACTGCTTAACGGAATCAATAATAACTACGACAGAAAGATATTAGAAGAAAAAATCACAACTTTAGACAGATTGTTTTACGAACCCAACTATCTTCATCCCTCGATCATTGGGATCTTTTTTAGTGTAGTTGGAGGAGCCTGGCTGCTTGGTTTTTTAATTTATATTTTGTTCAATTATAAAAGAAAAACAGCATAGGTAAAACTCAAATTGAATTTTGTGTTTTTCAATATTTGCATTAATTATTGAAATTGATTTTTTGCAATTGACATCCTAAACCCTGTTATAATCGGCTTTCCAGTGTACGATTGCCTTTTTTATGGCATCTCCGCTCAGGTTGTTTTTCAGGGCATCTTCGATAAGAGGTACTAATTCGTTGTCAGGAGCAAAACGCAGGGCAAACAATTGATCGTCCGTTAATTTGTATTCCAATTCTTCAAATCTTTTGCCGGTAAGGGTAAAATAACGGTATCGGAGTTCTAATCGTACAATTCGGTTTTGAAGAATCAGGGCGTAATGCTGGCGCAACATAAAAGCCAGACAAAACAAGAATACAAAACCAACGCTTATAAACGACCAGATTAGGGAATCATTTGTTGTAAAAGCAAAATAAATACTTGCCGCTAAAAAGAGCGACAAAACAGGATAATAAACAAAATGATGCGGGCCATAATAGCGTATGTGATTGTAATAGGTTTGAATTTTCATAGTTTCTTTGTTTTTAAATAGGGTATAAAAAAAACAAAAGCTACCCTAAAAAATAGAATAGCTTTTTTTCCAAAAATAAACTAACATAACCAATGTTTCCTTTATAACTTAAACTTTTTAGAGTTTGTTTAGTAGTATCAATAATAAAAAAAGCCTCACTTGCATGATCATTCTTTTTCATGGCTTATTTTGTTTAAGTAAAATTAGTGGGGTTTGTCAGAATGCTGTTATATTTTAAAATGAATGTGTTATATGATTTCAACTTTTAAAGATTCAATTCTTATTTTTTTGTTTTGAATTCTTCAATTCGTTAGCCTTACTTTATAAAAAAGAACTGATAATCTTCCATTGGTCTAATTTCGATTGATATGTTTTGCTGGCATTTGCCGGACTTGTCGATGGTAAAGTGATGAGTTGATACGATTTTTGCAGATGAACATATTTTTTGAAGAAAGCCGCCGCCTTTTGTCCGTTGAATAGTATCGTTTTGATATTGGGATGCTGTTTTAAAAACGTTTCAAAATCATTTGCTATTTCGTTTTTTATGGCACTGTCCAAACTTCCCACCCGGTCACAAAACTGAAGCACATCCCATAAAGCAATTTTGTTTTTTTGTAAAAGCGCTTTTTTAGTTTCATAGTCACTCGAAAAATCTTCTTTGAAAATGGTAAACATAAATTTCCAGAAATTATTCTGATTGTGACCATAGTATTGGTTAAGTTCTAATGATTTTGTTCCCGGCATTGTGCCTAAAATCAAAACATTAGCATCGTGATTGGATATAGGGGGAAATGAAAAACTTTTCATGAATTTTATATTTGCATAGTAACAAGGTAAAGATTTTAAAAGATAAAATAATCATTCATAGGTAATTATAAAACAATTTAAAAAAATTATATAACATCTATAGCGGACTTCTGAGCGAACTTTGACCTATAGATTTTTAGATATCCATTACCACAAAACGGACTTTTTCTTTTTATAAATCTATCTAAAATTAAGTAGAATTTTTAAATCCTTGCACAATGAAAATAGTTACTATAAATACAGAAAAAACCCAAAATATTTTCGAAGAGTTAAACAGCAACTTCGGAGGTAAAGTAACATTTGATTTAGACGAATATACACTCGAAACGAATAATAACTTTGCAAAAGGTTCCATTATTGGTGCTTCTTTCAATGATAATATTTCATACATTCAATTTGATATGACGTTTTCAGTCGATGTTCGCATGGATATTATAAATGTGAAATCGTCTCCTATATATTTTGCTTATTGTTCTAAAGGTAACCTTTCACATAGTTTTGGTGCTGATGGCGAAGAAAGAAAGTTTAAAACTTTTCAGACTGCCATTGTAACTTCAAAGCAAAAACAGGATAACATTTTATTTTTTGAAAAAGACAAAAAAACGAAATTTACATTAATTATTGTGGGCACTCAAAATGCTGCCCAGGATCAGATACATTCTTTGAATCAAAAAGTAAAAGAAACTTTTTTTGAAAATAATGCAATTCAGGATTTTTTCTATTTAGGTTCATACAATCTTAAAATTGCTGAAAAAATCGAGCAGTTAAATGCCATCACTCAGACCGGAATTGTTAGAAATCTTTTGAAAGAAGGAATTCTAAGAATCATTCTGGCAATGGAAATCCAACAGCATACAGACGATCAGTGTACTTTCTCAAAAGATGCAAATTGCCTGACTTTACGCGAAATGGAAGAAATTAAAGAACTTTCTGAAGCGATAAAAGCCAATCCGGAAGAAGCTTTTACGATTAAATCGCTCAGTAAAAAATCAGGATTGTCTCCAAATAAATTGCAGGAAGGATTCAAAATGATCCACAACAGAACCGTAAACGACTACATAACCCATATGCGGGTGCTGAAAGCCGAAATTCTAATCAGAACTTCAGACTTGAACATATCCGAAATTGTTTACTGCATTGGTTTTACAAGCAGAAGCTATTTCTCGAAAATATTCAAACAAAAATTCCACTGCAGTCCAAAAGAATATAAATTCAATTTGAATCCGCTGGCGATTACAGCTTAGAGAAGAGGTTCAAAGCAGCAAAGGTTCAAAGGAACAAAGGTCTTGTAGGCGCACAACAGTGCGTCTTTTTTTTGTTTAAAAGCGTGATGATTTTAATTTTGATATTTGATTTTTTTTAAGAGCTGTTTAATTCGTCTATTCGCTTCGCTCGAGTCCTGCTATCCGTTTCAATCTTTTGTACCTCCCCGAAGTTTCTGGACCGGCACAAAAGGATTTCCACTTCTATCAGGGCTAGGGCATTCGTTTACAATAATGGATGTATTGTTCCTAGTAAAGAGGCACTGCTGTGCGTTTCTACAAAAAAACTTTGTCGCTTTGAACCTTTGTTGCTTTGTAACTAATTTTTTTTACCTACTTTTGCATAACTAGTTATGTAATTGATTATATATGGAATTTTTTAATAAAGTGGGTAAAGTGGCTTTGGGAAGCCGTTTACGTTTAATGACAGCAATTATAACTGATGACGCTGCAAGAATATATGAGTCTTATGGTATGAATTTTATGCCAAAATGGTTTCCTGTTTTTTATACTCTGATAGAAGAAAAGGAAATAACAATTACAGAAATTGCAGCCGAAATTGGTCATTCGCAGCCATCAGTGAGTAAAATTGTCCAGGAAATGATTGCAGTAGGATTGGTAGAGGATAATCAAAAAAGCAGTGATAAACGAAGAAATATTGTTGGGCTGACACCGAAGGGTTGGGAATTCTCGAAAGAATTAAAATTACAGCTAAAAGATGTTGAAGCTGCTGTAGACGGTTTAATAGCGGAATCGAGCCATAATCTCTGGGCAGCTCTTGAGGAATGGGAATTTCTACTGGAGCAAAAAAGCTTGCTTAAAAGAGTCAATGAAAACAAAAAAAAACGCGAAAGCCAGGATGTCCAGATTGTCCCATTTGAGGCGAAATATCTCGATGCTTTCCGATCATTGAACACACAATGGATCTCGACTTATTTTGAAATGGAAGAAGCAGATTATAAGGCGTTAGACCATCCTGATGAATATATCTTAAACAAAGGCGGGAAAATTCTTGTGGCTTTGTATCGCAATGAGCCTGTTGGAGTTTGTGCGCTTATTAAAATGAATGATTCAGATTATGATTTTGAAATGGCAAAAATGGCCGTTTCGCCTCAAGCGCAGGGAAAAAATATTGGGTTTTTATTGGGGCAGGCAATTATAAATAGTGCCAGAGCATCAGGAGCATCTAAAATTTATCTGGAAAGCAATACGATACTCAAACCTGCCATAAATCTGTACTATAAATTGGGTTTTCAAAAAGTTTTTGGGTTGGCAACACCTTATAAACGTTGTAATATTCAGATGGAGTTAAATATTTAGGTTCAAAGGTTCAGAACAACAAAGGTTCAAAGGTTTCAAAACTTTGTCCCTCTGAATCTTTGTTACTTTGAACCTAAAAAGGAAACCTTTTTACCGTCCAAACCTATAATACTCTAAATCCTGATTCTTTTTGTTATTGATGGAGTCTAAAATAGAATTCATTCCTATTACGCTAAAGGTAATTCCGTTTCCTCCAAACCCCAGAACATAATGTTCATTTTTTCCCGGATTCGGTTTTCCGAAGTATGGCAAACCATCTTTTGTTTCTCCAAAGGTTCCTGCCCACGAATAATCTAGTTTAAAATTAATGTTGGGGAATTTTCGTTTAAAATGTCTTAAAAGATATTGCTCTTTTTTAGGCAATAACTTATCGCGTTTTGTTGCATCTTTAAACTCTTCATCACCTCCGCCCATTATGATTCTGTTGTCGGCTGTGACTCTAAAATAAAGGTAGGGTGAAGAAGTATCCCAAAAAATAGCATTCTTAAAAGCCGGCGGCAAATCCTCAACAGTTTCTGAAGCGATGACAAAAGTGCTTTTTAGATCGACCACTTTTTCGGTTAGTGTTTCGATACTTTCGTAGCCACTGCAATGAATCACGTGATCTGCAGTAATGGTATGTTTACTTTCGGTATGCGCTACAGATCTTCCCCTTTGATTTTGAATGGATGTTATATTGGTCCGGTCAAAAATCTGCATGCCTTTTTTGTGGCAGTAATGCAGTAAATCATTCGCCAGTTTATAAGGATCCATTACAGCCGCAGTTTTAGATTCTATGGCGGCAACAGCGTTTAATCCTAATTTTTCGAGATCCCATCTTTCGAGCCAGTTGACATCAAATCCATGTTCTTTTCTGCATTTGAATTCGTTTCTTAAAAACGGAATATCCTTTTTTAGGGAGCAATAATAAATACTTTTTTTGAACTCAAACTGGCAGTTGCTTTTTATAGTATCGATAATAGTGCGAAGATCAAAGATGGCTTTTTTTCCGTTGGTGTAACTATCAACGGCACATTCTACACCTCTGATTTTAATGAGTTCGTGCAGTGGCACATCAATTTCATACTGAAGCAGTGCAGTACTTGCAGCCGTGCTTCCGTTAGCAACGTCGCGACGATCGACTAATATTACTTTTTTGCCTTCAGAGATTAACTTGTAAGCGATCAATGCTCCGGTTATTCCTCCGCCAATAATTAAAATTTCCGTCCTAAGATCTGTATCGATAGACGGATAACTGTATTTCATGGCACTTTTTAAGGGCCAGAAAGTTTCAGTGGATCGTAGTTTCATTTTTTAGTGATATTTCTGGTACGTAATTTAGTTCTGTTTTTGTCTTTGCGTTCGTGTTGTTCAGAGGCTTCTGCAATAGAGTGGGAGTTTCGGATACTTTCGTCTTCTTTGGCAAGCGCACTGAGTTTGTGATAGTATTTCTGAACAATGATCATTTCTTCCTCCGTCATGCTTTCAATGTCTACCAGACTATTGCTTGAATATTCGTTAGATGCCACTAATTCGTTTAATTTCAATTGAATGGCAAGCGAATCTTTATTCTGTGCTTTCTGAATCAGGAAAACCATCAAAAAAGTAATAATTGTCGTTCCGGTATTAATAACGAGTTGCCACGTTTCTGAATAATCGAAAATGGGTCCTGAAACTGCCCAGGCTACCACGATTAAAAAAGCTCCAATAAAAGCAGTTGTGCTCCCTGCGGCTTTAGAAACATTGGTGGCAAATTTTTCGAAAGCACTGCTTTGTTTTGTTTTTTTAGTTTTCATTTGGGTTTAACTTTTACGTTTCGTTACCTTTTTACTTACTTTTTCTTCCCGAATTACTTTATTGTGTTTTTCATCATAAACAGCGTCATTAATTTTTTGACCTGTCTTGCTAAAGACTTTAATTTTTGGAGCTTCATGTGTTCCGGTAATCACAATTGGAAATCCGATTAGACCAAAAGGAGGTAATCCCAATCGCATCCGCAAATCCAAAAGACCGTCAAAACTTGTCGTTCCTTTGATAGTAGGTTTAAAACTGGCCACACTAAAAGTGAAAGGTTCAATATGAATTAAATTATTATCGATAGTCGAATTAATTTCGATTCCCTCCAGTTTAGGATCATCCAGACCTTTCTGTCCGGTTTGTGAACTAATGCCGTCAAATAATTTTAATCCTTTTACTTTTACATCGCGCAAATTTAGTTTTCCTCCACCTTCAAGAGATTCATAAATGGGACCCATATTACCGTTTAAATCTCCTTTTATTTTATAATCTACAGAAATAATTCCCTGTGCTTTTTCAGCTACTGTTACCATATCATGAAACATGGGGATTTCATTGTAGGCTCTCTGAACACTGAAATCTTTGGCTGTAAAATGAGCATCAAAATGTGCTGATGTTGGCGATTCGTCTTTGTATGTTGCATTAACTCCTAATAGACAATCGATAATATTAAATGTGGCATTCTGCAGATAAAAGCCTTCTTTTGTAATGCCCACTTTTCCGTTAAGTTGGTTTAAAACCAATCCGTTATATTCGATCTTATCCGCATTTGCCGTCAGTGCGACATTTAAATTTTTGGGTACAATGACAACACCACTCATTTTAGGATGATCTTCTTTGGCGTATTGCACTTCAAGATTACGATCTGTGTTTTCCCCTTTTTTAAGCGCCATGAATTCATCGACATTAATCAGTTTCGATTTCATGTTGAAGTTACCGCTCAAAGTTCCGTGCGATTCTAAGAAATAATTGATGGTATTGAGAAGATAACCATTGATCGCAAAATCAGATTTTCCGTAGGTAGCGTCAAACTTTTCGAACCACATTTTTTCATTCTGAAAACGGAAATTTCCTTGTTGGATAAAAAAGGCTTTCGGAAAGAGTTCTGAGGTTGCTTTTATATTTTTTAATACAATTGTACCGCGATTATCCAGTTTTTCATATTGTCCTTTTGTGGCATAACTTTGTTTTCCTTTAAGCGAAAGATCTGCTTTGGCATAACCCGTAACGTCGAGTCCTTTTTGAGAGAAAACCTGATAGATGCGGCCTACGTTCAATTCTCCTTTTATTTTGGCATTATAAGCCAAATCACTAAAGTCAGAAAGTGTAGCATTGACATACATTGGGTTTCCTTCAAAAACAAATGAAGCAGGAGCAACGGCAACAATCAGGTCCTGAAATGTTCCGGCTTTGTTGAGTACATTGGCAACGAAAGTAATGTCTTTTATAGGGTTAGGATAAGAATCTGTTTTGAGCCAGCCATTGTGCAGCGCGATTCCGCCAATAGTTTTAGGAAACAATTTTTTTGAAGCACTAAAAATACCTTTCGCCTGAATGTTGGTTTTTAAAATTCCTTTTAAATCAATGCTTGTCAAACCCAGTGCAGCGTCGACTGTAGCTAAATCCAAGGCGCCTTTTACACTTGCATCTACGGTCATTTCATTAAAACCTTTACTTCGCAGATAAGCAGTGAAATAATCTTTTTCTCCTACTTTAAATTTAAAAGTGTCCAGATTAATCAACAGTTTTTCGATATCCAGTGAAGGCAGAACTGCATTCAGATTCATCTGAAAATCAGTGAATGGGGCGGGGGCATTTTGGTAATTTATGGCACCTTGATCAATTTTTAGATTAAAAGCCAAATCCGGTTTTTGTTTTTTGGCTACATTGTAATTTCCTCTAAAAGTAAAAAGTAAATCACTTTTACCGGAGATTTCGGTTTCGTCCATCCAGGTAAGATATTCCGGAGGCATCACAGAAAACAGGTCTTTTAGAGTTGTATTTTCAGACGCTGCTTTGATGTTGATTTTATATCCATCTCTTAGAATGGTAAATAAACCAGTAAATTTTAAAGGTAATTTGTTGATTTTCAATTCGTTTTTTTGAAGAATAAACGAAAGGGCGTGTGTGTTGATTCTGGTGATTAAATCAGCGCGGACTTCTTTTTTTCTAAGATAAGCTGTCTGATCATAATAGAAATCGACATTATCAATTCGGGCATCGGTATTTAAGTCAAAAATATCTTCGCTAAGATTTCCTTTTCCAACATAGTTAAAACCTTTTGCATCTACAAGAATTTTAGCTGAACGGTCATTGTATTTGACATGGCAATCCTCAAGATCAATTCGTTCTAACCGGATTGCAGTTCCCTCTTCAGGTGCATTGGGATCATTTGGTTTTTTGTCACGGTCTTCCGGAGCAACATATATATTATAATTGGCTTGCCCTTTCTGGTTCACCATTACATTAATTAAGGCTTTGGAAACATACAGTTTATTGATTTTTACCTCATTGTCGAAAATCAGCCTCTTTAAGTTAATCCCAAAAGCCACTTGCTCCGCTTTAAGCAAAGTATCGTTGCTAAACGGCGCTGAACCGGTAAGGGATAAATCGTCAAGCGAGACTGTAAGTGAAGGGAAATGGGTAAAAAAAGAAAGTCTGGACTTCGAAAAATCCAGTTTGGTATCTAAGCGTTCGTTTGCAATTTTCTTTACTTCAGTAGCTACGGTTCCGGGAAAAAGCAGCGGAATCAAAAAAAGTAACAGCAAGATACTTGCTATTACTATTCCTGTGACTTTTAGAATTTTAAGGCTTATATTTTTATATGAGGTCTTCATAATTATTGAGATTATGTGTAGTCGAATTTTGCCCCATAGAAGCATAGAATTTACAAATTGAAAAAAGGTATTTCACTTTTTTTGTGCTCTTAATTATTAAGCATATCCTCTATGTTTTCTAGGTGTATAAAACAATTTCTTTTATTATTTTCCTTTTTCAGCTTTTTTAGCCTCTTCAGCTTTCTGTTTCTCCAGTTTTTCTTTTTCTTCTTTGGCTTTCTCTGCTTTTTCTTTCTCCGCTTTAGCTTTTTCTTTTTCGGCTTTTTCAGCTTTCTCTTTCTCTTCCTTGGCCTTTTCTTCTTTAGCTTTTTCAGCCTTTTCCTGCTGTTCTTCTTTTTGCTCTTTTAATTCTTCTTTTTTCTTTTCTTTTTCTTTCTCTTTTTTCTTGAAGTATCCTTTAAGCAGGAAGTTGCTTTTTGCAGCTTCCATATTTTCGCTAAAACCTTTTGTACCGGATTCTAAATTAGAAAGCGTATTAGAAACGCTATTCGCCATTTTATCATCACGGACTAATCTTGCCAAAGCACCGTTTCCGGTATTCATACTATGACTAAAAATGGCCAGCTCATCCGTTATTACTGCGGCATTATCTACACTTTTTTTCACGCTTTTCATTAAATCCTGCATTTCAATTCCGTTAACAGAAGCGATTGCACCATTGTTTTCTACCACTTTTGTCGAATTTGCACCTGGAGAAATAGTCAAAACTTTATCGCCCATTAATCCGTCAGAACCAATACTGGCACGGGCATCTGTTTTAATAAATTTTCGAACTTCATCCTTAATGACCATTCTTACTACAACAGAAGAATCGTTTATTAATTGAATTTCTTCAACCGTTCCGATATTAATTCCTGAAAAACGAACATTATTTCCCACCTCTAAACCACTAACGGTTTTAAATTGTGAGGTGATGTTGAATGTAGAACCAAAAAGATTCTTTTGTTTCCCAATAAAGTAAATTGCCATTACAAAAAGCAGTAAACCTATTGTTACAAACATTCCTAATTTCCAAGTATATCCAGATTGCTTATCCATGATTTCTAATTATTTATTTTTAGTATTATTGAAAAAAAGAGCGAACCCATTCGTCTTCGTCTTTTTCTAGTTCTTCGTACGTTCCTTCTGCATGTATTACTCCCTCTTTTAGAACCATAATGCGGTCAGCAGTAAGCTTTGCACATGCCATATCATGGGTAATAATGATCGAAGTCGTTTTGCGTTTATGTTTGATATCGAGAATTAATTCGCTTATTTCCCGAGAGGTTATGGTATCTAATCCTGTGGTAGGTTCATCGTATAGGATGATTTCCGGTTTTAATATTAAAGTTCTGGCAAGACCAATTCGTTTTTGCATCCCGCCTGATAATTCAGAAGGCATTTTGTCTATTGCATCACTCAGTCCAACATTATCCAAGGCTTCCATAACTTCACTTTCTACTTCTTCAGCAGTAAGATCTCTTTTGTGTTTTTTTAAGGTAAATGCCAGATTTTCTCTCACCGACATTGAATCGTATAAAGCACCGCTTTGGAACAAAAATCCAATACGTACCCTGATCTCATTCAGTTCAGGTTTTGTCAGGTTCAGTACGTTTTGATCAAAAACTTTTATTTCGCCTTTGTCAGGTTCAATCAAACCAACAATGCATTTTATGGTTACGGATTTTCCTGATCCGGAACGTCCTAAAATCACTAAATCCTCGCCTTTGTTTACCGTAAGATTTACACCTTTTAAAACTTCATTATCAGCACCAAAAGTTTTGTGCAAGTCTTTTATCACAATGATTGGCTCTTGCTTTTTTGCTTTTGAAGCCGTTTTTTTTATATTTTCTTTCTCTTTAATCATCTTAAAAAAATAAATCGGTTATTTGAACAGCGACCATATCAATAATAAAAATGGTAAGCGAAGCCGTAACTACTGCAGAATTGGCTGCTTTTCCCACACTTTCAGTTCCGTTTGAAGCATTAAACCCTTTGTAACATCCAATCATTCCGATAAAAAATCCGAAGAAAAAGGTTTTGATTGTGGCAGGAATTATATCGAGAAATTCTAATGATTGCAGAATTTGAGTCAGGTAACGATAGAAATTGACATCACCGTGAATGTTAATGCCCACATATCCGCCAATAATTCCGATGGCATCAGCAAAAAATACCAATATAGGAACCATTAAAGTACAGGCCAGAATTCGTGTTACTACTAAATAATTATAAGGATTAATTGCTGAAACTTCCATGGCATCAATTTGTTCGGTCACTTTCATGGAACCCAATTCAGCGCCAATTCCGGACGAAATTTTACCGGCACAAATAAGGGCAGTAATTACAGGAGCAATTTCTCTAATCAGCGAAAGTGCCACCATGCCCGGTAACCAGGATTCAGCTCCAAATTTTACCAAAGTAGGACGCGATTGAAGCGTAAGTACCAAACCCATAATAAAACCGGTTATGGCAACAAGTGGTAATGATTTATAGCCAATTACATAACATTGTTTCAGGAACTCTTTTGTTTCATAAGGCGGAACAAAAACCTCCTTAAAAAACTGCTTTGCAAACACGGTTGCATTTCCTATTTCTGTGAATGTATTTTTTAAAGTAAGTATCAAAATACTATGTTTTTAAGTTAAATCAAGTGAATGAAAACCAACGATTTAGTCAGGTAGTGTACCCTTTGATTATTGTAGATTAAAATTACTTTAGAAGTACGGAAAAAATCTTACACAACTTTTTTACAAGTTTATATAATTAACATAATGAAATGCAATAAGTAGATTATTATGACGTTAGGACCGAATTGTTAAAAACAAAAAAATCCCTTATAAAAGGGATTTTGATGTAAGTTGCGATAAGGTTCCTAAATCAATTTTTAAATTTTTTAAAAATTGAGCTGGCAATATGTCCGCCAAAACCAAAAGTATTGCTCATAGCATAATTTACAATTCGTGGCTGTGCTTTTTCCAGTGTTAAATTAAATTTGTCTTTAAACTCAGTTTCTATTGTTTTCGTATTTATAGTAGGTGGAACTATGTTTTCCTGAACGGCTTTGATACAAGCAATGGCTTCGATAGCTCCGGCACCTCCAAGTAAATGTCCGGTCATTGATTTTGTTGCGCTTATATTCGCATTAGGATTTTTGCCAAAGACTTTTTCCATCGCTTTAAGTTCGCTTAAATCTCCGGTTGGAGTAGAAGTGGCGTGTGCATTAATATAATCGATTTTATCGGGTGTAATCTCAGCTTCTTCAAGAGCAAGCTCCATTCCTAAAATTGCTCCTTCGCCATCAGGATGTGTTCCCGTTAAGTGGTAGGCATCTCCGGCTAATCCGCCTCCAACAATTTCGGCAAGAATCACAGCATTTCTTTTTATGGCATGTTCATAGCTTTCTAATATGATCGCACCTGCACCTTCGCCCAAAACAAATCCGTCTCGTGTAGCATCAAAAGGACGTGACGCTTTAGTACAATCATCATTTAAGGTAGACAATGCTTTTGAGGCGTTAAAGCCACCAATAGAAGACTCTGTAATGGAAGCTTCAGAACCACCACTAATGATCATATCTGCTTTGCCCCAGCGAATGTAGTTAAAGGCATCTATAATTGCTGTATTACTTGCAGAACAGGCAGAAGCCGTTGTATAATTAATTCCGCGAAGTCCGTACTTAATAGAAATTGCTCCCGAGGCAATATTAATAATTCTTTTAGGGATAAAAAATGGACTAAATCGGGGTATTCCGTTTCCTAATTTATATTCGCTTATTTGTTCTTCAAAAGTAGCAACACCTCCATCACCGGAACCCCATATAACGCCAATTCTATCTTTGTTTAAAGTATCAAAATCGATATTAGCATTTTTAATAGCTTCATCTGTTACGTATAATGCGTATTGGGTAAAAAGATCATATTTGCGAATTTCATTTTTCTCAAAAATATGTTGCGGATCAAAATTCTTTACTTCACACGCAAATTTGGTTTTGAATTGTGTGGTATCAAATTTGGTTATTTCTGCTGCACCGCTAACACCATTAATTAGCGAATGCCAATATTCTGGTACACTATTTCCAATAGGAGTTACAGCTCCTAATCCTGTTATTACAACTCTTTTCATTGTTTCTTAGGTCTTAATTCTGTTAATATAGTTTCTTTTACAGCTTCAAAATCATCTTGGCCCGTTAGTCTTGATAGTTGCACGATAGCGACCATATTGGTGATGATCATTAATGCTTTTGTTCGTGGAGTAATTTCAAAATCAAATATTTTGAGTTCTTTTCCTTCGGTTAAGATTTCGGTTATCCACTCAATTACGAGTTTGGCAAATATCTGCAATTCTGTTTTTATAGTTTCGTCGAGCGTATTTAAGTCTGTGGATAAGGAACCAACAATACACACTTTATTCTCCAATTTTATTTGAGAATGAATCGCCAGGAAAGCTTCAAGTTTTACCAACGGACTTTCGTTGGCAACTTTTAGCTTTAAATTTTCATATCTCACAACATGCTCTTTTATTGTGGCTACTCCCAAATCTGATTTTGTTGGAAAATGATAATGAATAGAAGCTGTTTTGATGCCTATATCATTAGAAATGTCTTTGAAACTAAATGCGTTATACCCTTTGTTTCTAATAAACTCATCTGCTTTGCCTATAATTGTTTCTCGTGTTGTCATGACAATAAATTTTCAGCAAATATACTACCTATTAGTAGATAGGCAAATAAATAGTTATTTATTTTTTTGATTCGTTTAGAAATTACTTGCGGTAGTAAAGTAAATAAGAGGCTGTTTTTGAAAAGATTATAAAAACAAAAAAATCCCTTATTAAAGGGATTTTACGGTTAAATAGTATATTTAGTTAGAATATTTATTTCAATCAATTATAAATTAATAGCAATTCCTGTTTTAGGTTTTTGCAACGGAATTACTTTAATTTCGGATAATTTAAGGTTTTCCATTAACAATCTTGCGGTTAGAAAACAAACTGTAGATTCGGCACCCTGGTTTAAGTTTACATTTTCTTTTTCAAGTCCGTCGTAACCACCGCCGCTAATTGGATTGTACATGATTTGTCCGAGATGATTTTTTCCTAAAAACCAATTGAAGGCCATTTTCATTTTTTGTTTGTATTCCGGAGAACCAAAAGCGCTGTAGAAAGAATTCAAAGTATGAATCGTGTAGGCAACATCTATAGGCTGTTCTCCGTATTCGTGTACTTGTTCTTCTGAATCTCTGTGCAGCCATCCGTTATTAGAAATTACTTTGAAGTTTTTGTCTTTAAACATTTTCGACATTAAAAAGTCAAGCGAATCCAATGCTACTTTTTTATAAATAGGTTTGTTAGTCGTTAGAAAGGCAAACAACATGGATTCCGGCAAAATACCATTTCCGTAAGTCATATAGTTTTCAAACCATTTCCAGTCGCTCGAAGCGTGAATTTCATAATTAGAAAGCAATTTTGCATTCAGTTTATTGATAATTGCCGCGACATATAAGTTAGGAACGGCAGTATGGTACAAATACAAACCTTTTGTAGCAAAACCTATAGAACGTGGCGACTGAATACTTTCGGCCCATTTTAGTGAGTTTAGTAAACATTGTGATGCTTTTTTTACAATCGCTTCCGGCAGGATTTCACTATTGGCAACAACAGTTCCCAATGCCCAAATGGCTCTTGCATTAGAGTCTTCCAGATTTACTTCGGCATTTTGTTCAACGTGCTCACGGTTTTCCTGATCGACATAATTGATGAAGTCTCCTTTTGGCTGCTGACAGCGTATAATAAAATCTAAATAAACCAAGATATAGGCTAAATCTTCTTTGTCCTGTGTTAGTTTGTAATGCATGCAAATCGCAATTAAAGCGCGCGCATTATCATCTAAAGTATATCCTGAATCAAGATCCGGAATCGATATTTTACTGAATTGGATGATCCCTAAATCAGTGGTCATTTTTTTGATATGGGCCAATTGAATAGATGGATAGGTATATTTTACTTCTGATTGACTTTCGAAAAGTTCTTTATAAGTGTTCATATGTGTAATTGCTGCATTTTCCCAGGACGAAGCGCGGGTTTTTCTAAAGGCATTAATTCCCATTTCTTCTCTTAAATGATCATCAGAAAGTAGTTTAATAGCGGCTTCAGCAAATTGATCTGCTTCACCAATATCAACCAATATTCCAGAATCAGGAGTTAAAACTTCTCTGGTGTGAGGAATTTTTGAGGCGACAATTGGACAAGCACAACTCATCGCATACGAAAAAGTGCCGCTTACAGCCTGGTTGGGATCTTTTGAGGTGAACATATAAATATCAGTGGCTTTTAGATAATCTAAAAGCTCATCTGTATCCAGATATTCATTTATAAAACGAACATGATCTTTTAGATTGAGCTCATTAACAATACCTTCCAGTTTATCGCGATAAGCATCAACGCCATCAATGATGAGATTAGGATGCGTTTTGCCAATAATCAGGTAAAGCGCATTTGGTGTGTTTTCGATGATTTTAGGCAATGCCTGTAAACCGGTTTCGATATTTTTTCCTTCTCCTAAAAGACCAAAAGTAGCTAAGACTTTTCTGTCCTGAATATTAAACTTTTCTTTTGCCTGTTGTGGAGCTTCATAAATCACAATATGAGTTCCGTGTGGTACATAAGTAATAATCTCCTCTTTGATATCATAATCATTGATCAAAATTTCTTTTGATTTATTCGTCATTACAAATACCGAATTGCTATAGGAAAGCAGCAATTTTACGAAAGTTTTCAATTCGTTATTCGGGTTTTGAATCACACTGTGAAAAGTATAGGTCAGTGGTTTTTTGACTTCATTGAGAAAATCTAATAAATAGTCTCCATAATTACCTCCAAATAAACCAAATTCGTGCTGAATATGAACCAATTTTACCGACTTATCTTTATTGATTTCATGGGCAACTCTGGTATATTCTTCTTTGTTTTTCGTGTTCAAAGTATACGCCTGAGTTGGATTTGCTTTTGGTTTATCCACCAATTCGCAAATCTGACATGTGATGGATTTACCAAAAACATCTGTAATTCCTTTGATGGTGTCCTGGGTATAAGTTGCTATTCCGCATTGAGTTGGAGGAAATGTAGATAGAAAAACTATTTTTGATTTATTAGATATCGTTTTCATGGGGATTCTTTTTTAGTTCTGTTAATAAGTCGTTTAGGTTCAATGAAGCTACCGCAATCTTGTCATCGGCAGCACCGTAATAAATATATAAGCGGTCTTCAAAAATGGCTGTTCCTGTTGGGAAAACAACATAATTGACATACCCGTGTCGTTCGTAATATTCTGAGGGCGTAATAATTGGTTTTGGTAATCTTGCTAAAACTTTTTTAGGATTTTCAAGATCCAGCAAAACTGCCGAAGCATGATAAACCAATCCTTTTTCACGCTTTTCTGCTGAATGGTAAATTAATAACCATCCGTCAGGAGTTTCAATCGGAGGAGCGCCCGGACCAATATGACTTGTTTCATGATCATATTTAGGCTCCATTACAATATAATCCGGAAGATTTTTGAGATAATCTTTCCAAAAATCAACCGTTAAATCTTTCTTTTTTTCGAAAGTAAAGATTTGAATTGACGGAAATAAGCGGTGCAAAGCCACAAACTTTCCATTAATTTTTTTTGGAAACAATACTACATTTTTATCCCAGACATATAAATTCTCTTTTATAGTCTCTGTCAGGGGATAATTTCTTTCCAGATTAAAAGCCAGTATTTTGGCAATACCCGGATTTTGTAAATGTTTCCTAATCAAATTCGTAAATTCATTCAAAATGAATTTAGGCGTTATAATTCCTCTCTTTCTAAATTTTTTTAAATCTTTAGAAGTTGCCAAAGCACCGCATGCATTGATACCATCATACGTTACGTAAGTCATATAGAAGCGATCCTCGATTTTTGTAATCCGGGGATCTTCTACACCATGAATTTCGTAAATGTATTCAGGAGAAAATATAGGCTCTGGACTTCTTTCTACTAAAGTTAACGGACCTTCAAACCGACAATACCCTACGGTTGAAAAATTACCTTTTTTAGCAGCTCTGTAAAACATATGAACGTTATTTCCATCTTGATAGATTGCCGGATTCAAAACACCTAATTCTTCGAAAGCTCTTTCCGTTTTTTCTAAAATTACACCGTGTTTTGTTGCCAATTCCATATCTCTGAAAATTTTATCTAAAATTACTTTATAGATGAAGCTTCGATTAATCCAATCAAGCAAAAAATTAACTCAAAAGCATTTTTGTGGGAATTCTGTAACGAAAAAGGGGAATTATAAAAGTACGTCAAAAAACTGATTTATAGTTGATTGAGGTAATAAATTAACGTTTTGAGTTAAATGGTTTTGTAAGATATATAGAACTTTGATAAACAAACATATCGGACTTCTAAAAGTCATATTATAAATTTAAAATCTAAAATTATGTTACGTTGGACAGTCACATTTATAATTCTGGCTATAATAGCAGGAATTTTTGGTTTTGGCGGAATTGCCGCCGGAGCAGCTAGCATTGCAAAAGTTTTATTCTTTATATTTTTGGTATTATTCGTAATTTCATTAATTACCGGAAGAACAAAAGTTTAGCAATTATTCATTAATTAGTTAAATAAAAAAGCGACATCAACTATAATTGATGTCGCTTTTTTATTTTGTTTGTATTTAGTATGTTAATCTTATTTCTTCTTTTGTCAAATTATTAACGCAAAGAATAATACTTTTTTGTGACAGACGCAATCGGAAGTCCAATGAAGAGCATCAATATTGTAACGGATAATAGCAACGGGAAATCCAGATGTTTTTCCGGTAAAACAGGAAATGCAATTGGCAGTACAATGAGGTTCATTATAATCCAGACAAAAATCCCATAAAGAAATCCTGAAATTATGGTACTCTTTTTAAGAAATGGTAAATAGGGATAGATAATAAAATAAAACCAGGCAAAAATAAAAGCAATCAGGTAGTGAAGACCAAGTCCGTACCACGCCATTTGTGATCCTTCGCTATAAGCCTCTTTTTTGAAAACACCACTGGCTATAGATTGCAGAATTTTTATCGCAGTTGTTTTTTCAAGTATTATCGTATAAACAAAAATGGCGGCAAGAATGTCAAGTGTTCCTGCGATTAAAGCGGATAAAAAAATAGTTCCTGATTTTGATTTCATAAGGTTTTGGTTGAATTTTATATTATACTTTAGTTAACATCTTAAAAATAGCATTCAACTGATGCGTATGTCTTTGTGAATGAACAAGGGCAAAATTAATCCATTCGTAAATAGTAAAATTTTCAAAACTCGGTATGTTAAAATCCAGACAGGTCATAGTCAGATCATAATTTTCAGAGGCATTCAGTAAATCTGATTCTATTTTAAGCAGTGACAAAGTTAACTGGTTTTTATTGTATTTTTTTATTTCGGGTTGTAGGAAATCAGGCGCATCCATTTTACTTTTGAAATTGAGGAAGATAGCTTCAAGTTCTTTTACATGTTCATCATATTTACGGATTGTTTTTTGTGTTTTTCCGGCAAACAATTCAGGATAACCGGAATTTCCCAGAATAATATGCTGTACAACCTGTCCGGGTGTCCAGCTTCCTTTAAAAGGGATTATATTCAATTCTTCATCAGAAAAAGAAGAAAGTATTGCGTTTAAATCTTTAAACGTTTCAACAATATTTTTTTGAAGTTCCGTTTTCATTTTATTGAATTTTAAATTTTAAAATTGTTCCTAAACAGAAGTGATCCACCAGACATTTCCAAATGAATCGGTAACGCCGCAAGTTCTGCCGTAATCCTTATCACTTACTCCCATTAGTTTTGTCGCGCCATTTTCAAGTGCTTTTTTATAAGTTGCATCAGCATCAGGAACATAAACAAACAAGTTGGCGGTTTGTCTCGTCCAGTCTTTCGTTTCGTCAGTAACCATAATAGTGCTTCCGTTTAAGATAATTTCGGCATGCATTATAGTCCCGTCTTTGCGCAGAATTTGTTCATTAGAATCTTTTGCATTAAATACTTTTTTTGCGAAATGGATAAACTGTGATGCATTTTCTAAAATTAAATAAGGCATTAAAGTCTGATGTCCTGCTGGTAAATTCATATTGCTATTCTTTTAATAGTTAGTACGATAAATTTACAATTTTAAATTTAAGAATTTAAAAATCAGTTGATTATGATGTTTTTGCTTTTAAAGTGCTTCGCAATAAAAACCGAGAGCATTAAGAAGTGCAATAATTTTTCTGTTTGAAATAGATAAACTGTGAATCCGCAAAATTTTATCACAATCTTCCAAATCAAAATTGATGGCGCTGTTGGGGAAATGCTCCAAAAGTTTTTGAACAATCATTTGGGATTGCTCTATTTCCTGAACATTTGTTTTGAAAACTTCGATCATCGTTTCCCGAATTACAGAGCGATATTTTTATATCGTTCGATTTTATGGTAATAATGATAGGAAATCGCCAGGATTACTAAAAAGATCAGAGGAAAAAAGGACTGAAAACCAACACCGTCAACTGCAAAATGACTTATAGAGGCAAATATAAAATCGAATCCAAATCCGGCGTAAGCCCATTCTTTTACATTCTTAGGAACTTGCGGAAGTATTAATGCCAGAACTCCAAGAATTTTGAAAACGACCAAAGCATTTCCAAAATACTCTGGGTAACCTAAATGTCTGATTCCTTCTTTTGCAAGTTCAGTTTGGGACGTTAAAGCGGGCATAACGCCTTCAAAGAGAAAAATAATAATGGTCGTTATCCAAAAAATAATTTTTGCTTTTTTCATGTGGTTTTATTTTAAGTGGTTATCAGTTAATGTATTACAAACTTACGATTCTTATTGTTTTCAACAAATACACATTTGCGACTATTTTAAGGTCATTTAGGACAAGTTGAGGGATTTTAGATTTTAGAGGGTAGATTTTAGATTTTTTTTGAGAATGTAGAATATAGAGAATAGAATAAAGAGAATAGAATGTAGATTTTTTTTATAAACAAAGTTTGCTGTACAGTTTGTCATCCTGAGCGAAGTCAAAGGATCGCAAAGAAACTCTATAATCAAAATCGCTAATCTTTGTCGAGCTACTTATGTCCTTCGACTTCACTCAGGAAGACATAAAATGAGAGGAAAAAAGAAGAATAAAAAATATAGGGAAACCCGTGCAGACCCGCGCTTTCGTGAAGCGAATCCGTCTCATCCGTGTGCCATTACAACGCTTTCAAAATATAATTCTTAATCACAAATAAATCCTTAAAACCTAAGCGGGTGTAAATGTCTTTTCCCATAACGGAAGCTTGTAATAAAGCATAATCAGCTTGTAGATCGATAGAAAGATTAAGGGCAAATTTCATGATTTCTTCGGCTAAGCCTTTTCTGCGCATTTCCGGAATTACACCAACGCCATGAATTCCGATGTTATTTTGAGTTTGAAAAAGCATAAAAGTTCCAATGGGCTGATTGTCCAAAGAAGCCAAATAAAAATGTACATTATTATGGTTGTGAATTAGAATTTCTTTGCTGATCACGTAACCAAAAGCATTAGGATATAAGTCGGACCAGATTTTTGAGTCCTGTTCATTATCAATTTTCTTAAAGCTTAGATTATTCTGAAGCTCAAATTTTTGATCTAATTTCAGGGCCATTGCAAGCTGCTCGCTTTTTATTTCAAAACCATAGGCATCAAGTATTTCGTTGGAGTTGGTTCCGAAAATATCCCAATAGGGAATAACCAAGCCAGAATTCTCGTGCATCGTTTTGCGGATATCGAGTACATTGTTTTTAGAAATGTCGTTATGGAACCACAGTTTATTTGGCCATCCTGAATTTTCGATTTTGCAATATTCAAAAGAATCGTTTTTATGATAGGATAGGAAAGGAGTACCAACAGTTTTCCATAAATCAGTCAGATTGTTTATGTTGTCTTTAATTAGCGTGCTGTTTTTCATCTCAATAATAATTATACACAATATAAAACAAAGATACCTTTAGCTTTTATGAAAAGTCTTTACATATGTTGATTTACAAATCTTTTTCCAGCGTTTTTCTGATGCGGCTTAATTGTGTTGGCGTAATTCCTAAATGTGATGCAATATGAAGCAGTGCAATTCTCTCTGAGATATCCGGATATTTAGAGAGAAGATCCAAATATCTTTCGGTGGCATTTTCCATTACTATCGAGATTTCTCTCTGTTCTTTTTCAATCACCCAATTTCTTTCCAGATACGCAATATAGAAGTTTTTCAAATCCTCATTCTCGAAGATGAGTTCTCTGTATTTTTTATAATTGATTTTGATTAAAATGGAATCTTCAAGTGCTTCTATTTCAAAATAAGAAGGTGTTTGCTGTATTAATGAAGCTGTGGATCCTGCAAGATCTCCTTCGAGAAAAATATTCTTATTGTAAATATTTCCTTCTGTATCGGTTATAAAAGCGCGTAGCGCGCCTTTGCAAACAAAGTGAATTTCTTTTGCAATTTGATTATTTCTTAAAAGTAATTCTCCTTTTTTTACAGATTGAAATTCGATTAGACTTTCTATTAATTTCCAGGATTGCTCAGAAATAGGAGCGTAGCTGTTAAATTTTATTTTTATATCTTCGAGATATTTATCTTGATTGAATGTCATTTGTTGAAGTTTTTTTTTGCCATTAAGGCGCAGACACAAAGCTTTTTTTGCCACGAATTGCACAAATTTACGCTAATTTTTATTGATATAAGTTTTGATAATCTTGCTGTAAAGATAATTCGTGAATTCGTGGCTGTAAAATTATCTATGACTTTAATCGCCACAAATTCACGAATTATTTTTAAAAACTTTGTGTTTCTTTATAGTGTGATTGCTTCGTTGTACGCAATGACAATTGATTTTGGAGTTTCTGTACGTTCCTTCGACTTCGCTCAGGATGACATAAATCGCGAGGAAAAAAAAGAAAAGAAAGAATCCGTTTTAATATGCGTTTTCGCTTTAGTGAATCTGCGTTATCTGCGTACCATTACAACAACATAAAAAACGCTGTAAAACCTAAGTCTCACAGCGTTTTCATCTCAAAAAATAAATAATTAACGGGTATTATCTCCAGCCGCCGCCTAATGCGCGATACAATTCAGTATTGGCTGTTAGTTGTTGTCTTTTTATGTCTGCCAGTTCTAACTCACTTTGTAGTAAATTGGATTGCGCTGACAGTACTTCAAGATATTCAGCCATACCGTTTTTGAATAACAAATTGGCATTTTTAATAGCTTGTTGCAAGGTTTTTACTCTTTCTTTTAGAAAAGATTCCTGCTGTTGCAATTTCTCTACTTTTACCAAAGCATCAGATACTTCGCTAACCGCTACAAGAACCGATTGTCTGAAACTTAGCACTGCTTTTTCTCTTTCGGCAACGGCAATATTGTATTGCGTTCTTACCTTTTTATTGTTCAGTAATGGCTGAGTCAGACCTCCTGCAACGGTTCCGAACAATGAAGCCGGAATATTGAACCAGTTACTGGTTTCGAATGAATTTACGCCGCCCTGAGCAGTAATTTTAAGTGATGGATATAAGTCGGCTTTTGTGATTCCAACATTTGCATTGGCTATTTTTAGCGCTAGTTCGGCACTTTTTACATCCGGTCTGCGGCTTACTAATGAAGACGGAATTCCGACCGCTTTATTGTTTTTTACTTCAAGGGTACTTAAACGAATTGTTCTGGTTTTTGAATTCGGGAATGATCCTGTGAGTACACTCAAAGCATTTTCCTGAATAGCAATGTTTTGTTCTAATTGTGGAATCAATTGCGCTGAAACTAATTTCTGTGCTTCAGATTGCTGAATCGCTAATGTCGTAACCTGACCAGCATCGTATTTTAATTTAATGATATTAGTTGTACTATCGTTTAATTTATAGTTCTGTTTGGCAATTTCTAATTGCGCATCTAACATCAAAAGATTGTAATATCCTTTAGAAACATTAGCAACTATTGTAGTCTGCAATGCTTTTTTTACTTCTTCTGACTGAAGGTATCCGGCAAAAGCGCCTTTTTTCTGATTGCGGATTTTACCCCAAATATCAGCTTCCCATGAAAGTGAAGCTCCGGCAGAATAATCATCGATATGATTTTGACCTAAAGCCTGACCTAAATTTTTCCCCGTAAAACTATTGTCTGACGGATTACTGGTACTGGCACTTACAGATAAATTAACCTGTGGAACATTTCCCCATTTTGATTGTGTGAATCTGTATTGTGCAATCTCGATATTTTTAACAGCAATCTGCAAATCATTGTTTCTGGCTACTGCACTATCGATCAATTGAATAATATCTTTTTCTGTAAAGAAGTTTTTCCACTCCACATCGGCAATACTCGCTGTATCTTTTGAAACCGATGCATTCCTGAAATTGTCAGGAAATGCATCTTTTGGAGTTTCAATATCCTTCGAAACTTTACAGGATATTATAGTCGTGATCAAAATGGCGATCATCACGATTTTGGTTATATAATTTTTCATTTTATATGTTGTCATTAAATTTCTGTACAAGTATCTTTTCTGTTATCAAGATCTCTTGAGATTTTATAGGATAGGTATCCCACGCCAATGATGATGGCGATGAGGAATGTCGTTATATAGTTTTCCATTATTGTTTTTCTTCGTTATGAATTACGGCTACTGGTTTTCCAGAAACCTTTTCTTGTAAATGCTGGAAGATGATAAATAAAACAGGGATAATAAATAATCCAAGTATTACTCCTGAAATCATACCTCCTGCAGCTCCAATACTAATCGAGTGGTTACCTTGTGCTGATGGTCCTGTGGCGCTCATCATCGGGATTAATCCCACAATAAAGGCCAGTGAGGTCATGATAATTGGTCGCAAACGCAGTTTGGCTGCATCGATTGCCGCTCTGACTAATGCCTGGCCTGATTTTCGTTTCTGGACGGCGAATTCGATAATCAGAATCGCATTCTTGGCGAGAAGTCCAATAAGCATTACCAGTGCAACTTGTACATAAATGTTGTTTTCGATTCCTGTTAATCCAATAGCTACGAATACTCCAAATATACCTGCAGGGATAGATAAGATTACAGCCAATGGCAAGATGTAACTTTCATACTGTGCAGCAAGTAAGAAATAGATGAATATCAAGCACAGTAAGAAAATCGTTGCTGACTGACCTCCGGACGAAATCTCTTCACGGGTTTGTCCTGAAAATTCAAAACCGTAACCTGCAGGCAATTGTTGTGCTGCAACTTCCTGAATTGCTTTAATGGCGTCTCCGGAACTAAATCCTGGTTTTGGAATGGCATTGATCGAAATCGAATTAAACAAGTTGTATCTCGAAGCTGTTTCTGAACCATAAATACGAGTTAATTTTACTAAGGTATTTATGGGCACCATATCGCCAGTTTTGTTTTTCACGAACACTCTATCAATAGAGGACGGATCTGCTCTGTCATCGATATCAGCCTGAACCACTACTCTGTAATATTTACCAAATCGGTTAAAGTCAGAAGCTTGTGCGCTACCAAAATACGTTTGCATGGTTTGCAGAATGTCTTTTACTTTTACGCCTAACTGATCTGCTTTTTCATCGTTAATATCCAATTGCAATTGAGGATAATCAGCTTTGAAAGAAGTAAAGGCTACGGCAATCTCAGGACGTTTCATCAATTCTCCGATGAAGTTTTGAGAAATTCCACTAAACTTATCCAGTTTTCCTCCGGTTTTATCCTGAAGTACTAAGTCTAAAGCTTCTACGTTACTAAATCCGGGAACAGTTGGGAAACTAAACACAAAGAAACTACCGCCTGAAATAGAACCTAATTTACCACGAACCTGATTCATAATCTCATCAATATTCTTGATATCTCCACGATCTTCGTTTGGTTTAAGCAATACGAAAACAACGGCTGAAGACGGGCTTGTTGAGTTGGTCAATAAGTTGAAACCTGAAATAGCGGTAACGTCTCTTGATGCATCTAATTTGCTAAGAATGTTTTCAGCTTCAGTCATTACTTTTTGAGTTCCGTCAAGAGATGTTCCTGATGGCGTATTTACTGCAATGGCAATAAATCCTTGATCTTCAGTTGGAATAAATCCTGCAGGAGTAGTTTTTACCATTACTACAGTAGCGACAGTAATTAAAGCCAAACCTCCTAAACTCAGCCATTTTCTACGGATTAAGAATTTTAAACCTCCAACATAACGGTTGGTAAGGGAATCAAAACTTTTGTTGAATCCGTTAAAGAACTTTTCTTTAAATCCTTTTTTAACATAAGGAGCATCTCCTTCATGCGCTGCATGATTATCTTTTAAGAACAAAGCTGCAAGTGCAGGACTTAAAGTTAAAGCGTTTACCGCTGAAATTACAATTGCAATGGCCATTGTAAAGGCAAACTGACGATAGAAAACTCCTGTTGAGCCTTCCATAAAACCAACCGGCAGGAATACAGCAGCCATTACCAGCGTAATCGAGATAATAGCACCCGTTATTTCGTGCATTGCTTCATGAGTAGCGACTTTTGGAGACAGATGTTTGTGCTCCATTTTCGCATGCACGGCCTCGACGACCACAATCGCATCATCTACCACAATACCAATCGCCAGAATTAAAGCGAAAAGCGTCAGAAGGTTGATCGAGAATCCGAATAACTGCATGAAGAAGAACGTTCCTAAAATTGCTACAGGTACAGCAATAGCCGGGATTAATGTTGATCTAAAATCCTGAAGGAATATAAAAACTACTATGAATACCAATATAAACGCTTCAAGTAAAGTATGCTGAACTTGCTCAATAGACTGATCTAAGGCAACTTTTGTACTGTAGAAAATGTTATGTTTGATTCCTTTAGGGAAATCTTTTGAGGCTTTTTCCATCAATTTGTTGATGGCCACCTGAATATCATTAGAGTTAGAACCTGCTAACTGGATAATACCAATTACAACTCCTTTTTTACCATTCAAACGCGTTAAACTGTTATAAGAATAAGCACCAAGTTCAACTCTGGCTACATCTTTAAGACGAAGTATTGAACCATCAGCATTAGAACGAATTGCAATATTTTCATATTCTTCGGGTTTGGTTAGTTTTCCTTTGTATTTAATTACATATTCGAAAACTTCTTTACTTCTTTCTCCAAATTTACCCGGAGCAGCTTCCAAACTTTTATCCTGGATTGCGCCCATGATTTCGTTTGGCGTCACTTTGTAAGTCGACATTTGTGTTGGATTCAGCCAAACACGCATCGAGTAATCTTTTACACCTCCAAAAATACTGGCAGAACCAACTCCTGGAATACGTTTGATCTCCGGAATAATGTTAATCTGAGCATAATTGGCAACAAACGTTTGATCGTATTTTGACTCATCTTCGGTAAACATACCAATGGCCATGATAAAACTGTTTTGTTGTTTTGCAGTAGTTACACCTTGTTGTACCACCTCTGCCGGCAATTGACTTGTTGCCTGAGCAACCCTGTTTTGCACGTTTACTGCAGCCTGATCTGCATTTGTTCCTAATTTAAAGAAAACCGTAATAGCAAGAGATCCGTCATTACTGGCAGTAGAACTCATGTAAGTCATGTTTTCAACACCGTTTATAGACTCTTCCAGAGAGGGGGCAACAGAACGTAAAACCGTTTCTGCATTCGCTCCCGGATAAACCGCCGTTACCAAAACCGATGGCGGCGCAATATCTGGAAACTGTTGTAAGGGCAACTTCGTAAGACCAAGTATACCTAATATCACCAATAAAATGGAAATAACGGTTGCCAGTACAGGTCTTTGTATAAATATTTTGAACATTTTCGTAAAAATTATTTTTTATTAATTATTTGGGCAACTTTTGAAGGAGTTGATTTCTCAGGCTGAATTACTTGTCCTTCCTGAAGTTTATCGATACCGCTCAATACAATTAAGTCACCGGATTTTACACCGTCTTTAATTAAGTAGTTTGTTCCGCTTTTACCAGAAACCGTAATAGGCATTTTTGCAACCTTGTTTTCTTTGTTAACCGTGAAAACAAAAACTTTATCCTGCATTTCTACAGTAGCTGATTGTGGAACCAGAACAGCATCGTCATGTTGAAGACCTAAACGAATTTTTCCTGTATTTCCTGAACGTAAAGTTCCACCGGCATTTGGGAAAGTTGCTCTTAGAGTAATCGCTCCGGTAGTTTTATCAAACTGACCGTCTACCATATCGATTTTTCCGGTTTGAGGATAAGCGTTGTTATCTGCTAAAACCAAAGTTACAGGAGGTAATTTTTTTAATTTATCACCAAGGCTGTTTCCTGCATATTGCGCTTTAAAGTTGATAAAATCAGTTTCACCTAAAGAGAAATAAGCATAAACTTCATGAACATCTGATAAGTTGGTTAAAGGTTCAACATCGGTTGCTGAAACTAAACTTCCTTGTTTTTTAGGCAATCTACCAATGTAACCGCTCACTGGAGCTGTAACAGTAGTATACCCTAAATTAATTTTGGCAGATCCTACCATTGCTTTTGCCTGTTCGATGTTGGCAGCAGCAATTTTTTGAGAAGCCTTAGCTGTTTTCAATTGATAATCAGAAACTACTTTGTTTTGTACCAAAGGCGTTAATTTATCCACTTCTAACTGAGCGTTGATTAAAGCAGCTTCATACGCATGAAGACTTGCCAATGCATTGTTTAATTGCTCACGGAAAGGACGTTCGTTTATTTTGAATAAAGTTTGGCCTTTTGTTACATATGCACCTTCGTCTACATAAACTCTTTCAAGGTTTCCGCTAACTTGTGGGCGTATTTCAACATCAACTGTTCCTTGTATCGAAGCAGGATATTCAGCATCTGTAGTTGTATTCTCGCTTGTTACAGCTAAAACGGGTAACAATGGGGGAGCCGGAGCTGCCGGAGCCTGCGACTTATCTGCACAACTGCTTAGCACTAGCGCCAGAATAAAACTGGTTATAATTACATTTTTCATTTTCGTATTGGTTTTAATTTGTTGGACATTCTTATTGTTTAAATTTTGTGGTATTCGGATATTCTCGGCATTCATATTTAATTATATTAAATTATCTAACGTTGTTAAGTATAATTGTGTAAAAAACCATACAATGATGCTTTCCAATTCTATGCAGTAATTGGTATTAAATTATTTATCACTGTTAAGTAAAATAGAAAAAAATGCTATATTACGTTAATTAAATTTTCTAACACTGTTAAGTAAAGTAGTAAAAAAATAGTTGCTAAATTACTCTATTAAATCATTTATCACTGTTAAGTTAAAATGAAATTTTTTTTATTGAATTGATTTTATAATGCCTCCAATCGCATCTTTTAGGATCTGATTGTTGATAGTTTCCATTATTTCACTTTTGTTGATGATATTAATCGCGATCAAACCGTGTATTACAGAGAAGAAAGTAAAATACTTTTGTTTGATAACTTCATCAGTTGGATTGCTGTTTTTCATTATTTCACCAATTACTGCAGTAAACAATTTATAAGGTGCTTCAGCAGCAGAACATCGGTCAGAACAGCAGTTCATTTGCACACCAAACATTACCTGATACATTTCGGTATCTGTAAAAGCGAAATCCCAATACGCCATCCACATGGCTTCTAATTGTTCTTCGGGTTTTTCAAATTTATCGCGGGCTTCCTGAAGTTCTTTTGCTAACTTGATAAAACCTTTTCCTGTGAGTTCATTAAGGATCGCTTCTTTATTCGAGAAATATTCATAAATGATAGGAGCAGTATATTCAATCTTGTCAGCAATTTTTCGCATGCTCAGACCTTGCCATCCGTCTTCTTTGACGATAGCATAAGCAGCCTCAAGAATGTTACTTCTTGTCTCTTCTTTTTGTCTTAAAATACGATCTTTACTAGCCATTTTATTTAAGTATTAAATTGTTTAACACCGTTAGGCAAATGTATGGCGGTTTTTCTAATAATGAAATAATTTTGTCATAATATTTTCTTATTGTTGTATAGACAAATGTCAAAAGCCTTTGAAAGCCTTTTGCTATAAGGGATTTTCCGTAAATAATTTTTTTAAGGAGCAGATAATTTTTGTGTTTTAAAGACCATTTGTCCTGCTCTGCACTATATCTTTTATGTCCCGATAGCTATCGGGACCACCATAAAAGGATGCGTTTCGATCAGGGCTAGTTGAGAAATGGTATTTTTTTATTTTGTGGGATATTTTTCAGGATGTTGAAAATTGTGAAAAATTGCATTTAGAAAAACAGTTTTTGATAATTCGTCAACAATGAAAAAGGGATAATTATTATCATGAAATTGATAGAATGGATTTACGATTAAAGCCTTATATGTACTCTTATAATCATTAAGGAATTCTAAAGCTACTTTTTTAGTTGCTTTTAAAATGTAATATTCAACTGCTTCTTCAATATTTTTTAGTGCAATTGGAGAAACGATTACCTATAATTCATACTTCTTTTTTTAAATTACTATAAAGTGATTCAGCACCTGTATATACACTTTTGTTTAAATTAATCTGACTATCTAAAATTTCTTGTTGTTCAGTAGATAATTCATACGATCTTACATTTGCTATTTCGAATTTTATCTTTAGCGCTTTCATAAAAGTTTTTACAGCTTCTATTTGAGAAGGATCTTCGATATATGCTGTGATGTTAATTGCTTGCATGATTTTAATTTACTAAAGTTGATCAACAAAGTTAAGATAAAACTCTTTTTCATGTTAATTAGAATAATTTATCTCTCTCTAGTTTTATCAAATGTATTTTCGGGATTTAATGATAAAATAATATTTTTTAACCGCATTAAAATCCGGCCCTACAATATAGGTCGAACAGACAGCTCTTTTTTAAATCATTTTAGAGATTATCCACATAGATTTTAAAATTCCGCAGGAATGATTGATATTGTAGGGTTGGATTTTAATCCAGTTTAAAATGAAAAATTATATGAAGTTTTTATTTTTTCATTCACACCATTATAAAACGGAGTTTCAATTCCGTATTTTTTAGCATTTTCAATAACATAATCAACCAGAAATTGTTTCTCAGTTTGATTATGGTTTTCGAAATCCAATTGCAAGGATGATCTGGATTCAAACGGAAATTTAGTCAATAAATCTTTGGAAGTCTCAATATCTTCTTTGGTAAGACTGATATTGTTTTTTTTCGCAAGCGACTGAATCTCGATCATCATATTTTCGAGAATATGCATTAGATTTTCTTCTTCCAAAAGTTGACCAAAAGTAACTTTATAGGCAGAAGTAATTCCTGCAACGGGCGCAACGAACAAATACTTCTTCCATAAAATTTCGTTGATGTTTGGTACATATGTAATATCTAAACCACTGTCTGCTAATAAATCAATTAAGGAATGATTCTCTTTACCGCCAACGAAAATTTTTCCCGGTCCGCCAACATGCTGAATGTGCCCTGGCTGCTTTACGTTTGAAGCCACATAAATACAGCCTTCCATAATCTGATCAGCTTCTGGTAAAGTTTCTCTGATGATCTCTTTGGCATTTACCACATTCTGCAACGTGATGATAATCGTTTCAGAGTTGATGCAATCTTTATAAGTAGATAAGACATCTTTTATTGAATAGGATTTAGAAGTTAGTATCAATACATCCAAAACTCCAATTTCTGTTGGATAATCCGATACTAAATGAGGATATATGGTTTCTTTTATGCCTTTGGATTCGAATATTAAACCGTTGTTTTGAATCGCTTTTTTAGTTTCGCCTCTGCAAATGAATATAATTTTGGTGGTGCTGTCTTTGTATCTTTTAGCCAGGGGAGCTCCAAGAAATCCGCCGATTCCACCAATTCCAAGAATTCCTATTTTTACTTTATCTGGGTTCATATTGTAGTATTTTGTGTTTTAATTCCTAATACAAAGTAAAGAGAATCGAAATCATTAATTGATGTAAAAATATCGGTTATATTTGTAAAATTTAAGGATTATGAAAGACACCTTTTTTATATACAAAGATTTTGAAATTTATTCCGTTGAAGAACTCACCTGGAAGAAAGAAGTACACCGACACAATTTTTTTGAACTATTGTATATAGAATACGGAACGGGGAATCATATTTTAAATTCGATTCCTCATAATTACAAACAGCACGATATTTATTTGCTTACGCCAAAGGATTATCATTCTTTTAAAACAGTAACGCCTACAAAGTTTCATTGTTTACGTTTTTTACCCAACTTCTTTTCGAATAAAAAAGAAATCGAAGAAATCGAAAAGTTGTTTTATTACCACAATCAAACCAAAGGAAATTTGATTTTATTTGAAGAGGATAAATCCTTTTGTGAAATGGTTATTCTGAAAATCCTGAATGAAGTTGCCAGACCAAAAGGGCAAAACGAAATTATTATAAAAAGTTTGATGATGTCGCTGATTCAAATAGTTCGCCGAAATGCCATTATAAACGAAAGTAATTTAGATTTTCAAACTACTGTGGTCTTAAAAATTGATACCATTTTGAGTTACATTAGGTCAAATATTGCCAATCCGCATTTGCTGAAGAAAAAAGAAATGGCAAATCATTTTAATGTGTCGATTCATTATATTGGGGAGTATTTTAAAACCCATCTCAATATTACTTTAAGAGATTATATTGAACAGACAAAAATGAAAGTGGTAAGGGAAAAATTGAGCAAAAGCAATTTAACTTTTTCTGAAATTAGTAATGATTTAGGTTTTACTGACAGTAGCCATTTTAATAAATTCATCATGCGAAGTACCGGAATTTCTCCATCTGAATTTAGAAAATCATTGAGTCTTGCGGGAATCTAAGTTCGATTATTTTTTAATGTTACAAAGTCCCAGCGAGACGATATATTTATAGAAATTATATATTTTTTGTTTTGCAGAACCCCATCGGGGTGATATATAAATTAGGGTAAATATATCGCTCCGCTGGGAGCTTATGCTAAAAAAATCATTTTATAAAATCCATTTCGACGTGTTCGATTCCGGCATCCAGGAAATAGTTGTCGGTTTGTCTGAATCCGTTTTTAATGTAAAATGGAGTAGCAATTACCTGAGCGTAAAGATAAATTTTATCTTCGTTTTTTAAATCGTCTAATATTTTCAATAGAATTGCTTCGCCAATTCGTTGCCCTCTAAAAATATTTAAAACAGCAATTCTTTCAATTTTTGCTCCTTTTTCCATTTTTCTGTATCTCGCTGCTCCGGCCGGAAAGCTATTTACAGTTGCCAGATAATGTACCGCCTCTTCATCATCCATTGATTCGCGCTCCGGCGATACATTTTGTTCTTCTACAAAAACTTTTTTTCTAATGGAGAAGGCGGTTTCTATTTGTTTTTGATCGTCGACTTTTTCGACTTTAATGATATTATTGTTCATTTTGTTTGTGCTTTGATATACCTGATATACAGTAAAAATAATTTGCGTGCAAATATACGTAGTTAACTACATATATTCAAAATAAAATAGAAGAATTAGTTTTTTTTATATTGAATATTGGGCTTAGGAGGGAGGTGGAGGATATCAAAAGCACTAAATTTTTAGAGTAGCACCGATCGAAATGGTATCCTTTTTCTGGCTTCTTTAGATAGGAAAATATGTAATGCGGAGCGGGACTAAAGTTCTGGCTCAATGAAATTTGTGTGCTTCTAAAATCAAAAAATGGAATAAAAAAAACACCTCTAAACATGACGTCTAAAGGTGCTTTCAAAATTAAAATATAGTAAGATGATTATGAATCTAATCTGCTGGTGTCTTTTTTACGATACACCAGATAAAATACCTGAGGTAAAACGGTTAGAGATAAAATCATGCAGGTAATTAATCCACCGACAATCATGATGGCCAATGGTTTTTGAACTTCAGAACCCATTCCTGTAGACAATGCTGCAGGCAATAATCCTAAGGATCCCATAAGGGCAATCATAACAATAGGACGAATCCTGCTGTAGATTCCGTTTGAAATAGCATCTTTGAGGTGCATTCCGGCGCGCATATTTTCCCGAATCATCCCGATAAGGACAATACTGTCGATGGCACTGACTCCAAAGAGAATAATGAACCCAATTCCTGCTGATATCCCAAATACGGTTCCGGTTACCCAAAGTGATAAAAATCCACCAATAAAAGCATATGGCATCGCGCTTACGGCAACTAAAGTATCTTTGAAATTACCGAAATTAAAATACAATAAACATAAAATCAAAATCAATACAACAGGAACGATCATTGCCAATTGTTTAGAAGCTCTTTCTTTACTTTCAAATTCTCCTGCCCATTTCATGACATTTTCTTTAGGCAATTTTACTTCTGCAGCTACTTTTTTCTGGGCTTCGTCGATTGTGCTTCCTAAATCTCGTCCTTCGATACTAAAACCTACGGCAATATATCTACTGTTTCCTTCGCGATAAATGAACGTTGGACCGGTTTTATATTCTACGGTCGCAATTTCTTTCAATGGCACTTTTTTACCGTTCATAGTTGGAATCAAAATGTCTTCGATTTTTTCTTTTGAGTCTCGGTATTCTTTTTCGAAACGCAGTGTGATATCAAATATTTTTTCGTCATCATAGAACTTTGTTGCGGCCTGACCTCCAATTGTCATTCGGATTACGGCTTGCGCATCGGCAGTTGTTACGGCGTAACGTGCCATTTTTTCGTCACTAAGTTGAATTCTTAATTCGGGCAGACCAATGTTTTTGTAGACATTGATATCTTCAATTCCTTTTACGTCTTTGATCGATTTGGCTACTTTTTTAGCCATCTCTTCTAATTGAAAAAGATCATTTCCGAAAATCTTTATAACCAGCGGACTTTTTACACCTGCTACATATTCCTCGACGTTATCCTGAATAGGCTGGCTAAAACCAAATCCGATTCCGGGATATACATCGAGTTCTTTCTTGATCTCGGCAATCAGACCTTCCTTGCTTATATCGCGTTTCCATTCGTCCTGATGTTTTAATTCGATGTGTAATTCGATATTAAAAAATCCTGTTGGATCTGTTCCGTCATTAGGTCGTCCGGTTTGGGTAAGAACGAATTTTACTTCGTCAAATTTCCTTATTTTGGCCTTCATTTCTTTGGTAAGCCTTACCGCTTCGTCCAGATTGATACTATTGGGCAAAGTAGCTCTCACGTAAATAGCGCCTTCATTTAGTTTTGGAATAAATTCTGAACCATAAAAAGCAAACTTGGCGCAGCATAATGCTAACAAAGCAAGGAAAGCATATATTGTTGCTTTACGATGTTTGGTACTCCATTTAAAGAGTTTAAAAAGATTTTCTCTAAAGAAACGCGAAATCATATTTTCTTTCTCGACAATATTTTTTGTCAGCATCACTTTACACATTGCCGGAACATAGGTAAGAGATAAAATAAGTGATCCTAATAGCGCATAACTCAGCGTAAAGGCCAGGGGAGAGAACATTTTTCCTTCTACTTTCGTGAAAGAGAAAATTGGCATCAACGCGACAATTAGAATAATTAGGGCAAAGAAAATATAAGTAGCCACGCTACCGACACTTTTCTTGATAAGTCCCATTTTACTCATGTTGTTAAAGCGTTCCATTCCCACTTTATGCGCTTTCTTTTCGAGCGACACAAAGACCTGCTCGACAATGACCAGCGTTCCTTCGAGCAGCAATCCAAAATCTAATGCTCCCATCGAAATCAAATTCGCGGGTAATCCCTGAATTCTAAGCATGATAATGGCAAACAAAAATGAAAGCGGAATCACAGAGGCTACAATTAAGGAAGTTCTCCAGTTATATAGGAAAACAAATACGATTAGCGATACTAATAAAATCCCTTCGACAAGGTTTTTGGTAACGGTTTTTACGGTTGTATCAACCAATTTTGTCCGGTCGATAAACGGAACGATTTTTACATTATCGGGAAGCACTCTTTCGTTGAGTTCTGTCAAACGATCTTTAAGTCTTTTGATTACTTCGCCCGGGTTTTCACCACGTAGCATCACTACAATACCTTCTACAACATCATCATCACCGTCTAAACCTACTTGTCCTAATCGTGGTTTGGCAGATATTGAAACTTCGGCTACATGTTTTACCAATATTGGAGATGATCCCTTGGTTTCGATCAGAATATTACCAATGTCTTTTACTTTGTCTATCAGACCAACACCTCTTACCACATAAGCCTGATCGCCACGCTGTATAACATCTCCGCCCACATTGACATTACTTTTCGAAACAGCTTCATAAACATCTAAAGCTGATAAATTGTAATTCTCTAATTGCGTTGGATTGATCTTGATTTCATAGATTTTTTCTTCTCCGCCAAAACTCACTACATCGGCAACACCGGGAACAGATATCAGTTCTCTTTCGATTACCCAATCCTGAATGGCTTTGATTTCCTTAATAGGTAAATCACTTTTGATGATATATCTGAATATTTCACCTGTTGCTCCGGATGGCGGTTCAATTTCTACATCGGCTCCTTCAGGAAGATCTAGTCCGTTTAGGCGATTAGAGGCATATTGCTGGGCGTAAAAATCCTCTACATCATCATCAAATAATACGGTTACTACTGATAAACCGAAAAGCGAAATAGAACGTACTTCTGCTTTTTTGGGAATCGTGTTCATTTGCTTTGAAATCGGAAGTGTGATGAATTTCTCTACTTCTTCAGCACTTCTTCCCGGCCACTGTGTAATGATCCTTGCCCTTGTATTGGTTACATCAGGAAAAGCTTCGATGGGTGTATGGATATAGCTTACTATACCTGCGACTAGTAATACGGCTGTCAGGAAAAAAACTATCAGGGAGTTTTTAAGCGAGAAAGCCACCAGACCTTGTACAAATTTTTTCATGTCTTGTATGGTATTTATCCGTTATTAGGGATAATTAGTTTTTTAATCTTTCGTGAATCAACAGTTGATTTTTAGTAATCACCATTTCACCTTCATTAACTCCTTTATCAAAATAAATCCAGTTGTTGTTTTTTACAATGGGAGTAACTTCTCTGGTCTCGATTGTGCAATCGTTTTTATAAACCAAAATATGGTCGCGATTGTTATCAAAAATGACCGCTTTTGCAGGAACAGCAGCCAACATTTCCCCGCCTTTACTTTTATCAATAGCGATATCTGCAGTCATTCCAGGTTTTAGCTTCAGGTTTTTGTTTTCCATTACAATTCTGGCTTTCAAAACATGTTCATCGGCATCAAAAACTTTGGCAAGCATAGCAATTTTTCCTTTAAAGATTTCACCCGGATAAGCCGGAGTTGTAACATTTACTTGCATATTTTCGGTTACGTTTTTTAAGTTACTGGTATATACATTAACCAAAACCCAGATTTCTTTTAGATCAGAAATGGTAAACAAAGGATCGCTGCCATCTGTTATCTGCATTCCCGGACTAATATTTTTAGCTACGATATAACCTTCTGTTGGCGCTTTTATCTGAAAAACAGCCCTGTCGCTGCTGGCACTAAACATAGATAAATTAGCTTTTACATTCTCTAGAGAAGATTTTAAAACATCCAGTTCACTTTGTGCCTGCATAAGATCTTTTTGAGAAGCGATTCCGTCTTCAAACATCGATTTTACGGATTGCAAATTGCGCTGTGAAACGGCGATCTGAGATTGAAACGATTTGCTTTCAGATTGCATGCTGTTGAGTTCTGTACTTTTTATCTCTGCCAGTACTTGTCCTTTCTTTACATAATCGCCTAAAGAGAAAGTCGTTTTTGTAATAATTCCTTCTACAAGACTATTAAACTGTACAACGTGATCGCCATTATAAGTTATATTTCCGGTAAGATTTATAGACTCCGTAACAGGACGTTTTTGAACCTGTTCGATTGTAATTTTTTCTTTTAAATCTTTGTCAATACAAAATTTATCCTCTTTTGTATCTTTGATTTCTTCTTTTTTGCCACATCCGTAAACGAGCATTAACCCAAGTATTGGGAGTAAAATAAGTTTCTTCATTGTGTTTGTTATTATTTTCAGATCATTTGCGAGGTATTCTCTATCAGGAGAAATTAATTAATTTCCTGACCTGAGATATAGCGCAATTCTTCAAGGTTTTTATTAAGGTCTTTTTTAGAATTCAGCAGAATGGATTTGTTGTCTAAATAAGCGTCAACAAAATCAAGAAATTCTAGCATACTGGTGTTTCGCTGCATGAAGTTTTTACGATAGCTCTCCAGTAGTTTATCCAGATCTGATTCGTAATTAGCCTCTACACTGTCGTACAATTTTTTGGTTACCATTAAATCTTCGTAAGCTTGTAAAACTTCAGATTGTACACTTATTGTTTTCTCTTCGGTTAATAACTTACCTTGGGCGATGGCTATTTTTGCTGCTTTTATATTTCCCTGATTTCTATTAAAGAAAGGAAGATCAAGAGCAAAACCGACACCAACAAAATCTACCATTGTACTAGAACCACGGTCATAGGTGAGGCCAAGTGTAAGATCTGGTGTACGCATCGCCTTTTCATATTTGTACTTATTGTCATTATAATCATTTCCCAGCTTAATGACTTTCATGTCAGGTCGATTCTCTACTGCCGATGCTATAAGATTAACTAAGTTAATGTTATCGAGATTTTTGTTATTGGGAACAAAACCATCTTGGGTGAGTTTGATATAACTTGTCCCAGGCAGATTCATAAGAATTTTAAGCTCTTTTTGTAAGGAGTTATTTTCTTTTCTAAGATCTGAGATTTCTTTTAAGAATTGTAGTTCAGATGCTTTTAGTCTGATGTATTCACCTCTTCCTATGTTACCTTGCGCTACCTGATTGCTGTAGGCTTTAAGTAAGATTTGCATAGAGGAAAGTTGTTTTTTATAAACAGCTTGCTGCTCCTGGGTATATTGCAATTCTGTTAGCTTACCTCGAAACTCAACTTTTAGATTGCGGAGAAAGGCTTTGAAGTATTCTTTGGCGATATCTACGCCCACTTTCTCCATGGCGATTAATTTTTTTCTTTTCCCGGCTGTTTGAATGAGTTGTTCAAGTTCAGCATTAACCTGGGAGGTTTTTCCAAAATTCCCCCACAAAGCAGGTAATTGCTCGGCTGTGGCATTGTGCCAAAGATTTATTTCGCCAACACTAAGGGTGGGGTTGGGCCATAATTTGGCCTGAATAAGCTGTGCATCTGCGATGTCTATGTTTAGTTTTTCAGAAATAAGAGAAATATTCTTTTCCAGAAACAAAGCCTCGGCCTGTGTTCGGGACAGAACAATTGTATCGTTTATTGTGGCAATTTGCGCCACACTTTTGTGCGATACAATAACGAGTAGGGATAAAAGTATACGTTTCAAATTAATTTTGTTTTAAGATACTGCAAAGTTATCTGCGGTATATTAACCCTTAATTTGATGTATGTTATAAAGTAGTTAGAGCTAGATTAGAAAACGATTAGAGAGGTGGGAATAACAAGGTAACGCTTGTTCCTTCTTCTTTTTTGGAGGTAATAGTAAAATGGATATTGTTTTGTTTGAAGATAATATTAGCCAGAGAAAGCCCTACGCCACTGCCTTTTATATCCTTTACATTTTTTCCTCTGTAAAAGGTTTGTTTGATGAATTTTAAGTCTTCTTCGCTAATTCCTGTTCCGTGATCTTGGATGACAATTTTAAGCTGATTCTCCTGTTGCAACATACTGATTTTTATAGGATTTCCATTTGAATATTTCACAGCATTCTCTATAATGTTATATAAGGCAATTTTTATCTCGTTACTGTTTCCTTTTATTGAGAGGAGTTTGTCATTTACAATTTCGATGGCGAATTGTATTTGGGCATCTTTTAATTGATAGACATCCGGCAATTGATCGTTGATGTCCCAAAGGAGTTCATCGACCCTGAAAATTTCGGTAAGTTCGGTATTGTCTCGTAGTCCGGAAAGCATCATCAGCGTATTCATTGTATCTTCGATCTGATAGACGTTCTCCAACACTTTTTCAGACATTTCTTTGTATTCAGCGCTTGTTCTGTCCTTTTGAGCAAATACTTCGAGGTTTCCCGATATTGCTGTTAAAGGTGTTTTGAATTCATGCGAAACATAATTAATGAAGTTCTTCTGGATGATAAAAGTATCTGATAATCGCTTAAATAAATTGTTATACGTTTCGATCAGTTCCTGAATATCATCTTTTGTGTTTGGAGAGGTAATATGCCTGTCTAGAGACGAAGCTTCTATTTCATTAACCTGATTAATGATGTTTTTTATAGGACTATAAGCAAGGTTTGAAAGCAAACGGCTTACGATATAGATGATAACTAATCCGCTGATTAAAACCAACATCATAATGATCAACAATCGATTGGTAATGGTTTTGAATTCCTGATCATTCTTTTTGACAAAAACCACAAAATCGCCCTGATTGTCATGATAAAAACTCCCGAAATAAAAGTGATGATTGGATTTAAAATTTAGCTTTCTGTTCTTCCTGATGTAATTTAATTTTTCGGCATTGATATTTTTGTCAATCGTTTTGTCGCCATAAACAATCTGGTTTTTTGCGTTGTAAACACGTGTTATGATTTCGAGTGAATTTTCCCTGAATTGCTGACCAATTATAAGGTGTTGGTTTTCTGGTAGTTCGTCTTTTTCCAGATAGAAAATCCCCGTTAGCAAGCAGGTTTTTTGAAGCTCGTTGTAAATGATTTTTTCCGAATAACTGTAAAAAGAAAAATACGTGATCACAGAAGCAATCACAAAGACAATGCTAAAAGTAAAAGACGATATTAAGGTAAACCTGTTGCGTATTTTCATAACTCTTCTTTAAGCATATATCCCGTTCCTTTTATGGTATGGATGAATTTATGGTTTTGTTCGATTTTGTTTCTCAGATAAGAAATATAAACATCGACAACGTTTGTATTATTATCATAATTAATGCCCCAGACAGCGTTTAATATCTGAGTTCTGGACATTACCTTGTTTCTGTTTTCCAGTAAAAATAAAAGCAATTTATATTCTCTTGGAGACAGATCGATCAATACATCATTTTCTGTAACTTTATGTTCTTCGGGGTTTATAGTTAAACTTCCTAGTTTGTATAAAGTTTCTTCATTCACATAATTAAATTTCGTTCGGCGTGTTAATGCATTTACCCTCGAGATCAATTCCTTAAAATGAAAAGGCTTAACCAAATAATCGTCAGCACCGGAATCCAGTGCATTTACCTTATCATCAGTATCGCTAAGAGCACTGAGCATTAAGATTGGAGTATGAATTTTCTTGAAACGCATTAGTTTGGTCAGCTGAATGCCATCAATTCCTGGAAGCATGATATCCATCAGGATAATATCCCAGGTATCGTGCTGAAACAGGTCTCTTGCAATCTCGCCCGTTTCAGCCAGATGCACCGTAAAATTGTTTTCTTCTAAACCTTTTATAATAAATTCGCTAATACGTTTATCATCCTCAATGAGTAGAACATTCATAATCTAATGTTGTTATAATTGGTTTTTGTATGAATCAGGATCTAAAAATAAACTAAAGTTGAATTTCCTGATGAATTGTATTTTTAAGAGAAAATCAAAAATAGCAATTAATTATCGCAATCGCTGTTAAAATTGAATCTTGTAGGAAAAGAACACCCCAATAGTCATCCTGAGCGTAGTCGAAGGCTTGAAAACAAAATTTAAACAAAACCCTTTTAAAATTTAAGTTTTTTAGGAGCTATTCCTGCTGTCTTTCCAAATCTTTTCCTTGCTGGCAGCAGCAAGAAAAAGGATTTTCCCTCCCAGGGCAGTTGGTTCCATGAGAGATTTATTTTTTTAAAGAAAAAGCCGCTTTCATTTTATACTAAGTAATTTAATTATTTTGTGAGTTTTCATCTTATAAAATAGTAAACCAAATTGACATGATTTTTATATAATTTCGATTTAATTTTTAATAATAATTTGAATTTCAATTAATTAACTTTTATTAAAGAAAGGTTTAACAGGATCTGTTTTCCCTGGCTGTGTGGAATTACTAATTTTAACTAAATCAAAATTAATAACGTTTTAAAAATTAAAATTATGAAAAAGAATATAGCCATATTAGCCACAAACGGTTTTGAAGAATCAGAATTATCATCGCCTAAAGCCTATCTGGAAGAACAAGGTTGGAATGCAGATATCATCAGTTTGAAATCTGGAACTATAAAATCCTGGAAGGACGGTAATTGGAGTAAGGAATATAATGTTGATGTAGTATTAGATCAGGCAAATGAAGCAGATTATGATGCTTTGGTACTTCCGGGAGGCGTTATAAACCCTGATTTATTGAGAAGAGAAGAAGCTGCAGTTAATTTTGTACGTTCCTTTTTTGAAAGCAAAAAACCAGTAGCAGCTATTTGTCATGGTCCTCAAATTCTGGTAGATGCTGATGTTTTACAAGGTCGAAAAGTAACTTCGTTCTTCTCTGTTAAAAACGATTTGATAAATGCCGGAGCACAATGGGAAGACTCAGAAGTAGTCGTAGACAACGGATTAGTAACCAGCCGAAACCCGAATGATTTGCCTGCTTTTAATAAAAAAATGGTAGAAGAAATTAAAGAAGGAAAACACGAGCGTCAGAGAGTGTAGAAAGATGTTCATTTATATTTATGAAGTTACAAAAAATGCAAGATCAATTTTGGTCTTGCATTTTTTTTGTAATTAAATTTGATTTTTAATTAGGAGCTATTTCCTGCTGTCCTTCCAAATCTTTTCCCTCCCATCAGGGCTAAGGCAGTTGGTTGTATAAGAAGTTTATCTTTAAAAAGTTTAAAATTAGTCTCACACATTCGCAGAATCAAAACTTTGCGCCTTAGTGTCTTTACGCGATTATTTTTACAATATAAAAGGGGATTCTTTGATTATAAGGCTTTTTTACAATATTTACCATTTCTAGATTACAGAATAACTATTGTAAAACTTACTTTGTATAATGTGAACAGCATCGGAAACGACTGTAAATGTTATCTGTGCATTAAAATCACTAAACGGCAGGAGTTATTATTCCCAGATTAGGATTATGAGCACAAACAACCTCTCAAAAGAAGCCGAAATCAGGCTTATGAATTTCTTCAACAATACAATCGATCCGCAAGAAATGGCCAAATCGATAAGGCAAGTAAATTATGTTCTTGCTTTAGGAACTTTAAGACAGCATGAAACCCTGCAAAATGAAATCACCAATTTAGAAAACAGCTTTTATTGGCTGAATGAATTAGCTGAGGTTGTAAATCCTTATTTGGCAGTGGAGTAGGATTTTTGATTTTATATTTGAACCTCGATTTTTAGAAGTCGAGGTTTTTTATATTTTGAATGTTGTAATCCGTTATCCTTCTAAGACACTTATTTCAGATACAATTCCATTACTAAATGTTAAAACTAATGAACCGGTATTAATTCCTGTATGAGAGTAACCTAAATAATATCTAAAAGTATTTTCTGTTGTAAAACTTTCGGTTGGTTTTCCTAATAGATTAATGACTTCACTTTTAGACATTCCAATTAAGTTATTATTGTTTCTTAAACTATTCACCATATCCCAACGTAATGACCAATTATTTTCTGAAGCTAAATCAGCCGTTTTCCATTTTTTAGAATCAAACTTTTCACCAGATATTTTTCCGCGTAGTGCAAAACCACAAATAGTTATTACAATTATAATTAGAATGATTACGTTTATTTTTTTCATGTTTTTTTATTATTCGTTGCTTTCACAAGCAGGACGCTGGCGGGGATAGTTACTAGAAAATATCTTTATTGTAATCCATATTCCATCCCATTTAAAATAAAGAAATTTTTTACAAGTTGAATTTTTCCATCACAAAACTCTCCAAAATTACTTTTATTAAAAATAAAGTAGCCACCACATTCAAAGCAAATCTCTATATATTCAATTATATTTTCTTGATTATCTAAAAATACAATTGCATTTCTAGGCATATAACAACCAGCAGTTTTAATTGTTTTACTTTTTTTTGGATCGAAATTAAAATTATAGAGTATGTTGGATAATTCTATGATTTTTATTAATTCTAAGTGTTTGAATTCCTTTAAATTTTTATAATCTAATTTGTTTCCAATTCTCGGAAGGCTATCAATAACTATCAGTTCATCAGGTTTTCCATCTTCAATTAGTATTGAATTTTTATACTCAAATGATACGATTTGAACATTGGTAGTTTTATTTAAAGGGAAAAGTGACGCTAAATTTTCGAACGAAGTATTATTTGTTTTCTTGCAATTTTGTTCAGAATCAATGGGAGTTAGTTTTTTTTTACTTTGACTATAAAATGTGCTTACCGTTAATAAAAATAAAAGAGTAAAGAATTTCATATATTTTAGGTTGAAGTTTTTTTATTGATATTAGAGTAAGCGTTTTCTAAGGACTTACCAACCTCGACGCTTTATATTTCCATTTTTTTGATAACTCATTATATTCAAATACATTTTCAGATAATTGATAAGCATTTGCATGTACGTAGGTAACTAACCTTTTATTTTTTGCAATAAATTTAGATGGGAAAAATGCCATTTGGGTGGTTAAAAATTTATCCAGTGCAAAATTTTTGTTTTTGTCCTGAATGTAGAAATTGTATGTTGGACCTCCATTGCCTCCTGAATCATTTTTAACGGCGAAATCTTCTCTGTTGTCAAAATTAAAATCCGCAACTATAATATCTCCAAAATCATTGTCAATAATTTCAGCGTTTTTATTTATTCCGGTTGAATACGATCTTACGGTTTTACAATCGATAAAAGTTTTTTGAAAAAGGTAACTTGCCCCAAAATTAAATTCCTGTTTTTTGTTTGCGATTTTGTTGTAAATAATAATTTTCACAGCATTACTGTCAATCTCTTCTTTTGGAATTTTTATTTTTTTAACTTTTATTTCAAAATTAAAGTCCTTAGATAAATTCTTGTGTAAGCAGGTTTGACCCAAAACTATTTTTGGAAAAAAGATACAAACCAATAAAAGAATAGTGTTTTTCATTTCAATTGATATTCTGTTACAAGTAAATAGTAAGTAATTCGCAGCGATCGAAAAATTACTTTTCTCAAATGTATTTATTATTTCTCATAAATGATCAAAGGATTTTTTGCTTTAGTGATATTTTATTTCGGTTTCATAAGTCTTCTCCCGATAGCTATCGGGATTGTGATATTCTTTTTTAATTTTCGGTTTCAAAAGCCTTCGACCCCGCTCAGGGTTATAAGAGGGATAACATAAAAAAGAGAAAAAATCTTTGCGACTTAGCTTCTTCGTTGTAAAAAAAATCAAAAAAAGGGCAGTACTTTATCAGAGTACCGCCCTTAGGTGAATTTAATTTACATTATCCAATCCTTTCAGATTTTCAAATGCCGCATTAAGCGTACAGTTTTTGGTAAACTACTATAAGAAAGCTAAACGCAGGTTATTCGTTTATGATGTCGCCTTCTTTAGTTTCTTCACTGGCAATTTTTACCAGTTTATCTTTCGGGTTCAAATCGCCGAAGATTTCAATTTTATCGTCGATTTCTCTTCCTTTTTTCACATCTACTCGTGTCGCTTTGTGGTTGACTACTTTAATTACAAAAGTACCTTCAGCTGAATTTACTAAAGCTGATTTTGGAATTACAAATGTACTGTCTTTTGCGTTAAGTGGTAACAAAACTTCGGCTACCATTCCTGGTAATAAATCTCCTTTTGTGTTGTGTACGTCCATTTCTACGCGTTCAGAACGAAGTTTCATGTCTAAAGCCCCTGACATTCTTGTAATTTTTGCTTTGAATGTTTCCGGTAATGATTTTACATTAAAACTCATTTCATCGCCATTGTGCAAATATCCTGTGTACAATTCCGGGATAGAAACTGCTAAACGCAATTTATCTTGCTGCTGAATGGTCAGTAAAGGCAAATCTGAACCTTTTCCTGCCGGACCAACAAAGGTTCCTAAATTGACGTTTCTTGCCGCTACAACGCCGTCAAAAGGAGCACGGATTTCAAGGTAACCTCTCATAATCGACACTTCTTTGTGGGCTGCAACTGCTGCCTGATATTGTGCGTAATCTGAGTTTTTCTTTCCGTTGGCCATTTCTAAATCATTTTTAGAAATTGTTCCTTCGACTTTGCTTGTTTCGTACAAACGGTTGTACGTGCTTTTGGTAGTAGCATAAATAGCTTCCATCGATTTTAGTCTTGATTCGGCTGCGGCTAGTTGAGAGCTGATTTCCGGCGCTTCAAGAACAATCAAAAGTTGTCCTTTTTTTACTTTAGTACCAATATCAACTTTTAACAATTTTACGAAACTACTTACTTTTGCGTACAAATCTACTTGCTGGAAACCAGTTATTTCAGCCGGTAAACGCAATTCTGTTGTTAGCTTTTCTTTTTCTAAAGAAAACGTTTCTGTTTTAGGTTCAATTTCGGCAGCAGGCGCTTCTTCTTTTTTAGAATTACAACTGTTAAGGAAAAACAGTGCTGCAAAAAACAGCGCGCTAAATTGTATTTTATTTTTCATTTTTTGGATTTAATGATGAGATATAATGGATGCTTTCTTCGTCCTCAGGATCTAAAGAAACAGATTGTGTTGTTGTTTTTTCTTGTGCCCATGCAAAAATCAGTGGCAAGATAAGCAATACTGCAAAAGTCGAAAATAATAATCCGCCAATTACAGCTCTACCTAATGGAGAAACCTGATCGCCACCTTCGCCATGACCAATTGCCATAGGTAACATTCCGGCAATCATCGCAACAGAAGTCATGATAATAGGACGAAGACGAAGTGCAGCAGCTTCACGGGCTGATTCTAATGCATTTCCGTTCTTTTTGCGTAACTGTTCTGCATTAGTGACCAATAAAACGGCATTTGCAATCGAAACCCCAACCGACATAATAATCCCCATATACGATTGTAAGTTTAGCGTTGAACCTGTAATGGTCAGCATTAATAAGGATCCTAAAACTACCGCAGGAACTGTGGTTAAAATTACTAACGAAACTTTGAACGATTGGAAATTAGCGGCTAACATTAAGAAGATTACAAAGATGGCAACCAATAAACCTACTTGTAAACTACTTAATGTTTCTACCAATACTTTACTCATTCCGATTGGAGTAATGAATAACCCCCTAGGTAATTCACCCAACGAACTGATTGTTGCATCTACATCTTTCACTGCCGTCCCCAAATCGGTTTGATAAATGTTTGCTGTAACTGTAATGTACGGCATAGCCCCTAAATTGTCATTCTCACCACTTACAACTCCGGGTGTAATTTTAGCTACGTCACTTAAAACAGGACGAAGCGAATTTTTTAATACGGGAATTTCTCCAATATCTGTTTTGCTCTTCATTTGGTTTAGCGGCACCTGAACTTGAACGTTGTAGGATAATCCCGCTCTTTCGTCTACCCACATATTTTTCTCGGTATATCTTGAAGATGAGGTCGAAGCCACAAGGGATCTCGAAATATCATTCATATCTACGCCCAATTCAGCAGCACGGGTTCTGTCGATATCAATATTCATAGCCGGATAATGAATAGGCTGACCAATTTGCACGTCTCTGAAATAAGAAATCTTTTTGAGTTTCTCTACAATTTGGTTGGCGTACAACTCATTTCGTTTTTTGTCTTTTCCGGCAATACGAACTTCGATTGGAGTAGGTGAACCCTGACTTAAAACTTTATCGGTCAGTTCGATTGGCTCGAAAGAGATTTTAACGTCTGGCAAAACCTTTTTAAGTCGTGCTCTAAAGTCGTCTTTAAAATCATCCATATCAACATGATATTCTTTTAAACTTACCTGAAATACGGCTTCATGAGAACCTGCCATGAACAAATAAATCGGGTTAATTGAGAATAAAGACGGGTGTTGTCCTACATATACAGATGAAATTCCGATATGTTCTTTACCCACCATTTTTTGCAATTCCTTCAAAACAATGATTGCTTTCTCTTCGGTGCGCTCTAAACGGGTTCCGTCAGGAGCACGCATTCTCAGTTGGAACTGACTTGAATTTACTTTCGGGAAAACATCTTTTCCGATGAAATTAAGAAAGGTAACCGCAAGAAGCGTAATTCCGATTAAATAGACTAAAGTCACCGCTTTCTTATGAGGGAACAAACGATTTAAAGTTTTCATAAAACGGATTCTGAATCGCTCAAAAGGACCAATTTTTCCGTCATTGTCAATATCATCTCTTTCTACGTACGCTTTTTTCTGAGTAATTAAATCTCTTTCAGATTCAGGAGTTATGCCGCTATCGTTAAATTCAGCTTCATCATCTGTAATACCAGGTGCATGTTCGTGTTTTTCGTGTCCTTTCATCAGCCAGTTTGCCATTACAGGCACAAAAGTCTGCGATAGTAAAAACGAAATAACCATAGAGAAACCAATTGCCAAAGCCAAAGGCAGAAACAAAGCTCCCGGAATCCCGACCATCGTAAATGCCGGAGCAAATACCGCCAGAATACAAAGTAAGATCAATAACTTAGGCAAGGCAATTTCCTGACACGCATCCCAAATGGCGAGCGCCTTGGGTTTTCCCATATCGAGATGCTGGTGAATATTTTCGATCGTTACCGTACTTTCATCCACAAGAATACCAATGGCCAGAGCCAGTCCGCTTAAAGACATTAAGTTGATGGTTTGTCCAAATAATTTCAGAAATAAAACCCCGGATATAATCGAAATTGGAATCGTCAAAATTACAATCAAAGCCGCACGCTTATCACCAAGGAAAAGCAATACCATCAATCCTGTTAAAACTGCTCCGATAATCCCTTCTGTAATCAGACTTTTTACCGAGTTGATTACATAAACCGACTGGTCAAATTCATACGATAATTTGACATCTTCAGGAAGTGTACTTTGAATTTTAGGCAATTCTGATTTTAATTTCTGAACCACATCCCAGGTAGAAGCGTCTCCGGCTTTTGCAATACTGATATACACTGAACGTTTTCCGTTTACAAGAGCATAACCAGCTGTAATATCGGCACCATCTTTTACAGTGGCAACATCGCCTAGTTTTAAATTTTGAACACTTCCTTTAAACAACGGAATGTTTTCAAAATCCTTAACTTCTTTAATCGTATTATTAGTTGGTGTAATGTAATTTTTATCCCCAATTCTCACGTTTCCTGACGGAGCCGTCTGGTTGTTGATGCGAATGGCTTCTACGACCTGATCGGGTGTCATATTGTGTGAACGCAATAAATCCGGATCAACGTTTACCTCAATTGTTCTTGGGCTTCCGCCAAAAGGTGCCGGTGATAATAAACCGGGAATCGAAGTAAACGATGCGCGGACATACACGTTGGCTAAATCCTGTAATTCATTATTTGATCTTACCTTACTGCTCAAAACCAATTGACCAATTGGTAAGGAAGAAGCATCAAAACGAATGATAAACGGCGGTTGTGTTCCCGGAGGAAATGCCGCCTGGATTCTGTTCGAAAGTGAACTCAATTCGGCCGCAGCCTGAGCCATATTCGTGTTTTCATAATAGGTTAATTTCATAATCATTAACCCCTGAATATTCTTGGTTTCAACCGATTTTACACCATTTGCAAAAGGTAAAATGTTGACATAAGTCTTAGCAAAATAAGCTTCCATCTGGTCTGGTGTATAACCACCAAAAGGATGCGCAATGTAGATAACGGGCAAGTTCATTTTTGGCAGGATATCTACCTTAATGTCCTTTATGGCGCCAATTCCGAAGAAAAATAGACCCGCAACCAATACTAATATGGAGATGGGTTTGCGGAGTGCAAAACGTATTAAATTCATTAGGATCTATAATTAAAATTCATTTATAAATAAGTCAAAATTGCCTGTAGCAGCTACTTTCAGTAAGAAGGATTGCCACACATTATTGTTGACGATATCACGATCGATTTCGGCGCGATTCAGTGTGTATAACGTTTGGGTTATATCTGTTAAATCAGTTAGCCCGTTTTTGTATAAAGTCGATTTTTGCAAGTACGCTCTTTTTGCTGCATCGACCTGAATTGGCGCTTCGGCAAAATTGTCAAGGGTGATTTGTATTTTATCGTCAGCTAATTTTAGCTGCGATTTCAGTTCTCTGTCCGCCTGATTGTATTCTTCTTGTAAACCTTGGGAAACATATTTTTGTGCACTTACCTGTTTGCTCATTCTAAAAGGAGTCGTTAGATTCCAGCTAATTCCAATTCCGATCAGATAATTGGTACGATCCGGATTGACGCCATCCCAATAATTTCTGGTAAAAGCGGTCTGATCTGTCGCATAAGCAGAATCAAATCCTGAAGCTCTGGTTTGTAAAACGCCAAAAGCGGTCATCGTTGGATAATAAAAGCGTTTGTACAGCTTAACTTGTTGATTGCTGTAATCAATTTTCGTTTTATATAGTTGCAATAAAGGATGTAAACTGTCTGAAGTTGCGGCTCCTCTTAAAAGTTCTTTCGGAATGTCATTTACAAATAAAGTATCCGTTACAAAATCCTGAGGCGCAACACCCATCAAATCAACTAATTTGCTGTTTTGTTCCTTGACGAAATTTTTAGCCAGATTCAAAGATATTTTTGCTTTAGAGACTTCGGCCGTAGCCAATGTAGAATCTACTCCGGCCAATAATCCGTTTTTAACTCTGGCAACGGCAGTTTTCTTAAAGATTTCTGCGCGGCTTAAATTCTTTTGCTGCGAAATCAATAATCTTTGGCTTGCCAGTAAATTCAAATAAGCAGCAGAAATCTTAATTTCCTGTTGAAATTCTTCCTGCTTTAGATCTTTTTCCTTTGCCTGAACATCAATTTTAGCCAGATTGATTTTCTCCTGAATTTTTCCAAAGGTGAAAAAATCCCAGTTCATGTTGACTAAATAAAGCGCGCCAAAAGCTGAATTCCAGTTTTGTTGCGGCAAAGGCAATCCTGATGAAGCAACTCCTAAACCGCCAAAACCATAAAGAGGTCCGTTTTGTCCATTGACGGTTCCGTAATCCTGTTGTGCCGATAAGTTAAGATTTGGCAAATAATCACGCTTGGATTGTTTGAGAGTCTCGCGCGACGCATTCGTGTAATTGCTTTTTGCTTTGATAGAACCGTAGTTTTCTAAACCTGTTTTTACTGCTTCTTTTAAAGACAAGTTCTGTGCATAACTACCACAAGCAAAAATCAAGAAAACTAACAAAGTAATTTTTCTGAAGTACATAAAATTAGTGATATGAAATTATCTAACAAAAATATTTGTCTTCAGCTGATATTTGTCATGTTAAATGATGTACTGCAATAATAAATGACCAATTGAATTTGTCATTTATTGGAAATAATAATTAATTATTTGTGCGTACTTTGTAAACTATTTAAGTATTAAAAATGAATAAAAAATTTGATAACATATTGGACAACAAATGGTGGCAGGAAATTGCTGTTGTCGTCTTTTCATTTACGATCTATACGTTAAAGAATGACTGGATGTTATTTAGTTCTTTTACCTCTATATCAATGGGTGTGTTTTTCTACCTGGTTTTGTACATGCACGCCCAATTCAATCGTTTCTTTCTTTTACCCATCTTATTCAAAACACAACGTCCTGTAACGTATATCATTTTAACACTTTTTGGAGTATTTGTTTTTTCGGTCGTTTTATATGAGATTACAATGCTGGATATATTTAGCAATTGCCATCTCTATCAAAATTCCCATCAAAGAAGTTATGCGTACCAATTGGCGAGTGTTTTAGGGACTCTGGTTTGTATTTTGAGTCCTATAATTGTGTTTAAATTCTACAGAATACACAGAAAAAAAACAGACGAAACCTTACTGTTTAATGAAATGCAGCTCAATTCGCTTAAAGGCCAATTGAATCCTCATTTTTTATTCAATACCTTTAATACCCTTTATGGTATTAGTTTAGAATTTCCCGAAAGAACGCCTGATCTGATTATGAAAGTATCTCAGTTAATGCGTTATCAACTGGAGAGCAACAGCAAAAAATGTGTTTCTCTCGAAGATGAATTGGAGTTTATAAACAGTTATGTGCAGCTCGAAAAAGAAAGAGTAGGGTACCGTTGCGAGATTACTTATGATTGCAAAATCGATAACGAAAACGCCTATAAAGTATCGCCCATGCTGTTGATTGCTTTTATCGAAAATGCCTTTAAACACGGAACTTGTGCGATTGAAAAATGTTATGTGAGAATTATAATTACCGTCGAAAATGGTTTGCTGCATTTGCACGTTGTAAATTCAATTCCAACCAAAAAGACAGATGTTGTTTCGACTAAGATTGGTTTGAAAAATACGATAGAGCGTTTGAATCTGATTTATGGCAAAAACTATAAATTAGAAATTCAGGACGGCAATAAGAATACCTATATTGTAGATTTGAAGTTACAATTGAAAAAGTTTGTAGAATGAGAGAATCCAAAAAATGTATAATTGTAGATGATGAACCGGCGGCGCATTATGTGCTGGCGAATTACATCAAGCAAAATCCACAATTAGAGTTAGTTTTTCAGGGTTATAATGGCATCGAAGCAATGAATTATCTTCGTGAAAATACTGTTGATTTGATGTTTCTGGATATCAATATGCCCGAGATTTCAGGAATGGAATTACTAAAGATTATTCCCACGCATCCTAAAACTATCTTAACCACGGCTTATTCCGAATATGCATTAGAGAGTTACGATTATGGCGTAATTGATTATCTTCTTAAACCGATCTATTTTCCGCGGTTCTTAAAAGCAGTGGATCGTTTTTTTGCTACCGAGAATGCAAAGGCAAAGGTAGAAGAAGTGATGGTAAATTCTGTTAATGTAAAAGTCGACGGTTACTTTATGGATATCGAATTGGACCAGCTTTTGTTTGCACAGAGTTTTGGTAATTATGTGAAATTGCATACGATAAAAAGAACTTATCTGGCCTCGATCACAACAAGTGAACTTGAGAAATGCCTGCCGGAAAAAAACTTCATGCGCATTCATAAATCATACATTGTCGCACTGGATAAAATAGAAGGAACAGACAAAGATTTTGTGATTATTAAAAATGAAAAATTACCGGTCGGGATCACCTATAAAAGGGAATTATCCGACCGGATAAAAAAATAAAACTCGAAATAAGATTGCTTACTAATTCAAATTATTTCAAATAAAGCCTGTAATGATGTTTCTTACAGGCTTTTTAGATTCTGGTTGAGTTTTATTTAAGATATATTATATACATTTTTGTTTCCATACAGGCAGGTTCACTCCTTTGAAAATCAGCCATAAACTCAATGTTAATTCTGCGATCAGACAAGGCATCAACCAGGCAATACTTGAAAGCTGTGGTGCGAGAATTAAAACAAAACTATTGAACAAATAACAGATTCCTGCGAATGTCATTAAAACGCCAATTGTCTTTGGAAAGTATCCGGACTTAAAAATTAAATAGCCTTCGATAAGACATACAAACCCAAAAAAGATCAATCCGATTCCGAAACCGAAATCATGCAGTTTGATTGACAGGTAGGATAAAGTATGCAACTGATCGGGACTAAAAGATTTTAAATATTCAGCGTCTCCCAGAAAAAATAATGCGGCAAAGAGATTTAATTTATTGGCGACTAAAACGGCGGTTTGTACTAAATTGAAGGACAAATTGAGCAAAGCGAGTTTCTTGCTGACCGGTTTTAAAAGATAATACAGAATAATCATTACCGGTAAATCGCAAATGTGCATAATGATATCTGCCGTGATTCCTATTTTCCATAAAAAGTCGGCATGCATTATATTGTTGGCAGTAGCGTGGGCATCTCCTGAAACAAAAAGTTTGTTTCTGACAAAAGCCTCAGCACCAATTCCCATGAGAATGATAATAAGATATAATACACCGGCTATACGGGCATAATTTTGTGGTGAACGTTCGAAATTCGTGAGATTAAATTTCATGGTTTTGTGGTTTTGGTTTTATATAAGACGGCATACTTTTGATAATGTTACTGTTTGTTTTAACATTTCTTTTGCAAATTTCTTTTTCTTCAAAATAAAGTAGTAATTTTAATACGTTATTTTAAGAGTGTGAATTTAAAACTGGAAATGATGAAAACCCTTTTCTTTATGATTACCTTTTTATACAGTAGTTTTTTGATTGGTCAAACCGGAACTTCTCCAGATAAAAAAGTTACCCCTCCGGAAAAAGTATTGTTCACTTTTCAAAAAGAATATCCTGGTAAAGTTCCGGTCTGGAGTATGAAATATGTTGGCGATGACGATGATGAAATTCGTTATGAAGCACAATTCAAAACAAATCCCACTACAGAAGTATTAGCCGTTTACGATAATTTAGGTGTATTGAAAGCTTTTGAATCTCAAATTCCGCTCAGTAAACTTCCTGCAAAAGCCCAGGCTTACTTAAAGAAAAATTATCCCGCCAAAGCCATTAAGGAAATTGCAGTTGTGGTAGATGATAAAAATAAGACAACCTATGAAGTAGGAATACAAAAAAACTCCAAATTCTATGATGTTGTGTTTGATAAAAATGGAGGTTTTGATGTCATCATCGAAAAAGATTAAAAACACGAATACTTACTAACTCAATATATTTCTAAATGACAAACCCGACAGGTTGAAAAATCTGTCGGGTTTTGTTCTTTATAATACGATAGGGCCCAAGGTTTCAAAAGCTTATTGGGTAATAATTCGATGTGGTTTTTACATTTGTCATTTCACAAATAACACTTTACAGCATCATTCCCCCAGAAACCTCGATACGTTGTGCATTTACCCAACGCGCTTCTTCAGAACATAAAAAGGCAACAACACCGCCAATGTCATCCGGTAAGCCTACTCTTCCCAAAGCGGTTACTGAAGCAATTTGTTGGTTCATTTGTTCATTATCGCGAACAACTCCACCACCAAAATCAGTTTCGATAGCACCGGGAGCCACTACGTTTACTCTAATTTTTCTTGCACCTAATTCTTTTGCCTGATATCTTGTCAGGGTTTCAATAGCACCTTTCATAGCAGCATACGCGGCATAACCCGGGAATGAAAAACGTGCCAAACCAGTGGAGATATTTACAATTCCACCGTTGTCATTCATAACATTCAATGCTTTTTGGGTTAAGAAAAACGGCCCTTTGAACTGAATATTAGTCAATTGATCAAATTCAGCTTCCGTTGTCCCAACAAATGAATTGTGAATTCCTATTCCGGCGTTGTTTACCAAAAAGTCGAATTTATCGGTTGTAAAAGTACTTTTTAAAACTTCTGAAACATTGATAAAAAAGCTATCAAAAGTTGCTGAATCAGCCACGTTTAATTGTAAAGAAGATGCTTTTTGTCCTAAAGCTTCAATCTCTTTTACAACAGCGTCAGCTTCGTCTTTTTTACTGTTGTAAGTAATAATAACGTCGATTCCTTTTTTTGCAATTGCGATTGCCATATTTTTTCCTAAACCTCTGCTACCACCTGTAACAAGAGCGATTTTTGTATTTACTGCCATTTTATGTATTTATTTGTTGTTTCTTGTTTATTGTTTGCTGGTGAGATGTAAAGATGTAAGATGTTGCTGCTATTTCACAAATCACATTTGACATTTTACATTTTACATTTCACAATTATCTAATTCGAATGTAATGCGTTAAATGATGCTTTCAATTCCGGAATACTTGCGTTTATTCTCGTTGCGCTTGTTCCAAAAGTCAGTTCATCTTTTCCTTCTTTTAATTGTTCGAAAATACATTCGATAAAATCACTTACGCTTGGATGCGCATCGTGTAATCCCGCGCCGCCAAGATCAGTATTTAAAGCAGGTGGAATAATTTCGATCACTTCAATATTTTTTGCTTTTAAGATATGGCGAAGTGAAAGTGTAAACGATCGGAAAAATGCTTTTGTAGCAGAATAAACCGGAACTTTTGCAAAAGGCGAAAATGCCAATCCCGAAGTAACATTCATTACAGTTGTAAGGGATTTTAGCTGAATAAAAAGTGATGTTAAGTGCAATGGAGCTTCAATATTAGTGGCAAGTTCCGTTTTCATGCTTTCATAAAAATCAGCATCCGTAACCGAAACCCATTTCTGGATTCCTGCGTTGTTAATTAAAATATTCAGATCCGAATGATTTTCTGTAATCCATTTGTAAAGCGCAATACGTTCAGCTTCGATGGCCAAATCGCATACTTTTATAATTACGGTTGGAAATTTTGCTTTCACTTCATTTAAAATAGATTCACGTCTGCCGCAAATAATTACGGTATTGTTTTCCTGAATAAATCTTTCGGTTAGCCCAAGCCCGATACCGCTTGCACCACCTGTTATTAGAATTTTGTTATTTGATAAGTTCATCTTTTCGATCTTTTAAATTGATGAGACAAAGGTAGGAGCGAAGTAAGCTTGGGGAATTGTAAATATCAAATCGATGTTTGCGAAATTCAAATCAGGTGTCAGAAATTCCAATTTTTTAAATTGCAAATTCCAAAACGGAACACTAAACTTTTTCAAAGTCGAAGACTTTTAAAAAGTGCTAAAATCTAAAATCTAAAATCTAAAATCTAAAATCTAAAATCTAAAATCTAAAATCTAAAATCTAAAATCTAAAATCTAAAATCTAAAATCTAAAATCTAAAATCTAAAATCTAAAATCTAAAATCAACTTCGGAAAGCTAAAGGCGTAAAGGTTGTTTGTTTCTTAAAGAAATTAGAAAAATGCGCCAACTCTTCAAAACCCAGGGAAAAAGCAATTTCAGAGATGTTCCAATCCGTTTGTTTCAGCAGGACCTTGGCTTCATTGGTTAATCTGGTGCTGATTAGTTCTGTGGTGGTTTTTCCGGTATTTTCTTTTAAAACTTTATTCAAATGATTGACGTGAACAGATAATCTTTGGGCGAAATCTTTGGCTGTTCTGAGTTCTAATCGCTGATTTGGAGATTCAATTGGAAATTGTCGTTCTAATAATTCAGCAAATAAAGAAGAAACTCTTGCTGCTGAATTGTGTTTAGAATACAATGCGGTTATAGGCTGTAATTTTTGTCCAAAGTGAATTAACTCAGCAACATAATTTCTGATTAAATCGTATTTGTAAATATAATCAGAATTGATTTCTTTTTGTATTTTGTTGAAAATCAATTCAACTTCAATAACTTCTTCGTCTGTAAGCTGAAAAATGGGATATCCGTCAGAAGCAAAAATAGGCAATTCGTCCAGATCTATCCCGCTTTTATTTTTGGATAAAAACTCGCTCGTAAACACACAAAACTGTCCACCTTGATTGGTGTCCTGAGGTACATAGTTGTACGGAATTTTTGGAGTAGCAAACAGAAGGCCTTGTTTTTCGATTTCGATTATTTTATCGGCATATTCGGCTTTGTTTTTTCCTCTAATCAAACTTATTTTGTAATACGCTCTTCTGTCATAAGGCATTCCAGGTTTTCCTTTCATACGTTCCAGAAGTTCTTTAATATCAAAAACATTAAAATGACCAATCTCTTTTTGAATGTCGTTTGGTAATAGGGAAGTGGGCTCTACTGTTGAACCTTCGGTAATATCCTGGTAAAATGAATCTAGTGATTTCATAAGAAGAATTGTAAAATTCAAATATACGAAAATTAATAAAAAGTTTTTTTAGTTTCAGGTTTCAAGTTTCAGGTTCCTCAGCTTTGTGATGATGTAATTGCAAAGGCAGCAAGGTTTTTGTTAGATTACCCTTAGTAAACACAGGTTCGCAAAGATTTTTTTTCATTGTTTGTAATCCTGACAGCGGCAGGATTACATTTCACTTATGATCCCAAGGTTTCAATCTTGGGATTGTGAGAGATTAAGAATAGATAGAAATAATAAATTTGGTGTCAACTCTATGATAAAAAACTTAGTAACTTTGAGTCTTTGTGGCAAATTAATACTTGCTGTTAAATTCTAAAACAAGCTTCCTTGCACAAATTCAGGTTCGGGATTACTGCCAAAAGCAAAACTATCAATTACAAAAAACTGCCTTTTAACAGGATCTAATTCTCTTAAAATAATAGTATCACATAAAAAATACATATGTATTGCAGTGAATAAATCATTTGCGATTTCGATATTTTCGGGAGTTAGTTTTCTTCCGATAGAAATGTGGGGATCGCTGCTCTTTTTTAAGTTTGAAAGCTGCAGGGCATCCTGCGTTTTTTTTATAATGGGTTTCAGGTTCTGTTTAGAATCTTCATTTGGGCCAATGAAAAATGCGCCGCTACCATAAGAACCAAAATGGTCTAATGAAACGGAAAAAGGGATAAAGTTGTCACAGACCTTCAGGAGCTTTTGTTTGAATTTCTCGATTTGAGATTCATCTATTTTGAATTCACAAATGGTAATATGAGCTACTGAATTTTTGCTGTTAAACCAACCAATTTTAGAGGATAAATCTTCTTTCATGGTTTTGATAGAAGCAATTATTTCTGGTGAAGGATGAATAACAATTGAATATTTTTTTTCCATTACGTGTTGGATTTAATGCCCGTTTAAATTTTAAAAGGAAGCGGTAAAATCAATATTAACCGTTTAAAAAGATAGCGATTGTCTATAGTTTTCCTTTTAGGTACAATCGATGTTCTATTTCAGATTTAAGCAATCCGCTTCCTCCACCAAAATGTTCGATTACTTCTACATCAGGTTGGTGTTTTAAGCAAAAAGCCGTAAAATCTTTTTCGACATGTTCTTCTATTGCTGAGCTTAATAAAATAATATCAATTTTGTTATTTAGAAAATATTCCTGAGCTTGCTTTTCATCACTAAAACCAATTGCATTCCAGTTTTCATAAGCATTGACCAATCTTAGCAAAATTTCCAGGATGGGTTGGTTTTTTCCGAGTATTAAGAATTCAAAAGTTTTCATAATTACTATTTTATTCTACAAATTTAGAAGTAAAAAAATAGTTTCAACTTAATCCAGGACAAGAAAGTGAACTTTATATTTTAAAATGTCATCATGTTTTGAAAAACTTTTAAATTTTTGAAATTTCATACAGAAAAAAAAAGGAGAACATCAGGGAATTAATGCGTTAGCATTTTTTAGATAAAAATATTTGTGGTAATGAGGAAAGCCGTAAGGTTTTCTCTAAAGTAGCTTGTAAATTTGTGGCGTAGAAATCGATATAGATGGTGTTTTTAGCCTTTTTAAGCAACATCAGAGATTCTACAGGTTAAACTGTTTTTGGAGAAACATTTTTTTTTTGCAATGAAATTTGACATATTCATTTCATTAATGGATGCCTTTGTATAAGTTTGCAAGCATACAAAAGTCTAAATTTTATAGGGTTTTTAGATCGAGTTATTTATAACAAAATCTAAGAACCCTTTTTTATTAGCTTAATAATAAAATTCCCGTGATCCAAAGGTGAATAAAGTCCCAATTGATTTTAAATTTCTGAGGCGAAAAACCATAGAAAGTTTTAAAAGCTGCCGAGAAATGAGAAACATCTTTATAGCCACATTTATACGCCACATCACTAACGGTTGACGCTTTGTTTTGAAATAATTCTTTTGCATGTTCCATTCGCAGTTTTATAATGTAACTTTTTACAGTAGTGCCAAAACAGGCTTTGAATCCCTTTTTTAGTTTAAATTCATTTAGCGAAATCAGTCTTGATAGTTCTGCTAGTGTTGGAGCGTGAACATAATCTTTGTCAAGTATTTGTTTGGCTTCCAGTAATTTGTTGTAATCATCTTCATCAATCTGATCTTTTTGTATCGGCAGGGTAATGATGGTTTCAAGCTGATGTATAAGTAGTTCCTTGATTTTAGTTTCTAGATACATTTTTTTTAATGCACCCTGACGATTACAGTTCTTTATTTCGTGAATCACCCATTGAATTGCAGGGGTAAATGCAATGTATTTTGAGGTTAAATAACTCGATTTTTTTAGCAGGATGTTTTTTGAAAATTTCTCATGAAGTTCCCAATCTTCATTGATAATATTGTAATAAAAGTCTTTAGACAGAATGATAGAGAAGTAGTTTGTCTGTTCAAAAGCAGGGATTTTAAAAGTTGCTTTATATTTTGTAGCGTAAAAAATATTATGGGTATTTTTTCTGGAATATTTTTCGGTTTCTAATTGATCGATATGTGTCTCGACATTATTGCAACAAATAAAATTCATGACTACAGCTTCCTCATCGATTTCAAAAATGATCGTTTGCGGGGTTGAAAAAAGCATTTGTGTATCGAGTAAAACCATTCCTTCGGTAATTAAATGATGGCTTTTAATTTCTTCTGAATCATTATCTTTTATGTAAACATTCTCTTCCGTCAGATGATTTTTGGGATAATGAGTGCCGCCAATTTCAATTTGAATAATGGCATTTTTGTGTGCTAAAATTTTCGATTTGATTTTCAAAATATAATCCGTTTTTACAAAATAATAATCCGTTTTTCCCTATCTTTTTTCGAGTTGTTGATGGTACTTTTGCGCCAAAGTTATTTATAATTAGTCTAATTAAAGATATGACAACTCACAAATTTTTATTTTTTAGTATATTTTTTTTCTTTTCGATCCTATCGCATTCCCAGCAAAATCAAGGGTTTTCAGTCAGTGGAGAGGTAACAGAAAATTCAGGGCAAACAATTCCTTATGCCACAATTATTATAGAAAAAACTGACTTAAGCATTATTTCGGATGAAAACGGAAAGTTTATTTTCAAAAATGTAAAGTCAGGAAAACACATTTTAAAAATTAGCGCAATTGGGTTCGCAACTCAAAAAAAACATATTGAAGTTTCAGGAAAAGATTTGAACTTTTCGCTTCGTTTAGAAAGTGAATTAAACGTGTTAGAAAGTGTTACTGTCATGGGACGTACTGCAACAGATAAAGTAAACAAGCAGGCGTATAGTGTTACCGCAATTGATGCCAAAAAATTACACAATACAACACTTGACTTGTCGCATGCTTTAGATCGTGTTTCAGGAGTTCGTGTTCGTGAGCAGGGTGGTGTAGGATCTCAATCTGAGCTTTCGATTAATGGTTTTTCCGGTAATCAGATAAAAGTTTTTATAGATGGAATTCCTATGGATAATTTCGGATCTTCTTTTCAGTTGAATAATATTCCAATTAATCTTGCTGATCGTGTTGAAGTTTACAAAGGTGTGGTGCCAATCTGGCTGGGAGGTGATGCGCTTGGTGGTGCAGTAAACATTGTGACTAACAGTAAACCAAGAACATACTTTGATGCTTCTTATTCTTTTGGTTCTTTCAATACACACAAAACCTCTATAAATGCAGGCTATACCGCAAAGAGTGGTTTTACGACTGAAATTAATGCTTTTCAGAATTATTCTGATAACAATTATTGGGTAAATGTAGAAGCCGCTGATTTGAAAACGGGTGAATATTTTCCCAATGCCAGGGTGAGAAGATTTCATGATACCTATCATAATGAAACTGTAATTGTAAATATTGGTATTACGGGAAAAAAATACGCCGATAAATTATTATTTGGTTTTACCGGAGGACAAAACAAAGCAGATATTCAGACCGGTGCGAGAATGAAAAGCGTTTTTGGAAGCCGATACACACAAGGAAACATCTTGATGCCTACCTTAAAATATCAGGTAAAAGATTTGTTTACAAAAGGTTTGAATTTAAATGTTAATGCCAACTATAATTTTGGTGAGGAACAAACTGTTGATACTGTTTTTAGAAAATACAATTGGTTTGGAGATTATATACAATACAATGGTTTAGGCGGAGAAAAGGGCAGGACTTTAATGAAGTTAAAAGACAATAATGGTATCGCTACGGCGAATGCAACATACAGTCTTGGAGAACGTCATTCGTTTATGCTGAACAATACCTTTACTACTTTTGACCGTAAGCAGGAAGATGAATTGGTTCCTGAATCAGTACTTTATCAGCAGCCCAGAAAAACACAAAAGAATATTTTAGGGCTTGGCTATAAATTCGATTACAATGAAAAATGGAGTACTTCTGTGTTTTTAAAAGATTATAATTTAAAAACAAATTATTCCAGAAGTTATAATCCAAGTGGTAATGCAGGCGATATTGCCTATCAAAAATTCAATGATAATAGTTCTAATTTAGGGTACGGCTTTGCCTCTAGCTATTATTTAAGACCGAATTTTCAGGTTAAGGGATCTTTTGAAAAAAGTTACAGACTTCCTTCGTCAAGAGAACTTTTTGGAAATCCTAACGAAAATGCATTCGGAAATATTGATTTGAAACCTGAAAGCAGTTATAATTATAATTTAGGATTTAGCTACCAGACCAATTTTAATAAAGTGCATGCCTTAACATTTGACATGAATGTGATGTACCGTGATGCTAAAGATTTTATTCGCTCAACGTTGTATACTAACCAGGTAGATACTTACACTGTCAATCTTGGTAAAATGACAAATTACGGTGTTGATGGAGAAGTAAGGTATTCGTACCGAAACAGGTTTACGGCAGGTTTCAATATGACATATCAAAATCTTCGAAACATGACAAAGTATGAGCCGGATCAAAATTATGTATCTGCGTTTTATAAAGACAGGATTCCTAATATACCTTATATGTTTGGAAATTTTGATGCCACAGCATTTTTTAATGATCTATTTAAAAAAGGAAATAACTTATCTGTTGGTTATAATTTACTCTATGTTCATACCTACTATTTGTCGTGGCCAAGTATGGGCAGCAAGGATAGTAAATTAGAAATTCCGAAGCAATTCAATCACGATTTAAATGTAGTATATACAATGGCAAATGGTAAATACAATATTGCTTTTGAATGCAAAAATGTATTTGACAACAAGCTTTATGATAATTTTTCATTGCAAAAACCAAGTCGTGCTTTTTATATCAAATTCAGATACTTCTTCAATAAATCAAATTAATAATTTTTTAAAACCATAAATAATATGAAAAAGGGTAGCAAAATAGCTTTATTCGCAGCTTTAACAGCTTTTACAACATTCTCGTGCAGCAGCGACGATAATTCCGGAAGCGGAACAGGCGGAGGAGGAGTTGATACGGGTAAGACAAAATATATAATTACTGCCACTACAGGAGCTGTGGGAATTACTGATTACTTATTGACTACAGATGATGTTTCGACCGGAACAATCAGTACAATTGGTAATGGTATTGAGCAGGACGGAACTTACCGTTACTATATTACAGCGCAAAATAACTTTTTTAGTTTGCTGTACGGACAGGGAAATCCTGGTGCTGTAACGACTTATAATTTAAATTCAGAAGGAAAACTGGTTAAAAAATCTGATTTTCAGGCAGAAACGGTACACGTTTTCGCAGCTGTAAACAAGGATATTTTAACGATTAAAGTACCAAGAAGCGGGGCAGCATCTATTGCTCAAATGTATAAAATTGATGCAGAAAAATCACTTATTACTGGTGAGGCGCAACAGGATACAAAGAAATTGGCAGGAAATGGAGAAAGAGCCTTCTTTACCTGGGCAACTCAGGTTGGGGATAAAGTATATATGCCTTACATGAGTATTAAAGGTGACGGAGTAGATAATTTTGGAACTGTAAATCCGGATAGTACATGGGTTGCGGTTTACAACTATCCAGAGCTTAAATTAGAAAAAGTAATCAAAGATAACCGTACAAGTTACTTAGGAGGATACTTTACAAATGGTTTATTTCAGGACGAAAACGGAGATGCTTACGGATTCTCAGGAGCAGTTGCTACGAGTAATTCTGTTGTGACTTCTACAAAATCTTCTGCAATTGTGAAGATTAAAAAAGGAACTACTGAGTTCGATAAAAGTTATTTCTTTAATGTACAGGAAAAATCAGGAGGTTATAAAATCTCTGCTACAAGTTACATCTCAAAAGGTAAATTTTTATTGCTGATGTACGGAAATGCAGGTAAAAACAATGGAGTTCCTAAATTGGCTATTGCTGATGTTTACAACCAAACTTTTACATGGGTAACTAATGCTCCTGCGGCATTAACTTCTGTAACTAGCCGTTATAACATTACTACTGAGGATGGAAGTTCTGCTGTAGTGGGTATTAATACACCAGACGGAAACTGGATTTATACGATCAACGGTTCAACTGCCGCTGCTACTAAAGGTATAAAAGTAGAAGGTGGTCAGATTACTGCAATTGCGAAATTAAAATATTAAAAATTGGTTTCTTTTGGACCGTGGGCCTTTCGGGGCTTGCGGTTTTTTTATTTATCTTTTATACGCTACTAATTATGTTTTCTTTTTCAAAATCAAATCCCAATAAGAAAAAAAGTAAAAAATCGCTTTTCAAGCGTATCATGGCCTGGCTGCATTTATGGCTCGGACTGGCTTCCGGTATTATCGTCGTCATTGTAAGTATTACAGGCTGCATTTATGTTTTTGAAAATGAAATTAGAGATTTCATCGAAGACTGGCGTTTTGTAGAACCTCAGGAAAAAGCCTTTTTACTGCCCTCGCAATTGGTTACAATTGCAGATAAAGCAATGAAAGGAAAACATGCAACAAGTGTAACTTTTGGAGAAAAAGATGATGCTGCCATAGTGGGATACTTTATTCAAAAGAAAGAAGAAGGAAAAGACAAAGACGCAAAAGGTAATGGGAAAAGAGCAGAAGGTAAAGCAAGAAAACAAGATCTTGCTAAAAATGATAGTGAGAAAGGAAAAACATTAGAAAAAGGAAAGGGAAAAGAAAAAGGGAAAGGTAAGGAAGAAAAAAAGAGAAAGAGAAGGAGTGGTGTTTTTACCAGTATATATATGAATCCTTATACGGGGGAAATTCTCAATATAAAATCAGTTTCCAGATCTGATTCTCCGGATTTTTTCAGATGGATATTAAACGGTCATCGCGCATTGTGGCTACCCTATGATATAGGAAGGCCAATTGTGGGTGTGGCAGTTATTATTTTTGTTATTTTATTAATTTCAGGTATAGTGCTTTGGTGGCCAACCAAATGGATTAAGTCTATTATTAACAAAAGTTTTAAAATAAAAACAGACGCCAGTTTTAAACGTGTCAATTATGATTTGCATAATGTACTTGGCTTTTACAGCTGCATTTTTCTGTTTTTTATTGCTGTAACGGGTTTAGTCTGGAGCTTTGGCTGGTGGAGTAAGTCTTTATATTGGGTTACTTCCGGTGGAAAACCATTAACAGAAAACAGAGAATCGCCAAAATCAGATACCACGCATGTCAAGACATTTGAACTCACTACAGTTGACAGAGTTTTGAAAAAAATTTCGAAAGAAGATCCTCAGGCTGCCGGAATTATGATCAGCATCCCTGAGAAACCCGCAGATGCAATTGGTGCCTTTGTTTACAAACAAAAAAACACCTACTATAATATGGATCGTTATAGTTTTGATCAGCAAACCTTGAAGGAAATATCAATAAAAACTCCTTTTTCAGGAAAATATATAGAAGCCAATATTCCGGATAAAATCCGCAGAATGAATTATGATATTCATGTTGGTGCTGTACTTGGGCTTACCGGAAAAATTATTGCTTTTTTTGCCAGTCTGATTTCGGCAAGTTTGCCTATTACCGGATTTTTAATCTGGTGGGGAAAACAGAAATTTGGCAAAAAGCCTGCTGCATCACCAAAGGTTGCAGCAAAAGCAGTTCCTATTATTAAACCTAAGCAAGTCTTAGAAAAAGAATTATCAGTTTAGCGGAATTGAGAATCCGTTTTTTTATACTTTTTGGTGTTAGTTAAAAAGGCGAAACTTTATGAGTTTCGCCTTTTTTGTTGTTTTAATTTTGGTTGCTGTATCCATGTACTTTCAGCCATTCTTCGCAATCTCTGGTCCAGAATTTACTGGTATCTTTTACGCCTAATCCAAAACCGTGTCCGCCTTTTTCATAAATGTGAAGCTCGGCAGGAACGTTATTGTTTTTAAGTGCCAAATAATAATTGATGCTGTTTTCTGGTAAAACAACTGTGTCATCAGACGCGTGTACCAAAAAAGTTGTTGGTGTTTGGGCTGTCACTCTTTTCTCATTCGAAAACGAATCCAACTGGTCCTGAGATGGATTATTGCCCAATAAGCTAGTTTGTGAACCTTTGTGTGTAACTTCGTTTACCATGGTGATTACCGGATAAATCAAAAGAGCAAAATCAGGACGAGCGCTAACTTTAGAATTTGTTTCGTAGACCTTATCGTCATAATGAGTGGCTAAAGTAGAGGCTAGATGTCCTCCGGCAGAAAATCCCATGATTCCAATTCTGTTCGCGTCAATGTTATATTTTGCAGCGTTTTGCCTCACATAACGTAGAGCTTCCTGAGCATCTTGCAAAGGTCCCACACTTTTATTCTTCATTATTTTGTCATTGGGCAATCTGTATTTTACAACAAAAGCAGCGATGCCTAAAGTATTAAGCCATTCGGCAACTTTAGTTCCTTCTTTGTCAATAGCCAAATGCTGGTATCCTCCTCCAGGAAAAATAAGAACTGCAGCCTGATTCGGTTTATTATCCTTAGGTAAAAATATGCTTAAAGTAGGAACCGAAACCATACTCGTGCTTTGTACTTTTCCGTCCTTAATACTTTCGTTTTCCTTGTAATCGGCAGCTTTGATTTGGTCAGGTATTTTATTCCAAATAGGGATTGTTTGATTTTGAGCCTGCATTTCATTTGTGATTGCTGTAAAGAGCGCAAGAATTATAAAAGCTTTTTTCCAGTGAAATTTTTTCTGAGTTTTCAATTTTATTGTGATTTAGTTCAATGATAATATATTGTAGATCTTCAAAAATAGAACTTTTTATTGGTTTGTGAATTTTAAAGAAAGTTAAAAAAACAGTTTTCATTAAAATAAGAAAGTTCTTTAAAAAATGATTTGAAAGCATTGATTTTGGTACAATTTTACCCCTTAAAAAGGACAAATTTCACATGCGCCCATTTAACAAATATATTGTTTAATTTGTAATTTTGGGCTTATTTTTTTATCCTTTATGTTTATTTATTTGATTAAAATAATTTTTTATACAATTTATTTGGAATATAAAGATTAAAAAGTATATTTGTGCAATCGATTACATTATTTTGTTTCATTAGATTTATTACATTGATTTTACGGTCTGTGTGCGGGGTTTAAAGGGCAAAATGAAATTACCAAAAAAAATATCAATTTTACTAAGACGCCTTTACTATGAATCAACCACCAGACGCAGTTATTAAGAATGAAACCAAAAAAACGACAGGAAGCTATCGTTGGAGTATATGTGCTTTGCTTTTTTTTGCAACAACAATTAATTACTTAGACAGACAAGTACTTTCTTTGACATGGAGCGATTTTATTGCCCCTGAATTTCATTGGACAAACAATGATTACGGAAATATTACCGCCCTATTTTCTATTTTTTATGCCGTTTCACTATTGTTTGCAGGAAGATTTGTCGATTGGTTAGATACTAAAAAAGGATTTCTTTGGGCAATCGGAATTTGGTCTTTAGGAGCATGTTTGCATGCCTTTTGTGGTATTGCAACAGCAGGGATTATTACAGGAAACTGGTTTGTAGGTTTTGAAGGAGCCAAAGATGCTATTCATCTTGTAAAAGATACCGGATTGGTTATCAATGTAAGTGTTACATTATTCATATTTGCCCGTTTTGTTCTGGCAGTAGGAGAGGCAGGGAATTTTCCTGCGGCGATAAAAACGACAGCAGAATATTTTCCTAAAAAAGACAGGGCTTTTTCTACCAGCATCTTTAATGCAGGTGCAACTGTTGGAGCATTAGCTGCTCCGATATCAATTCCTTTTATTGCGAAATCTTTCGGTTGGGAAATGGCTTTTATTATCATTGGAGCTTTAGGTTTTGTCTGGATGGGATTTTGGGTTTTTATGTATGATAAACCCGAAAGACATCCAAAAGTATCTGCTGAAGAATTAGAATATATCCAACAAGATGATGTTGCAGATAGTAAATTAGTGGGTTATGTGCCTGAAACTACAACTAAAGTATCTTTTGTTGAGTGCTTTAAATACAAACAAACTTGGGCTTTTGCTTTTGGTAAGTTTATGACAGACGGTGTTTGGTGGTTCTTTTTATTCTGGACACCGGCTTATTTAAGTTCTGTTTACGGAATGGATTCTACTGAGGCTGCTCTTCCGTTGTTTGTACTTTATATGATTACATTACTTTCTATTATTGGTGGTTGGCTGCCAACTTACTTTGTAGAGAAAAAAGGAATGAACCCTTATGAAGGTAGAATGAGAGCAATGCTGATCTTTGCATTCTTTCCGCTATTGGCCTTAATTGCACAACCTTTAGGATATATCAGTTACTGGATTCCTGTAATTATTATTGGTATTGCAGGTGCGGCCCACCAATCCTGGTCAGCTAATATTTTTACAACTGTTGGGGATATGTTTCCTAAAAAAGCAATTGCGACCATTACAGGAATTGGAGGTTTGGCAGGAGGAGTTGGTTCTACAATAATCAACAAAGGTTCAGGATTATTGTTTGATCATGCTAAAGAAACTAATATGTCATTTATGGGATTTCATGGTATTGAAGCGGGATATTTTATCATTTTCTCTATCTGTGCAGTTTGCTACCTAACAGGCTGGTCTGTAATGAAAATGTTAGTTCCAAAATACAGTCCGATTACAGGAATGTAACATTTTAGAAAATTTTATTACTTCAAAAAATGTATATTTAAAATAAAAATCTAATTTTGTGCAATCGATTACATTAAAATAAAAATTATGACAAAATATAGTTCAAGATACGCGTCAAGCCCCGAAGCTGTAAAAAAATATGACACTCAGGAATTAAGAAATGAATTCTTAATTGATGACTTAATGCAGCAAGATGAAATTGTATTAACGTATTCTCATTACGACAGGTATATTGCAGGTTCTGCAGTTCCGGTAAAAGCAGATTTGAAGTTAGAAAGTATCGATCCGCTTAAAGCAAGCTATTTTTTAGAAAGAAGAGAAATAGGGATTATCAATGTAGGAGGTAAAGGTTCTGTTGTTGTTGAAGGAAAATCATATGAACTTGGATTTAAAGATGCTTTGTATATTGGGAGCGGTAACAAAGAGGTAATCTTTAAAAGTGAAGACAGCAGTAATCCTGCTAAATATTATATCAACTCTGCACCGGCGCATACTACTTACCCAACGGTAAAAGTAAGTCTGGCAGAAGCAAATAAATTAGAGTTAGGTACGATGGAAACTGCAAATCACCGTACTGTAAATCAAATGATTATTGGAAGTGTTGTAACAACTTGCCAGTTACAAATGGGAATGACTGAACTCAGACCGGGAAGTGTTTGGAATACTATGCCGGCACACGTTCACGATCGCAGAATGGAAGTTTATTTCTATCTGGACATTCCGGAGAATCAGGCAGTGTGCCACTTTATGGGACAGCCTCAGGAAACAAGACATATCTGGATGAACAATCATCAGGCGGTTATTTCTCCGCCATGGTCAATTCACTCAGGTTCAGGAACCAGTAATTATACTTTTATCTGGGGAATGGCAGGTGAGAATTTAGATTACGGAGATATGGATGTTTGCAAAATCACAGATTTAAGATAGGAATTATGACAGACTTATTTGATATAAAAGGAAAAATTGCCCTAATTACAGGAAGTACACACGGACTGGGAATGGCAATGGCAAAAGGATTAGGTCAGGCGGGAGCAACAATTGTTGTAAACGGAAACTCTTCTCAGCAAAAAATTGATGATGCTGTAGCATTGCTTCAAAGTGAAGGAATAAATGCGGTGGGTTATAAATTTAATGTAACGGACGAAAAAGAAGTTATTGCTGCTATTCAGAAAATTGAAAGCGAAGTTGGGCCAATTGCAATTTTGATTAATAATGCTGGAATCATTAAAAGAATTCCGTTAATCGAAATGGAAGTTGCCGATTTTAAAGAAGTAATTGATATTGATTTGGTAAGTCCTTTTATTGTCTCTAAGCATGTTGCAAAAGGAATGATCGAAAGAAGACAGGGAAAAATAATCAACATTTGTTCGATGATGAGCGAATTAGGCCGTAGTACAGTTGGCGCATATGCTGCTGCAAAAGGCGGTTTGAAAATGCTGACTAAAAACATGGCCACAGAATGGGCAAAATACAATGTTCAGATCAACGGAATCGGACCGGGTTATTTTGCTACTGAACAAACAAAACCTATTCGTGTTGACGGTCATCCTTTTAATGATTTTATTATCAGCCGTACTCCGGCTGCAAAATGGGGAGACCCGGGTGATTTAGCAGGAGCAGCTATATTTTTATCTTCAAAAGCAAGTGATTTTGTAAACGGTCACATTTTGTATGTAGATGGCGGAATTCTGGCTACAATTGGTAAACCATCAAACGAAGAATAATTCTCAATTATATTTAAAAAGACATGAGCGCAAATCAAACATTCATAAACGATAACTTTTTACTTGAAAATAAATTTGCTGAAGAGTTATACCATAACTATTCAAAAAATCAACCTATAATCGATTATCACAATCATTTGAATCCTCAGTTTATTGCTGAAGATAAAATTTTTGACAACATAACACAAGTTTGGATTAACGGAGATCACTACAAATGGCGCGCGATGCGTACCTTGGGGATCAACGAAGAATTTGTAACGGGAAATGGTTCAGATAAAGATAAATTTATCAACTGGGCAAAAACAGTTCCCTATACAATGCGTAATCCTTTGTACCACTGGACACATTTAGAATTAGCACGTTATTTTGATATCTATGATTTACTGAACGAAAAATCAGCAGAGAAAATCTATATCGAAACAACAGAGAAAATTAATTCTCAGGCATACAGCACACAAAACCTGCTTAAAAAAGTAAACGCTGAATTGGTTTGTACTACAGAAGATCCGATTGATAGTTTAGAGTTTCATCAGAAACTGACAAAAAATCCTATCGGAACTAAAATGAGTACGGCTTTCAGACCTGATAAAGCCATCTTAATTTCTAATGATGGTTATAATGCATATCTGGACACATTAGGGGATGTGTCCGGAGTTGCAATTCATACTTACACAGATCTATGCAGTGCATTGAGAAAGAGAATAGAGTTTTTTAATCAAAACGGCTGTAAACTTAGTGATCACGGATTGGATCAGATTTATTTTGAAAACTTTACAGAAAGTGAAGTGGCTTCAATTTTCAAAAAGAAAAGAGAAAACAGAATTATTACCCCTGAAGAAGCTTTAAAATTCCAAAGTGCAATATTGTTATTCTTATCTGAAACGTATCACGAATTTGGTTGGGTACAGCAGTTTCACTTAGGAGCATTACGTAATAATAATGCCCGTATGCACAGCATCTTAGGGCCTGACACAGGTTGGGATTCTATTGGAGATTATCCACAGGCTCAAAAATTATCAGGATTTTTAAATGCTTTAGACAGTAAAGATAAATTGACTAAAACGATCATTTATAATTTGAATCCTGCTGATAACGAAGTAATGGCTACCATGATTGGAAATTTCAATGACGGAAGTGTTAAAGGTAAAGTGCAGTTTGGATCAGGCTGGTGGTTTTTAGATCAGAAAGACGGAATGACCAAACAATTAAATGCCTTGTCAAACATGGGATTAATTAGCTGTTTCGTAGGAATGCTGACAGATTCAAGAAGCTTCCTGTCTTTCCCGAGACATGAGTATTTCAGACGTATTTTATGTAATCTTTTAGGAGATGAAATCAAACGCGGTGAACTTCCAAACGACATGGAATGGATTGGAAAATTAGTAGCTGATATTTCGTATAACAACGCAAAAGATTATTTTAAATTTTAATAAAGAGTATAGAATAAAGAGTAAAGAATAAAGATTTTTTTAATTGTGAAAAATCTTTAGGTATTCTAATCTGTGGCAAAAAAAATATTTATATGAGTAAAGTAGTTGCATTCGGAGAAATTATGTTGCGTCTTTCGACAGAGAGGCATTTGCGTTTTTCGCAGGCTAAAGCATTTGGCGCTTCTTATGGAGGTGGTGAATTTAATGTTTGTGTGTCTTTGGCGAATTATGGTATAAATGCAGAATTTGTAACAAGATTACCTGATAATGAAATTGGTGCTTCGGCATTAAAAGAAATGCGAAAAATGAACGTAGAGTCCAAAAACATCGTTTATGGAGGCGAACGTTTAGGAATTTATTTTCTTGAAACCGGTGCAGGAACCCGTGGCAGTAACGTTGTTTACGATCGCACGCACAGTTCAATGGCAACTATTGAAAAAGGATCAATCCACTGGGAGAAAGTCCTGGAAGGTGCAACCTGGTTTCATTGGAGCGGGATCACTCCGGCAATCTCTGAGAGTGCTGCCGAGGCCTGCTTAGAAGCTATAAAAGCAGCTCATAAATTAGGGATCACGATTTCATGTGATTTGAATTACAGGTCGAAATTGTGGCAATATGGCAAAACGCCAAGTGATGTTATGCCTGAGATGTTACAATACAGCAATGTTATTTTAGGAGATATCGATACCGCTTATTTTATGTTGGGTATCCCAAAAGTAAATCCTAATTATCAGGACGAAAAATCACTTCCGGTTTTATATGCGAAGTTATTTGAACTGATCCCCAATCTGAAAACAGTAGCAACTACATTGCGTTATTCTGTAAGTGCATCTCACCAGAGAATTGGCGGTATTTTGTTTGACGGAAAAGCCATTTATCAGGCGGCCGTTAAAGAAGTTACACCAGTGGTAGACAGAGTCGGTAGTGGTGATGCTTTTATGGGAGGCTTAATTTACGGATTACAGCAATATGAGAATAATAACCAGAGAGCTTTAGATTTTGCAGTAGCAGCTTGTTGTTTAAAACACACTATTGCGGGAGATTATAACCTGGTTACATTAAAAGAAGTTGAAAATATGGTAGATGGTGATTCAGCCGGATTAGTATCTAGATAATTTATATAAAATGGCAAAATATTCAAGAATTGAAGTGGCTTTACAAATGAAGGAAAACGGAATGGTTCCGTTGTTTTTTCATTCAGATATCGAAATAAGCAAGAAGGTACTAAAAGCCTGTTATGATGGTGGTGCAAGGTTAATGGAGTTTACAAGCAGAGGTGATTTTGCTCATGAGGTTTTTGGGGCTTTAAACAAATATGCTTTGGCCGAATTGCCGGGAATGATGTTGGGTGTAGGTTCTATTACTGATGCCGCTGCGGCTTCATTGTATATGAGTTTAGGTGCTAATTTTATTGTAACCCCGGTTTTCAGAGAAGATATCGCAATAGCTTGTAATCGTCGTAAAGTATTGTGGTCGCCAGGTTGCGGAACACTTACCGAGATTGCAAGGGCAGAAGAATTAGGCTGCGAAATTGTAAAACTATTCCCTGGTGATATTTATGGACCGGAATTTATAAAAGCAATCAAAGGACCATGCCCATGGACAAGTATTATGCCTACAGGAGGTGTTTTGCCAACGGTAGAAAGTTTGACTTCATGGCTTAATGCAGGGGCGACATGCGTAGGTATCGGATCGCAATTAATTTCAAAAGATATATTGGATAATAAGGATTATGACGGCTTAAAAAACAAAGTAAGTCAGGTTCTTGAGATCATCAAAAATATTAAAAATAAATAAGGAGTAATCATGCCAATTCCTTGTTTACATGCGTTTTTTTTAGATTTTAGAGATTGTAATTGAACATTACACTTGAAAAATAGCTCTTGTCATTCCTCACAACAAGTATTATTTTCCTCACACAAGTGTAATGTTTCTTTTACAATGTAAAAAAAAGCTAAAAGCAAAATAAGGTATTTAATGTGGTTATTTATAACGCTTTAAAGAGATTTTAAAATGAAAAAATTAAATAGAATAAATACAGGATTAGAAAAGTTATATCCAATTAAGGTAGTTCAGTTTGGAGAGGGTAACTTTTTAAGAGCTTTTGTTGATTATGCTTTTCACAAACTAAATAAAGAAATTGATTTTAATGCCGGTATTGCAATAGTTCAACCTTTGAAAGACGGTATGGTAAACTTGATTAATGAGCAAGATGGTCTTTATACCTTGTTTATGAACGGAATTAAAAAAGGTGAAAAGATACAAGATATTGAGTTGATTACTAATATTGTAAAAACTATAAACCCATATACTGAATTTGCAAATTATTTGGCTTTAGCCAAAGAAGAAGAGCTTCAGTTTATTGTTTCTAATACTACTGAAGCTGGAATTGAATTCATTGAAAGTGATACTCCGGACATGCAGCCGCCAGTGTCATTTCCTGCAAAGTTGACTGTTTTATTATATGAAAGATTTAAGCATTTTAATGGAGATGCTTCTAAAGGAGTAACAATCATTCCTTGTGAATTGATTGATTATAACTCAGAGACGCTTAAAAAATATATTTTGCAATATTGCGATACATGGAAGTTAGAAGATGCATTTAAAACTTGGGTATCAGATGCTTGTACGTATCACAGTACTTTGGTTGATAGGATTGTTCCTGGATATCCAAGAGCTGAAATTGAAGAATACAATAATAAATTAGATTATCAGGACAACTTAATTGTTGCTGCTGAACCTTTTTTCCTTTGGGCTATTGAAGGTGGAGAAGCTTTAAAAACAAAATTGCCTTTTCATAAGACAGATTTGAATGTGAAAATTGTTGATGATATACGTCCTTTTAAAATGATTAAAGTTCGTATTTTAAATGGTGCGCACACAGCAATGGTTCCTTTTTCACTTTTGTATGGTAACAAATTAGTAATGGAAACGGTTGACGGAGATTTTACCGGAAAATTTGTGAATAGCGTTATTAGTGAAATTAGTGAAACTCTTGATATGGACAAAAATGAAATTACGGCCTATTCTGAGGAGGTAATGGACCGATTTAAAAATCCATTTATCAAACATGCACTTGCTGATATTGCATTAAATTCTGTGTCGAAATTCAAAGTAAGAGTTTTACCTAGTTTATTAGGATATTATAAGGCTAACAAAAAATTGCCTGTTAATTTGACTTTTTCATTAGCGAGTTTAATTCGTTTCTACAAAGGAGCCTGGAATGGTCAAAGTTTACCGGTTAAAGATGGTGAAGATATTGTTTCGTTTTTTGATGGTTTATGGAAATCAGATGATTATGAAAAAATAGCGAGACTTACATTGCAAAACAAAAGTTTCTGGGATGAAGATTTAACTGAAATTCCGGGATTAACAAAAGCGATTACAATTGCTTTAGAAGAAATTGACTCAAACGGTGTTGAAGCCGGTTTTGCTAAGTTTCAGCAAAGAATAAAATAAAAAGATAAAGAACAAAGAACAAGGTTTAATTATGGCAACGCAGAAAAAATTAATAAAAGTTCACCCAACCGACAATGTTGCGGTTGCTTTGGTGAATCTTACAGCAGGCGAAGTAATTGATTTTGAAGGGGAATCAGTTGCTATTGAGTCTGATGTAAAGATGAAACATAAGATTGCAATGGTTCCTTTTAATATAGGAGACAGAATCATTATGTATGGTGTTTTGGTAGGAAAAGCAAGTGCACGAATCGAAAGAGGAGGATTACTTTCTACAGCCAACGTAAAACACGAAAGTGATAAAGTAACCGGTAAAACGGAAACTATTGGCTGGACTGCTCCCAACATTGATAAATGGAAAGACAGAACATGGCAAGGTTATCACAGAGAAGACGGACAAGTTGGAACTGAGAATGTCTGGTTGTTTTTTCCTTTAGTTTTCTGTGAAAACAGAAATATCGAAATCCTTAAGGATATTTTCGAAAAAGAATTAATGAAACCTAAAGAGAACGATTATCAGTTATTGCTTCGTTCTTTGGTGAAAACTGAAACGGGTGGTGCAGGTAATGAAGCAGCTTCAAATGATGCTAATTTATTCAATAACATCGAAGTAAAATTCATTACACATCAGGGTGGTTGCGGAGGTATTCGTCAGGATTCGCACAGTTTGGCTAAATTATTGGCTGGTTATGTAAACAATCCCAACGTGGCCGGAGCAACGGTATTGAGTTTAGGATGTCAGAACTTGCAAATTCAGATATTTAAAGACGCAATGGACGCCATCAATCCAAACAGCAAAAAGCCTGTTTTGATTTACGATCAGCAACAAATAGGAACTATCGAAAGTATGCTTAGCAGTGTGGTAAAAGATACGTTTGAAGCCATTAAAAAAGCCAATGAAATAAAAAGAGAACCAGCTCCATTATCTAAATTAAGAATTGGTTTAGAGTGTGGTGGTTCTGATGGATTTTCGGGAATTTCAGCTAATCCAACATTGGGAGTGTTATCAGATCATTTAGTTGCTTTAGGAGGAACTACAATTCTTTCTGAATTTCCTGAATTATGTGGAGTAGAACAGGAATTAGTAAATCGTTGTATAGATGATAAGGATGGAAAACGCTTCTTAGACTTAATGCAATGGTACGAAAAAACAGTTGTAGATGCAGGTTCAGGATTTGACATGAATCCATCTCCGGGTAACATCAAGGACGGTTTGATTACAGATGCAATGAAATCAGCTGGTGCTGCTAAAAAAGGAGGGACTTCACCAATTACGGGTGTTTTCGATTATGGAGAATATATTAATGAACCAGGCTTTACATTGTTATGTACTCCTGGAAATGATGTGGAATGTACCACTGCAATGGTAGGTTCGGGAGCAAATATGGTATTGTTTACAACAGGTTTGGGAACTCCAACAGGAAACCCGATAGCTCCGGTTGTGAAAATTTCATCTAACACACAATTGGCCAATAAAATGTCTGATATTATTGATATCGATACTGGTGGAATTATCACCGGAGAAAAATCAATTGACGAAATGGCGGATGAAATGTTAGAATTCATCATAAATGTTGCCAGTGGTACAATTAAAACCAAAGCAGCAATCTTAAACCAAAACGATTTTATTCCTTGGAAAAGAGGGGTTTCTTTGTAATTGATTTAAACCAATAAGTTATTTAAGAAAATATAAGCTGTATTATAAAAGGTACAAAATAAGAAAGCATCATATAGGTTTTATATGGTGCTTTTTTATTTTTTTATTCAGAGATTAAAAAAGGTTTTTAGCCACGATAATTTGTAGCTAATAAGAGCTTATACCACAATACAGTCTATATTTCCTTATATAGTAAAAAAAAAGACGCACAGCTGTGCGTCTTACATATATGGTAAAAAAAGATTAAGAGCTACTTCTTGACGATGATTTACGAATATGCAATTCCGGTGCAAGAACCACCTTTTTTTCGATTTTGATAGTGTCTGTTTTGTCTACTTGCTCCAGGAAAACACGCGCCGACATTTTTCCCATTTCAAGAGGTGACTGATCTACAGAAGTAATAGATAACTCCATGAATTTGGTAAAGGGTTCATTACTGAATCCGGCAACACAAAAGTCTTTAGGAATGCTGATATTTCGGGCTCTTAATTCCTGAATTGCGCCTAAGGCAGCAAAGTCACTCGATGAAAATATGGCATCTGGAGGAGTTTGCAGTTGTAGTAAAACATCAACAGCATCTTTTCCGGCATCAACAAAACTCTTTACAGGAATAACATATTCCTCTTTAAATGTCAATCCGTTATCAAGCAAAGCCTGTTTGTATCCTAAAAACCTGTTTTTGAAAATTTCAAGCGATTGATCTCCTGATAAGTGAGCGATAGATTTACAGCCTTCGTTTATTAAGTGTTGTGTGGTAAGATATCCACCTTTAAAATCATTGATAGTTACTGAGCTGACCCCATCAATATGTTTGCTTCTGTCAAAAAATATCAAAGGGACATTTTTCTCTAAAACGTTGCGAAAAGCCCCGTCATTTTCAGTAGTAACATCGGTAACTGACATGATAATACCATCAACTTGCGCGTCTATGAGCGTATATAAATTTTCATTTTCTCTTTTGGGACTTTCGTGAGTCTGGCAAATAATTACCTGATAACCATGAGGATGTAATTCTTCTTCGATACCCCTGATGACAGAGGCAAAAAAATTACTGTCAATACGAGGGACAATCACTCCTATATTATTACTTCGGCCGCTTTTTAATGCTAATGCAAGCTTGTTTTGCTTGTAATTCATTGAAGCAGCGGTTTTTATAACCAACTCGCGTGTGCTCTCTTTTATCTTCGGGTTGTTGTTTAAAGCCCTTGAAACAGTAGCAGCAGTGATATTTAATTTCTCAGCAATATCGTAAATGGTTATTTTTTCGCTCATTAAAAAAGGATTTTCAGATTAATCTTAGACAAAAATACATTTTTTTTTATAACAGTAAACAAATTGTTATCGATTACCATAATTTATAATTAAAACGTTTTCGGTTATACAATGATAATAAATTATATGTTTTTTTACATTAAATGTAAATATAATTCCTAATAAAAATTAAATATATAATTTATTTCTAAATAAATTTGGTGTACTCGAACTTATTTTATATTTTCGTGTAATCGATTACATACGTGTATTGGTTTGACTCCCAAATAATAAATACTACAGGAATGATTGCAAATAGAATTATAGCATTTAAGAGAGTTTTAATTGTTAGTGCAGTTACTGCAATGGTTCTTTCATGTGCAAAGCAAACTTCAAATGTTTCTGATTCTGATCCCTGGAAAAGAATGGAATTAATCATTAAGAGTATTCCTGAAACTCATTTTGCTGATAAAACTTTTAATATTAATGATTTTGGCGCTGTAGCCGACGGAAAAACGTCTAATACTGTAGCTTTCGAAAAAGCAATAAAAGCCTGTAGCGAAAATGGTGGAGGAAAAGTGTTGGTGCCTAACGGAAAATACCTTACCGGGGCCATACATCTTCAAAGTAATGTAAATTTACACTTAGAGGATAATGCTGAGATTCTGTTTAGTTTAAATCCAAAAGATTATCCAATGGTTCATACTTCATTTGAAGGAACCGAATTAATGAATTATTCTCCCCTTATATATGCTAAGAATAAAACCAATGTTGCCATAACTGGAAAAGGAACCCTTAATGGTCAGGCAGACAGTACAAACTGGTGGATTTGGTCGGGAGGAAAAGATTACGGTTGGAAAAAAGGAATTCCCTCACAAAATGATCCTCAGAATAGAGAAGTTCTGGTTGATATGGCTGAAAAAGGTGTGCCGGTTGCCGAAAGAATTTTTGGTGAAGGCCGTTATTTACGTCCAAACTTTATAGAGTTTTTTGAGTGCAATACCGTTTTAGTAAAAGATGTAAAAGTGATCAATTCTCCGTTTTGGATTCTGCATCCTATAAAAACAAACAATATTATTATTGATGGTGTTACAGTGAACAGTCACGGACCTAATAATGACGGTTGTGATCCTGAATATTCGCAAAATGTACTGATCAAAAACTGCACGTTTAATACCGGCGACGATTGCATTGCTATAAAAGCGGGCCGTGACGCAGATGGAAGAAGAGTAGCAATAGCAAGTAAAAATATCATTGTTCAGAACTGTAAAATGATCGATGGTCATGGCGGAGTTGTTATTGGGAGCGAAATATCAGCGGGTGTAAATAATGTATTTGTAGAAAATTGTGTTATGGACAGCCCTAATCTTGACCGCGCGATTCGCATTAAAACAAATTCAAAAAGAGGAGGAGTGATCGAGAATGTTTTTGTTCGAAACCTTGAAGTAGGCACAGTAAAAGAATGTGTCCTGAAATTGAACATGTTTTATAATGTCTACGGATCTCAAACGGGAAATTTTATTCCGACCATCAGAAATGTAACTCTTGAAAATATAAATGTAAAAAATGGAGGGAAATACAGTGTCTGGGCCGAAGGATACAAAGAATCTCCTGTAGAAAATATAACACTTAAAAACGTAGTGATTCATAAGGTAGATTCTGTCTATTTATTGAAAAACGTGAAAAACATCAACTTTATCAATACCTATATCAATGAAAAAAAAGTAGAAGCCATTAAAAATTAAACACTATCAATTAACCAAACTATTTAACCAAACTATGAACTTTAAACAATTAACAAAGAAGAAAACAAAATACAATCTTGTATTTTTATTTTTCCTGAATTTTCTGTTGAGCACAACAATTTATGCGCAATCAACAGTAGTAGAAGGAAAAATCACAGATGCGGCGGGATTATCACTACCAGGTGTAAATGTCCAGGAAAAAGGAACTAAAAACGGTACCTCGACAGACTTTGAGGGAAGTTTTAAAATTAATGTAACCAATAACAAAGCGGTACTAATTTTTAGTTATTTAGGATTTCAGACACAAGAAGTAAGTGTTGCGGGAAAATCTAGAGTCAATGTTAGTCTTTCAGAGCAATCCAATTCACTCAATGAAGTTGTGGTTGTAGGATACGGATCTGTGAAGAAAACAGATCTTACCGGATCGGTTAGTACTATTAATGCTGCTACAATAACAGAAAGAAATACTACAAGTGCCTTAGAAGCAATTCAGGGAAGTACACCGGGAGTTCAGATTTCCTCTAGTTCAGGACGTGTGGGAGATGGATTTAAAGTAGTAATTAGAGGTAACAACTCATTACTAGCAGATTCTAATAACCCAAATGTACTGGGATCAACCCCTCTTTATGTGGTAGATGGTGTGCCAATGGATGGAATCGACTTTTTGAACCCACAAGATATTGCCAGAATGGACGTTCTAAAAGATGCCTCTTCTGCAGCAATTTATGGTTCAAGAGGTTCTAACGGGGTTATTATTGTGACCACTAAAAGCGGAACAAATGCTAAACCGGGTTTCAATGTGAGTTTTGATTCTTCTTATGGTACAAAAACCGCTGCGAGATTACCCGAAATGATGTCAGGTTCAGAATGGTGGAAATTTCACCAGGTAGCTTATATGAGCGCTACACCACAGACACAGACACCTGCTCAATTAGCAACATTGGCAGGAAATCAAAGTCCATTATTAGTTTCAAGAGCCAATAACGGTTATAATTTTGATTGGTACGACGCGGTACTTAAACCCGGAATGACTCAAAATAATTATTTGAATATTTCAGGACGTTCTGAGTCTGGATTGAGCTATAATTTAGGTTTTGGTATTCAGAGTGATGAAGGATTGGTGGATAATGACGGAACAGATAAATACTCGTTCAAATTAGGTTTGAACCATAAGGTAAATGATAAATTCTCTACAGGGGCAAATGTTACAATTGCTCACGTTGATACACAATTAGGCAGTGATTTGGCCATGCAGGACGCTTTCAGACTAAGCCCTTTAATGTCACCTTGGTCAGTGGATGCGGCAGGAAACGAAAATGTAGGTTCTTTGTTTTTTCTACCAGGAAAATTAACTTATCCTGATGGTTCATGGGCAATTAATAAAACCAGTGCTGTGAATCCGTTAATGGAGATTGCTAATTCATCTCAGACAGAAAAAACATGGCAGACTGTTGGAAATGCTTATATGCAATACCAGCCTTTAAAATGGTTAACATTCAAAACAACATTTTCTGCAGGAATTCAAAATACGACAACTAGCAAAGCGTATACAGCGCAGACCAATGCTGGGGTAACATTAAACGGTAAAAATTCAGCATCAATCCAAACCTATAATAATTTCAATTATACATGGGACAATCAGATTGATTTGAAACATACTTTTAATGACGTACATGATTTTAGTTTATTGTTATTGCAGAGTTCTTATTCTAATACAGATGACAATTCTTATATGTATTCTAACAATCAGCCTTTTGATGTGGGATCAAGTAATATGGGTTCAGGAGTTCAGACCAGCTACAACATAACTTCAGGATATGCAAAAAATACCTTGAGTTCTTATGCTGTTCGTTTGAATTATACTTTTAAAGATAAATATTTATTGACAGCTTCTAACAGATGGGATGGTTCATCCGTTTTATCAGCAGATAATAAATGGCAAAGTTTTCCCTCTGTAGCCTTAGGATGGAAAATTAGTAAAGAATCATTTTTAGTGAATAGTTCTGTAGTTTCTGATTTGAAACTTAGAGCGAGTTTAGGATATACAGGAAATGATAATGTGGCTCCTTATACTTCACAAGCCTTATTAAATCAACAGACTTTTTATGCCAACGGAGCAAATGTAGTTTCAGGATGGCAGTCAGAGAATTTAGCCAATCAAAACTTAACCTGGGAAAAAACAAGAGAGATCAACTTAGGTGTTGATTTTGGATTCTTAAAAAACAGAATTACAGGTAGTGTTGATGTTTATGACAGATTATCAGATGATTTGATTTACAAACAACAATTACCATTAGAAACAGGATGGAAAAATACTTTTGCCAATGTTGGTTCTGTAAGTAATAAAGGAGTCGAGGTTTTATTGACTACAAAAAATATAAAATCTAAAAATTTAAACTGGGAAACCACTTTCACTTTTACTAAAAACGTAAACAAGTTAGAGTCTATTTACAATCAGGATCAGGTAAGTGATATTGGAAACAAACTGATCTTAGGTTCAGAGATAAATCCAAATTACAATTACGTTTATGACGGAGTTTGGCAGGAAAGCGAAGCAGCTCAGGCAGCAACTTTCGGTATGGCTCCTGGTCAGGCGAGACCAAAAGATTTGAACGGTGACGGTAAATTTAATGCCGATGACAGACAAGTAATTGGTAATGCAAATCCGGAATGGCAAGGAAGTTTCTACTCTAAATTAACAGTAGGTCAGTTTGATTTTAATTTCTCTGTCATTACAAGTCAGGGACAAACAGTATTGAGTACTTTTCATCAAAACTTTGCTGATGTGAGCGACAGAGGCCGTCAGAAAATTAAAATGGATTATTTTATTCCAACAAACGGAACTGGTATTGAAGCCAACGCAAACAATACAAATCCACGACCAGGACCAGTTGCAACTGGTGCAGGTGCTTATTGGACTTCTTTATTTGGTTACTATAGAGATGCATCTTATGTTAAAATTAAAAATATCTCTTTAGGATACACTTTTAATTCTGAATTACTTAAAAGATTAAAATTGAGTAATCTAAGAGTTTATGTAAATGTTTTAGACCCATTTGTATTTACAAATTTTGACGGATATGATCCGGAATGGGCAGGTTCTAATTTTGGTATCAACCGTCCTGCATCCGTTACTACACAATTGGGTTTAAGTGTTAAATTTTAATAAGATATAAAATGAAAAAGATAATATTAGTTTTAGGAATAATCATTACAGCTTTCAGTTCATGTAGCGACTACATCGAGGAAGAAAGTCTTTCGAATGTACCGGCTGACGAAACATATAAAACAGCATCCGGATTTCAGTTATTAGTAAACACAGACTATGCAAGACTTAAAGGAATTTACGGAGGAAATCCATGGTTGTTTGAATCCGGTACCGATATGTACGCCGAAGGAAGAACACCCGAACCAGCCGGTATAAGTCAATATACATTACTAATTCCATCAGCTGCGAATGTCGATGATTTGTATACTTCATGTTATCAGCAGATTCAGTCTGTAAACAAAACGGTGTACTATTCGACCATTACAGAACAAACAGCAAATTTGAATTCCCTGGTGGGTGAAGCGCTCTTTTTAAGAGCTAACGCTTATTTTTTACTGGTTCAGACCTATGGTGGAGTTCCAATTGTTCTGGATAACATTACTTCAGCAGTTTTATCTTTCAAAAGAAATACAGCCGAGGAAGTGTACACACAAATTATTGCCGATTTAGATGCTTCTTTGGCTACGGTAGGAACCGGGGCTTATGCAGCAACAGGAAAAGTAAACAAAAGAGCCGTAAATGATTTATTGGCAAAAGTATACCTTACAAGAGGTTACGAAACTTTTGGAACTCCTGCTGATTTTACAAAGGCAGCCGCTTATGCAGATGCAGCAATTGCTGGTCAGGCATTAAATATTCCTTTTAATCAATTATTTGTTACTACTGCAACAAGTGATAACGATTTGAATGCAGAGACCATATTTTCTGTTCAATACGACAAAAACTCTACAAGTACGGATCCTACAAAATTAGGAAACAATCAGTTTTACTATTTCAGTTCGTATTTAGGAGGTGCAGAAACAGGAGCTCCGTTAAGAAGTTATAATTTATGTCCAACAACTTATGCTTTAGGGTTATATGAAAAAGGAGATAAAAGATGGGATGCTACCTTTATGACAGAAATTCTGGAAGAAACAGTAACCGTTGACGGAAAAGCAAAGACCACTCTTTATTATCCGTATTACAGACCTGCAAATGCGAGCGCTGTAAAAGTAAGACACTTTTATGAGCCAAAATGGTTCACGCCTGCAGACAGAACAGCCTGGAATACGGCTAATGCAGCAAGAAAATCAGCCACTTTTGTATACCATCCTTGGGGAGAATACTCAGCAGATCATACATTAATAGACAACCGTGATTGTTATACTATTCCTGTGAAGAAATTTGATGATGCCAATCCAACAACACCTTCAAGTACAGGTCCTGTAAGTACAAGAGATATCATTGTATCAAGACTGGGAGAAACCTATTTAATAGCGGCGGAAGCTTATTTAAAAGCAGGAAATCCGACAACTGGTTTAGATCGTTTAAATGAAGTGAGAAGAAGAGCAGGTGTAGCCAATGCCACTATAGGACAATTTAATATCGATTATATCTTAGATGAAAGAGGTAGAGAACTGGTAGGAGAATACAAACGTTGGTTCGATCTAAAACGTACCGGTACATTAGTAGACAGAGCTTCGGCTTATAATTATAGAATTAAGGCAGCTAATTTTGTTGGAGTAGATGGTAAACTTAAAATTTTAAGACCTATCCCACAAACGGCGCTGGATTTAAACCAAAACAAGGATTTCCCTCAGAATCCTGGTTATTAGTAATTTTAAAATTTTTGAGGTTTAGTTTTTTTGAAGAAGTTAAAAAGGAGTTCGGTCATGAATCGGACTCCTTTCTTAACGAAATAGTAGTTGGTTTTGAAATGAAAAGATTTTTAATTGTTTTATTGCTTTTTTCTAAAAGTATTACCGCCCAAAGTCAATATGCTATTGATACGTCATACACCGTAAAAAGCACTTATGGCAAACTAATTAAAAAATATCCTTTTATAAAAATTGCGCAAGGCAATAAAGCAGTCAACGATACACAGATCCAGAATGTAGTGTATTATAATGACACAAAAAGGATGTTGCATTTTGATGCCTTTTTTAATAAAGATAAAAAAAGAAATCCAGGGGTAATCATGATTCATGGTGGCGGATGGAGATCAGGAAATAAAGACCAAATGAAGGTCTTGGCACAGGAAATAACATCAAAAGGTTATTCTTGTTTTGCAATAGAATACAGGTTATCACTCGAGGCAAAATATCCACAAGGGGTTTATGATGTAAAAAATGCGATTAAATTTATAAAAGACAATGCCAAAAGATTTCATGTAGATCCAGACAAAATTGCGGTTTTAGGATGCTCCTCCGGAGGTCAGATGGCAGCTTTGATTGGTACAACAAATGAAGATCTGGCTTTTGAAGATGTCCAATACAAAAGTAAATCTTCTTCAAAAGTACACGCAATAATTGATGTAGATGGAATTCTCGCTTTTAAACATCCCGAATCTCAGGAAGCAGAAATGGCAGCATTCTGGTTAAAGGGAACCTATGATGAGAATCCTGAAAACTGGAAACAAGCATCGGCATTAAGTCATGCTAATAAAAACACGCCGCCAATACTGTTTATCAACAGCAGTTTTGATCGGTTTCATGCCGGAAGAGACGATATGATTGCAATTTTAGATCAGAACAAGATTTATAGTGAAGTAAAAACAATTCAGGATTCACCGCATTCCTTTTGGTTTTTTCAACCCTGGCTGGAACAGACGGTGGTGTATACCACAGAATTTTTAGACAGAATTTTTAAATAATTTAGCATGAAAAAGGACAATGATAATAAGAACAGTTTTATACAAATTTAAAAACGGTAATGTTATGTTTTCTAAAAAAGCAACCAGTATTAAAATATAATGTATGTTTAAATCGACTTTTATAAAAATCAATTTTACCCAAAGTATAATTGTCTTGCTATTGATTTTTAGCAGTAAGCTAGTGGCGCAGGCAAGCGAAACGGCTGTTCTTCCTGATAATCTGAAATGGTCAGAAAGAACCGCACGTACTATTTTAAACAAATACCCAAAAGCATATCAGATCGACGGAACTGAAAAACCAAAATGGGATTATAAAATGGGTTTGGTTTTGTCTGCTTTCGAAAAATTATACCAGAAAACGAACGACAAAAATTATTTTGATTATATCAAAGGATATGCTGATGAACTGATTGATGTAGATGGAAATATTGCCAAGTACGATATAAAAGAATACAATATCGATTGTGCAAATCCGGGGAAATTACTTTTTAATTTATATGATAAAACTAGCGATAAACGATATTTAAAAGTAATACAACAACTAAGGTCTCAACTCGAAACGCAACCCAGAACGGCAAGCGGCGGATTTTGGCACAAACAAATTTATCCTAATCAAATGTGGATTGACGGTTTGTATATGGCAGAACCTTTTTATACACAATATACCATGAAGTACGAAGATGGTAAAGCTTTAGATGATATTGCCAGACAGTTTGAACTGGTTCAAAATCATCTGGTAGATAAAAAAACGGGACTGGTGTATCAGGCTTGGGATGAAAGCAAAGAAATTGGCTGGGCAAATCCGGAAACAGGAACTTCTCCAACCATTTGGGGACGAGGTATTGGCTGGTACATGATGGCTCTTATAGAAACGTTGGATTATTATCCTAAGACGCATCCAAAATATAAAACACTAATTGGATACCTGAATCAAATTGCAAAAAGTGCAGAGCAGTACAAAAGCGCTTCAGGTTTGTGGTATCAGGTGGCTGACAAACCGGATTTGAAAGATAATTATCTTGAATCTTCTTCTTCGGCAATGATTATCTATGCTTTGGCAAAAGGGGCAGATAAAGGGTATTTGGCTTCGAATTATAAAAAGCAGGCCCAGAAATCATTTGATGCCTACCTTAAAGAGTTTGTCAAAAAAGATGATAAAGGACAAGTGACGATTTCAAATGTATCATCGAATGTCGGACTAGGAGGAAAACCATTTCGTGACGGTACAAATGAGTATTATGTAAAAAGTAAAGCAAAAGATTCTAGTTCACCCGCTTTGGCAGCATTTATGCTAAGCGCAATGGAATTAAATAAATAATAACTAAGATTTAGGATATGATAAAAAACAGTAACAAAATATATTCTGCTTTGGTTATACTCGTTTGCCTGATTGTATTTTCAGCTGGTAAAGTGACAGCTCAGCAAACTGCAAAGAAAGGTGTTGTGATTGCTAAAGACTTAAAATGGTCAGAGCGAATGGCGCTTTCTATCCTGAAACGTGATCCAAAATTATGGCAAATTGATAATAACGAAAAACCAAAATGGGATTATAAGCTGGGACTAGTGGCAATGTCTTTTCAGGAGCTTTATAAAAAAACTAATAATCCGGTATATGCCAATTACGTAAAACAATACGCAGAAACGGTTATCAGCAGTTCAGGAGAAATCATGAACTATAAACTCGAAGACTATAATATTGATTATATCAATGCCGGAAAGATTCTTTTTGATCTCTATAAAACAACAAAGGAGGATCGTTATCTTACGGCAATGCAGACTTTGAGAAAACAGTTAGAAACACATCCAAGAACCAATTCAGGTGGATTTTGGCATAAGAAAATCTATCCGTACCAAATGTGGCTTGACGGATTGTATATGGGAACACCTTTTTATGCCAGATATACGGTCGAATTTGACAAGGGAAAAGATTTAGATGATGTTGCCAAACAGTTCGAACAAATACATTTGCATACCATTGATAAAAAGACAGGTTTGCTGTTTCATGCCTGGGATGAAAGCAAACAAATGCCCTGGGCAAATAAAGAAACAGGAACGTCGCCTAATTTTTGGTCGCGTTCGATAGGATGGTACATGATGGCCTTAGTGGATGTTTTAGATTACATGCCAAAAGAACATCCTAAGAGAAAAGAATTAATTCAGTATCTGAATGAAATATCAAAAGCAGTGGCAAAATATCAGGATCCATCGGGTCTTTGGTATCAGGTTACCGATTCAGGAACAAAAGAAGGAAATTATCTTGAAGCATCCGGATCTGAAATGTTTGTTTATGCTTTTGCAAAAGGGGCAAAAAAAGGATATTTACCGGTAAGTTATAAAAAACTGGCTGAGAAAGGTTTTGAAGGCATCGTGAATAAACTAATTGCTGTTGATCCTGATGGAGAAATTCATATCACGAAGGTTTGTGCTAGCGCCGGACTCGGAGGCAATCCGTATCGCGATGGTTCTTATGAATATTATATTAAAGAGAAAATAAAAATTGACAACTCACATGGGTTAGGGCCATTTATTCTGGCAGCATTAGAATTAGAGAAATAGTAGAATTAAATATATTTTAAAATGAAAAATAATAAAAGACAAGGTTATTTTACGTCAGTTATGTTAGTTTGTTTAATGGCTTTTACAAGCTGTAAAGTAACTTCACAGGAACCAGCAAAAAAAGAGATCGTAATTTCTAAAGATTCAAAATGGTCTGATAAAATGGCTTTGACCCTAATGAAACGCCATCCGGAATCCTATATGATCGATGATTCTAAAAAACCAAAATGGGATTATGTTCACGCCTTGGTTTTGCATTCGATCGAAGAATTACACAAGAAAAATCCGGATCCAAGATACAAAGCTTATATCAGAGGTTATGTAGATGAATTAGTACAAAACGACGGAACAATTAAAACCTACGAACTAGACAAATACAATATCGACCTAGTTGTACCGGGGCGTTTGCTTTTTGATATTTATGCTACTTCAAAAGAAGAAAAGTATTTGAAAGCGATGCAATTAGTACGCAAACAAATCTCAGAGCAGCCACGTACTGCAAGTGGAGGTTTCTGGCACAAACAAATCTATCCAAACCAAATGTGGTTAGACGGTTTGTACATGGGAGAACCATTTTACGCGCAATACACCCTTACCTTTGAAGACGGGAAAAGTTTTGATGACATCGCAAAACAATTCGAATTGATTCAATTGCATGCTACAGATCCAAAAACAGGTTTATTGTATCATGCATGGGACGAAAGCAAGCAAATGCCGTGGGCTAACAAAGTTACAGGTAATTCACCAAACTTCTGGTCAAGAGCTTTAGGCTGGTATGTAATGGCACTTGTTGATGTTTTGGATTATATGCCAAAAGAGCATCCAAAACAAAAAGAATTAGTAAAGTATTTGAACAATGCCTGTGCAGCTTTGGCTAAATATCAGGACAAATCAGGATTGTGGTATCAGGTAACCGATAAAGGAGGTCAGCAAGGAAATTATCTTGAAGCTTCAGGATCATCCATGTTTGCTTATGCTTTTGCAAAAGGAGCAAACAAAGGTTATTTACCGGCAAAATATAAAAAATTAGCCAACAAAGCTTTTGATGGTTTAACAACTCAACTCATTACAAAAGTTGATGCTGATGGCGGAATCACACTAACTCATGCCTGTCAGGTTGCAGGTTTAGGAGGAACACCATATCGTGATGGTTCATACGAATATTATGTAAATGAAAGAAAAAAAGACAACGATCCTAAAGCAACCGGACCTTTTATTCTGGCTGCTTTAGAATTGAACAGATAAATTCTTTACAAGGTTTCTTTGGTGATTTCTCCTCCGAAATCACTAAAAGAAATGCAAGAAACCCGATAGGTTTTTATAACCTGTCGGGTTTAATTAAAAAGTAATTATTATCAAAAAATGAAAAACTTAAAAGTCCTCTTTTTTCTTTTATCAGTATTCTCTTTGCAAAAGAATCTGGCACAAGTCTGGGTACCTGACAACGCAGACGGAACCTATACAAATCCTATCATTCATGCCGATTATTCAGATCCTGATGTAGTTCGTGTAGGAGATGATTTTTATATGACCGCATCGTCTTTTAATTGTATTCCCGGATTACCTATTTTACATTCTAAAGATCTTGTGAATTGGAAAATTGTTAGTTATGCACTTGCAAAACAACCTCCCTTTGAGACATTTAATAAAGTGCAGCATGGTAACGGAGTCTGGGCGCCAAGTATTACTTTTCATAACAATGAATTTTATATTTATTATCCGGATCCTGATTTTGGAATCTACATGATCAAAGCCAAAAAAGCGGAAGGACCATGGTCAGAACCTCTTTTGGTAAAAGAAGGAATCGGACTTATTGATCCAAGTCCGTTATGGGATGATGACGGTAAAGTCTATCTCGTTCATGCCTTTGCCGGAAGTCGTGCTCAGATAAAAAGTCTTATCGTGGTTTGCAGTATGAATGCGGAAGGTACAGTTGCCAATAATGACCAAGTTATGGTAATTGACGGCCACGAGAGTGAAGGTACAATTGAGGGACCAAAATTCTATAAACGTAATAATTACTACTATATTTTTGCTCCGGCAGGAGGAGTGGCTACAGGCTGGCAAACGATTTTAAGATCTAAAAATGTGTTTGGTCCTTATGAAAAGAAGAAAGTACTCGAACAGGGAAAAACCGCTATAAACGGTCCGCATCAGGGAGCCTGGGTGCAAACACAAACCGGAGAAGACTGGTTTATTCATTTTCAGGACAAAGGAGCTTACGGCAGAATTGTGCATCTTCAGCCCATGAAATGGGAAAAGGATTGGCCGATTATGGGACAAGACTTTGATAAAAACGGAATAGGTGAACCCGTTACAACTTTTAAAAAACCAAATGTAGGCAAGAAATATCCAATTGAAAATCCTGCAACATCAGATGAGTTTAATGAACCTAAATTAGGTCTGCAATGGCAATGGCAGGCCAATTCTCAAATCAATTGGGGTTTCCCGACGAGTTTAGGTTATTTGAATTTATTCTGTGTAACGACTTTAAAAGAGGATCAGAAAATTTTTGATGCACCCAATTTGTTGTTGCAAAAATTCCCTGCAGAAGAGTTTACAGCCACGGCCAAATTGACTTTTAATACAAGGTTAAACCAAGAATCAACAGGACTTATCATTATGGGATTAGACTACAGTTATTTGAATTTAAAAAATGAAAACGGAAAGCTGTATTTGAATCAGAGAACAGGAACTTTTGATGAAAAAGTTGCAGAGACAGCAACGAAACCTGTTTTAATAGCAAACAATACAATATATCTTAGAGTAACAATTAAAAAAGGCGGAATTTGCAGTTTCTTTTATAGTGCAGATGATAAAAAATATCAGCCAATTGGTTCTGATTTTCTGGCTAAAGAAGGAAAATGGATTGGCGCAAAAGTCGGTCTTTTTGCCTTGAGTGAGAAAGTAACAAATGATTCAGGAAATGTTGCTGTAGATTGGTTTAGAATTACAAAATAAACTTAAATAATGATTCCATTAAAAAAATACATACTACTCGTTTTCTTCAGTGTTTGTTTTAGTATAAATGCTCAGAATACCTATAAAAATTGGCCTGATATCATTCGTAAAAACGATGCTGCCTGGTTTGGTACCGACCAGGCTAAAAAAATAGCTGAGAATGTATTGCTTTATCAACGAGACATTGGAGGATGGCCAAAGAATATCCAGATGCAGCAAGAATTGACTCCTGTTGAAAAAAAGGATTTATTAGCCCTTAAAAAAACGACAGCAGAAACAACCACAGACAATGGAGCAACCTCTCAGGAAATGCTTTTTATGTCAAAAATGTATGCACAGATCAAGGATGAACGCTACAGAGAATCTTTCTTAAAAGGATTAAATTATTTATTTGAAGCCCAATATAAAAACGGAGGATGGCCTCAGTTTTATCCGTTAAAAAAAGGATATTATACCCATATTACTTACAATGATGATTCGATGATAAACATTATGAATATCATGGAACAAGTAAGTGAAGAAACTGATTTTTATAGCATAAAACCATCAAAGGAAATTGTTGAAAAAGCAAAGAAATCTTTTGATAAAGGAATTGATTGTATACTGAAAACGCAGTACAAACAAAATGGTGTTTTAACCGCCTGGTGCGCCCAGCATGATGAAGTTACATTAGCTCCGGCAAATGCAAGGGCTTTTGAGTTAGCATCGCTTAGCGGATACGAATCGGCTAAAATTGTATTGCTTTTAATGAGAATCGAAAAACCTTCGACCCAGATCATTACGGCAGTTAAAAGCGCTCAGGCATGGTTTGAAAAAACTAAAATTACGAATCTTGAAGAGAAACGTGTTTTGAATGATGCCGGAAAGATCATCGACAAAAAGATGATTCCCACCCAAAATGCAGCACCACTCTGGGCGAGGTTTATGGATCTGAATACAAACCAACCGTTCTTTTGTGATCGTGACGGAATAAAGAAAAAATCATTGGATGAAATAGGTGCTGAAAGACGAAATGGTTATTCATGGTATTCGGATGCTCCAAAAGAAGTTCTGAAAAAATATCCTGCATGGGCCATAAAAAACGCAGTAAAAGTTTCATCGGCAGAAAAAACAGATAAGAAAAACAACAATTTTATTACAGTTGCTTTAGATGGTTCGGGTGATTTTACCAAAATTCAGGATGCCATAAATGCAAGCCCTTCTTTTCCTTATGAGAAAGTGACGGTGTTTGTGAAAAATGGAATTTACAATGAAAAAGTGCGAATTCCCGAGTGGAATACGCATTTATCTTTGATTGGTGAGAGTAAAGAGAATACCATTATCACTTTTGATGATAATTTCTCTAGAATCAATTTAGGAAGAAACAGTACTTTTTACACGTCTACAGTTTTAGTTGAAGCCGATGATTTTTCAGCTTCAAATTTAACCATTAAAAATGCCTCAGGCGATAAAGGTCAGGCAATTGCTTTGTCTGTTGTTTCAAATCGTGCAAAGCTTGTAAACTGTAATATTCTTGGAAATCAAGATACATTATATCTCTCAGGAAAAAATGCAAAGCAATATTTTAAAGAGTGTTATATTGAAGGAACAACTGATTTTATTTTTGGAGGTGCAACTGCTTTATTTGAAAATTGCCAGATTCACAGTATTAAAAGTTCTTATATTACGGCTGCTTCAACTCCCCAAAATAACGCTTTTGGGTTTGTTTTCAAAGATTGTAAACTTACCGGGGAACCCGCTGCAACGGCGGTTTACTTAGGCAGACCATGGCGAATTTATGCAAAAACGGTTTATATGAATTGTGATATGGGAAAACACATAAAACCTGAGGGCTGGGAGAACTGGTCGAAACCCGAAGCTGAAAAGAATGCTTTCTATGCTGAATATAATTGCAAAGGTGAAGGATTTCAGCCTGCCAAGAGAGTCTTTTGGTCACACCAACTTCAAGAGAAAGAAGCTCAAGAATATACCATCGAGAATATTTTAAAAGATTCAATTGCCAATTGGTATTCAAAGTAAAAAAAATAGATTTAAAAAAAACAAAAAATATGAATTTTAGACTTCTGATTTTTCTATTGATTTCATGGACTTCTTTTGCTCAGCATCAGCAATTTCCATCCCAAAAAGTAGATTCTATTGTAAAGAGAATTCAGCTTCCTGTCTTTGCATCTTATCAGATTAATGTGGTAAAATTGGGCGCAAAAGGAGATTCTATAACCAATAATAAAGCAGCATTTGATAAGGCGATGGCATTGTGTAAAAAGAACAATGGAGGAACTATTGTGGTACCAAAAGGTATTTATAAAATCAATGGTCCAATTCATTTTGTAAGCAATGTAAATTTAAAAATAGAGAAAGGGGCCAAAATCAAATTCAGTGATAATCCGAAGGATTATCTACCAATGGTTTTAACGAGCTGGGAAGGTACTATGCTCTACAATTACAGTCCGCTTATTTATGCTTATGACTGCTCTAATATTGCCATAACCGGCGAAGGTATAATTGATGGAGAAGGAGGCAAGGTTTGGAAAAGCTTTAAAGCAAAAGAAGGTGCAGGGAAAAACTTAAGCCGTGGTATGAATCATAATGCAACTCCTTTAAAAGACAGAAAATTTGGAGAAGGATATTTTTTGCGTCCCCAAATGATTCAGTTCTTTAACTGTAAAAACATTTTGGTGGAAAATATCAGAATAGAAAATTCACCTTTTTGGTGTTTGCATTTACTAAAATCGCAAAGCATTACTGTGCGTGGAATTAGTTATAAATCCTTAAATCATAATAATGACGGTATTGATCCTGAATATGCTAAGGATGTTTTGATAGAAAATGTGACTTTTGATAACGCAGATGATAACGTGGCCATTAAAGCCGGAAGAGATCACGAAGGCAGAGCAAACGCGGCCACACCAAGTGAGAATATAGTGATCAGAAATTGTAATTTTAAAGGACTTCACGGCGTTGTTATAGGAAGTGAAATGTCAGCTGGGGTTCAAAACATATATGTAGAGAATTGCAAAACCGTAGGGTATTTGAAAAGAGGGATTTATTTAAAGACCAATGCTGATCGTGGAGGTTTTATAAAAAATGTTTTTGTTCGAAATATCAAGCTGGATGAAGTGGAAGATTGTTTGTATATCACGGCAAATTATCATGGGGAAGGTAATGGTTTTCAGTCCGAAATATCCAATATATCATTCTGGGATATTACCTGTAATAAAGCCACAGCATCAGGAATTGTGATTCAGGGATTTGCTGAGAAAAAAGTCACCAATATCTCATTGAACAATATTGATATCAAATGGGCCAAAAATGCGATTTCAAGTACCAATGCAGAGAATGTACTTTTGAACGAAGTTTTTATCGGAGAAAAGGCAACGGTTCCCTCGGCTGCAAAGTAGTTTTTTTAAGGAAAGTTGAAAAAGACAAAACCTGAAAAATGTAGTGAAAGTTAAAAAAAGTTTGTGGTTGCTGTTTTGGCCTAAGGTATAAAACCATAAATTAACCACAATACTTATTGTACTGAGCAAAGTTGAAAGATGCGAGAGTATAATAAAATCAAAAATCAAAAAAATGAAATATTACCTGTTAATTATCTGCTTAATCTCAGTGAGTTGTTTTGCTCAAAAAACTACAATTTATACCATTGGTGATTCAACAATGGCAAATAAAAAAGATCCAGATCGTAATCCAGAACACGGTTGGGGGCAAGTTCTGCAACCTTTTTTTAAGGATAATTTCACCGTTGAGAATAAAGCTGTAAACGGTAGGAGCACTAAGAGTTTTATCAATGAAAAACGTTGGGATTCTATTTATAAAAAGCTAAAAAAAGGAGATTATGTTTTTATTGAATTTGGACATAATGATCAAAAAATAGAAGATTCAACCCGTTATACCAACCCCCATACAACCTATAGATATAATCTTATTCGGTTTGTAAATGAAAGTCGTGAAAAAGGAGCAATCCCAGTATTGCTGAGCTCTATTGCCAGACGAAATTTTAATGAAAAGGGCGTACTGGTTCCCACTCATGGAGAGTATCCATTAGAGACCAGACTAGTAGCGCAGCAGTATAATGTTCCTTTTATTGATCTAGAATATTACACCGAATTACTCGAAGAATCCTATGGACCTGAAAAGTCAAAACAATTGCATTTACACTTTAAAGCAGGTGAAAATCCTTATTACGATAAAGACAAGGCCGATGATACACACCTCTCATTGAAGGGGGCCAGAGCAATTGCACAAATTGTTGTCAATCAAATTAACCAATCAAAGGATCCTTCTTTGGATAAACTTAAAAAAGCAATCAAATAAAGATTGTTTTGTGGTGCTTAAGACTTCTTTTTTTACCAGGTAAAAATTATAAAAAAGGCACATTTATTAGTGCAATAAAAGAGATTCAGATTTTAAGGTCAAAGGCTATTTAAGCAATGATTTTTTTCTAATGATCTTATTTGTTTTGTCTTTGCAATCCTGTTTTAATTCATTGTTTTCTTTTATGTATTCGCAAGGGAATATAATATCGCTTAGGACGCTTTTTGTTTTATGATCGATATAAGTTATTGTATAATTAGAGCTATGACGTTGCTTTGCTAAAACAACGGTAATACCTTGTTTTTGTAGCATTTTAATTAGTTGGTTTGTCGATACGGATCTTATTGAGTACAAATCCACAATTTTTTTAATCCTTATTCTCTGAGCGGTACTTTTTATTGTATTTATTTTAAATTTGTTCTCCAGAAATTTCAATGTAGGTTTGTTTTGTATATCACTCGCTTTAATAGGCATGCCTATAGGTTTTCCCTCTTCGTTTAGTATTTTATATAATAATCCTCCATTGCGGAATATTATTGAACTCTCTCTGCATCTGTCAGCCATAATATTGTACAGACTTAAGACTGCGTTAAGTTCGGACAAATTTGTACAGGAGTATTTATTCAAAACAAAATTAATAACACTTGATATGGCTTTTTTTGATTCCATTTTACCATAACAAGCTTTGCTAATATTTGTGAAAGGCAGAGTAAATTGATTTGTTTTTATTTTACTTACAGCAGGAACCAAATCAAAGAGTTTTTCAATATCTTTTCTTGCCGGTTCGGACTTTTTAATGGCGATATTATGCATATAGATCTGCTTGCCGTCTCTTTGAATATTAGTAGTGATCACATGTAAATGTTGATGCCCGGAGTCATAATGTTCGTATACTAAATAAGGTTGTTTTGCAAAACCAATTCTTTGCATATAGCAATTGGTTATGCTCAAAAGTTTTTCTCTGGGATGCTCTTCCAGGGAAGAGAAATTTAGCGATATATGTACTGTATTTTGTTTTGCAATTTCATTCAATTTCATCCTTCTGGTAAAACGTTCTAATTTTATGGCAGCGTTTATCTTCTCGAGGTCCACAGGAAAATTAACCGCGCCGATGCACTGGGCTAGTCCCTTTGTGACTTTGTTTTCGTTGTAGGTGATAGTTCTGTGTATTGAATTATTTATTTTTATGATTGTAACCATTTGTCTATAATTTTTTCAATTTGCATTTTAATTTCTTCAATTCTCTGATTAAGATTCTTTATTGCTATTTCCAGTCCTGAGATTGATACAACATCGTGATTAATTTGTTGGTGTTGACTTAGTTTTTCCAGAACTTGGGACGCATTGTTTCTAACGGTATTGATCTGATTGTTAAGTTCTGCTATTTCTTCTATCAAATCATCTAAGGATTGATTTCGGTACAATATCGTTACAGGCTTATCAGATAATCGTTTTCGTATATACTCACTTACCGTATGGCAGGTGCTTTTTTTGCATTGACTTTGAATTTCAAAATATTGATTAATTGGTAAGCCTACATAAACACCTCGAATTCTATTTAGATCATCTTTTATCATCATCTTTTTATTTTAAGTGATTTTATTGCTAATGGATAAGTAAAGATTTACGTATGTTTTTTATACCTTTTAATTGAATTTTTATTATGATATCTGGAATTATTGTTATTTTTTAAGTACCATATAAGACAATTCTGGATCACTTACAAGACGATCGATTTCATAATGTACAATGTCCTGAATGTCTTGCTTTATTTGAAGATAGTTTCTCTGTATTATCTCGTTATTTAACTTGCGTACAATGGGAATTTCTCTATAATTTTCAGATTCGTTTTCAAGCGCATTATGATCATTTAGTATCTCACTATGGAATGCCTTGAGCTTTATTTTACAATTTGGATCATCGGCTACCATTCCAACGAACTCGCCAGAGCTTAAAGATGAAATTTTGGAGGCTGGAACAGCTAATTCTAATTGTTTGGAACGACTCACAGAAGTATCACCACTGTTTATAGAAAAGCTTTCCCTATCCTGCATGATTTTACCGACTCGCTCTGATAATTGTTTGGCTGTATCTCCTGTAACCTGGCCACTTATGATATTTCCTGCGATGTTCATAATAACATCGGCCTGTTCGCGGCCATAATCCTTTCGAAGCTGACTAAAATCCTGCATTCCCAGACATGTGGCTACTTTATTGCTTCTGCCCGTGGCAATTAGACTGTCAATATTATTGAGATAAATAGTGGGGAATTCGTCAAATACAAGACTGCTCTTTTGTTTTCCTTTCTGGTTTACCAATTTCAATAATCGATTTACATATAGAGATAGTACAGCTCCGTAAATCTGTATTTTTTGAGGATTGTTGCCCATACAAATAATCTTTGGATCCTCAGGGTTATTGATATCCAAAGTAAAGTCGTTACCTGAGAGCACATAATAAAGTTGTGGGGAGGAGAGTCTTGCCATGGCTACTTTAGCCGAGGCAATTTGACCCTCTAGTTGCTCCATTACATCATTTAGGTAGGCATTGATAAAAGGATTAATCAAGACCTCTATTTCCTTTTCAGTTCGAAGAAGGGTAAAGAGATCATCGTAGTCTACTTGCATAAGCTCAATTACGTGAGGTAATGTACAGTATTGACCTTCCTTGTATTTTTTCAAGTACCATATTATAGCTGTTAAAAAGTTAATAGGGGATTCAACAAAAAAATCTCCTTGACGTTTAATCCACTCTCTGTTGAGTCCCAGTAAAATAGTGCGGGCCGATTCAGAAGAGTCTGTAATATCAGTCATGGCTGAGGGAACCAAAGGATTACAGCGATGCGAACGAGAGAGATCATCAAAATTGATACTGTAAAATTTTGGACAAATGAGATAATGTGCTTTGTATTCAAGCCATGTATTATAGGCAATTATGGTAAGATCATCGTATTTGAAATCATAAACAAACATGGCAAAACCTTTTCGGATGTGCTGGGTAATGACATGGCGTATTACAAAATAGGATTTACCCGAACCAGGACTACCCAATACTAAAAGAGCTCGAAAGGGATTGATGATATTGATCCAGCTTTTTCGAACTTTGTCCTTAAGATGATATTGCGCGGGAAGATTCACTGAATACTCGTTTTCCAGAAGTCTTTCTTCTTGAGGGAAAGTTTCGTTTTCTTCATTAAAAATATCGTCTGAATTGAGCTTTTTGTTTATAATGCGCGATAGAATAGTACCTGCTGTGAGAAGGAAAATAAATCCCGTAGCAGTTATGACAATATAGAGAAGTGCAATATTGGAGCTTTGCCATTTTAAAAACAGCAAGAGATAACTCATGAAAAAAAGCAGCAGTCCTGAGCCAAGCCACAGAAAAGCGGTCTTGTATTGAAGTTTTTCATCTTTTCTTCCTTTGACTCCTAAAAGGGAAATCAACAAAAAGCCGAAACAAAGCAATTTGGAGAGGTGGAAGTTATCAAATAACCCCGTACGGGTAATAGTGCCAAGGATCGTGTCTGCGAACTCATTTACAAGATGCCACTCTGTAAATGCGCTATAGGTATAATAGTAAAAGTGCAAACACAAAAGAACAATACTTATGAGTCTTGTCATATCTAGTATTTTCCTTAGTGCCTGCTCGTTTTCTCCAGTTTGCATCGCCATTGATTTAGAGGTTAAGGTTAGTAGATTGTTAGATAATGTAAAGCCCCAAGAATGTGCTCACTCTTAAGTTTTATTCTTTTTCAATACTATTTGATGGTAAGGGTAAGATTTATAACTAAGGACTTTATCCTATCGTTTAATACCTGGTTTTGTCTTTTTTGAATTTGTTTGCCGTGAATTTATCATCCAATCATTTAGATCTTTATGCTCTTTGTAAAGAGCGCTCTGGTCATGGTATTTTCTACCCCAGTCAAGGGCACGCTTAGTAGCATTTTGTCCAGGCACGTCCTGATCTAGATAAAGTTGTACTAATTTGTGTTTTTCCATAAATGGTCTGGCTTTATCCAGAAATGAAATCGAGTTTAGAATTAAAAAATTCTCTTTTTTTTCTTGAAGACCGTAATTCATGGCTTTGTAGGATAAAAAATCCATAAATCCCTCAAAGACCACTACTTCTTTATTGTTATTATCATAAGATGTTATCCCTTTGGGGGAGCTACTGGATTTGAAATAAGGATTTCGAATTTCGAATCCTCCCAGATCGTTTTTAAAACCGATGCCGTAATAATTATGATCCCTTATACTGTAACTGAGCTCTGAGCAAAATTTAAAAGCAAGTCCAAGGGGAATCTTTCTTTGCTTCAGATATTCTAAAAGGACAGTAGACTGCAAAGGTTTTTCTCTTAGTATGGTAATTTTTGATTGCTGTTGCTCTGGGATATCCAGGACAGGAACTGGTGAATGATATTGGGTACTATTTCCGCGATGTTCTTTTAAGAATTCTCCAATGGAGCATTTAAAAAAAAGTATACCAAAGTCAATGATATTGCCTCCTTGTCCCATTCCATGATCGTACCATCTATTGAGTCTTCGGTTGATTTTAAAAGAAGCAGTTTTCTCATTGCGAAGTGGTGAGAGGTACCAATAATCATCATGCACTACCTTAGAGGGTTCAAATCCTAAGGAGTGTAAATAAGAAACCATATCCAATGTCTTTACATCGTCTAAGGATAGATGATCGTTACTGAAATTCATAGTCACATTATATGAGGTTGATCATTCAAATACAACTACGAAATTAACTTAGATATAAATGCTGTACAATCCTCAGTATATTATCACTGGGTTAGGCTAGGCAAGGATTAATATATCGTTTAAGTTTGGTCTTGTGGGACCTCGACTGGACAAATTTCTATAAATTTTATGGAAGATTTAAAGAGATTGGCTTACTACATATAGTGTCTGCCTTTCATTGACTCTAAGAATTTGGTTTAGATGTCGTGTTGGGGATTGATCCAAATAATGCGTGCTAAGATATTGCAATTTATAACACGTAACATTTGCAAGATCTTCACGTCTAATGGTTACAAACCGCTTCAAAAAGCAGACTTATTCTACACTTCAATAAAATAATAATCAAAATGGTCAAGAAAATACCTGTAATTATAGTATTACTACTATCACTGCTAACCTATAATTGTTATTCTCAATTGCAGACATTAAGTGGAAGAAAGCTGAATTCAGAAGACCTTGATAAGTATATCAAGAAACAAATGGATTCTCTCGCTATCTCGGGTTTATCATTTGCACTTATCAATAACGGCAAAGTCGTTTACCACAGGTCATTTGGTGTAACCAGTGAACAAACCAAATTGAAAGTTAATGATCAGTCGATATTTGAAGCAGCATCCATGTCTAAAACTGTCTTTGCTTATTTTGTGCTTAAAATGGTTGATAAAAAGCTTTTAGATTTGGATACGCCCTTATATCGCTATTTGCCCTATAAAGACATTGAAAAAGATGAACGTTACAAATTGATCACCGCCCGGATGGTTTTATCGCATACCACCGGATTTCCTAACTGGCGATATTTTGACAAGCGTGATGAAAACCGTTATAAGTACGGTGAATTGTATCTTAAGTTTACTCCTGGGACAGAATTTGCTTATTCTGGTGAGGGTTACCGCTACCTATCGCTGGTTATTGCTCATTTGAACGGATTATCAATACAGACATTGGATCCTCTTTTCCAAAGAGAGGTTGCTGCACCATTGCATATGAAGCATGCATGGTTTAGTGGTAACAATTACATAAGTAATCATAAAGTTCAGGGACATGTAAATGGAAAGGTCTCTCACAAGAGTTGGCCCACCTCTTTTCCCGAGCAAGACTCTACTTGGTTCGATGCTGCGGGTGGATTGCATACGGAAGCTGCAGATTTTTCAGCTTTCCTGATTGGTTTGATGAAAGGCAAGGGTATCTCTAAATCCCTTGTGAATGAAATGTTTAAACAGCAAGTTGCTTTAGACAAAAGATCACCCCATTACCTCGTAAATGGGGATACTGGCTGGGGTTTAGGCATAGCGATACGGCCAGTTTCCTTTGGAACCATATATGAGCATGGAGGCAACAATGGCGACTTCCAGTCAGGATTTAAGATTAACAGAGCCAATCAAAATGGGTACGTTTTTTTTACAAATTCTGATCAGGGGGTTATGTTCAACAATAAAATAGCCGACTTATTAATTAATTAGATATAAAAAATCTTGCGGAACACTTTTTTATCAAATCCAAAGTAAAGGCAAATGCCTCTGATTTTGCGTAATATTGTCTAAAAAATAAACCTGATCAAAATAAGGGATGTTTTTCAGTGCCCTCGAGAAATCTGAAGCTTTTTTCTTAGTAGCAGTAATAGGACTCGGACCGTAATTAGTCAATTCGTTTTTTCTATAAATTTTAAAGCATTATTTGTTTAAGCTAATTAAGTCGAGTTTTGATTTAAAATGTGCTTCTTCAAGTTGTACTTTACCTGTAGCTCAAATCCATTTTACTTTGTCCATAGCTAAGAAATTAATTTCGAGAGTTGGAATTAACATTATTGATTTTTATGAAGTTACAATTGGACTATATAAAAATTTAGAATTAAATCACAGGGAACAAAACGTAAATTGCATACATCTGGGATGGCAGTTTTCTTGTAGCTGGAGATGTGCCATGATTCTGCCACAAAATTTAAACTGGTGAAATATTGATAAAAAACCGCCTTAACTTTTTGTGGTAAAAAAGGTATCCATCAATTCTTAACAAATTTTAAAACTGCTTTAAGTTTTTGTAGAAAAAGATCTGACCTAAAAAAAATCAATAAGATATTCATTTTTACCAGCCTCCTTTTAGCCCTTCTTTTAGAGCATTATTATATTTCTCCAAATCAAAGCTGTACAAGTCAGGAGCTTTATGTGCACCGCCTTTTCGAGATTCATCGAGTTTTGTTAGAATATCATAACGAAGAAATTTTCTATAAAAATTACCTCTATTTAGTTTTTTTCCTAAAATACCTTCATATAATTTTTGAAGTTCCGGCATTGTAAATTTCTCAGGAAGAAGATTATAGCCGATAGGATGATGGTTTACCTGTTCACGCAATGTTAGCAGTGCTTTCTCAAAGATAGCCCTGTGATCCATCATAAATGATGGAAGATTATCAATGGAATGCCATTCAACCGTACTTGAAAATTCATCAATAACAAGACTAACCTTGGAGTATTCTGCCAAGGCGTAATAACCTATTGATATAAATCGTTGCTTGTACCAAATGCTGTCGTCATACTCGGAAAAAGCATCTTCAGAACGATTCCTGTCTCCAAAAGTATGAAACTGATGCAGGTAAATATTTTCGGTTCCGGTTCTGTCTTTTAAGATACGAACTGCCGCCTGATCAACATTTTCTGTTTTTTCTACGTATCCTCCTGGAAGTCCCCATGCATCCATATCTTTCATCTTTAATAATAAAACATGGAGTGAATGTTGATGAAAACTGAAAATAACACTGTCAATAGAAAGTGTTGGAATATACTTTTCCCAAGCTTCTTCGGACTCGATTTGGAGAAATTTTTTAAATTCCATAAGCTATAATTAGCCTCAAATTTAATCTTTTTAATTACTACAAGCCAAATTGTTTAAATTTTTTCTGACAATTTTTTGGACCTTACAAAAAAGAACTATCGCGTTTACTTTTTTTATTTTACTTCAAGAATTTTCAAATCCATTTTTTCTAAAAAATCCTTTTTTTTCAATGATTACAGTACTTTACGCAAACGAGATAGTTTTTTTTAGTTCAATTCCCAACTCGTTAATAATATTTGTCATTCTTTGGTTATATGATATTTAATGGTTAGTTATGATACGATTATGAAATTTTTTCATGGTTTTATTTGTTGATATCAGAAAATGTTTTTAATATTGCTTCATATTGAAGCAATGAAATTATATTCTTACTTAACTAACTAACCACTTATGAAAAAAATGCTAATCTCAGCACTCTGTATGGCTGTTTTTCCGACTTTTGATGCTTACTCTCAAGAGGATAAAAAACAGGAAAAAGCAACTGATTCAATTAAAAAAATCACCAAAATTGTCGAGACAGATACCAAAGAAGAAAAAAACAGAAATGTCATGCTTAATGCGGCCAATAATTCAGGTCCACGTGATGTAAATATCGGATTGCCATCAACGGTGGGTGGAATCACCATTCAAGAAAATGATTTACCGGTTGTGTATTATTTTTGGCCAGAATTGCCAAACAGAACCTGGAGACAAAGCAAAAGTTTAGATCGCACAGGCTTGCTTAAAATTGGAGAAGCAGCCATTACAACTGGAGATTTGGGTTTCGCAGTAAACTCATATACTAGGCTAGGAACTGATAAATTAGAAATCAATGGTAATTTTTCAGGATCAAGTTTCGGTTGGATGAAAGGAGATCTTAATGTCTCTGGGCCATTGGCAAAAGGATGGTCGTACACTATGGGGGCTTACGCTAATTTTGATCCAAATTCTTTTGATTTAAAATTTGCCAAATATTCAGACAGAACTCAAATTTACAGAGCGGGCTTAACCAAGAAATTTAATAACGGAAAGGGGCAGATTAGCTTTTTGTATAAATATGCAAACTCGGCTTCTTTAACGAATTATGCCGTTTTTAGATATAAGGAAGGTGGAAAAGTTGAAGAGTACAATGATTTTAAAATTGGTCGTGATTCATACATTGTCAATGACGGAACCATGAAATTTAAAGATATCCTTACAGGAGAAACCAAATTTGCTGATATGGGTGGAAGTGATGCAGCAACAACTTCTCACACCTTTGATATCTTAGGAAATTATGATTTGGCAAACGATTGGAAATTCAATTTTTCAACTCGTTTTAGAACATCAAGAGCTTCGCAGTTAATTGCAATTCCGCTAAGTATTTTTCAGGCAAATCCAGCAGATAATTTTACATATGAAGCTTCTGGTCAGCCTTATGTAGGAAATGTAAATTCGATGTTAGGTTTGTATACAGACGGAACACCAACAACAAGTTTTTTATCCCGATTTGAAATTAAAAAAAATGTTGAAAAACACAAATGGAGATTCGGATTACTAGAATATTACTATAATGTAGACGAGTTTACTTCAAGCCGTTCTTTCTTTAACCAAACCGTAAGTGCAAATCCCGACAAATTGGTTCGTAATACTCCGGGAGGAACTTCAAATACAGATGCTGACGGATTTTATAACTACAATGTTGGTGGAGAATACCACAATGGATTCGAGAACAAATTATCAGGTTATTTCTCTGATAACTGGACCGTTTCAGACCGTTTGACATTGGCTTATGGTATCAATTTAAGATACCATAAACTAAAAGGAGATTATTACCAAACGCCAAGAACTCCAAATTTGGTTTTTGATCCAAGCCAGAAATCGTATTTTGATAACAACTGGTTTCATTTAGGAGGTTCGATCAATGCTATTTATAAAGTAACAAAAAGTGCCGGAATTTTAGCAGATTTCACTTATACCGAAAAAAATGGACAACTAGAGAGTTATTCAGGATCTGTAGCGCCCAATTTGGCTAAAACCAAAAGTCCTTTGGCTGCTTTTGGATTGTACTATAATCAGGATAAATTTAGTGTAGTTTCTCAGGCAACTTATTTGACCAGAAACAATTATCAGGCACGATTAAATTTAGTAAATCCAGCAGATGGAAGTCAGTCAGAAGTGGCTACCGTTTTTTACGATATTCAAACTTTAGGATGGACAACTGATATTGTAGCCACTCCGTTTAAAGGATTTAATCTTCATTATCTGATTACTTTTCAGGATCCGGTGTATAAAAATTATGATTTCTCTGCTTTTGGTAACAACTATTCTTATAACGATAAAAACGTATTAGAAATCTCTAAAGTATTAATGGAAATTGATCCAAGTTATACCTATAAAGATTTCAAGGTTTGGGCAAGTTTTCGTTATTTCAGTAAGCAGTACGCTAATCTTACCAATGCGCTATTCTTTGCCCCAAGATGGGAAACCTTTGGAGGGGTAAATTACAAAATCAACGATCACTTTGATATTGGTCTAACAGCTGTAAACTTTTTAAACCAAACCGGAGCAAAAGGAGCGATTAGTGGAGCTGAATTAATTACAGATGCTTCAGCTTATTACGATCAGCTTTTGGTAGGATCTTACATTCGTCCGTTTACTTTAGAAGCCTCCCTTAATTTCAGATTCTAAAATTCATTTTATGAAAAAAATAATCATAACTGTCGGTTTCGCTTTTTTTATAAGCGTTACAGTACAAGCTCAGCAGGAAAACTTTACCATTATTAAAAATAATAAAGGTGCCGATTTGGGATATTCTCCCGAATCTGGCATCAAAATTATAACCGTAAGCGCAAAGAAATTTAAAGATTTAAACAAAAACGGGAAACTGGATAAGTATGAAGACTGGCGTCTTTCGGCAGACGAAAGAGCTAAAGATTTAGCTTCTCAAATGTCAGTAGAACAAATTGCAGGATTGATGTTATACAGTCGTCATCAGGCTTTACCGGCAGGAATAGCGGGTTATAATGCAGGAACTTATAACGGAAAAGTATTTCCGCAAAGCAATGCTAAAGCGTATGATTTAACGGATCAGCAAAAGGCTTTTTTGAAAGAAGATAATCTTCGCCATGTTTTGATCACAAATGTAGAAAGTCCTGAAGTAGCTGCTTTATGGAACAACCAAATGCAGGCTTTTGTAGAAGGAATTGGTCTGGGAATCCCGAGTAATACCAGTACAGATCCGCGTCATAATGCAACTGTTACCGCAGAATTTAATGCTGGAGCAGGAGGAACAATCTCAATGTGGCCCGATGGTTTAGGAATGGCATCAACTTTCGATCCCAAAATTGTAGAACAGTTTGGTCAAATTGCTGCTAAAGAATATCGTGCGTTAGGAATTGCAACGGCCTTATCTCCGCAAATCGACTTAGGATCAGAACCAAGATGGTACAGGATTTCGATGACCTTTGGCGAAAGCCCAGCCTTAACCAGAGATATGGGACGTGCATATATTGACGGATTTCAAACTTCATACGGAAAAGACGAAATCAAGGATGGTTGGGGTTATAAAAGTGTAAATGCAATGGTAAAACACTGGCCAAGTGGTGGTGCTGAAGAAGGTGGACGCGACGGCCACTGGGCTTACGGAAAATTTGCCGTTTATCCAGGAAATAATTTGCAGCAGCATATAGATCCGTTTATCAATGGAGCTTTCAAACTAAAAGGAAAAACAAGCAAAGCTTCGGCGGTTATGCCTTATTATACAATCACTTTTGATCAGGATAAAAAATACAACGAAAACGTAGCCAACGGTTACAGCAAATATATCATTACAGATTTATTGAGAGATAAATACGGTTATGACGGCGTAGTTTGTACAGATTGGCTGGTAACTGGCGATGAAGGAAAAACACCAAATCTTTTTGCCGGTAAACCTTGGGGGGTTGAGAATCTTTCGATTGTAGAAAGACACTATAAAGCTATTGTTGCCGGAGTAGATCAGTTTGGAGGAAACAATGATAAAAAGCCAGTTCTGGAAGCGTACCAAATGGGAATCAAAGAATTTGGAGAACCTTTTATGAGGGCTCGTTTTGAAAGATCTGCTGTTCGATTATTAAAGAATATTTTCAGGGTTGGACTTTTTGAAAATCCATATTTGAATGTTGCCGAAACAAAAGCAATTGTTGGAAATCCTGAGTTTATGAAAGAGGGTTATCAGGCTCAGTTAAAATCGGTTGTAATGTTAAAAAATAAAGCTTCGGTTCTTCCATTAAAAGAAAAGAAAACAGTTTTTATTCCGAAGATTTATACGGCTTCTACAAAAGATTGGTGGGGCGTTGCAAGTCAGCCAAAATTGGAATATCCGGTAAATTTAGAATTGGTTAAGAAATATTACAACGTAACCGAAGATCCATCAAAAGCTGATTTTGCTATTGTTTTTGTAACTAGTCCACAGAGTTTAGAAGGTGGTTATGATTTAAAAGACAGAACAAACGGAAGCAACGGTTATGTGCCAATTTCACTTCAATACACAACTTATACTGCAACAGAAGCCAGAGCTAAAAGTATCGCTGCCGGAGATCAGGTTATTGACCCCACAATTAAGGACAGAACCTATAAAAACAAAACAGTAACAGTTGCTAACACAATGGATTTGAGAACAATTCTTGACACCAGAGACATGATGAACGGAAAACCGGTTATTGTTTCGGTAACAGCGTCTAAACCTATGATTTTTAATGAATTTGAAAAACAGGTAGACGGAATTATATTGAATTTCGGAGTTTCTACCCAAGCGGTTCTGGATATTATTTCGGGGAAATCAGAACCATCAGGACTGTTGCCGGTTCAAATGCCGGCAAATATGGAAACAGTTGAAAAGCAATTTGAAGACGTTCCTTTTGATATGGTTTCGCATAAAGACAGCGAAGGAAATCTTTACGATTTTGCCTTTGGACTAAACTGGAAAGGTGTTATAAAAGATGCCAGGACGGAAACTTATAAGAAACAGTAATTTTTTTATGCCAGAAAGGCGCGAAACTTACAATAGAAGAAGATCTGTCGTGTCTCTCGCAGATTGAGCAGATTTAAATTTATAAATAAATAATGTGCGCTTATGAGCCTTAATATTTTTTAAATCTGAGTGAAACACAAAAAAAGGAGTGTCTTGGTGCCTTTGCAGATTAAATTAAACTTAATACCACAAATCATAATGAAAAATAGAATCACAGTATTAGTTGCTTTTTGCTTGCTTTTATGCACAGCAGCAAAAGCGCAGCAAACCGTAAAATTATATTCAGGAAAAGCTCCTGGGTCTGAGAACTGGACACAAAAAGAAGCTCAAATGTATTCGGATCTTTTTAAGACCGAAGTGGTTTATAATGTAACGAATCCATCTTTGTTGGTTTATCAGGTTCCAACGGGCGTTAAGAATACAGGAACGGCAATTGTAATTGCGCCAGGCGGAGGTTTTCAGAGTTTGTCTATTGATAGAGAAGGAAAAGAATTAGCGGAAATATTGAACAAAAAAGGAATCACCGCTTTTGTTTTAAAATACCGTTTGAATAAAACTCAAAGTAATGATCCGGCTAGAGAAATGATGGAGAAATTAAAAGATAGGGCTGCTTTCGAAAAAAGCTCTTTAGCTACTATAAAATTAGCGGCAGAAGATGGAAAAAATGCTTTAAAATATGTTCGTGACAATGCTTCAAAATACGGAATCGACACAAAGAAAGTGGGAATTATTGGGTTTTCAGCAGGAAGTACAGTTGCGATGGAAACGGTTTTAGAGAATTCAGTAGACCAATTACCGGATTTTGTTGCCAATATTTATGGAGGTCCAAGACCGGAACTTTTAACCGTTGCAACTCCGCTGAAGAAAATTCCAATGTTTTTGTGCGCAGCCAGCGATGATCAGTTAAAACTGGCACCAAGAAGTATTCAGATGTACAATAAATGGCTGGAAGCAGGACAAAGTGTCGAATTGCATATGTACTCAAAAGGCGGTCACGGCTTTGGAACAGGAAAACAAAACCTGCCAGTAGATTCCTGGGAAACCCGTTTTGAAGAATGGCTTACACTACAAGGATTTCTAAACTAATCTTTCCCTTTAATAAAGAGACTATTTAAACTATCTATATATGAAACATACATTTATAAAAACAGCAAGAGTTACGCTTTTGACAGCATTAGTGCTTTCTAATTTGTCCTGGAATACTCCTAAAAATGAAACGAATCCGCCGGTTTTAACGATCAAAGGATTTAAATTTTTCGATTTAAACAGAAACGGAAAATTAGATATTTGGGAAGATACACGTCTTTCTAATGATCAAAGAATTGATGCCATCATCAAACAAATGACCAATGCAGAAAAAGTAGAATTGCTTATCGGAACCGGAATGCCGGGTATCGAAGTTCTCACTGGCCCTGTTGGAGATTCTAAACAAGGTTTGGTTCCCGGAGCAGCGGGCGGAACTGCTGCTTTCGAACGATTCGGAATTCCTGCAACAGTTGTAGCCGATGGTCCTGCGGGTTTAAGAATTGCACCAACCAGAGAAAATGATTCAAAAACCTATTACGCAACGGCATTTCCGGTAGGAACTGCTTTGGCTTCAACCTGGAATAAAGCACTTTTAGAAGAAGTCGGAAAAGCAATGGGTAATGAGGTAAAGGAATATGGTGTGGATGTTTTATTGGCACCGGCTTTGAATATTCAAAGAAACCCCCTGAACGGAAGAAACTTCGAATATTATTCTGAAGATCCGTTGATTTCAGGGAAAACTGCAGCAGCAATTGTAAACGGAATCCAGTCGCAGGGAGTGGGAACTTCAATCAAGCACTTTGCAGTGAATAATGAAGAAACCAACCGTTTAACAATCAATGCCCACGTTTCTGAAAGGGCCATTAGAGAAATTTATTTAAAAGGTTTTGAAATCACGGTAAAAGAATCGCAGCCCTGGACGGTAATGTCATCTTATAATAAACTGAATGGCGAATATACTTCTGACAGAAAAGATTTGCTAACAGAGGTTTTAAGAAACGAATGGGGTTTTAAAGGAATTGTTATGACAGATTGGTTTGGTGGTTTTCCGGGTTTTGAATCTATCAAAGACGGATCAAATTCAGATGTTGTCAAACAAATGATTGCTGGAAATGATTTGTTAATGCCGGGAATTCCTGTTCAGAAAAAAGCATTATTAGAGGCTTTAAACTCGGGTAAATTATCTCAGGAAGTGGCCAATACAAATGCGAAAAGAATTTTAGAATATATTTTTCGTACGCCAACTTTTGCAAAATACAAATACAGTGACAAACCCAACCTGACAAAAAATGCTGAAGTGACAAGAAATGCTGCGGCAGAAGGAATGGTTTTGCTTAAAAACACCAATAATACATTGCCTTTTGCTGACAAGCAAAAAGAGGTTTCTGTATTTGGAGTGACTTCTTATGCCTGGATTACAGGAGGAACAGGAAGCGGAAGTGTAAATAATAAACACACCGTTTCTCTTTTAGAAGGATTAACCGCAGCGGGTTACAAATTAGACAAAGAATTGATTGACTTGTATAAACCACACGCTGAAAAAGAAGTAGTAGCCGAAAAAGAAAGAAGAAAAGTAAGAGGGATTTTGGCTTTGCCGGAAAGACTTCCAGAACTAAAAATGGATGATGCCTTTATTGCTAAAAAAGCGGCAAGTTCAGAAATCGCGTTTGTAACTCTGGGAAGAAATTCAGGAGAAGGCGGAGACAGGGTTGTGGATAATGATTTTAATATGGCCAATGAAGAGATTGAAATGCTGGATAAAATTTCAAAAGCTTTTCATGCTAAGGGCAAAAAAGTAGTGGTTATTTTAAATATTGGCGGTGTAATCGAAACAGCATCATGGAAAGGCAAAGTTGATGCTATTTTACTGGCGTGGCAACCCGGTCAGGAAGGCGGACATTCTGTTGCAGATGTTGTTTCAGGAAAAATAAATCCGTCTGGAAAACTAACGATGACTTTCCCTGTGAAATATTCTGATACACCATCAGCCAAAAACTTCCCTGGGCTTCCAGCTGATAATCCAAAAGAGGTAACTTATGAAGAAGGTGTTTATGTAGGATACCGTTATTTTAATACTTTTAATATTAAACCATCTTATGAATTTGGTTTTGGAAGTTCATACACGACTTTTGATTATACTAATGTAAAATTAAGTTCACCAACTTTTACAGATAAATTGACTGTTTCTGTTACGGTAAAAAATACAGGAAAAATGGCCGGAAAAGAAGTTGTTCAGGTTTACCTTTCGGCTCCTGCAAAATCTATTGATAAACCAAAAGAAGAACTAAAAGCTTTTGGTAAAACAAAAGAATTAAAACCGGGAGAAAGCCAAACGTTGCAATTGACTTTATCGCCAAAAGATCTGGCTTCATTTTTAGAGAGCAAAAGCGCCTGGATTGCAGAAGCAGGGGCCTATAAGGTTTTTGTAGGAGCTTCATCTTTAGATATTAAAAAATCAGTTGAATTTTCGGTTGCAAAAGAAATTACAGTAGAAAAAGTGAAGAAATCTTTCGCATTAGATTCGAAGTTTACAGAGCTTAAGCCGTAATTATTAGTTAATTATAGTTAGTAAAAAGCCTTTGAAACAATTTGTTTTGAAGGCTTTTTTTTGCGTGATTATGTCACAATTTTATTATTCTCAGGTTTTAAAAATTTAATATTTTGTTCCATAACATAACTTTTAATTACCAGTCAATTTTAGACTATTTTGACAATAGAAGTACAAATGTTTCAGCAGAATCTTTTAATGCAAAAATAAAAATGTTTAGATGTAAATTTAGAGAATTGAGAAATATAGGTTTCTATTTATTCAGATTATATACGCTTGTTGCTTAATCCCTAACTATCCTTTTCCCTAATTTATCTTATGAATTTCGTCTCCATTTGAGTAAAAAAAACGCAAAAAAATGTTTTTAACAAACAATTCATTAATTCCTTTTTACTAAAGGCTAGTAGATTAGTTAAGTCAAATGCTCTAATTAGGAGCATTATTGTACTGGTGTTTTAGGATTCCCTATAATGGATTAAAAATTCTAATCGAGAAGTTTACCATTATTAAAACAAAGCTGCTTTAGCAAGACGTTAATACAAGAATATTAATGTTATTTGTCTGGCAGGGTAATTATTAATCTTTTTATTTTCCTTTTTTCTTGGCATGCCAATATATTTTGGTTAAATTGTATATCCAAAAAAATGATCTATGAAAAAATTAGCTATTCTATTATTACTTATCTGTGTTTTTATTTCCTGTGAAAGTAAAAAAGAACTTGAACTCCAAAATAGGGAAAAAGCTGTGATTATAAAAGAAGAGGAATTTAAAAAGAAAGAGGCTGACTATAAAACTTTATTATTGATGCGGGACAGTTTAGCTGCTTTAAAAAATACCATTAATGAGAATAGCGACTTAATTAAGAAGTGGCCCGAATTCCTGAAAGGTTTTTGGAATAGTAAAACGCTATGCAGAGAATCTAACTGCAACCAATATGTAATAGGGGATCAGCGTAATGAATCCTGGGAATTTGTGTCTGATTCTACCGGAATTTATACCAATGTACTAAATAATAAAAAGCTGGTACGGGTATTTAAAGCAAAATACATCGAAGATAAAATAATGCTTGAATTCACCAGTGACAGTATTTCAAAGAACAGAGTAAAAATGAATGTTGTTCTTGATGATATTAAAGAAAATATTATAAAAGGAACACAAACCATAACCGGACAGGATAACTGTACTGCTAGATTCTCTGTAGAACTTACACTTGCCAAAAAATAATAATTTATGTTATTAAGTATACAACACGTTAGTCTTCCTATTGAAGATCCGGTGCTAAAATTTCTGATCGAGCTCATTATAATTTTATGTATTCCCCTTTTATTAAATAAAATAAAAGTGCCTCATTTGTTGGGGCTAATTATAGCCGGAGCAGTTATAGGTCCAAATGGATTCAATGTTCTTGCTAGGGACAGTAGCGTGGTTGTAACGGGAACCACAGGACTGTTATATATCATGTTTCTGGCAGGACTTGAGATTGATATGGGCGACTTTAAAAAAAACAAATGGAAGAGTATCACTTTTTCATTATACACTTTTACAGTACCATTTGTACTGGGGCTTATAGGTGGTTATTATGTATTGCATTTTTCGGTTTTAACCTCAGTATTGTTTGCCAGTCTTTTTTCCTCACATACCCTTATTGTATATCCTATGATAAGCAAACTGGGAATAGCCAAAAAGCTGGCAGTAAATATTACAGTAGGCGGAACAATGATAACAGATGTACTTTCACTAGTAGTACTAGCTGTTGTAGTAGGCATGTCACAGGGTGAGGTAGGAACATCATTTTGGGTTAAACTCTCTGTTTCCATGCTGGTATTTGCCTTAATTGTTTTACTTGTTTTTCCTATCGTAGCACGCTGGTTTTTCAAGAATGTTGAAGATAAGATTTCGCAGTATATTTTTGTAATTGTCATGATCTATCTAGCAGCTTTACTGGCTGAATTGGCAGGAATAGAAGCTATTATTGGCGCATTTTTTGCGGGCCTTGCTCTAAACAGGCTTATACCTCACACTTCATCACTTATGAATAGGGTCGAATTTGTGGGAAATGCTATTTTTATTCCCTTTTTTCTTATCAGCGTAGGTATGCTAATTGATTTTAATGCTTTTATACAGAGTTGGGAAACCCTCGGAGTAGCTTGCATTATGTTGGTAGCTTCAATAGGTGGAAAATATGCAGCAGCTATCTTGACTAAAAAAACATTTAAATTTACAGATGATGAGGGCAGGCTTATCTTTGGAATGAGCGCCGCATCAGCGGCCGCTACACTGGCATCTGTAATGGTGGGGTATAATATTATCTTGTCTGAAAACGAAGCCGGAGAACCTATCAGGCTTTTAAATGAACATGTTCTTAACGGCAGTATTCTTTTGATATTGGTTTCCTGTACCATTTCATCATTCGTCTCAATGGCAAGCGCACAAAGAATTGCCGATGCAGATAAAGAAGAAACGGTGGCGGGTACAGGTGATGAAGAAGAAAAAATTCTGCTCGCTCTTAATCATGAACATACCGTTGATAAAATGGTTAATCTGGGGCTGCTTATAAAAAACAAGACAAATATAGACAAGCTTTTTGCCCTTAATGTTATTAATGAGGACAAAAGCGAATCGTCTTCAAAAAATGCTGAAAAATTACTTGGTGCAGCCGTTAGTATGGCCGCTGCGGCAGACGTTAAACTAAATCCGATAACACGGCACGACAATGATGTAGTTGCAGGTATTAATAATGTAGTAAAGGAGCACAATATTACCGATCTGATTATTGGACTTGAACAAGATAAAGGTTTCTCCTCTTCCTTTATCTATAATCTTTATAACGGTTACCTGCAAAACAAGCAGATTAATGTGATTGTTTATCATGCAGTACAACCTGTGGCAACCATTAAAAAATATGCCGTTCTTATTCCTGGGAATGCAGAGCATGAACCTGGTTTTTTCCATTCCTTATTAAGGGTTTGGAATATAGGGAAAAATTCAGGGGCAAAAATGAGCTTTTATGCCAATGAGAAAACAATCAATGTATTGGAGAGTATCATTAGAAAGGCAAATATTGAAGCTGTTTTTAATATTGTAATAGCCTGGCAGGATGCTCAGAATGTAGCGTACAATCTCGAGGTAGATGAAGGTCTTATTATTTTGATGGCAGACAGAGGAATGAAATCTTATTTTCCCCAGATGCAGCATGTGCCTGAAATTTTAAATAAGAATCTGCATAATAACAATTATATACTAATTTATCCTTTTTCAAAAATAGATAATACTACAACTGAGAAAAGGTCCGTGAGTAATCTTGATGATTTTGCCGATATCGGGAAAATTATAAGAAAAATTTTTAAATAGCAAAAAGTTACATATTCATTTGGTATTGGCTGTTTAGTCAATACCAGTGAATTTTGCAATATAAGAACTATATTCATTGAAAAACTATCGATTTTAGCCTGTTTCTTTAACTACTTCCGATAAGGTATTACCAATAGACGATAATTTTATTTCAAAGGAAATTCCATTTCATATTGTTTAATATAAAGATTCATTCCCATTTCTTTCATGAATTTTAGTATTTCTTTTGAGGTATTTTTAATATTTATAGCAGAAAGATCTTTTCCATAATTTGTTGCAATGTGTTCTAAAAGTTGTCGAGCAGCTCCTTTTGTTCTGTAATTTTTATCAACCGAAAGTTGGTGAATTCTTTTTAGTTTTGGATTAAAAATTGAGTAGCCCAACAATTTTTCATTATCATATACTCCCAGAGAAATATTGAAGTTTTTCATCTTTTCAAGAGCTGTAATCGAATTTTGCCACGATGGTTTTAAGTCCCAAAAAGATTGAAGTTCGGGCCAATTATACTGCCCTAATTTGCGAATTTCAAAATCACTGTTCCTATTGGTTATATTAATTGATCCTTTATAGCAATTCAATTCTCGGATGATTTTGAACCCTATGTTTTTGTAAGTTTTTATTGCACGCTCATTTGTGGTTATCACTTCAAGTAACAACTTGTCAATATTATTTTGGTGCAAAACAGGTAAAATATGTTCGTACATTTTGTAAGTTAATTTATTTCCCCTTTTTGTTGGAATTACTCCTGTTGCTGCATTATAAACAATTTTCAATTGGTCAACAAGGTCATAGCCGTGAAGTATGAAAGCAATTAATTGATTATCCTGGAAAGCGCCTACTGAGAATTCCAGCTTAATACTATCGCTTTTTATTTTATCTTCGAGTTGTTCTTTTGTCAGGCAAAATGGTACTATGTAGTCTGAGAATGACAAATTGAAAACTTCTAAAAGTTTTTCGATAGGAATGTTCTCTAAGGTTTGTAAAGTAATCATAAAAGTACTGCTAAGATGAGTTCGTTTAAAAATCAAATGGGTTAATTTTCCGAGTCTATTTTTGGTAAATATACTCGATTTAAGGGGACTGAGAAAGGGGACGCATTAAAAATCTAGTGTTATATAGACTGGTCTATCATTTTTAATTTTTGTTGAATTATTCAACGGATGTCAGATTTTATAAAAAATGTTCTTGTATAATAGTTCCCCTTACTAGTGGCAGTTTATTTCTTCTTCTTTCTTTTCAGAGATATATCTTATCGAATTTTTAGCTTCTCTCTATATTTAAGAAGCCTGTGGTAGATTTAAGTCATTTATCGTTAATAGTTTGTCGTTAAAAATATAATAGTTTTTTTGATTGTAATTTTACAAATTTTTGTTTTTAAAAGTATCTCCGCTAGTAAGTTGAGATTATTAGATTTGTATAAAATACAAGCTTCTATAAATTTTCGTATATATGTACAATATTATATAAATCGTAGGAGAAATTATGACAACAGAATTTTGGATTGAAAAAGCAACAGGCGAATCAATTGACAATGCGACAATTTCGGATTTTAATCTTGCTCTTGAAGAAATTAAAACGGCAGACACAGAGCACGGATCATTTTGGATCGGTCATATTGAGGAGCAATATGTATTAGAAATTCATAAAAATTTATGTGTGTTTTTTATCTATGGAGAGAATCAGGATAAACGTTTAAAATCAGAATTTAATAATTGGCAGGATATTAAGGATTGCCTGGAATTGTATTTCGCCAAAGATTTTTTACTATTGAAAAACAAAATGGAGTTAGTCTTATGCAGAGAAGGAAAAACAGGATGAATTTTTCACACGTGACAATAATTTTAAATTGATTTTTAAGGTGTAATAGCAATACAAGTATCATGCAAATCAATAGAAATCCTCTTAATCAAAACATCAAAATATAACGCATCGCACCATATCCTAAACTGATCAAAATAAGGGATATCATATTTACTTTATACTTAATAAGTAAAACAAGAGAGAATAAAACCCATCCTAATGCCATTGGGTTAAAGCTTAGTGAAGAGATCACTTTACCAGAAAATAAGATACTTTCTCCAAGATAAAAGGCAAGATTTACAATCACCCCCACAACAGCAGCAGTAATTAATGATAAAACGGCTTGAATGGTTGGATTTTTTTGAGATTTTTCAATCAGTGGAGCGCCCATAAAAATCATGATAAAATTAGGTAGAAATGTAAAATAACTTGCTGTTAAAAGCCCTATGGTTCCCATCAGTAAAGAGCCATTAAAGTGATTCAATCCGGCCATAAAACCTACATAAGACAATACAATAACCAGAGGACCCGGTGTGGTTTCGGCTAAAGCAAAACCATCTATCATTTGAGTCTTGGAAAGCCATGCCAATTTATTTGTAACTAAATTGGCTACATAGGGAATCACAGTGTAAGACCCTCCAATTGTCAAGAAGGCAGATTGAGTAAAAAGCAATGAAAGTTTTTGCCAAAATAATGTATCTACCAGTAGAAACGTTATGCTTAAAAAGGGAACAAACCAAAGAATAAGAAAAACAATAAGTTGTTTTGTTATTGTTTTAAAAGATGTTTTATTTGCGCCTTGATCGATATTAACATAGTACATATCTTCATGGCTATCAATTGCACTTTTTGCTTTTTTGATCAGTATAAACTCAGGGGCAGCAATGCGAATTACAATTGAAAAAAAGATAACCCCTATTATTATCCATGGCGTTGGGATATGCAGGAAATAGGAAGAAATGAAAGAGGCAAATGCAATAAAGTAATGTAAAAAACTAATAAGTGATTTTTGACTTACTCTCCAAGTAGCGTATATAATAATGGCCAATACTGCAGGCTTTAGACCATCAAAAACCGATATAAGCAAAGGAGTATTTCCATAAAGAGCATAAAGAATACTTAAAGACCATATAATTAGTATAGAAGGCAAAATAAAAAATATACCTGATATTATCCCCCCTTTAATTCCATGTAGTTTCCATCCAAGATAAATGGCTAACTGATGGGCTTCTGGTCCCGGCAGAATCATGCAGGCATTAAGCGCGCTAAAAAACTTGGCGTTACTCACCCATTTCTTTTTTTCAACAAGAAAATCATGCATAATAGTAACATGACCTGTTGTACCACCAAAACTTATCCAACCTAGTAGAAACCAAAAACGAATTGCCTGAGTAAAATTTGGTTGCTCAGCTTTACTTTTTTTTATTATATGCATGTATGGGGATTTCCAATTTGGTTTTTTTCAGTAAACCAATTCTTAAAAGATCTTTACGCCTGTTTAATTGGTGCTTAAATGAGTTTTCTTTCAGGCTTTTTCCGGATTGCTAAGTTAAATAAAGCAGCAGCAAAAACCTAAGATTCGAATAAAAATAAGCTGTCTTTTAATGGTATTTAACAACTTTTAAAAGCATAATCGAGATACTTGTGCTGTTTTTAAAAAGATGTACCTCCCAAGCCTTTTTTTGTTAAATATCAGCAACGAATCAAACAAGCGGGACAAGGAAGGTACACAATTTGTGTTTTTAAGTATTTCTACTTAAAAAGATACAATTTAAAGATCCTACATCTTTAATAAAAAGTCTTACTCTTTTAATAACTAGGTAAATATAGAGAAAATTCATTTCAAGATTTTATATAAAAATAATTTCATATTACAAAATTATTATATCTTTTACTGACACAAGTATCATATCTATTTTGTTTTTTTCCTTCATAGGAGTTCTCACTTCTTAGAATCAATAAGCTGTCATTATCTTCTCTGCACACAAAAAGTTTATATAACTCATGCTCTATAATAGATTTTATCTATAAAATAAGAATTATTTATGATTCAATGGCGAGCATTCTCTTGATTTACTTTGTAATTTAGTATAAAAATAAAAGTTCAAACTATGGAGAATCAATCTAATGACATTAGCAAGTGCCCATTTCATAATGGGAGCATGGATAAGGAAGCGGCAACCGGTACAAAAAATCGTGACTGGTGGCCCCAGCAGCTAAAATTAAATATCCTTAGACAAAACTCAGTACTATCAAATCCTTTAGACAAGAATTTTGATTATGCTCAGGCTTTTAAAAGTCTTGATCTTGAAGCGGTAAAAAAAGATTTACATACCCTTATGACGGATTCGCAAGAATGGTGGCCGGCAGATTTCGGTCATTATGGAGGTCTTTTTATCCGTATGGCATGGCATAGCGCGGGAACCTACCGGGTACATGACGGGCGTGGTGGTGCAGGCGCTGGTCAACAACGTTTCGCCCCTCTTAATAGCTGGCCCGATAATGTGAGTCTGGATAAGGCAAGAAGATTACTCTGGCCGATAAAACAAAAATACGGACAAAAAATTTCCTGGGCAGATCTAATGATTCTAACGGGGAACATTGCCCTGGAATCGATGGGATTTAAAACATTTGGTTTTGCAGGAGGACGCGCTGATGTTTGGGAACCAGATGAATCAGTTTACTGGGGTTCGGAAACCACATGGCTAGGCGGGGATGAGCGCTATAATAAAGGTTCTGAGGGCGTACCCAAAGATCATGGAGTTGTATCCTCAGATGATGACGCTGATGGTGATATTCATAGCAGAAATTTGGAAAAACCCCTGGCAGCTGTTCAGATGGGACTTATATATGTGAACCCTGAAGGGCCTGATGGGAATCCTGACCCAATTGCGGCAGCAAAAGATATTAGAGATACATTTGGACGAATGGCCATGAACGATGAGGAAACCGTAGCCTTAATAGCTGGGGGACATACCTTTGGGAAAACCCACGGTGCAGCTCCTTCGGATAACGTAGGTAAGGAACCCGAAGCGGCTGGTCTAGAGCTACAGGGATTGGGCTGGAAAAACAGCTTTGGTTCTGGCAAAGGTCCTGATGCCATTACAAGTGGTCTGGAAGTTACCTGGACTACAACACCTACCCAGTGGAGTAATAATTTCTTTGAAAACTTATTTGGCTTTGAATGGGAACTCTCCAAAAGCCCGGCAGGCGCTCATCAGTGGGTTGCTAAAAATGCCCAGGCAATCATTCCTGATGCTTTTGATAATAGTAAGAAACATCTTCCAACAATGCTTACCACTGACTTATCATTAAGACTTGATCCTGAGTATGAGAAAATATCACGTCGTTTTTTTGAAAATCCAGATGAGTTTGCTGAGGTCTTCGCGCGCGCGTGGTTTAAACTAACACATCGTGATATGGGTCCTCGCTCGCGTTATTTAGGACCTGATGTTCCTAAGGAAGAATTATTATGGCAAGATCCTATTCCGGCCCTTGATCATCAATTAATAGAGGAGAATGACATAAGTCAATTAAAGGAAAAAATAGTAAATACAGGATTAAGTGTATCTCAATTAGTAGCAACAGCATGGGCTTCGGCCTCTACTTTTAGAGGGTCAGATAAGAGAGGCGGCGCCAATGGTGCGCGAATAAGATTATCTCCGCAAAAAAACTGGGATGTAAACAAGCCTTCTGAGCTTAAAGTGGTTATCGAGAAACTGGAGAATATCCAGAGAGAATTTAATGCGTCTCAAATTGGTGGAAAAAAAGTTTCATTGGCCGACCTTATAGTTTTAGCGGGAGCAGCAGGTATTGAGAAAGCGGCATTGCAAGGGGGATCAGGTATCAAGGTACCATTCACACCAGGTCGTACGGATGCTTCTGCAGAGCAAACAGATATTGAATCATTTGAGTATCTGGAACCTAAAGCAGATGGTTTTAGGAATTACCGAAAAACAAAGTCCGCTGTATCAACTGAAGAACTTCTAATTGATAAAGCCAATTTATTAACCCTGACAGCTCCCGAGTTAACGGTGCTTCTAGGAGGGCTTCGTGTACTTGATATTAATGCCGATGGTAGTAAAAATGGCGTCTTCACACATCGCCCTGGTCAGTTAAGCAATGACTTTTTTGTGAATCTTCTTGATATGAATACTCAGTGGAAAGCAGTTTCAGAGGATCAGGAGCTTTATACAGGAAATGACCGTAAAACAGGTCAGCCCAAATGGCTGGCAACACGCGCCGATCTTGTCTTTGGATCTAATTCTGAATTAAGGTCTATAGCAGAGGTATATGCCAGTGGTGATGCAAAGGAGAAATTCGTAAATGACTTTGTTGGGGTATGGAATAAAATAATGAATCTGGATAGATTTGATCTGGTTTGATTCTAGTAATACTGAAGTTTCTTTACCTGAAAAAGTCCTAGTAAGGATTTAGTAAAAAGAATCTAATTGAAATTTTCAATAATAAGCCCGATTTTAATCGGGCTTATTTAATATAGCTTACTGCGCTTTCTCATATTGCAGTGTCTCTTGGTTATTCTCTGGGATGATAACTAATTTAACTTTAGTAAGCTCCTTGATTTTAACTGTGCTGTTCTCATTGGGAAATGTTATCGATAAGGTATTGGCCGCTCGTGAAAAAGTGCCATTCTCGGTACTGATATTGCACGGTGCGTTACTGGTCTCTTGAGTCTTTACAATAATAATGGAGTTTTGCTCAAAGGCAATGCTTTCATTCAGACGGCAGGTACTTAAAGGCTGTCTTACACCCGAAATATAGAATGCTTTTAGCTGCCAGGTGCCTTGGATATCACCTGATGTATCTTCTGGGATAGTATCATTATCCCTTGAACAAGAAGTGAAGATGATTAGAAATAAAGAGAGCAAGTATATTTTTTTCACAGGCTTAGGAATTTGGTTTTTTTATAGTTTTTTTGAAATTAAATGCTGTAAAACAAATATAGGATAAATCTTCTAAATGTTACTGTCTTTAATTGTTTAAGATTTGTAGTAGTTTTTATAAATTTAATAATGCCGTTCAAAGTATAAGAGCATGAGAAAAAAGTTCAAAAGACAACTTAATTCCGAAGTAATTTTACTCCCATAAATTATAATTTAACTACTGGGTTTTCTATTCCAGGACCAGTAGTCTTTTTACTAACGAGGCTATTTAAATCTTCTTGTTTCTCTGCAGGCTCGTCCCAATCTCCCCAGTCCCCTTTATAAAAGGTTCTATAAATGAGCTCACAATTAGCCTCTCCATATACCGAGACATGATAAGGACATTTTTTTAGTCTATAATTCAGATGATTGTTTGAATTTTCCATGATTGCTATTTTTAAAGGGAAGTTAAATTTAAGTCAAGAAAATGGATTTAAATTATAAAAAAAATACAGTTTCTTATAATATTCGCATGTATTAACTTGCTTATTTAGTGAGCGTTAGTTTTATTTTGGACATTGGTTTGGAATTTCAAAAACAGCAAGGCCTTAAATATGACAGTGGTTCTTTAAATCCTTTTCAAGTGCAATTAGTTGTTCAATTCAAGACAACAGTACTCTGTATTAAAGAGACACAACCATTTTTAGAAATCATGAATGAGAATATAAAAAGGGATAGATTTTTTTATAATATCTAACATTTTCAAAATTCTCACTTCTGACATTTATAAACCGCTTTAAAATCCGGATTGTTTCACACATTAAAAATAATTAAAATCGTCAAAGAAAATATTATAAAAATCCTCAAGAATTGGGATAAAGCAGTAAATAGAATGAGCGATTTAGAGCAATTTGTAATTGAAAGAAAAGGCCAAAGATTTAAAGAGCACCAATGATCAGGTCGCATTGGAGCATGGTAATAAAAAGGAAAATAGTTATATTGCATCTTCTAGAAAAAGCAGGTTTGCTATGAAACGGGAAAAACTTGTATGTAGTGTCATTTTTAGTAATTTTGGCATGTAAATGTGTTTGAGATTAGAGTTTTCAAATAAGAATGTAGTGTAAGGGAACCAGGCAATAGTAGCGAATGGCTTTATCTTTGACTTTTGAAATGTCATTTTACAATACAATTATTGCATTTCTATATTTTTTAGAATCAGTTCAACAAGCAACACTCAAAGCTCACTGCTTTTTATGGAATCAGAAAAACATATCAAACTCTCGGAGCTTAACAGCAAAATCAGTGATGCCCTAACCGATCGGTTTAAGGGACAGACCTTTTGGGTTATAGCCGATATTACCAATCATTCCTATAAGGCCGATAAGAAGATTCATTATTTTGAACTGGTGGAGAAAGCAACTACATCTAACAGTATTGTTGCAAAAATTATTGGGAAAGCTTGGGGAACAGGATCGATGCATCTTTCTGATTTTGAAAAAAATACAGGACAGAGTTTTACCAACAATATCAACGTACTGGTCCTTGTCAGTGTGGATTATCATCCTTTGTTTGGTCTGTCCCTGAATGTCCTGGATATTGATACCAATTTCACCCTGGGCATCCTGGAGCAACAACGCAATGCTACCCTTAAAAGGCTTGTGGAAGAGAACTCTTTTATTACAAAAGAAGGGGAGCAGTACATCACTACAAACAACCAGATAAAGCTAAGTGCAGTCATTCAAAAAGTAGCGGTGCTTTCAGGGAGTAATTCCGCAGGCCATGAGGATTTCAGGCATACCCTTGAGAATAATGATTTTGGCTATGTCTTTGAAATAGATGATTACCCAACCATTGTTCAGGGAGACAATAATGCGAAGCTTTTCCTTAGTAAACTCATTGAAGTTTACAATACCGGTATTCAGTATGACGCTGTTGTAATTACAAGGGGCGGAGGGGCGCAGTCTGATTTCCTGATCTTTGACAATTATAACATTGGGCGCGCTGTGGCAAAATTTCCAATTCCTGTGATCACCGGCATCGGACATCAAAAAAATGTGAGTATAACAGATCTCATGGCCCATACCCAGACCAAGACACCCACTAAAGCTGCTGAGTTTATTATTGCCCATAACCGTAGTTTTGAGCAAAGTATCCTCTGGCTGCAAAAAAATATTGTGATTAAATCCCAACAGCTTTTTCTTTTGAATTACCAAAGCCTTTCAAGTATGAAGAGTACTATTTCCAATAGTGCCAGAGAGCTCATCTCGGCACATAAAGACTCCTTAACATTCATTAACCAAAACACGATTAACAGCTCCAAATCAATCCTCTACCAAGAGCACCGACAACTGGTAAATATCTCGCATCAGATTGCAGGTAAACCCAGGATTATTCTCTACAACAGGATAAGTGATATTGAAAATACGATTAGTAATTTAAAAACATTTACCAATCAGTATCTTCGCAATCAGAAAAACTATCTGGGACACTATAGTTCTAGTATAAAGATGATGTCTCCGGAGAATATTCTTAAAAAAGGATACGCTATTGTCAGAGTAAACGATACCATCACCAGTAATGCTGATATTATAAAGGTGGGAGACACTATGGATGTGATACTCTGTGATACAATTTTTAAAACTACCGTCAAGGAAAAAACAATATACAATGAAAGAGACACTAACCTATGAAGCGGCATATGCTGAGCTTGCAGCAATTGCAAAGGAAATAGAGAATGAAACCATTTCGGTTGATGTACTGGCTATAAAAGTAAAAAGAGCCTCTGAGCTTATTGCTTTTTGCCAGACCAAACTCAAATCAACTGAAAGTGAAGTCAACAAGATCATCAGCCAAATGGAAAATCCTGCAAGCTAAGAGATCAGTTGGGATAATAATTGCATTGTTTTGTACGTTATTTTATCATACAATCCCATATAAACAGTATGTTGAGCTTTAAAAACTCATATATCTGTCATTACAAGCCTATAACTTACAAGCCCATTAAAGATGTTCTCTAATGGGCTTTTTTATCATTTATATCAATGTCATTTTATTCAGGTTGTGGCTCAGTGGTGTTGGGTAGGTTACGTTTGACGTGCTGGTAAAAATCCTTTAGATGCCACCATGCCGGACACATCTCAAGGGGACCATTAAAATTGTGAATGCCAATGTAGCAGCTGTTTAAAAAAAGCTTTGAATCACTAATTTTGGCCCAGGGTTTCCATTGTACTACCTCGGGTGGAGGTGTGCTTTCAAAGTATCGTTTAATTTCTTCATGACTCATGGGGCAAAAGTAAGCAAAATGCTAATGTTTGTCAAGGCTGCAGCTACTTTAAAACATTAGAATTTCATTGATTTATCTTGCATTTTTCAGTAGTCTGGGTATAAGGGAATTGTATTAATTATTAGCTAATATGGAAATTCACAATAATAAAAAGATAAAAACAAAATTACTGTTATTATTAATGAATGTATTTTTAAAGTAAAAGGAAATAAGTGCATTCTTTTTACAACAAAGAGTAAAATTTTGTTGTGCTATAAATTAAAATAGAAACTAAAATTGCAATGGCCACGTCTTTAACGGAGTACAAAGGGATGAAATATGTATTTAAATTAATCGTTAATAAACAGGTTTACAAGGGGGATCCAAATAATTAATAAACGCACTTGAGAGCAATGGGATAACAGTAATTAATCATTAAAAAAATGTATACAATAATTAATAATTTACCGATCGATTATAATTTTAGTTCTAAAACAAAAGAAGAATTAAAAGAGTATGGTCTATGGTTTATAGAGAATAAGAATTCGAGAATTAAGTCTTTAATTGATAGTGTCAAATCAACCCCTGAATTTGAAAAATGGGAAGCAAATTTTAAATTAAATTCGTTAAAAGATTTAGGAAAATGGTTGACAAGAACGATTGAAACTGAAAAGCTTTCAAAGGATCAGTACAATGAAAAAAAAGCAATGGTACCAGATTATATTACTATTAAGGATTGGGTTTTAACTATAAAATCACGTTCGATATTGGTTGATACAGCAATATATTTTGGAGAAACATTTATAAAAGAAAATGCAGGGCTTAAATGGGAACAATCTTTTTCTAAAAATAAAAAAGATGTCAATCATGGCCATATTATCATTAAATTAAAAAAAATGGAACTCAATCCAGTTTGGCTACTTTATATTCTTGGAAATAAATTAGTAGACAAAGAGAGTAATAATGTTGATTGCCTATATAATTTATTTAAGGTGTGGGAGAAGTTTGTTTAACGTGATGGTAATGTATACAGATAATGTTTTAGATTAAATGTTTTGCAATGTAAATATAAGTAATTGGAAAAGAATATAAATTTTCAATAGTAGAGAGGCAACCTAATAGGTTGTCTCTTCCGTTTGGGGCGCCTGGTATGGGCAATAACTCTAGGGTGTAAATCCAAAACACACTTTTACAGTAGAAAGTGTTAGGTAAATGCAAGGGTGTCCATCGTGAGGTGGAATCTGAAGTACAGATTGTAACAAGGTAAACGTATAATTGTGTTGTAAATCATAACAAAATATTTAGTAGGCGTTTTAGCAACAAAGTCAAAAAAATAGAAAAATTATTATGAAGATCATGGATTTCTAATATATTTTTCTGAACTTTTTTAAAAGTACTTTATCATACCAATAATAAATGTTCAGCTTAAAGGAAGTAATTCTATAGTAATCTACTTTAGTTTATTCAATTACGGAAAACCATAATATTATGGAATTTCAATGCTTTACATTTGAGTTTGAATTAATTTAATTTACTCAAATATGAAAAGATTATTACTATGTGTTTTTTTAATATGTAATGCATTTGTGTTTGCTCAAAGCAAAAAAGAGATGTTAGCTGAAATGGATGGCAAATATAATGTTGATGATAATAATAATGTTACCATAACAAAGATTATCGAAATTGATGGTTTAAAAAAAGAAGAAATTTATCCAAGAGTCTTGGCATACTTTACTTATAATTATGGAAACGGAGAATCTGTAATTCAAGTTCAAGAAAAAGAAAATGGATTAATTATAGGTAAAGGAATTTATGATAATGTACATGTTGGATATAGTATTGTCACAACAGAAATTGATTTATGGCATGTTATTAGAGTTGATATTAAAGATAATAAAGTAAGAGTTTTTATTACTCTGACAGAATATAAAACAAAAACGATGGGAGGTAATACCGCACCATCGTATTCCACATTAAAAGTTTTTGATAGCTATCCAATAAATCCAAAAGGTTGGCAAAGCACCATCTATACAAAAGCACTTTATAAGAGCACAAAAATGGCCTATAAATCAATAGAATCAATTGAAAAATCTATAAAAGAAGGAAATACGAATTCGACTGAGAATAATGGTTGGTAAAGTATATTCGTTTCATTAATTGAATGATAAAAGCAAATTGAAAGAGTTGCTTTCTTTATATATATCAAATGATAAATAAGCTAACTTAAGATCTGTTTTTTTTCTATATAATGATTTGTAAGATCATGTTTTTTTTTAATCAGAGAGTACTTTTCGAGGCCATTATAAGCAGAGGGAAAATCTATGAAGTTGATGAGCTGTGTACTTACATCAGGCACAAGAAAAATTACATCTGGCTGGTTTATGCATTGGAAAAGAATTCTAAAACAGTTGTGAGTTTTAATGTTGGCAAACGAACCAACAAAACTCTAAGCCGAGTTATGGAAACTTTAAAACTATCCGAAGCTAAAAAGATATTTACCGACAGACTGAAAAATTATCGATATCTGCTTGATGATGAAATGCATTCTATCAAGCGTTTTGGAACAAATCATATTGAAAGGAAGAATCTGACACTTAGAACACACCTTAAAAGATTAAATCGAAGAACGATTTGTTTCAGTAAAAGTTTAATGATTTTTACTGCTGTTTTGAAGATTTACTTTTGGATTTGAATAAAATGCAATAAGGAGTAACTTTTTAAATTTTAACCTGATAAGACTTGAACCACTTTCCCTTTTAAACACGGGTTATTTTTTATTTTGCGATAGCGAAGTAAATTTTCTCGAACCATGTTAAGTCTTATGAGTATTGATTTCTAGGGTTTTATCTTTTTTTTAGGAGCGGGAAGCATTCAAACATCTAACCACTTTATTGAAGATTATTATATGATTATTTCACTTGCATCTTAAATAGATATTGAAAAATCTTTAACTTTTTTGGAATTTTTTAAAGATAACAAAAGTTATAAAGGCGCTTATAAAGCGCCTTCATCAGCAAAGGAGTAGTAAGATTCGGTAGTTATAATTAATGAATCTAATAATGTAATATCAAGAAGTCTTCCAGCTTCTTTTACTTTTCGAGTTATGTGTTTATCTGCTTCAGAGGCTGTGAGGTTTCCTGAAGGATGGTTGTGAATCATCATCAAAGATGTAGCATTTGCCTTAAGAGCTGCTGAGAATATTAATCTAAGATCTACAACAGTTCCTGCAATTCCTCCAGAAGAGATTTCATAAATTCCAAGTGCCTTGTGAGCTTGATTCAGAAGTAATACTTTGAACTGCTCGAAGAATTCTATTTTATTATAATCCCAAGCTGATAGGACTAGTTTATACGCATCTTTTGAAGATTTGATTTGTGGTCTTTCTGAGTTTTTTACTTTTGTTTTGTAGATCAGTTCAATTTCAGATACAGTCTGCCAGTTTTGATTTAAAGTTTCCATAATTTCTATATTTTAAATTAATTATGGAACATCCACCAGGAATCGCTTAGCAAGCGCAAAAAGCAACGCAATAAAGCAGGAATTTTTTCCTGCATTTATGGGGGAATTTTTTGTTAGCGCCCGCGAGCGATTCCCTAACTTTGTAACAAAATTAATTAAGATATTAAAAGAATAATGGACTCTTTGGTGTAGGTCAAAAAACATTAATTATTGCGAAAAGTATTAAGGTTCGAACCCCATCACGGTCAACTTAATTTTACCTTAATACCGACCTTGGCGGGGCAGAATTCGAACCATTTGTTAGAAGATTTAAAGATGCTCGTGGAAATTTAAATATTTAGCACTTGCTATTTTCTCGCTCATTTATTTCATCTATTGCACTTTGAATGAAATATTTTAAATCATTGCTTCTTGTTCTTTTAAATTCTGCCTTCAACGTTTCTAATGATTTTATTGTTCCAGTAGATCTAAGGGTTGCACAAATCATACATTTAGTATGCTGATCACTAGTCTTCAGTTTTAATATTAAAATCTCTTCTAAATCTTTATGCTCTGAGTTTTTTAAGGCATTCAGTGCATCAATCCTATTCTGATAAGTTCCCGTTAATAGTAATTGTTTAAGATAATCAATATTAAGCGTGGCTGGTTTTCTTAATTCATTAAGTCTGCTTAAAACGGTTGTAATTACTTCTTCTTTGTCAGTTTTTTTGAGTTCTGAAATCAAAAAGTCAAAAAGTTCATAATCTTTACAGTTTACGCATAAGCTGCTTAAACATCTTAAAACGTATTGTTTATATTGAAAAAAATCTTTGTCTTTAAGTAATTCTATAAGTTCGGGTCTTAAGTTTATATCACTTAATTCATCAGAAATTCTATAAGCATACCAACTAGAATAATCTTCACTTCCAAAAGATTGGTCTCGTTTCTGCTTTTTAATGATATTATTTGAAATAAAATTTTTGCTTCCCATTTCAATAATTAGAGTCTTTGCATCAGAAGACTTTAACTTAGAAATCAAGTTTTCTTTATCTTCTTTAACTTTTTCATCTAAACTTTTAAATAGTCGAAATAGCATAATTTTGTTTTTATTTAAAATTTTTAATTACAATTGTTTAAACTAAGGAATTTCTCAAAGGATTTAAGTAATCCAATTCTTTTTCCTCAAACAATTCTTCCAATGCCTCACAGCCATACTCTATTTTGTAATCTCGTTCTTTTTCTGTAATAGGGATAAGCCAATAGCAATGAATTACTTTTTCATCAAATTGAAAAATTTCTAGATTCTCCCCGTCAAGATAAGGTAATGAAATAAATGCATGGTCACAGATAGAATTTTTAAGCCAAGGTCTTCCAATATTTGAAGTATGGTGAATATTAAAAGGTGTCAGTCTATGATGAGAAGCATGAACATACAATAATTCAACCAAAGAACTATCTTGTCTCGGAGAATAAATGACTAACTCAATTAAGTTATCATCTATTAAATCAGCTGACATTCCAACGGTACAATATGTCCACATGTTGTGAACATTATTTGGAGCAAATTCTAAAACGAAAAACTCAAGATGGTTTTTCCATATAGGACCTACTTCCCATTTCATTTTTTTTCCAACAATTCCAAAATAGGAATTATAGTGATATGTTAAGTTTGTAGAATATTTTTTTTGCATTTATTTTTTATTGTGAAATAGAGTCAATTTTCATGTCAAATCAATCTTGCAAAAACTATTATTTGACAAAGTGAACTTAATAACTTTATAATCAATATGCAAACAATAATGTTCTTGTGGCAATTCTAAAGCAACTTGACGGAGTTCGAACCGAAAATGTACCGTAAATAGTGATCTGGCAAAAAAATAAAAATTTAGATAATAATTTTCGAACCACAAAAAAAGGAGCCGTCTCAAAACAAAAATTGAGACGGCTTTTTATTTGTTGCCCATTTTGGCTTTTAATGTTTTGATTTTAAGGGAAGGAAAAAA